>CAWDQZ010000007.1:0-238907 GCA_963804595.1 uncultured Solirubrobacterales bacterium
CTGCCTTCCATGCAAGCGACGCCTCGACGCCGATGCCAGGAGCGGCCGCTTCGGACGAGAAGCAGTGCTTTGCCTGGGAAGTGGCGCCGGAGTCGACGGCTTATCCCAGCACCCAGAACTCCCTGAACGGCTTGGTCAGGTGCCACGTCGTGCTGGCGCCCTTGGGGAGTGAGAAGAGGTCGCCCGCCTTGACCTCAATCGTCGGGCCTCCCTCGATCTCGATCGTGGCCGCGCCCTCGAGAACCAGCGCAGTCTCGCGTTCTTCGAGGGTCCATTTCACCACCTCATCGCCGGCGTCCGTGAATCGCGAAAGTCCGGCCCACACCCCTTCGTGGTGCAGTTCGTGCATCTCGCCGCCTACGTCAGGATCGGGCTCCCACCCTTCATCTGTCGTGAGACTCGAAACGAAGACGCCGGGCGCGATCTCCACCCGGCCGACCCTAGCCGAGGGTCGATTGCCGCGCAAACGCCTGTGATGCGCCTTCCGCGACCGCCGCATTGCATGGAAAGCAGCAGCGGAGCGCGAGATCAACGGCATCATCAAGCTCATAGATTCGGTCACCGACGCGAAGCTCGAAGCGATGGTCGACCCAGGTAGACGACGGACGCTCCGAGACGCATAGACGCGTGAATCCGCTCGGCTGGGGCCGAAAGGTCGTTGGTTCAAATCCAGTCGCCCCGATTAGTCCTACACCACCGTGATTCGTAAGCGATGATGGGCCGAGATGAGGTCGGTCCAGGATGCGACCGGCTCGAGTAAAGCCGGCAGATCGTGCTACTAACGCCGATCCTGATCGCCCTGTTGGTCATCTTGCTCATCAGCGGCGCGGGTGACGAGCCCGCCCCCTCCAAGGACCGGCCCGTGGTCGACGTCCCGGCTGGGGTGCAACTCGACCTGGCCAAGCGTTTTCGGCCAATCCTCCGCTTCGACTCCGCGGAGCATTGGCGGCCGCTCAATGTCGACCGCTTCCTCGACGAGGCCGCGCTCGGCTCGCCCCAGAGACTTTGTCAGCGTGAGATCCGCGGGGCGGGGCGCTGCGAGCCCGTTGTTGGCCATCGCGAATTTGATTCTGCGATCTCCCACTTCCGACTGGGGGGCGAGAACCTGTATGTCGACATCGCCGGGAGCCGACCGAACGGCCTCGATTACCGGAGCCCGGAGCAGTGCCCGCGTTCGCCTCCCCTTCTTGATTGCAATCGCGATCCCGGATCGGCGATCTACTACGACGTCGTCGGGGCCAACGGTCGTTACTACATCGACTACTGGTGGTTCTACCGCTACAACGACTTCCCGCGCCTCGGCAAGGCCGCTGCCTGTACTGGGCCCATTCGCATTCTCTGTTCCGACCACGAGGGTGATTGGGAGGGGGTGACCGTGGTCATTCCCGCCGCTGATGCCAAACGCGTCGAGTACGTCGACTACGCGGCCCACGAGGGCGTCTTCCGCTACGGGGCCCCCCAGCTTGACCTCGGCGGGCCGGACGACACCCATCCCGTTGTGTATGTCGCCGAGGGAACTCACGCCTCCTATCCGAGCCCTTGCCAGACTTCGGAGTGTCAGCAGCTGGCCCGAACCGTGATCCGCCGCCCAGAGGGTCGCCATGATGGTCTTGCACCCTGGGGCCGCAACAGAGACGCGGCGTGCGCGGCCAAGCCCTCGTGCCTGCTCCATCTGCCCCCAGCGGTTGCCGGCGCCGTTCGTGGAACGCCTTCGCCGGTCTCTGGGGGCGGGTCTGCGAAGACCCGACGGCAAGCGATTGCCCCTTGGCCGGCGGCCCCCACTCGCCGAGCACTCAGGATCGTTATCGCGCTCCCTGGTGCGCCCAGACCGTTGCCGTCAGTGGTCAGGATTTCGACAAGCGCGAAACTTGCGATGAAGCCACACCGGGAGCTGGAGCCGAGGCCATCCCTGGCCTTGGGACTATCACCGATTGCCGAACCTGGTCTGGTTCGTCAGCAGCGGTGGTCGCTTGTGATCCCGACACGCTGGCTCAGGCTTTGAGCAGTGATCAGGTGAGCGCTCGAGACACGATCACGATCCTGGTTGAAGGAGTCAACCAAGGCAAGACGGCAACGCCCGGGGTCGCCCAGTACATCGCCAAGCCCCTGCGGGCTCCGGCCGACCTTGTCATTCGCGGCAAGGTTGACGAGGTCACAGTCAGCGCCCGTCAGCCGCCGGGCCTGGACAAGGACCTGGTCCAAGCTCGCTTCAGAAAGCTTGGTCTCGAGATCGGCCAAGAGGCTCAGATCCGCATTCGCTATCGCAAGGCGAAGGTCCGAGTCGCCTTGACGCTTCCGTCCGGCCAGGTGCTGAAGCCACGGTTGGAAACAATCGCCGGCTGAGCGCGAGATTCGAGCTACTTACGTCCGCAGCGGCGGGCTGTACTCGCCTATGGAGATCGAACCGTCGGCCGAGATGGTCAGCAGTTGCCCGGCGGACATCGTCCTTTTCAGGTCGTCGCCTACCTTGACGGTGACCGTTTTGACGGTGGGCAGCCTGACCGTGAGCCGTTCGATTTTGGGCAGCAGGCGCCATGTGAACTCGCGCTCGTGGTACGCCACCTCGGTACAGGCGTCAATCCTCTTGTGGGCCCTGGGGAGGGGGACCCACCGCAACCAATTGTGTTTGTTGTAGAAGCGCAGCCCGACCGCCGAGCTCGACAGGTTCCGGAAGCGGTACCGCCACTGTCGAGGGGACGTCCAATCGGTCGCGGCCGGACCGGGCGGCGTGGGCCTGTCGCTCCGCCATCGCCGTCGCGAGTTGAGCCGCAACCTGCTGGTGGGCCTCGAGCGTGTGGGGACCGAAGAGCGTCGATGCACCTTCGTAGTACTGCGCTGAGTACTCCTCGGGTGTCGTGATGTACCCCGCGTACTCGTTGGCATAGGTACCCAGCGCGAGGTGCGTGACGCCAGTGGCGGACATCGCGTCGAGGACGGTCGTGCGCAGGCGGCGACCGGCCATCGTGGTCAACTCCCCCGGAATCCCGAGCACGGCGACGGCGCCGACACGGAGCAGCTGAACGGGCAGCACCTGCGGCACGACGGGCGGCTGTTTGATGCCCGGCATCAGCACGACGGGTTTTGGCAACTGTCCCTCTCGGTCCGCCGTGGCAGCCGCCTGATCGATGCGGGAGAGGCCGAAGACCTTGCGGAGCAACGCGCCGGAGACGGTGGCGATGAGCTCGTCCACCTCGGTGAGGTTCGCGGCCGTGATGCCCTCGTCGATCCCCAGGTTGGGCTTCGGCACGCTGTCCTGCGAGCTGCCGGCCGCGAACGAGAGCCCAAGCGCCGCAGGCCAGGTGCGCGCCGCCCCCGCGCCGGTGGTGACCTTCGAGAAGTCCACGCGGGTGTGCCGGTGCTCGACCGGTCCGGTGACCTCCTCGGTCGCCTCCTGGAAGAGGAGCTCGGCGACCTCGAACTGCTGGCGACCATGCGTCTGCATGTGGGCGAGGTCGTGGACCCCGTCAGGGCGACCGAACTCAACATTGCCCGAAACGTCGCCGCAGTGGGCGTTGGCGAACGCGGCGACGAAGGTCTCCGGCCCGGGATTGTCGCTGCGCATCTTCTGCTCGAACAGTGAACTCGCGTAGCCCTTGTTGTCACCGCAGACGAGCGTGTTCTTCTGGCCGCGATCGGTGGGGTGGATCGCATACCAACTCAGGGCTCCAACCGGTCGCTCCCGGTCCTGGTCGTCGACCTTGACGAACTTCAGCAGCAGCATCTCGCGATCGGTGTCCCAGCCCCAGTGATCTCGCTCGGCCTGCGGGTTGCACAGGTACGCAGGTTCTGAGCGATTCCGCCCGCAGTCGGAGACCTCGCCCCTGTTGACGTAGATCCGTCCGGCGGCGAGGTTGGCGTGTGCCATCTCGACGGCGCGAACGCAGCCGTCGACGATGCACTCGACGGTGGCCTCGTCACAACCGCCGATGTCGAAGTTGAAGTCGTAGAGCAGATTCCCCGAGAACCCGCCCGGCGCGCTGTGCGTGTGCGTTCCCGCGAGCAGGACGTTCTCCTCGGTGTAGACCCCCGGATGCGACGCCGCGAGGCGCCTGAGAACGCCGTCTTTCACCTTGTGAGTGCCGGCCCAGATGTCGGCCACGATGATCGCGACGCACCTTCCGTCAGCGGCGGACGGCCGTTCGGCGACCACGAAAGCGCGGGCGAAGAGCGGCGACTCGACTCCCGTCGCGATCTGATCCTCATCGACCATGCCCTGCAACGGCAGTCCGATCGCGGGATCGGTGACCTCGCCGATCCCCGTCCCTATCGCGTACGGCACCTGCATCACTCCGACGACCCGGCCGCTTCGAGGGCCTCCTGCCGGTCAGTGGTGATCGCGATGCGCCTGATCCTGCCCTCCTCGATGGTGACGACTGCGTAGGCAGTCAGGCTGATTTCGACACCGCTGCGGCGACCTTGTCCGACGGTGTCGGTTATGCACACGTAGCGGCCGGGGCTTCCAGGGATGAATTCTTGTGGCTCCAGGCGGAAGTCCTCGAAGGACTCCCAGAGATTCGTGGTCCATTGCAGGGCCCCTTGGTGCCCGACGTGCCAGGCCGCACCTGGAATGGCCGGATAGTCCTGCAACTCGACATCCTCGTGCAGATACTGGAACGGCTTGGCGGTAAACGGGTCATCGAGGTCGCCTTGACCGAGACCGTTGAAAGCGTCGCACAGCTCCTGGAAGAGCCGGAAATCCTCTTCTCCCTCGGCCATCGTCGGAGTATCTCGCGTCGTCGAGTCCCTGCACAGTCCCCCATTTCGTTCGTGCCGTGGTACCGCGTTGGTACCGGCTCTAGCCGCTCTCCACTGATCAATGGATCCATCCGGTTTGAGCTCGCCCGATCAACGAATCAACGGCACGGGACTCTTCTGGCCCGCTGACGGGAATTTCTGCGTGTTTCCGGACCGGGCGCTCGCAGCGCCACGGTTCCAGCGATGAAAAACCGAGAGGGCTGCGCTCGTTGGTGTGACGGGTGAGCTTCGTGTGACACAAGAGGGTCAGACCAGGACCCCCGCCCGCAGACCAAGGTGCTCGAACGACTCCGCAGATCGTTGCGCCGGGCGCGAGCTGGGCCGGAGAGGTGATCAGCGATCCCGGCGCCGTGCTGATGAGGCGAAGGACTCTGGAGGAAGCCGGAGGACTGGATGAGGGTTACTCCAAGGAGACGGACCTCTTCCGCTGCCTTCGGGGCCGAGGATGGCGGGCGCGCTTCGAGCCGCAGGCGATCGCTCACCACCAGTGCAACGGAGCGCCACCGTCCGGCGCGCCGCCGCGGGCACCTCGCGTCCGCGGGGGCTGCGTTGAGCGCGATTCGCCTCTCCACCGGCGGCCGCCGATGAGGGCGCTGGCCAAGGCAGAGCCACGTCCACGCCAGGGCGCGGGGGAGCTCGCGCGCGCCTCCGAGGCCCTCGCCGACCTGGCTCAGGCCCTGGCGCCGGTAGATGTTGGGGTGTTTACGCCGCTGGAGGACTCGCTCTCGGATTGGCGCACGCCACGGACCGTCGAAGACCTGGGACCGCGGTTTCCCGCGCTGCTCCGGGCGGCGGAGCGGCCCCTGGGACGCGATCCCGAGCGAAACGCCTTCAATCGGGCGCTGGTCGCCCACCTCGCTTCGCGCCTCCGCCTACGCCTCGATGCCCGACGGCTCCCGACCGACGTCCTGGAGCGCGTGCCACCCGCGCTCGAGCGCCTGCGTGCGTTCCTCAGAGAGCCACGTGACGGCTACGAGCTGGGCGACGACTACTTCCTCAAGGACGTGCGCTTCGCCGCGGGATGGACGGTTCCCTGCGGCTCGGAGGTGATCGATCTTCGGGCTCGCGTCAGCCTGCCGGCCAGCTTCCAGATTGCGCTCAGAGCCAGGGCACCCCAACTCGCCCTGCGACGCCTGCTCGTGTCGGGGCCGGACCCCTGGTTCGCGCCGCACGTCGAGTCGCGACATCTCGACGAGTTCAACGAGACCGGCTGGGAGACGACCTACCGGAACGTCGCCTCACTGCTGCGCAGGCACACAGATGTCGTGGGGGTCGTCGGCTACAGCTGGTTCTACGACCCCGCGCTCGAGATGATCAGCCCGCGGCTCGCCTACCTCCGCAGGGGTCCGCTCGCCGGCGGCGCCGTCTTCATTCGCGGGCACAGCACCGAGTTCGACGTGAGGAACGCGATCGCGAAATCGCGGACTCGAAGGCAGCTATATCGAGCCGGCGAGTACACGCCGGTCGGCTACAAGATGGTCTGGTTGCGCCCCGACATCCTCCGCTGGGCCGACGGGGCAGGGCGAGTCCCGCGCTGACCTCAGGCCAGCGGGCCGGCCGTCCGCAGCCAGGCGCGCCCCCCGCGGAGGGCCGGCATCAGCTCCAGCTCGGGCCCGATCCGCCAGCTCGCATAGCCGTCAAGACGCACCCTGTTCCAGACCCTGCCGGAGTTTCCGTTCAGATGGAGTCGCGACTCCGCCAGGAACGAGGCCTCATGCCCGGACTCGCGGAGCATCCTCTCGACCATCGGAGTGGCGTCCCGGCGCTGGCCATACGGATAGCCGAACGCCTGCACCGGTCGTCCGGTCAGCGACTGGAGTCGCCGACCGTGCTCGACTATCTCCTCGCGCGCCACGTCCTCATCTGGGATCGACCTGCAGAACAGGTGCGTGCGGGTGTGGTTGGCGACCTGGCATCCGTCTGCGGCCAGCCCGGCGAGGTCCTGCGGGTCGAGGAAGATCCCGCTCTCGGCTCGCAGCGCCGCCCGATCGACCTCGAAGCGATCCGCCAGTTCGCTTCCGAGGGCCTGGAAGCGGCTGTACGGCATCGCGGCGACCAGATTCAGGAGCTGCAGGAAGCTGCGCGTCTGGCGTGCCTGGGGGTCGATCGCGACCGCCAGGCGCTCCAGGCCGACGCTCGCACAGAGGTATGAGAGGAGGTTGTCGAGGGGAAGGGTGCCGGGGTCGAGAGTCGCCCCCGTGACGAACAGGACGCTCGGAAGGCCGAACCGGCGAAGCACCGGCAACGCCGTATCGACAAAGGAGCGGTAGCCGTCGTCGAAGGTGATCAGCATGGCGCGGCGCGGCAACCTCCCTGAGAGCACCGTGTCGAGGCTGACGATTTCGTAGTTACGCTCCAGCTTGCGCACGTGTGCTTCGAAGACGTTAGCGGCCGTGTGCACCGCCAGACGATCGACAAGGGCGGACACCTTGTTGGCGACGTGGTGGTATAGGACGGCGCGGAGCGGAGTGGGCGCCTTGGGGCCGTGCACCGCGAATCTCATCTCTCAACTAACGGTAGGGGTGGCTGGAGCTTCCGGTCCCAAAAACACGTCGCGGACGAGAGAGAAATCACCTCAGCTGACCGAGCCGAGGCAGCTCCCGGCGCCGGAGCCCGCGCTGGTCATGGGCTTGCCGTTCGACACGATCGACTAGAGACCTCGTGCGCGTTGTCCAGGAGGCCGTCCGGACCGGGAGGGGTGGCTGGACGGTGAGTAGCTTGGCCCGCTCGTTAGGTCCTTCTGCACGAAGGTCCTGGCGACGCCGTCGCCCAAGCTTCCATAGCTATAGGCGGGCCCGGCGCCCGCGATGTTGGCAACTTTGTCACTGTCGTCGAACCCGACGCCGACCGCGACGGCTACGGCGATGACACTCAGGATCTGTGCCCGAGCAACGCCGGCACCCAGGAGGGACAGAAGATGAGTCGCAGGTCGCTTTGGTTTATCGGGCAGACCGGCGTGGATGGCCGGCGGACGGTTTCAGGTCGCCTTCGGCGGCGACCGTTCCCGCCCGCCCTATCAGAGGCCGAGCAGATGCGCGCGGAACTGAGCGCCCGACGCGGTCGGCAGACCATCCCATGACTTGATCAAGGCCGGAGCGGAGCAGCCGGTCGGATTCCAGGTCCATCCGAGATAGGAGAGCCCGGCGCGGTCGGCCCAACTCGTGAAGCGGTCGACGAACGGACCCGGGCACGCATCCTGACCGAGCTCGGTCGTGACCACAGGTACCTGGCGCGCAACCGGCCCCACCTGCGTCGCCCAGCAGTCGGGTTCGTGGCACGGGGCGCTGAAGTCATACATGTGGAGGCCGGCCGCGAGCTGGTGGGCGGGATCGCGAGGGCGGTATTCGAGCCAACCAGAAAGGTCGCTCCCCGAGCCAAGCCCGCTCGCGATCACGGTCTGGGACGCGCCCGTGGAGCGCACTGCATCGACGAGCGTCTGCATGCCCGCGGTTCTCCAGCCCTCGGGCATCAAACAACCGTCACGCCAGCATTGCCAGGTGATGTCGTGCGGCTCGTTGTAGAGGTCGAAGACGACTCCCGGCTGATCTTTGAAGGTCCGTGCGACCGATGACCAGAAGGCTGGCGAGTGGTCCAGGTCCGCCATCGGCTGTTGTCCGGTTGCCAGCCTGGCGCCCGGCGCGCTCCAATGCAGGTCGAGGACGACGTAGAGGCCGGCCTGGCGCAAGCGGAGGACGTAATTCCTCACAGCCTCGTGGTAGCGGGCAGCGCTGTACTTGACGGGTGCGCCGTTGATGCCGAGCCAACAGTCCTCGTTCAGGGGGACGCGCACGGCGTTGATCCGCCAGGTCTTCATGGCGGCGATCGCCCTCTTGCCAGTGGGCCCGTCGAAAACGCCGCGCCACTGGATGCATGCGTACTCGGCCCCGGAGCGATTCACCCCGAGCAAGCGGATCGGTCTTCCCTCCCCATCCGCCAGTTGGTTCCCGATCACCTGCACGGCGGGGCGGGAGCTCATGGCGTCGCTGCCGCACCCGCTGTTCGCAATGATCGCGATCAGGCTGAACACGGCTGCCAAGTACGAAGCACCGCTCGCCGTGCGACTCGCTTTCAAGAGTGCGCGTGGGAGCGGCACCGCTACGAGCTCTGGGCCGTTCGCATTATCGAGCGGACCTCGATCCGCTCACCTCCGCTGCCAAACCGGGCCACGACACGCGAGTGCTCCAGGGCCTGCGCCGTGTTGGGCGTGTAGGTCGCGGTGACTCGCATCGCGCCGGTGGAGACCACGTAGTCGAAATCCCGCCAGCCGTTCGGGAACAGCCTCTTGACAGCCGGGTCATAGTCGAGGGGCCAGTACGAGACGACCGTCCGTGAGTTGAGGCCGCCCGCCGCGGTGCGAGAGTTGAAGCCATGCTCGATCAGGTAGATCCAGAAGTCATCGGTGACGATGATCGGCTGGTCGCGACCGACGTTGGCAACGAGCCAGGCTTCGGCCGCGCGCTGCGCACCGTCCTGTCTCACCGTCAGCGCTTCGTGATCGGTCTGTCCCCAGCGCGGGGCGACGATGAGCCCGACGACGACGGCCACGACCGCGAGGGCCACTCCCGAGGTCGCGACCGCCCCCCACCTGAGAAGGATCGCGGGAGCGCCGGCAGCCGCCGAGCCGCCGCGGTCCGCGGGGGGGCTGCGTCCCGGAAGACGGCCGCTCGCGACGCGCCACCAGGATTGGACCGTGCTCGCGACAATCAGCGCGGCAAAGGGCAGGAGCGCGATCACGTACATGTTGGGGAGATATCCCGGCCTCAGGATGACCGCGACCTGGATCAAGAACGCGAGCGCGATCGCGCGGGTGCTGCGACGCACGAGCGCGATCGGTGAAAACAGAAGCGCCGCCCCCAGAAGCCAGGGATCCAGCCGAAGCCAATCCATGACGGTTCCGTGCGCCACGCTGTGAGGGTCTAAGACGTTGCCGGTCCCCTGGCGGGTGAAGAGCATGTCGATGACGCTGCCCACGAGGCTGACATGGCCCGGGCCGGGGAGAAGCTCGCCCTTGAGGACCGCATAGAGCGGGTAGCCGAGGCCGATCAGTGTCAGGAAGGAAACGAGGAGCGTCAGGCAGTAGCGTCGCGTCCGGTAGTCCGAGTGCTGAGCTGCGGCCAGGATCAGAGCCGGCAGCAGGACGAGGGTCGTTTCCTTGGAGAGAACGCTGAGCGCGAAGCACGCGCCGCTGGCGGCGAACGCCCAGAGATGGCGCTTCGGCGTCAAGGCGAGAACGAACGCGGCGAGCGCCCAGGCTACGGCCGGGTTGTCCAGAAGGACGCCGCGGTGGAAGTGCAGCCCAAGAGGGCAGAGCGCGAAGAGGATCACCGCCGCGACCGCGAACGGGCGGTCAAGCCCGATCCGGCGGGCGAGGGCGTAGACCAGAGCGCAGCTGACGATCATGACCGCGCTCATGAACTCCCGGCCGCCGCCCACCGAGTAGGTCGTGTGCCCGAAGATCCCGTCCGCCCAGGTCCAGATGGAGATCATCAGCCAGGCCAGCGGAGGGTGACCGTAGGTGTAGGTGTAGAAGGCGAGCGCTCCGCGGTCCTGGACCGCCCACGCGTTGCCGACGTAGGTGCCCTCGTCGAACAAGGTTCCTGGCCAGTGGTGGATGTTCGTCACCTGCACGAGCCCCACTGCCAAGAGCAGCGGAAGCAGCACCGCGAGGTCGGCATGCGACTTGACCAGCTTCGCCAGGCGAGCGGGCACGTCTCGAAGCCGACCGGCTCGATCGCGCCCAAAGCTGTCCGTCGAGACGGTCGGCAACGGCAGGGACCCGGAGCCGTTCGCCGGCACGGCCTCGAGCCTTATCCACAGCGGACCACCGCCATTGATCGCGGCCAGTCGATCGAAGAGCTTGGAACGGCCGTTGCCGTTGCCGTCGCCTGTCGGGTGTTGGCCGCCGCTGTCGACCACCACCTCCTTGCTTGCGAGGGCGTCTCCCGGGGAGTTGCCGCGTTGAAGCCTGTCGGGGGCTTCGGAGAACCCGTCCGCAGATCCGGCGGCGACGCCGGCAAGGATCCCCGATCGCACGGGGTCCATCGCGACCGTCCTTGCCGACGCGGGCTCCGCCGCGGCTCGCTGAGATCCTTGCCCACGACGTGCCCCGAGTTGCGGGAGTGTGCCGTCTGAGTGGCCCACCAGGTGGAGACCGTGGTGCGCTGTCTTCTCCCAGCCGCGGACGCCGCGGGCTTCGCGGACCACGGCCCGTGCGGAGGCGAACGCCAGGACGGCCTGGTAGAGCGGCAAACCGAAGACGAGGCGCCCGTAGTCACGCGCCGACGAACGCTCTCCATACAGCCGGCAGAACTGGCCGAGCCCTGCCAGCTCCATTGCCAGGATCGAGATCAAAGGGAGTGCGGGCAGGAAGGAGATCAGCGTGATCGGCACCGGCGCCTTCAGCGCAATCGCGGTCGCGACTGCCACGGGGATCATCAGCCAGGCGAGAGCCATCAGGTACGGCATCGCCAGGATGTAGGCGCCGAGGGCGCGCTGGCGGCGCGGCAGGCGCCGCCAATACCCCCGTGACAGCGTCTGGAGATAGCCCTGGCTCCAGCGCGTCCGCTGGCGAGCAAATGCGCGAAGGGTCGGCGGGCACTCCTCCCTGGTGACCATCTCGGGTTCGTAGACGACTACCGTGTGGGCTCCGAGGGAGCTCAACCGCACGCCCAGCTCGCAGTCCTCCGCCAGACATTCAGGGTCCCAGCCGGATACGGCCTGGAGGACCTTCGTGCGGACGAAGACCGTGTTGCCCCCAAGCGGAATGAAGCCCTGGCGAGCGTGGACGTGCAGCCGGCTGCGGAACCAGAAGTAGTACTCGAGAACGTTCCGAACGGTCAGCCAGCTGGAGCGAAAGTTCATCAGCTGGACGCCGGCCTGCACGACGTCCGCATCGGTCCTCTGAAACGTCTGGTCGATCCGCCGAAGCAGTGCGGGATGCACGATGTCCTCGGCATCGAAGACGCCGGTGATGGTGCCGGTGCAATGAGGAAGCGCCGCGTTCAGCGCCCTCGGCTTGTTCTTCGGCCAGCTGGGATCGACGATCACCTTCACCAGGTGGGGATGGCGGTCGGCGACGGCCTCCGCGACCTCGCGGGTCGCCTGGTCGTCGGCTCCCACGACGACGAGTACCTCGAAGGCGGGGTGATCAGTGCTGACGAGTCGCGAGAGGGTCGCCTCGAGGACGGCTTCCTCGTGGCGGGCGGGAACGATCAGCGAGAAGGAGTGGGCGGGATCTAGCTCGACGGGCCTCATTCCCCTCTCCGCAGGAGAGTTCGGCGTGCGCCAGGCGTCCATCATCCAGACCAGGGTGGTGGTCGCCATTCCACCGAGGAGAAGGGAGATCCCGATATACAGGAGGTAGACGAAGCCGCTGTGGATCCACAGGGCTTCGGCGGCGGCCGTGGCCGACAACAGCAGAAGCCCGACGAGGACCGGAGATGTGATCCACAGACGCGCGCGAGGCAGCCTGCCCGCCGCCCGGGTCGCCGTCGGCCGCAACGACCGTCGACCGTGGCGAGCCGCCCCCGCGAACGCCGCGACCCCGGTTAGCGCGTCTCGCGCTGCTCTTCTCACCCTCGCGTGGGTCGGAAGCCGGTCGTCGGCGCCTGCCGCGCGCAGATGGGCGCGCTCGAGGACCCGGTAGCGACACCCGCCCTGGCCTCGCCGGAGGACGACGATCCTCCGTGACCCCTCGAGCTCGTCGATGACGCCGCGGATCGCGTTCTTGTTGAGGCCTGCCAGCTGGGCGATCCGCCGGTATCCCGGACGCGATACGCCCTCGGCGTTCGCCTGCTGGGCGAGGACGACCAGCACGCGAAGGGCACGAGATGACAGCCTTGACTGTCCCATCAGTGTCCCTCCGAGAATGCGCACATCGAGTTCCACCGGTCTTCCAGGCAACTGCGGAAAAGGGGCCGAGGGACAGTCCCGACCCGAAGCCCTTGCGGCTCTAGCCGAAAGAGCGCACCAGCGCGGTGGGAAACCGATCGCGCCGGTGCTTCGAAAGCTCCTGATCCGCTGAGGCCTCGCTTCCTTCCTACAGGCGAAACAGGCTGTCCTAAGGGCGAAAAACAGACTGTCCTGCCATCCCGTGCGGGATTGCAAGGGCCCATCGCCGGCCGCAAAGCGTCTGGAACCGTCCTGGAATACCGAGCCGACAGGATGGACTCGGAAGGACAGCTAGATAAGAAAGAGGCAAACCATGCAGTGTCCGCAGTGCGGCGCAGAGACACCGGATGAGGAGTGGACCTGCGTCGCGTGTCGCATGAACGTCTACTGGGCGAGCCAGCACTACGAGGACCTTGCTGGGATCCGACGGCGACAGGGGCTCTCGGCCTCCGCACCCACCCCGCCCTTCCTGGTCGACGCGCACGCCAGGGCGATGGACGAGCGCGCGGAGCGAGGCGGCCGGGTCGAGCACAAGGTGCGCGAGATCGCCCGGCGGGCAATGCGGCGGCAAGCCTGAGTCCCGCCGGCTGACTGTCCCGACTGCGGAATTTGCGGAAATGAACCTGTAACAGGGCTGAAAGGCCCGGATCCGAGGATGTCCGCGATGGCGGTAATGGAGAGGGATCGAGTTCGGCCGGAGCGGGAGCTTCCAGGTGACCGGCGGCTCGCCTGCAGCGTGGGCATCATGGCCTACAACGAGGAAGCCAACATCGGCGATGCCCTCGAGAGCATCCTCGAGCAGAGGCTCGCCTCGGGGCAAATCACGGAGCTCATCGTCGTGGCGAGTGGCTGCGAGGATCGAACAGCCGAGATCGTGGCCGAGCTCGCCAGCCACGATTCCCGCGTGCGCCTGATCAGCCAGGAACGGCGCGAGGGGAAGGCATCGGCCATCAACCTCTTCATCGGCGAAGCCCGCTCCCCCGTGCTGATCATGGTCAGCGGCGACGTGCTCGTGAAACAGGGCACGATCGAGTCCCTCCTGGCTCATTTCGACGATCCGGCAGTCGGGATGGTGGGAGGACACCCAACGCCGGTCAACGACGAGGCCACCTTCCTGGGGCACGCCGTTCATCTGCAGTGGCGCCTCCACGACCGGATCGCACGCCGGTCGCCGAAGCTGGGTGAGATCGTCGCGTTTCGCAACGTCGTCCCGAGCATTCCGCTTGACACGGCCGTGGACGAGCTCTCCATCCAGGGCCTCGTGGCCCATCTCGGCTATCGGCTGGCCTACGAGCCGGATGCGGTCGTCTACAACCGCGGCCCGACAACGGTCGGCGACTTTCTGCGGCAGCGCCGGCGCATATACGCCGGACATCTGCGCATCCGGGACCAGCAGAACTACAGCGCTCCGACGATGAACGCCTGGCCGATCCTCCGAGCACTCGGCGGATCCGGCTCGTTTTCCACTCCACGGGCGGCCACGTGGAGCGCCGGCACCATCGCCCTCGAGCTCATCGCCCGCGCGCTTGGGCACTACGACGTGGTGCGGCGCCGGCAGCAGCACGTCTGGGAGATATCGGCAACCACAAAGCGAGACATCGCGGCCGGGGCCAGCGGTGGAGCGGAACAGAACGTCCTCGTCTTCCACATCGCCAACTTTCAGCAGCAGCAGCTCGAGCTCGGTGCCCATGCGAGCCGCCAGTTGACGCGTCGGGTCACCGATCAGATCAAGCGGACCCTCGGCTCCAAGGCGATCGTCTCGATCCAGCGGAGCGGCACCATCGTCGCCGTCCTCGCCGGCGATCGTGAAGCGGCGGCACAGACAGCCCGTCAGATTCTCGATCGCTTCGAGGGCGCCGAGCTGTCACTCAACGGTCACGGGACGGCACAGGTCGATCTCGCCTGCGGAGTCATCGCTTTCCCGCAGGGGGGACCCCCCCTCGCCAGCTCGGTCCCGGAGCCGATGCTCGAGGTCGAACCCGCGACGTCGATCGCCGCCTAGGAGCGATGCCGTGAGCCTGACCAAGGTCATTCCTCGGATTCCGGCCCTCAAGGCCACGTACAGGACAGGCCGCGTGCTCAGCCTGCCGGTGAACATCACCGTCAGCGGCAGCTACCGCTGTAACTCGCGTTGCAAGACGTGCAACGTCTGGCTCCTGCCGAACGACGACATGACGCTGGAGGAGTGGGACCGAACCTTCGAGTCACTCGGCCGGGCGCCCTACTGGTTCACGTTCAGCGGTGGGGAGCCCACGCTGCGGAAGGACCTGCCCGAGATGGTGGCCAGCGCGTACCGGCACTGCCAGCCCGGGATCATCAATATCCCGACCAACGGGATCCAGCAGAAGGTCATCCCCGGCAGCGTCGAGCGCGTGCTGCAGGTGGCGCCGAATTCGGAGGTGATCATCAACCTCTCGCTCGATGGGGTCGGTCTGAAGCACGACGAGGTTCGTGGGGTTCGCAACAACTGGGACCGAGCGATGGTCACCTATGCCGCGCTCAAGGAGCTGCAGAAGGACTACGCCCATCTCACTCTCGGGATCCACACGGTGATCTCGAACTACAACGTCGATTCGTTCCCAGACCTGTGCGAGTACGTACAACGCGAGCTCAAGCCCGACTCCTACATCACAGAGATCGCCGAGGAGAGGGTCGAGCTCGACACGGTCGGCCTGGGCATCACGCCCACGGCCGAGAAGTACACGGTTGCGATCGACGCGCTGCTCGAGCGCATGCGCGATGAGCGGCTCACGGGGGTCGCCGAGGTGGCCCAGGCATTCCGCCGGCGCTACTACGAGCTCGTCAAGCGAACGCTGCGCGAGCAGCGCCAGGTCATTCCCTGCATGGCAGGGGTCGCCTCTGCGCAGATCGCGCCCAACGGGGACGTTTGGACCTGCTGCGTGCGAGCGGAGTCGATGGGCAACCTGCGGGACCACGGCTATGACTTCGGCTCCGTCTGGCGGACGGGAAAGGCCAACCAGCTACGGCGCAGCATCAAGAATCGCGAGTGCTACTGCCCACTGGCCAACGCCGCCTACACGAACATGCTGACTCACGGGCCGACAGTCACGAAGGTGACTGCCGATGTCGCCCGGTCACGCGCGACCTCACGCCACCGGCGTCCTGCTCGCCCGGAGACGTGATCACCTCTCAGGCAACCAGGGAGCTCGACGCGGCCCAGGAACGGGCAGTTCCAGGCTTCCCTGACGAGGAGGATTGGAGCTGAGCACCGTGCGGGAAGGGACAGTGCTCGTCACCGGTGCGACCGGCTTCCTGGGAACGAGCCTGTTGCGTCGGCTGTTGAACGATGGCGGGCGGGTTCGGGCGCTGGTGAGATCGCCCCCCTCGGCAAAGCGGCTAGCAGATCGCGGCGCCGAGGTCGTCGTCGGCGACGTCGCCGACGAGGATGCTGTTGCGACCGCCGTCGACGGGGTGACGACGGTGTATCACCTGGCCGGCCGGCTGCTCGCCCCGGGGGTGGCGGTCGCCGAGTACCGCCGGACGCACGTCGACGGAACCAGGCTTCTGCTCGCCCGATGCCGGAAGGAATCGGCGCTCGAACGTTTCGTGCACTGCAGCACCACCGGCGTCCTCGGGATCACGGGCCGTCGGCCGGCCGATGAGGACTCTCCCCTCAGGCCGGCCAACGTCTACGAGGCCACCAAGGCGGAAGGGGAGTTGGCGGTGCGCGAAGCGTGGCGAGACGGCTTGCCCGCCGTGATCGCCAGGCCAGGACTCGTCTATGGCCCGGGAGATCTCCACCTCCTTGGTTTCTTCCGATCGATCCTTCGTCGGCGGTTCCGGCGGATCGGACGACGGGACATCTGGCTCCACCCGATCTACATCGACGATCTGACCGAGGGCCTGATCCTCTGCGGACGGCACCCCGCCGCGCTCGGCGAGTGCTTTCACCTGGCCGGTCGGCGGCCGGTGGCGCTCGCCCAGCTGGCGGCTGCGATCGCGGAGGCGGGAGGCACCCAGCTGCCGCCGGGACACATCCCACTGCCCGCCGCTCGAGCGGTGGCGACAGTCGTCGATTTACTCCCGGATCGTCTCCGGCAGGTGGCTCCGCTGACACGGGATCGACTCGATTTCCTGACCCACGAGCGCGTGTACGACGTCAGCAAGGCCCGGCGCGTGCTCGGGTTCAGCGCCGCGACCGACCTGCCCACCGGAGCCGCCCGCAGTGTGGCCTGGTACCGCCGTGAGGGGCATCTGCCGGAGAGGCGGGTGCTCGGCGGTCAGGTTGCCGTGAGCCGATGAGGGTTCGAGACCACATCGCGCTCTCGACGGCCGGCGCCGCGCTGCTCAGCGGGCGGCTCGGCCGCAGCGTGCTCAGTTTCTGGGCCGGGGCCGTACTCATCGACGTGGACCACTACGTCTGGTTCTGCCTGCGGCAGCGCCGCTTGAACCCAGTGGCTGCCGTTCGGTACTTCAACGGGGCGCACGCCCCGCAACACTCGGCCACGCGCGGACTTCACAGCCCGCTCGCGCTGCTCGCGGGCCTTCTACTCGGCGCTCGCCGGCCACAGCTGCTCCCGATCGCCGTCGGCATGGGCCTGCACATCGCACTGGACAGATTCCACGAGGCGCGCATGGACCAGGCACGCGCTGACGCGCTGAGGCGGGATGACCTCACCTGCCAGGGGTGCGGGACGCGAGGACCACAGGTGGGAACTCATCTTGAGCGGCAGCCGTGGCTGCTGCCGTCATACGACCCGCAGAACCTCGTCGCGCTGTGCCCGGCCTGTCACCGCACCGCCCACGAGCCCCGGCTGGGATCAAGCTCGTGGAGCTAGCTTCCGCATCGGGCCTTCGTTCCGGGCGGGTTCACACCGTGGCGCTGCGCACCGCCGTGGGCGTGCTGGCGGGGGCGATCCTGATCGTGACTTTCATACGGCTCCTGGATGTGGGCAGCGTCCTCCAGCGGCTGGAGCACCTCAGCATCGGCCTGGCGCTGCTGTCTGGCGTCGCGTTCCTGGCGGCCTATTTCGTGCGGGCGATGCGCTGGCGGTGTCTTCTCAGGCCGGCCGTGGTCAGCGTGCCCCGCGCGGCCGGCATCTACCAGGTGGCCACCTTTCTGAACTGGTTGCTGCCGATTCGGGGCGGGGAGCTGGCGAAGGGCCTGATGCTGCGGCGCTCAGATGGCATACCGATGAGCCGATCTTTGGCGGCGGTGGGCATGGACAAGTCCATGGATCTTCTCCCGGCCCTCGCGCTGCTCGCCCTCCTGCCCTTCATCTCCGTCCATCTCAGCCGGGCGCTCTGGCTGCTGCTTTTCGCGGCGCTTGCGGTTGTCGGCGTCTTGGCCCTGATCCTGGCGCTCGTTGTCTGGAAGCGCGAGCGCGCCCTGCAGCTGCTGACGAGACCGCTCGAGGTCCTCCTACCCCGTAACGCGCGCGAACGCGTCGAGCCCTTCGTCGTGACTTTCGTCGACACGCTCCTGGCGCTTGTCCGCCAGCCCCGCCTCATGGCGCTCGCCGCCGGATACACCGCCCTGGCGGTCAGCCTCGACGCCCTCTTCTGCCTACTGGCGTTCCGCGCCGTCGGTGAGAGCGTGCCGCTGCCGGTCGTCCTGTACGGATACACCTTCTACAACCTGGCATTCATCCTTCCCACCCCTCCGGGTCAGGTGGGAAGCAACGAGCTCATCGGCCTGATGATCTTCTCCGGGTTGTTCCAGGTCGACCGCTCCGGAGTGGGTGCGATGTTCCTGTTCTCGCATCCGTGGACAGCGGTCCTGATGACGATCAGCGGACTGGTCTGCCTGAGCGCGATGGGCCTGAGCCTGCGTACGACGATGCGCCTGGCGCAGGAGCAGAGAGAGCCGGAGCGCGCATGACGGTGCTGGTAACCGGCGCGGCCGGATTCCTCGGAAGCCATGTGACAGAACTGCTGCTGGAGCGCGGCGACCGACCGCGCGCGCTGATTCGGCCCGGCGAGAGGATGGCCGCGCCTGCCGTCGCCGATGTCGAGGTCCACCCAGCCGACATCGCCGATCGCGCGGCGCTCGAGACCGCCTTGGAGGGCGTCGATCTGGTCCTTCACTGTGCCGCGCGGACGGGGCCCTGGGGTCCCGAGCCTGAGTATGAGAGGACGAACGTGCGCGGGCTCGAAACGCTGGTGCGCACAGCGCTGGCGACCGGGGTTCGGCGGCTTGTTCATGTCAGTTCGGCGACCGTTCACGGTGTAGATGTGCACGGTGCGGCAGACGAGGAGGCGCCGTTTCGAGAGGAGCCGAATCCATACACCCGCTCCAAGCTCGCCGGCGAACGGCTACTCGAGCGGATGATCCGGAACGAGCAAGCTCCGGTGAGCATCGTGCGTCCCGGGTGGATCTACGGGCCTCGGGATATCGCGAGCTTCGGGCGCTTGGCCCGGTTGATCGACGACGGCAAGATGGTGATGGCGGGCACCGGGCGCAACCACCTTCCGCTGATCTATGTGCGTGACGTAGCTCGTGGCATGTTGCTGGCGGGTGACGCCGAGCGGGCGACGGGAAGGTGCTACCTGCTGGTCAACGATGAACCGGTGACCCAGAGGGACTTCCTCGGCGCCATCGCTGCCGAGCTGGGTGTTCCCGTGCCTAAGCGACGCATCCCATATCGGCTCGGGCTGATGCTGGGCTCCGTAGCGGAGGCCGGTGGGCGCTTGCTGCACAGAGAGGAGCCACCGCCCGTCACTCGCTTCGGCATCCAACTCCTGGGCGGCGAGAACCGGTTCTCGATCGCGCGGGCACGACAAGAGATCGGATTCTCGCCCGTGGTTGACGTGGCGGACGGTGTCAGGCGTAGCGTCGATTGGTTTCGTCAGACGGCGGAAACGGTCCCGGCCCCGATGCTGACCCGAACGGCCGAAAGCACAGGGGGCGCACGCGCATGACCGAAATTCTCGTCACCGGGGGCAGTGGTTTTCTGGGGCGCCAGGTCGTCAAGGCGTTGCGGAAGCGCAGTGAGAGCGTGCGTGTGCTCGCGTTGCCCGGCGAGGACACGATCTCACTGGAGATACAGGGCGTCGACGTCTACCGGGGAGACATCCGCGACCCTCAGGCGGTCGTTGCGGCGATGAACGGCGTGGAGGGAGTCCTGCATCTCGCCGGCATGATGGGACTCTGGCGCCCGGTTGAGGATTATCGCGCGGTCAACGTAACGGGCACCGAGAACGTCTGCCGAGCGGCGCTCGCCGAAGGAGCTCGCGTCGTACACGTGAGCTCGTGGACGGTTTACGGCATGGGACTCGGGGAACCGGTTCGCGAGGATCGTCCCCTCAGGCCATTGCGTGAGCCATACGCGATGACGAAGGCGGAGGGTGACCTCTCGGTGCAACGGATGATCGCCGAGGACCAGCTTCGCGCGGTGATCATTCGGCCGGGAACGATCTTCGGGCCAGGCTCGACGCTCAACTTCGGTCGGATCGCTGACCGGCTGCTCGCGGGACGGTGGATCATCGTCGGGTCGGGTCGAAACGCCCTCCCTCTCGTCTACGCATCCGATGTTGTGCGCGGGCTCCTTCACGCGCTTGACCAACCGCACGCCTTGGGCGAGGCGTACAACATCGGCAACGACCACCCGCTCAGCCAGCGAGAGTTCCTGACAGCGGTCGCCCGGGAGATCGGCGCAAGGCCTCCGCGTATGCGAGTCCCGTATCGGGCCCTCTACTCGGTCGCGTATGTCGCTGAGCGCCTCGCCGAGGCGACTCGCTCAAAAAGTGAGCCTGTGGTGACAAGACACGGCGTGAACCTCTTCGGCACCGACAACCGACATGCGATCGATAAGGCGCGGCGCGAGCTTGGGTACACGCCCCAGGTGCCCCTCACCGAGGGCATCCGCCTCGCGGCTGCCTGGTACGGGCAACTCACGGAGCCCGCCCGAGCGCCTGGTGCGAGGACGGCAGCGTCTTGAGATTCGCTGGGCCGGTCCGTCGTTGTTGTTGCGTCCGCCTAAGGCGATCCGGTGTTGTTGTTGGCGACGGTGACGGTCGTCTGGACCGGTTCCGCGGAGGCGGGTTGTGATGAGACGGGAACTTGGGGCGGTGCCGGCGTGGGCTTCGGCCGGGGTGACGGCGTGGGCTTCGGCTGGGGTGCCGCCGGCTCGGGTGTGACCACGGGTGCCTCCCCACCGGCGTTCCCCGGTTGAGCCGCCGACCCACGCGGTACGCCGGAGCTCGAATGACTGTCGCCAGCGGCCTGCTCCTTGGCCCGTTGGCTGCGATCGTCCTGCGGCCCTGCGGTCTTTGTCTTCTGAGCCTTCTTTTGGGCCTCCCCGCCGACTGCCGGAGCGGCTGGCGGAGCTAACGCCACCTCGGCCGTTTGCTGGGAAGAGTCGCTGCCGGAAAACAATCCGACCAGGAATACCAGCGCGGAAACCAGGATCGCCGTTACCCACGCGATCCGAAAGATCAGAAAGCCAGTCCCGCGTCGCCGGTCGCGTGACGGGTCGGCTCGGGTCCTTTGAGTCGCACGGCTGGCAGCATCGTTCCTCGCTCTAGGCGTTGTCCGTTCTCTCTTGCCCGCTCGCCCGATTTGCTCACGAAGCTGTTTGAAGACCGCCGCGAGGGCGATCATTGGCGTGCCCCGGGCTGGTCCGGCGGCAGGGACCCGATGGGACTCGACAACATCTCGATCGCCCGCGGGCGCGTCGATCGGCTTTGGGGTCCGGTCCGCGAGAATCTCCTCGTAGAGCGCCCGAGTGGACTCCGCAGGCGGCAGACCAAGGTCTCGCTGCAGCACCTCGCGGCACATCTGAAACTGGCGTACCGCTTGGTCGCGGCTTCCCATCGCCGCATAGAGCACTATGAGCCGACGATGGACGTCCTCCCTGGTGGGGTCGTGCCGAAGCACCTCGTGCAGGCGATCCGCGGCCGCCGCCTGAGTGCCCCGCTTCTCCAACGCGTCCGCGAGCTCCACCAGCAGTCGGTTATCCAGCTCGGCAAGAAAGGCGCGACGCTCGGCACACCAGTCGTGATACCGATCCTCGGGGAGGAGCTCGCCGCCATAGGCTGCGAGCGCGGACTCGTACGCTTCCTCGTTCCCGCGGCCGAGGGCGCTCTCAGCCAGTTGCTGGAAGTGATCGGCATCGATGACCACATGCTCGGTTTCGAGGGAGAGCACGGACTCCGTCAGCCGCAGGTAAGCGGAGCTCTGACGCGGCAGCAACTCGGGCTCGAAGGCGCGGCGGGCGGCATGTAGGGCCTGGCCGAAGCGGTTCAGCGCCGACTTCGCAGGGACGTCCGGCCAGAGCAGCTCGAGAATCTCTTCACGATGCAGCGAGTGCCGCGGGTGTGCCGCCAGGAGCTTCGTCAGCGTCCTCGCGCTACGCCGCTGCCACACGACCGGCCGCGCGGCGCCGTTTCGTTCGACACGGAACCCTCCAAGCAGCTCCACGCGCAGGGGCGGGACGAACCCAGATTCCGAGGGCACCCCGCCATCCGATGAACCGGATGTGTCAAAGGGGGTCAAACGCTCACCCCGAGAATACCGTGCGCCTGCTCCCAAAACACGTGTGCGCTTGAGCTGCGCCAGAGTTCGACAGACGTACCCTTGCGCAGCCGACCCGACCCGAATAGGCTGCCCATTACAGGGGAGAAGAGGATCGGAGATGTATCAAGGGTTCGCCAGGATCGCTCCACTGGCCGGACGGAGACGGCGCCCCCTTAGGCGGTTTGCTTCCACCGCCTTACTCACGGCCCTGTTGCTCGCCGGGAGCGTCTCGCCGGCGGGCGCGGCGGTGACGATTGGGAGCAACCTGGCGCGGGTGCCGAACAGCGCAGCGAGCTACAGCCCACGCCCGACGTTCAGCAACGTTTCGCTCGCCTCCAACCGCCGAGCTCCCGGCGGGCTTTCCTCGCCCGTCACCGGGACGGTCGTGCGGTGGCGGATCCGCGTCGGTGACTCCACGCGGGTCACCAACCTCCGGATCATCAGGCCGCTGGGCCGCGGGCTGTTCACCGGAGCGGGCACCTCGCCCTCGGTGACACCCCCGATCCATGCAACGACCTTCTACGACGTACAGCTTCCGATCCAGATCGGCGACTACATTGGACTCGACTGCTGCGACCCCGATTTCTTCGAGCCCGACGCGGAATTCTTCGTGACGGGCAACGCCGCCGTCCGTAACGAGTGGCAGCCAGGCCTCGCCGACGGCGGGCAGGGGCGGCGCACCGCTTGCGCACGAACCCCTACGAGGTCGCGATCAACGCCGAAATCAACCCCACCTCGACCTTCACCCTCGGCGCGATCACCCACAACAAGAAAACGGGCACTGCCACGATCGCCGTCAAAGTTCCGAACCCTGGCGAGCTGACCGGGTCGGGCAGGGGCGTCAAGGTCGCCAACGCCGCCGTCACCAGCGAGCAGGTACACGCACCGGGCATGGTGAAGCTGCTGATCAAGGCGAAGGGGAAGAAGAAGCGGAAGCTGAACTCGACCGGCAAGGTGAAGGTGAGGCCCGAGATCACCTACACCCCGATCGGCGGAAGCGCAAGTACGCAGTCGATGAAGGTAATGCTGACCAAGCGCTAGGCGCCTCGGTGCTTCCCTTGTCGATCAGGCTGAAAGTCGCCGCCGTAGGGGCTGCCGGGGTCCTCTCGCTCTTCTGCGCTTCCGCCGCGCCGGCCGCGACCGTCACGATCGGCAGCCCGTTGACGAACACGCTCCCGAGCTCCCCGATCGTGTTCTCGGCGACCGTTCGGCAGACCGCGCTTCCCGGCGCCACGCTGGTTGCGCCCTTCAACGGCCAGATCACGAGCTGGAAGGTCATCGACGCATCGGGTGGCTGGACCCTTCAGGTCCTTCACCCATCTGGCGGCGGGTTCGTCAGCACGGGGTCGACCCACGGTGAAACGCTCGGACAGGGAATCGTCACCTTCACGGCCAGCCTGCCCATCAAGGCGGGCGACAGCATCGGCCTGGCCTCCGATTCCGCGAGCTCCACCCTCGGAAACAGTGGCGCCGCGCCGGGCGCCGCCATCGACGCCTATATTCCGCCACTGACCGACAACACCGCGCCGAGAACTGCGAGTACCAGCGACGCAATCGAGAGCTTGGCTTCAACGCAACCATCGTCTCCAACTGCATCGTCCCCCCGGTCAAGGGCAAGCCCGTGAAGAAGGCGAAAAAGAAGCTGCTCGCTGCCGGCTGCACCAAGGGCAAGGTGAAGAAGAAGGGCGGCAAGAGAGTGACCAAACAGAAGCCGCGCGCCGGCACCGAAGTACCGCCGGGGACGCCCGTCAGGCTGACGCTCGGATCCTGAGCGCAGTTCGTGTTCATCCCCCTGGATGTGTGGGCGAGATCAGGCCGGCGGGATCACTCCCTGTCTGAGGGTCCCGCCCGGCGAGAGGGGCGGGACCGGAAACGATGTGGCGATGCCATCTACCAACCAGTCGCCGCCGTCCGTGCTCTCCAGGTGGAGGCGCAGGCGGCCCTCGTGTACTTGTGCGATCACGGTGCCGAAGCTGATCGGACTAGCGCTTGCATCGGTTGCGTGCGTCCCGACGTCTACTGAGGTGATCTCGGCGTCTCGAAACTCGGGGAGAGTCTTCCCGTGGCACAGCCGCAGCGTGTCGACGCTGGACCGATCGCAGGCGTAGCCGTCTCCGCGCGCGAGTGCATCCAGGAAGGTGCCAGCCGTCGTTTTCGCCTTGGTCGCGTCGTCCCCCCCGCAGCCGACGAACAGGAGCGCGACAGCTATCCCAAGGACCGCAGCCCGAAACATGGCGGCAACGTACCTTGACACAGGCCGCTGGACACATAGGAAAACGACGACGCTCCGAGGCACATAGACGCCTGAATCCGCTCGGCTTGGGGCCGAAAGGTCGCTGGTTCAATCCAGTCGCCCTGATTACTTCTCATCAACTCCGCGAGCAGCGTGCGACCCCAGCCTCCCTGTCGTCCTCGCTCCGCGCATCTTGAGCGCGTCCCGGCGGCGTTAGCGTGTGTGAACGTGCGAATCAGCGAGGCGCTCCTCAGCACTGAGCCGGATCGAGTCCCCGCCGCTCTCCAAGGTGCGGCACGACTGATGAGGACGACGAGCGCCGAGGAGTGCCTCGAGCAGCTGCTGCCGCAGCGCGCCTCGGCGAGCACCATCAGCTCGCTGGTCTCGGGAATCGACCACGTCGGCTTCATGGCCGCCCCCGAGGACGAGGGAACGCTCGACTCCGCCGCCGCGGAAGCCGGATTCGGCTCCGACGGGCACAGCTTCCCGAGCACGATCCTGACGAGGCAGCTCGCACAGCTCGCAGGCGGGACGGTCCCCACCACGATCTTCGAGGCCCTCGCCGCCGACCCAGATCGCGGGACACTGAGGGTCGAGGTTGCGATACCGCGCGGCATCGAACGCAACGTCCTCGACGACTGGATTCGCCGGGGAATCGGCGCGCACCTGGCGTTCGGGGTGAGCAGCCCAGCGCGGTTCGGTGAGTTGGGCGAGCTGGTAGAGGCCCAAGGATTCCGATCGCCGGCCTCGCTCCATGGCCACCCGTGCACCAATCCCGCCTCGGGGGTCACCTCCCGGTTCTTCGATCGCCGTCCCGCGGAGCCCCTGGGCCTCGAGTTCTGCCACTACGCCTAAGCCAGTCAGATGTCGCCGCTATCAGAACTCGGGGGGAAGCGACTTCCGTTCCTTCGCTGGTCGATGGTGCGCATGCTGTTGGGCAGGCGACGCCTGACGACCGAGTGGCAGGTGGGCGACGGGCGGGAGCGGGCGCTTGCCCGGCACGTCGAGGCTGAGGCTCGTCAGGGTGATATCGACGATGTGATCCGCGTCATCGATGACTTCGCGTACCACCGCAGCTTCCTGATCAATGTCGGCGATGAGAAGGGCGAGATCCTGGATGCGGCGATTCGGCGGACCGCGCCCCGCCAGCTACTCGAGCTGGGGACCTACTGCGGCTACAGCGCTCTGCGTTCCGCCCGGGTGATGCCCGACGGGGCACGGCTCGTGTCGATCGAGTTCAACGCCGAGAACGCCGCGATCTCGCGCCGCATCTGGAACCACGCCGGGGTTGGCGAGGAGCTGACGGTGCTCGTCGGGACGCTCGGCGATGGGGATAAGACGATCGCAAAGCTCGAGTCCGAGCACGGCTTCGCCAGCGGATCGCTGGACTTCGTCTTCATCGACCACGATAAGTCGGCCTATCTGCCCGACCTTCGGCGGATCCTGGACCAGGGCTGGCTGCACACCGGCTCGGTGGTCGTCGCCGACAACATCAGGCAGCCTGGAGCGCCCGACTACCGCGAGTTCATGCAGACCGAGGAGGGCCGCACCTGGCGGACGAGCGAGCACGAAACCCACGTCGAGTACCAATCGCTGCTCAAGGACCTGGTGCTCGAATCGGACTACCTGGGACCCCAGCGAGGGGCATAGCTCGGTAGCCCAGCGTGGCGCCGATTCGCTCCCGTTTGCTGATTTAGCTAGGCGGGGTGTCGGCCCGGGCTTCCGCGGCCGCCTGCTTCCGCGCAGCCCTCTTGGCCTGCTTCTCAAGCCGACGCTCGCGGACCCTGCGTTCACGGTTGAGCTTCGCCATCGTGGTCTTCCGCTTGCTGCCTGAGGCCATGCCTCTTCTCCTTAACCCGCCTGGACGTTCGCGGCGGCCGGGCCCTTGGGGCCCTGCTCGACGTCGTAGCTCACCTTTGCGCCTTCGGCCAACGACTTGTAGCCGTCGCCCTGGATCGCGCTGTGGTGCACGAACACGTCCTTGTCGGAGTCATCCGGCGTGATGAATCCGAAGCCCTTGTCGTCGCTGAACCATTTCACTGTTCCTGTGGCCATCTCGGTCCCTCCGTGTGGGTGCACTGCGAACGCGGAGGGTGCCCGGAGGCAACAACTGCGAAAACGCGGGGCACTACCTTGGTCGAACGGATGCTCGACCCGAGGAACCAGTCTAGTCCTCCTTGGCGAGGAGCGAGCGCCGGGGTCGAAGAGCGTGTCGCCTTACAGTTGAAACCTGGTGCCGAGTCGGTTCTGTCAACCAGCGGTCATGATGTTTCGTCCAGCGTTCGCGTGACCGTTACGGCTCACGCAACGCTGCAGTCCGGGGAGTCCGCGGAGCGTGGGCGAGCCGCCCGGCGGAACGTTCCCCGGTCAACTCACGGCGAGTGGTCCCCGGCGGCGGACCGGCCCGATCCTGTCGCGGTGCTCACTGCCCAGGCGGCCTCTCGTGTGCAGGAGCTCGTCCCGATCCGGCACGGGCGGATGCTTCTCTCGCCGTTCACGTTCTACCGCGGGGCCGCGGCCGTGATGGCGGCTGATCTCGCCGCGACGCCGGACTCCGGGATCGTCGTGCAGGCCTGCGGCGATGCCCATATCTCGAACTTCGGCGGATTTGCAGCTCAGGACCGCAGACTTGTCTTCGGCCCGAACGACTTCGACGAGACGCTGCCCGGCCCGTGGGAGTGGGACGTCAAGCGGATGGCCGCCAGCGCCGAGATCGCCGGCCGCGATGTCGGGCTCCCGGCGGATCGCCGGCACTGGATCGTGACTGCCTGCGTGCGGGAATACCGGGAGGGGATGCGCGGCTTTGCGGGCGAGAGTCACCTCGACGTCTGGTATGACCGCCTCAACGCGAGTGAGCTGGTCGATCGCTTCGGCGGGAAGCTGGGCAAGAAGGGGCGGATCGTGTTCGCGAAACCGTTCGCCAAGGCAAGGCGCAAGACGAGCCTACGGGCGGTCAACAAACTCACCGAGCGGGTCGACGGCGAGCTGCGCTTCCGCAGCGTCCCCCCACTGCTGGTTCCACTCCGTGAGCTGTTTGACCCGGCCGACGCCCGGGACGAGACCGAATACGTGCGGGAACTGCTGGATGAGTATGCCGCCAGCCTCGACGAGGACCGGCGCTACCTCTTCGGGACATACCGGTTCGTTGACATGGCCCGTAAGGTGGTCGGCGTTGGGAGCGTCGGCACGCGCGCCTGGGTATTCCTCTTTGTCGGCCGCGACGGGAAGGACCCGCTCGTCTTGCAGGCGAAGGAGGCGCGGGCGTCGGTGCTCGAGCCCTACCTGGGCGCGAGCGAATTCGAAAACCACGGCGAGCGAGTCGTCCGGGGCCAGCGGATCTCACATGCGGCGATCGACATTTTCCTGGGCTGGCAGCGAAGCGAGGGCCTCGACGGCAACGAGCACGACTTCTATGTACGCCAGCTATGGGACTGGAAGGCGTCGATCGACCTGTCGGCGATGACCGAAGCGGGCCTACACGCATACACGCGGGCCTGCGGGTGGTCCCTGGCCCGCGCGCACGCCCGCTCCGGCGATCGGCTGGCGATCGCCGCCTACCTGGGCAAAGGCTCGAACTTCGATAAGGCGATCGCCCGGTTCTCCGCGGCATACGCCGATCAGAACGAGCTGGACCACCAGCGATTGGCTGACGCCGTCTCAGCAGGCGACGTCGCGGTCGAGTCCGGGGTTTGACCTCAGCTCCCGCGAAGCGGATCCGGGATCGAGCACGCCCCGATGATCGCCTCGACCGCGGGGCCCTCCGAGAGCACGGCCTCCCCGCCCGTGGCGGGGTCGACCGCGATCGCGTGGAGCGGGATCCAGCTCCGCCGGTCGATACTGCTCTGAATCGTCATTGAAAGCGATCAGCGGGACGAGCATCTGTCAGCCCTCCTTCCGCGGGCGCGTCATGGCGATTGCTCCAGGCGCTCGAGGGCACGAAATCCCCTCGTCGCGATTGTGGTCCGGCCGGAAGCTGGCCCAGTTCTCGAGCGTCTCCTGCCCCTGCCGGGGGGTCGCGTTCAGGTAGCCGACGATCTCGTCCCCGCCCCGGAGGAGAGCCGCCGTCGCCGTGCCGGGATCGGTCTTGAGCGGTCTCCACCCAGGCGGATACGAGAGCGTCGCGCCGCCGCTGATTCGGGCGACGTTCCAGGTCGGCCGAGCTGCGGCTCTTCGTCGACTGCTCGCCCCTAGATGCCTCCGTCGCCGTCATCTGGGCCGCCGTGGTTGTCGGAATCGTTGTCGCCCACGTCACCCTGAGGGATCCCGTTCGAGGAAGATGAAGCCTGTGGGGCCGGCGCCGGAGCCGCCTGCTTGACTGGCTTCGGTGCGGGTGTTGGGGCGGGACTGGCCGCGGCCGCCTGCGACTGCTTCGCGGGGGCTGGCGAGTTCGAGCTGCTGTCGCTGCTGCCCCCGCAGGCGGCGACACCTACCGCGATGAGAAAGATCGCCGCCGCGGTGGCGAGGAAGGTGATCGGTCTGCTGCGATTCATGGGTGGTACCTCCGGTCAGGGTTTGGCAATCAGGGAGGTTCCCTGCCGCCAGGGCCGCTTGTCGTCGGCCGCCGGATGACACTTCAGGCTGCACCCTGCGCAGTAGACCGACAGGACCTAGCTACCCCTGCCGCACCGGGCTAGGCTCGAGTGGTGGGCGATAATGAGGGGTGCCCGGACCCCTTGGGCGCCGAGGTTACGCTCGCCTAGCCTGCGGGCACCGCCCCCTGCGAGACCTAGAGGCCCTTCACCTCGCCGTAGTCAGCCTGCTGCCAATCGGCAGCAGCACGTTCGAGCAACTCCAGCCGGGGCACGCCGGTGACCACGCAATAGGCGTCGACGATTGCGTCGATGAGCGGATCGGACGGAAGCGCGATGCCGTTCTCAAGGCGGGAAACGGTCGCCGTGCTCGCTCCCGCGCGCTCAGCCACTTCTCGCTGCGTCGCCCCGGCGCACTCGCGGGCGGCACGCAATACCGGACCGGCGTAGTCGAGCAGGCGACCGGCCATGGCTCCAGCTTACGCCGCCTTGCATGGGGTGTAAATCGGGCCGGTACGGTCGCTCCGGGTAGGGGAACCTGAGAGATAGGGAGAAGGATCATGCGGAGAGCTCTCGTTCCATTCGTCCTGTCAGTGGGGCTGATCGCGGTGTGGGCCGCCCCGGTTAATGCCGCCTCGACCCGCGCCGAGTACGTCGCGCAGGTTGATCCGATCTGCCAGTCGTTTGTGGGCCCGAACGACGATGCGTTTCACGCGTGGTTCAAGAACGAGAAGCTCCTGGGGCCCGTGGCAAAGAACGGGACGCTGAAGCAATTTGTCGCTCAGACCAAGCGGATCGCCCGCTCCCTGAGGCGGATCGCCGGGATCCAGGCCAACCTGACCAATCAGATCGCGACGGTCCCGCCCCCGACTGAGGATTTCGCGACGGTTGGCACGTGGCTCAATCACCGCCGGCATGAGGAGGCTCTTCTCAGGTCGGCTGCTTCAATCCTCGTCCAGTTCAGGCCCTACAAGCAGTATTTCCGCAAGCTCGATATGGCGGACGCCGCCGACGCGAGCGGCCACGAGCACCGTCTCTGGGCTTGGTTTTCAGGTGTGCGAGGTCATCGTCTAGCGGTGGGCTATGCCACGCGACCTACGTGCGGCTGTTCGCCGCGCTCGCCGAGGTCGCGCCCGCGCCGAGATGCGGCAGTCGGTGCGGGTGCCGCCGGAGGCGCAGCACTGGGCGACCATCGAGGCGAAGCTTCGTGAGGAGCTTGGGGAAGAGAGATACGAGGCAGCGCGCGGGCAGGGCGCCGAGCTGACCATCGAGGACGCGCTCGAGTGGGCGCGCCGGGCACGCGGCCCGCGCAGGCGCCCGCCTGGGGGCTGGGCATCGCTCACCCCCACTGAGTCCAGGGTCGTCGAGCTCGTCGCCGAGGGCCTCACCAACCCGGAAGTCGCCGAGCGGATGTTCATCTCCCGGGCGACCGTGAAGACCCACCTCGGCCACATCTTCCCCAAGCTCGACGTCCACAGCCGTGCGGAGCTCAGCGCGCAAGCCGCCGGGCGGCGCAAGACGGCCTCCTGACCTCCCGCGGGGGGATCACCCCCGCAAGCACGCCGAAATCCTCCACTGAGCAGGGGAAATACGCCATCTGGCCGATGTTCTGCGGCCAGATCGCGTCGACCCTCATCCCGTCACAGCGAGCGAATGCTGAAGGGAGAGAACAGGGTTGGCGTGGATACGGCGTGCAATTGCTGCCGCGATGGTGCTCTGCGTCGTCTTGCCGGTTACGGCATCCCCTGCCTCGGCCAAGAAGCGCCACCCGCACCCGCCCAAACAAGGTGGCTCTCGCCAACTTCGCGGGGCGATGGTCACCCCGAACTGGTCAACCCAGGACTCCCTCTTCACGATCACACCCGAGCAGCAGCGGGACGAGATCGCCGCGGTGGCCGCGATGGGCGGCAACCTGATTCGCTTCCACCTTGACTGGTCGCAGCTCGTGCCGAACCCCTTCACAGGTGTCGATAAGAGCTATCAGGACCGTGTCGACCACGTGATGGCCTGGGCGGCGGCGTATCGCATCAAGGTGATCCTCAATCTGGTCGGCACCCCCTGCTGGGCCCCCGCCTCCGGCCCATCGTGCCCGCTGAGCCGCGAGGTCATGTTCTCGCCGCCGCGGCCCGACCTCTTCCAGGCGGCCACCAAGTACCTGCTGGAGCGATACCCGAGCCTCTACGCCTTCGAGGTCTGGAACGAGCCGAACCTGCGCAGCACCTTCTGGGTCGGCAGCCCCGCCGAGTTCGCGGGGACCGTGAACGCCGCCGTCGCCGGCGCCAACGAGGCCGGCGTCGGGACCAAGGTCCTTGCCGCCGGCCTGTTCATGGATGGCTCGAGCTACCTGCAGCAGCTCTATGACGCCGGGATGCGCGGCCAGGACGGCATCTCCCTGCACCCCTACTCGATGGCGTCCGCCGGGGTCTGGGTCAACCCGAGCGCCCGCCGCTCGCCCTTCCGCCGCGCGATCGAGAACACGCACCGGGTCATGCTCCGCAACAACGACCACGGCGGCGTCTGGCTGACCGAGTTCGGCTTCGCCACTTGCCCGGCCCAGCCGCATTGCCTGAGCGACTCGCGGGCCGCTACCTACCTGGCCAACAGCTATCGGGTGGCCGCCCGCTACCGCTACATCAAGGGCCTGACCGCTTTCTCGATGCGCGACTACGCTGACCCCCAGGACCAGAACCCGGCCTGGGATCTGCGCAGCGGCATCCTTCGCAAGGATCTCTCGCACGAAGGCGGCCTTCCGCCGGGTGAAGAGCGCCTTGCGCCGGCTGCCCTAGATCGAGGGCTCTCTATTCTCGTTTCGTCCCCGAAACGGCGCTGCCCGGGAAGCGGGTCTGAAATGGAAGCTGGGAAAGCTCCTGAAGTTCTTCCGCGCCGTGGCTTTCGACATTCCATGGCGAGCATCCGGGCAAGTCGTCGCCGGGGGAGCCGCGTCAGCCTCATCGTGGCTTTCGCCGCGAACGTCCTGGTCGCGGCGGCCAAGCTCGCCGCCGGGTTGATCACCGGGTCGGCCGCCCTTCTCGCCGAGTCAGCTCACTCCGCGGCGGATTCCACCAACGAGATCCTCCTCGGCATCTCCTTCCGGCGCGCGCGACGCCCCCCGGACGCCGAGCACCCGTTCGGCTACGGAGGCGTGCGGTTCCTCTGGGCCTTCCTGGCGGCGATCTCCTCGTTTCTGATCGGCGGCTGCTTGTCGGTCGGGCTGGGAATCAACGACCTCGTCCACGGCAACGCAGTCGGCGACTACGGCGTCGCCTGGATCGTCCTCGGCATCGCGGCGCTCGCGGACGGCAGCGCGTTGGCCCAGACCATGAGGCAGGCGCGCCGCGAGGCCGCCGACTGGGGCGTGCGGACGGTCCGCTACCTGCGGGTAACGAGCGATCCCACGCTGCGCGCCCTCGCCTTCGAGGACACCGCGGCTCTGCTCGGGCTGGCGCTCGCCGCCGCCGGGCTGCTCGTTCATCAACTGGGCGGCCCGGCGGCCAGCGACGCGATCGCCTCGATCCTGATCGGAGTCCTCCTGGGAGTGACGGCGATCGGCTTGGCGAGGCCGCTGGCCGACCTCTTGATCGGCAGGTCGATGTTGCCTGAGCGACTCGAGCTCGCCCGCCGCACTCTCGCCACGTCTCCGGCGGTGGACGAGATCCGGCAGCTCTACGCCGTCCATGTCGCTCCTCAGGAGGTGATCCTGGCCGCCAAGGTGCATCCCTCCGAGGACCTGAGCGTCGAGCAGCTGGCCCGCGAGATGGACGAGGTCGATACGCGCCTCCGCGCCGAGCTCCCCGAGGTGGGGGAGGTGTTCATCGACGTGACCGATCACGGCCACAAGGGTCGGGACTGACCGCGCGTCAGGCCATGAAGGGCATGAGCTCGGGCGGCATCGTGACGAAGGGCCGCATCATGTCGCGGTCCTCGTGCTCGAGGATGTGGCAGTGGTACATGTAACGCCCGCTGTAGGTGTTGAAGCGAACGGCGATCTCAACGAGCTCATTGGGGTTGACGCGAATCGTGTCCTTGAGCCCGCGCTCGTTGTCGTCGATGGCGTGATCCAGATCGTCGGCTGGGTCCCGTTCGAGCTTGATCGCGGCGGTGAGGTCGCGATCCTCGATGCCTCCCTCTGGGATCTCGTAGCTGATCGCATGGCGAGCGAGGATCTGGAACGGGTCGAGATGAAGATGGATCGGATGGGTGTCTCCGGTCAGGTTGATCAGCTGCCAGACCTCGTACTGACCGAGCATCGGGAAAAAGTTCGTCGTGTCCTCGAAATGCGCCGCGACGACCCGATGGCGGGTGGTCACCTCACCGTCACTGATCGTGACCAGGGGCCCCACGGCATCCTCCTCCGAGGGGCCGAGCTCACGCATCGTCAGCATGTTCGGTCCCTCCTCGAGCTCGCGTTCGATCAGGAGGATCGCCCGCCGCGGTGCGCCGGCTAGCACGCCCTCTGACGGCGGCTCGTAGTCGTCGGCGAGCGCGCGCGGGATGGACCACCGCCTCGGCTCGCCGCCGCCCACCCGGAACCGCATCACCTGGGGGTAGGGCAGCAATCCGTCGAGATCGGAAGCGTGCTCGGCCTCGGCTGCCGGATAGGAGGCGCCGTCGAAGGGAGCGGAGGCCGTGTTGAGCACGGTGAGCTCTGTCCCCGGCTCGAGATCTGAGAAGTCGACGATCAGGTCGGCGCGCTCGGCCGATGCGAGGGTGAGGCCGTCCGCCGGCAGCGAGGTCGGGACCCGAAGCAGGCCATGGTCGGTCCCGATCTGCGTGATCCGGCCGTGCTGCGGCTCTCCGGCGCCGATGAGCACGAGGCGATAGGTCCGTGCGTTCGAGCCGTTGATCACGCGGAAGCGGTAAGTCTCGGGCCGGACCTCGAGCACCGGCCAGACCTTGCCGTTGACCGCCGTGAAGGGCGGGAAGGCTTCCATCACGTCAGGGTCCGTTTTGTGAACGAGGCGCCCGGACAGGCGCCCGTCCTGGTCAAGGTCGAAGTTTCTGTCCTGGATCAACAGCGGGACCTCGAACGGCGGACCCTCGGGGAGGCCAAGTTCGCGCTCGCGCTCGTCTCGAACGATCCAAAGGCCTGCCAGCCCGGCATAGACGTCGAGCTTGGTGACGCCCATGACGTGGTCGTGGTACCAGAGGAGGGCAGCGCGCTGGTCGTTCGGGTAGTGGAAGGCGGCTGAGCTGGCCCGGAGCGAACAGGTTCTCGGCCCAGCCGTCATAGGAAGCAGGAGTGAGCCCGCCATGCAGGTGCACGACGCTCTGGCCGGTCAGTGCCGCCGCGCTCTCGTCGGGCACGCCGCCGCTCAGACCGGGGAGGCACTGCACAGGCACGCCGTCGGCGTCGGTGCTCTCGGGCGCGAGCGTGTCCGTCACCGGCAGCGGCCCCGAGAGCTCGTTGAGCCACTCGACCGTGACGGCCTCGCCGCGCTCGACCTCGATCGTCGGTCCGGGGAATGTGGCCGCGAATCCCCAGACGCGCGACTCCGGCAGGTCGCGATGGAAGCGATGCGTCCCGGTACGAATCGGCACGGTGAGCCGGCCGCCATGCTCGCTCGCGATGAGTCGCCGCGGAAGGGGCAGCTCGTCGGCGAACGGCGTGAGAGGCGGCTTCGGCACCATGGATGAAGGACGATGCCAGGGCGCGGGGTTCGTTTCTAGCCTGGGAGGTCCTCGGCCCGCTTCTTGGCGAGTTTGCCCTTGAGTAGCCCCGTGGACTGGCCGACCTCGATCAGGTAGCCGTCGGGGTCCCGCATGTAGCAGCGAATCTCAGCACCGCGATCGATCGGCGGCGTCACGAACTCGGCCCCTCTGGCTTTCCATTCCTCGTAGCACGCCTGGACGTCGGCCACGCGCAGGTTCATGAAGGCGGAGAGGGTGTTGTCGAACTCGTAGTCGACGACCGAGATGTCCGGCTTGTCGGGGGTGGGGCCCCCGCCCGGGTTCATGATCACCCACGAGTTGGAGAGCTTGACCATGCACGGGTTCTCCTCCAGCACGACCTGGCCGCCGAGAACCTCGGAGTAGAAGGCACGGGACCGAGCAACGCTGCGCACGGTGATGAACTGGGTGACGAGGAAGCCCTCGCTCGGCGCGGGCAGGTTGTCGTAGTCGATGTATGGGGTGTGCTCGTTCACGGTTACCTCCTTGAGGGATGCGGAGCGGAGACCTCTCAGGTTTCCGCTTTTGGAGCCTCCGGGCGTTCAGACCCGCGGCGGGCCCAGGAGATGCGACGCTACGAGCGTGCCCGCTGACGACATCGATGTGATCGTGATCGGCGCCGGGCCCGCGGGGGTTGTCGCTGGGCTGCGCGCGGCGCGACTCGGAGCTCGAACGGCCCTCGTCACACGCGACGAACTCGGCGGAATGGCCGCTGATGACGGGCCGGTGCCGGTGCGGACCTTGGCCCACGCGGCGCGCCTGATGCGGGAGGCAAGGCAACTCGGGCAGTACGGGATCAGCGCCGGCGAGCCCACGCTCGACTATCGGCGTCTGCTCGCGCGCGTGCGCGAGGTCACCGCCGCCGTGCGCGCGCACGCGCTATTACGTGACGAGCTCCAGCAGGCTGGCGTGACCCTCTACGAACACGCCGGAACGGCCCGTTTCGTCGCGCCGCACGCAATCGAGAGTGAAAACGGACCCCGACTGCGAGCCGCGAACGTCATCGTCTGCACCGGCGGCGTTTCGCGGCAGCTCCCCCTGCCCGGCTTCGACCTGACCTCCACCCACAGCGACGCCTGGCGCCTCGAATCGGCGCCCGACTCGCTCCTGGTGGTCGGCGCCGGTGCGACCGGGGTCCAGGTCGCCTCGATCTTCAATGCCTTCGGAACGCGGGTCACCCTGTTCGAAGCGGCCCCCCGCATCCTCATGAGCGAGGACGAGGAGGTGGCCGCAGCGATGAGCACGGCACTGCAGGCCTCCGGCGTGCGCGTCCTCGAGCACGCCGGAACGATCGAGCGCTTCGAACCGTCTCCCGCCGGAGTGCGACTCGTCTATTCCGGGAGCGATGCAGAGGCACAAATCGACTCGACGCTGGCCGTGATCGCGGTCGGCTGGGTCGCGAACACCGACGGGCTCGACCTCGCCGTCGCGGGGGTGGAGACCGATCCCCGCGGCTACATCAAGGTGGACTCCCAGCTCCGTACGACCACCCCGGGCATCTACGCCGCGGGAGACGTCACCGGCCACCTCATGGTGGTGCACGAGGCCGCGCGCGAGGCCTACCTCGCAGCGACCAACGCCACCGTCGGAGGCACCGAGGCCCTTCCCGCGGAGGTCAGCCCTCTGGGCAGTTTCACCGACCCCGAATACGCGTCTGTCGGACTCAGCGAGGCGACCGCTCGCGAGACCCATGACGTCGTCGTGGGGACCGAACGGTTCGGCTCCATGCCGCGCCCGATCATCGACGGTCGCCCAACGGGGTTCTGCAAGCTCGTCGTCGATCGGGGGAACCACACGATCCTCGGCTGTCACATCGTGGGTGAGCGAGCAGTCGAACTCGCTCAGCTGGCAGCACTCGCGGTCGCGTCCGGCATGAAGGTCGAGCAGCTCGGGCTGGTTCCCTTCTCGTTCCCCACCTACGCCAACGCGCTGGGACGGGCAGCGGTCAGAGCCGCACGCCAGCTGGACTCAAGCTCGGGCTGGGCAGATGAGGGGATGGCATGGGACGCCGGCGCGGCAGCCGGCCCTCACGACTGAGGTACGTTCCCACCTATGAACTCTGCAGCGCCGATCCTCATCGGTTACGACGGCTCGGACACGGCCCGTCGGGCTGTCCGTGAAGCCGCCGAGCTCTTCGGGTCCCGACAGGCACTGGTGGTGACGGTGTGGGAGCCCGGTCTCCTATACGAGACCAGTGTGATGACTGCGGATCCCACGGCACTGGGGCCGGAACCGGTGGATCCTGCTGCCGCGCTCGAGGTTGACGACGCGTCCAAGGCTCACGCCGATCGCGTGGCGGAGGAAGGGGCTGCGCTGGCGAAGTCCCTCGGACTGCAGTCCGAGCCGGTCGCCGTGGCTGACGAGGGCAACGTGGCCGACGCCATCGTCGAGCTGGCCCGCCAGCGGGATGTAGCCGCCATCGTGGTGGGCTCGAGGGGAGTGAGCGGGCTCCGGGCAAGGCTCGAGGGCAGTACCTCCAACGCAGTTGTGAAGCACGCCTCATGTCCCGTCGTCCTGGTTCACGACGATTGACCGCCTTGAGGGAGACTCAACCGGTCAAAACTGTCGCCGTTATCGCGACGCTGCTGTTCGCGTTGCTCTGCCTCACGGCTGTGGATGGCGCGCTGGCGAAGAAGAAGGCCCTACCGCCGATCCACGTGCGCGGGACGGTCTACACATTCGACGATCAGACCCCGATCGCGGGCGCCACGGTCAGGGTCGCGGAGCTCCCGGGCCTGAGCGCGCAGACGGGGCCCGACGGCAGCTACGACCTCCTCGTTTCCGACGGCACCAGGTTCACGCCCTATGCCGACGCGGTCGGCCACCACCGGATCTACCTCCAGACCTACGTCAGCCAGGGCAAGGATCTCGGGCGAGTCAACTTCCAGATGCCGAGTGACGCGGCCTACAACGGGCTTGCGGCGATCCTGTCGGTTCCGCGCGACGCCAACAACGAACTCGTCGACTGCGCGGTGGTCTCCACCTTCAGCACCGTGAACGTGCGCGATGCGAGCTTCAACGACTTCGTCGCCTACGGAGCCCACGGGGTCGCGGGCGCGACGGCCAGCGCGAGTCCTGCTTTGCCCAACCCGACCTACTTCAACGAGTCGGTGGTTCCGGATGCCTCGCGGACCGAGTCCTCCATAGACGGCGGCGTCGTCTGGCCCGTGGTCCCCGCCGGGGTCTATCGGTTCACGGCCCACCATCCGTCGACCCGTTTCGCCCCGTTCCGCGCCACCTGCGAGCCCGGTCGGGTCGTCAATGCCAACCCGCCTCAGGGGTTCTATGAGCTCCGTCCCGGCGAGCAGGTCGACTCCACCGTCGCAGCGTCACTCGCCTCCACCCATTTCGACCTCAGTGGCTCCAAGGCTCTCCTGAAGGCGCGGGTCAAGGCGCGCGAGTACGTCGCCGTGAGCGGCGTGCTGCGGCGAGGCAAGAAGGTCCGGGCCAAGCGTCGCACCAAGGGCTATGCGCCGGGGAAGCGAACCCTTGCCTTCCCGGTCGGCCACGGCCTCGCCGGGAAGCGGGTCGTTGTGAAGCTGACCGTGGAGGACGGCCAGGGGAATGTGAAGGCGATCACCCGAAAGCTGGAGGTCCCCGGGCGCTGAAGGGGCACTTACGGCCGGTCTGCCGGGTGCCCTCGTTTTCTCAGCTCGCGAGTCGCGGCGGCGAGGCGGATCTGGAGTTCCGTCGCCGGCCGGCGATCGAGCGGATCCTCCCCTTCGATTGCCGCGCCTTCCGTTCTCACGGCCGCGCGCGCCGCGGCGTCCTCTATCAGCGCCCACCGGTCCGCCGCGCGTCGTGGCGTCGTACGTGTGAGAAGTTCTCCGAGATCATTGGCCTGCGACACGCGCGTTCCCATGTGGCGGGGGTGCCCCGCGCTTCTGAGCCGCGCAAACCGCCCTTGATGCCGCTTTGGCTCGTCGAGGGCTTCTGGGCAGAAGCGCAGGAGAATCGTCTTCATGATCGTCGTGTGATCGAAGAGCGTCTTGGATACAGACCCTGGCTCCACCCACGGGGAGACGACCAGCGCCGGTATCCGCACGCCGTAGCGTCCGAACGTGTCGGGGTCGTCGTCGGGCGCCGCAGGCGGCGCGACGTGATCGAAGAAGCCGCCGTGCTCGTCGTAGAAGATGATGAGGAGCGTCTTTTCCCATTGGGGGCTTGCTGCGAGCGCGTGGTAGACGGCGAGCACAAGCTCCTGGCCGTCCTTGATGTCCGCGGGCGGGTGGTCGTCGTTGGGCTGAAAGCCGATCGGGTTGAAGTTGCTGAAGTTCGGGTCGATCCATGAGACTGACGGCAGTGCCCCATTGGCGGCGTCTTCGAGGAAGCTGGGCGCTTTTGCGTCGATCCTGAGCTCGAGGCTGGTCCTCCAGTTCAAGTTGGTCTTGCTGAAGAACGCGAAGCTGTGGTGGTGGCCCAGCTTGTAGTGCCCATCGGCGAAGCGCAGGGTCCCCGCCTCGAACGAGTACCAGCGCCACGAGATGTCGTTGGCGTCGAGGTGTCGCACGAACGAGGGTTGGTTGTACATGGGCGGGAGGTGGAGCGGCCGGTCATCGCGACTGCCGGCGGCGCGACCGCAAATCGCGTATAGACGGTTGGGCCAGGTCGCCCCGGGAACAGAGCTGAACCAGCGATCGCAGATCGCGAACTCGCTCGCCAGGTGGTCGTAGACCGGGACATCGGCGGCGTTGTAGTAACCGATCACGCGACCGGGATCCGCATCCGGGAGGTCGTTCGCGGCGAGCGTCTCGGCGTAGCTCTGTACGAAGCCGTCCATCTTGCCGCCCCCGAGCTGGAGGTCGACGGCGCTGGCGGAGTGATCGGGATCGTCCTCGATCACCGTGCTGTCGAGATGGTGGACCGGATAGGAGCGCCCGTCATGCTCGTTGGCGAACTCCGCCCGCAGACCATCGACATCGCCGCGACCACCCTCGAGCGAGAGATACCCGAGCATGTGGTCGAAGGAGCGGTTCTCGAGCATCAGGACGACGATGTGGTCGACCTTCTCGAGGTTGGCCGTGCCGGTCTCAGTCACCACCGTAAGCATCGTCGATCGGAGCTGATCTAGCCGAGACAGCCGAGGGTTTGGCCAGGATTGACCTTGGTGGACCGTCAATGAAGCTGGTCAGATCACTGCCCGGTGCCCGAATGCTCGCGTCCTATCGCGCGTCGTGGTTGCGGCGCGACGTCGTCGCCGGCCTCGTGCTGACCACGCTGCTGGTGCCCCAGGGGATGGCGTACGCCCAGCTCGCCGGCCTGCCGGCGATCACCGGGCTGTACACGTCGGTCCTCTGCCTGATCGGCTACGCGGCGTTTGGGCCTTCGCGAGTCCTCGTGCTGGGGCCGGATTCCTCACTGGGTCCGATGATCGCGGCGACGATCCTGCCGATCATCGGATCCGGCGGCGATCCCGAGCGCGCGGTCGCGTTGGCGTCGATGTTGGCCCTGCTGGTGGGCGTCATCACGATCGTTGCGGGGATCGGGAAGCTGGGGTTCATCGCCGACCTGCTTTCGAGGCCGACGCAGATCGGATACATGAACGGGCTTGCCCTGACGATCCTCATCGGGCAGCTGCCGAAGCTCCTTGGGTTCTCGACCGACGAGAATGGGCTGATCGACGAGACACGCGCGTTCGTGGACGGGGTCACGTCGGGCGAGGCGGTTGCGGCCGCTGCAGCGATCGGATTGGTCAGTCTCGCGCTGATCCTCGTCATCCAGCGTTGGCGGCCTCGGATACCGGGCGTCCTGCTCGCAGTGGTGGTCGCGATCGCCGCCGCAGGGGCGTTCAACCTCGGCGACCATGGCGTGTCGCTCGTGGGGACCCTTCCGGCGGGCCTTCCCTCCCTCACCTGGCCGAACCCGGTCTCCGATCTGCCGCTCCTGGTGGCAGGAGCGCTCGGCATCGCGCTCGTCTCTCTGACCGACACGATCTCGACCGCCTCGTCCTTTGCCTCCCGCACGGGTCAGGAGGTCGACGGGAACCGGGAGATGATCGGAATCGGCGCCGCGAACATCGGCGCAGGGTTCTTCCAGGGCTTCCCTGTGAGCACCAGCGGCTCACGCACCGCCGTCGCCGAGCAGGCCGGTGCGAAGACGCAAGTCACCGGGCTCGTCGGCGCGGCGGCCATCATCCTGATGCTCGTCCTCGTGCCCGGGCTCCTGCGCAGCCTCCCGCAGCCGACGCTTGGTGCGGTGGTGATCGCGGCGTCCCTGTCACTGGCGGACATCTCCGGTGTTCGCCGGTTGTGGCAGCAGCGCCGCATCGAGTTCCTGCTGTCGATGACCGCCTTCCTCGGCGTCGCGCTGCTCGGCGTGCTCCCCGGCATCGCCGTCGCCGTCGCTCTTTCGATCCTCAACGTCTTTCGGCGCGCCTGGTTGCCCTACCGAACCACCCTCGGTCGCGTCTCCGGCATGTCGGGGCACCACGACCGGCGTCTCTATCCCGACGCCGAGCAACTGCCCGGCCTGGTGATCCTCCGCTTCGACGCGCCGCTGTTCTTCGCCAACGCACGCACCTTCCGTGAGGAGGTTCGACGCCTGGCAGGTGCCGAGCCGCGGCCGCGCTGGATCGTCGTCGCGGCAGAGCCGATCACCGACGTCGACACCACGGCGGCGGACATGCTCGCCGAACTCGATGAGGAGCTCAACGCCGAGGGCACCTCGTTGGTCTTCGCCGAGCTCAAGGATCCGGTGAAGGCGAAGCTCGAGCGCTACGAGCTGGTCGGTCCGCTGGACCCGGCGCACTTCTTCCGAACTTTGGAGGGTGCCCTCGATGCCTACCGCGAGCAGACCGGCGCCGAGTGGACGTCAGCCCAAGGCCCCACCCTCGATTAGGCTGCGGGCAGGGGGATCAACCGAGGTCGAACGGATCTGAATGGACTGGTCACTGACGACCGTGGCGCTGGCGCTGATCGCCGTTGCCGCGGTCTCGAAGCGGCTGTCGGGATCGCCGATCACGCCCGCGATGGTGTTCGTCTCGATCGGGCTCCTCGTCGGCCCCAAGGTCCTCGACGAGATCAACATCGCGAGCACCAGCTCGACCGAACGGGCACTGGCCGAGGCGACGCTGGCGCTCGTCCTCTTCTCCGATGCCTCGAGCATCGACCTCAGGGCTTTGCGGCGTGGGGCCTCGGTTCCGCTGCGGCTGCTCGGGATCGGGCTGCCGCTGACGATCGCACTCGGAGCGCTCGCCGCCGCCGTGATCTTCGGCGAGTTGACCTTCTGGGAGGCCGTGATCGTCGGGGTGGTCCTGGCGCCGACCGACGCCGCCCTCGGCCAGGCGGTGGTCACCGAGCCGCGCGTCCCGACTCGGATCCGCCAGGGCCTGAACGTCGAGAGCGGGCTCAATGACGGGATCTGCGTGCCACTGCTCTTCGCGGCCGTGGCGGCCGCGGACGTTCAATCGGGTATTTCCGGGGGGCGAACCGGCGCCACCCTTCTGTTCGAGGAGGTCGGCTACGGGATCGTCGGCGGGGTGGTCGCCGCGCTGGTGGTCGGAGCCGTGGTCGTCTACGCCGGCCGAGAGGAATCTGATCGACGGCGCGTGGCGCCCGGTGATCCCGGCCGCCGGCGCCGCCCTCGCCTACGGCACCGCCAGCGCGCTCGACGGATCGGGCTTCATCGCGGCCTTCGTCGCCGGCATGGTCTTCCGGGCGGTGATCAATCGCGACCCCGGCGAGATGAACCGGCTCACGGAGGAGGTCGGGGGCGTGCTCAGCGGGGTCACCTTCGTCATCTTCGGGGCGATCCTGCTCGGGCCGGCGCTCGGCGAACTGGATTGGAAGCTTGCCCTCTACGCGGTCCTCAGTCTGACAGTCGTGCGAATGGTCCCCGTAGCGATCGCGATGCTCGACTCACACGTTCGACTGCCGACGCTCGGGTTTCTCGCCTGGTTCGGCCCCCGCGGCCTGGCCTCGATCGTCTTCGCGGTGATCGTCATCGAGGACTCCCAGCTTCCTCACGAGCACCTGATCGTGCTTGCGGTCTACCTCACCGTGGGGCTCTCGGTCTTTGCCCATGGCCTCACCGCCGCCCCGCTGGCCGATCGCTACGCGGACTGGTTCGAGCGCCACCCCCGAAACCAGGCACCGCCGAGTTAGCGTGAAATCAAATGTGGGAATCAGGAACGGAGGGAGCACGATGACGACAGGCACCGCGACACGGGTCCGGCTCGGGATGACCGACCTCGAGGTCTCTCCGATCGCCTTCGGCACCTGGCAGCTCGGAGGAGAGTGGGGGCAGTTCGACGAGGACGAGGGAATCGCGGCGATCCGGCAGGCGCGCGAGCTGGGAGTCAACCTCTTCGACACGGCCCACGGCTACGGCTTCGGCGCCTCGGAGCGCGTGCTCGGGAACGCGCTACGGGATGACATCGAGCACCAGCGCGACGAGGTCGTGATCGCAACCAAGGGCGGCCTGCGGATGACCGACAACGGGCTGGTGCGCGATTCGAGCCCGGCTTGGCTTCGCAGCGGACTCGACGACAGTCTGGCGGCGCTCGGGGTCGACTACGTCGATCTCTTCCAGGTGCACTGGCCCGATCCGAAGGTGCCGTTCGCCGAGACCGCCGGAGCGCTCCAGGAGCTCGTCGACGAAGGCAAGATCCGTCACGTCGGGGTCTCGAACTTCGACGCTCAGCAGATGGCGGAATTCGCGGAGACGAGGCCCGTGGAGACGCTGCAGCCGCCGTACGACCTCTTCCGCCGCGGCATCGAGGACGAGATTCTCGGGTACTGCTCGGAGCACGACGTCGGCGTGCTCATCTACGGGCCGCTCGCCCATGGGCTGCTCACGGGGGGGATGGACGAGAACACCACGTTCGCGCCGGAGGATTGGCGCAGCGGGGCTCCCTTCTTCAAGGGCGACGACTTCCGTCGAAACCTCGAGGTGGTCAGCGAGCTCAAGCGGTTCGCCCAGGAGCGGTTCGGGGTCTCGGTGAGCCGGCTCGCGATCGCCTGGACCCTCGCCAATCCGGCGGTCCAGGTGGCGATCGTGGGAGCCCGGCATCCCGGCCACATCGAGGACAGCGTCGCCGCCGCGGAACTCGACCTGGGCAAGGACGATCTCGAGCAGATCGACCGCGTCATGGCCGGCTCGGTCGCCATGGGCGGTCCGCACCCGGAGATGATGCCCGAATGAGCGCCGGCCGCGAAAAGCTCGGCGTCGTTGGGCTCGGCCACATGGGCGGCAATATGGCCGCTCGCTACCTCGACGCCGGCTATTCGGTCTACGGCGAGGCGAGAAGCAAGGACGGGCACGACGAGCTCCTGGAGAACGGTCTCCAGTGGTGCGATACGCCGCGCGATCTGGCCGAGTCCGTCGACGTCATCATCACCTCGCTTCCGAACGACGACGTGCTTCGGGAGGTCGCGTCAGGGCCGGACGGGATCGTCGCCGGCCTCGAAGCGGGCAAGGTCTGGGCGGATATGAGCACCGTCAGCCCGAGCGTGAGCCGCGAGGTCGCCAAGCAGGCCGAGGCGACGGGCGCGCGAATGCTCGACACGCCAGTCTCCGGGAGCGTCCCGCAGGTGAAGTCGGGGAAGTTGACGATCATGGCCGGGGGCGACAAGCAGGCATATGACCGGGTCGAGAGTGTGCTCCAGGAGCTCGGCACGCCGACATACATAGGCGAGAACGGGCACGGCCTGATCCTCAAACTGGCGATCAACATCAGCCTCGCCGTCCAGATGCTCGCCCTCTCCGAGGGACTGCTGATGGCCGAGCGTGACGGCGTCGATCGCAAGCTCGCCCTCGAGGTGATGACCGAGAGCCCGATCGGCTCGCCGATGCTGAAGGCGCGCGTGCCGCTGGTCCTCGACAGCTCCGGCGAGGCCTGGTTCGACGTCGAGCTGATGCACAAGGACATCCGGCTCGCGCTGCAGACGGCCGATGCGCTGCACGTACCGCTGCCCTCGGCTCAAGCCGCCGACCAGGTGTTGACCCAGGCTGAAGAGCTCGGCTACGCGCACCGCGACATTGCCGCCCTGCGCGACGTCCTCGCGCAGTAGTTCGAGCCCGAGCGCCCGTACGCCGCCGCTAGTTCGCGTAGTTGATCGTCAGCTCTGCCTGATCATGCTCGCTGCTGTGGCCCGTGGTGCTGCGCACGTGGACCCGCAGCACGAGCCCATTCGCCCGCGCCGGGCTGTTGATCTCCGGCAGCGAAACGGTGTCGGTCCTGTAGGAGCCGCCCGACGTGCAGGAGATCGGCGAGGCGGTGCTGCCGTGGGTGCCGATCACCGTCGTGCCCTGGAGGACGTCGAGATACCAGCAGTCGGAGCCGCCTCCGGAGCGCCGGAAGCGGTGCACGAACGACCCTCCGGACACGGTCGCGCCGCTGGGCACATAGGCGGGGAATGTCAGCTGCAGATAGCGGCTAGCCGAGAAGGCGGTGGGCCAGTTCGAGGCGCTGATGTACGTGGGCCCGCCACTCGCGACCAACGGCCACGTGCGGTCTGTGGTACCTCCGCTGAGCCGGTCCGTGAAGGCCTCGTCATACAGGGCGAAGGCTCCTTGGCTGGTGACAACCGACACTGCGGCCTGGTCGACGACCGGGGCTCCCGTGCCCGATCCGCGGATGTAGACCCGTACCCGTAGATCGTTGGCGATCGCGGTCGAGGAAACGGCGGGGAGGGCAGTCGAAAAACTCGTCTGAGTCGTCCCGGTGACGCAACCGACCGGGCTCGCTGCACTCCCATGGGTGGCGAGCACGGCGTTCGTCGAGGCCCGCCGAAGGTCGAAGTAGAAGCATGCGGTGCCCGAGCCGGAGCCGGCGGCGAATCGCATGTTGAAGGTCGCCGAGGTCAGCGCGGCGCTTGTCGGCAGGGGCCCGTTGGCATCGATCTCGAGATAGCGGTTGCCGTTGAACGAGGTCGGCGGTGTGGACGTGGCGACGGTGCGACCGTCGGATGCGAACGCGATCGGATCCGAGACGTTGAGCGCGGAGCCGCCGCCTGAGGCGTCGCGCAGGTCCCACGCGCTGGTCGTGACGGCCTGCGGCACAGCCAGCGAGACAGGCGCGCTCGCCGCGCTCTCGGGGCCGCGCCACTTCGCGTTCGCCGTCGTCACTCGGTAGCGCCACGTCCCCGTCGGCACCGCGGTCTCGGTGCAGCTCGTTGTGGCGATCGTCCCCGAGCAGCCGGCGCCGATCGTTTGTGCGTTCCCGGACCCGTCGTAGCGCCGGACGAGGTATCCGGTCGCCGGAGCGCCGGAGCCCGGGGCCGCCCATGTGACCGTCACGTTTCGGTTCACGACGGACGTCGTCGGTTGAGCGACCGAGCGCAGGCTGTCCGCCTTGGCCGATGCCGAGCCCGATGCCCCACCCTTCCAGCTGGCAGGCGCCGATGCGGGAAGCAGCGCGGCCAGGAGGACAAGCGCGGACGCGACGAGCGTGGCTCGCAATCGCATCGTGCTCACCTCCCGCGTCCAAGGACGTTGACACGGGTGCGATAGCGAAGTGGGAACTTCACGCCCTGGCAGCTGTCCGGCGCTTCAATGGCCAGGGTCACCGGCATCACCAAATTGATCTGCCCGTGTGCGGGGATTCTTTGGCGGGGCCAGATGCGTTCGGTGTGCAGGTAGGTCTGATCGCACGCGCCCTTGGGCTCCTGAACGATCGCCTCGACCCACTGGAGCTGCACCGGGCCGTCGGTGAGGTTGCGAACCTCGATCGGGAGAGCTGTTCTCATCCCGGGGAAGAGGTCGCTGGTATTGCCGCTCACCCGAACCGGCGACGATTGGAAGTTGGCGCGGGGGCGGGCCCCCTGGTCCGCTCCGCCCAAGGCGGCATACCCTGCGGCTGCGGCGCCCATCACGACCGCCGCAGTGAGCAGCGCTGTGATCGATCGCCTCATCGCTGAACTCCTGTGCGCGCCGCGAGCGGTCCGGCGCCCCGCGGGGCGCCGGACCGCATCTCGGCCACGTTCAGAGCCATCGAATCGGGTGGGTTGCCTGGCCGGGCCGCCGTCCTAGGTGGGGGAGACCCCGTCGGCGCTGGCACCCGCGAGCACGACCGGGATCGTGAACAGAGCTCCCTGACAGCCGTTCTCGGATTCGTTCGACATGTGGGCCGCGTTGTTGAGCTCGATCGTGTCCGAATCGCTGTTCGGCGGGACATGGATGTTGAGCCCGTGCTGATCGTTGAACGAAACCCCGGTGACGTCACAGGTCCCGATGCCGCCACTCGCGGTGACATCACCCGAGCCGGCCGTCACATCGGTGACCACGACCGGGTACGGGTTCGGGTTGTGGATCGTCAGCGTCACGGTTCCGTCCCCGTTCGGGTAAAGCTCGCCCGTGGTCGCGGCCGTTCCTTCGACGGTCGACAGGTCCTGAGCGGTGCCGGCCTGGGCGAAGCCGGTGCCGGAGCCGTTGGTGGTCCAGGCTGCGTAGACGAGGCCGACGACGCCGAGGACTAGGAGGGTCACCGCCGCCCCTATCAGTCGCTTCTTTCGCGAATGCATGTGGTGCTCCTTTTTCGATTGATGAGCTCTGAATGGCCCTGCAGAGGGCAAGCCCTTCCTGGGCTGCCCTGGTGCTGGGCGTTCTCTGCAGAGGGCGTCGGCTCAGAGGAGGGATGGCTTTAGAAACGAGCGGCGGCGTCCATGGGACATCCGTCTGATCCCGTAGCGGAGTCCACGGGACATCCGTTTAGTGGGCACGGCTCAGTAGGCGGAAGATTCAGAGGGCCCGGAGGTGCCCGGCCCGGCTCTACCCGGGCGTGGCGGCGGCGTTAGCCGTGAGCCACTCTTCGAAGCTCGGGCCGTCGAGCTTCGCGCCCGCGTTGGGCAGCACGGCGCCCTCCGCATAGGCCCTGGCATCCGGGTCGCCGGGCTGGCGGCCCTCGCGGATCTCGAGCGAGTCACCTCGGCTGGCGAAGAGCGCGGCGGCCACATCGGCGAGACGCTCCGCCTGCGGGCCGGCGACCTCGGTGATCCGGCCGTTCTCGATCTCCGGCGCCTCGGCCGCGTCGGCGAGCGTTTCGGCGACGACGTGGGCGGCCACGGGCTGCGTTCGCATCTCGGGCAGGTATGCGACGCCATCGTGGGTCATCCACCCGACGAACTGATCGAAGAACTCGTGGAACTGGGCCGCGCGAACGATCCGGACCGGCAGCGGGCCCTCGAGCAGTGCCTGCTCCTGGGCGAGCTTGGCCGCGTTGTAGCCCCCCTGGAACTTGTCGATGCCGATGATCGAGACGACGACGATCCCCCTGGTACCCACCTCAGCGCCGGCGCGCTGGAGGTTCCGTGCCGAAGTGGTGAAGAACTCCGTCGCCTCCTCGTGGTCCGGCGTCGGCCAGGTCGCGGTATCGATGATGGTGTCGACCCCGGCGAGCGCCTGGTCGAGACCCTCGCCGCTGATCACGTCGATGCCCTTGGAGCGCGCGATCGGGACCACGTCGTGTCCCCGCTGTTCGAGGATCTCAACGAGGGGCGAGCCGACCCGGCCGGTGGCACCCGTGACGGCGATCTTCTGACTTCTGTTTTCGGTCTGCATCGTTCTTCCCTTCCAGCGCCGACCGCGCTTTCGCTTTCCGTCGTTTCACCCTGACGACGAACGGGAGCCGTTCAGATCGACAGGGGCGTTGGATCGAACTCATGACCTCCCGGTGAGCGAGACCACCGTGCCGCTCGCCGCGCTGCGGCGCGCCGCATCGAGGATCTCCAGCCCGGCGACCGCATCCCACGGGTCGACCGGCGGGGGCGAGCCCTCGCGCAGAGCCCGTTCGAGCAGGGAATAAAAGCGCGGCCAGTCACCCCTCTCGCTCGGGACCGGCTCGCTCCCCTGCTCGTCGACCAGGTGGCCCCACTTCTCCGGCGGCTCGGAGCCCCACACGCCGTCATCGCCGGGCCGGGCGCCCGCGACGAGCGCCGCCTCCTGTCCGTCCACCTCGGCGACGAGATAGGCCGCGCGGTCACCGAGTACTCGAAGGCGGGGACCCGGTGACGCCGCCAGCAGCGACATCCAGAGGTGGCTCCACACGCCCGAACCGTGATCGAGCGCCACGAATGCGTCGTCGTCGGCGCCACCGCCGCGGCGATCGGCGATCTCCGCGTAGACCCGGTCGGGCTCGCCGAAGAGGAGCCTCGCCTGGTCGACCAGGTGGGGGCCGAGGTCGAGCAGGATGCCGCCCCCGGCGCTCGGCGAGGAGCGCTCACGCCACGGCCTCCCCTCGGAGAGGGTGGGCCGCCACCGCTCGAACCGCGACTCGTAGCGCAGGACCTCGCCCAGCCTCTTTTCCTCGAGGAGCCGTTGGAGAGTCAGCTGGTCGGAGTCCCAGCGCCTGTTCAGGTACGCCGTGATGAGCACACCGAGCTCCGTAGCGTGCTCCACCAGAGATCGTGCCTCGTCCGCGGTCGGTGCGAGGGGCTTGTCGACGACCACGGGCAACCCCGCATCGAGCGCCTCGCGTGCCAGGCTGACGTGGACGTCGTTGGGGACCGCCACGACCACGAAGTCGTGGTTCGCGGCGTCCGCGAAGACTTCGTGCGGGTTCGAGACGACGGAGGCGTCGGGATACGTCCGCGCAGCAGCGGCCTGGCGCTCGGGGTTGCCAGTGACCACGGTGCTCACCCTCAGCCCCGGTGTCGCGGCGATCAGGGGAGCGTGGAAGACCGACCCCGCGAGGCCATATCCGATCACGGCCCCTCGCAGCTCAGCCATCTCGCCAGCCTAGAAGACCGACACCCCCGATCCCCGCGCACCGCAATGACCACGCGGGGGCCCGTCGGGGTCCCTCAGTAGAGTCCGGCCCGAAATCGGCACGGGCACTGACGCCCCAGCCGCTGACTCCCGAGCGGAGGAGAAAAGCAGAATGGTTCTCGCAGACGTCACTTTCGGTCAGGTGCTGCTGACCGTGCTCGAAGTCTTTCTGTTCGCGGCCTGGCTGATGATCCTGTTCGTGATCATCAGCGATCTCTTCCGCGACCACCAGATGTCCGGATGGGGCAAGGCCGCCTGGGTGATCTTCCTGATCTTCGTGCCGTTCCTGGCCGCCCTGATCTATCTGATCGCCCGCGGCGACGGCATGCGCGAGCGCTCGCTGGCCGCGCAGCAGGAACAGCAGAAGCAGGTGGATGCCTATATCCGCCAGACGGCCGGCTCAGGCACTTCCGCTGACGAGCTCACCAAGCTCGCCAAGCTCCACGATGAGAAGAAGCTCTCAGACGAGGAATTCGAGCGGGCGAAGGCGAAGATCGTCAGCTAGCCCGGTTCAACTGGGGCAGAGGAGGAGGAGGTAGGCATGGAAGGAAGATCGATCGAGGAGCGGCAGCCCACGGGCTGGACCGTGTTCGCGGGCATCGTCCTGTTCATCGTCGGATCGCTGGACGCCCTCTGGGGCCTCGCGGCGCTCCTCAACAACGACATCGTCATCGTCGGCGGTCATGGGGCGATCGTCGCGAACATCACGACCTGGGGCTGGGTCCACCTCATCCTCGGATCGCTGATGGCGCTGACGGGGCTCGGCCTATTCGCGGGGAGCTCCGGCGCCCGCTGGCTCGCCGTCGTCTTCGTGACGGTGAACACGATCACGCAGATCGTCTGGTTCCCCGCGGCGCCGCTGTGGGCATTCCTGATGATCCTGCTGGACATCACGATCATCTACCAGCTGACCGCGCGCTGGGAGGAGTGAATCGTCTGGGTGGAGCGGCCTCCTCGGTGTAGGAGGCCGCTCCGTCCCGCTACCGCTAGTTCACCGACGGCTGGACGCGATCGGCGCCGTGCGGGTGCAGCTCCAGCCCCGTCTCAGCGAGCCAGCTGCGAAGCGCGTCGTGCATCGCACGCACCCCGACGATCGGGGCCTCGAGCTCGCTCCAGGCGGCCGGCACGAGGGCGAACGGATACGACTGCCAGCCGCCGAGCCCGCCGTGTGAGCCCATGAACTCCTCGAAGGGCGCCACCTCGTTCGTCTCGGGGTCGTACATGCAGTTGACGAGGATGTCGGGGCAGTGCGGGAAGCCGTCGGTCCGCCGCAGATGGTCCGCCGCATTGGGGCCGAAGACCCTCAGCGGGTCCTCGCCGGTCACCTGATCGTCACTCAGCCGTCTGCTCCCCTCGCCGCTGAGCACGACCGCCCCGCCAGTGTCGGTACGGACCATCACGAAACCGATACCGGGGTGTCCGGTGAGCGCCCGGATCAACTCCGGATGGAGGTTCTCGATCTCCTCGAGAGAGAGCCGATGGTCGGGGGTGGGGAACGAGATCAGGCCCAGCCCGCCGGAGGCGAGCACGACGGCCTCGTGCTCGGACCCCGGCCGCCCCGCCTGTTCGGCCGCCTCGCGATTCGGGCCGAGCACCACCTCGCCCTCGATCACCTGACCGCGCGTCGCCCGGGCGAGGAATCTGCCGCCGACGCTGTCCTCGTCACTCGCGTCGGTCAGAGCCCCCCCGACCGAGCTCAGGCCCTCGTCCGGTGCGGGCGGCGCATAGACATCACCGCGCGAGAGGGCGTCGCGGACCACCTCCTCCAACTCGGCGTTGTAACGCTGCCGGAAGGGCCGGCCCTGGCTCTGGCCGTGGTCGGAGAGCACCACCAGGTGATAGGGCCGCGGCGCCTGCTCGATCGCCTTCTCCAGCCGCGCGAGCTGCGCATCATGCTGCTTGAGGACCGCGAACGCGTCGGGCTGCTGGATGCCTGAATGGTGCGCAACCTCGTCGTAGCCGACGAAGGTCGAGTAGACGACCGGAACCCCCTCGACGATGTCGCCGAAAAGGGTCGCCACGTTCAGGTCGCGCATCACGACCGTGATGGCTCCGCGCATGAACGGATAGAGGCCGCCGCGGTCGATGTGCTCCTCGCCCCTGTGGCGCTGCCGGCGAGCCGCCCGCAGCTCCTGGAGCACATCCCAGAGATAGAGCGCGATCGTCCGCGTGAATCCGTAGGGGTCGGCAAAGTAGGCGATGTACTCGCGCGCGCTGGAGCGCCGCCTGTCGCGCAGTACGCTCATCGTCGCCGAGCAATGCGGCGCGTCCCCTGAGAACATGTTCCCTCGGCTCGCACCCCCGGCGGCCAGCAGCCCGCCGCCGTCGGAGTGGCGGCGTTCCAGCTCCACCGCATCCTTGCCGTGGTTGGAGACCATGGTCCTGCCTGACTCCTTCTCGTACCAGCGGAACGCCGGCATGTCTTCGTTGCTGCCCAGGAGAAGCCCGGCCTGGCTTGCTCCGGTCTGCGAGGAGAGGTCGCACTCCCACGGCACCACTCGGTGACTGCCCTGATCCAGCCACCGCGCCATGGTCGGAGCATGCCCCTGGTGAAGGGCATGCCGGAGGACCGCCTCAGCGAGCCCGTCGATCTCGAACAGGATCACCCCGGGCACGTCCGTCCGCTCGCGTTGGCGGCGCGCACGTCGGCGCACCACACGGAGCTGGCGTGCGTCGTCATCGATGCTGAGCGCGGGCGCCAGCACCGTCAGCGCGACGGAGAGAAGGAAGGCGGCCACTACGGCATCGAGGAAGTTGGGCGCGTTACCGTCGACGAGCTTGATCGAGAGCGAAACGATTGCCCCATTCAGCACCAGCGAGCCCAGGCCGAACGTCACCACGGTCAGCGGCAGGAGCGCCCTGATCAGGATCGGCCAGAGGAGCGCGTTGAGCAGGGCGATCAAGCCGGTGGTCAGCAGGACAGCCTCGAAGCTGGGCACGTCGAAGTTCGGCAGCAGCGCGACCAGTCCCCAGAAGAGCAGCGCGATCAGCAGCCAGAGAGCGAGCCAGCGCAGAGCTGACCAGGCGACGCTGATCGGGCGGAAGCCGCTCAAGGCGGATCCAGCTCTGTCTCCGCCCCCGGCTGGAGAACGCGCACCTCGACCTCGGGTGTGGCACGGTTTGCTAGTCGCTCGAACTCGCGCGGGGGCTCCCGCAGCGGTTCGGGGCGCAGCCGCCGCAGGCCGGCGGGATAGAACGTTCCCCAGTGGATCGGCACGGCCAGGCGCGGACGGATCATCTCGAGCGCGCGCGCCGCGCGCTCCGGATCGAGGTGCCCAGCACCGACCGAAGGGCCCCACCCCCAGACCGGCAGCAGCGCCACGTCTACCTGACCCAGCTCAGACATCTCGGGGAAGAGGTCGGTGTCGCCCGCGAAGTAGACGGTGAGGCCGCCTCTCCGGATCAGGTAGCCGAGCGGCTCGATCGGCGTGCCGCGGTGGCCGTCCCGATACCCGTCGTGCCTGGCCTTCACCGCGGTGAGCTCGACTTCGCCGATGGAGATCGTCTCACCGACACCGATCTCCTCGATCTGCTCGACGCCGGCCCTACCCACCCACCTGCTCGCGCCCCGCGGGGCCACCACCGGGGTCGTCGAAGGAACTCGTCGCAGCGAACGCACGTCGAGGTGGTCGCGGTGGAGGTGCGAGATCAGCACCAGGTCCGCGAGCTGCGGCACCCGGGGGTCCGGCGCCTTTCCCTGCCGCCTCAGCGGGCCGAGCCAGCCGCGCAGCATCGGATCCGTGAGGATCGCGACGCCGTCGAGTCGAAGCAGCGCGCTCGCGTGACCTATGTAGGTCAGCCTGTCCATCGTGGGCGTGGAAGGCTGCATGATGACCGCAACCGAGGAGGAGCAATGGTCGAGCGGATGGATGAGATGCCCCAGGGGGTGATCGGGCTGCGTGCCGCCGGCAAGCTGACGAAAGGCGACTACACAGACGTCCTCGAGCCTGCGCTGAAGGAGGCCATGGCCACGGGCGAGGCCCGCGTGGTGTTCGTACTGACGGATTTCGAAGGGCTGGAGGCGGGAGCGATCCCGGAGGACATCAAGACCGGGCTCGGCGTCGAGCTTGCCAACCGGAAGAACTGGAAGCGGCTCGCGGTTGTGACGGACGTCGACTGGGTCGCAAGGGCGATGCGCATGTTCACCTGGGCCATGCCGGGGGAGCTCGGCGTCTACGAGGATCTCGGTGACCTCGAGAGGGCCAAGACCTGGGTGGCTGAATGACCGATCGCGAGATCAATTACTGGCTGATGGACATGGACGGAGTCCTGATCCGCGAGGAGCAGCCCCTCGAAGGGGCTCCCGAGTTCATCGCCAAGCTGCGCGAGCTCGAGATCCCGTTCCTGGTCCTCACCAACAGCTCGATTTACACCCGGCGTGACCTGGCCGCCCGCCTCGCTCGTCAGGGCCTCGACGTCGGCGAGGACTCGATCTGGACCTCGGCCATGGCCACCGCCACCTTTCTCGAGAATCAGAGGCCCGGCGGCTCGGCTTTTATTCTCGGCGAAGCCGGTCTGACGACCGCGCTCCACGAAGCGGGCTACACGGTCAACGAACTGGACCCGGACTACGTGGTCCTGGGGGAGACGAGGACCTACAGCTTCGAGCGGATCACCCAGGCGATCCGCCTGATCAACGCAGGGGCCCGCTTCATCGCCACGAATCCGGACAACATCGGCCCCGCCCCCGGCGGTCCACTCCCGGCGACCGGATCGGTGGCGGCCCTGATCAGCCGGGCCAGCGGGGTGGATCCCTACTTCGTCGGCAAGCCGAACCCGCTGATGATGCGGTCGGCGCTCAACGCTATCGACGCCCATTCCGAGCAGACGGCGATGGTGGGCGACCGCATGGACACAGACATCGTCTCCGGCATCGAGGCCGGCCTCGAGACGTTCCTCGTCCTCACGGGGGTGACGGACCGGAGCGAGGCCGAGTCCTATCCGTACCTCCCGCACCACATCATCGACTCGGTCTCCGACCTGATCCCAAAGCTGCCGACGGTTGCCTGACCTGCTCCCGGCGCCGCCCAAGCCGCATCAGTGGACGGTGATCTTGCCGAGCCGCTTGCCGAGGCGGTCCATGTCCACCCGGCCCGAGATGCCGGGCACGCTCCCCGAGCTCGTGTACTGCCAGACCCAGTAGCCGCGCCCTCCCCAGTTGCCCGCCGGGACGGTCGGCCGGGAGACGCCCCACTCGGCGACCCAGAGTGGGTACCTCGCCCTGGCGAACTCCGTGGTGTTGCCAGTCGCTGACCAGCTCGAAGCATTCGTGTAGATCATCGGCTTGCGCCCCAACTTCCGGGCGACGCGCTTGACGAAGACCCGGATCCAGGTTCGGAGGGTGCTCGACGTCATCCCGCTGAAGGGTGCCTCCGCGTCGAGGACTGGAATCATCTCGCCGCGCTGCAGCGATCCGACCGCGGCGATGAAGATGTTCGCCTCCGGCAGCGCGTCGGCGCGGGCGTCGGCGGCGGTCGCCCCGCTGGCGAAGGCCCGGTGATAGGCGCCGACCCGGATCCCGGAGGCCTCGGCGGAGAGTCGGTTGGCCGCGAAGTAGGGGTCCGGCCCGCACTGTGCGGGCTTGACGGTGCAGTCGGCTCCGCTGCCCCGGCTCGCCTGCACGAAGGCGAACCTGATCCCCGACCCGGCGACGCTCGGCCAGTCGATCGCGCCCTGAAAGCGCGACACGTCGACTCCGATCGCCTTCGTCCCGGCCTGCGCGGGGCCGGCCCCGGCGAGGAGGCCGAGCGCCACCAGCGCTGCGGCGAGAACGCTCTTCCCCGGTACTCCCTTGGGCATCGGTCCAGCTAACACAGGCGTCGCCTGGGAGGAGCGGCTGAGTGATCCACTGGCAGAAATCCTGCGCACTGATGGGAATCAAAGGGCGGCGGAGCGGGTAGCAACAGCTTTGATGCACTTCCACGGGGAAGCGTCCGACGCTGCCGCTGATTTCGTCCATCAGGCCCTTCAATACGGGTCCGATCAGGAGTTCATGGACGTCGCCCTGCCGTTCGTCGCGGATGGTCTCAACTCGGAGCAGCCGACCCTCGTCTCGGTGCAGGCTCGCCACATCGAGAACCTGCGCGCAGCCCTGGGAGGCACTCCCGACGGACTCGCGCTGCACGAGGCGGAGGATTGGTGCGAGACCTCGGCGCGAACGCGGGACAAGTTCGCTCGCTGGGCAACGGAGCGAATGGGGGGCGGCCGCCGTATCCGCCTGGTGGGCGAGCCCGCGTGGGAGCTCGGCCACGAGACGCGGGTGCGAGACTGGGCCAGGCACGAGTCGGTCATCAACGTCGCGTTCGCAAGCCTCCCGGTCACCTTCATCTGCCCCTACGACGCCCGGGCCCTTCCGGAGGAGGTCCTGAGGCACGCGCGTGAAACCCATCCTGAGATCGTCGACGGGGCAGGCAGCTCTCCGAGCGATTCCTACGAGGACCCGCGCGAGTTCTGCAGGAGGCTCGACAGCACCGTCGAGGCGCAGGGGAGCTCGCCGGAGCTGGAGATGATCTTCGGTCTGGGCGACCTGCCGGCGGTGCGACGGCTGGCCGGATCGTTCGCGATAGAGGCGGGCCTGTCGGGCCCGCGAACGGAAGAGATGGTCCTGGCCGTCAACGAGATCGCCACCAACGCAGTGCTCCACGGGCAGCCTCCCACGACCGTGCGGGCGTGGCAGCCCGAGGGCGAGATCATCTTCGAGGTGACGGATGCGGGCGGGGGAATCCGAAATCCGCTCGCCGGCCAGCTCCCGCCGCCACCGGAGGGACTCGGCGGCAGGGGGCTGTGGCTCACTCGCCTCCTCTGTGACGCGGTGGAGGTGTGCAACACCGGCGGCTGCACAATCACGGTGCACGCCGCCACCCGCAGCCGAGAGCTCGTCAGATCCGGCTGAGGACCGAGCTGTCGATCTCTCCGGCGCGGGTGAAGCCGCTCAGCGTCATGGTCAGATCGAGCTCCGCGAGGAGGCCGCGCAGCACGGTCTCGACCCCGCCCTGGCCGTCGAGGGCCAGACCCCAGAGGTAGGGGCGACCGACAAGCACCGCGTCGGCCCCGAGCGCCAGCGCCTTGAAGGCGTCGGCACCGGAGCGGATCCCGCTGTCGAGGAGGACCGTGATCCCATCGCCGACCGCGTCCAGGATCGGCGGCAGCGCGTCGAGCGACGCGATCGCGCCGTCGATCTGCCGGCCGCCGTGGTTCGAGACGACGATGGCGTCGACCCCGCGCTCGCGCGCCTCCCGGGCGTCGTCCGGATGCAGGACCCCCTTGAGGACGATCGGGAGGGTCGTGGCGCCCCGCAGCCACTCGAGCCGCTCCCAGGTGAGACCCGGGTTGGCGAAGACCCCGAGGAAGTGACCGATCGCCGCGCCGAGGTCGTCCTCCGGGGGCTTCGCGAGGCCCTCGCGGAAGACCGGATCGGAGAGATATTGGGCGATGCCGACGCCCTCCAGGGCTGGGAGATAGGCCTGCTGGAGGTCGCGAGGCTTCCAGCCCGGCAGGTAGTTGTCGACCGTGAGAACGAGGGCCGAGTACCCGGCGGCCTCGGCTCGCCGAATCAGGCTCGCCGCGAGGTCGTCGTCGTTAGGCCAGTAGAGCTGGTACCAGCGGGGCCCGTCTCCGTTGGCCTCGGCAATCTCCTCGAAGGGCGTCGCCGACACGGTGCTCGTGATGATCGGGAGTCCGAGCGCGGCCGCGGCGCGGGCCGAGGCGAGCTCGCCGTCCGCGTGGACGAGGGTTTGCATGCCGATGGGAGCGAGCAGGACGGGCGCCGACATGCGCGTGCCGAGCAGCTCGACGGAGAGGTCACGTGAGGAAAGGTCCTGTCGCAGGATGCGCGGGACGATCCGCCAGCGGCGAAACGCCTCGAGATTTCCGCGCATCGTGTCCTCTGATCCCGCCCCGCCGAAGATGTAGGCGGTCGCACGGTCATCGAGGGACTCGCGGGCGCGCTCCTCGAGCTCGGCCCAAGCGATCGGGAGCGCCGGGCGCTCGCCGGCCAGTCCCCGGGTGTAGATCTCGCGGTAATAGTCCCCGAAGAGGGGAGGGGGGGTCTCGAAGGCCGCCATGCCCGGACCCTACTGCGGTCCCGCTGAGCGCTAGCCGACCGGAGCCGGCGCGGTCTGGGTCGGCCCCTTTTTCTTCGTGCGCTTCTTCTTCTTGGCGAGGGGCTTCGGCGGCTTCTTGACGTCGCGGCTGCAGTCCGCGCCCTGGCAGAGGACGAGGGCCTTCAGCTTCTTCAGCAGGTACTTCCGCACGGGGAAATAGCGGGAGTCCTTGTACTTGCTCTTCAGCTCGAGCGGATCGCGCTTCAGGTCGTAGAGCTCGCGGCTTGCGTCCGAGTACTTCACCAGGAGGTAGCGCCCCGTGCGGATCGCGCGGTAGCGGGGCGCGACGATCGCCCGCGAGATCTGGGCCGTGTGGTCCTGGTCGAGGTTCTTCACGTACTTGCTGAAGTGGACGCGCGCGCTCGCCGCGCTCACCGGCGTCCCGGGCTCGTTGGTCGCTCCGGGCGGGCCGGTCTCGATCAGGATGGGCCTGTACGACCGGAGGTTGGGGTCCCGGGCGTACTGCAACAGCGAGCGGCCGTCCTGCGGCAGGCCTGGGGCGGCGCCGGCGGCCTGGAGGATCGTCGAGGTGATGTCCCCGTTCCAGACCAGCGCGCGGGGTTGGGAGCCCGGCGGAATGCCGGGCCCGCGGATCAGCAGGGGGACCTGGATGGAGGACTCGTAGGGGGCGAACTTGCCCTGGTGCAGACGGTGCTGGCCCTGCATGAAGCCGTTGTCGGAGGTGAAGATCAGATAGGTGTTGGCGAGCTGGCCCTTGGCCGAAAGCTCGTTGACGATCCGCTCGATCTGGTCGTCGACCGAGAGCAGGGTCTCGAGGCGATGCTGGTAGCGGGTCTGGATCTTCGCGATCAGCCCGGGACCGAAACGGCTGATCTTCCGGATCCAGCCGGGCTTGTCCTTGACGTTCTTCTCGTTGAAGCTCGGGTCGATCGGCAAGGGCGCGGTGGCGAAGGCGTTCTGGTACTTCGTCTCGGGTGTTGCGGGATCGTGGGGTGCGAAGAACTGGACCTGCATGTAGAGCGGGTCATTCGCGTGGCTGGTGAAGTGCTGGTCGATCCGGTCGACGGCGAGGTCGCCGTAGACGGTCGTCTGGTAGTCCTCGGGCGTGTACTGCTTGAGGACGCCGTTCTCGTCCAGGGCGAAATCGGTGTAGGCCGAGGCGGGCTTGATGAAGGCGTAGAACTCGCCCGGCCCGCTGCCGCCGTTGAACGGTCCCCAGCCGGGCGGGACGTAGGTCTCGTTCGTCTCGGTGCCGAAGCCGTTCGGCATCTTGCCGATGTGGATCGTGCGGTAGCCGGCCTGCTGGAGCCAGATCGGCAGGTCGTCCTTGTCGTTGAACACGCTGTAGCCACCCTGCGGGGGCGTGTTCCCCATCACGTGGTGGTTGTGGGCGTACTCGCCGGTCTGCACCGTGATCCGAGATGGGCAGCAGAGCGACATCGAGACGTAGGCGTGGAGGAAGTTCGCCCCCTGTGCCCCGATCAACGCCTGGGTCTTGGGCATCGCGACCAGATCCCGCACCGTCTGGTCGTCGGTGGTGAACATGATGATGTTCGGCTTCGAACTGGCCGCGCGGGACTGCTCGCCGCTGACGAGCAGCGCCAGGACGGCGAGGCAAGCGACCGCGAGCAGAGCGATTCCCGCTCTGACCGTGCGCGCACGACTTCGCCCCTGCCTGCTCACCCAGGCGGGGATTCCCGGATTGGGCATCACGCGAACATAACTACGAAGGTCAGGTGAAGTTGCGGGTAGGGTTCGCCCGACCCGCGATGGGCTTCCTCGAACCCTCACCTCCGCCGTTCGATCTGGAGGAATGGAAGGCCAAGCCGCACCTCAGCCGGCTCAAGCCGCTGGTGCAGGATTGGGGCGGGAACGGATTCGGCTCGCCGACCTTCGTCTATCTCGCCTATGCCCTCAAGCTGATCCTCTTCTCTCTCGGGGCGCTGCTGGTGATCTCGCTGACGCCGGGGCTCGGCTCGCCGTTCGATCTCGGCGACTGGTGGACCCAGCCGATCGTCTTCGAGAAGCTCGCGGTCTGGCTGCTGCTCTGGGAGATCCTCGGGCTGGGCGCCGGATCGATGCCGCTCAGCTTCCGCTTCTCGCCGCCGATCGGCGGGGTGCTCTACTGGCTCCGGACCGGAACGGTGCGGCTACCGCCCTGGCCGGACAGGGTCCCGTTCACGAAGGGATCCACCCGGACCTGGCTGGATGTGAGCCTCTATGCGGGGGTCCTCGCCACCGCTGTCTTCCTGCTCGCGGCCTCCGGGGTGGACCGCTCCGGCGACTTCGCCGGCAAGCTGCCGCCGGCCGGCATTGCGGTGCTGCTCGGCTTGCTCGGGCTGCTCGGACTCCGTGACAAGGTCTCCTTCCTCGGATCGCGGCCGGAGATCTACTGCACGGTGCTCGTGGTCGGCCTGTTCCCGATCGAGCACTGGATCGTCGCCTGGCAGTTCGTCTTCCTCGGCATCTGGTGGGGCGCGGCGTCATCGAAGCTCAACAGCCACTTCCCCTTCGTCGTCTCGGCGATGATGAGCAACGCCCCGCTGATCCCGCGCTCGGTGAAGCGGCGCCTCTGGCGAGACTACCCCGAGGACATGATGCCCTCGCGGCTGGCCGCCGGAATCGCCCACTTCGGAACCGTCCAGGAGTTCCTCTGGCCGGCCCTGCTGGTCTTCCAGGACAACCCGACGATCAGGACGATCGCGATCGTCGCCATGATCCTGTTCCACCTGAACATCACGTCGATGTTCCCGCTGGCCGTGCCGCTCGAGTGGAACCTCTTCATGATCTTCGGGATCCTCTTCCTCTTCGGGCACTACGGCGACACGCCGCTCTCCACGCTCGATGACCCGCTCTTGATCGCCGTCCTGGCCGTTCCACTGCTGCTTCTGCCGCTGCTCGGCGGGAATCGTCCGGACAAGATCTCCTTCCTGCCGTCCATGCGCTACTACGCCGGCAACTGGGCGACCAGCGCCTGGCTCTTCCGGAAGGGGAGCGGGGCGGAGGAGAGGCTCGACACCCACATCAAGAAGCCCGCGCGCGGGATCGTCGAGCAGGTCGGCGACATCTATGACCGCGAGACCGCCCTCTACCTCCTCAACCGGGGACTGGCTTTCCGCGCCATGCATTCCCACGGCCGGGCGCTGAACGCCCTGCTACCTCACGCCGCCGCCGACGTCGAGGAATACGACGTCAGGGAGGGGGAGCTGATCTCCAACGTCGTCAACGGCTGGAACTTCGGCGACGCCCACTTCCACAGCGCGCAGCTGCTCGAAGCGATCCAGGAGCGCTGCGGATTCGGCGCCGGAGACGTACGCGTCATCTACCTGGAGTCCGAGCCCACGATGCGCGGCCGCGGCTACCAGCACTACGAGATCTGGGATCCGGTGGACGGGCTGCTCGAGGAGGGGACGGTCGCCGTGAAGGACATGGTCACCAGTCAGCCGTGGCTCGATGAGTCCTTCGACTTCCCCGTGGTGGTGGAGGGCGGCTCGGCCAGCCCGGATGAGCAGCTTCCCATCGGCGGCTCCGAGGCGCGCGGCTACTCGCCGAGTCGTTGAGCCAGGCGATCATCGTCGGCTCGGGCCCGAACGGGCTCGCCTGCGCAGTCGAGTTGGCTCGCAACGGGGTGGACGTGACGGTGCTCGAGGCCCAGGATCGGATCGGCGGCGGGACGCGCACGAGCGAGCTCACGGTCCCCGGGCTCCTACATGACGATTGCTCGGCCACCCACCCGATGGCGGTTGGGTCCCCATTCCTTCGTTCGCTCGAGCTGGAGCGGCACGGGCTCGAGTGGCTCTGGCCGGAGGTGGACCTGGCGCATCCGTTGGACGACGGCAGCGCGGGCGTGATGGTCCGCTCCATCAAGCAGACCGCCCGCGGTCTCGGCGAGGACGGAGCCGCGTGGCGGCGGGTTTTCGGCTCCTCCTCGGCTCATTTCGATCAGCTGCTCGAGGACATCATGCGGCCGGTGCTGCACGCGCCGAGCCACCCGGTGCGGCTGGTGCGCTTCGGCCTGGCGGCGGCGACGCCCGCGACGCTGCTCGCCCGTTCCTGGCGAACCCCGCAGGGACGGGCGCTCTTCGGCGGCGTCGCCGCCCACGCCTTCAGCCTGATGAACCGGCCGATGAGCTCCTCCGTCGGCTGCGCGTTGATCTGCGCCTGTCACGCCTTCGGCTGGCCGGTGGCGAAGGGCGGCTCCCAGGCGATCCCGGAGGCACTGGCGTCGGCGCTGCGCGAGCACGGAGGCAGGATCGAGACCGGCCGGCCGGTGACCGGCATGACCGAGCTGGGTGGCGCCGACGCGGTCGTGTTCGACCTCGCACCGGAGGCGGTGGCCGAGATCGCGGGAGAGCGCCTGCCCGCCCGCACGCTGCGCGCCTACCGCCGCTACCGCCGCGCGCCGGCCGCATACAAGCTGGACCTGGCGGTCGAGGGCGGGGTGCCGTGGACGAACGAGTCCTGCCGGAGGGCGGGGACGGTCCACGCGATCGGCTCGTTCGACGAGATCGTGCTCGCCGAGCGGGCGACCAACCGCGGCTCGCTGGCGGAGCGCCCCTACGTGCTGGTGGGCCAGCAGTACCTGGCCGACCCACAGCGATCGAAGGGCGACCTGCACCCGGTCTGGGCCTATGGGCACGTTCCGCACGGGTACCGGGGCGACGCCAGGGAGGCCATCCTCGGGCAGATCGAGCGGTTCGCCCCCGGCTTCCGCGAGCGGATCGTGGCGAGCAACGTGCGGACTCCCGCCGACCTCGAGGCCTACAACGCGAACTACGCCGGCGGGGACATCATCACCGGCGCGAATACCCCCTTGCAGCTGCTCTTCAGGCCGCGCCTGGCGCTCGACCCGTATAGCACCGGCACATCGGGGCTGTACATGTGCTCCGCCGCGACGCCGCCGGGCGCCGGGGCGCACGGAATCGGCGGCTACAACGCAGCCCATTCTGCGCTCAGTCACCTAGAACTGGCTAAGTAGTTCCCACGCAGGGTGTCCCGTACTTCCACCCGTTGCGCGGTTCGCCCGGCTGAGGCGATCCTTGGTCATGGCCGACGGGAGGGGTGCGGGGCCAGGGGGTGGTGGAACAGGTAAAGGGTCGCGACGGGGATGGCCTCGCAGGATCGAGGAGGCGCTCCGCAGAGACCGCTTCGTCCTGCATGCGCAGCGGATCGTGGACGTGGAGAGTGGCGAGACGGTGCGCCACGAGCTGTTCCTGCGCATCGCCGACGGCGAGATCCTGGTCCCGGCCGGGGAATTCGTCCTCGCCGCGGAGGAGACCGGCTCGATCCGGGAGATCGACCGCTGGGTGGCGCGACGGGCGATCCAGCTCGCGGCGGCCGGCCACAGCGTCGATCTCAATCTCAGCGTGCGATCGGCGGACGCTGCCCTGCTCGAGCTGATGCGCCAAACCGTGGAGGAGACCGCGGCAGATCCCGGCCGTCTCGTGGTCGAGCTGCGAGAGGAGCAGCTGGTGAAGCGCCTCCAGGCGGGGAGGGACTTCGTCAGCGGCGCGCATGAGCTTGGCTGCGGTATCGCGCTCGACGGCTACATCCGCGGTGGCCGTGGACGAGCCCTGGTGAAGGGACTGCCGATCGACTTCGTCAAGCTCGGCCCGCGGTTCGTCGGCGGCCTCGTGGAGGACGGCCGCCGGCGGCGCAAGGCCCGCAATGCGGCGAGAAAGGCTCACGAGGATGGACTGAGGGTGATCGCCCAGGGCGTGGAGCACCTGATGACCCTCCAGCTGCTCCCCGAGCTGGGGATCGACGAGGCTCAGGGCTACGCGCTCGGGCCCCCGGAGCCGGTCGAGTCGGCGCTCCGGCCGAAGGCCTGAGGCCCCACCGACCGGGATGCGGCTGAGAGGAGTCGAACCTCCACGTCCCGAAGGACACAGGCACCTGAAGCCTGCGCGTCTACCAGTTCCGCCACAGCCGCGGGGCTGCGAAGCTTAGCCAGGGCCTGGCTACACTCACGGCCCGTCGCCTACACGCCGCTATCGTCTAGGGGACTAGGACGCCGGATTCTCAGTCCGGAAACCCGGGTTCGAATCCCGGTAGCGGTGCCTCATAACCCGCATGATCATGCGGGTTTCGTCGTTCATGGCCCATGGGTGGACCAATGCGTGGACGAACGCCGACGACCGCCGACGCCGGCGCCAGAATCGTGGCAATGACCGCGATGGTCGCCGAGGAGGACTGATCTTGCGCCGAGGACTCGCCGAACTTGAGGCCCTACAGCTCGCCTACGAGCTACACGCCCCGCAACCGGATCGGGCCGCCGCCCTCCTCTCCCTGGTCGTCATGCACCTCCCGACCGTCGATCTCAGCGAGCACCTCACGCGGTGGGCGCAGATCGACGAGGCTCTACCTGGTCCTGGGCTTCGGCCACACGATGTTCTCGCGCGACGGCGATGAGCTCCACCTGGCCGAGCCTGTTACCGGCGGCAAGGTGGTCTGTCGCGTGATCCACCCCGACGGCTCATTCACCGACACCGAGGCGGAGGACCCGTACTCGGCGGAGCAAGCGAAGCTCAACTAGCCGTCGAACCGGGTGGCGGACCAACTCGCCGGGACTCGGTCCAGGCTTTGCCGTCCCAATACCACTCAATGCCGGGTTCGGAGTCGATCGGATACCAACCGGCGGGCGCCCCTTGCGCGGCTTTGTCCTCTTCCGGCTCGCCGTACAGCTCGATTGCCTCGCGCATCTGCTCGTCCCCGTAAAAGGTTCGCGCGCGTAGTAGGAGTCAGGTCTGGCGGGTCTGATCGCGCCCCAGTACCAGACGACCTGGATCAACACACCGAGCCAGCCCAGCAAGTCTCGGCCCTTCTCAAAGCAGACGATGATCGGCCACAACCACAGGAGAATCGCCGCGGCGCATCGTGATCGGGCCGGACGGCAGCCGCTACGTCGCCCGTGCGGTGGCGGACCCGCTGTCGGAGTAGACGCCGTGGCGAGATACTGCGTGGGCGATGTCGGAGGAGAACGTCGAGCTGATCAGGGGATTCCTCGGTGCCTACGAGGGTCTCGACCTGGCCGCGTTCTGGCGCGACACGGACCCGGCCGACATGCGGGCCATCTTCGAGGCCGTCTACGACCCTGCCATCGAGATCGTCTGGGTCGACACGAGCCCCGATTCCGGCCCCTTCCACGGTATCGACGAAGCGATGCGGGCATTCGACGAGTGGCTGGCGTCTTTCGACGAGTTCTTCATGACCACGACGGAATTTCTCGATGCCGGGGACGAGGTGGTCATCACCATCGTCACACCCGGTCGCGGCAAGGGCAGCGGGGCACAGGTCGAGATGACGGTCCACTGGGTGATCGCGGTCAACGACGGCAAGATCGCGAGGTTGCACGAGTACTCGACGAAAGCCGGTGCCCTCAAAGCCGCCGGGCTGTCGGAGTAGGCGCGGGACTTTTTAGGGAGCCGTTCGCGGCTCACCGTGCCAATGCGTGCGCCAAAAACGTCGGCCGGGTTCCGCCCAGAATTGGGGTTGACACGGCTGCGGCGACAGATGGAGGATCGTCAGCCAGGGGGGCAGTTAACGGAAGAGGAGAAGACCATGCTCAAACGTGCAACGCGAGCACTGACAGCAGCGGTCGTGATTGCGGCGAGTGCTGCCGGTAGCGCGTCGGCCGCAGGATTCGACACCAACCACGGCAAACCGGCGGATCCGGATCAGAACGCCTGCGTTGCCTTCTTTAGCAATGGCGGCGCCCAAGCCGGGTTCATCCGGGGCGTTGGCAGCGAGGGTCCGGGTGCGGTTGGTGAGGCGAACCGCGAGTTCGGAACTTCTGGCGGCAACGGGCCATATGTTCCTGACAACTGCTCCTGAGTAAGGCGGTCGCCCTCGGGCGTCAGTTCGTAGTCGGGAACGTCGCCTCGTGGTGGCAATCGCGGCAGAGCGGGATCGTGTTCGAGATCCTGTTGTCGGTCGGGTCGCCGTTGACGTGGTGAAGCTCCAGCGGCACGTCTGAGCGGCCACAGTCGGCGCAGCGCCGTCCATAGACCCGTAAGGCCCGCGCCCGCAGCTTGGCGAGCTGCTTGCCGCGTGGGCGGTAGCGCTGATGCTCGCCGCAGTAGCTGCCCTCGCCGAGTACACCGCAGACCAAGCAGGGCTTCTTCACAACCAGCCGACCAACCTCGTCGGAGCGGGCCGGTTCTCGAGCCCGAATGGACGCCTACCTGGAAGCCGAGCTGGCCGGTTCCGGTGGACCAATCGTGGACCAATGAGCACTCCCGGAGGCGACCCGAGGCGACCCGAGGCGACCGCGCAGACCGCATGGCCATGCGTTACTTCGCTTAGTGAAGCCACGGACCACAGATTTCGAATCCCGGTAGCGGTGCCTCAGGGTTTGCAGGGACTGCCCAGCAGCGCCCCTAGCGACCTCAGCGATTCCGAGTTCGGAGCGATCCAATCCATCGCCCGCAAACGCAACGCGGAGTTCCGCGAGCACTGGCGCAGGAAGCTGAGAGAGGAGCGTCTGACCAGGGAGATCAACGCGGAGCCCCCTAGGTCCGAGAGGCGCAACCGACCGATCAAGGTCAAGCGCTTCGCCATCGAGTGACAGCAATGCCGAAAAGAAAGGAGCGGCCCCGCCCTAGCGATATGGGGCCGCTCCTTCTGAGGTGACAACGACACATGCGAAGAGAAGCTTCCGATTGACCGACGGTGCGTCGCCAGACGGGAGCGGCCTACTCCGACAGTCCAGCGGCTTGGCGGGCTTTGTCTTCCTCGCGGTCCCGGTAGATCTCGATGCGCGTTATCAGACCATCCTCGTCAAATGTCCAAACGGACCAGGTGATGACGTCCAACTCGATCCCGCTGGCCGCTCCTCGGGCGCTGAGGAGTTGTCTGCCCAGGATCGTCCGGCCTGTGACGACAACGGCCTCGAATGCCTTGAGCTCCTGCTCCTCAAACGCATCTGGCTCCATCCAACGTCGCAAGCGCTCGGCACCCCTGTACGGCGGTTGATCCCCTGGCGGAACGAACACGATGTCGCGATGGACCAACGTGAGGGCACGGTCGAAGTCCTCGGTGCGACCGCTAAAAATGGCTTCCAGCCAGCGACGTGCGGTCTCCACGTTCTCATCCGACATCGCCGGCCCAGTATCCCCCGCCGCAGGGGAGGGTGCCACCCCAGACCTGCCCGCTCAAAAGACCGCCGGGTGCCTGTGAGTAAAGAGTGCGCGCGCCTGAATCCGGCTCCAGTACATCCTGCCACCCGTGGGGCCCTCGCATCCTGAGGGCGCTGAGTGCCGCCACCGCGGACGGATCCCCGGTGGCGGTGTCTCTCAGACCGCGGCCGGAGCGGAGGTTTCTCAGTCCCGGGGCCCGGGGTATGCTCGCACCGCAAGTTCGGAACGGATGCACGGGACACAGGAGGGACGTAATGCGGAAGCTGGTTGCGGGGACCTTGACCATCGTCGCCCTGCTGATTGCGGCCACGCCGGCGGCGGCCATCACGAACGGCACCGATGACGGCAACGCGCATCCCGAGGTGGGGATGATGCTCGCCCCGCAGGCTCACAGCGACGGCACCTGGACGCGCTGCACCGGCACCCTGATCTCCTCGACGGTCTTCCTGACGGCGGCTCATTGCGAGATTCCCGGCGCCACTCAGGTCAAGGTCACCTTCGACTCCGCCTTCACCTTCCCCGGGACGACATTCACCGGCACCTGGCACGCCGATCCGGCCTTCAACCAGTCGCAGGGCGATCCGCACGACATTGCGGTGATCGTGCTGGACACCTCGCCCGGTATCCCGCCGGCCCAACTCCCCTCCGCCGGTTCGAATGTGGGGCTGCCCAAGGACCAGAAGTTCACCTCCGTCGGCTATGGCACCGGCGAGGCGGTGAACGGTCCGGGAGGGCACACCTTCCCGATCGACGACGTGCGCCACGTGGCCGTCGGCACGCTCAACTCGGTCACGAAGAGCTGGCTGCGGATCTCGCAGAATGGCTCGCACGGCGACGGTGGCACCTGCTTCGGGGATTCGGGCGGCCCGAACTTCCTCGGGGCCGGCGCAAGCGAGACGAGGGTCATCGCAGCAACCACGATCACGGGCGACTCACCCTGTCGCTCCACGAACGTCGACTACCGCCTGGACACAGCCTCGGCGCGGGGCTTCCTCGCGAACTTTGTGAGCGTTCCCTAGCGGGCGGCCCGCTCCGGTCGATTGGGCGGCAGGGAGGCGCTGCGGGCCTCGGCCTTAGGCCGAGGCCGACTTCACTTCCGAAGCAGCCGCCTTGACCAGCTCAGCCACGGCCGCCGGCTGCGACACGTAGACCGAGTGGCTGGCGTCGGCCTCCTCAACGGTTGAGCCCGCCCGTCCGGACATCTCGCGCTGGGCCTGGGGCGGAATCATCCGATCTTCGGTCGTCACCAGATACCAGCTTGGCTTGCTCGCCCAGGCTGCCTCGCTGATTGTGCCCCCGAGGGCATCCACTCCCCACGGGACCTGCGAGTCGGCCATGAACGCTGCCAGTCCGGCATCCACGTCGGCCGCGAATGATTCGTGGAACTTCTCCCGGTCGAGGGCCAGGAATCCATCCTGCGGCGGCAGGATCGGTGGCTGAGGTCCGTCCTTGGGGAATCCCTCCAGCAGCGTGTTCACCGACTCGCCCTTGTCCGGCGCGAAGGCCGCGATGTAGACGAGTGCCGCCACGTTGGGGTGATTGCCGGCCTCGGTGATCACCGCTCCGCCATAGGAATGACCGACGAGGATGACCGGCTCGCTCTGCGCGTCGATGATGCGCTTCGTCGCTTCGGCGTCGCCTTCGAGCGAGAGAGTCGGATTCTGGACGACGCTCACGCTGTAGCCGTCCTGCCGCAGGAGGTCGTAGACACCCTGCCAGCCGGAGCCGTCGACGAAACCCCCATGAACCAGAACAACCGTCCCCGCCCCTGAGCCAGCTTCCATGGTGGACTCCTTCCCGGAAACCCCTTCTATGGATGGTCGGCTTCGATGCTATTTGACCCGCGAGGTGGCATCAATCTGCGCCTGAGCCGAAACCGGCGTATTTCGCCTGCCAAGGTTGACCAATGCACCCAGACCTCGATTCGTGGTTGCCCGGCCCGCAGGTGCGCACCTGTCATCGCCGGTCCGCCGAAGCCGATGCCGATCGATTGTGGCGCGCGGCGGGAAAGGTGCGGCTCAGTGACGCGCCTGTTCTTGGACGAGCGGTCCGCTGGCGAATCCCCGGCACGTCGCCGGATGTGTCCTTCCGTGACCTGTTCCGGGAATACCCGTTTGCCGTGATCGGTGACGGAGCTCACTGGTCCGTTTCGGGCATGTGTGGGCGAATCTGGACGCTCCGGCGCGACTACCCTCGACTCGAGGGCGCGGACGACTTCTTGGCGTGGGAGGAACCGGGGACCGTCCGGGTGGTCTTGGCTCACTGGATCGAGCCGGACGGGGCCGGACGAAGCTCGCTCGTGAGTGAGGCACGGATCAAACCTGTCGACGGTCAGGCTGGCTTGCGCCTTCGGGCGGTGTGGGCAATAGTCGGGCACTTCGAACGGTTGGTCGGCAGTGAGGTCCTGAGCGCTGCGGTTCGAGAGGCCGAGGGGGTCTGAGCCGATGACGACGACACTCATCACGGGCGCAAACAGGGGGCTTGGTTTGGAGGTCGCTCGTCAGTTGGTGGCAGCCGGCCATCACGTCTGGATCGGCGCGCGCGACCGCGGACGCGGCCGGGAGGCGGCCGCCGCGGCCGAGACCGTCGGTGAGCAGGGACGTGTTGGTCAACAACGCGGCCATCAGCGGCGGACGCATCGCTCCCCGCGATGCGACCGCCGACGACATTCGCATGGTCTACGAGACGAACGTGTTCGGAGCCGTCCGCGTCCTGCATGCGTTCATCCCACTGCTCGAGGTCTCCTCCGCGCCCGTGGTGGTCAATGTCTCGAGCGGCGTCGGCTCGCTCGGCCTCGCCTCTGACCCCGAGGGTCCCATGAGGCAGGCGATCTACCCCGTCTACGCGTCCTCCAAGGCGGCACTCAACATGCTCACCGTCCGGTACGCCGCCGCGTTCCCGACGATGCGGATCAACTCCGTCGATCCGGGCTTCACAGCGACCGACTTCAACCAGCATCGAGGCACGCAGACTGTCGAGCAGGGTGCCGAAGCGATCGTCAGCTACGCGCTGGTCACCCCCGATGGGCCGACGGGCGGCTTCTTTACTCCGACAGCCCGGCGGCTGCGAGGGCTTCATTCCGGTCGCCGTAGACCTTGAAACGAACCAGCAGGCCATCGCGGATGGTGAATTCGTGGGCGTTTCGGAGCTCGACCGGTATGCCACTCCCGGTCCCCGTGGCATTGACCGTCACCAGGACCAGCACCCGCTCGTCGTCGACGTCGACAAAGCGCTCGGGCTCGAAGCTCAGCTCCGCCCAAGGTCCCTCCGCGCGGAATCTCCGCAGCTCCTCGATGCCCCGCATCACGGGCCGGTCCGGATAGACCGCCGTGAAATCGAATTCGATGTTCGGCGCCATCCGCTGGGCCCAGGTGGCGAACAACGCGCCGGGAGTCCGATAGCTCTCACGGGCCGCCTCGACGTTCTCCTCCGACATCGCCGACGTAGTATCTCGCGGGCAGGCGGACGCTCGAGGTATGCCTAGCCGAGCAGCTTCTCAACCCGGTAGATCTTCACTCCTCGCGGCGTCTCGAATCTGATGTCCTCGCCGACGGAGGCATCCCGGAGCGCCCGCCCCGCCGGCGATTCCGCCGAGAGCTTTCCCTCCTTGGGGTCGGCCTCCGTCGCGCCCACCAGCGTCCAGGTGTCCGTTCGGCCGCTCTCGATGTCCTTGACCTCAGCTGTCCGGCCGAATGCGAACACGTTCGCGCTCGTATCTGCCTCCACCACAACCGCTTTGCCGAGTCGCTCGCGGACCCGCTTGATTCGTGTCTCGAGATGCGCCTGGTCGTCCTTGGCGATGTGGTACTCGGCGTTCTCCTTCAGGTCACCGAGCTCCCGCGCGGCCTTGATCCGTTGCGCCATCTCACGACGTCGCGGCCCCTCGAGGTCCTCCAGCTCCGCGCGTAGCGCCTTGATTCCCTCGGCAGTGATGGGTTCGTCGCCTTGACGCAGCTCTGGCGGCGCGCGCCGTCTTGGGTTTCTCGGTCACAGTCGCAGGCTACGCGGTCGACCGATGCCCAATAGCCGCCTCGGCATTTCGCAGCGCGGTCCGTTGCTCGTACCAGCCAATTGCTTCGGCTTCCTCCGTCAGTGAGGCACAACTGCCTCGCTCGCTCGGCAGACCGGGAATAGGCTCCGGGGCCCACCCGGAAGGAGTCCCGATGCCCACCGATCATCCATCACGCGCCGTGGCCGACCCGACCCACAACGGCCATAAGACGCTCGGCAGCCGGTTACACCGCTTCCTCGTGCCGGTCCCCAAGTTGGATCCCCCGATCAATCCTGCTCTTCTGAAGCGCGACCAGGAGCGCGCCGAGGCGGCCCAGAACCGGATCGCCGACAGGATCACCGCCTTCTCGGGGTCGATGCTGTTCGTCTACATCCACATCATCTGGTTCGGCTGCTGGATCGGCTTCAGGGTGGAGGACTATCCGTTCGGGCTGCTGACGATGATCGTCTCGCTGGAGGCGATCTTCCTCTCGACCTTCGTGATGATCAGCCAGAACCGCGCAGACGCGAAGCGGCAGGTGATCGCCGATCAGCAGTGGAAGACGGTTCAGGAGGAGGACAAGCAGAACGACGAGCTGCTCGACCTCTCCAGGCAGATACTCCAGCTGACCAAAGAGGTTCGCTCTCTCGCGGGTCCGGGTGGCTCAGGCGGCGTGTCACGCGCCTCCGATTAGACCTGGGAGGGAAGCGCCGCAGAGGCGCGAAATCGTCCGATTAAGCACCCGTTAACCGGTCGTAACTACGGCCAATTACGTATACCGCGGCTGGGCGCACAGATAGGATCGCGTAGCTGCAGTTTGCGGCAGGAGAGGAAGGCTGCTGAGACGCAGGTGAGGAGCTGCTGGAGGAAGGGACCGTCATAGGGACCCGAACGCAGGCTCGAGGCGCGCTACCGAACCGCTGCTCGCAGGCGGAGCGGCCGTGACGCCTGCGGAGGGGGCAGTCCCACCGCAGCGAGCGCGGGTCAGGAGTGGCCGCGGCTTCAGGCGCATCGCGGCGCTCGGCGCCCTGATCCTGATCGCCGTCGCGATCATCGTCCTGCTGCTCTCGAGCGGCGGGGACTCCAATCACTACAAGCTGGTCTTCGAGACCGGCGGGCAGCTGGTGAAGGGCAACCAGGTCATGATCGGCGGGGCTCCCGTCGGCAGCGTCGATGACGTCAAGCTCACGGACAACGGCCAGGCCGAGGTCGACATCTCGGTCAACAGGCCCCTCCACGAGGGCACCTCGGCGATCATCCGCGCCACCTCCCTCTCGGGTATCGCCAACCGCTACGTCTCGATCCAGCCGGGCCCCGACAACGCGCCGGAACTGGGCAAGGACGCGACCATCGCCGAGGTCGACACGACCGCTCCGGTCGACCTCGACCAACTCTTCAACACCCTGCGCGGGCGCGAGCGGCAGGCGCTCCGCAACATCATCCAGGGCTCGGCCACGGTCTACGCCGGCAAGGGACCTGAGGCCAACCAGACCTACAAGTACCTGAGCCCCTCGCTGGTCGCGACGGACCGCCTGTTCTCGGAGCTGAACCGCGATTCCGGGGTGCTGACCGACTTCCTGGTCAACGGCGCGGATGTTCTCTCGGCCGTCGCGGAGCGCCGCACTGACCTCTCGGCCCTCACCCAGAACGCGAATGAGGCACTCGGCGCCATCGCGTCCGAGAACCGCTCCTTCGACCAGGCGCTCGTCGCCCTGCCGCCCGCCCTGCGGCAGGCCAACACGACCTTCCACAACCTCCGGCCGGCCATCGACGACCTGGACACGCTGGTCAACGCCGCAAAGCCCGCCACGAAGAACCTCGCGCCCTTCCTGCGGCAGTTGCACCCGGTCCTCACCCGCGGCGTCCCGGTCTTCCGGGACCTGAATCGGGCGCTCAACCTGCCCGGCAAGGAGAACGACCTGGCCGATGCCACCGGGTACCTGACCTCACTCCAGAAGCGGGTCGCCGACGCCGTCCCGATCACCGTCGCCTCGATGCAGAACTCCGAGGACAACCTGGCCTTCCTGCGGCCGTACCTGCCCGACCTGATGGCTGCGATTGCCCATCTCAACCAGGTCTCGGGCTACTACGACGCTGACGGCCACTACGCCCGCGTCACCCCCGGCGGCCTGGGCGTCTTCGGGCTCACCGGCGGTCCGACGAACTTCACCTTCACGGCGCAGAACGCCAGCAACGTCCTCGACGACTACGGGTCGTTCGGCGGGACGAACTTCAACGTCCGCCGCCGCTGCCCGGGTGCCGCGGCGCCGGTGGTCCTCACCAGCAACCCGTTCGCTGCGCCCTCGCCGGCCGGCGTCTTCCTCGGACCGCCGAATGGCGCTCCCGCCAGTCCCACCGACTGCGACTCGGCCCAGGTGGTGCCCGGGCCATGAGGCGAATCGCGCTGATCACCGCCGGCGTGCTGGTTGCTGCTCTGCTGATCGCGCTGCCCGCGATCGGCTCCGACGGGACGAGCGGCGACTACCGGGTGCGGGGCATCTTCGACAACGGCTCCTTCGTCGTGAACGGCGAGCAGGTCCGTGTCGCCGGGGCGAACGTCGGCACCGTGGAGTCGGTCGACGTGACCGGCAACGACGAGATCGCGAGCGACGAGGGTGGGCCCCATGCGGTCCCCGGCAAGGCCGTCGTGGTGATGAACATCACCGACTCCGGGTTCAAGGACTTCCGAGCGGACGCGAGCTGCCTGATCCGGCCTCAGTCGCTGATCGGCGAGAAGTTCATCGACTGCACGCCGACCCAGCCCCGCGCGCCCGGTACGCCGCTGCCTCCGCCGCTGCAGAAGATCGAGGACGGACAGCCCGGAGCCGGTCAGTACCTGCTGCCGCTCGAGAACAACGGCAAGACGGTCGACCTCGACCTGATCCAGAACATCCAACGGCTCCCGTTCCGCGACCGCTTCCGCCTCATCCTCAACGACCTGGGCGCCGGCCTCGCGGGCCGCGGGCAGGACCTCGGCGAGGTCATCGACCGCGCCAACCCCGCGCTGCGCCAGACAGACCGGGTGCTCGCCATCCTCGCCGAGCAGAACAAGCAGCTCGCGAGCCTCGCGAGCAACGGCGACCAGGTGCTCGAGCCGCTCGCCCGCAACCGCACCCACATCACCAGCTTCTTCCACAATGCGGCGATCGCCGGGGCGGCCACCGCCGAGAGGAGCGCGGCCCTCCAGGAGAGCCTTCGCAAGTTCCCCGAGACGCTCCATCAGGTCCGCCTGACGATGACGCAGCTGAAGACCTTCTCGGACAAGGGGCTGCCGTTCTTCACAGCGCTCAACCAGGCCGCTCCGGGCCTGAGCAAGGCGACGGTCAACCTGCCCAACTTCGCGCACCTCTCGATCCCGGCGCTGCAGACGCTCGGGGATGCCGCGCAGACCGCGGGTCCCAAGCTGGTGGCGTCCGACGGCCTGCTCACGGACCTCACCGCGACCGCGAACTCCTCGGTGCCGATCGGGAACAACTTCTCCGCCTTCCTGGACACCTTCACCAAGACCGGCGGCTTCCAGAACCTGATGGACTTCATCTACAACTCGGTCGGGGCGACCAACGGCATCGACGCCTACGGCCACTTCCTCCGGTCGAACCTCCAGCTGACCAGCTGCGTCGAGGTCGCGGTGACCGTGCAGTCCGGGTGTGAGGCCTTCTTCCGCCCGAGCAGCGCGCCCCCCACGACCAAGAAGAAGAGCAAGAAGGCCACTCGCACGGCGCACGCGCGGATCCGGTCGGGCAATCCGAACCTGCCGCTGCCGCCCATCGACGTTCCCGACCTGAGCCAGCTGCTCCCGCCGCCCGCGCCGTCGGATCAGGGCACCGAGCCTTCTCAGGGCGACGGGTCGGGATCCGACGCCGGCTCCGGAACGACCACGACGATCCCCGACACCGGCACGACCACCGAGCCGCAGACCGACAAGCAGGCCGTCTCGATGAAGAGCGCCAGGATGTTCCTCGACTTCCTCCTTGGAGGCGGAGCGTGAGGGGCGGGCGCGTGGGCAGCCTGGCAGCGAGCCCGACCCTGGTCGGCGCGGTCACCGTGCTCGTCGTGGTGGTCGCCGTCTTCCTGGCCTACCAGGCGAACAGCGGACTGCCCTTCGTCCCCACCTATCAGCTCTCAGCCCAGCTCCCGGACGCGGACAGCCTCGTCAAGGGCAACGACGTCCGGATCGGCGGCCAGCGGGTCGGCCAGATCACGAGCGTCACGCCGGAGAACGTCGACAACGCTCCCTGCCCAAACGACCCGACCCGGCTCTGCACCGCGCAGGTGGCGAAGCTCGACATGGACCTGAACAAGAATCTCGAGCAGCTCCCCGACGACTCGACGGTCGTCGTCCGTTCCAAGTCGGCTCTCGGCCTGAAGTACCTCCAGATCAATCGCGGCAGCTCGAGCCAGGGCTTCAAGCCCGGCGCCACGATGCCGCTGACGGCGGCGCGACCCGAGCCGGTCGAGATCGATCAGGTCTTCAACATGTTCGACGCGCCCACGCGGACTGCGATCCAGTCGAACCTGGTCGAGTTCGGCAACGCGCTCGCGGGGCGCGGAGGCGACCTGAACGCGGCGATCGGCCAGTTCAAGCCGCTGGTGGAGCTGCTGACGCCGGTGATGCGCAACCTCGCGGACCCGAACACCGGGCTCGCCAACTTCGTCTCGTCGCTCTCGGCCACGGCTGCAGAGGTCGCCCCGGTCGCGGAGATCCAGGGCCAGCTCTTCGCGGACCTCGACACGACCTTCGCCGCGTTCGCGCGCGTCTCGCGGCCGTTCATCCAGGAGTCGATCTCCCGCTCGCCTGCGGCCGAGGACGCCGCGATCAACTCCCTGCCGGCGGTGCGCCCGTTCCTGGCCAACACCGGGAAGCTCTTCGACGAGCTCACGCCGGGGTTCGTGGCGATCGCCCCGCGCGCCAAGGACCTCGGCGCGGCCACGGTCGAGGGGGTCAAGGCTCTCGCGCTGTCGCCCGAGTTCAACGCCCAGCTCGACCCGACCGCTCAGGCACTCCTCAACCTCGCCAACAACTCGAGCGCCGTACAGGGAGTCAACGCCCTGACCGAGTTCAACAACACCCTCGCTCCGCCCCTCCGCTTCATCACGCCCGCCCAGTCGATCTGCAACTACGCCACCCTGCTGTTCCGCAATACGGCCAGCTGGCAGAGCTCCAGCAACGGGATCGGCACGAGCCAGCGGGCGATCGTCCTGCAGCCGCCGCTGGGCCCGAACAGCGAGGTCGGCCCGAGCTCCGCGCCGGCGAACGGCGGCGGCCAGCCCTCCAACTTCCTCCACTACAACCCCTACCCGAACACCGCCGCGCCGGGGCAGACGCGCGAGTGCGAGGCGGGCAACGAGGGCTACGCGGCCGGCCAGCAGGTGATCGGGAACGTCCCGGGCAACCAGGGGATCCTGACCGAGGGGCAGATCCTCCAACAGGTCAAGAAGAAGAAGTCCAAGAAGAAGGGGAAGAAGTGACGCCGCCCGCGCCACGAGTGCCCCAGAAGAAGGACTACGACGAGCGGATCTACCGCAAGGGCCATCCGCCGCACCGGGCACGCAACGGACTGATCCTGATCGCCCTGGTCGTGATCGGGGTGTACCTCGGCTGGACCAAGGAGATCCCGTTCCAGTCGCACTTCGAGCTCAAGGCGGTCTTCCAGAACGCGGTCAACATCCGCAAGGACTCGCCGGTGCGGATCGCGGGCGTCAACGTCGGCAAGGTCGAGAGCGTCAGGAGCGTCTGTTCGACGGGGGAGACCGACAACTGCGCGAGCAACTACTCCGAGGTCACCTTCACGGTCGACGACAACGGCCAGCCCATCCACTCCGACGCGCAGATCGAGATCCGCCCGCGGATCTTCCTCGAGGGGAACTTCTTCCTCGACCTGAGCCCGGGCAGCCCGAGCGCGCATTCCCTTTCCGGCGGCGACACGATTCCGGTCACCCAGACCTCGACCGCCGTCCAGCTCGACCAGGTCCTCACCTCGCTCCAGGCCCCAGACCGGGCGAACCTCCAGAAGCTGCTCGAGGGGTACGGGCAGAGCCTCAACCACAAGCCCACTGCCGCCGATGACGCGACCCAGGACCCGGAGGTTCAGGGCCTGACCGCCGCTCAGGCGATCAACAAGTCGTTCACCTACGGGGCGACGGGCGCCCGCGACTCGGCGATCGTGAACGAGGCGCTGCAGGGCACCTCGGCGCACGATCTCTCCAACCTGATCGCCGGTCAGGCCAAGGCGTTCGGGGCGCTCGTCGGGCACGAGTCCCAGCTCCAGGGCCTGGTCAGCAACTTCAACACCTTCACGGCGGCGCTCGCCGATCAATCCGCCAACCTCTCGCGGACGATTCGCCTGCTCGGCCCGACCCTGAGGGTCGCCGAGCCGTCGCTCCGACATACCGACGCGACCCTGCCCTTCGTGCGCGCCAACGCGCTGGCGCTGGCGCGAGGGATCCCGGAGCTGCCGGCGACGATCGCGGCCTCGCAGCCGTGGCTCAGTCAGACGGCGGCGCTGCTCGGAAAGAACGAGCTCGGCTTCATCGCAAGCCAGCTGCGTGCCGGGGGGCCGGGCGCCGGTAAGTCGACCGGCGACGGCCGTGACCTCTTCTCCCAGATCGGCCTGCTGAGCGGCTGCGTCAACAACGTGCTGGAGCCGACCGGCAACGTCGTCCTCTCGGACTCCGGGCCCGGCTATGACTTCGACACTGGGGTTCCGAACTTCAAGGAGTTCGGCTACGCCGCCGCGAACCTCGCCGGCGACGGGGTGATCTTCGACGGGAACGGGCCCGTCCTCCGCCTCTTCGCCGCCGGCGGCCCGACGCCCGTCGGCGGCCCGGTGCCCAACCTGCGCTCACCGGTGCCGAACGCGGTGAGCACGCGAGGGAACGCTCTCTGGGGCGGCACCACGACCCCGCCGATCGGGACGCGCCCCGGCCTGGGCTCGAAGCCGCCGTTCCGAACCGACGTCGCCTGCCAGAACAACCCGCTCCCCGACCTGAACGGACCACTCGCGGCGCAGGGGCCGCCCGACCCGAGTGCGTATCCATGAGGCGCGCCCTGAGAGCACATATCCGGGACGTCCTGGCGATCTTCGCCCTGCTCGCCGCCGCGCTGTTCGCGACGACGGTCATCCTGATCAACCAGCGCGCCACCCTGCCCAGCTGGGTGCCCCTGATCGGCACCGACCGGTTCGAGCTGCACGCCGACTTCTCGACCGGGCAGGCCATCACGCCTGGGCAGGGCCAGTCCGTGGACATCGCCGGCATCAAGGTCGGGGACGTCAGCGGGGTGAAGCTCGAGAACGGGCACGCCGTGATCAGCATGGAGGTGGACAACAAGTACGCGCCGCTGATCCACGAGGATTCCTCACTGCTGCTGCGACCCAAGACCGGTCTGAACGACATGGTCGTGGAGGTCGATCCGGGGTCGCAGGCGAGCCCGCGGGTCCAGGAGGGCTCGACCATTCCGCTCGCCTCGACCGAGCCGAACGTCCAGCCGGACGAGTTCCTCGCCTCGCTCGACGCCGACACCCAGCAGTTCCTCAAGCTGCTGCTGGCGAACGGCGCCGAGGCCCTCGACCCGGCGAAGGGCCGCGGCGTGAAGCTCTCCAACGCACTGCGTCGCCTCGATCCGTTCGCGCGGGACATCTCCCGCATCAGCGGCGCACTCGTCCAACGCCGGCAGAACATCGCCAACTCGATCCACAACTTCCAGCTGCTTTCGACCCAGCTGGGAAACAAGGACCAGGACCTCGCGAACTTCGTCGACGCCTCCAACGCCGCGCTCGCCTCCTTCGCCCGCGAGGAGGCCTCGCTCCGGCACGCGATTCAGCAGCTGCCCGGCACGCTCAAGGCGACCAAGGGCGCCCTGACCAGCGCCAACTCGCTCGCCCTGCAGTCCGGGCCGGCGCTGAAGAAGTCCCTTCCGGGCTCCCGGGCCACGGGAGCCGCCCTCCGCGCCCTGCGGCCCTTCTTCCAGCAGACCGCCGGTCCGATCCAGAACCAGATCAGGCCGTTCACCAAGCAGGTGGCGAGCCCGGTGACCCACCTCGCGCAGATCTCGCAGGGACTCGGGACGGCGACGCCCGGGCTCAAGACCGGCTTCACGGACCTCAACCTCGGGCTCAACGCCCTCGCCTACAACCCGCCGGGGAGCGACGAGGGCTTCCTCTTCTACGTGCCCTGGCTGAACCACAACCTGCAGGCGAACTACCTGCTCCAGGACGCCTACGGGCCCCTTCGCCGCGGCATCCTGCTGGTCAGCTGCTCGACGGCGTTCACCGCCGACGGCACGCTCCTCGCCGAGCCCTACCTGCGGCTCCTCTACCAGCTCACCGGCGCGTCGCGCGCCAAGAACATTCCGGGCTGCTCATGAGGACGCGCGGACCGACAGTCGGGCAGATCGCCGTCGCCGTGGCGTTCGCCTTCTCATGCTTCGGCCTGCTGCTCTTCCTCTGGACGACCTTCGGCGGCCCCATTCCGCTGAAGCCCGAGGGCTACCGGGTCAAGGTGCCCTTCGACGAGGCCACGCAGCTGGCGGTCGAGTCGGATGTCCGGATCTCGAACGTCTCCGTCGGCAAGGTGAAGTCGATCGACCTCGCGAACTCCGGGCCCAACAGGGATCTGGCGGTCGCGACCATCGAGATCGACAGCCGGTACGCGCCGATCCCGGCCGACACCCGGGCGATGCTCCGGCAGAAGACCCTGCTCGGCGAGACCTATGTCGAGCTCACCCACGGGAAGCCGCGACGGACCGAAGCTGCCGGAGGACGGAACCCTGCCCAGAGCGCAGGTACAGCCCTCGGTCCAGCTGGACGAGATCTTCCGCACCTTCGACCCGAGAACCAGAGCGGCGTTCCAGACCTGGATGGAGCAGCTCGCGATCGCGACCGCCGGGCGAGGCGCCGACCTCTCGGCAGCGATCGCGAACCTCGAGCCGTTCGCGGAGGACGCGAACCGCCTCCTGCGGGTGCTGGACACCCAGCAGGGCGCGGTACAGCAGGTGGTCCGCAGCACAGGTGAGGTCTTCGGCGCGCTGAGCGAGCGCCAGGGCCAGCTGCAGGGCCTGATCCGGAATTCGGGCACGGTCTTCCACACGACGGCGGTCCGCAATCGCGATCTGGAGGCCACCTTCCGCGCGTTGCCCACCTTCCTCGACGAGTCGAGGCTCACCGTCAACCGGCTGGCGAGCTTCTCGCAGAACGCGAACCCGCTGATCACGCAGCTCCACCCTGCCGCCAGGCAGCTGAGCACGGACCTGAAGCCGCTCGCCAAGGTCGCGCCCGACTTCAAGGGGTTCTTCACGGGCCTGCGGAAGACGCAGAAGCGGGGTCTCACCGGCCTTCCCGCGCTCCAGCAGCTGCTCGACACCGACCTGCCGCCGCTGCTCACCGAGCTCCCCAGCTTCACGCGTCAGCTCAACCCGATCATCTCGATGATCGGTCGCTACCAGAGCGACGTCACCGGCCTGCTCGGCAACGCGACCGGGGTCACCAACGCCCAGATCTCAAACGAGGCCGGCAACCTCTCTCACTACATCCGCAGCTCGTCGCCGCTCTACCCGGAGGACCTCGCGATGTTCGGCCCAAACGCAACGAAGGAGCATCGTCTTGCCTACTCGCGGTCGAACCCGTACCCGGCAGCCAACAGCGCGCTCGACGTGATCGGCGGTCTGTTCACCTTCGACACCCGAGCCTGTACCACCCCGCCCGGCCTCACGGCGCAGCTGGGACCGGACACCGACTACGTCGGGCACCCCGAGTGGGACAACCGCGCGACCTTCGACACACCGCAGCAGCTCCTCGACGAGCTGAAGAGCACCGCCTTCCGCGACCAGACGAGCACCTCCTCGCTGCCGGCCGTGGCCTGTAGGAAGCAGGCGGCCCAGCCCTCGCTGGGCCAGATCCCCGAGCTCACTGACTTCACCCACGTCTACGCCAATCCGTAGGGCGGTCGGGATGTGCGGTACCGACTACTTGGTCAGTGGGCATGCACGCTCGGAAAGCGCACAACTACGGGGATTTTGCTGTGTTAGGTTCAGTCACAGGAAGGCAAATCATGGGCTGGCGGCTCATGCTTTTGGGGTGCCGTCAGGGAATTGCCAAAAGGAAAAGGAGTGGTATGCGTAACCGCAAGTATCTGATCGGCGCCTTGGTGGGCGTGATCGGTGCTCTGGCCCTCTCGGGCGTCGCGAACGCGGCGGTCACCGGCCAGACGTTGCAGACGACGCTCTCACCGGCCAAGCAGGACAAGAAGGTCTTCGGCGGAGTCTCGCTGCACAACATCATCAGCACCACGATCGACAACCCGGCCACCACGCAGTCGCCGAAGACGACCGTGTTCTCGCTCGACCCGAACGTCAAGTACGTGAGCGGCAACATCCCGGCCTGCCCGCTGAGCGCGATCCAGGGCAAGTTCGACGCCCAGGCTCGGGCGGCGTGCCCGCAGAGCATCACGGGTCAGGGCACCGTCGAGGTCAACAACGGAGCGATCAAGGGCCTTGTGACCTTCTTCACCGGCGGTCCGAACACGATCTACGTGCAGACCGACATCGGACCGGGTGCGACGACCCTGACGATCATCGGGACGATCGCGAAAAAGACGATCACGTTCTCGAACATCCCGAACACGCCGGGCCTCGTGCTGACCAAGTTCGACACCACGTTCAACAAGCTCAAGTCGGGCAAGATGAAGGTCAAGGTCAACGGCAAGAAGAAGACGGTGCCGAGCTACTACGTGATGGCCCGCTGCAAGAAGGGGAAGTGGAAGACCAGTGAGACCACGACCTTCTACAGCGGCGAGGTATTCAGCGCGTCTGCACCACCGGAGAAGTGCAAGGCGAAGAAGTCCAAGAAGTAGGACTCCTTCCCCAGCTGAAGTTGCGAGAGGCGGCCTCCGGGCCGCCTCTCTTTTTTGCGGCGGTTTCGTACCTCCGAGGCGATGTACGATCCGCCTGTTCAGAACGGCCGGTGGTCAAGGGAAGTCCGGTGAGAAGCCGGCGCGGTCCCGCCACTGTGACCGGGAGATGAGGCCGAGGCATAGGCCACTGGGGAGTCCCCGATTCCCTGGGAAGGCGCCTCGGCGAGCCCGGAAGCCAGGAGACCTGTCCCCGGCCCGCCAACACGACCCTCGAGGAAGGGATGGCTCAGATGAGAATGATCGTCTCGATAGCGGGCTCCGCTTCGCTGATTGCGCTTGCCGCGCTGGGAGCTGCGACCGCGTCGGCCAGCGTTCCGGTCGACATCCACGTCGTCACCAACGACGGCGAGCAGCTGGCGAACCTGCGTCAGTACGCGCCGTCGGAGGCGAAGGTCAGGACCTATGCGGGCGACGACTGCATCGATCCAACCCCGCCGGCCAAGCAGAGCAGCGGGCAGACGTACACGCAGTCGGCGCCGAACATGCTCAGCGCACTGGACGAGGCCTCGGACGCGACGCCGTCGCTGCAGCCGTTCAGGATCTCCGACGCGGACTACGCCACGTTCGGGGCGCTGACGGTCTGCAGCATCGGCGCGCCGACACCACCCGGTTTCTGGTTCCTGAAGACGAACCACGTGGGGAACACGACCGGGGCCGATCAGACGTTGATCAAGCCGGGCGATCAGCTGACCTTCTATCGGACGCCGTCGGACTTCACCGCCGATGAGGAGCTCTCACTGGATGCACCCGCCCGGACGACGCCCGGCTCTCCGATCGTCGCGCAGGTCCGCTCCTACCAGGGCGACGGTTCGGCCGTCCCCGCGGCCGGAGCGACGGTCACCGGTGGCGATTCCCCGGCGCCGGTGGACGCGGCCGGGAACGCGAGCGTCACGCTCTCGACCGAAGGCATCCACACGATCGCCGCGAGCAAGGACTACAACGACGTTCCCAGTCAGGCGCTCACGGTCTGCGTCGCCCGGGATCTCGCCACGTGCCCGCCCGTCCGCGGCCTGCAGATCGTCGGGAGCCACGAGCCCGACGTGATCATCGGCACAGCCGGCGCCGACCAGATCAAGGCACGCGGAGGCAACGACAAGGTGAAGGCGCTGGCCGGGGACGATCGGATCGACGTGCGCGGCGGCGGTAAGGACCGCGTCAAGTGCGGCGCCGGCGACGATCGAGTCAAGCTCGGCAAGGGCGACAAGGCCGGCAAGAGCTGCGAGCACCGCAGCAGGTCGGCCAAGAAGGGCAAGGGCGGCAAGCACAAGGGGAAGAACAGGAAGTGAGACCGTCCCGTGGTGTCGCGGCCGCCCTGGCGCTCTGCGCCGCGGCGGTCGCGGGCTGCGGGCTGGGGCCCGGGAAGGACGAGGGCGATGTCACCCTCACCGTCACCCGGGACTACGGCACCGAGGTCATGCTGCAGAAGACCGACTCGATCAGGGAGTCGGACACCGTGATCCGCCTGCTCGACCGGAACGCCGACATCACCACCCGCTTCGGGGGCGGCTTCGTCCAGTCGATCGACGGGCTGGCCGGCGGAACCAGTGGCGGCCGCAGCAGCGACTGGTTCTTCTACGTCAACGGGATCGAGTCCCCGATCGGCTCCGCCGAGTACGACCCCTCGGGGGGCGACCGGATCTGGTGGGACTACCGGGACTGGAGCGCCGCGATGCGGGTGCCGGCCGTGGTCGGGTCGTGGCCCGAGCCGTTCGTGCACGGATTCCGAGGACAGCGCTGGCCGGCCGTCCTCGATTGCCGAGCGAGCGAGGCAGTCTGTCGGGCGGCGAACCAGCGGCTCTCGCCATTGGGGGTCACGGCTCAAACGGGTCCCGTCGCCGATCCCATGGTGGTCTTGGTGGGGACTTGGGACGCCGTGCGCCAGGACCAGACCGCTGGGCTGCTCGCAGACGGGCCAGACCAGAGCGGCGTCTTCGCCAGGTTCATCGGCACGAAGAAGCCTCTCCTCGACCTGTTAAATCAGCAGGGTCAGCCCGCCGGAAGCATTGGCAAGGGCGGCGGGCTGATTGCAGCTCTGCGTCCCGGGGATGGGCCACCCACCTGGGTCGTGACCGGGACGGACGCAAAGGGCGTGGCCGCCGCGGCCGCCCTCCTCGGTCCCGCGCTCCGAAACCGCTATGCGCTCGCCACCCAGCCCGGAGCGGGCGCGATCGGGGTGCCGGTCCCGTGAAGCCCGCGCTCGCCTACTCGCCGGGCCGCAGCCCGCTGCACCGGGGATCTCCGGGTGCCGCGATCGTCTACCTGGGCGCGCTCGCCGTGGTCGGCTTCATCTACTCGAGCCCGCTCGTGCTGGTCGCGGCCGGACTCGCCACGGCTCTAGCCGGCTATGCCGCGGGGGCCGGGCGAGCGGTCCGCGCGTCGCTGCGCCTGGCGCTGCCGCTCCTGATCTTCATGGTGCTCGTCAATGCCCTGGTCAGCCACCGGGGCGAGACGGTGCTGGTGCGGGGCTGGGACATGCCCGTGCTGGGCAATACCGACATCACGCTCGAATCGCTGGCCGCTGGCGCGACGATCGGCCTGCGGGTCGTGGTGGTCGTGCTGGTCTTCGCCGTGTATTCGGCCTGCGTAGACCCAGACCGCGTGCTGCGCGCGATTCGCCCGCTCGCCAGGCGCTCGGCGATGACCGCGGGGCTCGTGACGCGCATGGTCCCGTTGGCCGCGTCAGACGGCGCTCGCCTTCGCGAGGCGGCCGCGCTGCGCGGCCCAGCCGCCGAGCCGGTCGGCCGGGCGGCGCTGGCCCGCCGCCTGGTCGAGGGCTCGCTCGACCGAGCGGTGGACGTCGCCGCCACGCTCGAGCTGCGAGGCCACTCACTGGGGATTCGGCCCAGGGGTCGTCGCCAGCCGTCCAGGGACGACGTCCCCCTGATCGCAACGGGCGTCGCCATCCTGCTGTTGGCCGTGGCCGGGTGGCTCTCCGGCGGGGGGGCCTTCGAGACCTATCCCCGCATCGAGATGGACGCCGGCACGGTCACGCTCGCACTCTCCGCGGCGCTGATCGCGCTCGCCCCCGTTCCGTTTGTGCGACGGCGGGCGATGGCGCGACCCGTGAGATCGAGGGGGTGGCGCTCGCGTGGCTGAACCGGTTCTGAGAGCCGGCGAACTCGCCTACCGCTATCCGGATGCCAGGCGCGACGCGCTCCGGAACATCGACCTGCGGGTCGAACCGGGGGAGTTCGTCGTGATCGCGGGTCGCTCGGGCTCGGGGAAATCGACGCTCCTACGGGCCGCCTGCGGGCTGGTCCCTCACTTTCACGGCGGCAGGATCGAGGGCGAGCTCGAGGTGGCGGGCATGGACGCCGGCTCCCACGGGCCGGCAGAGCTCGCCGAGGTCGTCGGGCTGGTCGCCCAGGAGCCGGAGACGCAGGTGGTCAGCACCACGGTGCTTGCGGAGATCGAGCTGCCGCTTGAGCTGCGCGGAATCGCGCCGGCGGCGAGGTCGCGCGCGGTTGAGGAGGTGGCGCTGGCGCTGGCGATCGACGGGCTGCTCGAGCGAACGACGGACACGCTCTCCGGCGGCGAGCTCCAGCGCGTGGCGCTCGCGGCGGCGCTTGCCACCCGGCCCCGGCTGGTCCTGCTCGACGAGCCGACCTCGCAGCTCGACCCGGTCGCCGGAGATGAGCTGATCTCGCTGCTCCGCAGGCTGAACGAGGAGTGGGGCGTGGCAGTGTTGCTCGGCGAGCACCGGCTGGAGCGCTGCATCGGCGCGGCCGATCGGGTCATCGCCCTCGAGCGTGGCGGGCTCTCCTTCGACGGCGCTCCCAGAGACTTCCTCGACTGGGCTCTGGTCACCGACCCGGTGCTCACCACCCCGGCCGCGCGGCTGTTGCGCGAGGCGGGGCTGCCTGCGCCGGCGAACGTCCGGGAGGCCCGTGGGGCTCTGCAGTCGGCCGACCTAACGCCGAACGTCCCGGAATCGCCCCCAGAGGGGGCCTCGCGGGACGTTCGGCGGAGGGGCCGCGCGGTGGCCCTGGGTATGCAGGACCTCTGGATGGAGCTCGGCGACGGCGAGGAGCGCACGGAAGCGTTGCGCGGCCTCGACCTCCGGATCGAGCCGGGCGAGCGGGTCGCGCTGATGGGCCGCAACGGTGCGGGCAAGAGCACCCTGCTGCGGGCCGCCGCTGGGCTGATCGACCCCCAGCGCGGGCGGATCGATGCCCCCAGCGGTGTCGCGCTGCTGCCCCAGCGTCCCGGCGATCTCTTCGTCCACGAGCGGGTCGGCGACGAGGTCCGGGGTGAGGACGGGGCCGAGTCGCTGCGGCGCTTCGGGCTGGAGGGGATGACGGAGGCCGACCCACGCGACCTGTCCGGCGGTGAGCGGCAGCGCCTCGCCCTCGCGATCGTGGTCGCGGGCCGCGAATCCAACGAGGACGAGCTGCCGGGCGCTGTCCTGCTGGATGAGCCGACCCGTGGCATGGACCGCGCGCGCAAGAGCGATCTGGCCGAGCTGACCCGCGGCCTCTCGGCTCGGGGGAGCGCCGTGGTGATCGCCACACACGACGTCGAGTTCGCCGCCACCTTCGCGACCCGCGTCGTGCTCCTCGGTCGCGGCGAGGTGGTCGCCGACGGGTCCGCGGAGGAACTGCTCTCCGGTGGCTGGTACTTCTCCACCGAGGTCGCACGGATTCTGGACGGGGCCGCCATCACCGTCGAGCAGGGAGCGACGGTCCTGGGTCAAGCCGTATCGGCGAGCGAATGGACCGAGGAGCGAGCGCGATGAGGTGGGAGGTCACGGCGATGGTGGTCCTCGGGCTGACCCTGCTCGGAGGCTTCGCCTGGTACGAGCGCTCCCGCCCGCCGTCCCAGATCGTGGCGCTGGTGGCGGCGCTGGCGGCGATTTCGGTCGCCGGGCGCGTCGCCTTCTCGCCGGTTCCGAACGTCGTCCCGACCACCGATATCACCCTGATCGCGGGCTTCACGCTCGGTGCGGCCCCGGGGTTCGCGGTGGGAGCCCTCTCCGGCCTGGTCTCGAACTTCTGGCTCGGCCAGGGACCCTGGACGCCCTGGCAGATGGCGGGCTGGGGCATGACCGGTGTGCTCGGCGCCTGGCTTGCGACACTGAGCGGCCGCCATGTCGGCCGTTTCGGCCTCGCTGCGGTCTGCGCCTTCGCCGGCTTCGCCTACGGCGCACTTCTCGACTTCTCACTGATGGTCACCTACGGAGGGGAGCAGTCGCTGGACCGCTACCTGGCGATCTCCGCACGGGGGGTGCCGTTCAACCTCGCGCACGCGGCGGGCAACGCCGCGCTCGCTCTGGTCGCGGGCCCGGCGATGGTGCGGATGCTGCTCCGCTACCGCCGGCGCTTCGAGTTCGCGTGGAAGCGTCAGCCAATAGCGCAGTCGGGCGCGGGGGGCGCCGCGGCGGGAGCCGCGTGTCTGATCGCAGCGCTGGTCATCGCGGGATCGGCGATCACCGGCGTGAGGGCGGACGCCGCGGGTAGCGGCCCAGGCGGCGCGGTCGCCTGGCTGCGAGCGGCGCAGAACGACGACGGCGGATTCGGTTTCGCCTCTGGCCAGGATTCGAGCCCGGCGATGACCGGCTGGGCCGTGCTCGGGCTGGAGGCGGCCGGGATCAACCCACTCGACCTCGACCGTGGCGATTCAACCCCGATCTCCTATCTGACCGGGAACGCGGGCGAGATCGCCACCACCGGCGACATCGAGCGGACGATCCTCGCGCTCCGAGGAGCCGGACTCGACCCGAGGCGCTTCCGGGGCGATGACCTGGTCGGCCGGCTGATCGCCAGGCGTGGCAAGGACGGTTCCTGGGGCGGCCAGGTGAACCAGACGGCGTTCGGCATCCTCGCTCTCAGGGCAGCCGGCGCTGCGGGCGGGAGTGGTCGCTCGGCCGCGTGGCTCAGGGGGATCCAGAACCACGACGGGGGCTGGGGATTCGCCGCGGGTTCCGCGAGTGACGCCGACACTACGGGAGCTGTTCTGCAGGGCCTCGCCGCCTCCGGAAACAGGGCCGGGATCCGCAGGGGCGTCTCCTACCTGCGCGGCGTTCAGCGTTCGGGCGGAGGATTCCCGCTGGCGGGCGGCGTGGTCAACGCCCAATCAACGGCGTATGCGACCCAGGGGCTGATCGCCGCCGGCGTCTCGCCGGCGTCGGTCCGAAAGGGCGGCCGCTCGCCACTCGACTACCTCGCGGGCGTCCAGGCCAGTGACGGGCACTACCGGTATGCGTCCACGAGCGACCAGACGCCCGTCTGGGTCACGGGACAGGCGCTGCTCGCCGTGAACGGAGCCGCATTCCCGCTTGGGTCGGTCCCGAGGGCCCAGGCCCCGGCCCGGGCGACAGCCGGAGCGCCGGCATCCGCGAAGAGCAGCCCGAGCGCCGACGGCGCGAAGGAGAAAGTGAAGACGAAGCGGGATCCCGCCGCGAGCGGTGCGACGCAGCCGCCGGCAGCGCCCTCCCCGCTGCCGCTCTCGCCGACGGCTTCGAGCACCGCCGACGGCGATGGGGGAGGCCTGCCCGCCTGGCTGATCGCGATCCCGTCCGCGGCTGCGGTGATCGGAGCAGTCTGGGGTGGCTGGGTGCTATACCGGCGCCGGCTCCCCGCTGAGCGCGCCGGTTAGCCTCCCTCGTCATGGAAGTCGAGGAGGCGATCCGCACCAGGCGGACCCACAAGGCATTCCGGCCCGAATCGGTCGACCGCAGCCAGCTCGAGGAGATCCTCGACCTGGCGCGCTGGGCCCCCAACCACAATCTGACCAATCCATGGCGCTTTCGGGTGATCGGGCCGCAGGCACTCGAGCGCCTCAAGGAGGCGGCCGGGCCTGAGTCCGCAGGGAAGCTCGACCGGGCGCCGACCCTGGTTGTCGTCTCCTGCGCGCTCACCGGCGACGAGATCCAGGACGAGGAGGATCTCCACGCCGCGGCCTGCGCTGCCTACATCGTCCTGCTCGCTTCGCATGGCCGAGGCTTGGCGAGCTACTGGCGCACTCCCGGGGTACTGCGCACGCCCGAGGGGCGCGCCGCGGTCGGCCTCCCCGACGACGAGCGCTTCGTCGGCCTGCTTCACCTCGGGACGCCTGTGCAGGAGCAGCGCGCGCCGGAGCGGCTCCCCGCCGACCAGGTCGTCGACTTCCTCGACTAGTGGCCTGTCGCCGATGATCTCGCGGAACGACGCGCTGCAGGCGGTCCAGGAGCACCCCTTCGACGTGGTGGTCGTGGGGGGCGGGATCACCGGAGCCGGGGTGGCGCTTGACGCGGCGTCGCGCGGCTACTCCGTGGCGTTGCTCGAACGCGACGACTTCGCCCGGGGCACGTCGAGCCGCTCCTCCAAGATGGTCCACGGAGGCCTCCGCTACCTGCAGAACTTCGATCTCGGCCTGGTCCGCGAGGCGCTGCTCGAGCGCCAGCTGCTCGTGCAGCTCGCGCCGCATCTCGTCTACCCGACGCCCTTCCTGGTGCCGGGGCTGGGCGAAGAGCGCCCCGACCGGCGAATCGGCATCGGCCTCAACATGTACGACGTGATGGCCACCTCGCGCATCGGGCGCGGGCGCAGCCAGCGAAGCGAGCACGGTGGCGAGGCGGACTACTGGTCGCCGGACCGCCATCGGAGGATCTCGGGCGAGGAGGCCACGGAGCTGATCCCCGCCCTCGCGCCGATGGAGCCGAGCTCGGCCTACCTCTTCTACGACTGTCAGACCGACGACGTCCGGCTGGTCCTCACCGTCCTCGGCGAGGCCGAGCGCTTCGGGGCGGTGGTGCTTAACGGCGCGGATGTGACAGAAGTGCTCGATGAGGGTGGGCACGCGGCCGGGGTGGCCTTCAGGGAGGGGCAGTCCGGACAGCGGATCGAGGTTCGCGCGGAAAACGTCGTCAACGCGACCGGCGTCTGGGCGGATCGGATTCGCCCGGACGAGCTCCTCGAGGAGGAGGAGATCCCGCGCATTCGGCCGAGTCGCGGCACCCACGTGACGCTTTCGACGGAGCAGCTCGACATCGGCAGCGCCGCCTGCATCGTCCCCGCCGGCGGCGACCGGACCATCTTCGCGCTCCCCTGGTACAGCCGGGTGCTGGTTGGGACCACCGACAACGACTTCGATGGGGACATCGACAACGTGCCCCCCAGCGGCGACGACATCGAATACCTCCTCGACGCTCTCAACGCCTACTTCGGCACGGATCTCGGTCGCGATGACCTGACGGGCGCCTACGCCGGTGTGCGTCCGCTGATCTCGACGGGGGACCCGAAGAAGTCGGTCGACATCTCGCGCCGGGCCGAGCTCTACGAGACGTCTTCGGGGATGCTCACGATCACCGGCGGCAAGCTGACCACATTCCGGCGGATGGCGGCCCAGGTCGTCGACCGGATCACCCAGCGCGACGGACGCGAAGCGGAGTGCCGCACCGACGACATCCCGCTCGGCATGCCCGCCCGCCCCGAGGACCTGGAGACCGACGTTTCGCTGCCCGAAGGCGCCACGGACCAGCTCGCCTTCCGCTACGGGCACGCGGCTCGAGCGGTGCTCGACCTCTGCGAGCAGCGTCCCGAGCTCGCCGAGCCGATCGTCCCCGGGCACCCGGACCTTCGCGCCGAGGTCGTGATCGCGGCACGGCGCGAGCAGGCCCGCTCGGTGGCGGACGTGCTCCTGCGACGCACTCGGCTCGGGCTGGTTGCGGCGCCGGAGCTGCGCGACCCCGAGGCGATCCGCGTCGTCGCCGAGCTGCTCGGCGAGGAGCTCGGCTGGAGCGGGTCGAGGGTCGCCGCCGAGCAGGAGGAGTGGGGGAGGGTCACCGGGGCCGAAGGCCTCGATCCGGCCCGCGTCCCGGTGCAGTAGACGGTCCGCCCTGACTAGCATGCGCCCCGAGCCATGGCCTTGCGGGACCAACACCTGGCGGATCTTCATCGGCGCGCGCGAGAGCTGGGCGTGCCGCGCTACCGCATGCTCGGCCGCGACGAGCTGATCGACGCGATCGAGGAGCGCGAGGAAGGAGGAGCGGCCGGCGGCCGCGAGGAGGCGGTCGACGCCGGCCTCGAGCGCCCGCGCCGCGAGCCCAAAGCCGAGGAGGCCGAGGAGGTGAAGGAGACGGAAGAGGCCGAAGAGGCCGAGGAGGCCGAGGAAACGGAGACCGAGGTCGTCGCCGGGGTCCTCGACCGGATGCCCCAGGGCTACGGCTTCCTCCGGCTCAGCGGCCTGCACGAATCCGAGGGCGACGTCTACGTCTCTGCCTCGCAGATCCGCCGCTGTGAGCTGCGGCCCGGCGACGAGGTGAGCGGCCCGGCGCGGGCGCCGCGCCGTGGCGAGCGCCATAGAGCCCTGGTTCGGGTCGAGTCGGTAAACGGGCAGAGCCCGGATGAGGAGCGACGCCACTTCGAAGACCTGACCCCGGCGCCTCCGACTCGTCGCCTGATCGCCCCGGATGCCGATGCCGATCCGACAGTACGCGCCGTGGATCTTCTCGGCCCGCTCGCTTTCGGCCAGCGGGTGCTCGTCCTGGCGCAGCCCCGGTCGGGACGAACGGCGCTGCTGCGCACCCTCGGGGCGGCGATCACCGCGACTGACGCGCGCCTCTGCATCGTCCTCGCCGACGAGCGGCCGGAGGAGGTGCCGCAATGGCAGGAGGCTCTGCCCCAGGCGGAGATCTTCGCCGCCACCGCCGACGAGGAGCCCCGCGAGCAGGTCCGCGAGGCCGAGCTGGCGATCGGCCACGCCAAGCGGCTCGCCGAGAGCGGCGAGGACGTCGTCGTCCTGATCGACTCGCTCAGCCGGCTTGCACTCGGCTACCGCGACCCCGCGCGGGTGAAGCGGATGTTCGGCGCGGGTCGCGAGCTCGGCGATGAGGGGAGCGGGTCGCTCACCGTGATCGCCACGGTGCTGGAGTCCGACGATCGCGGCGCCGAGGTCCGCGAGGCGGTCGAGACGACCGAGAACCTGCTGCTGCGTCTGGACGCCGATCTGGCCGCAAAGGGCATCTTTCCGCCGCTCGCGCCGCAGGACAGCCGCGCCTCCGGCGAGGATCAGCTGCGCGAGCCCGAGGAGCTCGAGAAGATGCGTCGCCTTCGCGCGGAGCTCGCCGAGATGGATCCCGAGCAGGCGGCGCGCGTGCTCGGCGAACAGATCGCCGAGACCTCCTCGAACGAAGAGCTGCTCGCCCGGCTCTAGCCGGCTAGGCGCCGGTCAGCCACGCCCGCGCGGACTCTGGATCCGATCCAAGCGACCTCTGAGGGTTGGACGGGTGGACCGCTAGGCGCGGTCGCGGCCGCCGTAGGCGATGCTGCCCCAGGAGGGCTCCGCTGAGAGCTCGATCAGCTCCGAGTCGCGGTCCGGCTGGACGTAGCCGAAGGTCTGGCTCGACTCGTCGAAGACGATGTCCAGCTCGCCCTCCTTGACCCGCTGGTCGAGCCAGGCGCCGCGGAAGACGAGGCGGCGAAGCCAGTGAACGAGGCTCTTGTTGGAGGGCCCGACGAGCTCCTCCCAATTCTCATTGACGTGCTCGCCGAGGGGAGAGCAGGGCTCCCGGATCTCCCCGTTCACCGCCAGCTCGAGCAGATCCTCCAATTCGTGCTCGTCGAGTCCCTGCCGCACGAAGTCGAGCTTGACCGCGGCCTGCTCGACCCGCTGTGCGAAGTCCCGCTCGTTGAACGAGAACCGGAGCTCTCCGTACTCGAGCACGTAGTCCGCGCCGGACTCGTAATTGCCTCTGCGTGCGGTCTCGTCCACCGGTCGGAGCATCTTCGCGCATGATGGAAGTCGTCGCCAACTGTGGGCCTGGCCTGAACGACTGGTTGCAGCAAAAGGAGACCCAAGGTCGGCGTCGACGTGTGCTACCGGAACGCGCACCCGGCCAGGTGGTCGTTGACCACCCCGATCGCCTGCATCGTCGCGTAGAGCGTGGTCGGCCCGACGAAGACGAAGCCGCGGGCCTTGAGCTCCTTGGCGAGCGCCTTCGATTCGGGAGTGGTCGCCTGGAGATCGGCGGCCGACTCCGGGGCCGGCCGCTCCTCGTCCGGGGCGAACGACCAGATCAGCCGATCGAGCGTGTCACCGCCGGCGTGCAGCTCGCGCGCCCCCTTTGCGTTGGTGATCGCCGCCTCGATCTTGCGCCGGTTGCGGACGATGCCGGCGTCATCCAGCAGGCGCTCGATGTCGCTGTCGCCGTACCCCGCCACCATCTCGATCTCGAACCCATCGAAGGCGCGGCGGAAATTCTCCCGCTTGCGCAGGATGGTGAGCCAGGAGAGCCCGGACTGGAACGCCTCGAGCACCAGCCGCTCGAACAGCTCGTTCTCCCCGTGGAGCGGCCGGCCCCACTCGCTGTCGTGATAGCCGATGTAGTCCTCGCTACTGAGCGCCCACCAGCAGCGCGGCTTCCCGTCCGGGCCGTCCTCCACTCCCTTCATGGCTGATAGGGAGGCGCCTCGCCCCAGCCCCAACGGGGCACCGGAGCCTCCTGCGGAACGTCCTCGGCGCCGGGCTGGGAGTTGTGGAGGGCGAGTCGGGTGCCCCACTCGACGTAGCCCATGAAGGCCGCACGGAATTCGGGGTCCGCCGGCAGGCCGGCGTCGTCCGCGGCCATGCTCATCAGGGTGGCGAAGCGCAGACGCTGCTCTGGGGTGATGCCGAGATCCTTGTGCTTGCTGACCATTCGGTGATAGCCCCCGAGGTTCTCCGTGTATTCGGCCGGGCCGCCGAAGACCTCGGACCACCAGAGGATCACGTGATCGCGATGCTCGCGGCTTACCCCTCCCGGAAACAGGGGCGAGATCAGCTCGTCACGCTCGACCCGGTCGTAGAAGGCGTCGATCAGCCGCTCGAAGGCCTCGCGGCCGCCGGCCCACTCGTAAAGCGTCGGCGTATCGCCGGATCCAGCCATGGTGCGAAACTACACATCACACCTTCTGGTCCGCCGTTAGGCAACGCGGTCGGCAACACCGTGGGTGGGGGCCACCTATACGGTTACGAGCGTGAACCGCGTCGTCACAGCGGCACTCTCCGCGCTGGTGTTTCTCTGTCCTGGGTCGGCGGCGGCCGCGTTGACGCCGGGGCCGCAGCCCGATGGGTCGTCGGTGACGCCGGAGGGTTGGGCGGTAACGCCGGCGGGGACGCAGACGCAGCTCGGGCCGGCGCCGCTGGCAGTCGCGATGAGCCCGACGAACTCGGTGTTGCTGGTCGAGAACGCGGGCTACTGGCAGCACTCGCTGATGGTCGTGGACCCGTCGACGGGTGAGGTGATGCAGACGATCGACGAGAACGGCGCGAATGCGCAGGGTCCGTGGAGCATCGCCAACGGGCACAACCACAGCTACTACAGCGGGCTCGCGTTCTCGCCAGACGGCACCACGCGCATGGGCCTCCGACGGCGCCGGCGGCTCCCTGCACACCTTCGCGATCGCGGGGAAGACGCTGACGGCGAAGCCGGAGATCAACCTCGGCAACGACAATCCGTACCCCGCGGGAATCGCCGTCGCGCCGGACGCCTCCCGTCTCTACGTCGCGGGAAACCTCACCGACTCGCTGCTAATCGTCGATCCCGCCACGCGGAAGGTTCTCTCCAGAGTCAAGGTCGGTCATCTTCCCGACGGCGTGGCGGTGAGCCGCGACGGCTCGCGCGTGTTCGTTGCGAACTGGGGTGACCGCACGGTGTCGGTCGTGGACCCGGCGACCGCGACGGTCGTGCGTACCATCACCACCGGGACGCATCCACAGGCGATCGCAGCCTCGCCGACGCGATCGGAGGTCTACGTCGCGAACACCGACTCGGACTCGGTCAGCGTCCTCGACGCTTCCACTGGCAACGTCCTGCGGGCGATCAACCTGCGCCCGTACGCGGGCTCGCCTGTCGCCGCGAGTCCGAACGCACTCGCCGTGAGCCCGGACGGGTCACGGCTGTACGTCACCAACGCAGGCGACAACGATGTCGCCCTTGTCGGGCTCGCGCCGGGCGGGAAGGGCGGCGATGCCATCCTCGGCTACATCCCGACCGCCTGGTATCCGGATGGGGTCGCTCTCGACGCGGGCGGCGCAAACCTGTTCGTGACGAACATGAAGGGTCTCGGGATTGGTCCGAATCTCGCCGATCCGACGAGCGCGACCGCCGGCGAGGGGTCGTATTGGCCGCTGCGCTTCCGCGGCTCGTTGTCACGGATCCAGGTGCCCGACGCAACCCAGCTACGCACGTACACGGCGCAGGTCGTCGCCAACGACCACTTCGCCTCCCGTCCGGCGGCCCCCAGGCTGCCCGCCGCCATCACCCACGTCATCTACGTGATGAAGGAGAATCGCACCTACGATCAGCTGCTGGGCGATCTCGGCAAGGGGAATGGCGACCCGTCGCTCGCAATCTTCGGCGAACGGGTGACGCCGAACACGCACGCGCTTGCGCGCCGGTTCGTCGATTTCGACAACTTCTACGCCGATGCGGACGTGTCGGCCGACGGCTGGTCGTGGACGACGGGCGCCTACGCGAACGACTACATCCAGCGCAACTGGCCGCTCAACTACAACGGCTACCGGCGGCCGTACGACTTCGGCGGCTTCGGCAACGACGAGACAGCCGGCCTGCCCGGCGAGGATCCCGGCCACGGCTTCCTCTGGGACGACCTCGCCGCGCACGATGTGTCCTTCCGGAACTTCGGCTTCTTCGTCGACAACCCGGTCGACCTACAGGACTCGATGCCCGGCCTGCTCGCGCAGACCGACCCGCTCTATCCGGGCTGGGACCTTAAGACGACGGACCAGACGCGCATCGATCGCTGGCTCAAGGTCTTCTCTTCTTACATCAAGGGCGGCTCGATGCCGGCGACGCAGTTCGTCTACCTGCCCAGCGACCATACGTACGGAACGACGCCGTCGGCCCGCAAACCGTCCGCCTACGTGGCCGACAACGACCTCGCCCTCGGCCGGCTGGTGCAGGCCGTCTCCCATTCGACCTTCTGGTCGAGCACCGCGATCTTCGTCGTCGAGGACGACGCCCAGGACGGCCCGGACCACGTCGACGCGCACCGCTCACTCGCGCTGGCGATCAGCCCGTACACGCAGACGGGCGCCGTCGACTCGACGCTGTACTCGTCGGTCTCCGTCCTGCGCACGATCGAGACCGCCTTCGGACTACCGCCGATGACCCAATTCGACGCTGCGGCCTTGCCGATGTCGAAGGCGTTCACTTCCGCACCGAATCTCTCGCCCTATGACGCGATGACGCCGCAGGTGTCCCTGACCGCAAAGAACTCGGCGGACTCCCCGCTCGCCGCCCAGTCGCAGGCGATCGACTTCTCGGAGCCCGACCGGATCCCGATGCGGCTGATGAACGAGATCGTCTGGGAGAGCGTCCGCGGGCGCGACAGTCGCATGCCCGTCACGAGCAGTCGCCTGCCCGACACGGACGGCGATTAGCGCTGCCGGCCGAAGATGCGCAGCAGGAAGAGGAAGAGGTTGATGAAGTCGAGGTAGAGGGCGAGTGCGCCCATGATCGCGGCGCGACCCTCGGCGTCACCGGTGAGCCCCTGCTGATTGATCTGCTTGAGCTTCTGCATGTCGTACGCGGTGAGTGCAGCGAAGATCGCCACCCCGGCGTACGTCGTGATCCAGTAGAGCGTGCTGTTCGCCCAGAAGATGTTCACGATCGTGGCCAGGATCAGGCCGATCAGGGCCATGAAGGCGATCGAGCCGAGCTTGGAGAGGTCGGTCTGGGTCACAGCGCCCCAGACGGCGAGGGCTCCGAACATCCCGGCCGTGATCAGGAAGGCCGTGAAGATCGACTCCGTCGTGTAGAGCTCGAAGATGAAGGCGAAGGTGACGCCGACCGTCGCCGAGTAGAGCAGGAAGAGGAACGTCGCCATCCCGACCGAGATCCGGTTGATCGGCGAAGACTGAGCCCGAAGACGATCGCGAGCTGGGCGACGATCACCCCGATGATGATCCCCGGGCTCTCGGTGATGTCGGTGAGCAGGGTGTCGCTCGAGCCGATCAGCGCTGCGACGCCGCCGGTGATGCCCAGCCCGACGAACATCCAGAGGAAGACCCGCTGGAGGAAGTTCGACTCGGTGTGGGCGACCGCGAGGTCGCCGGGTTGTGCCGCGTACTCCATGCCCGCGGAAGCTTATGCGGGAGTGGAGACACCAGCGCGATTCCGACGCCTTGAGCGGATCGAACTCCTTGGAATCGAAGTTCCGGTCGCGACCGGGCCGCGGAGCCGGCTACTCGGGCTGGCGCTGCTCGACCGCGACCGCGCCGGAGCGGGGCTCTTGATCCCGGGCTGCCGCAGCGTCCACACGCTCGGCATGCGATTCCCCCTCGACCTTCTCTTTCTCGACGGGGACCGTCGTGTGGTCGAGCTGCGTCGGGCGGTGCCGCCGGGCAGGTTCATACGCTGCGCGGCGGCGGTCGCCGTGCTCGAGGTTCCCTCGCCCCTCCCATGAGCTCCTCGGAGTCCACCCGCCAGTGGTGGGTGCTCGTCGGCACCTGTCTCGGCCTGTTCATCCTGATGCTGGACTCGACGGTGGTAGCACTCGCGCTGCCGACGATCCAGCGGGAGCTGCACGCGTCCGCCGACAACGTCCAATGGGTGCTGAACGGCTACCTGCTGGTGATCAGCGTGCTGGTGGTGACCGCCGGGCGCCTCGGCGACATCTACGGTCGGCGGGCGCGTCTTCCTGATCGGGATGGCCGTCTTCGCCGCCGGGTCGGCGCTCGCGGCCCTTGCGGACGACGATGCGGTCCTGGTCGCGGCACGTGCGGTCCAGGGGATCGGCGGGGCCGCGATGCTCTCCCTCTCGCTGGCGATCGTGAGCCACGCCTTTCCGGAGGAGCAGCAGGGACAGGCACTCGGAATCTGGGCCGCGGTCTCGGCGCTCGCGCTCGCCGTAGGTCCCCTGGTGGGGGGTGTCCTGATCGACGTGGACTGGCGGCTGATCTTCTGGATCAACCTGCCGATCTGCGCGGCCGGGATCGGAATCACTCGGTGGGCGGCGCACGAGTCCCGAGACGAGACCTCACCGCCCAAACTCGACTACCCCGGGCTCGCCACCCTCACGCCGGGACTGCTGGCTGTCGTGTTCGCTCTGGTCCGCGCCGACAATTGGGGCTGGGGGTCAGCGAAGACGCTGCTGCTGCTCGCGGCCGGCGTGCTGCTGCTCGCCGCGTTCTGGGCGATCGAGCATCGGGTGGACTCCCCGATCGTCGACTTCAGCCTCTTCCGCAACCGTCCCTACCTCGGCGCCTCGGCAGCGGCCTTCGCCCTTGTCGGCGCCTACTGGGCGGTGATCTTCTACCAGCCGCAGTACCTGCAGAAGGTCCTCGACCACGGGCCCGTCGCCGCCGGAGTGCTCGTCCTGCCGATCACCGCGCCGATGGTCTTCATTTCGCCGTTCTGCGGTCCGCTGATCAAGAGGTTCGGCCCCCGCGCCCTGATGACTGCTGGGATGGTCTGCGGGGCGGTCGGACTCGCGCTGCTCACCCAGGTCGATGCGTCGAGCTCCTACGGAGTGCTCCTCCCGGGCTACCTGCTCTTCGGCATCGCCCTCGGCCTCGTCTACGCCCCGATGTCGACGGCGGCCATGCTGGCCATGCCGCGCGCCAAGGCCGGAATCGCGGCCGGCGTCCTGGCGATGGTGAGGGTCACCGCCGGCGCCCTGGCGCTCGCCGTGGTCTCGGCCGTCTTCCAGAGCATCCAGGCCGATCAGCTCGAGCAGCACCCGGCCGACGTGGCCGGTGCCTTCGCGACGGCGCTGGCGGACTCGACCTGGGTCCTGGTGGCCCTCGTGGCGACCGGGGCGGTCGCGACCTGGGCTCTCGTCCGGCGGACCGGAGGGCAGGAGCACCCCGCGCCGGAGGAGCACCCGCAGCATCGCCTGGAGCGCCACCGCCTGCACATCTGAGGCGGGGGAGAGTGTGCCGCGCGGGCGACTTAAGTCGGCGTGCTGCCCAACGTCGAAGAGCTCGCCACCGTGATCGTCTGCGAGGACGACGACCCGACCCGCGAGCTCCTCTGCGATCACCTGACCGCCGACCGCTACCGGGCGCTGCCAGCGCCCAGCGCTTCCGACGCGCTGCGACTCTGTGGCTACAACCACCCGGATCTCATGGTGCTCGACCTCGGTCTCCCCGACGCTTCGGGAATCGACGTCCTGCGGGAGGTCCGCGGATCGGGCGAGCGCTTCGACCCCGAGCTGCCGGTCCTCGTTCTGTCCGGGCGGACGAGCGAGGCCGACCGGCTGCGCGGCTTCGAGGCCGGCGCCGACGACTATCTCGTCAAACCCTTCCACTATCCGGAGCTGGTTGCCCGGGTCGCCGCCGTGCTGCGGAGGCGGAGCGGCCGGCGGGCGGGGCCGATCAGGGTCGGTGACCTGAAGCTGGATCCGATCAGACGCCGCGTCGAGGTCGCCGGCCGCGAGGTGCAGCTCGCGAACAAGGAGTTCACGCTCCTTAGGGCACTGGCGGCGGAGCCGCATCGCGTCTTCACCAAGGACGAGCTCCTCCGCGACGTCTGGGGATTCAGGTCGCAGGGACGAACGCGAACCCTCGACTCGCACGCCAGCCGCCTGCGCCGCAAGCTCGACCCCGAGGGCACCCGCTTCGTTTTCAACTGCTGGGGCGTCGGCTACCGGCTCCTCGAGCGTTGATCACGCCGGGCCACAAGCGGGCCCTGAACCGAGCTCTGCACGAGCTGCGACGCCCCCTCCAGGCCCTGGTTCTTCTCGAGGATGGGGGCGGGCCGCCAGCGGCCGCGCCCCCGCCGGCTACCAGGCGAGGGCTGCTCGAGCTCGCCGCCACGGCGCTGCGGGATCTCGATGGCGCCGTCAACGGGGAGCGCGGCTCGCAGCCGCCCAGGCTCTTCTCCTGCCGCGAATCCGTGATGGCGTGTCTGGAGCGTTGGCGCCCCCATGCCGTCCGCGCCGGGGGAGTCCGCGTCTATTGGGATGCGGGCCCGGCGATGGTCGAGGGTGACGCCTGTCGACTCGCCCAGGCCCTCGACAACCTGGTCTCGAACGCGCTCGAACACGGCCGACCGCCCGTCGTGGTGACCGGTGCGCGGGTCGCCGGCCGGATAAGGATCACGATCGCCAACGGTCTGAGATCCGACCGGAAGACGTCCGGGCCCGATCCACGCCGCGGCCATGGCACCAAGGTCGTCTCACAGGTGGCGAGCTCCCATGGCGGACGATTCGCTCTCTGCGAAACCGGCGGCGGCTGCGTGGCTGCGCTGGAGCTCCCGCTGGCCGAGCCGGGTTTCGCCAGGGCGGCGTGAGCCGCCGCGCCCGTGCGGTCGCTTTCCTGATCGCGGCGCTGATCTGCGCGATGCTCGCGGCGACAGTCGCCGGGCGCTACCGATCGCGCGTCGAGGGCCGCTATGGGCCCCTCCGTCCAGTCGTCGTGGCCATCAGCCAGCTTGCGGCCGGCGAGCCGATCGGCTCCGAGCAGGCACAGGCGGCACTCGCGGTCCGCCGGGTGCCGGCTAGCTTCGTGCCTGCGGGTGCGTTGTCGCGACCGAATGACGCGCTGGGCCGCGCGCCGGTGGCGGTGATCCCGGCCGGCTCCTATCTGCTCGGTGCGCAGCTGATCATCCCCCGCGCGAGGAAGCCGCGCGCCCCGGTCGCCGGAGAGGGGCTTCGGCCCGTTCAGGTCGCGGTCGTCGGAGCCGAGGCGCTGACGATCGGTGGCGTCGCACCGGAGGGACGCCGGGTGGATGTCGTGGTCTCGAGACAGTCCGGCCTGGGGCGATCGGCGCGTGCCTCCATCGCCGCCGGCAGCGTGAAGCTGCTGGCGCTGTCGGCGCCCGCCGGTCCCGGCGAGCCCTGGAGCGCCACCCTGGCGGTCAGCGAGCAGCAGGCGCTCTCGCTGATCGCCGCGCAGAGTGCGGGGCGCGAGATCCGCCTGCTGCCGCGGTGAATCAGACCGTCGGCTTGCCCAGCCGGATCGTGTTGCCGGACGGGTCGCGGAACTCCGAGTCGATCCCATACGGCCGCTCGGAGGGCGCCTCCGTGAACTCGACGCCGCGACCCCTGAGCTCCTCGTAGGCGGCCTGGACGTCGTCGGTGTTGAGGAAGACCGAGCCCGAGAAGCCCTTCGACATCAGCTCCTCGACCTGCTTCTTGGTGCCCTCGTCCATCACGGGCGGCCCGGGAATCGCGAGGAGCGCGATCGCGAAATCCTCCTGTCCGGGCGCTCCGACGGTTAGCCAGCGGAAATCACCGAGCTCCGGCATCGAGATGTCGGCCCGCACCTCGAAGCCCACCTTGTTGGTCCAGAAGTCGAGCGCCTCCTCCTGGTCGTGCACCCACAGCTGTGCGTTCGCCACCCTGATCGCCATCGGAATCTCCTTTGTTCGGATTGGATTGCGGGCCGAAAGTAGCCGGGGGTCAGCCGCCTGTCTTCTTGAAACGTGCTGTCTGCGGTCGCAGGTAGGTGCGCAGGACGCAGCTGGGCACGCGAGCCGCAAGCGCGGCCGGAGGCTGCGACGCGCGGTACTCGGTCGGCGTCTGCCCGAAGGTGTGCTTGAAGCTGCTCGTGAACGAGCCCACGCTCTGCAGGCCGACCGAGACGCAGATCTCGCCGACGGTCCAGTCGGTCATCCGCAGCAGAGCGGCAGCGCGCTCGAGACGCCTGGTCAGGAGGTAGTGATGCGGGGACTCGCCGAAGGTCCGACTGAATTCGCGGCTGAAGTGGGCCTTCGAGAGCCCCGCCGCGCCGGCCATGTCCCGGACCTCGATCGCCTCGGAATACCGGGCGTCGGCGAGGTCCTTGGCGCGCAGAAGATGCCGCGCAGGCGGGGCGAATGCCATCTCGCACTATTAGACGGGCCTAGCGCTCCCGATTCATCGCGGCCCGAAACGCTGCCTCTGCCTCGCCCCCTCGAACGGCGAAGACGACGCGCTCGAGCCCGGTCTGCCCATCGAGGTGGCGACGCACCTCCTCGACCTCGATCATCGCGGCCTCCTCGAGCGGAAATCCGCCGACGCCCGTGCCGAAGGCGACCAGCGCGACGCTCGTCGCGCCGAGCTCCTCGGCCTTCGCCAGCGTGCTCGCCGTGGCCTGGCGGATGATCTCCGCGGACGTCGGGCCGCCGAGCTCCATGGTCGCGGCGTGAATCACCCATCGGCACGGCATCTCGCCGGCGCTGGTCTCGACCGCCTCTCCCAGCCCGATCGGCGCCCGCTGATGGCTCTCGGCCTGAACCGAAGGACCGCCCGCCCTCGAGATCGCCCCCGCCACGCCGCCGCCGTGCCGGAGCTCGGTGTTGGCCGCGTTGGCGATCGCGTCGACCTCGAGTTCGGTGATGTCGGCCTGATGAACCTCGATCTCGGCCACGCCGCCAGGCTATCGCCGGCCCGGGGGAGAGGCGGCCGACGTCCATCCCTTAACCCGTGGTGGACGAACGTGTCCGCCGCAGGCATCTGGACGAGCTCGCCTCGGAGCTTCGGCGCCGACTGATCGAGCGCCGGCGCGCCCAGGCCGCGGCCGGCGATGGAGCGCTGGGCTCCGTGTCCGATGCGGTGCGAGAACTGGTGGAGGACGACGCGGCGGTGCTCGAGCCCCCCACCCGCGCGCACCTCTGCGAATTGATCCTGCGGGAGGCGGTCGGTCTCGGCCCCCTCGAGGAGCTGCTCACCGATCCGGCCGTCGAGGAGGTGATGGTGAACGGGCACGACCGTGTCTACGTGGAGCGCAGCGGCCAGATCGAGCGCACCGAGGTCAGCTTCCCGTCGGAGACAGCCCTCAGGGATGCCATCGAGAGGATCCTGACGCCGCTCGGTCGCCGCGTGGATGAGCTCAGCCCGATGGTCGACGCGAGGCTCGAGGACGGCTCCCGCGTCCACGTGGTCATCCCGCCGCTCGCGGTCGACGGTCCGACGATGTCCATCCGGCGGTTCTCCGCCGTCCGCCCGGGGCCACGGGACCTGGTGGAGCTCGGGACGCTCACCGAGGAGCTTCACGACCAACTGGCCGCAGCCGTCGGGGCTCGGCGAAGCATCCTGGTCAGCGGCGGCACCGGTTCGGGCAAGACCACGTTGCTCAACGCCCTCTCGGCATTCATCCACGCCGACGAGCGCGTGATCACGATCGAGGATGCAGCCGAGCTGCGACTGCGCCAACCGCACGTCGTACGACTCGAGAGCCGGCCGGCGAACGTCGAGGGGCGGGGCCGCGTGACGATCCGGGACCTGCTCCGCGGTGCACTGAGGATGCGTCCCGACCGGATCGTGATCGGGGAGGTGCGGGGTGAAGAGGCGCTCGACCTGCTGATGGCGCTCAACACGGGACACGAGGGCGCGCTCTCGACGGTGCACGCGAACTCGCCCGAGGACGCGCTGCGCCGGGTGGAGACCCTGGCACTGATGGCGGGCGTCGGGCTGCCGCACGAGGCGATCCGCGAGCAGCTCGGGCGCGGCCTCGATCTGGTCATCCACCTGGCGCGCCTCAGCGACGGCTCCCGGCGCGTCGTCGAGGTGGGGGAGGTGGTGAGGACCGCCGGCTCGGTTGGCGTCCGCGGCCTGTTCAGGCTGGGCAGCGAGACGAATCGGCGGCAGTGGGCGCGGCGGCCCTGATCGGCTTCGCCGCGCTCGCCGGTGGGTTGCTCACTGTCGCGATCCGCGAGGCGATCCTCTCCGCGCCGCGGATCGCGGCCTGGACGCGCGAGGCCCTCAATCCTCTCCGGCGAGTGGGGCGCGAGGGCTACGTGCCGAGCGCCGAGGAGCAGCGCCGCCTCGCTCTGCTGGGAAGCGGCGCGATCGCGATCGCGACGGTCTTGCTCACAGGGATCGGGCCGCTGGCCGTCGCCGCCGCCGCCGGGCCGTGGTCTGTCGGAGCCGTGGTGGCGCACCGCAGGGAGCGCTACCGGCGGTCGGTCGAGCGCTCCGTCCCCGACGTGGCGGCGGCGATTGCCGACGCGATCTCCGGCGGCCACTCGGTCCGGGGAGCGCTGGCGGCCTCCGCCGAGTCCCTCGAGGGGCCCTCGGCGGCGGAGCTCGCACGGGTTGCGGCCGACCTCGAGCTCGGCGCCTCCACCGCCGACGCCCTGGGCGGGATGCGCGGCAGGTTGCGCTCGGAGCGGATCGAGTCGCTGTCCACGGCTCTCCTCAGCCAGCAGGTCGCCGGCGGCGACGTGGCGGCCCTGATGCGGCGGCTCGCGGCTGCAGCGGCCGAGCGGGACCGGGTTGACGACGAGGCGCGCGCCGCCACCACACAGGCCCGATTCACCGGTCTGCTCGTGGTCGCGCTGCCGGCTGGGGCGGCGCTCTTCGCCGAGTTGCTCCAGCCGGGTTTCATCTCCCGCGTGCTGGCGGAGCCGGCTTCGGCGGGCATGCTGATCGCCGCGGCCGGGCTGCAGGTCATCGGCTTCGCCGTGATTCGGCGTCTCGGGAGACCCTCCGAATGACATGGGCACTCATCCTCGGCACGGTTGCCCTCCTGCTCGGAATCGCGGCCGCCCTCCAGCTGCTCCCGGACCGTGGGCGACCGCCGAGCCGGTTCCCTGGGAGCGACTCTCGGCCGCCCGTCTTCGAATCGCTGGCGGCCCGGTCCATGCTGGCCACTGTGGACGAGCGGCTCAAACTCTCGGTTCGAACCGCCAGGGCCGGGCTCGCTGATCGCATCTCCGTCCCATCGCTGCTCGCCGCGAAGATCGGGGGCGCCCTCGCCGGTTGCCTGTGGGCGCTGATCATCGCGCCGGCGGCGCCGAGCCGGCTCGGATGGATCGTGGCGGCGGCATTGCCGGCCGCCGGGTTTCTCGGTCCAGACGCCTGGCTCGAGCGCCGCGCACGTCGCCGCCTCCGCGGCCTGCGCTCAGTGCTGCCGGACGCGCTCGACTTCCTCGCCGTCGGAACGAGCGCGGGGCGCAGCCCGCTCGCGGGGTTGACGGAGCTCGGGGCGGGCGAAGGCGCGCTCGCTCGCGAGCTGGCGATGCTCGCAGCCGAGACCTCGTGCGGCCTCGCGCAGACCGAAGCCCTGAATTCGCTCCGGCGCCGGGCGCCGGTGCGGGAGGTGGCCGCGATGTGCGGGGCGATCGAGCGCTCGCGGCGTTACGGCTCGCCGCTCGCCGATCAGCTCCGGGAGCAGGCGACGGCGCTGCGCGGCGTCCAGCGCCGCCGCATCGAGGAGCAGGCCGCCCGCGCGGCGCCGAAGATCCAACTCGCGGTCGCGCTCTTACTCGTTCCCTCGGTCCTGCTGATGATCGCCGCGGGGCTGCTGGCGAACATCGACCGGTTCATGTCCGGGTTCTAGGCGTTGTCGGGATGGCAGCGGAGACACGCTCGGAACCCGTCGCTCCGGGCCGCCGCGGCAGTCCGATAGAAGCGCACGTTCTCGCGCTTCGGGGTGCGGGCCGGACATCCCGGGCGGCAGTAGATGCCGGTCGTCGTCACGGCGGCGAGGAAATCGCCGGCGAAGCTCTCGTCCCGGCTCTCCATCGCTCGATAGCGCTGGTCGAAGTCCATCGTCGTTCTCCTTCCGGATCTGGGCACCACTCTCGAAACGCAGGCATCCGGCGGAATGTGAGATTCGACCGGACCTAGTGCCGAAGCGGATCGGCTCGAACTCACGGCGGTCATGGGGCGTAGGAGGTTCGTTCCCGATCCTCCTTGTTGCAACCAGAGTTGCAGTGAGCGGCCCGGTGGCGACCCCGGTGGCGATCTCAATGCGACGCCGCAAACCGCATGGGAATGCGGTTTTCATGCCGCAGCGGGGCCGGGTAGCAATTCCGTCCGACGGATCGAGTCAAATTCCGCGGGCCACGATGTGTTGCAAAGTGGGACAGAGTGGGTTAGCGTGGCGGCCAAGAGTTGGTCATAGGGCCGGGGTGATGAGGTTCCTCCCACCTCACCACCCCGGCCCGCTCCGAACCAGGGGAAGCCAACTCCCACCACTAAACGGGTTGCTCCTGGCGGAGCACCCTCGCATTACAGGAAGCCCACCTTGTCGTTTCTCGGTCAGTACGAGCACAACCTCGATGCGAAGGACCGCCTCACGGTCCCGTCGAGGTTCCGCGCGGCGCTCGCCGATGGAGTCGTTCTGGCCAAGGGACTCGAACCCTGCGTGTGGGTGTTCGCACCCGCGGGCTACGAGCGCTTCACCCAGCAGTTCCTCGGCAAGACGAACCCGCTCGGGCGCCAGGGTCGCATGATGCGCCGCCACTTCCACGGCGGTGCTTTCGACGACACGCTCGACTCGGCGGGCCGCATCCGGCTGCCGAAGAAGCTGATCGAGCACGCCGGCGTGGGGGAGGGCCCCTGCGTGATCGTCGGCTCCGACGACTGGTTCGAGATCTGGAACGCCGAGCGCTGGGCGAGCTACGAGAAGGCGATGGCGGAGGAGGTCTCGGATGTGGCGGAGAACCTCTCCGAGGACGAGCGAGGAGGCTGAGATGGGGACGGCAACACACCGTGTAGTGAAACCGCCCACATACGCGGCGGCCACAAACACCGCCGCCGAATCATCAGCGAATCTTTCCTATGTGCCGAAGGACCACGAACCCGTTCTCGCCGAGGAGCTCATCGATCTCCTCGATCCCCGCCCGGGCCAGACCTTCGTCGACTGCACCTTCGGAGGCGGCGGCCACGCGCGCCTGATCGCCGAGCGGCTCGGCCCCGAGGGCGAGCTGATCGCCGTCGACCGCGACCCGGCGGCCGAGGAGCGCTGGCGTGAGTTCGCGAGCGAGGTGCCCGGTCGCGCCCGCTTCCTGCGCGCTGACTTCGTCGCCGCCCTCGAGGGGCTCCGCGGTGAGGGCGTGCGGCCGGACGGTCTGGTTTTCGACCTCGGTATGTCCTCCATGCAGGTCGACGCCTGGGAGCGGGGCTTCTCCTACTCATACGACGCCCCGCTCGACATGCGCATGGACCCGACCCAGCATCTCTCGGCCGCGACGGTGGTGAACGAATGGCCTCAGGATCGTCTGGCACTCGCGATTCGCGAGCTGGGCGAGGAGCGTCGCGCCGGCTCGATCGCCCGCGAGATCGTCAGGCGCCGACCGATCGAGACGACCGCGCAGCTGGTAGCCGCGATCAAGGCTGCGATCCCGCCGTCGGAGCGCTTCGGCCGCGGCCACCCGGCGAAGCGAACCTTTCAGGCGATCCGCATCGCGGTCAACGGCGAGCTCGACGCGCTCGACCGTGCGCTGCCGCTCGGCTGGAGCATCCTCGAGGTGGGCGGGCGCCTCGGCGCGATCTCCTTCCACTCGCTTGAGGACAGGCGGGTCAAGCGCTTCCTCGCCGACCGTGCTCGCGGCTGCGTCTGCCCGCCGGAGCTCCCCGTCTGCGTCTGCGGCCGCGAGCCGGAGGCCGAGTTGATCACCAAGCGCGCCGTCTCCCCTGGAACCGAGGAGCTCGAGAGGAACCCCCGCGCCGGCTCCGCTCACCTGCGCGCCGCGCTCAAGATCCGGGAGGCGCAGGACTGATGGAGGCGGCAACCGCACGCACCGCGAGGTCCGCGCCCCAGCGCAAGCCCAGCCGCAAGCCCGCGCCGGCGAAGCGGCGGCCCCGCCCGAGGACTTCCCGTGCACGCGCCGGCCAGCCCCCGGCCGGCCGCCTGGTCCGGCCCGCGCTGGCGGGCGCCGCCCTCTTCCCGCAGGCCGCGATGCGCAGCGCGGGAGCCGTCCGCGACTTCTCGGACTCCGGCCTGATCCAGGGCCTCACCCGCGGGCGCAGCTGGATCGCGGTGCTCTGCGCGCTGCTCGGCGGGATCGTGGCGCTCAATGTCCTCAGCCTCAGCCTCACGGCGGGCTCCGGCCAGACCTCTCTGCAGATCGACGAGCTGAAGACCGAGGTCTCGTCCCTGAACGCGCAGATCGAGCAGAAGCTCGCTGCGTACAAGGTCGAGGCCGAGGCGGCGCGGCTCGGGCTCGCCAATCCGGATCCGAAGGCGATCACGTTCCTGAGCGCCAACGGCGCGAACGCCCGCCGCGTCGCCCATCTGCTCGCCACAGACGGCTTCCTGCTGGCACCGAGCCAGCCCTCCAGCTATCCGGCGCCCGGGACCTCCTACGCACCGGTGCCGAGCTCGAGCCCGGCGACGACCACCACCACCAGCGCGATGCCGACCACGGCCGCGCCGACTCAGACAGCGCCAACTACGACGGCCCCCCCGAGCGAGGCTCCCGCGCCGAGCGGCGAGGCAGACGGCACCGCCGGCAGCGGCACCTCGAGCGGGTCGACGTCGAGCACGACCGGAGGAGTGGGGCTCTAGAGCCCTGAGCGCATGCGCGGGATCGACCGCCGCCTCGGGCTGCTCTTCTGCGCGTTCCTACTGATCTTCTCGTTCGCGATCGCCCGGTCGTTCTGGCTCCAGGGCGTTCGCGGCGGCGCCCTGCGCGCCGAGGCGCACAGCCAGCAGGTCACCCAGGTGACGGTCCCGGGCCAGCGCGGGCGCGTCCTCGATCGCAACGGCAAGGTGCTGGCGGCGTCCGAAGACGCGGCGGACGTGATCGCCACGCCCTACCAGGTGAAGAACGTCGGCCAGACGGCGCTGAAGCTCCACGACCTGCTGAACGTCCCGACCACCGAACTGGTCTCGAAGCTCGGCGATCGCAGCTCCGGCTTCGAGTACCTGGCGCGGAAGGTCTCCACCGACACCGCCGCCACGATCGAGAAGCTCGACATCGCCGGGGTCTCGACCGTTCCCACCAGCCGCCGCCTCTACCCGCAGGGTGACATGGCCTCGCAGGTGATCGGCGCCGTCGGGACCGACAACCAGGGCCTGACGGGGCTGGAGCACTCCGAGAACGGCGTCCTCGGCGGCGGGAACGGGGAGCAGGACGTCGTCCACGACGCGCTCGGCCGCCCGCTTCGGATGGAGACCGTGACGCCGGCGAGCGTCGGCGAGGACATCCAGACGACGATCGACGCCGCGATCCAGGGCAAGACGGAGGAGGCCCTGTCCGCGGCGGCCGAGCAGTATGGAGCGAAGGGCGCGACCGCGATCGTCATGAACCCGAACACCGGAGAGGTGCTGGCCATGGCGAACTATCCCGGGTTCGACCCATCCAACCTGCAGAGCGCGACCCCCGACGAGCTCGAGAACCGCGCCACCGGCTTCACCTACGAGCCGGGTTCCACCTTCAAGGCGTTCACCGTGGCCTCCGCTCTCTCCGACCACGTGGTGACGCCGCACTCGAGCTTCTACCTGCCGCCCACGATCCGCGTCTACGACCGGGTGATCGGCGAGTCCCACCCCCGCGGCGCGGTCACCCTGACCACCGCCCAGATCCTGGCCCAGTCCTCCAACGTGGGTGCGGTCACGATCGGGATGAAGGAGGGCGCCACCCGGTTCTCCCAGTGGATCAACCGGTTCGGCTTCGGCCGGCCCACCGGCCTCGACTATCCCGGCGAGGAGCGCGGAATCGTTCCCGAGCTGAAGGACTACTCGGGCTCCACCATGGGGAACCTGCCGATCGGCCAGGGCCTGTCGGTGACCCCGATGCAGATAGCGACGGCCTACGCGGCGATCGCCAACGGCGGCATCCTCCGAAAGCCCACCTTGATCAGGTCGATCGGGGGCCAGCCCGTGGACGAGAACACCGACCCGCATCGCGTGATCGGCCCGCGGGTCGCCTCACAGCTCCGCCGCATGCTCGAGGGCGTTCTGGAGCCGGGCGGCACGGCCTCCGCGGTGAGCGTTCCCGGCTACGTGCTGGCCGGCAAGACGGGAACCGCGCAGAAGGTCGAGAACGGGACCTACTCCGACACCAAGTACGTCGCCTCCTTCGTCGGGTTCGCCCCGGCGGAGCACCCGAAGCTGCTGGTCGCGGTGGTCGTCGACGAGCCCCAGTACGTGCACGTCGGCGGCGCCGTCGCGGCGCCGGTCTTCGGCCAGATCGCCGCCTTTGCGCTGCCCTACCTGGGCATCTCTCCCCACTAGGGCGCCTCGGCTGGGGTCGCGGGTGTCTCGCTCCTAGAATCGCCCCGCATGGAGCTGGGAGAGCTGCTCAGAGCCTCGGGTGTGGCCGCCGAGCTGTCCGGGGCCGGGTCCGTCGAGATCCGCGATCTTGCCTACGACAGCCGCCGGGCGGCCCCCGGCACCCTCTTCTTCAGCTTTCCCGGCGGGCGGACGGATGGCCACGACTTCGCCCCGGCGGCGGTCGAGGCCGGCGCCGCGGCGCTCGTCGTCGAGCGCCCGCTCGACCTCGACGTGCCCCAGGCGCGGGTCGAGGACGCCCGCGCGGCGATGGCGCCGATCGCCGCGGCCTTCAACGGCGATCCGACCTCCGAGCTCGGGGTCGTGGGCATCACCGGCACCAATGGGAAGACGACCACAGCCTTCCTGATCCGGCACCTGCTCGAGTCGGCGGGCCACCGTTGTGGGCTGCTCGGGACGGTCCAGCAGGTGGTCGCCGGACGGGTCGAGGAGGTCGAGCGGACGACCCCCGAGGCGATCGATCTGCAGCGCACCTTCGACCGGATGCTCGAGTCGGGTGACGAGTACTGCGCGATGGAGGTCTCCTCGCACGCCCTGGTCCTGCACCGGGCGGATGCGATCCACTTCGCGGCCAAGGTGTTCACGAACCTGAGCCAGGACCACCTCGACTTCCACGCGGACATGGAGGACTACTTCGAGGCCAAGCGGCTGCTCTTCTCCAGCGAGGGAGGCGCGCCGATCGTCGAGCTGGAGGGGGGAATCTCCGTGCTGAACAGGGATGATCCCTACGGCCGGCGCCTCGCGGAGGGTCTGGACTGCGGGGCGGGCGGTGAGTGCGTCAGCTACTCGGCCGCCGGGGGTGACGCCGACCTGACCGCCCGCGACGTCACATTCGACGCATCCGGCTCCCGCTTCATCTGTGCAACGCCCGACGGCGATATCGAGGTGCGCATCCCGCTCCCGGGTGACTTCAACGTCGCCAACGCCCTGGCAGCGCTCGGGGTGGCCCGTGCTCTCGGCCTCGATCTGCGCGCCGCGGCCTCCGCCCTGGCGTCCGCCGAGCAGGTGCCGGGGCGCTTCGAGTCGATCGACGAGGGCCAGTCGTTCTCGGTGGTGGTCGACTACGCGCATACCCCGGACTCGCTCGAGAACGTCCTGAAGGCGGCGCGCCGTGTCACGCGGGGACGCCTGATCGCGGTCTTCGGCGCCGGCGGGGACCGCGACCGCGACAAGCGGCCGCTGATGGGCAGGGCGGGCGCCGAGCTCTCGGACGTGGCCGTGGTCACCTCGGACAATCCCCGCTCCGAGGACCCGGCGGCGATCATCGAGCAGATCGAGGCGGGGATCGGCGAGGGGGCGACGGCCGAGCTGGCCGTGGAGCAGGACCGGCGGGCGGCGATCGCGCTGGCGCTCGGGCGCGCCGGCGACGGGGACATGGTCGTGATCGCCGGCAAGGGACACGAGCAGGGTCAGGAGTTCGAGAACGGCCGGAAGGTCCCGTTCGACGATCGCGACGTTGCCAGGGACGAGCTCAGGAAGCTGACGAAAGCCGCCGCGAGTTGAAGACGCTCGACGGTGAACGGCTCGCCTCCGCGGCGGGGGTGGAGGTGCTTGCCGCCGGAGGCGACGGCGGTCCGGCGCGGGCGGTGATCGACTCACGCGAGGTCCGCGAGGGCGATCTCTTCGTCGGCCTGCCGGGCGAGCGCTTCGACGGCGGCGAGTTCGGAGCCGAGGCACTGCGACGAGGCGCCTGGGGAATCCTCGTTTCCACGCAGTGGGGGCGCGAGCTCGCCATGCAGCGCAACGTGGGGGCGACTGAGGGGGCGGGCGGCTGGGTGCTCGGGGCGGCTGACCCGCTGGCCTCGCTGCAGTCTCTCGCCCGGGCCTGGCGCGAGCGGCTCGGCTGCCATGTCATCGGGATCACGGGCTCGACGGGCAAGACCTCCGTCAAGGACATCTGCCGGGCGCTCCTCCCGGGCGAGATCCACGCCAGTCCCGAAAACTTCAACACCGAGATCGGCATGCCGCTCGCTGTGCTGTCCGCGCCGGAGGGCACGGACGTCCTGGTGCTGGAGATGGGGATGCGCGGGCCGGGGCAGATCGCCGAGCTCTGCGCGATCGCTGAGCCCGATGTGGCTGTGATCACGAACGTCGGGCCGGTTCACGTCGAGCTCCTCGGCTCGATCGAGGCGATCGCGGCGACGAAGGCGGAGATCATCGACGGGCTCCGGCCCGGCGGGACCGCCGTCGTCCCGGCCGACCCGGGGCCGCTCGAGGCCTACCTGGAGCGGGCGCCGAAGCTGCTGAGCTTCGGTCCGGGCGGGGACGTCGAGGCGGTGAAGGTAACGACCGGGCCGGGTGAGACGGATGCGCTCGTCCGCGGCCCGGTGGGAGAACAGCGCTTCAGGCTCCCCTTCGTCGAGGCGCACAACCTGATCAACGCGCTCGCCGCGGTCGCGGCGGGGGTCGCGCTCGGCTTCCCGCTGGAGGAGATGGCCGGTCTGGCCCCCGGGATAGTCTTCTCGCGGCTTCGTGGGGAGCTGGTGGAGCTCCCGGAGGACGCCATCCTGATCAACGACTCCTACAACGCCAACCCGGTCTCGATGCGGGCGGCGCTGGACCATCTCGCCTCACTCGATGCGAGGGGCAGGCGTGTCGCCGTGCTGGGGGAGATGCGTGAGCTCGGCCCGGACGCCGCCGCCTATCACCGCGAGATCGGGGAGTACGCGAGGGAGCGCGGCGTCGAGCTGATCATCGGCGTCGGCGAGCGGGCCTCCGCATACGAGCCAGACCAGCAGGTTGGGGATGCCGAGACAGCGGCCGACGCGCTCGCCGCAGCCCTTGGGCCCGGCGATGCCGTCCTCGTCAAGGGCTCGCGGGCAGTCGGCCTGGAGCGGGTTGCGGAGAAGCTCACGGAATCGGATAGCTAGATGCTCGGCGAGATCCTGATCGCGGGAATGGCCGCGATGCTGATCTGCATCTTCCTCGGCCCGAAGTTCATCGAGTACCTGCGCCTGCGGGAGTTCGGCCAGCAGATCCGCGAGGAGGGTCCCCAGGAGCACCACGAGAAGGCGGGGACACCCACGATGGGCGGGCTGATCATCTTCACTGCCATCGCGATCCCGTATCTCGTCCTCTCGGATCGCAGCACCGCGAGCCTGGCTGTGTTCGGCGTGGCGCTCGGCTGCGCCCTGATCGGTTTCGTCGACGACTTCCTGAAGATCACGCGCCGGCGCTCACTCGGCCTCTCGGCCCGCTACAAGCTGCTCTTCCAGGCCGCCCTCGCGCTCGGCCTCTGGTACGTCGCCAAGCACTCGGTGGGGCTCGACTCGAGCCTCGAGCTGCGCATCTCGGATGCCTCGCTGGACATCCCGGACTGGGTCTATCCGATCGTGATCTTCCTGGTGATCGCCGGCTCGGCCAACGCGGTCAACCTGACAGACGGCCTCGATGGTCTCGCCGCGGGCTGCTGCGCGATCGTCCTGCTCGCCTACATCGCGATCACCTTCATCACGTCCGGCGAGCACGATCTCTCGCTGCTCTCGGCCACCCTCGTCGGCGGCTGCATCGGGTTCCTCTGGTTCAACGCCTTTCCAGCCTCGATCTTCATGGGCGACACGGGGTCGCTCGGACTGGGGGGAGCGATCGGCGCGCTCGCGGTGATGACCCAAACCGAGATCCTCCTGATCATCACCGGCGGGATCTTCGTGATCGAGGCGCTCTCGGTCGCGCTCCAGGTCGCCGCCTTCAAAACCTTCCGCCGGCGCGTCCTGCTGATGGCCCCGGTCCACCACCACTTCGAGCTGCTCGCCTGGTCGGAGACGAAGATCATGCTCCGCTTCTGGATCGTCGCCGCGGTCTGCGCGGGGATCGGCTTCACGCTCTACCAGCAGTCGATCGGGACGTAGCCAGAGTTCGATCAGTTTCCCGGCCCTGAGCCAGGAAAGCGCTCGCAGAGCGGCGTGCAACGCGCCGCCTCTCGTCCAAAGCAGCAGTCCGCGCTAATCTCCGACAGCCCGGCGGCTTCGAGGGCGCCGTCCTTGCTCGCAAAGGGCTCGATCCGCACGATCCTTCCGTCGCGCAAGGTGAGTAGCGACGACCGCGCCTCGTCGACCTCGAGCTCATTCGTGCGTCCGCTCAGCCGCATCACCGCGACGACCTGATCACCCGCGTCGATCAGCTCCTCGACCTCGACTCGGTACTCATCCCAGGCCGACAGGAACTGGGTCCAGAAGCGGCGGACGCCGTCGTACCCGCGGTACTCATCGCTCGCCAGGAGCGAGTGCGGGGCCGCGACCCACTCGACCTCGGGATCGAAGATCTCTCGTACCTCCTCGAGGCGGCGCTCGAAGTTTCCGACGTCGACGCTCTGGAATGCGGCGAACAGCCTGCGCACGACCTCGACGTTCTCCTGCGACATCGCCTACGCAGTATCTCGCCCCGAAGGAAAGTGCTGCCTTTCCATGCAAAGCGCACCGCTTCTCGTCCAAAGCGGCGATCTACGGCCAGTCCACATTCAGATACGGGAGCGTATCCGCATGCGGTAATGTATGCGACTGTGCAGGCGCACCGACAAGAGCACCGGCGCGTCCGGCGGCTCGTCAACGGCATCGGTTCGCTCTGGGGAACGGCCGTCGCGATCGCGGCGGCAGCCGGAATCCCGCTGGTGTGGCTCTGGATCGCGTCGAAGCTCGCCGGTACCAATCGGGACCTGACACCCTCCCTCGCCGTCTTCATCGCGACCGGGATCATCGTCTCGTATTGGCTCGCGCTGCTGGTGGGCTCATGGATCCGGGGAAGAACGGTGGACCCCGGCGAAGAGCGCGCCCGGATGACACGGCGCTCCTGGAACCGCAGCTTCAGCGATGCCCCGAGGCCGGAGGATCAGCGGATTGATCCGATCGAGCGGCTCTTCATCGTCGTCGCGCTGCTCGCGATCATCGCCTTCGAGATCTGGTTCTTCTTCTACGCCGGGGACCCGCTGCCTAGCCAGCCAGCCTTCTGATGGCCGCTCCGAAGGCGGTGCCGAGGCCGAAGCGCCCGAAGCGGCTTACTCGAAAGGAGAAACAGGCGGAGACGCGGCGCCGGTTGCTGGACGCCGGAGAGCGAGTCTTTCTTCGGCGGGGGCTACAGGGTTCGAGTGTCGAGGGGATCGCGGCCGAGGCGGGCTACACGCGTGGCGCCTTCTACTCCAACTTCAGGGGCAAGGACGAGCTCTTCGTTGAGCTGCTCCACGCGCGGGTCTACGACCGCTATGCCGAGCTGGCAAAGGAGTCCCAGAAGCAGCCCGGCACGCCGCGCGAGCGGCTGCGCTGGGGAGCCGAGCGGCTGCGCGACACGCAGAGGGACGAGCAGGGAAGCTGGCTCTTTCGCCTCTGGCTCGAGTGTCTGACCCAAGCAGCACGCGACGAGGAATTTCGAAAGCTCGCAGCGACCTTCTGGAGCGGGAACCGAGCGTTGGTCGCCGGCCAGATCGGCGCGACGTTCAACGAGCTCGGGAGCAAGGCGCCGCTTCCGCCCAATCAACTTGCGACGGCGATGATCGCGCTAGACGTCGGCCTCGCCGTCCAGCACTTAGTGGATCCTGAGGTGGTGTCACTGGACCTGTACGTCCCGCTCTACGACCTGCTGTTCGGCGAGTTGGTCGAAGCAAAGTGGCGATTAGCAAAGCGCTGCTTCTCGTCCAAACCGTGCGGCTAGGTCTCGAGCGGCTCAGAGCGTTGCATTCACGCGAAAGGAGGAGCAGGGAGCGACGATAGGCTCCGCCTGTGCTCGACACCTGGGCGTCAACGACTCCCACTGCACGTGCATGCGCGACTTCTAGGAAGGAGGGGTAGCCGCGACCGACAGCGACCCGCGCAGCACCGACGAAGCTGACCCGCGCTCGGCGGCGGTCACGTTCGTGACCACGGAGCACTTCGTGCTCCAGGGCGCGCGGGCTGCGACGATCGCCGAGTCGAACCGGCCGGGCGAACATGTTCCTCGCGGCGGTCTCCGGCGGCCTGGTCGCGCTGGGCCTGGTGGCGACCGCAAGCAGCTTGGGAGCGGCCTTCTACGGGTTCGGCCTGGTTCTCCTCCCGACCCTGGCCTTCGTCGGGTTTGTCACCTTCGAGCGGGCGCTGCAGTCCTCGATTGAGGACACCGAGTACGCGCGCCGGATCGCCCTGCTGCGCGGCTACTACTTCGAGCACGCGCCGGAGATCGCTCCGTACCTGCTGAGCGCCCCGCCCGCGGAGCGGCTACTCATGCAGCGAGTGCCCGGCGATCGCTGGCAGGGATACCGGACGGTCGCCGGCATGGTCGCGGTGATCACGGCGGTGCTCGCCGGCTCGACCGCGGCTCTGGCGGCGATCCTGATCTTCGATCACTCGCTGGCCGCGGCCGTGATCTCAGGGACGCTGATCGCGGTTCCGACGATGATCGCGATGATCCGACACCAGGATTCGGCGTGGGAAGGCGCCGCCGCCGACCCGCTCATGCCAGATGAGGACTGACTGGGCGAGCGACTGATTAGTCGTCTTGTTTAGTCAGCGTGATGTCCATCCAGGGTTGCCAGTCTGGACTGTCTTGCAAGAGCTCCCAGTGACCGTGATCACGTTGCCGTCCTTGTTGAAAACGCCGGTGAACCGGGTCGTCTTTGCTGCGCATCCTCCACGTGAGGCCATCGGTACCCCGGGTCAGGTCTGCCTCGTACTCGGTAGCCCCATCGCTGCCGAAGTACAGCGTTGAGTATGCGCCTCGCTCAGGGTCGAAGCCGATGATCTCGGCGCCTTCGACCTTCTCCTCGCCCATCTTCGCGTCAACGGTATGCAAGAGCGCGAATCCGCCAGGAAGCCACTCGTAGGCATCCACCGCATCGATCGTGACTGGAGGCTCCCGGCATTTCCCTGGTTGATCCGTCTGTTTTCCATCTACCGATCAACGCCTCGAGGCGTTTGTGCTCGGGGTTGGATGCCTCTTCCATCTCATCCCTCCTGTGGCGCTGGCTACGAGTACCTGACTCGCCTCCCTGCAGCATGTAAGCAGAGGCAGTGAGGGCTACCGGCTAGCGCGAGAAGCAGGAGTGCAGGCGTCAACCGCTGCTTTCCATGCAACGCGATAGCCGCTTTTCGTCCAAAGCAGCGGTCTTTGAGGCGGAGCAGCGGAGGCAGCGGTATCGGAGAGGCCGAGAGCTGACGTGTCCGAAATCTTCAAGCCGTCGGCGCCGCTGTCACGTACGGTGGACGGCCATGAACATCCTCTTCATCGCGGGCTTCGCCGTGGTCGCCCCCGACCCGCCGAAGAGCCGCGAGCTTTACGTCGAGGCCCTCGGCCTCCCGCTCGCCGCCAGCGAGGACGGGGAGTACTGGCATAGCGAGGAAATCGCCGGCAGCAAGCACTTCGGCGTCTGGCCGCTATCCCAGGCTGCGGAGGCGTGCTTCGGCGCACCATCGTGGCCCGCGGAGCTGACCGTTCCGCAGGCCAGCGTCGAGTTCGAGGTCGAGGACGCCGACGCGGTGGCAGCCGCTGGCGAGGAACTCAAACGCGCGGGCTTCGAGCTTCTGCACCCTGCGCGGCAGGAGTCGTGGGGCCAGACCGTGGTTCGGCTTCTGTCGAGCGAGGGACTGATCGTGGGCGTTTCGTACGCGCCGTCGCTCCACGACTGATCGTCGAACAGCAGGATTCCCACCGAAAACCGGCGCTTTCCATGCAAGGCGCATAGCCGCTTCTCGTCCAAAGCGGCTATCAGACTGCCACCTCGCGAGCGGCTCAGCCTGGCTGCGTTCACGCGAACACGGATCGAGCCAACGCTTGACGGATATTGCGCCAGCCGTCGCTAGCTGGCGTTGATTTAGCGGTCCGGCCTAGCGCTCGAGCGCCGCGTGGTCGACACCCCTGTCCGTGCTGAGCGACTTCCTTGCGCCGACCCCACCCAGGCGGCTAAGCCCTCGATCGCGTCGAGGATCATCTCCATCCGTCGGGAGCGGAACAGGTCGAACCCGTGTTGCGTGCCGGGCAGCTCTGCGTAGACGACCGGGTTGGACGATGTGCCGTCTAGCTGCTCGACGAAACGTCGTGCGTCGTCGACGATGACGAGGGTGTCCTGATCGCCATGTACGACGAAGCACGGTGGCGCCGTCGTCTCGACCTAGGCGAGTGGTGATGACGGTGGCTCGCCTGAGCTGATGGGTCCGTAATAGGCGTACAAGGAGATGGCGCCGGCGACCGAGGTGTCCGCGCCCTCAAACCCGGGCTGGAACGCTGGATCGTTGGGTGTGAGAGCCGCCAGCAACGAGAGATGACCGCCCGCTGAGCTTCCCGTGAGAAAGACGGCGCTCGGGTCCGCGCCGTGCTCGCGGCCGTGCTCGCGAACCCAGGCGATCACCTTCTTCACATCAATTAGCGGATCGGGGAAGTTTGACCGGTAGTTCGCGCTGACGCACACCCAGCCCTGGCTCGCGAGTCGATGGAGCAAGTGGCGGGCTCCGAAATTCTTGCTGCCGAAGCGGAACGCTCCCCAGTGGAGGTAGATGAGCGTCGGGCCGCCCGAAAGACCGGAGCGACGACGATAGAGGTCCAGCAAATTTCTCCTGCCTGCGGGGCCGTAGCGGATGTTCGCGTCCCTCTGGACACCGCGGAAGGGGATCGGCGCGAACAGGATGCGGGCGAGGGAAGGACGACGGCGGAGTCGAGCGGCTAGTTCGGCGTCCACATCCTCACGCCAGTTGGCCACGAGGCCCGCGTCGAAGGTGCGCTCGATCGCGGGGCCTGTCCCCAGCGCCCGCCGACGGAGGACCACGAGCCCGGCCGACGCGAGGACGGCGAAGCCGAACCCGATCCAAAAAACTGGCGAGCCAACGCCGCTCTGGGCAATCGCCAGCGCTGTTGAGGCGACGAGCAGGGAAAAGTCAAGGAGCGGCCAGTTGAACAGGAAGCCGAAGAAGTAGCTCAGGCGGATGGGGCTCGACTCGCGCGGGCGGTGTCGGGCGACGGCCGATAACACGAATGTCGCCGTGAGCCCCGTGAAAACCAGATAGCCGATCGGCAGGGGAACCTCCCACTCACGGCGCGCTGATGATGGCTCCGAAGAGGATACGCCTCGCCCCGGCACAGACTGCTGCAATACGCGAAGCAGGAGGCAGCTGAAAGCACTGCTTCCCGTGCAAAGCGGCGCTTATGGCGCCTTGGTCCCCCATAGGGAGACGAAAGCGCCAAGTGGCCCGGTTTTTGCACGGGATCCCGCTCGCGCCGACGCAGGGAGCAGGCGGCCAAGGGCGAACATGGTTATGTGAACTCAGGCACGAAACCGCGCCCGCCGCTGCCCACGGGCCCGTTTCTGGTGGTCGGCCTGGCACGCTCCGGCGCAGCGATCGCGAGCGTGCTCGCAGAGCGCGGAGAGACGGTGATCGGAGTGGATTCGGGCGGCCCCGAGGAGGCGGAAGGGCTGGAGCAGTCGGGCGTCGAAGTCAGCTTGGGCGTGGACGGAACACGGCAACTCGATCGTGCCCGAACGGTGGTGAAGAGCCCCGGCGTGCCTCAGGACGCGCCCGTGATCAGGGCGGCCCGGGAGCGCGGCATCGAGGTCACCGGCGAGCTGGAACTCGGGTGGCGCCTGATCCCGAATCCGTTCTGCGCCGTCACGGGCACCAATGGCAAGACGACCACTACCGAGCTGATCGGCCACCTCTACCGGACGGATGGGCGGCCGCTGGCCGTTGCCGGGAATGTCGGGACACCCCTCGCGTCGCTGGTCGGGGCCATCGATCCCGACGCGACCGTGGTCTGCGAGGCGTCGAGCTTCCAGCTGGAGGACACCGACTACTTCGGTCCGGAGTGCGCGGTCTTCATCAACCTCGCCCCCGATCACCTCGACCGGCACGGCACCCTCGAGAACTACCTCGCCGCCAAGCTCCGGATCTTCGCCAACCAGGGCAATGACGACTGCGCGGTCTACAACGGCGACACGCCGGAGCTGCGCGGCCGGGACCTCGGGGGCTGCGCCCGATTGATCCGCTTCTGCCCCGCCGAAGGGGAGGCCGCGGACCCGGACTGCGAGGTCAGCCTGCGCGACGGTGTGATCTTCGCCGCCGATCAGCCGCTGATCCGTGCGGATGAGCTCGAGCTGCTGGGGTCCCACAACGTGGAGAACGCGATGGCAGCGGCAGCAGCCGCGCTCGCCTCCGGTCTGTCGCGCGATTCCGTGGCGGAGGGGCTACGGACCTTCCCGGGCGTCCGGCACCGCCTCGAGCGGGTGCGAGAGCGGGAAGGCGTCGTCTACGTCAACGACTCCAAGGCCACCAACGTGGCCTCGGCGCTGGCGGGGATCCGGGCGTTCGAGCACGGTGTCCGGCTGATCGCCGGCGGGCGGCCCAAGGGGGAGAGCTTCGAGCCGCTCGTGCCGGCGGTCGCCGAGCGCTGCGTCGCCTGCTACCTGATCGGGGAGGCGGCCGAGAAGATGGCTGCCGAGCTCTCGCCGGCGGCTGAGTCCGGCGTCGAGATCTCCGAGGTCGGCACGTTGGAACGCGCGCTGGAGACGGCCGCCGGCGAGGCCGAGCCCGGTGAGGTCGTCCTGCTCTCCCCGGCCTGCGCGAGCTTCGATGCCTACCGGGACTTCGAGGAGCGCGGGGACCGCTTTCGGGAGCTGGTGGAGGCTCTGCCGTGAGCGAGCAGACCCGAGGGCGCACGACACCGCGCTCCGGGGCACGCGGGAAGCAGGCGCCACCCGTCGAGTACTCACTGCTCCTGACCGCGACGCTCTGCCTGCTGGCTTTCGGGGCCGTGATGGTGTTCAGCGCCAGCTCGGCGCGTTCGCTCCTCAACCACGGTGGAAGCGGCTTCTACTACCTGGAGCGCACGCTGGTCTTCGGCGCCATCGGTCTGGTCGTCATGCGGATCGCGTCGGTTCGCGGCGTCGCCGCGGTGAAGCCCCTCACCCCGTTGATCCTGGGCACGGCGTTCTTCCTGCTCGTCGCTGTCCTCGTCCCCGGCGTCGGCCACACGGTCAACGGCTCGCAGCGCTGGATCGGCGCGGGCCTCTTCCAGTTCCAGCCCTCCGAGTTCGCCAAGCTCGCCCTGGTCCTCTACGGCGCATACCTGCTCGCCCGGGAGCCAAAGCGGGCGCGCACGCTCAGCGGTCTGGGGCCCTACCTGATCATCGTCGGGCTGGCGCTGCTGCTGATCGCCAAGGAGCCGGATCTCGGCACGACGATCATCGCCTCCTCGGCGGTCTGCTGCGTGCTCTTCCTCGGCGGAGTGAAGCCGCAGACACTGGCACCGGTCGGCATCGCCATCGGGGTCATCGGCATCGGGATGGTCGCCATGAATCCGTACCAGGAAGCCCGCCTCACCGGTTTCCTTCATCCGAACAGCGACGCGAGCGGCGCCGGGTTCCAGGCCAAGCAGGCGACGATCGCCGTCGGGTCCGGAGGCATCTTCGGCGTCGGCCTCGGCGAGAGCGTGCAGAAGGCCTCCTACCTCCCCGAGGCGCACACGGACATGATCGCGGCGGTGATCGGCGAGGAGCTCGGGCTCGCCGGGATGTTCGTGCTGATCGGACTTTTCGGGATGTTCGGCTACGCGGGGCTTCGAGCGGCACACCGCGCGCGAGACCGCTTCAGCAAGCTGCTCGCTGCGGGCCTGACGTCGCTGATCATGGCCCAGGCCGCCCTCAACCTGTTCGCCGTGCTCGGCTTAGCGCCGCTCACCGGAGTGCCCCTGCCATTCGTCTCCTACGGGGGGACGAGCCTGGTGATGACGCTGGCCGCTGCGGGGCTGATCCTGAACGTCGCCCGCAGGCCCGCCAAGGCCGCCGCCTCGCGACGAGGGGGCTCGGGCAGCGGCCGCGGCACGGGCCGTCGCACGGCCGGGGGCCCTGCGAAACTGCGCGTGGTCGAGGGCGGTACGCACACAAGGAGGAAGCGCGCAGCAAGTGGCACGAGTCGTGATAGCGGCCGGCGGCACGGCGGGACACGTCGTGCCGGCGATCGCCGTCGCCGACGCGCTTCGCGCTGAGGGCGCGGAGGTCAGCTTCCTCGGCACTCGCGATCGGGCCGAGGCCGAGCTCGTTCCCGCCGCCGGCTACGAGATCGACTTCCTGCGGGTCAGCGGGCTCGACCGGCGCAACCCCTTCAAGGCGGCGATCGCCGCGGGTCAGGCCGCGCGCGCGGTCGGCGCCGCGCGCCAGATTCTCATGGCTCGCCGAGCGGACGTGATGATGGGCGGAGGCGGCTATGTGGCGGGACCGGCGGGCCTGGCGGCCGTGAGGATGGACGTGCCGCTCGTGCTGACCGAGGCCGACAGCCATTTCGGGCTCGCCAACAGGCTGCTCGCCCGCCGTGCCCGCCGCGTCTGCCTCGCCTTCCCGATCCCCGGTCGCCAGGGCTTCCCCTACATCGTCACCGGCAGGCCGGTGCCGCGGGCGGTGCTTGAGGCCGACCCGACCGTCGCTCGCAGGCGCTTCGGCATCCCCGGCCCGGCTGACTGCGTGACGATCGTCGGAGGGAGCCTCGGGGCCCGCTCGATCAATCTCGCGGCATTCGATGCCTTCACGCGCCTGGAGCGGGGGCTGCCACACGATCATGTCGGCGAGCCGTGGATTCTCAACATCAGCGGACGCCGCGACTACCCCGAGCTCAGACGGCGCTGGGACGAGCAGGGTCGGCCGGAGCGATACACGCTGATCCAGTACGAGCCGAACATGGGCGATGTGCTCGCCGCGGCTGATCTGGTCGTCGCCCGGGCGGGCGGTTCCGTGATGGAGATCGCGGCGGCGGGCCGCCCCGCGATCCTGATCCCGTATCCCCACGCCACCGGCGACCACCAGACCGCGAACGCTCGCTGGATGGCAGACGGTGGGGCCGCCGTCGTGATCCCCGACAGCGAGCTCACCGCGGAGCGGCTGAGCGCCGCGATCGCCGAGCTGCTCTCGGATGAGGACCGGCTCCGCGCGATGTCGATCGCGGCCCGGAGGCTCGCCAAGCCGGACGCCGCCGAGCGGATCGCGCGCGAGGTCCTTGAGGCGGTCGGCAATGGCTGAGGAGATGCGGGGGCGAAAGCTTCACTTCATCGCGATCGGCGGCGCGGGGATGAGCGGCCTGGCGCTGGTCGCGAGGCAGCTCGGTGCCGAGGTGACCGGCTCCGACCGCTCGGAATCCTCCTACCTGGTGAGGGTCAGGACTGCTGGGATCGACCCGCAGCTCGGTCACGACGCCGAGCACGTGCCGCCTGACGCGGAGGTGGTCGTATCCACCGCGGTTCCGGATGACAACCCCGAGCTGGTGCGGGCCCGCGAGCGGGGTCAGAAGGTGATCCACCGCGGCGAGCTGCTCGCCGAGCTCTCTGGCCGACGCCGGCTGCTGGCGATCGCGGGGACACACGGCAAGACGACGACGACCGCGATGTGTGTCTGGGCCCTCCGCGCGATCGAGGCCGACCCCGCCTTCTTCCTCGGCGGGGAGCTGCCGGGCGCCGCACCGGAGGGCGAGGCTGCGAACGCCGGCTGGGGGGAGGGGGAGTGGCTCATCGCCGAGGCTGACGAGAGCGACGCGAGCTTCCTCAAACTGCAGCCCGAGATCGCGGTGGTGACGAACCTCGAGCTCGATCACCACTCCCGCTGGAGCTCGCTCGGGGAGCTCGCCGAGGCCTTCGCCGCGTTCGCCGCCTCCGCCTCCGGCCTGGTCTGCGGTGCCGAAGTGCGGCTCCCCGGCTGGGAAAGCCAGCGGGTCGTCCGCTTCGCGCTCGAGCCGGAAGGGGACGAGCCGATGCCCGAGGCCGAGCTCGTCGCCGCGGAGATCGAACCGGAACCCGCTGGAGGGAGCCGCTTCCGCGTGCACGGCCCCGGCCTCGACACGGTGGTGACCATGGGCGTGCCGGGCCGCCACAACGTCGCCAACGCGCTCGCGGCGCTCGGAGGGCTGTCCCTCGCGGGCTTCGACGCGCAGGCATGTGCGCGGGCGCTCGCGGACTTCCCCGGGGTCGCGAGGCGGCTCGAGCTGAAGGGCGAGCGCAACGGCGCCCGCATCTACGACGACTACGCCCACCACCCGACGGAGGTGACGGCGACGATCGCCGCGGCGCGAGAGCTGGGGCCCCGCCGGGTGATCGCCGTCTTCCAGCCCCACCTCTATTCGCGCACCAAGGCGCTCTCTGCGGAGCTCGGTGCCGCCCTGGCGGCGGCGGACGAAATCGCCGTTCTCGACGTCTATCCGGCGCGCGAGGAGCCGGTGGGCGCGCTGCAGGGGGTCAGCGGCCTGATGGTCGCCGAGGAGGCGGCCGACCGTGCCGGCGGCGGGCCCGTCTGGTGGCTGCCGACCGCGGAACAGGCCGCGCAGGCGCTGGCCCCGAGACTGGGGGAGGGCGATCTGCTGATCACGATCGGCGCCGGCGACATCAACCGCCTCGCCGAGGCGCTGGTCGACGGAGGAGCGGAGGGATGACGGCGCCCGAGGGCGTGGAGCAGGACTACTCGCTCTCCCGCCTGACAACGGTGAGAGCCGGCGGGTCGGCGGACTTCTTCGCGCGCCCCGAATCCGAGGACGAGGTCGTCCAGCTGCTCGCCTGGGCCGATCGTGAGGGGCTCGACGTCGGCCTCGTCGGGTCCGGCTCCAACCTGCTCGTCTCGGACGAGGGCTTTCGCGGTCTGGTGATGAAGCTGGCCGGGGCGCTGACCCGGATCGAGCGACAGGGCACGACCGTGGAGGCCGGCGGCGGTGCGCGTCTGCCGTCGGCGGCCGCCAAGGCGGCGGGGTGGGGCCTGACCGGTCTCGAGTTCGGCGTGAACATTCCCGGCACCGTGGGCGGGGCAGTCCGGATGAATGCCAACGCGTACGGCGGCGAGCTGGGCAGGGTGCTCGACGTGGTGACCGTCTGCACCGCCGGCGGCGCCGAGAGTCGACGCGCCGATCGCCTCGGCCTCCGCTATCGCGGTTCGGAGCTGGGCGAGCGGGAGGTCGTGACCGCCGCGACGTTCGCACTCTCAGAGGCGAATCCGGCCGACGTGAAGGCCACCATGGGCGAGATGCGCCGGAGGCGAAAGGAGGCGCAGCCATCGGGGATCAAGACGTTCGGCTCGACATTCATGAACCCGGAGGACCCGCTCGCGGAGGGCCGGTCGGCGGGCCAGCTCCTCGATGCCGCGGGCGCGCGCGGCCTCGCGGTCGGCGGGGCACGCCTCTCGCCGAAGCACGCCAACTTCGTCGAGAACACAGGCGAGGCGACGACGCAGGACGTCCTGGCGGTGATGGCCGAAGCCCGTCGAAAGGTCCACGAGCGCTTCGGCGTGGTGCTGGAACCGGAGGTGCAGATCCTGGGCGATGTCACCTGGCCCGAGGACTGGCGGTTGTCCGAAGGCTGAGCGCGCAGGAATGCCGGTCCGGGCGGTGAATCGGCAGACATGGCCACCAGGGCACTGAACCCACGCCGGCCGGGGCGCGCCCCGGCACGGACCGCTCGCCGCGGCGCCCCCCGTGCACGCCCCAGCCTGGCCGCGGCCGTCACGCGCCGCCGGGCGATCGCCGCCGCGGTCGCGATCCTGGTGCTCTACGCCGGCTACATGCTCTGGTTTAGGAACCTGCCCCTGTTCTCGATCGACGAGGTGACCGTGACCGGCGCCACCACCAACGCGCCGGCGATCAAGACGGCGGTGGAGCAGGTGGCCGGGGACATGACGACCCTCCACCTGAAGGACGGCGAACTGCGGGACGTCGTGGCGCACTTCCCGACGGTCGCCTCGGTCGGCGCCAGCACGAGCTTCCCCCACACGCTGCACGTGACGGTCACGGAGCGACTGCCCGTCGCCTTCATCAAGGTGGGGGACAGGCGAACCGCCGTCTCCGCCGACGGCTACCTGCTGCTCGGGGCGAGCTTCGATCAGAGCGAACTGCCGCGCATCGAGGGCACGGGCACGGCCGGCGCGCGGCTCAGCGGCGACGCGGCAGACGAGGCCGCCATCCTCGGCGCCGTACCCGCACCGCTTCGCGACCACGTCTCCGGCTCGACCTGGTCCGACGCCGACGGCGGGGTGGTGGTGAGCCTCGACAACGGACCCGACCTTCGCTTCGGCGACGGTTCCCGTGCGCACGACAAGTGGACGGCCGCGGTCGCGGTCCTCTCCAGCTCCGAACACGGCTCGCCCTCCTACCTCGACGTGAGCGTCCCGGACCGACCCGTTTCCGGCGGCTGAGGCTCGAGCGACGGAAATTCTCTGCCTGCAACGCGGCTTTCACGCCGTTTCGGGGCTACAGGCGTTCAGTGACGGGTGGCGAAATGGGACTCCACGATGCTTGCGGAAAGTGCTTATTTGCAGGCACTTCATGAACCCTCCACCAACCCTGTCCCTCTATCTTCGGACGAGACTTACCCCGTAGGAACTCTCAAGCCATACTCGAGACTTCATGCCTGAGACGGCGTTGACACCTCGTATGCTTTGCCCTACTTTCGGAATCGCCCAATAGCCGAATTGGCGGCTGGGCTCGGAGCAGGACCAACAAATGGAGACTTCATACCTGGCCGTGATCAAGGTCGTCGGAGTCGGCGGCGGTGGCTCGAATGCCGTCAGCCGGATGATCGACGCGGGGCTTCGCGGCGTCGAGTTCGTCGCGGTCAACACCGACGCGCAGGCGCTGCAGGCGGCTGACGCCGACGTCAAGATCGGCATCGGCCACAACCTCACGAAGGGCCTCGGCGCCGGCGCCAACCCCGAGGTCGGGGCGGGCGCGGCCGCCGAGTCGCGCGACGAGATCAAGGATGCACTGAAGGGCGCGGACATGATCTTCATCACCTGCGGCGAGGGCGGCGGCACCGGTACCGGTGCCGCCCCGGTGATCGCCGAGATCGCCAAGCAGGAGATCGGGGCACTCACCGTCGGCGCTGTCACGAAGCCGTTCGAGTTCGAGGGCAAGAAGCGGATGGCCCAGGCCGAGGAGGGCATCGACCGACTCCGCAAGGAGGTCGACACCCTGATCACGGTGCCGAACGAGAAGCTGCTCCAGATCGTCGAGCGGCGGACCACGATCCTCGAGGCCTTCCGGGAGGCCGACGACATCCTGCGCCAGGGCGTCCAGGGCATCACCGACCTGATCACGATCCCCGGACTGATCAACCTCGACTTCGCGGACGTCCGACTGGTCATGCACCAGGCCGGCTCCGCGCTGATGGGCGTGGGTACGGGCACCGGTGAGAACCGGGCCGTCGAGGCCGCCAAGGCCGCGATCACCTCGCCACTGATCGAAGAGCAGATCGACGGCGCCAAGGGGATGCTGCTGAACGTCACCGGCGGCGAAGACCTCGGCCTCTTCGAGGTGAACGAGGCAGCGCGCCTCGCGATTCAGGCCGCGGACACCAACGCCAACATCGTCTTCGGAGCCGTGGTCGATTCGTCGATGCACGAGGAGGTCCGCGTCACCGTGATCGCCACCGGTTTCGAGGGGTTCGAGATGATCGCCCGGGCGCCGGAGTTCACGGCCCGGGCGGCGGAGCGCCGCCCAGCCCCGGTGCGCGGGGGGCGCGAGGGGCTGAGTGATCTGCGGATCTCAGAGTCTGAGATCGACGTCCCGGACTTCCTGAAGTAGTCACTCGCGGAACACGCGTCTGGCCTCCCCTTCCTCATGCTCGAGGAAGATCTCCACGCGAGTGAATCTCCCCTGATCGTCGAACGTGTAGACGGTCCAGGCGTCGATCTGCATCTCGATGCCGCTGGTCGCCCCTCGGACTGTCGATCGCAGGCTGGCCAGCACGCGGTCTCCGGCGACCTCGAAAGCGAGCGGCTCGAGGAACTGGGACGAGAACGCGTCGGGCTCCATCCACGCGCGCAGCGCCACCAGTCCCTGCAGCTCGCCCTGGCCGCCCGCTCGTACCAGGACGATCTCGGGGTTTCCCAGTTCAACCGCAGAATCCAGATCGCCGTGGTTCATCGCGTCGCAGAGCCGCTCGATTCGTTGGATCTTCTCGTCGTCTGAAATCCCCACGGCCGCCAGTATCGTGGCCAGGGTGGAGGCCGGAACGCTGAAGAGGACGCCGCTGTACGACGTCCACGTCGAGGCGGGCGCCAAGCTCGTCGACTTCGCCGGCTGGGAGATGCCGGTGCAGTACGACGGCATTCTCGAGGAGCACCTTCGGGTTCGGAACGCGTGTGGCGTGTTCGACGTCTCCCACATGGGCGAGATCGAGACCGAGGGCCCGCAAGCCGCCGACCTGCTGCAGCGGCTGCTCTCCAACGACGTCTCGAAGATCCAGGTCGGCGGCGCCCAGTACTCCTGTCTCTGCCGCGAGGACGGCGGGGTGCTGGACGACCTCTTCACCTACCGGCTGGCCGATGACCGCTACCTGACCGTCACCAACGCCTCCAACCACGATCGCGACCTGGAGTGGTTCGAGGCGCACGCCGTCGAGTTCGAGGCCGAGGTCCGCGATCGGATCGAGACGTACGCGATGCTCGCGATCCAGGGCCCCGAGGCACGCGGGATCGTCACGGGGCTGGCGGGCGGGGAGCTGCCGGCCCGATTCCACACGGCGCAGCTGACCGTCGCCGGAGCGCCGGCCCTCGTCTGCGGGACCGGCTACACCGGAGAGGACGGCGTGGAGGTCCTGATTGCTCCCGAGGACGCCAGGACGGTCTGGGATGCGGTGATCGGCGCAGGCGCCGGCCCGGCCGGGCTGGGAGCCCGCGACACGCTCCGTCTCGAGGTCAACTACTGCCTCTACGGCAACGATCTGACCGAGCAGCGCACGCCGATCGAGGCCGGGCTGGGGTGGTGCGTGAAGGAGAACACCGGCTTCGTCGGCTCGGAGGCCTGCCGCCGGGTCCGGAAAGAGGGCCCGAAGGAGATCCTTCGGCCGTTCGTCCTCACGGGGCCGGGCATCCCCCGCAAGGGCAACCCGATCGTGATGGGCGAGGCGCCCGTGGGCGAGGTGACCAGCGGGACGCTCTCGCCGTGCCTCGAGACCGGGATCGGGATGGGATACGTTGCGAGCGACACGGGCGAGCTCGGCGCCGCCATCGAGATCGACGTGCGCGGCAGACGCCGCCCGGCCGAGATCCGCAAGGCGCCCCTCTTCTCGAAGGACTGAGCGGCGCGCTCTCGATAGGTTTATGCGAGTGTGCCCCGCAGGCGTAGCCGAGGAGCAACCCGTCTAGTCATGTCAGACGAGAGCTACCCAGAGGATCTCCGCTACCACGCCGAGCACGATTGGGCGCGGGTGGAGGGCGACACAGCGACCTTCGGCGTCACCTGGTACGCGCAGGACGCTCTCGGCGAGGTGGTCTTCTACGAGCCGCCGGCGACCGGCAAGCAGGTGAGCAAGGACGAGGCGTACGCGGAGGTCGAGTCCGTGAAGGCCGTCTCCGACGTCTACGCGCCGCTCTCGGGCGAGGTCACCGAGGTCAACGGGACGCTCTCGGAGAACCCCGAGAAGATCAACCAGGACCCTTATGGCGAGGGCTGGATGGTCAAGGTGAAGCTCTCTGATCCCTCGGAGGCCGACCAGCTGATGGATGCGGCCGCCTACAAGAAGCTGCTCGAAGACTCCGACTAGCCTGAACCCCATGAGGCCGGCAACGTGAGCGGCCAGGAGCTTGCTCTCGCACTCTCGGTCTTCCTGGCCTGCGCGGTGGAAGCTGTGGAAGCGCTGACGATCGTCCTCGCCATGGGTACGACCCGCGGCTGGCGGTCAGCGCTCAGCGGAACGGCTGCTGCCCTTGCGGTGCTCGTGGCCGTGACCGCCGTCGTGGGCCCCGGGCTGACCTCCCTGCCCATTGACACGCTCAGACTGGTCGTCGGCGGACTGCTTCTCGTCTTCGGTCTCCAGTGGCTCCGGAAGGCGATTCTGCGCAGCATCGGCGTGGTCGCGCTGCACGACGAGGAGCAGGCCTTTCGCGGCGAGGTCGCCGCGGCGCGCGCTGCCGCAGGGCACCCGGAGGGCATCGACCCCTACTCCTTCACGATCACGTTCAAAGGGGTGCTCCTGGAGGGGCTGGAGGTCGTCTTCATCGCACTGACCTTCGGGGCCAACCAGCACCGGGTCGGGCTCGCCGCGGCGGCGGCCGGAGCGGCGGTAGTGGTGGTGACCGCAGCCGGGCTCGCCGTCCACAGGCCCCTGTCGCGCGTGCCGGAGAACGCCATGAAGTTCGGGGTCGGCGTGATGCTCACCTCGTTCGGGCTCTTCTGGGGTACTGAGGGGGCTGGGGCAGACTGGCCCGGCGGCGATGCGGCCCTGCTTGTGCTCATCCCGGCCGTCCTGGTCTTTTCGCTGCTGCTCGTTCGGGTCTACCGGCCGGCGGCCCATGTGGAACCGGGACGCGCATGAGGCGCATCCGGGACATGGCGGTTGGGATCTGGGAGTTCGTCGCCGGCGATGACTGGGTCAGCGCGGCAGGTGTCGCCGTGGCACTCGGCGTAACCGCTCTGATCGGCGATTCGAACGACTCGTGGTTCATCATGCCGCTCGCGGTCGCAGTGCTGCTGGCGCTCTCGATCAGGCGCCGGGCGCGCCCGTCGGCGCGCCGGAACGGTCATGGGGCCTGACTACGATGGTTGTCGGATGAGCCGCTACACGTCCGCAACCGACCGCGACCGCCAGGAGATGCTCGACGCCATCGGCGTCGGCTCGATCGACGAGCTCTTCGAGGACATTCCCGAGGCGCTGCGGCTCGGACGTGCGCTGGAGCTGCCCGACGGCAAGCCGGAGACCGAGGTCTACGACCGCCTCTCGGCGCTCGCGTCCCGAAACGCGCACGCCGAGGCCGAGACCAGCTTCCTGGGCGCGGGCATGTACGACCACTATGTCCCAGCGATCGTCGACGCGATCACCGGCCGGTCGGAGTTCCTGACCCCCTACACGCCGTACCAGCCCGAGATCTCGCAGGGCGGGCTGCAGGTGATGTTCGAGTTCCAGACGGCGATGTCGGAGCTCACCGGCCTGCCGGTCTCGAACGCCGCGCTCTACGAGGGGCCCTCGGCCGTCGCCTCGGCGGCCTATCTGGCCATCGGGGCAACCGACCGCAGGAAGCTGGTCGCCTCGCGGGGAGTTCACCCTCACAGCCGCGAATCGCTGGTCACCTACGGAGCCGGCTATGGGAGCGAGCTCGTCGAGGTGCCGCTCGTCGGTGGAGTCACGCAAGCCGCCGCCCTGGCGGACGCCGTGGACGACGAGACCGCCGCCGTCTTCCTGCAGCAGCCGAACTTCATGGGGTCGGTCGAGGACATCGAGGCGCTCGGCGCCGCCGCCAAGGCGCACGGGGCGCTGCTCGTGGTCGCCTGCGACCCGATCGCTCTCTCCATCCTCAGGCCGCCGGGCGAGTGCGGAGCCGACATCGCGGTCGGCGAGGGCCAGCCTCTCGGCAACCGGCTCGACTACGGCGGCCCGTCCTTCGGCTTCTTCTGCGCCACCGAGGAGCACATCCGCCGCATGCCGGGCCGCATCGCCGGCGAGACCCAGGACGTCGACGGCCGCCGGGGCTTCGTCCTCACACTCCAGACGCGGGAGCAGCACATCCGCAGGGAGAAGGCGACCCACAACATCTGCACCGCCCAGGCGCTCAACGCGCTCGCGGGCATGGTCCACCTGGCCTGGCTCGGGAAGCGCGGGTTCGTCGAGCTGGGCGAGCTGCTCGTACGCCGCACCGCCTACGCGCGCGAGCGCCTCGCCGCCGTGGACGGTGTCGAGCTGCTGCACGAGGCCCCCGTCGTGAGGGAGTTCGCGGTCACGCTCGATGCTCCGGTCGCCGACGTGCTCGATCGCTGTGCCGGCCAGGGGATCGGCGCCGGCTATCCGCTGGGGCGGGACTACTCCGAGTACGAGGACGGTCTGTTGATCGCCCTCACGGAGCGCCGCAGCCGGCAGGACATCGACCGGCTCGCCGAGGCGCTCGGCGCGGCCGTCCGCGAGCTGGGCGGGGAGAGAGTCGCCGAGGGGGTGGTCTCGTGAGCGAGACCACGCGCGCGCCGGCATCCGTCGACGGCAGCACGCCGATGCAGCGCGATCCCGCCACCACGATCTACGAGCGCTCGGTCGAGGGCCGCCGGGCGGCGACGCTCCCCGAGGCCGGCGTGCCTGAGACGCCGATCGACGAGCTGATCCCCAAGGGCCTCCTGCGCGAGAGGCCGGCGGAGCTGCCCGAGATCTCCGAGCCGGAGATCGTGCGTCACTACAACCGGATCTCGCGGCGCAACTTCGACCTCGACACCGGCTTCTACCCGCTCGGCTCGTGCACGATGAAGCACAACCCGCGGCTCAATGAGCGGGTGGCGGCGCTTCCCGGCCACGCCCGCCTGCATCCGGCGCAGGAGCCGAGGCGAGCGCAGGGGGCACTCGAGCTGATGTGGCTGCTGCAGCAGTCCCTGGCCGAGATCTGCGGCCTCCCGTACGTCAGCCTCCAGCCCTCGGCGGGCTCGCACGGGGAGCTGGCCGGCCTGCTGCTGACCCGCGCCTACCACGCCGACCGCGGCGAGGACCGGCACAAGGTGCTCACGCCCGACACGGCGCACGGCACCAACCCGGCGACGGTGACGATGTCGGGGTACGAGGTGGTCAAGCTCGCCTCGAACGAGCGCGGCGGCATCGACCTCGACGACCTGCGCTCCAAGGCCGACGACGACATGGCCTGCCTGATGCTCACCAATCCGAACACGCTCGGGCTCTTCGACGAGAACATCGCCGAGATCGCGGAGATCGTCCACGATGCCGGCGGGACGCTCTACTACGACGGCGCCAACCTGAACGCGATCATGGGCCACACGCGGCCAGGCGACATGGGTTTCGACATCGTCCACGTCAACCTCCACAAGTCCTTCTCGCAGCCACACGGGGGCGGGGGCCCCGGCGCCGGGCCGATCGCCTGCTCCGAGCGGATTGAGCCCTATCTGCCGAAACCCCAGGTGGTCCGGCGAGAGGCGCAGAACGGGGGAGAGCCGAGCTACGACCTCGACCACGACCGGCCGAAGTCGATCGGGCGACTCCGCGGCTTCCAAGGGAACTTCGGCGTCTTCGTTCGCTCCTACGCCTACATCCTCAGCCTTGGTGGCGATGGCCTCCAGGAGGCCTCGGAGACCGCCGTCCTGAACGCGAACTACCTGCTGGCTCGGATGAGCGAGGGCGCGGCCGGCAGGTACACGCCGGTCGCCTTCGACCGGCGCTGCATGCACGAGTTCGTCCTCTCCGGCGCGCCGGCGAAGCGGGAGCTCGGCGTCAGGACCACCGACATCGCCAAGCGATTGCTCGACTACGGCATGCATCCGCCGACCGTCTACTTCCCACTGCTGGTCGACGAGGCGCTGATGGTGGAGCCCACGGAGACCGAAGCCCGCGAGACGCTCGATGCCTTCGCCGAGGCGATCGAGACGATCCTGGAAGAGGCGAAGGATGATCCGGAGATAGCCCGGAACGCGCCCTACACCACTCCGGTCCGGCGGCTCGACGAGGTTGCCGCTAACCGCAACCCCGTCGTCCGCCAGCCACTCTAGGCAGCTCGCCTGAGGTCGCGTGCGGATGTTCAAGCGTCCTCGAGGCTGTCCAGCGCAGGGAGCTTCTGCTTCAGCTTGAGGACGGGCTCGAAGAGGTCGCCCTCCCTCTCGATCCTCTTGATCGCGTCGGGGATCTCGAAGCGGATCTTCTCGGGGTTGCCCCCCTTGGCGGTGCGCTCGACCTCGCGCCAGGTGATCGGGATCGAGACGGTCGGCTTCTCGCGCGCCCGCAGGGAGTAGACCGCGATCGTCGTCTTCTTCTGGTGGTTCTGGCTCCAGTCCACGAGCACCTTGCCACGCCGGTCCACCTTCGCCATCTTCGAGACGACGTCCTTCGGCGTCTGTTTCTCGAGAAGCTCGGCGACCGCCTTCGCGAAGGGGTTGGTCTCTTCGTAGGTGATCTTCGTATTGAGTGGGAAATAGACCTGCATGCCCTTGCCGCCCGAAACCTTGGGAAAGCCCTCGAGTCCGAACGCCCCGAACAGATCCCGCACCCGCAGCCCCAGCTTGCAGCACTCCCGGAGTCCCGCAGGGGCTCCGGGATCGAGGTCGAAGACGAGGAAGGTCGGCTGCTCAATGCGCGTCGCCTTGGAGAGCGAGGGGTGGAGCTCGAGGGCGGCGAGCTGCGCCATCCAGATCAGCGTGGCGCGGTTCTCGCAGAGACAGAAGTCGATCTCCCCCGCGCGTCTGTCCACGTAGATCGGGGTCGTCTTCACCCAGTCCGGGCGGTGCTTCGGGCAGTTCTTCTCGAAGAAAGACGCGCCCTGGTTGCCCACGCCCTCCGGGAAGCGCCGCAGCGTCAGGGGACGTCCCTTCAAATGCGGAAGGAACACGTCCGCGACCCGCGCGTAGTAGTCGATCACCTCGGCCTTGGTGGTCTTGGTCTTCGGGTAGAGGACCTTGTCCAGGTTGGTCAGCTTCAGCCGGCGGTTGCCGACAGTGACCTCCTGGTCCCGCTTCTTGGCCTTAGCGGGCAACCTCGGCCGCTAGGCCTTGGCCTTGGTCTTCTTGCGCGAGCCGCTCTTGCGGCCGTTGGAGCTGCTCGAGGACTTGGCCCGTGAGGACGATTTCGACTTGGACTTGGACTTCGACGTGGAGCTGGAGCGCGTCTTGGGCTTCGCCTTGCCGTCCGTCTCGGCCTCCTCGCCGCGAACCGCGGCGAGGCTCTCCTCGAGCGCGGACATCAGATCGGGCGCCTTGGTCGGCTTGGGCTCCTCGGTCGGGGCGGAGACGACCTCCTTGCCCTCGGCCTTGCGCTCCAGCAGGTCGAGCAGCTCCTCGCGGTACTCGTCGCGGTACTTGTCGGGCTCGAAGTCGCTGGTGAGCGATTCGATCAGCTGCTTGGCCATGTCGACCTCGCGCTTCTCGGGTTTCTTCGGCTTGGCCTCCTCGAAGACCTCGCCGTCGACGTCCTGCGGCGAGGAGACCTCGTCGTGGAAGCGCATCGTCGTCAGGGTGAGGACGTCGTCCATCGGCCGGATCGCGGCCAGGTGCTCCTTGTTGCGAAGCACGAAGCGGGCGATCGCGACCTTGCGGGCGTCCTTCATCGCCTGGACGAGGAGGGCGTAGGCGCGCTCGGCGCCCTTGTCGGGGCCGAGGTAATAGGGCTGCTCGAAGTAGATCGGGTCGATGTCGTCGAGGTCGACGAAGTCCTGGATCTCGATCGCGCGGCTTCGCTGCGGCTCGAGCTCGGCGAGTTCGTCGCGGCTCAGCACCACGTACTGGTCGGGGGCGTACTCGTAGCCCTTGACGATCTTCTCGTAGGGGACCTCCTTGCCGTCGGACTCGGCGACGCGCTTGTGCTTCACCCGCGAGCCATCGCCCTCCCGCAGCTCGCGGAAGCGCACTGTCTGCTTGGAGACGGCGCTGTACAGCCTCACCGGCACGTTCAGCAGCCCGAAACTGATCGAACCGCTCCATATCGCCCTAGCCACGCGTGATCACCTCGATCCTGGATCCTTCGACACCATTCAGGTTACCCCTGGGCGGGTTGCCCGAACCGGGCGCGAGCTTGCGTCCATGCAACTCCAGACCGCCGAGAGGGGCGAAACTCATCGGTGAGCTCCTACTGCTCCCGAACGACCTCGCGCGGATCCTTGTCGTCACGCATGCCCTTGAACGCCGGCTGCCGGAGCGTGCCCTCGTTCGTCCACTCGGTCCAGTTGACCTCGCAGACGAGCTCCGGCTCACACCAGACGGCGAAGCGGGCCTTGGGGCCGCCGGGCGCCCCGACCCCGAACGGGCTGTCGGGACGCTCCAGTTCGCGGAGCTCTCTGGTCAGGCGCTCGATCAGCTCTTCGGTGAGGCCGGAGCCGACGCCCCCCGCGAAGTGCAGGGTCTGCGACTCGCCCCTCGCCAGCTCCGAGGCGCGCCGGTCGTAGTAGCCGACCAGGAGCGAGCCGACACGATTGGCGCGCCGGCCATCGCCTGGGATGTAGCCACCGACGACGAACTCCTGGTTTCGCCAGACCCGCTCCTTGATCCACTCACCGCTGCGCCTGCCGGATCGATACGGGCTGTCGCAGCGCTTCGCGACGATTCCCTCGAGTCCCTGAAGGCGGGCGGCGTCGAGCAGGCCGGCGGCGTCCCCCTGGCGGTACCGGGGGGTGCGCCACCGGGGGCCCTCCAGACCGAGCCCGTCGAGGAGCTCGCGCCGCCGGACGTAGGGGAGGTCGCGAACGCAGTGCCCGTCAAGGTGGAGCAGGTCGAAGATCACGTAGTCGACGGGCTGCTCTGAGACCCGCCTCCGGATCATCGCCGGGGAAGTCAGTCCCATCCGGCTCTGGATCAGCTGGAAGCGCGGCCGCCCCTGATCGTCCAACGCGACCACTTCGCCATCGAGGATCGCCCTGCGCCCGGCGAGCTGCTCGGCGATCGGCTCGAGCTCCGGGTAGCGCGCCGTCACGTCCTCGAGGCGGCGGCTGAGCATGGACCAGCGGCCGCCGTCCGCGTAGCCCAGGGCGCGGATCCCGTCCCACTTGATCTCGTAGGCCCACTCATCGGAGTCGAGCTCGGGAAGGCGCCCGCTCTTGGCCAGCATCGGCTCCAGCCGGCTCGGCATCTCCTCCGTGGGGGCCTGCTCGAGGATCTCGCTTCGCGTGACATCCGCCATTGGACCCGATTATCCGTGCCGCTTTAACAAGGGTCGGATAATCGGAAGGTGCTTTTCGACCTCGAGGACGTCAGCTACTCACGCGGGGGAAAGGTCGTGCTGCGCGAAGTCAGCGCCCGCCTTCCGGTGGGTGCCAGCTCGCTGCTGGGGCCGTCGGGGAGCGGCAAGTCGACTCTGCTCCGCCTGCTCAACCGCCTCGCGGACCCGGACTCGGGACGCGTCATCTACGAGGGTCGGGACGTCCGCGACCGCGATCCGCTCGCTCTACGGCGAGAGGTCAGCCTGGTGCCGCAGCTCCCGGCGCTGATCGACGGCACGGTTCACGACAACGTCGCCTACGGCCCGCGGCTCGCCGGCCGCAGCTTCGACGCACGGAGCTGTCTCGAGCTGGCCGGCCTCGACCCCGCCTTCGAGGATCGGGACGCCTCGAAGCTGTCCGTGGGCGAGCAGCAGCGGGTGATGCTGGCGCGCGCCCTCGCTCTTCAGCCGCGCGTCCTGCTGCTCGACGAGCCGACCTCGGCGCTCGACAAGACGGCGCGTGACGCGGTGGAGGGAACCCTGCGGCGTCTCCGGGCACGAACCGCGATCTCGCTGGTAGTCGTGACTCACGACATCGCCCAGGCCGGGCGGCTGGCTGACAATGTGGTCAGGATCGATTCGGGCCGCGTGATCGCACAGGGGCCGGCGTCGGAGTTGCTCGACGAGACCCCGGAACGCGAGCTTGCGACCGCGGAAGACGCGACGTGACCGTCCCGCTGGCGGCATCCTCCATCCACGTCACGGTCGGTGAGGTCGCCGCGGCGCTGTCGCTGGTCGCGGTCGCCGCCATCGCCTCGCGCTCCTGGCACGCCGGCCTCGAGGAGGACATCGGCATCGCCGTCGTGCGGTCGCTCATCCAGCTGACCGCGATCGGCTACCTGATCACCCTGATCTTCGACGAGGACTCCTTCGTGCTCGTGCTGGCCCTGCTCACGGTGATGGTCGTCTTTGGGGCGTTCACGGCGCGCCAGCGGGCCAAAGGGGTCCCCGACTCGTTCTGGCCCTTGCTCGGCTCGCTCGCGGTCGCGGCGGCGGCGACCCTCGGCCTCGTTGTGGCACTGGGTATCTTCCCTGCAACCCCGCGCTATCTCGTCCCGGTGGGAGGGATGGTGATCGGAAACGCTATGACCGCCGCGGCGGTCGCCCTGAACCGCCTCGGCGAGGACGTGCACGACCAGTCGAAGCGGATCGAGGCGACGCTCGCTCTCGGGGCCACCTCATCGCAGGCGGTGACACCGCTGGTCCGCCGCAGCCTGCGCTCGGGGATGATCACGCTGATCGACTCCACGAAGACGACCGGCCTGATCTTCTTCCCCGGGACGATGGTGGGCATGCTGCTCGCCGGCGCGGACCCGACCGACGCCGTGCGCCTCCAACTGATCCTCCTGTACGTGCTCCTCGGCGCGGTCTCGATCGCCGCGCTGATGGCGATTACGCTCGCCCGCCGGAACTTCTTCACCGCGGCGCATCAATTGCGCGAGCCTCCTGAGCCCTAGGGCTGCTTCGGCAGGGGGTAGATGAAGTGGTGGCCGAGCAGCTCGGCCACGGTGACGAACCTGTACCCGCGCGAGCGGAAGTGAGCGAGGATCGATGGCAGCGCGGCGATCGTCTCGCTGCGGTTCCCGCCACCGTCGTGCATCACCACGATCGAGCCGTTGTGCGCGTGCCGGATGACGTTCGAGGCGATTGCCTCAACGCCCGGATCGGCCCAGTCGCGCGGGTCGACGTCCCAGTTGACCGTCACCAGATGCTCAGCGTGCGCCCGAGCGATCAGGCCGCTGTCGACGTGCCCATCGGGCGGCCGGAAGTCACACGGCCGGAAGCCCGTGGCGGCACGAATCAGGTGATTCGTCTCGTGGAGCGACTCCGAGGACGGATCGGATTCATGGTGGAGGGAGTGGTTTCCGATCTCGTTGCCCTGGGCGAGGACCTTCCGCATCGTTGTGGCACGCCCCACGGTTTCCTGGCCGATCTCGAAGAAGGTGGCGTGCGAGTCGAACCGCCGGAGGATTCGCAGCACCTGCGGCGTGTAGTCGCTCGGGCCGTCGTCGAAGCCGATCGCGATCCGCTTGCGCCCGCGAGGGCCGTGGGTGTGAAAGGGCGCGCCGCCGTGGGTACAGCCGACGGGCAATGTGGGTGCGACGCCGTCATCGCGCGCAGAGCGCGACGCTGCCGCGCTGCCGCCACCGGACGCGGTGGCCAGTGCCAGGGACGCCAGAGCGATGAACGCCAGCCTGCTCCTCATACACTGGAATTCTCTTGTCCGACGACCGTCGCCGCAAGCGCCTCACGATCATCGCGACGATCCTCGGCTCGACGATCGTGTTCCTCGATGCCACGGTCGTCAACGTCGCCCTGCCGGCGATCTCTGACGACCTCAACGCGGGGCTGGCGGATCAGCAGTGGGTTGTGGAGGCGTACGCGCTGGCCACGGTCGCGCTGCTCCTGGTCGGCGGAGCGCTGGGCGATCAGTTCGGGCGCCGGCGGATCTTCGAGATCGGCACCGTCGGGTTCGGGATCACCTCGATCCTCTGCGCCCTCGCCCCCTCGAGCACCTTCCTGATCGCCGCGCGAGCACTGCAGGGGCTGACGGGAGCTCTCCTGGTGCCGGGTTCTCTCGCGATCATCGCGGCGACCTTCGAGGGAGCGGAGCGCGGCAAGGCGGTCGGGACGTGGACGGCCTGGACCGGGATCGCGACGGTGCTCGGGCCGGCGGGCGGCGGGGCGCTTATCGAGGCGATCTCCTGGCGCGCGATCTTCTGGGTGAACGTCCCGCTGGTGATCTTCACGTTCCTGCTGACGCGCTCGCAGGTGCAGGAGAGCCTCGACCCCGAGGCGGACCGCTCGATCGACTGGCTCGGGATCCTGATGTCCGCGGCAGGCTTCGGCGGGATCGTCTTCGGATTCATCGAGCAGCCGACGCATGGGTGGGGAGATCCGATCGTTCTGGTGCCGCTGATCGGCGGCGCTCTGCTCGTCGCGCTCTTCCTCGCCTGGGAGGCGAGCTACCGCCACTCGATGCTCGATCTCGGCCTCTTCCGGGTTCGCAACTTCGCGGTGACCAACCTCGAGACACTGATCGTCTACTCGGGCCTGATCGGTGCCTTCTTCTTCGTCACCCTTTTTCTGCAGCAGACTGCGGGCTACTCGCCGCTGGCCGCCGGCTTCGCCACCACCCCGGCCTCGGTGGCGATGTTCTTCCTCTCTCCGGTATTCGGCAGGATCGCGACGAGCACCGGACCGCGGGTGCCGATGTGCGTGGGCCCGATCGTCGGCGGGATAGGACTGCTGCTGCTGACCCGAGTCGGCTCGGATCCGAACTACGTCACCGACGTGCTGCCGGGTGTGATCGTCTTCGGTCTGGGGTTGTCGGCCACCGTTGCGCCACTCACCGCGACAGCGCTCAACTCGGTGCCGGAGCACCAGGTCGGGGTCGCCTCGGGGATCAACAACGAGGTTTCCCGGATCGCGGGCGTGCTGGCGATTGCGATCCTCGGGGCCCTGATCGCGGGGAAGTTCGGGTCCACGGTCGACTCCAAGCTCGCCGGCGCCAACCTCTCACCGCAGGCCGATCGCGCGATCAGCAAGGCCAAGGACAACCCGCTGCAGCCGCCGTCGACCGACGGGGTGCCGCCCGCTGAGGCCACGGAGGTCACGAGCGCGACGGTCGACGGGGCCGAGGACGGCTTCCATCTGGCGATGATGGTGGCGGGCACGCTGATGATCGTGGGGGGAGTGGTCGCCGGGGTCTACTTGAGGAACCCGCCGCGCGAGTCGGCCTACGACGCGCCGCGCGCCGCGCAGGCGGGCGAGTGCGCCCACTGCCCCGACCACCTCGACGACACGCCGGATCACGAGCGTGCCCCCGAGCCCATAACCGAGCCAGCCTAGGCTGCGGCAGTGACCAACCTTCCCCTCGACGCGCGCGTATTGCTCGAGTCGGGCGAGCTGGCGCACATGGCCACGCTGAATCCCGACGGCTGGCCGCAGGTGACCTGTGTCTGGGTGGGGCTGGACGGCGAGGAGATCGTGAGCGCCCACCTGCCCCGCAACCAGAAGGTCAAGAACGTCGAGCGTGATCCCCGCGTGGTCATCTCGGTTGAGGGGGCCCGGGACAACGAGCTCGGCCTGCGGGAGTACCTGGTGGTGCGCGGCCACGCACGCGTGCAGGAGGGTGGCGCCCCCGAGTTGCTGCAGAGGCTGGCCCACGTGTACCTCGGCCCCGACGTCAAGTTCCCGCCGATGGACGACCCGCCCCCTGGCTACGTGATCCGGACGACCCCGGAGCGAATCGGCGGCGTCGGGCCTTGGACCGACCGGGCCGTATAACGAAGAGGCCGGGGCGCTTCCTATAGTCCGCGCCCGTGCGCATCTTCAGCGGCATCCAGCCGACGGGGCGGAAGCACCTCGGCAACTACATCGGAGCGATCCGGCAGTACGTCGAGGGCCAGGACCGCGGCGACCCGGCGATCTATTGCATCGTCGACCTGCACGCGATCACCGTTCCCTGGGATCCGGCGACGCTCCGCGAGAGCGTCTACGACACGACGGCCATCCTGATCGCGGCCGGGCTCGACACGGAGCGCTGCATCCTCTTCCGCCAGTCCGACGTCCGCGAGCACACCGAGCTGACCTGGTACCTGGCGGCGCTCACCGCGCACGGCGACCTCAATCGCATGACCCAGTTCAAGGAGAAGTCGGCGAAGCAGCGTGAGCTGGTCTCGGCCGGGCTCTTCTTCTATCCGGTGCTGCAGGCCGCCGACGTGCTCGCCTACAAGACCGGCGAGGTCCCGGTCGGGGAGGACCAGCGACAGCACATCGAGCTCACCCGCGAGATCGCCCGTCGATTCAATGAGCGCTTCGGCGAGATCCTGGTGGAGCCGGAGCTGCGGGTCCCGGAGGTCGGCGCGCGAATCATGGACCTGCAGGAGCCGACGAACAAGATGTCCACCACGGGCGGCACTGAGGCCGGAACCGTCCTCGTCCTGGACGACCCGAAGACCGTGACGAAGAAGATCAAGAGCGCTGTCACGGACTCGGGGTCGGAGGTGAAGCGCGGCGATGGCAAGGAGGGGATCGCCAACCTGATCGAGATCATGGCCGTGGCGCGAGGCATCAGCGAGGACGACGTCGAGAGCGAGTTCGAGGGCTCCGGCTACGGCGACTTCAAGGGCGCTGTGGGAGATGCAGTGGTCGACCTCCTCGCTCCGGTCCGAGAGCGCTACGAGCAGCTGCGCCCCGATGAGGGCGCGCTCGAGGAGACGCTCCGCGGCGGAGCCGACAAGGCTCGTGAGATCGCCTCCGGGACCCTCGCCGAGGTGCGCTCGGCGATAGGCATCGGCCCGGCCTGAGAGGCGCTGAGGCGGTCCCGCTGGCCGGGGCGCCCTCTAAGCTGGGCGCGGATGGCCTCCGTCTCGGAGCTCGACCTCGACCTGGACGTCTTCCAGGGACCGTTCGACCTGCTGCTCGCGGTCCTGCTCCGCGAGGAGATCTCCCTGTCGGAGGTCCCGCTCGGGGAGATCGTGGTCTCCTATGTCGACCACCTCGGCGAGACCGGCGATCTCGACCTCGAGACGGTCACCGAGTTCCTCGTCCTGATCGCGGCGCTCTGCGAGCTCAAGTCCCGCCTGCTGTTGCCGAGCGAGGACGGGTCGGAGGAGCTGGGGCCCGAGGAGGCCGCCGACGAGCTGCTCGCCCGCATGCTCGAGTACCGCCGCTACAGCGAGGCAGCGAGGATGCTCAGCGGGCGCTTCGAGCGGGAGGCAGGGGTGCTGTACCGCTCCGCTCCGCCGCCTCCCGAGCTCCGCCGCGCGGCGCTGGACGCCGCCACCAAGGCGTATGAGCCGGACCGGCTCGCCGTCGCGCTGGGCGACCTGCTCACGCTTCCGCCGGAGCCCGACACGCGGCACATCCGCTCGACCGTCTCGTTGCAGCGGCGCCTGGGAGTCGTGCGCGACCTGCTGCGCAGCCGCGGCACGCTCGACTTCGACGACGCCTTCGGCCGCGAGGACCGTTTCACACAGGCGGTCACGCTTTTCGCGCTCCTCGAGCTCTACCGGCGGGGCGAGGCGACCTGGACGCAGAAGGAGACCTTCGGGAGAATCGAAGTGGAGGCGCTATGAGTGCTGATGGGCTCGGGAGAAACGTCGAGGCGCTGCTCTTCCTCTCGCCGGAGCCGGTGACCCTCGCGGAGCTCGCCGAGGCGATCGAGGCGGATGAGGAGGCCGTCGCCACGGCGGTGGAGGAGCTCGAGGCGCGGCTGACGGCGGGTGACCGGGGCGTTCGATTGCGCCGGGTCGCCGGCGGGGTCACGCTGGCCGCGACGCCGGACGCCGAGGCCGCCGCCCGCCGGCTGCTCGGAAAGCCGCGCACGCCGCCGCTCACCCAGGCGCAGGCGGAGGTTCTGGCGATCGTCGCCTATCTGCAGCCGGTGTCGCGTCCTGAGGTCGCCCGCATCCGCGGCGTCTCGTCGGACTCCGCGGTCTCGAGCCTGACCGAGCGCGGGTTGGTCGAGGAGCGGGGCCGCACCAGATTCGGAGCCGTCACCTATGCGACCACGCCCCTGTTCGAGAAGCTCTTCGGGCTGTCGGGACTCGATGCCCTGCCGGACCCCGCCCAGTTCGACCCGACGCCCGAGGACGAGCGCGAGTTGCGCGACCGCCTGCTCAAGGCGGGTGAGCAGCGGGCGGAATGAAGCGGCTGCTCCTCTGTGGGGCGGCGGCGCTCGGCACATCGATCGCGATCGCCCTCGCGCTGGCCGTCGGTCCGGCCGGAGGCCCGCACGTCGGCACGGTCGCGAGCGCTCGGGCTGACACGGACGACACGAAGCCGGCAAGCGAGGTCATCGGCCGGTCCGTTCGCGGCAGGCCAATCGTCGCCACCCGGTACGGCGACGCGACCTCGGACAACGTCGCCCTCGTTGTCGGCGTCATCCACGGCGACGAGCCGGCCGGCCTACGCATCGCGAGGGCAGTTCGGCGGGTCGCCCCCACGGTCGAGGGCACGCAACTCTGGGTGATCGACACGGTTAACCCGGATGGGGTCAGGGCACACACGCGAAAGAACTCCCATGGGGTGGACCTGAATCGCAACTTCCCGTATCGATGGCACGACGACATCCCACACTCGAGCGGCTACTACCCGGGCCCGCGGCCGGCCTCCGAGCCCGAAACCCGGGCGGTGATGGCGTTCGTCCAGCGGATTCAGCCGGATCTGTCGATCTGGTTCCACCAGCCGTGGGGAGCGGTCCTCGCGTGTCACGGGCGGCCGCGGATCGCCGCCCGCTATGCGAAGCTCGTCCGCATGCCGACGAGCTGCAGGGGAAAGGGCCTGCGCGGCACCGCGATCACCTGGGAGACGCACACCTTCCCGGGCAGCAGCGCCTTCGTCGTCGAGATGCCGCCCGACGGGATCAGGGGGCGAACGGCCACGCGCCAGGCACGAGCCGCGCTCACCGTCGCGGAGGCTGGGTGAAATGAGCAGGCTGATCGTCGCGGTGATCGCCGTCGCACTCGCGGTCGGCATCGGCGCCGGGTCCGGCGTCGCAGCGGCGCCCACCGCGAAGACCTCGGCTGCGGCCAAGCCCCCGATCAACAAGAGGCTGATTCCGTATCCGAAGAAGCGAAAGCGGGAGATGGCGGCCTACTCCAAGCGCCACTACGGCAAGTACAAGTGGCGGCTCGTCAACCCGAAGGTCATCGTCATCCACTTCGCCGAGGCAGGGAGCATCTCGGCGATCTTCAACACCTTCCGCACCGACCAGCCTGACGTCGAGTTCCACGAGCTGCCCAACGTCTGCTCCCACTACGCGGTCGGAGCGTCGGGCGCCGTCTACAAGTTCGTGCCGCCGACGATCCGCTGCCGTCACACGGTCGGGCTGAACTGGACGGCGATCGGCGTGGAGCACGTCGGCTTCTCCGACCAGGACATCCTCAACCGGCCAGCGCAGCTGAACGGCTCGCTCCACTTCGTCCAGTGGCTCCGCTGCCGGTTCGGCATCCCGATCAACAACGTCATCGGGCACAACGAGAGCCTCTCCTCGCCGTTCTACAAGGAGCTCGACCCGCGTTTCAAGGGCCAGACCCACGGCGACTGGAACCACGCCGACATGCAGATCTACCGCGGCGATCTGGCCAAGCTCGGCAGCTGCTGAGCCGAGTCCGTCGATGACATCCACGTGCTCCTCGGTCCGCTCGGCTTCAATCCTGGGGTGCGCCTCGCCAAGTACCTCGCCCATGCGGGAGTGGCCTCCCGTCGCGCGGCCGAGCGGTTGATCGCCGAGGGCCGGGTTCGCGTCGCCGGGAAGGTCGTGACCGATCCGGCCCGCGACGTCGATGAGAGCTCGCGGGTCGAGGTGGAGGGCGCAGCGGTCGCTCCGGAGCCGCGGGAGGTGTGGGCCGTCAACAAGCCGAAGGGGGTCGTCTCCACCGCGCGCGAGCCGGGCAAGCGGCGGGCCGTCACCCAGCTCGTCGAGTCCTCCCGCCGTCTCTATCCGGTCGGACGTCTCGATGCCGACTCGACCGGGTTGATCCTGCTGACCAACGATGGCGAGCTCGCCAACCGGCTCACGCACCCGCGCTACGGAGTTCCGAAGACCTACCTGGTCGAGCTCGCCCGGTCGCCTGCCGAGGCGGACCTCGATCGCCTGCGCAGCGGGCTTCAACTGGACGACGGCCCGACCGCTCCGGCTGAGGTCGAGCTGCTCGGCGAGCGGGAGGTCGAGATCACCATTCGCGAGGGCCGCAAGCGACAGGTGCGCCGCATGGCCGAGGCGATCGGGAACGAGGTGGAGGACCTGACTCGAATCCGCATCGGGGCGCTCGACCTCGGCGACCTCAGGCGCGGGGAGGCTCGGCGGCTCGATCCCAGGGAGATCGACGCGCTCTGGAAAGATTCCGCGCGATGACCGAGGAACTCAGATTGTGGGCGGTGCGAGGGGCGACGAACGCCGAAAGCAACGACCCCGGGGCGATCGTGGAGGCGACCGAGGAACTGATGCGGGAGCTGATCGCGCGCAACGACCTCAAGCCGGAGCGGATGGTGAGCTGCATCTTCACCTCGACCCACGACCTGAACGCCGAGTTCCCGGCCGTCGCTGCTCGCAACCTCGGCCTCGATCGCGTCCCGCTGCTCTGCGCCCAGGAGGTGGACGTGCCAGGCGCGATGCGCTCGGTGATCCGCACCCTCGTCCACTACTACGCGCCGTGGGACCACACCCCGGCCCACGCCTATCTCGGCGAGGCCCAGGAGCTGCGATCGGACCTGAAGGCGGCTCAGTAGTGGAGGGCGGGCCGGTCCGGGTCCGGGAGGCGACGCCGGACGACACGGAGGACATCGTCGCCGTCACGGAGGCGGGATGGAGAACCGCCTACCGCGGCATCGTCGCGCGGGAACGATTGGCGGACCTGCCTGTCACCCGCTGGCGGCACGAGGTCCACGTCGGGCTGCGGCGGCCGGTGGAGGACGCGTTTAGCAACGTCGCGGAGCTCGACGGCGAGTTTGCCGGCTACTGCTTCGTCGCCGCGCCCTCACGCGAGCGGGAGCTGGGGCCGAACGTCGCCGAGCTCGTTGCGATCTACGTCGACCCGGATCGCTGGAGCCAGGGGGTTGGGAGTGCCCTGATGCGGGCAGCGATGGAGCGCCTCTCCCGGCTGCCCTACGACGAGGTCTTCCTCTGGACGTTCAAGGAGAACGGGCCGGCCATTTCCTTCTACGAGCGCCACGGGTGGAAGCGCGACGGGGACGAGAAGATCCATCCGCGAACGGAGGCGGTGGCTATCAGGCTGCGGCGGCCGATCGGCGGGCCAGCGCCCAGGTAGGGGTCGTCACAATGCCCCTCTCATGACGGTCACCTTCGCCGAGAAGCTGGAGCGGATCCCGCACTACGAGCCGGGAACGTCGCTCGACGATGCGAAGGCACGCGCCGAGACCCCCGACGCCGTCAAGCTCGCCTCGAATGAATCTCCTTTCCCGCCGCACCCCGCGGTGATCGATGCGATCGCCCGAGCGTCGTCGGGCATCAACCGCTATCCCGATCCGGACGCCCGCGCGCTTCGCCGCGCCATCGCCGATCACCACGAGACGGAGCCCGGCCGCATCGCGGTCTCCAACGGCTCCTGTGAGCTGCTGCTCGCGGCGGCCCTCGCGCTCTGCGAGCCAGGCGACGAGATCCTCTTCGCCTGGCCCTCCTTCTCGATCTACCCGTACCTTGCACCGCTCTGCGGGGCGAGGGAGATCCGGGTCGGGCTGGACGTCGAAGACGTGCACGACCTCGACGGCATGCTCGAGGAGGTCACCGCCGCCACCCAGCTCTTGATCGTCTGCAACCCGAACAACCCGACCGGGACCCACATCCCGGTCGCTCGGATCGGTCCCTTCGTCGAGAGCGTCCCGGCCCGCACCACGATCATCCTCGACGAGGCCTACATCGAGTACCAGACGAACGACGACCCGGACATGACGCTCGACCTGCTTGCGAAGCATCCGAACGTCGTCCTGCTCCGGACCTTCAGCAAGATCCACGGGCTCGCCGGCCTGCGGGTCGGCTACGCGCTCTGCTCGCCGCAGTTCCGGGCCGCCGTCGACGCCGTGCGACAGCCCTTCAGCGTGAACGCGCTCGCCCAGGCGGCGGCGACCGAGGCGATCCGCCATCAGGATGACGTCGCCGATCGCGTCGAGAAGAACGTGATCGAGCGTGTCTTCGTGGAGGAGGGCTTGCGCGAGATGGGCTTCGAGACCGCAGAGTCGCAAGCCAACTTCTGCTGGGTCCGTCTGGGTGACTTGGAGGAGGGCGAGGTGGTCGAGTCTCTCGCCAAGGCCGGCGTCGCCGTTCGCCCGGGCACACCGCTCGGCGGCCCGGGGCACTTGCGGGTGACGTTCGGGACTCGTTCCGAGAACGCGCGATTCCTCGCGGCGATGAGTTCCATCGCTGGATCGGCTGGATGAATCCCTTCGACAGCGCGCCGTCGGTCTGCTTCAATTCGGCTCGCATGCAGCACGGCACGCACACTGGTTCTTCCTCGAGCCGCGAATTCGCGGCCCCCCCGCGTGCCTATTTCTACTTCTGGCGATTTACGTAGGCGTCCGGCCCGCGGCTGCCACTAGCCGCCGACGCAGATTCACACCAGCCGGGCGCCGTCTCATCCGCTGGGCGTGCACGAACGTGACCGGCGTCCTCCGAAGCCAGGAGCCTCGCCAGACCAGTAGAAAGAAGGGGAAAGCAGGATGAATTTCGAGATGAAGGAGATACCGAGACAGGACGCGGACCGCGTCAGAGACCAGCGCATCGAGCGGGTTGTCGAGCTGGTCTCGCCGGCCGAGATCCTCGAGGACCTCCCCCTGGGAACCGGGCGGGAGGACGCCGTGCTCTCACGTCGAGCCGACGTGAAATCGATCCTCGACCGGACGGACGACCGCCTGCTCGTCGTGGTGGGGCCGTGCAGCGTCCACGACACCGACGCCGCGATTGAGTACGCCGGCCGGCTGGCCGAGCGTACGGCGGACCTGCGCGACGACCTCTGCGTCGCGATGCGCGTGTACTTCGAGAAGCCGCGCACGACGACCGGCTGGAAGGGGCTGATCAACGACCCGCACCTGGACGGCTCCCGCGACGTCAACTTCGGGCTCCACACGGCGCGCAGGCTGCTGCTCGAGGTGACCGACCTCGGTCTGCCGATCGGATGTGAGTTCCTCGACCCCATCACTCCGCAGTACATCTCCGACGTGGTCGCCTGGGGCGCGATCGGCGCCCGCACGACGGAGAGCCAGATCCATAGGCAGCTGGCGTCCGGCCTCTCGATGCCGGTCGGCTTCAAGAACGGGACGGCCGGGAGCGTTCAGCTCGCCGTCGACGCCGTCAGGGCGGCGGGCGCGCCGCACGCGTTCGCCGGCGTCGACGTCAGTGGTAGGCCGGCGATCCTCTACACGGAGGGCAACGAGGACTGCCACGTGATCCTCCGCGGGGGCCGCGGTGCTCCGAACTACGACGCGGGCTCGGTGGACGGTGCGCTGGAGCAGCTGCGCGCCGCGGGACTGGCGGAGCGGGTCGTGATCGACGCCTCGCACGACAACAGCGGTAAGGATCACGAGCGACAGCCCGCGGTGGTCAGCGAAGTGGCCGATCAGATCTCGACCGGCAATGGCGCCATCGTCGGAGTGATGATGGAGTCCTTCCTGGTCGCGGGACGCCAGGACCTCGAGTCCGACCAGCCGCTCGTCTATGGCCAATCGATCACCGATGCGTGCATGGACTGGGACAACACCGTGCTGACCCTCGACCGGCTCGCCTCGGCGGTGCGGAAGCGGCGCGAGGCCGGCTAGGCCTGACCCAATGCGAATCGCCGTTCTCGGCGTCGGCCTGATCGGGGGCTCGATCGGGCTGGCCGCGCGCCGCCGCCTCGACGCGGAGGTGGCAGGATTCGACCCCGACCGCGAGCTGCTCGCCCGCGCCGTCGAGCTCGGGGCGCTGGACTCGGCGGCGGAGAGCGCCGCCGCGGCGGTCGCGGGAGCCGAACTGGTCTTCTGCGCGGCTCCGGTGACAGCGCTCCCGGGCCTGGCCGCCGAAGCCCTGGACGCGGCGAGCGAGGACACCGCGGTGACGGACGTCGGCTCCGTGAAGCGGGAGGTGATCGCGGCGCTGGGATCCGAGAGCCGTTTCATCGGCGGACACCCCCTGGCGGGGGCGGAAACCGCGGGAGTCGAGAACGCGCGCGCCGATCTATTCGAGGGCGCGCGCTGGTACCTGACGCCGACGGCGAGGAGCGGGGGCATGCTCTATGACCGCGTGCAGCGTGCGATCTCGGAGATGGGGGCGAGACCGCAGGCGATCGAGGCCGAGACGCATGACCGCCTGATGGCCACGATCAGCCATCTTCCGCACGTGCTCGCCAACGTGCTCGTCACCCAGGCCGCGACCGCTCTCAGCGAGGAGGCCGAGCACCTGCCCGAGGTCGGGCCGAGCTTCCGCGACGCGACGCGGGTCGCCGGCGCGAACCCGGCGATCTGGGGCGACATCTTCGCGGGCAATCGCGACGCCGTCGCCGCGGAGATCGACGGCGTCGTCGCGCGCCTCACGGAGGCGGCGGAGCTGCTCCGCTCGGGCGACCGCGACGCGGTGGGAGCCTGGCACGAGCAGGCCGGCACCCGGCGCCGCGACCTGATCGAGACCGAGATCGCCGGCGGCCCGCTGCATGAGCTGCGGGTGTTGGTGCCGAACAGTCCCGGCATCGTCGCGGAGCTGGCGCTCGAGCTCGGCCGCGCAGGCGTCAACATCGAGGACATGGCCCTCTATCCAGCGGCAGACATGACCTCCGGCGCGGTCTCGCTCTACATCGCCGGCGACGACCAGGCTGCGCGGGCGGAGGACCTGGTCCGCGAGCTGGGACACGACGTCTCCCGCGCCCAATGAGGTTCGACCCGGCGGGCCCTCTCCACGGGGAGCTCACTCCCCCTCCGGACAAGTCCGTCTCCCACCGCGCCGCGCTGATCGGCGCGATGGCGGAGGGCCCGACCCGCATCACCGGCTACCTCGACTCCGCCGACACCCGCGCGACCCTGGGGGCTGTCTCGGCGGTCGGAGCCGGGGTCAGGGAGGGGGAGTCAGACGATCACGGCGGCCTCTTCGTCGAGATCGAGGGCATCGGGCTGCGCGGCCCGCGGCCGGCCTCGATCGACGTCGGCAACGCGGGGACCCTATTGCGCCTGATGCCGGGGTGGCTGGCGGGTCAGTCCGGGGGTGAGTGGACTCTCGACGGCGACGAGTCGATTCGGCGGCGGCCCGTCGACCGGATCGTCGAGCCGCTCGGCCGAATGGGCGCCGACGCGGAGGCCCGAGAGGGGCGGCTGCCTCCGCTGCGCATCCGAGGCGCGCCGCTGCGGGGAATCGACTACGAGATGCCGGTCGCCAGCGCCCAGGTGAAGTCATGCCTGCTCCTGGCGGGTCTGCTCGCCGAGGGAATGACGACCGTCCGGGAGCCCTACTGGACGCGTGACCACACCGAGCGTCTCCTCGCGGCATCCGGCGCGGAGATCCGGCGAGACGGCGGCACGATCACCGTTGCCCCGACCGAGCGCCTCGAGTCCGGTGACGTGCCGGTGCCGGGAGACTTCTCCTCAGCGGCGTTCTTCATCGTCGCGGCGCTGATCGTGCCCGGCAGCGAGATCAACCTGCGCGAGGTCGGCATCAACCGGGCGCGGATCGGGCTGCTTTCGATCCTCTCTCGCATGGGGATCGAGATGGGTGGTCCGCACGAGGGCGATCGTGCGATCTCCGTCGAGGAGATCCGCGAGCCGGGCCCCGAGCCGATCGCCAGGCTGAACGTGCGGACGGCCCCCCTGCGAGGCACCGAGATCACCGCCGAGGACGTCCCGTCGGCCATCGACGAGCTCCCGCTGGTCGCCTTGCTGGGTTGCTTCGCCGAGGGCAAGACCGTGGTCAGCGGTGCCGCGGAGCTGCGGGCGAAGGAGTCCGACCGGATCGCTGGGATCGTCGACGGCCTGGCCGGGCTGGGCGCCGAGATCGAGGCAAGGGCAGATGGCTTCGCCGTCCGGGGCACGGATGGCCTTCGCGGCGGCAGTCTCGACGCTCGGGGCGATCACCGGCTGGCGATGCTCGGGGCGATCGCCGGCCTGGCCTCTCGCGAGGGGGTGGAGGTGCGCGGGTTCGACGTGGTCTCGGTCAGCTACCCGGGCTTCGAGCGGGATCTCCGATCGCTGCTCGACTGAGCGCGGCTAGTCCGCGGCGCGCTCGCGGACTTCCTCGGGCTGGGATGGGTGCCCATCGCCAGGCCAGGGTGAGAGCACGAGCAGGATCCGCGAGTCCTCGATCGCCTGCACCTCGTGGCGCTCGGACGGATCGAAGATGGCGAGCAGGCCGGGGCCGCCGGCAGCCCACTTCCCGTCCGGCGTGTTGATCTCGACGTTGCCGTCCACGACGAGCAGCCAGGCCCGCTCGTGCACCTGGTGCTCCTGGAGCTGCTCGCCCTCGGGGAGGTTGATCAGGATGGCCCTGCCCTCGGACTCGGAATCGAGCACCTCCGGCTGATGCGGCAGCACCTCCAGCTCGTTCAAGTTCCAACTCTCCATGTTCACGCGGCACTCTATATCCGCCGCCAAGAGGGGCGAAACCGTTTAATGGAGCCGTGGTGATCGCGATCGACGGCCCTGCCGGGGCCGGCAAGTCAACGGTGGCGAAGGGCGTGGCTCGGGCGCTCGGCTTCACGTATCTCGATTCCGGGGCGATGTACCGCGCCGTGGCGCTGGCGGCGCTGGAGCGCGGAATCGACCCCGACGACGGCGTGCGACTCGGCGAGCTGGCCTGGGGCCTCGAGATCGATTTCGATGGCGACAGTATTCGCCTCGACGGCAAGCCCGTCGAGGGAAGGATCCGTTCACCGGAGGTCACGGTGGCGGCCTCCCGCGTCTCGGTCCATCCCCAGGTGAGGCAGGCGATGGTGAAGCGCCAGCGAGAGTTGATCGCCTCCGGCGACTACGTCGCGGAGGGTCGTGACATCGGAACCGTCGTCAGCCCAGACTCTCCGCTCAAGGTCTTTCTGACGGCCGATGAGCAGGAGCGAGCGCGCCGCCGGGCGGCCGACAGCGGGGAGCCTGTTGATGAGGTGAGAGAGGCGATCGAGGATCGTGACCGCCGGGATCAGGAACGGGCTGACAGTCCGCTGCGCCGGGCGCCGGGTGCGGTCCGGATCGACACGACAGATCTCACCCCGGATCGGGTCGTCGAGGAGATCGCGAAACTGGCGCGCGAGAGGGGGGTCGGGTGATGGAACGGGGTACGGGAGGCCCCCCGCTGGCACGCGCGTTGCGCGGCCGCCCGGCGGTGGCGGTGGTCGGCTTCCCGAATGCCGGAAAGAGCACGCTCGTCAACAGGCTCGCGGGCGGCCGCGAGGCCGTCACCGACGCGGAGCCCGGTGTGACGCGAGACCGGCGGGCACTCGAGTGCGAGTGGAACGGGCTCAAGTTCGACCTGATCGACACCGGTGGCGTCGACCTGGCCGACGCCGATGCGCTCGCTCGGGCGATCCAGGGGCAGGCGCGAGTGGCGATCGAGGACGCCGAGGTGATCCTGCTGGTCGTGGACGCGCGCAGCGGCCTCGGCCCTGGCGACGCCGAGCTCGCCGATCTGCTGCGCCGTTCGAACCGGCCGGTGATCGTGGCGGCCAACAAGGTCGACCGATCGGAGGACGAGGCGCTGGCGGCGGAGCTGAACGCGCTCGGCCTCGGCGAGCCCATCCCGGTCTCGGCGAGCCACGGCCTCGGCACCGGGGACCTGCTCGATCGGCTGGTGGAGGAGCTCCGACGCCATCTCCCCGAGGAGACCGGCACTGTGGAAGAGGAATCGCCCCGGATAGCGATCCTGGGACGGCCGAACGTCGGCAAGTCCTCGCTGCTCAACGCGATGCTCGGCGCCGACCGGGTGATAGTCAGTGAGCGGGCCGGGACGACGCGCGACCCGGTCGACACCGAGGCCGAGGTGGATGGAGAGCGCATCGTCCTGGTCGACACAGCCGGGCTGCGGCGGCGGGGCAAGGTTGCCGGGACAATCGGCTACTACGCCCAGCTCCGCTCGGAGCGTGCCGCCGAGCGGGCCGATGCAGCGATCGTCGTCTGCGATGCGAGGGAGGGGCTGACGGCCGAGGACCTCAGGGTCGCCGAGATCGCGATGCGCGCCGGCTGCGCAACGGTGCTCGCGATCAATAAATGGGACGTCTCCCGAACCGAGATTGACGACGCTCGCGCCCGTGCGAACCGGAAGCTGCGTCTCCGCCCTCCGGTCCTGACCTGCTCGGCGCTCACCGGCCGGAACGTCGGCGCCGTCCTGCGGGAGGCGATCCGGCTGGCGCACCGCGCCGCGGACCGCATCCCAACCCCCGAGCTCAACAGGTTCGTCGCCGGCGTGATGGCGGATCGCCCGCCGCCCCAGAGGCATGGCAGACGCCTGCGGATCTACTACGCGGCGCAGGTGGGCCGGCGTCCCCCGCGTTTCGCCCTCCAGGTGAATGATCGGAGGCTGATCAATCGCGACTGGGCCTTTCATCTGGAGAATCGCCTGCGCGAGGCCTATGAGCTGCAGGGCGTCCCGCTCGTGATCGATTTCGTTCCGCGCAAGGGAAGGCGGAACCGGAGCGCGGAGCGCGCGGGCCGGGTATAAGGGCGCTTCGTGAGTGTCGATAGAGGGGGCTCAGACAGGAGCCACCCGATTGATGAAGCCGGTGGGCCGGGGGACGGGGAGGCCTCGAACGACACCGGCGACAACAGCAAGGACGCGAAGGAATCACGCCTCGTCAGGCTTCGGCGCAGCCTGGGTCGCGTAATCGGTGAGCCATCGGCCTCGGAGACCCCACCGGCCGAGCCCGGCGCGCCGACGGGAGACGAGCCACCCTTTCCGCAGGGCTCGGCGCCCTCGCCCCAAGCCGCTCTTCTCCCTCGATCCTGACGACGATGAGGAGAAGACGCCCGAGCGCGCCGGCGAGCTGGCCTTCAGGGCGAGGACCAGGTTCCAGGCGATGGGGTACTGGCTCCGCGAGAAGGGACAGATCGCCTGGCGTGCACTGCGGCGGGGCGGAACGAGGACGGCCGCCGGCGCCCGCTCGGCGGGCGAATGGTCGTCGAGGCGCTCACGGGGAACAAAGATCCGCGTCGGCGCGGTTGCCGGCGTCGTGGTCGTCTACCTGATCCTCAAGTTCCTGCCGGTGCCCGGCGTGCCCTGCCAGATCTCGGCCGCGAAGGAGTGCGCGCCGTCGAACGACACCATCGCCTACGTCCCGCGCGACGCCGCCCTCTACGTGCACATGACGGTGAACAGCGACAGCCATCAGTGGGACCTCGAGCAGGACCTGGCGAAGACGCTGCCCAGCTTCACCGCCCTGCTGCAGAGCGACACGCGGGCGCTGGGCGGCCCGACGGGCAGAGCCGTCGACCTCTCCCGGGAGGTGCTGCCCTGGGTCAAGGACGACATCTCACTGCTCGCGGTCCCTGGGCCGAACGGAACCACCCCAGAGACCTACATCGCCGGTGTCGGTGACGAGACGAAGGCCAATCAGTTCGCCGCGAGCCTCTCGCCCGGCGGCACTGCCACGCAGAGCGCGGTGGGCGACGCCTCGCTGAGCGAGTATTCGAACGGCGTGGCCACCGCGCGATCGGGAGGCGAGCTGCTCTTCGGCGACGTGGCGGCGGTTCGGGAGGCGCTCGCGGCCAGGGCGGGACAGCTGCCGGGGCTGGAGGGCTCGGACCAGGACCGGCCGCGCGAGCAGCTGCCGGAGCTCCGCTTCGCCGAGGTCTACCTCTCCCGCGCGGGCGTCCAGCGGTTCCTCCCGGCGACGGCCACCGGCGCGACCCAGCTGGACACATTCGTCGACTACGGCGCGACCAGCGGCATGGCGGCCGGCGCGAGGGCTCGAGACGACGGTGTCCAGATCAACCTCGTCAGCGACCTCGACCCGACGCTCGAGCAGCGCAGTCCGACCGTGTTCGCGAGCCTGCCCGAGTTCGAGCCCGGCCTCGCGGACGAGGCGGGCCCGCGCGCGCTCGGCTACATCGGGGTCGGCGAGCTCGGACCCGCGATCAACAAGGCGCTCGAGACGGCCGGCGCGGGCGCCCAGGGGCTGGCCGGCTCGCTCAGGGCGCTGGCCCAGAGCCTGCAGAAGCAGGCGGGGGTCGATCCCCTCAGCGACCTTCTCCCGGCTCTCGGCGGCCAGGCCGCCCTCGTCGCCGAGCCGACGGCGGCGACTCCGTACGTCAGCCTGATCGTCGATGGCGTGGACGAGAAGAAGGCGGGCGACGCCCTCGCCGCGCTGCAGGGCCCGCTCCTGCGGTCGCTGAGTACCCGTGGCCGCGTGCCGAGCGTCCAGACGACGGACATCGATGGGGTGAGCGTGCACTCGGTCAGGCTCTCGCCCACGGTCGATCTCTCGTACGCGATCTTCGACGGGAAGCTCGTCATCTCCACGCAGCCGCAGGGCGTCTCCCAGGTGCGCTCGAGCGGCGACAACCTGGCCGGCACCAGCGCATTCGAGGACGCGACGGATCGTCTCCCGGACCGGGTCTCGGCGCTAGTCTTCCTCAACCTCGATGAGGTCCTGGGGCTGGCGCAGGAGGCTGGCCTGGCGGAGAATCCACTGTATGCCTCGCTCAGCGAAGACATCTCCCGCATCGGCTCTCTCGGCCTCGCCGTGAGAGGTAACGAAGACGAGCTTCAATCCGAGCTCTTCCTGGCCATCAACGACTGAGGAATCAATGCAGAACCTTTCAGAGAACGAGTACCTGTTCACATCCGAGTCCGTCACCGAGGGCCACCCCGACAAGATCTGCGATCAGATCTCGGACGGTGTCCTCGACGCGATCATGGCTAAGGACCCGGAGGGCCGGGTCGCCTGCGAGACGCTGGTCAACACGGGCCTGGTGGTCGTCTCCGGCGAGATCACGACCGAGACCTACGTCGATATCCCCAAGATCGCGCGCGAGACGATCCGCCAGATCGGCTACGACGATCCCCGTTACGGATTCGACCACGAGGCCTGCGCGGTGCTGACCGCCATCGACGAGCAGTCGGCGGACATCGCCCAGGGTGTGAACAGGGGCTACGAGCAGCGGGAGGGCGAGTCATCGGACGAGCTCGATGCCGCGGGAGCGGGCGACCAGGGAATGATGTTCGGCTACGCCAGCCGCGAGACCAGGGCGTTGATGCCGATGCCGATTCAGGTCGCGCACCAGCTCGCCCGGCAGCTCGCGCAGGTGCGCAAGGCCGATGTGGTGCCCTACCTCGGGCCCGACGGCAAGACCCAGGTGACCGTTCGCTACGAGAACGACCGGCCCGTCGAGGTCGCGAAGATCCTGATCTCGACCCAGCACCGTGAGGACGCCGGCGAGCAGCTGATCCGCAACGATCTCTGGGAGCACGTCGTCGAGCCGGTGCTCCACACGGAGTACAAGGAGCTCTACACGGAGAAGGATCTGCTCGAGAACTTCATGGTCAACCCGACCGGGAAGTTCGTGATCGGCGGACCGGTGGGAGACGCCGGCCTGACCGGCCGGAAGATCATCGTCGACACCTATGGCGGCGCCGCCCGCCATGGCGGCGGCGCCTTCTCCGGCAAGGATCCGTCGAAGGTCGACCGCTCAGCCGCCTACGCCGCCCGTTACGTGGCGAAAAACGTCGTGGCCGCTGGGCTCGCCGATCGCTGCGAGGTCCAGGTCGCCTACGCCATCGGCGTGGCGCACCCGGTGTCCGTGATGGTGCAGACCTTCGGGACGGGGAGGGTGAGGGACGCGGAGATCGCCCGGATCGTCCAGGAGACCTTCGACCTGCGGCCTGCGGCTTTCCGGCGCTATCTCGACCTGCACCGGCCGATCTTCCAGAAGACGGCGGCCTACGGCCACTTCGGCCGCGAGGACGCGGATTTCACCTGGGAGCGGACCGACCACGCGGACGAACTGCGCCGGGCCGCCGGTTTGGTTGAGGAGGCGGAGGCCCCCGCTTAGTTGTTCTGAGGCTCGGCTTCGCCCTGGAGGCCGCTGAGCACCGGCGTCGCGTGCTCTACCTGCTGGACCACCTGCTCGGGCTGGGCGACCCCGGCAAAGACGAAGTTCGACTCGTCGGTGCCGGCCGTGGTGAACTCGACGTCGCCGATCTGCATGGCCCGCTCGTAGACGCCCTGGGTGTAGTTCACGTTCTGCACTCGCTGTAGCCGGGTCTCCTGGACCTTGCGGGCGATGATCCCCACCTTGATGTTGAGCCGGCGGTCGGTGATCGTATAGACGGTCGCGACGCGCTTGATGAAGCCGACGAGGATCGTGATGGCGGTGATGATGATGAACGTGACGATCCCGAGTCCCGCGCCGTCGTTGATCAGCCCCGCGAGGACGCCGGCGGCGACAGCCACGAGGATCCCCTTGAGGTAGAAGCCGAGGATCGCTCGCCAGGACGGGTGCCCCTGGTAGATCACCCGCTCCCCGGATTGCAGATCCACGGGGGCAGCCTACTGCGCCGCCGGGCGGCTCCTTAGGCTCAGAGACGAATGGCTATCGCGAAGGTGGAGCCCCTGCTGACGACCCGGAACGTGTCCGGGCCGTTCGACTACCGGCTTCCCGAGGCTATGAGCGCGGTCGAGATCGGGTCGGTCCTCGTCGTTCCCTTCGGTCGCCGCCGCGTCGTCGGGGTGGTGGTCGGCCTCGCCGACCGGAGCGATCTCCCGGCGGGCCGCCTGGCGGAGCCGCTGGAGGCGCTGGAGGCCGGGGTGCCGCCGGAGCTGGTGGCGCTCGGCCGCTGGGTCGGAGAGGAGTACTGCTCGACGCCGGCGCGCGGCCTCGGCCTGGTGCTGCCACCGGGGGTGGGGACCGGTGCGGAGGCGCGCCGGATCCGGCCGCTCGTCGAGCTCGAGGCGCAGGCGACCGATCGCGGGCTGGATGCGATCGTGGGGGGCGACCGCCTCGGTTTGCGGCAGCGAGCGGTGCTGCGGGCGCTCGCCGCGGGTCCCAGGCTCGCGCGGCAGCTCGCCTCGAGCGCCGGTTCGGACCGCGCGACGCTGCGCAGGCTCGAGGCCCGTGGTCTCGTCAGGACGCGCGAGGTCGAGCGCCGGCGGTACCACCACGCCCCTGGAGTTGGGGCGGTCCGGGAAGGGATCGAGCCGACGGCCGACCAGAGGGCCGCGCTGGAAGCGGTGACCTCGGCGCTGCCCGAGGCCGGTGGGTCAACGTCGAGCCGTTCGTTCCTCCTCCATGGCGTGACCGGCTCGGGAAAGACCGAGGTCTATTTGGAGGCGGCGCGGGCGGCGCTGGGGCGTGGGCGCGGCGCGATCGTGCTCGTCCCCGAGATCGCCCTCACCCCACAGACGATGGATCGGTTCCGGCGGCGCTTCGGTGAATCGGTGGCGCTGCTGCATTCCCGCATGCCCGCCGGCGCCCGCTACGACGAGTGGCGCCGGCTGCGCTCGGGCGAGGCGCGGATCTGCGTCGGGCCGCGCTCGGCCGTCTTCGCGCCGGTGGCCGATCCCGGTCTGATCGTCGTCGACGAGGAGCACGACTCCTCCTACAAGCAGGAGAGCGATCCCCGTTACGACGCGAGGGATGTGGCGAGACGGCGTGCCGCCGAGTCCGGCGCCGTGCTGCTCTGCGGGACAGCGACACCACGGCCCGAGACCTGGCACGAGCTGGAGCGGCTCGAGCTGCCCAGCCGAGTCGACGGCCGCGCGCTGCCTCCGGTGGAGATCGTCGACATGCGGGGCGGCGTCCCCGGTCCGCTTCACCCCGCCACGCGGGAGGCCTTCAACGAGGTCGCTCGGCGGGGCGAAAAGGCGATCCTGCTGATCAACCGGCGCGGTTGGTCCACCCACCTCACCTGCCGCTCCTGCGGCCATGCCTGGGAATGCCCGAACTGCGACGTCTCGCTCGTCCTTCACCGGGACGGCGGGCTGCGCTGTCATCACTGCGGCCATGCGGAGTCCAAGCCGCAGGCGTGCCCGGAATGCTCCTCGGTGACGATCGCCCGGGTCGGCTCGGGGACGCAGCGGGTCGAGTCGGAGCTCGCGGAGATGCTCGCCCCGCTGGAGATCTACCGACTGGACTCCGACAGCGCCGCGAGCCGCGGACACGGTGAGGTCCTCAGCCGGTTCCAGGCCGCCGAGTCCGGGGTTCTCGTGGGAACCCAGATGGTGGCCAAGGGACACGACTTCCCGGAGGTGACCCTGAGCGTGATCCTCGACGCCGACGGGGCACTGCGCCTTCCCGATTTCCGCTCGGAGGAGCGGACCTTCTCGCTGATCACTCAGTTGGCCGGGCGGAGTGGCCGCGGTGCGGGGGGCGGGCGGGTCCTGGTCCAAGCGCTGGCGACCGGCGCGCCGAGCATCCGCTACGCCGCGAAGCACGACTCGGCCGGCTTCCTGGGGGAGGAACTGGAGCGCCGTCGCGCCCTGCGCTATCCGCCCTTCTCGCAACTGATCGAGATCGGGCTGGCCGGCGCCGACGAAGCTCGCGTGGAGACCTCCGCCGAGACAGTGCGGGGGCTCGTCGAGGAGCGCATCTCGGCCGAAGACGAGCTGCTCGGCCCGGCGCCGCTTTTCCGCCTGCGCGGCAAACACCGGCACCGGCTCCTGATCAAGTCCGAGCGGCGACACGAGACGGTCGCGGCCGTCCGGGACGCCGTGGCGACCGCCGTGCGCCATCGGGCGCTCCGCGAGCTGGCGATCTCGGTGGACGTCGACCCGCAGTAGTTCGTTCTGTGTCAACTGGCGCCCGCTCAGGCGGGGCCGATGGGACACGGAAGCGACTCCGCGGCGGTCCTGATGCCCAATTGCTGACGCAGGTCGGCGATGACATCAGCCGGCCGTTGGGTGATCTGGCGCCACGCATACCTGATGACGCGAAAGCCAAGCCTCCGAAGGGCGAGCTCCCGCTCGCGGTCTCGGGCTATGGCCGATCGGGTCCCATGTGCGGCTGCGCCGTCTAGCTCCACGACGAGTCGTTCCTCGCGCCAGAGCGCGTCGACACGCATCCGGCCTAGCTTGGTATTCACCTCGGGCGTCTGAATCTGGGCGATTCGCAGAGCTCGAGGAAGTGCTCTTCGAGAACGCTGAGAGGTCTCTGCAAGTTGAGGAAGGTGGGTGTCCAGAGCTGCGCTGAGGGCGCGGGAGCCGCGGCGCCCTTGCGCAGAGCACGATCGGAGCTGACGGATTCAAGCAGGCCTAGGTAGTCCGCCTCGGCCAACGCTCTCCGGACCTGCCGCGGGATGACCACGACGCCAGATCGACGAGCGTGCGGGCGACCGAGGTGACGCGAAGCCGTGTCGTAAGGACCACCTCGATCTGGCGCGACGCGATGCACCCGAACACCGGCAATGAAGAGCGGCGGCCCGGCGTCGTCAGGTGGATCCGGGTCGGCTGAGCGTCGATCAGGCCCCAGACCCAGGCGGCAGTGGTGTGACTCAGCACCGCCTGGTCGCCGCCGTACAGGAGAGCGGCAAGAGGCGACCTCTAATTGAAAGAGCCGCGTGGCCCAAGGCGAAGACGCGCGGGATGAACGCGGTGGAGGCGGGCCGATCTTCGTCCACCTCGAGCTCGAGGCCCGGGTCAGACCGGCGCCCTGGAGTTGCCGCGTGCTCAGTCACGCCGTGCTGCCGTTGCGCCAGCCACGCAAGCTCTTCTGCGTCGACTTTGTCTCGCTGGGCGAGACGAATCTGACGCAGAACGGGCATGTGGTCGAGCCTCGACGCCGAGAGGTCACCGAAGGCATGAGGAGGCGACCATTCATTGCCGAAGTTGCGCCCAGACCACGATTAGACTCGGGGCAGTGAGCGACGAAGCCACGAAGACACCCGTCGAGGAGCTCGACGAGCAGGCCGACGGCGAGCAGCCGATCGAGACCAGCGAGCCGGAGGGTCTCGACCAAGAGGCGCTGGAGCGCCGCAGCGCCGCGCTCTCCCAGGTCGTCAAGTTCGGCGACCCGGTGCTGCGCTCTGCGGCCTCGCCGGTGACCGAGTTCGACGACCGGCTGGCCGAAGACGCGGGGCGGATGATCGGCCTGATGCGTGATGCGATCGGCGTCGGTCTGGCCGCTACCCAACTCGGCGTCCTGCGGCGGATGCTGGTGTTCCAGGTCGGGTCGGAGGCGGAGCCGACGGTCCTGATCAACCCGGAGATCGAGTGGCGCTCCGCGGACTCCGCCACCGCGGAGGAGGGCTGCCTGAGCCTCCCGGGGGTGGTGGTGGACGTCGACCGTCCGCTCTTCGTCCGGGCGCGCGCGGTGGACGTCAACGGAGAGCCGCTCACCCTGGAGTCCTCGGGTCTCGAGGCCCGCGTGATCCAGCACGAGGTCGATCACCTCGATGGCGTCCTGATGCTGGACCGCACCGAGAAGGAGCAGCGCAAGGGCGCCCTGCGCGCTCTGCGCGAGGGCGGTACCTATGCGCCAGATCAGGACGACGAGGAGGCCGGGGAAACCAGCGCCCCAGCCGAGGAGTGAGGACCGCCTACCTCGGCACCTCCGAGTTCGCGGCGACCGTCCTTCGCCGCCTCGCCGACAGTCCCCACCGTCCGGCGCTCGTCGTCACTCCACCGGACAGCCGTCGCGGCCGGGGCCGCAAGCTCGCCTCGCCGCCGGCCGCCGAAGTGGCGCGAGAGCTCGGCCTTAAGGTGCACCAGAGCCCCGACGTCAACTCCGAGGAATCGCTGGCGGCGATCCGTGCCGCCAACCCGCAGGCGATCGTCGTCTGCGCGTTCGGCCAGCTGATCAAGGAGCCGCTCCTGAGCGAGATCACGCTGCTGAACGTGCACCCGTCCCTGATCCCGGTCTGGCGCGGCGCCGCTCCGATCGAGCGGGTCCTGATGGCGGGGGAGGGGCTCACGGGAGTGACGATCATGCGGCTGACGGCTGGCCTCGACTCCGGTCCCGTCGCACTCGCGGAAGAGGTCCAGGTCTACGGCGATGACGACTACGCCTCCCTGTCGGCGAGGCTCGCGGAGGTGGCCGGTGAGTTGGTCGTGAGGGCCCTGGACCAGCTCGACCGGGGCGAGCTGGAGTTCGCCGACCAGAACGAGGCCCATGCGACCTACGCCGAGAAGATCTCGCCCGAAGAGCGCCGTCTCGATCCGTCGAGGCCGGTCGACGAGCTCGAGCGGAAGGTGAGATCGCTGACGCCTCACATCGGCGCCTATCTCGAGCTGGAGGACGGGGAGCGGATCGGGGTACGCGAGGCGGAGGCGTGGCGGCCATTCGGCGAGGCACCGGCGGACCCGCCCGGCACGGTCGTGGTCGAGGGCAGCGAGCTTCTTCTCGTTACCGGCGACGGGATCCTCCGACTCGAGGTGGTCCAGCCGCCCGGAAAGAAGCCGATGAGCGCGGCCGATTTCCTGCGTGGTCACGCTCCTCCGACGAAGGCGGTGTAAACGCTCGCTAACCTCGTCACGTGGCCGAACGAATCGAGAGCAGTCTCGGAAACTCGGCCGGGACGGAGCAGGCCGGCGAGGGGGCGCTCAACCGCCCCGACTGTCCGGGCTGCGGCGAGCCCTGGTTGCGCCCCGCCCAGCTGCCGGGCCGATTCGTGTGCGTCTACTGCCTGCGCCGCTTCGAGCTCGTCTCCGCCTGTCCGAACTGCGGCGAGCACCAGACGATCGCGCGCATGAGCCGCACCGAGGACATGCAGTGCCAGCACTGCGGCCACTCGATGCTGCGTAGCATCTGAGCGACCCATGGAAGCCGCCACCGACAGGGCTGTGGCCAAGCGGCGCGATCTCTATGCGAGCAGGCGTGTCGCCCCCTCGATCCTCTCCGCGGACTTCTCCCGGCTCGGCTCGCAGATCGAGGAGGTGATGGCGGCCGGTGCGCGGATCATCCACGTCGACGTGATGGACGGCCATTTCGTCCCGCCGATCACGATCGGGCCGCTGGTTGCGGGCTCGATCTCGGATCAGGTCCACCAGGCCGGTGGCGCGATCGACGTCCACCTGATGATCGAGCGCCCGGACGAACACATCGAGGAATTCGCCAAGGCGGGGGCGGACTCGATCACCTTCCACGCCGAGGCGACTCCTCACATCAACCGCACGCTCAACGCGATCCGTGAGCTGGGCTGCCTCGCGGGGCTCGCGATCAACCCCGGCACTCCGGTCGGTGCGGTCGGCGAGTCCGTCCATGACGCTGACGTTTTCCTCTGCATGACGGTCAACCCGGGGTGGGGCGGACAGCCGTTCATCGCCGACTCGCCGGACAAGGTGCGGCGGCTCGCCTCGCTGGTCGGCGACGGCACGATCGAGGTCGACGGCGGGATCGACCCGGGCACGGCGGGCAGCGTGGCCGAGGCCGGGGCCGGACTCTTCGTCGCGGGCTCGGCCGTGTTCGGTGCGGACGATCCGGCGGCGGCCTACAGCGCGATCGCGGAAGCTGCGGGCGCCGTCTAGCCCGCTTCGTCGGCCGAAGCGAGCTGCAGTTCCAGCTCCTCGGTCGATCCCGGCTCGACGCGCCGCTCACGCGGCTCGAGAGGCTGCCGGTAGAGCCAGTAGAGGAGCGAGCAGAGCAGTGCCGCAGCGCCGAGATAGCCGATGACGACGCGGGTCACGTCGTTCGAGACGATCGGAACCACGATCCAGACGATGAAAGCGATGGCGGTGCCGACCCAGCAGAAGGACGCGCGTCGCACCTGGCCGCGAGCCAGCGCGGCCTGGTTCAGCGTCGCGGCCGACAGGTAGAGCCCCATCCCGATCGCGACAACCACGAGGTCGCCGCGGGAGTAGTCGTGGTTCTTCCCGAAAGCAATCTGCATGAGCTGTGGCCCGGCGATCAGCAGCGCGACTGCCACCAGGGCCGCGAAGCCGGCGATCGCCAGCACCGTAACCCGGATGGAGGCGCGGAAGTCGCGCTCCTCGCCGCGGGATCCGAGCGTGGTGAGGTGGGGGAGAAGACTCGTCTGGACAGCCTGGAAGAGCTGTAGTGGGGCGCGGGCGATCATCAGGATGTTGAACACGTACCCGGCCGCGGCGGCCCCGGCGGTCGCCTTGGTCGTCAGGACGCCGGCGTTCAGGAAGGTCTGCTCACTGAGCATGATCAGGAACACCGCCGCGGCGAACCGACCGCCTCTCGCGAGGGTGAATTCGTCCGTGGGCGTGTCTCCGCGCGGTGCATCGGGGAGTGCGGTCGCCGTCGCTTCGGCGGCGCCGAAGCGACGGAAGAACGCGAACGGCACGACGATCAGCGAGAGTGTCGGGGCCGCCACGATGCCCAGTGCGACCGCCGTCTGTCCCGAGGCGATGCCCAGCGCGACGGCGGTGGGGAACGCCGTCCGCGCTATCGACTCGCTGATGATCTGCAGCGCGTAGATCGTCAGCCGGTGGCTGCCCGCGAGGAAGCCGCGGGCGAAATAGCTGGCGCCATAGGCGGTGATGGCGGTGACGCCGATCCAGTAGAGCGTCGAGTTGCCGTCGAGGAGGTGGTCCTGGATCGGGGTGCGGAGCGCCAGGGCGACGATGTCGAAGACGACCGCGACGGTGAGCTGAATCGTGGCCGCGACGCGGACGGTGTGGCCGATCGGCACATCGTGGGCGAGGTTCTCGGAGATGGTCCGAGAGAGCAGCTGCTCGACGGGGCGTTGCAGGACCGAGACGACGATGAAGACCGCCGACCAGAGGACCGCCACCTGCCCGTACTGGTACTTCGAGAGCTCATGCGAGGCGATCGCGAAGTAGAGGTAGGTGATCAGCCCCGTGATCCCGACCCCGACGGAGAGCAGGCTGGCGCGCCGCCCGTAGCTCCTGGCTTCGTCCGTCGCCTGCACCCGATTCACGCTCGGCATGGGAGCGCACCTTACTGCCGTACAATCTGGCTGACTGACCAGTCAATCAACCGGGCTCGACCCCAAGGAGGCGGGCATCGTCACGGTCAGCACGAAACAGGACGCATCCCATCTGCGGCGCGCGCTGGAGCTCGCCGAGGCAGGTCGTGGGCGAGTCAGCCCCAATCCCTTGGTCGGCAGCGTGCTCGTCCGAGACGGCGAGGTGATCGGGGAGGGCTTCCACGCCGCCCGGGGCGAGTTGCACGCCGAGCGGGCGGCCATCGAGGACGCCGGCGGGCGCGACGAGGACCCGGCCGGTTCGACCATCTACGTGACGCTCGAGCCCTGTGCCCACACCGGCAGGCAGCCGCCCTGCACCGAGGCCATCCTCGAGGCCGGCATCTCCCGCGTCGTCTACGCCTCCGAAGACCCGACCGAGAAGGCATCCGGGCGCGGCCCGGGCATGCTCCGCGACGGGGGCGTCACCGTCGAGCTCGCGGGCGGCCCCGAGGCCGCCGCCGCCCGCCTCCTCAATCAGCCCTTTCGGAAGCGCGCCCGCACTGGACGGCCGCTGGTGACCTACAAGGCGGCGATGTCCCTCGACGGACGCGTCGCCTCGCCAACCGGCGACTCACGCTGGATCTCGAGCGTCGAGAGCCGGGAGCTGGTGCACCGCTGGCGGGCCGAATGCGACGCTGTCGCGGTTGGCATCGGCACGGCCCTCGCCGACGACCCGCTGCTGACGGCGCGGATCGAGAAGGCCGCCAGCCAACCGGCCCGGGTCGTCTTCGACTCGCGTGCGCGGTTGCCGGTCGACTCCGCGCTCGTCAACTCGACCGACGAAGCGCCGCTGATCGTGATCTGCGCGCCCGAGGCGCCCTCGGCTCAGCGCGATGGTCTGGAGCGGGCAGGGGCGGAGGTGATCGTTGCCCCGGGTCGGACCCCCCGCGATCGGCTCGAGGCAGCTCTCGATGAGCTCGGACGCCGCGAGATCCAGGACCTGCTGGTCGAGGGAGGGCCGACGTTCGCGGGAGCGCTCTTCGACGGGGGCGAGATCGACGAGATGCGGCTCTTCATCGCGCCCGTTCTGTTGGGCTCGGCCGAGGCACGCGCCGTCCTAGAGGGCGAGGGAGTGGCCCGGATCGCCGAGGGGGCGAGACCCCTCGCGACCACCTTCGAGGGCGTGGGCGAGGACATTCTCGTCCGCGCAAGACTGCGTGAATGGTGAGCGGCTGATGTTCACCGGCATCGTCGAGGAGGTGGGACAGGTGGACTCCGTGGAGAGCTCCGCCGACGGAGCGCGCCTTCGCATCCGTGCCGAGCTCGCCTCCGAACTGCGCGAGGGTGACTCCGTCGCGGTCAACGGCGCCTGTCTGACGGCGACATCGGCCACCTCCGGTGCCTTCGAGGCGGACGCGATGCATCAGACCCTTGACCTGACCACGCTCGGCGGCCTCGAGCCGGGGTCGCGTGTGAATCTCGAGCTGCCGCTCAGGGCCGCGGACCGGCTCGGCGGGCACATCGTGCAGGGACACGTCGACGGCACCGCGACGGTGGCCGAGATCAACGATGACGGCTTCGCGAAGCGGATCCTGCTCGAGCTGCCCGACGAACTTCTGCCGTACGTGGTCGAGCACGGCTCGATCGCGATCGAGGGGGTCAGCCTCACCGTCGCCTCCCTCGCCGACCACGCCATCGAGGTCTCGCTGATCCCCGAGACGCTCGAGCGCACCACACTCGGCTCGCTCGAGCCGGGGAGCCGGGTCAACGTCGAGTGCGACCTGCTGGCGCGGTACGTGGCCCGACAGCTGTCGGCGGACCACCTGTCAGTTTTTTCACGCGAGGGTGCTCCGCAGGCGGAGCCGAGGAGCAACCCGTCTTAGGATGGAGCGCTAGATGCCGAAGCAGACCGAAACGGAGACGGGAACGGCGTTCGCCACCGTGGAGGAGGCGATCGAGGACATCCGCCGCGGGCGGATGGTGGTCGTCTGCGACGACGAGAACCGCGAGAACGAGGGCGATCTGACGATGGCCGCGCAGTTCGCCACCCCGGAGGCCATCAACTTCATGGCGACCCACGGCCGCGGGCTGATCTGCCTGGCGCTCACGGACGAGCGCTGTCAGGAGCTCGGGCTGAACCTGATGGCGGCCAAGAACGAGGCGCCTTTCCAGACCGCCTTCACAGTCTCGGTCGAGGCACGGGAGGGGGTCAGCACCGGGATCTCGGCCGCCGACCGGGCGCGCACGATCCAGGTCGCGATCGACCCTCACTCACAACCAGAGGATCTGGTCCAGCCGGGGCACGTCTTTCCGCTGAAGGCCAAGGACGGCGGCGTCCTCGAGCGCACCGGCCAAACCGAAGCCGCGGTCGACCTCGCGCGACTCGCCGGCCTGATCCCGGCCGGCGTGATCTGCGAGGTCATGAACGAGGACGGGACGATGGCGCGCGTGCCCGACCTGGTCGGCTACTGCGCCAAACACGAGCTGAAGATGATCACCGTGGCCGACCTGATCGCCTACCGGCGGCGCACTGAGAAGCTGGTCGAGCGGATCGTCTCCACCAAGCTCCCGACCACCTTCGGCGAGTTCACGGCCGTCGGCTACCGCTCGCTGATCGACGACAAGCACCACGTGGCGATGGTCAAGGGCGACGTCTCCGGCTCGGAGGACGTCCTGGTCCGGGTCCATTCGGAGTGCCTCACCGGCGACGTCTTCCACTCGCTGCGCTGCGATTGCGGCGAGCAGTTGGAGGCCGCGCTCGCGATGATCGAGGCTGAGGGAAAGGGCGTGCTGCTCTACCTCTCCCAGGAGGGCCGAGGCATCGGCCTGCTCAACAAGCTCCGCGCCTACAGGCTGCAGGAGGACGGACTGGACACCGTCGACGCCAACCTGAAGCTGGGCCTGCCGGCGGATCTGCGCGACTACGGGATCGGAGCGCAGATCCTGGTCGACCTCGGGCTGTCCAGCATTCGCATCCTCACCAACAATCCGAAGAAGATCCTCGGGCTCGAGGGCTATGGCCTCTCGGTCACGGATCAGGTCCCCATCCAGTCGATCCCCAACCCCCATAACGAGGCCTACCTGCGCGCCAAGCGCGACCGGATGGGCCATGCGCTCCACCACCAGGGTCTGCCTCTCGACGAGCAGCTGCTCTACGAGGAACACCGCAAGGACGAGGAGAATCGCCGGGAGGGCGCGACCGGGGACTATCCGCCCGGTGACTGACGAGCACTCCTACGAGGAGTTCACCGACGATGAGCGGGAGGCGCTGGCGCGGAGCGAATTCGCGGTCTGCGTCGCGACCTTCTACGAGGACATCGCCGAGCGGCTGCTCAACGGCGCCGCCGAGGGGTTCGCGCTGGGCGATGTCAGCGAGGCCTCCGTCCACACGTATCGCGTCCCCGGCGCCTTCGAGCTTCCCTTTGCCGCCAAGCTCTGCGCCGAGTCCGGCCGCTTCGCCGGCATCGCCTGCCTCGGCGTGGTGATCCGGGGCGAGACCAGCCACTACGACCACGTCTCCAACGAGGTCGCGTCCGGGACCCAGCGCGTCCAGCTCGACACGGGCGTGCCCTGCGCCTTCGGCGTGATCACGGCGGAGGACATGGACCAGGCGCTGGCCCGGTCGGGCGGGGACAAGCGAGACCAAGGAAGGGGCGCCGCCATCGTCGCGATGCGCATGTCCCTGCTTCGGGAAGAGTTGCGGTAGACGGCTTCGCCATCCGCGGCGGCCACAAACACCACCGCCGCACAACCGGCTAGCGGCCTGGCGGCCGCTATCCTGCCGCGTCCCATGGCAAAGGTCTGTCACAGCTGCGGCAAGCGCCCCGCCTTCGGCAACTCGCGGAGCCACTCGATGGTCGCGACCCGGCGGCGCTTCAACCCGAACCTCCAGAAGGTCCGCATCCAGGAGGAGAACGGCACCACCCGGCGCGTCTACGTCTGCGCCCGCTGTCTCAAGTCCAACAAGGTCACCAAGGCCGCTTAGCAAGCCTCACGCGATCGCCCCGGGCTCTAGGGTTTGCCTCTCCCCCGATGGCCGATCCCTCGATAGAGCGATTCCGGCGGGTCGTCAGCGCTGCAGCCGACCACCTGGAGCAGCGGCGCCAGGAGGTCAACGACCTCAACGTCTTCCCCGTCGCTGACGGCGACACCGGCGACAACATGGCGCTCACCCTGCGCGCGGTGAGCGACGAGCTCGACCGCATCGATGGCCAGCTGGTGGACGAGATCGGACGGACCGAGCTTGTCAACGCGCTGGCGCGCGCGGCCCTGATGGGCGCGCGAGGCAACTCGGGCGTGATCCTCAGCCAGATCGTCCGCGGGGCGGCCGAGGAGCTCGCCAGCCGCCCCGGTGAGCTCGTCGACCCGATGCTGGTGGCGGCGGCGTTCGCTCGCGCGGCCGATGCCGCCTACGAGTCGGTTCGGGAGCCCGCCGAGGGGACGATGCTGACCGTCTTCCGCGAGATGGCGCACTCGATCTCCCGGCGCCTGGCCCACATGGACGCGATTCGCCTCTCGCCCGACACGACGCCCGCCCAGCAGGACGCTCTGCTGGCGGAGCTCCTCGAAGAGGCCGTCCGCGACGGTGAGGCGGCGGTGGCTCGCACGCCCGAACAGCTCGAGATCCTGCGCGACTCCGGCGTCGTGGACGCGGGCGCCTATGGCCTGGTCGTGATCCTCGCCGGCGTCGTCGCCGGCCTGCGCGGCGACACCGCTGTGGAGTCCGAGCTGCAGCACCATGCGCCCGCGAGCTCCACGCGGCCCCACCACGAGGACAGCCGCTATCGCTACTGCACGAACTTCATCGTCACGGGCTCCGGCCTCGACAGCCGGTCCTTCGCCCCACGGCTCGAGGAGCTGGGCGACTCGGTTCTGGTCGTGGGCGACGAGGCCACGCTCAAGATCCACGTTCACACCGACGAGCCGGAGTCGGCGATGGGGCTCTTCGAAGGCACCGGCGAGGTCACGCAGGTGGACGTCGCCGACATGCGTGAGCAGATCGCCGAGCGGACGAGGCGGTTGCAGGCGGGCCGCTGCGCGGCGGTCGCGGTGGTTTCCGGGCGGGGGATGCGAGAGCTCTACGAGGGTCTCGGCGCGTTCGTGGTCGACGGGGGCGAGACCTTCAACCCCTCCATCAACGACCTGCTCGCAGCGATCCACGAGGTCCCCTCGGAGGAGGTCCTCGTCTTCCCCAACAACCCCAACGTGATCATGGCCGCGGAGCGCGCCGCCGAGCTGTCGGACAAACAGGCGCACGTCCTCCCGTGCAACTCGCAGCAGGCGGGCGTCGCCGCCCTCGTGGAGCTGAACCCGACGGCCTCGCTCACGGAGAACGAGGCGAGGATCAGATCGGCGCTGGAGGGGATCCGCGCAGGTTCAGTGGCTCCGGCATCCCGCGACGACACCAAGGGCCGGTTCGTGACCGGCGACGCCGTGGGGTTCGTTGCGGATGAGATCGTGGCCTGGGGCGGCGCGGGCTCGACCCTGGGCGAGACCATCGCCTGTCTCGCCGAGGGGGCCGAGATCCTCACCGTGATCGCAGGGAAGGGTGCGCCGATCGCGCTCGCCGAGCTCGAGGGCCTCGCGCCGGACGGGGTCGAGGTCGAGCTCCACGACGGCGGCCAGCCGAACTACTGGTGGCTGTTGGCTGCACAGTGACGTGAGCGACGAGCTGCCCGTCCTCTGGCAGTACAGCTTTTCGAACTACAACGAGAAGGCCCGCTGGGCGCTCGACTTCAAGGGAATACCGCACCGGCGTCATTCGGTGGCGCCCGGCGGGATCCGGGGACTGTGGCTCTCGCGAGGGGATCGGACCCTGCCGGCCGTCGATCTCGACGGCGAGCGGATCATCGATTCGACTGCGATCATCGCTGCGCTCGAGGTCAGGCGAGCGGACCCGCCTCTCTACCCGGCTGATCCGGAGGAGCGCCGACGGGCGCTGCAGCTGGAGGATTTCTTCGACGAGCATGCCGGCCACGACATGCGCCGTGTCGGCTTCTGGGAGCTCCGCGAGAACCTGGACTACGGGCTCGACTTCATGACCACCGACCAACCGCCGATGAAGGCGCGCCTGGCCAAGGTGCGACTGCGGATGGCGTTTCCCGTCGTCTGGAGCTACATGAACCGGCGCTACGACTTCACCGAGGCGGCCGTCGAGCAGAGCAGAGGGACGATCGCGTCCGCCCTCGATCGAATCGAGGCGGAGCGGGACGGCGGCGACTACCTGGTCGGCGACAGCTTCTCCGTCGCGGATCTCACCGCCGCCGCCCTGCTCTATCCGCTGGTCTGGCCGCCGGAGTTCCCCTACCGGCTTCCTGATCCGCCGCGCTGGGAGTTCCTCGAGCCGATGCGCGATCACCCGGCGCTCGGCTGGATCAGCAGCATGTGGCGTCGGCATCGCGGCGCATCGGCCTCCGCCTGAGGCCGCTTTGTCGCCGAAAAGCCGCACGATGGGTGCTTTTGGCTAGCCAGGTTGACATCGTCCGATCGGTACTAAAGGATCGTTCCTCGAACCGGGGCATACCAATGGGGAGAGCCTCGACGACTCGCCGGGTCGGGTTTCATCCGGCAGAACTAGGAGGAAGGATGAAGAGGGTCCAGATCCGGCTTTGGACTGCCATGCCCTCTCGGCCGCCCGCTCCATCGCCTCGGCGATCTGCGCCTCTCTCCACGGTGACTCCGGTGGCAGCCGGTCGTCCAGCAGACGAGGCGGCAGGCTCGGCCGTCGCCGTTTGAACTGCGGCAAGAGCGGGATCCCACCCGGAAGCGTCGGCTCTTTCGGCTGCAGGAGCTCGAACTCCACCAGCAGCCGCTCTCGGTCTTCCTCGATCTCGGCCCAGAGACCGGCGAGGACCTGGTGCAGGGCTAGGTTCAGATCGACGGCGCCCTGGGCCTTCTGGATGCGTCCCTGGGCTAGCTCAACAATGGCGTGGTAGTAGACGAGCGCCGCGTCGAGATCAGGGGGTCCAGACCACTCACCGAGCACCGCCTCGGCTTCGTCAATCGCCTGCTGCTGACCGGCACGTTCCCGGTCGATCGGCTCGACTTCCTCGAGGGCGATCCTGGCGGTCGTCTTGCCCTCATCGACCAGCGCCCGGTACTCAGCTAGGTGGCGGTCACGCTGCCGGTCCAGGTCGGAGAGCTTGACCCGCTGGCGTTCAAGCGCTGCCTCACGCTCCCTGCGTTCGTCTGAGCGCTTGCCGACCTGCTCTTGGAGCCAGCCCTCGACCGAGCCGACGAAGCTGTCCAGGTGGCGCAGAACGTGGGACTCGATCAACTCGGCGGGGATCGCGGACGCGTCGCAGAGGCCCGTGGCCCGGCGAACATTCGCGCAGATGTACATGCGGCCCTTGGCACGCCGGAGGTGAGGAGGGGAGCCGACCCGTTGGTGATCGTCAGGCCCCCCTGAGAGGCGCTCAGGCGCGATCGGCGGCGGCGACGATTCGCTGGCCAGCCCGCGGCCCTCGTGCACCCGCTGCAACCGGGGTTGGCGCTGTTGACTGCTTTGCATGGAAAGCAGCGGTCTCGACGCACGGGAAACTACCGATGCAAACGAGCCGAGCCACCGTATAGGTTCCCCCCCCCACGGTGTCCAATCGAATAATCCACGCACAAAGGATGCGCCTCCGGGCTGTCGGCTTGGGGCGCTTCACGCTCGCCGCCCCCCTCGCGGCGCTATCGCTGGCACTAAGCGCCTCGCCGGCGGGGGCCTCGGTGACGATCGGTCAACTAGCCCCCCCTGCGCCACCGGCTGCCTGCAGCAACCCCACGAGTAACGACGTCGCTCAGCCCACCGTGACCTCGGGGAACCCCTATGTGGTGCCCGCAACGATCACACAGGGCACTGTCACCTCGTGGAGCACCAATGCGGCGACGGGGAGCTCGCCCGGCTACACGATGAAGATCTTCCGCAAGGTTGCCGACCCGGATACATACTTGGCCGTCGGCCACAGTGGCCCCCGCGTCCTGACTCCTGGGATCCTCAACACGTTCGCGGCCAGCATCCCGGTGAAGGCCGGGGATTTCCTTGGACTCAACTACAACGATGGCAGCGCCGTGACGAGCGCGTGCCTGTTCAGCGTTCCGGGTGAGTCATATAGATTCAGGGCTGGCAGTTTGCCGGACGGTCAGGCCGGCGACTTCGGCACCTTCCCTCAGAACCTCAGGATGAATCTCTCCGCCGTGGTCGAGCCCGCCAACGCCTTCACCCTCGGGCTCGATCACCCGCAATAAGAAGAAGGGCACCGCGACCCTCACCGTCAACAACCTGCCGAACCCCGGCGAGCTGATCGGCTCGGGCAACGGCGCCAAGGTGGCGGCAGCCGGGGCAAGGATCAGCAAGGCGGTCACAGCGGGCACAGCGCAGTTGCTGATCAAGGCGAAGGGTAAGAAGAAGAAGCAGCTCGAACCAGAAGGGCAAGGTCAAGCTCAACGTCGCCGTCACCTACACCCCCACCGGCGGCGACCCCAGCACCCAGTCGGTCAAGGTGAAGCTGAAGAAGAATCTCTGAGCGGTGCGCTGGGAGTCCACGTCGGAGTAGCCGCTTTGGACGAAAAGCAGCCATCGGCTGTCACCTCTGGCGCGCCGGTCAGTGGGACAGTGAGCCAGGAAGACCTCTCTACAAACCCGGCGGCCGCCGTCCACACTTCACGCACCTGGTCTCGAGCTCGTCGAGCAAGTAGGCGGGCGTCCCGCACCGGCACGGCGAGGCGATCATCGGCACCCCACCGATCCGCCACTTCTCCGAGCGGGGCCCGCGGGCGATCACCGTCGCGTCGTTCGCCATCTCCATGGGACTTGACGCTGACGAATCCGTCATTCTGAGGGCGCTTCGAGCAGGCCTGCCCGTTCTCGCTCAGAAGGCCAAGAACCCGGGGGACTATGGCGGGGGCAGCTCACCCTCGTCCGGCTCAAGTGACAAGCAGAGGGCTGGCGGCTGAGTTCGGTTTCGCAGGCGGTCGCTTCTACCGGTTCTCGGAGCCCGGCTCGCCCTTGAACGGTCCCACGATCTCCTCGGTGATCCAGCCGCCGTAGTAGGCGCCCGGCTGGGGCGTGACCAGCTCGTCGTCGAGATAGGCGGCGTCGACGCGGCGGGCATAGAAGGCGAGGTGTCCCTCGAGCTGCTCGAAGCCCGGCTTCGGGTCTGGGTAGAACCAGGCGACTCGATTGGCGCGCTTGCCACCGGCCTCGGCGTGCACGTAGGAGGCGGTGCCCTTCCACTCGCAGTAGGTGTGTGCGTCATCGCGGCGTCGATCAGAACCTCTTCCCGGACATCGTCGCGCGGGACGTAGATCGTCGGAGGGCTGGCGGTCTCGAGCACCCGCAGCGCCCGGTCGCTCTCGGCGATCGTCTCCCCGCCGAGCACGACGCGGACATGACGGTCGAGCGGCTCGACCCGGGGCGGCCGCGGGTAGTCCCAGACGGATTCCTTGGCTCTCTGCGTCTTCATGTGGCTCGGTCCAGGGAGGAGCATCCAACGTTACGCCTAGCCTCTGGTCGGGATGGAGGCCGCACCGGAGCATCAACGCGAACCTGCCGCGGTCTACGTACCGCGAGCGCTGGGAAGCGGCGAGCCGCTTGACCGCAAGCGACTTCTTCAAGCCCCGCTGAAGACGCTGCCGCGACCCTCGATTCTCGATGCCCCGATCACGAAGCTGCGCGGAGCCGGCCCGAAGCTCTCGGCTGCGGCCGAGGAGATGGGGATCGCAAGCATCGGCGACCTGCTTCGGCACCTTCCGCACGGCTACCGCGACCGTGCGGAGCCGGTCCGCCTCGCCGAGTTGCGGCTGGGTGAGGAGGCGACGGTGGAGATCGAGGTGATCCGCGCGAAGGTGCGGCCCACCCGCCGCCGGCGCCTGACCATCCTCGAGGCGGATGTCCGGGACGCGAGCGGCCAGGCCAAGGCCGTCTGGTTCAACCGGGCCTGGCTGGCCGACCGGCTCGTGGAGGGCACCCGGCTCCTCCTGCACGGCAAATTCGAGAAGCGCGGACTGAACGTCTCCGAACACGAGTTCCTCGACGCGGCGCCCGAAGCCGGCCTGCACACCACCGGGATCGTCCCGGTCCACCCAGCGAGCGAGCGGCTGCGCCCGCAGCGCATCCGCGAGTGGGTCTGGCAGGCGATTCCGCTGGCGAGGCACGCAGTCGAGCCCGTGCCCGGGCGGCTGCGCCGGGAGCTGCGCATGGCGGGAGCCGAGGATGCGCTCGTCGCCTCGCATTTCCCCCTCGACGAGCACGCCGCCGAGGCCGCCCGGGAGCGGCTCGCCTTCGAGGAGCTCTTCCTCTACCAGGCGGCCCTGGTTTCGCGAAGGGGTCGCCGCGTCTCCGGCAAGCGCGGCATCCGGCTTTCCGAAGCCGGCGGCCAGCCCGCGTCGTGGATCGACGCACTGCCCTTCGAGCTGACGGGCGATCAGCGGCGGGCGATCGGGGAGATCGACGGGGACCTGACCGCGGCGCAACCGATGCAGCGGCTGCTGATGGGGGAGGTGGGTTCCGGCAAGACCGTGGTCTGCGTCTACGCGATGCTCCGGGCGATCGAGGCCGGGCACCAGGCGGCACTGATGGCGCCGACTGAGACCCTCGCCGAACAGCACTTCCGCACGCTGGAGACGCTGCTCGCAGCCCATCATGAAACGGGTTGCTCCTCGCCTCGCTCGGAGCACCCGCGCATCACCGCAACACTGCTCACCTCGGCGACTCCAACCGGCCGGCGCCGTGAGCTGCTCGACTCGCTCGCGGCCGGCCAGCCCCAGCTGGTGGTCGGCACCCACGCACTGATCCAGGAGGCCGTGGAGTTCTCCTCACTGGCGGTGGCGGTCGTGGACGAGCAGCATCGCTTCGGCGTCCGCCAGCGCGCCGCGCTCGATACGAAGGGACCTGGTGATCGACTCCCGCACGTGCTCCACATGACCGCCACCCCGATTCCGCGCACGCTGTCGCTGACCGCCTATGGCGATCTCGACACCACGGCGCTCAAGGAGCTGCCGGCCGGACGGCAGCCGACCAAGACTCGCGTCGTCGACGAGGAAAGCCGGCCCGCCGCATACGAGTTCATCCGCGAGCGGTTGCGGGAGGGACGCCAGGCGTTCGTGGTCTGCCCGCTGGTCGCCGACTCGGAGGCGGTGCAGGCGAAGGCCGCCGAGGCCGAGGCGAAGCGGCTGGCCGCGAACGAGCTGCGGGACTTCCGCGTCGCACTCCTCCACGGGCAGATGTCGTCCGATCAGAAGGCGGGTGCGATGGATGCATTCGCCTCCGGTGTGGCCGACGTCCTCGTGGCGACGACCGTGATCGAGGTCGGGATCGACGTTCCGAACGCGACCGTGATGCTGGTAGAGGGCGCCGAGCGCTTCGGCCTATCGCAGCTCCACCAGCTGCGGGGCCGCGTGGGCCGAGGCGAGCACCGGTCGTTCTGCATCCTCTTCGGCGACCCGGAGTCGGACGCAGCGCGCGCTCGGCTCGACGCGATCGCGAATCAGTCGGACGGCTTCGCGCTGGCCGAGGTCGATCTCTCGATTCGCGGCGAGGGCGAGATCCTCGGCACCCGACAGCACGGCCTGCCCCGCTTCCGGGCCGCCACCCTGCCCGAGGACACCGCGCTCCTGCTCGAGGCGCGTCGCAGGGTTCTCGACCTGCGCCAGCGCCACGGCTCGCTGGAGGCCGCGTCGCTCGGACCGCTGATGGACGAGGCGCGGCGCCGCTTCGGGGATGAGCGGCGCGAGCAGATCGCCGCGTAGATGCCCGACCTTCGGATCACGGCAGGCGAGCTGGGCGGCCGGCGGATTCGGGTGCCAAAGGGTGCTCGTGACCTACGGCCGACGACGGAGCGCGTTCGCGAGGCGGTCTTCTCGATCCTCGGGGACATCTCGGACGCCCGGGTGCTTGATCTGTTCAGCGGCAGCGGCGCGCTGGCTATCGAGGCTCTCTCGAGGGGCGCCGCGGAGGCGACGCTGGTGGATACGCGCCCGGCGACGGCCCGCAGGAACCTGGAGCTCCTCGACCTCGGCGACAGGGGAGAGGTGGTCGGGGCGGACGCGGTGCGCTTCCTCCGCCGGACTCCGCCGGAATCGTTCGATCTCGTGCTCTGCGACCCGCCCTATAGACTCGCCGACCCCCTTGCCGTCGATCTCGTCCAGCGCATACCGGGGGTGCTCGCCGCGGGTGGCCGGGCGATGATCGAAACCTCGCCCAAGCGGCCCCTGGACCTCGAACTGCCACTACTCACCGAGCGCACCTACGGAGACACGATGATCAGGATCCATGGAGACCAGCGATGAGTGACGGGAACCCGCGAGTCGCGATCTGTCCCGGAAGCTATGACCCGGTCACGAACGGGCACCTCGACGTGATCAGCCGCGCCGCCAAGATCTTCGACAAGGTCGTGGTCGGGGTCGTCAACAATCCCGTCCGCAAGGAGAAGACCCTGTTCACTGCGGAAGAGCGCAGGAAGTTCATCGAGGACGCCACGGCGGACCTGGGCAACGTCGAGGTCGGCGTCATGTCCAACCTGCTCGTCGAGTTCGCACGCGAGCACGACGCGACCGCCGTCGTCAAGGGCCTCCGAGCCATCTCGGACTTCGAGTACGAGTTCGAGATGAATCAGCTGAACCGCAAGCTCGCCCCGGAGATCGAGTCGATGTACATCTTCGCCTCGGCCAACTTCAGCTTCCTCTCCTCGACCGGGGTGAAGGAGATCGCCACCTTCGGGGGGGACATCGCCGATCTGGTGCCGGGCCCGGTTGCAAGAGCCCTTGCCGAAAGGCTTGCCCGCTAGGTCCGCACCCCGCGCTTCGTGCGTGGCGATTGGGCAGGAGCTTGCAGTTCGCCGGGGAAGGGAGCCCCGCGCGCCCCCAAGTCGCGCGGTGCGTAAGCTTTAGCGACCTCAGATGGACGTTCTAGTTCTGATCGACAAGCTCGACGACTTGGTGCACAACGCGCGGCCAGTGCCGCTCACGGACCAGGTCCGCGTTGACCGTGAGGAGATCTACGACCTCCTCGACCAGATGCGCGCCACGATCCCCGAGGAGATCAAGCAGGCGCGGTGGATCGTGAAGGAACGCCAGGAGATGCTCGCCGAGGCGAAGCGCGAGGCCGAGCGGATCGTCAAGGAGGCGCGTGAGCAGCAGGCCCGCCTCGTCGCGAACGAGGAGATCACGCGCCAGGCCGAGCGAGCCGCGGAGGAGATCGTCGAGGAGGCCCGTGAGCGCGAGCGTGAGATCCGGCTCGGCGCGGAGGACTACGCCGACGACATCCTCTCAACGCTCGAGGTCAACCTCCAGAAGTTCCTCCAGGCGGTGCAGCGCGGTCGTGACCGTCTCCAGGGCCGCGAGCGCGAGCCCTCCGAGATCGGCTAGACGAGCTCGACGCGCCCCGACTCGACGTCGCTGACGGCTGCGACAACTGCAGCGCGCCCGGCCGCATTCACCGCCCCGCAGTCGCTTTGGCCCAGCACCATGACCAGCTTCACGCCGAGCTCGGCAACCGCGTACTCGGTGCTGCCGAGAGTGCCGGTCTCGACGGCAACCTACAACTAGGCTCAGCGCATGGAGGAGTTGGTCACCGGTGTTCGGGAAGTGCTCGCCGAACGGGGCATCGAGACGGAACGGCTCGATCTGACCAGCATCCCTGGCGGGGCATCGCGGGAGACCTGGCTGGTGGTGGGCGATCGAGACCGCTGGGTGCTTCGCCGAGATCCGAGGGGCACCGTCTCTCTCGTGCCGATGGCCGAGGAGTTCGCGCTGATCTCGCGAGCCGCCGACGCGGGTGCACCGGTGCCGAAGCCGCTCGCGTTCGAACCCGAAGGCGGCCGCTTCGGCTCACCCGGCCTGCTGATGGGCTTCGTGGACGGGACGTCAGTCGCTCCGCGGATCCTGCGAAAGCCGGAGTACGAGGCCGCACGGTCGGGGCTGACCCGTCAGCTCGGGGAGGCGCTGGCGCGGATTCACGCGATCGATCCGGGCAGGATCGACGGAGTCCTGCCGAGAGCTGCGGAAGATCCGGCCCTCGACCAAATCGCCGAGTGGCAGCGCCAGCTCGACGAGATCGGTGAGCCGCTGCCGGCCGTCGAGCTCGGGTTGCGCTGGCTGCGAGCGAACGCGCCGCGGCCGGCTCAGCCGCGACTGGTCCACGGCGACTTCCGCCTGGGGAACTTCATCGTCGATCAGGACGGTCTCGCGGCGGTGATCGACTGGGAGCTCGCCCACCTGGGCGACCCGGCCGAGGACATCGGCTGGCTCTGCATCCGCTCCTGGCGCTTCGGCAACGACGATCGCCCGGTCGCGGGTGTCGGGCAACTCGACGAGTTCATCTCGGCCTACGAGGCGGCCGGCGCCGCTCCAGTCGACCGGGATCGCGTCCGCTACTGGGAGGCCTTCGGCAACGTCAAGTGGGCGGTCATCTGCGCGCGACAGGCGCACGATCACCTGACAGGGGTCCGCCGCAGCCACGAACTGGCCTCGCTCGGCCGCCGCATCTGCGAGCCGGAATGGGACCTTCTCGAGCTGATCAGATGACGCAGGACCGTCCCACCGCAGTCGAGCTGCTCGACTCGGTCGCCGAGTACCTGTTCGCAGAGCTCCGCCCGGAGGTCCCAAGCGAGCAGCGCTTCAAGGTCCTGGTCGCGGCGAACGTCTGCGCCGTCGTCGCACGCGAGATCCGGGCGGGAGATCAACCCGACCGCGAGGACCTCGCGCTGTTCGGAGAGCTCCTCGGCAAGGAGGTCGACGATCCGCGCGCGGCGGCGGCTGAGCTGTCGGAGCGCATCCGCTCGGGAGAGCTCGACGACCGGATCGAGGAGCTGGCGCCCCGGCTCGAGGAGCATGTCCGCCGCAAGCTCGAGATCGCACGTCCCGGCTACCCGGAGGGCGACTACTAGGGTTCGATCCTCACGAGGGAAGGAGCGGTCATGTCCGAGAGGTGGTTCTCCGACGAGGAGCTGCGAGAGATGTCGCGTCCGACGATGGACTGCGCAATCGAGGCGATCGACCGCGGCGATCTCGAGGAGGCGAAGAGCCTCTGCGAACGCGAGAAGCACGAATCCCAGTTCATGCACGACATGCTGGTGGACGGGATGGCCGGGCTGATCTCGTTCGTCAAGGAGGGACTCGGGGACGAGGGCGTGCGCGAGGCATGGGAGTGGAGCCTCGAGCGCAGCTGGAAGCAGAGCGTCGAGAAGATCGACGCCGCGGACCGCAAGGCGATCGCGCAGGCCCTGGCCGCCACCTGGCGCGGGCATTCGACCGGTGGGGTCGGGCCGAACCCCGGCTCCTTCGAGATTGCCGAGGACGACGAGAAGCTGACCTTCACGATGAACCCATGTGGCTCGGGCCAGCGTCTCTGGCGAAATGGTCGCTACGGGCCCGACGGTTGGGGCGTCACCGATTCCGCGCACGACTGGAGCTATGGCCGTGAGGGCTTCCCGCTCTACTGCACGCACTGCGCGTTCATGAACGAGCTTGGGCCGATCAACTGGATCGGTTACCCGGTCTATCCGTCCGACCCGCCCGAGGATTTCGACCGCGATCCGTGCACCTGGTACTGGTACAAGGACCCCGCTGACATCCCGGACCGCCACTGGGAGCGCTACGGGCGGCGGCGAGGCGTGCCGGGCTAGTCCCGCCCCTCTGAGCCGAGGGTGAAGGTGTTCAGGCCGGCGCCGCCGTCGACCGCGATCTCTTGGCCGGTCACCTGCGCGGCCTCTTCGGAGCACAGATAGGACACAGCGGACGCGATCTCCGCCGGCTCGACCATGCGGCCGGAGGGGAGGAGCGGCATGAGGCGCTCGAGCACCTCGTCCGGCATCGCCTGCACCTTTTCGGTCGCCACCATCCCGGGCAGCACGGCGTTCGCTGTTATCCCTCGGTGGACGTTCTCCGCGGCGAGCGTCTTCACCATCCCGAGCAGCCCGGCCTTGGAGGCGGAGTAAGCGACCTGGCCGCGCAGGCCCGTCTTGGCCGCACCTGATGAGATCGCGACGATCCGACCCCAGCCCCGCTCGCGCATCCCGGGGAGGCAGGCCTGGACGGTTCGAAACGCGCCGGTCAGGTTGACGTCGATGTCCCGCGACCACTGTTCCGGGGTCATTCGGTGGGCGGGAGAGATCGTGTCCGTGATTGCCGCATTCGAGACGCAGACATCGATCCCGCTCAGGTCGGGGAGCTCGTCGGAGCTCAGGTCGAGCTGCAGGTCGGACCCCTGGTCGCGGTCGAGCGTGGTCACCTCGAGCCCGTCATCGCGCAGGCGTTCGGCGATCGCGGCGCCGATCCCGCGGGACGCACCCGTGACGAGAGCCCTCCGCGCCATCACACAGAGGTCACAGACCGGTCTCGCTCTGGCCGGCGCGGCCGGCGTCCGTCCTCTCGTAGAAGCGTTCCAGCAGCGCCATGGTCTCCTCGGGATCCGCGCACGAGTAGGCGTTCCAGGCCTCGGCCCGCAGCTGCTCGTCGAGGGGCTTGCCGACCGTGTCGAGGATCGTCTGCTTCGCCGAGCGCACGGCTCGCTGGGAATTGCGGAGGATCTGCCGGGCGACCGTCTCGGCCTCCTCCATCAGCGTCTCGTGGGGGACCACCTTGGAGACCAGGTTGCACTGGAGCGCCCGGTCGGCGTCGATCGGCTCGGCGGTGAGCAGCATCTCCAGAGCGATTCCGGTGCCGCAGGTGTTGACCAGCCGCACGATGCCGCCGTCGCCGTGGTGAAAGCCGCGCCGGGCCTCGAAGGAGCCGAACGTGGCCCGGTCGGACGCGATTCGGATGTCGCAGGCGAGCGCCGTCTCGAGGCCGCCCGCCAGCGCCCAGCCGTTGATCGCTCCGATGATCGGCTTGTAGATCCGATGCATCCCGCGCGTGAACCCGTTCAGGCCGAGCTCGGCGATCGCCCTGATGTCGGTTGCGTCGCTGTCCCGGATGATCGGCGGGATGTACTCCTTCAGATCGGCGCCGGCGCAGAAGGCCTCGCCGGCCCCCGTGAGGATCGCGACGTCCAGCGAGTCGTCCTCGGCGAAGTCGGCCCAGGCCGCGATCATCGCCCGGTGGACCTCGGGACTGACGGCGTTTCGTGCCTCTGGCCGGTTGATCGTGACGTAGGCGATCCGGTCCCGCTTCTCGTAGAGGACGACGCCGTCGTCGGCGGACGGCGGCGGCCCGGGCCGCTCCGGGTTGTGATGCATCGCTGCTCCTCTCAGTCGTAGGTGGCGCGGACGACCGCGAGGTCATCTGCGGACCAGGTGATCTCGCCGTTGCACCACTCGGCGAGCTTCTCCGCCGTGTCCGGGAAGTCGAAGTCGGGCTCGATCGGAGTGACCTGCTTCTGGGCCTTGACCACGTCGCCGATCACCAGGGCGCGAGCCTCCTCGCGGACCCGCCTGAAGAGGGTGCGCTTGGCGTCCTCTCGCAGATGGTGCACCGAGAGCACGGAGATGACCAGGTCCCACGGGCCGTCCGGCAGCGGGTCCTCCATGCGGGCGAGCTGGACGTCGTCGTACTCCTCCCGCAGGCGGTAGACCATGTCGGGGCTCGAGTCGAGGCCGATCACCCACGCGTCCGGGTAAGCCTCGAGCAGGACGCGGGTGGTCTCACCGGTGCCCATGCCGAGCTCCAGCACGCGGTCGGGGGCGAACGGGATGGCGTCCACGGCGGCCCTCTGGAGCTCGTCGTAACGCGGTACCTCGGCCCGGATCTCCTCCAGGTAAGTCTCCGGGTTCCAGTGGAATTGCGCGCCCAAGGTGTCTCGCTACCCTCGGGGCGAGTGTATGCGGAAGGCGGAATCCTCGATCTCGAGCGTCTCGCCCTTTCCTCGGGGCAGGCACGCTCCCTCGATCTCGATGTGAAGCTCGACCCGATCGAGCTCGGCGGTCAGACCTATGCCGCAGTTGGCGGCGGCAGCGAGGCCCGATTGGACGTCTCCCGGACGACCTCCGGCCACGCCCTCCGGCTGCGGTTCGGCACCCAGCTGACGGGACCCTGCGTCCGCTGTCTCGAGCAGGCCTCGGCCGAGATCGCGGTTGACGCACGGGAGGTGGACCAGCCCTCCGCCCGCGACGAGGAGCTCCGCAGCCCGTACGTCACCGCCGGCGAGCTGGACGTCCACCGCTGGGCCAACGACGCACTGGTCCTGGCGTTGCCCGACCAGCTTCTCTGTCGCCCCGACTGCGCTGGACTCTGCCCGGTCTGCGGCGAGGCTCTGAACGACGCCGACCCCGAGGCGCACCGCCACTCGCAGGGTGGGGACCCGCGGATGGCAAAGCTCAGGGACCTCAAGCTGGACTGAATGCCGCCGTTGACGCTGGTCAACCTCTACTCGGACACCCAGACCCGCCCCAGCGAAGCGATGCGCGCCGCGATCGCCGCCGCCGAGGTCGGTGACGAGCAGAAGCGGGAGGACCCGACGACGACCGAACTGGAGGGGCGCGTAGCCGCACTTCTCGGCAAGGCGGCGGCGGTCTTCCTGCCCTCCGGGACGATGTGCAACGAGATCGCGATCCGCGTACACGTGCGGACCGCCGGTGACGAGGTCTTTCTAGGCCGGCGATCGCATCCGATCGAGGCCGAGGCCGGCGGCCCGGCGGTGCTCTCCGGTGCGGTGCTCACCGTGCTGGGAGGCGAGCGCGGGACCTTCACCGGGGAGACGCTCGAGGCGGCCATCAGCGCCCATCCCGCGGAGGACCGCTACTCGCCCCACCCGCGGCTGGTGTGTGTCGAGCAGACCGCCAACCTCAGCGGCGGGACGGTCTGGCCGCTGGAGCGGATGCGCGGGGTCCTCGACGTCGCCCGCGCCCACGATCTCCGCGCACACCTCGATGGGGCGCGGCTCTTGAACGCTGTGGTGGCGAGCGGAGTGGACGCCCCCGACTGGGCGGAGGGCTTCGATTCCGCCTGGATCGACTTCAGCAAGGGACTGGGGGCGCCCGTGGGCGCTTGCCTCGCCGGGTCCGAGGAATTCGTCGCGGAGGCATGGCGCTGGAAGCAGATGCTCGGGGGCGCCATGCGTCAGTCCGGAATCCTGGCCTCGGCCGCGCTCTTCGCGCTCGACCACAACGTCGACCGGCTCGCCGACGATCACGCGCGGGCGCGCCGTCTGGCGGATGGACTCGCGCAGCTACCCGGGATCGAGCTCGATCCAGCGCAGGCCGAGACGAACATCGTCGTCTTCGAGGTCGCCGACGCCGCCGGACTCTGCCGCCGCCTGGAGGCGGAGGGCGTCCGCATGGGGGCGCTGGACGAGCACAAGGTGCGGGCGGTAACCCACCTCGACGTGGACGACGCCGGCATCGAACGGGCTTTGGAGGCGGTCCGGAGCGCCGTGTCGGCGGGCGTCAGCTGAGAAGTGCAAGCAGCGTAAGAAGCGCTAGGCGTGAGGCCGCTATCCTGCGCCGCCGATGGCGGTCCCCAAGAAGCGACAGTCGAGGACGCGACGTGACAAGCGCCGCGCCCAGCACAAGGTCTCGGCCCCGCGGCTGAACGAGTGCCCGCGCTGCCACAGCCCGCGCCTGCCGCATCGAGTCTGCCCGACCTGCGGTACCTACGCGGGTCGTGAGGTGATCAGCCACGAGGCGCCCGAGACGACGCGGGCCGCCGGGCAGTCGACGACCGAGGAGTAATGCAGTCCCTCGAACCGGTCGCCCTTGACGCCTACGGAGCGGACGGGGGACCCCAGCTGGTTCTGGAGGGCGCCCGCCTGGCGGCGGCGGACGGTATTCCCGTCCGCGTCTTCGGGCCGAGCAATCTCGAGGTGCCCGACGGGGTGGACCTGGAGGCCACCAGAGAATGGATCGGCAACGAGGCCGAGCCCGTGGCGGCGGTGCGCTCGACGCCTGAGGCCTCGATCGTCCGTGCGGCCGCCGCGGTGGCCGAGGGGAGCTGCAGCTCCCTGGTCAGCGCCGGCTCGACCGGCGCGACGATGACGGCTGCGCTCTTCGCCCTCAAGCGGGCCCAGGGAGTCCACCGGCCGGCGCTGGCGGTCCAGATTCCGGTGCCCGGCGCCCACGGCGCGCCGCTCCTCTTTCTCGACTGCGGCGCGAACACGGACGTTCGCCCCCAGCACCTGATCCAGTTCGCCTTTCTCGGCTCGGCCTTCAGCGCCGCGGTGCTCGACGTGGAGAACCCGCGAGTCGCGTTGCTCTCAGTGGGCGAGGAGCAGAAGAAGGGACGCGGCGACGTGGTCGAGGCGCACGAGTCCCTCGCAGGGACCACCGCAATCCGCTTCATCGGCAACGTCGAGGGACGCGACCTCCTCACGGGCGAGGCCGACGTGGTCGTCACCGACGGGTTCACGGGCAACGTCACCCTGAAGACGCTCGAGGGGACGGCGAAGGGGGTGGCCGATGCGGTTCGCGACGCTGCGCGCTCGAATCCGGTCGCGGGACTCGGCGGGTTGCTGCTGCGGCCCGCCCTAGGCGGGCTGCGTCGAGCGATGGACCCCAACGCCGTGGGCGGGGCGATCCTGCTCGGGCTGCGCGGCGTAGCCGTCGTGGCCCACGGGAGCTCCACGCCGGACGGGGTCGCGAACGCGGTCCGCCTCGCCCATCGGACGGTCACTGAGCGCGCCGTGGAGCGAACCGGCGAGCTCCTCGCCGCGTCGGGCGCAACCCGCGACGCCCTGCGCGAAGAGCCCACGGGGACACCAGGGCGATAGGCGATAATGGCTGCGATGGAGCGCGACGAGGTCATGAAGCTCGTGCGTGAGCACCTGAGCACCGAGCTCGAGGTGTCTCCCGACCGGATCCAGCCGGAGACCCGCTTCCGCGAGGATCTGGATGCGGACTCCCTCGACCTCTACGAGCTCGTCATGGAGCTCGAGGATCGCTACGGGATCCGGGTGAGCGAGGAGGAGGCTGCCCAGATCGAGACCGTGGGGGATGCTGTCGACTTCGTGACGGCTCGGGTGCCGGCTGCTTAGGGGGGCTTCGACCTGATCCCATGACACCCTCCACCGCCACGCTGGCGGAGCTGTTCGCGGACGCCCCCGAAGAGCTGCGCCGGCAGGCCCTCTCTCACTCGTCCTGGGTCGAGACCCGCATCAACTCATACGGCCGGCTCGCCTTTCTCGGAGACAGCGTGCTCGGCCTCTCGGTCGCGGCTCTGCTCTTCACCGAGCACCCGGATGCCGACATCGGCGAGCTGACCAAGATCCTCAATCAGGCGGTCAGCGGGCGGGCCTGCGCGGAGGTCGCCCGCGAGCTCGGTCTCCCCGACATGCTCGCCGCACAGGCGCCGCAGGAGGGCGATGGCCTGCCCGTCGAGACCCTGCTTGCCTCGGAGCGCACGCTGGCATCCGTGTGCGAGGCCGTGATCGGCACCTGCTATCTCGCGCACGGCTTCGAGCCCACCTCGAGAGCCGTCGTCGACGCCTTCCGCGAGGAGGTCGACCAGGCCACCCGCGAGCGCCTCGACTTCAAATCCGAGCTACAGGAGCGGCTGGCCCGCAACGGAGAGGCCGTCAGCTACGAGGTGACGGGCGAGGAGGGGCCGCCGCACGACCGGCGCTTCGAGGTCCGCGCGACCGTCGACGGTGACGAGATCGGAGCCGGCTCGGGGAGGAGCAAGAAGGAGGCCGAGCAGGCAGCCGCTGAGCGAGCGCTGGAGAAACTTCGCAGTTAGCGTCCGATTCGGGCGCGAGGCTTCCCGTAGCTGGCACCCTTCCGACCTCCATGTATCTGAAGGCCATCAATCTGAAGGGCTTCAAGTCCTTCCCCGACCGCACCCGGCTGACCTTCTCGCCGGGCGTCAGCGTGATCGTCGGCCCGAACGGGTCGGGCAAGTCGAACATCACCGACGCGGTCCTCTGGGCAATGGGCGAGCAGAGCCCGACCGCCGTGCGCGGCCAGCAGATGCGCGACGTGATCTTCGCGGGAGGAAAGGGCCAGTCGCCGAGGCGCTTCGCCGAGGTCGAGGTCGTCATCGACAACAGCGAGGGACGCGCGGCCAGCGAGTTCTCGGAGATCTCGATCTCACGCAGGATCGAGCGAAACGGCGATGGGGAATACCGGCTGAACGGCGCCCGCTGCCGCCTCGTCGACATCCTCGAGGCGCTCGCCGACACGAACATGGGCCGCGAGGCCCACTCCGTGATCAGCCAGGGCAGGGTCGAGCAGATCGTCCACTCCAAGCCCAAGGACCGGCGCCTGCTGATCGAGGAGGCGGCCGGGCTCGGCAAGCACCGCAAGCGCCGGCACAACGCCCAGCTCAAGCTCGACCGGACCCGCGACAACCTCGAACGGGCGATGGACGTCGAGCGGGAGGCGCGCTCCCGCCTCCGTCCGCTCAAGCGCCAGGCGGAGGCCGCGGAGCGGACGGCGAAGCTCGAGCGGGAGTCAAGTGAGCTTCGGGCGCGGATCGTCGCCGAGGCGCTGCGAGCTCAGCAGGAGCAGCTCGCCGCCGCCGAGCGGAAGCTGTCGGAGGCTCGCGCCACCCGCGACTCGGTCGAGAAGCGCTTCGAGGAGGTGCGGGCCCGTCGCACGGCCATCGAGGAGCGGATCGCCTCCGGGGAGGAGGGACGCCGCCGTCAGGGTGAGGTCCTGGCGGAGGCGCGGGCGGCGACCGAGCGCGTGCGGGCCCGGGCGGAGTCCCTCGAGATCGCGGAGCGAGACCTGCGTGCCGCGCTCGGGGAGCGCCAGCTGAGGCTGGAAGCCCTCGACGCCGAGCCGGACGAGGACGCTACAGCGAGCCGGATCGCCGAGCTCGAGGACGAGCTGGAGAAGCTCGGCGCGGATACGTCCGAGGAGGGGACGCGCCTGCGCCAGGAAGCCGAGGGGGCCGAGAGGAGCCGGGCGTCGGCCAAGGCAGAGCTCGAGCCCCTCCAGGAGGCGGCGGAGCAGGCCGGCGCCGCGTTGCGCCAGGCCACCGAGACGCAGCAGCGTGCGCTGGCCGAGGCGCGTCAGGCCTCCGAGCGCAAGGCGGCGCTGGTGGGCGAGCTGGCGACGGTCGAGGCGAAGCTGGCCGCGGCGGCGGTCGAGGGCGAGTATGAGGCGCTGGCGGGTCTGATCGAGACGGGCTCCGGCCTGGAGCGCGCGGTCTCGGCGGTGCTGGGGGAGAGGCTCCGCGCGTCGATCGCGGGCTCGGTCGACGAGGGCCGGGAGCGACTTGCCGGCGCGGAGGGCGCCGCACGAGTCCTGCTGGAAAGCAACGGCGACACCGCACGCGAAGCCGAGAAGTCGTCTTCTGATGCCGCTCCGAAGGACGGTGCCAGGCGACTTCTCGACCTGATCGAGGCTCCAGGCCAGGCCGCCTCGATCACAGAGCGCCTGCTCGCCGACGCCTGGCTCGTGGACGATTTCGACGATCTCCGCGATGGTTTCGCCGGCGTGGCGGTCACCCTCGACGGCGAGTGCTACGACGCCCGGGCCGGCGAGCTCCGCAGGCTGCCGCGGGAGGGAACCGACCCGGCGCTGGCCGCTCGCTCCGAGCGCGAGGAGCTCGGGTCCAGGCTTGCGCAGCGCGAGCAGACGGAGGAACGCGCGACCCGGGATCTGGAGCGTGCGGAATCAGTCCTGGCCGAGACCCGCAGCCGCGAGGAGGAGGCGCAGCGTGCGCTCCGCGATGCTCGCCGGGCACTCGATGAGGCCACGGAGGAGGCAAACAGGGCGACCTGGCTCGCCGAGCGCCATGCCGAGCGCTCGGAGGAGGGCACGGGGTCGGGCGCGATCCAGCGGGCGAAGCTCGAGGCGGAGCTCGCGGCCGAGCGCCGCCACGCCGAGGCCGCTGAGCGCGCCAGGGAGAGGCGCCTCGAGGACCGGCGGGAGCTCGAGCAACGGATCTCCCTCGAGCAGGAGACCCTGCCGGCTCTGGGACGGGCTTGCGAAGCGCTGCTGCGGCTCGGCGACGCTCTGGAGCGGCACGCGGCGGCCCTGGCCGAGACCGGGGGGGAGGACGGATCGGATGTCGCCGCGGAGCTGCGCGAGTGCTCCCAGGAGGAGTTCGGGCTGCAGACGGAGCTGCGGGATGCGAGCGAGGCGATGACAGTCGCCGAGGTGGAGGCCTCCCAGCTGCGCGGACAGCGCGACGAGAGCACGGCGGAGCTGGAACGGCTGGGCAAGGCGCTCGGCGAGAGGGTGGCCGCCGCCGACTCCCCATTGTCCGACGAGGAGCGCGAGACGATCGAGCAGCGCCTGGGCCGGCTGCAGCGCAACCGCGAGCAGATCGGCCCTGTCAACCCGCTCGCCAAGCGCGAGTACGAGGAAGCGCGCGAGCACGTCACCGAATTGTCCGAGCAGCGCAAGGACCTCGAGAAGGCGATCAGCGAGCTGCGCGCGCTGATCCGCCGCATCGACAGGGAGATCTCCGCCGCCTTCGAGGAGACCTTCCAGGCGGCCGCTCGGGGTTTCGAGGAGATGGTCGCCGAGCTCTTCCCCGGTGGGCGGGGGCGCCTGCGGCGGGTGGATGTCGGAGGCCCACCGCGGCCGTTCGCGGGGCAGGAGCCCGAGCACGAGGCGGGGGAAGAGGAGTCCGAGGAGCTCGTGCTGCCCGCTGAGGACGGCGGCGTCGAGATCGAGGTCACCCCCGCCGGCAAGTCGACCCGGCGCCTCTCGCTACTTTCGGGCGGGGAGAAGTCGCTGGTCGCCCTCGCCTTCGTCTTCGCCGTGCTGATGGCGCGGCCGTGTCCCTTCTACATCCTGGACGAGGTGGAGGCGGCGCTCGACGACATCAACATCGATCGGTTCCTCCGGCTGGTCCGCCGATTCGCTGAGCGCTCGCAGTTCATCGTCGTCACCCACCAGAAGCGGACCATGGATGCCGCCGACATTCTCTACGGCGTCAGCATGGGCGGCGACGGGATCACCAAGGTCGTCTCGCGCAAATTGCCTCGCGACGAGCTGGAGACGCTCCCGGGGCAGCCGGAAGCGGCGGCCGAGGCGGCCTAGGCGCGGTCGATACCCTCGCCGCCGTGGCGCGGACCTGGCAAGAGGCGTTCGACCTGGGCGAGCGCTCGGTTGCGGGCGAGGAGGCGCCAGAGGAGAAAGCCGGGGTGTTCCGACGGCTGCGCGAGGGCCTCTCGCGCAGTCGGCACGCACTGACGGCAGAGCTCTCCTCGAGCTTCACCGAGCGGATCGACGAGACCACCTGGGAGCACCTCGAGGAGGCGCTGATCCTCGCCGACGTCGGCGCACCCACCACCGCGGCGGTGGTCCGCCGCCTCGAGGACGAAGTCGAGGCGGGTGAGATCTCCGACGGCGAGCAGCTGCGCGAGCGGCTCATAGCGGTGTTGGCGGAGACGGCCTCGCCGCAGGGCACCGAGAGCTCGCGGATCCACCTGCGTGACCGCCCGTCGGTCCTGATGGTCGTCGGGGTCAACGGCACCGGCAAGACGACGACGATCGGCAAGATCGCCTGGCACCTGCAGCAGGAGCTCGGCCTTGACGTGATCGTCGCCGCGGCCGACACGTACCGTGCCGCGGCCGTCAACCAGCTGGCCGAGTGGGCGGAACGGGCGGGCACCCAGATCGTCCGCGGCACGGAGGGCGGTGACCCCGGGGCGGTCGCCTTCGACGCGGTCGCCGCGGCCGAGGCGCGCGCGGCCGACGTGGTGATCTGCGATACGGCCGGACGGCTCCATACGCATGGCAACCTGATGGAGGAGCTCTCCAAGGTCCGGCGCGTGATCGGCAAGCGCATCCCCGAGGCTCCGCATGAGACCCTGATCGTGATCGACGCCACCACGGGCCAGAACGGGGTGCGCCAAGCACAGGAGTTCGCGAACGCGGTGGAGGTCACCGGCGCCGTGCTCACCAAGCTCGACGGAAGCGCGAAGGGCGGGGTCGCCCTTGCGATCGCGTCCGAGTTGGGCATTCCTGTGAAGTTGATCGGAATCGGCGAGTCTCTCGAGGACCTGCGCCCGTTTGACGCCGAGGAGTTCGCCAGGGCGCTGATCCAGGAGTAGCCTCAGCGGTCGACGCCCGTTACCCGAACTGCAAGTTCTCGTTCGCAGGACCGCGGGGCGCTCGGCAGGATCGGTGTCGTGCCATCCGGGGGCACCAGATGGCTCGTCGCGCTCGCGGCGGTCATAGGGGGTCTCCTCGTCATGCCCGCAACCGCCGGCGCGGGCAGTGCCAGCACGGCAGCGCTGCAGGTGGCGATGCGGGCAATCGGGCTCTATCCGCACCCCGTCGACGGCATCAGCGGCCCGTGGACCCAGGGCGCGGTGCGAACGTTCCAGTCCCAGCACGGCCTGGCGACCGACGGCGTCGCCGGACCGCAGACGCGTAGGGCACTCGGCAAGCGCGGCAAGCCGTCGCTCGGGAAGAGGCCGATGCACACCGGCCAGCGCGGCTGGGACGTCGCCGCCCTGCAGTTCCTTCTGCATGTGCGCGGTTTCGCGCCGAACGGGTTCGACGGCGGCTTCGGACCGAACACGGAGGCAGCCGTCCGTCGCTTCCAGCGGGCCGCGGGCATAGGCGTCGACGGCATCGCCGGCCCGGCCACCCTGGGCGCACTCCGTGGAATCCGCGTGGTGACAAAGGCACCGCCATCCTCTCCGATCGGTCCGGTGCGCTTCTTCCGGCCCGTGCCTGGAGCGATCGGCGACGGCTTCGGCTGGATCCCGCCGGGGCGATGGCACACCGGGCTCGACTTCCCCGAGCCGAAGGGAACGCCGATCCACGCGGGCGGCGTCGGAGTCGTCTCCTTTGCCGGCCTCAACACCGGCGGCTACGGGAACCTCGTGCGTGGTCAGCCACCGGCTCGGGTTCGAGAGCTGGTACGCGCATATGTCGGTGATTGCGGCCTCGGCGGGGCAGCGCGTGTCGGGTGGCCAGACCATCGGCTTCGTCGGCTCCACCGGTCACTCGACTGGTCCTCACCTTCACTTCGAGGTTCGCCACTTCGGCACGCCCGTCGACCCGACGCCGTATCTGCTCGGCTACCGGTCCGCGCACGCCGGCGCCCGTGCCCACGGGAGTGGGGGCGGGCACGAGCGCCGGGTGCGTCGTTGCCGGCCGAACGCCGATACACGCGGCCGAGCGGCCGATCCGTTGACCGCGCGGCTGGACCGCTGCCCCTGAGGGCTATCGGCGTCTGACGCACGATTCGGCGACCTTGTTGATCGCCGCGCCTCCGGTCGGGATGTAGGTGACCGTCGCGTTCCGCGTGATCGTGCCCCCGCGACGCAGGCGGCGCTTGGCGCGGCCGGTAGCGCGGACGCCAACAGCCAGAGTCCATGAATCTTCTTCATCTGACTCTCCCCTCAGAACGCCAGCAGCGAGAACGTCCGGTTGTCGACCACGTTGCCGGCCGCGTTGTGGACGATCACCTGGAACACGTTCTCGCCGGGGATCGGCGATGGATCCGCCAAGACGTAGTTGACGTACCCATCCGCGCCGACCATCGAGGCGACAGCCGACCCGGATGCGTTCGGTCCGCCGTTACCCACGAAGCGGACGAAGTACTGCCCCTGAGCCAGGCGCTCGAGCTGCACCGAGCTGGTCAGGTTCCCCGGCTGGAAGCAGTTGAACCCGGGGACATTCGTGAAGCTGGTGTCGCTCGCGCCCGTTGTGTTGACCACCGCGGTCGCCTTGATGGCGCCACCGCTGCAGAACCGCTGGTAGTCGGCGGCGGATGCTCCGCCGAGCTTGGCCGCGTTCCCGGCGGTCGCCACGCTCAGGCCGGGCGCCTGCTTCGTGATCTCCTGGTCCGCGATCGCACGGACCTTCCTCTTGTCCTTCCCCTTGAGCGCCGCATAGCCGACGCCGCCCATGGCGAGGAACAGCGCGATGCAAGCGATCACCAGCGCAGGGCTGGGCCGCAGCGCGCGAGCGACTCTTCATGTCTTCCTCTCGTAGGAGCCCGACGGGTGCGCGGGCTCGATTGCGGGACAGTGGCCGCAACCGAGCACCAGCGCCCAGCCGACCCCCTGTATGTCCCCCTGGGTTTCTTCTCTCTACGGCTCGTGCCCGAGTTGGGTTTGGACAAAGTTCGTCGGGCCGGCGCTCCGATCCGGAACAGGGGCGGCAGAGCGCCTAAGCTCATTCGGGTGTTCGATCAGCTCTCAGACCGCCTGCAGGGCGTTCTCTCCGATGTCCGCTCCCGGGGCAAGCTCTCGGAGGACGACGTCAACAAGGCCCTGCGCGAGGTCCGGCTCGCGCTGCTCGAGGCCGACGTCAACTTCAAGGTGGTCAAGGACTTCACCGCGGCGCTCAAGGAGCGGCTCGCCGGCGAGGAGGTCTCCGAGGCACTGAACCCGGGCCAGACGGTGATCAAGGCGGTCAACGACGAGCTGACCGAGCTGATGGGAGGCGCGGGGAGGGACATCGTCTTCGCGCCCAGCGGCCCGACGGTGATCCTGATGGCCGGCCTGCAGGGATCGGGGAAGACGACGGCGACCGCGAAGCTCGGCAAGCTGCTGAAGAAGCAGAACAAGGACGTGGCGCTCGCCGCCGTGGACCTGCAGAGGCCCGCCGCGGTCGAGCAGCTCGAGAAGCTCGGTGCGCAGGCGAAGGTCCACGTGTACTCGCAGCCGGGCGAGACGGACGCCGTGAAGGTCGCCTCCTGGGCCCGCGATCAGGCGGTCCGCGACAACCGCGACGTACTGATCGTCGACACCGCCGGCCGCCTGCACGTCGACCAGGACCTGATGGACGAGCTGGCCAATGTCCGCAAGGTCACCAAGCCGCACGACGTCCTCCTCGTCGTCGACGCCATGACCGGCCAGGACGCCGTCAACGTCGCTGAGAGCTTCGCCGAGACCGCCGACTTCGACGGGGTCCTGATGACCAAGCTGGACGGTGACGCCCGCGGCGGCGCGGCTCTCTCGGTCCGGGCGGTCACCGGCAAGCCGATCATCTACGCCTCCACGGGGGAGAAGCTCGACGAGCTCGAGCGCTTCCACCCCGACCGGATGGCCGGCCGGATTCTCGGCATGGGGGACGTGGTGTCCCTGATCGAGAAGAGCCAGGACGAGTTCGACGAGGACCAGGCCGCGGACCTCGAGCGCAAGATCCGCAAGCAGCAGTTCACGCTCGACGACTTCCTGCAGCAGATGAAGCAGGTTCGACGGATGGGGCCGCTCGGCAACCTGATGAAGATGATGCCCGGCATGGGCAAGGCGATGCGGGGGATGGGGCAGGTCGATGAGCGTGAGCTCGACCGGATCGAGGCGATCATCCTCTCGATGACCCCGTTCGAGCGCGCGCATCCCACGGAGATCAACGGCTCGCGCCGCAAGCGGATCGCTACGGGCTCGGGGACCACCGTCCAGGCCGTCAACCGGCTCGTCAAGCAGTTCGGTCAGATGAACAAGCTGATGAAGCAGCTCTCCGAGGGCAAGATGCCCGATCCGCAGCAGCTGATGCGCGGGATGCGGTAGCCGCTAACCTCCGCCGCCGCATGTCCGTGAGAATCAGACTTCGCAGGGTCGGGTCGAAGAAGAACCCGATCTGGAGGGTTGTGGTCGCCGACCAGCGCTCGCCGCGGGACGGTCGCACGATCGAGACCATCGGCCAGTACAACCCCCAGCCCGATCCCTCCCTGATCGCGATCGATGAGGATCGGGCGAAACACTGGCTGGAGAAGGGCGCGCGCCCGACCAAGACGGTCGCGACCCTCCTCCGCACCAAGGGCATCGAGTCGAGAGGCAGCTAGGCGACGGCCCTTCCGATGCGCGAGCTGCTCGAGTTCCTCGCCCGTTCGCTCGTCGCCGACCCCGACGCCGTCGAGGTCACCGAGGTCGAGGAGATCGACGGCGAGGTCGTGCTCGAGCTCGTGGTCGCCGAGGACGACCTCGGACGTGTGATCGGTCGCAGCGGACGCGTCGCCAACGCGCTGCGCTCTGTGATGAAGGCTGCGGCGACCCGCGAGGAGAAGCGCGTGGTCGTCGACATACTGGACTGAGTGCAGCTCGACGTCTTCACGCTCTTCCCGGAGCACTTCGACTGGTTCCTTCGCCAGCGCCACGTCTCCAACGCCCTCGCGCTCGGCAATGAGATGCGCCTCCTCAACTACCGGGACACGACCCCGCTGAACGCGGGGCAGGTGGATGACGCGCCGTACGGGGGAGGCGCCGGGATGGTGATGCGGGTCGACGTAGTCGATGCGGCCCTGGAGGCCGCCTACGGCCCCGATCGCGACCGGGTCCGGAAGATCGCCCTCGCTCCAGCCGGCCGCCTGTTCGACGAGGGGCTGGCGGCCGAGCTCGCCGAGGAGACCCACATCGCGTTCCTCTGCGGCCGCTACGAGGGCTTCGACGAGCGGGTGGTGGAGCATCTCGCCGACGAGACGATCTCGATCGGCCGCTACGTGCTCGCAGGGGGCGAGTTGCCGGCGATGGTGATCTCGGACGCGGTCTTGCGCAAGCTGCCCGGCGCCCTCGGCGACGCCGACAGCGCGGTGGAGGAGTCCTACAGCGCCGCTCTCGGGGGGGCGCCGGAGTACCCGCACTACACGCGCCCTCCGGCGTATCGAGGTTGGGGTGTCCCCGAGGTGCTGCTCTCGGGCGATCACGCCCGCGTGCGGGACTGGCGGCAGGAGCAATCACGCCGGCGAGCGAACCAAGATGCACGGCCGCCACGAACACCGGGGTCCCATCACCGCTAGGATTTCGCGTCGCTGCGCGAGGCCCATGGCCACGCGCATTTTTTGAGCCTCCGCTCCGCGCGCCGTTTAGGCGTCGCTCAAGCCAAGCCCCGACCATCACCGCCGCCATGAGCACTGTCATCGAAGACCTCGAGAAGCGATCTATCAAGCAGCGTCCCAGGTTCGCCGCCGGCGATCGCGTCCGCGTTCACTTCCAGGTCGTCGAGGGGAATCGCCGGCGCACCCAGGTCTTCGAGGGCATCGTGATCAAGCGCCAGGGCAGCGGGGCGCGGGAGAGCTTCACCGTGCGCAAGCAGTCCTTCGGTGTCGGTGTGGAGCGGACGTTCCCGCTGCACTCGCCCAAGATCGAGAAGCTCGAGGTCGCGGCCCGCGGTGACGTCCGGCGGGCCAAGCTCTATTACCTGCGCGACAAGGTGGGCAAGAGCGCCAGGGTCGCCGAGCGGCGCTGGGGCATCGAGGAGGAGATGGTCGTGGCGCAGGAGGACACCGAGGCTGTTGACGCCGAGGGCGTCGCCGTGAGCGAGGCCGAGGCGGAGGTCGTCGAGCCCCCTGAGGGCGAGAGCACCGACGGTGAAGAGACCACGGCCGAGGAGCAGCCCGCCGAAGACGAGCAGGCGGGCACAGATGCTGGGGATACGGCGGAGGCGGAGTCCGAGCCTGAGGGCAAGCCGAAGGCGGACGCCTCCGCCGACGAGGCAGAAGACTGAGAATCCCGCGACCGCAGAGCACCCAGGGCGCGCTCATCGAGCTCGTCATCATCGTCGCGCTCGCGCTCGGCCTGGCGCTCGGCATCCAGGCCTTCATCGTCAAGCCGTACCAGATCCCCTCGGAGTCGATGGAGCCCACCCTCGACGTCGGGCAGCGGGTCCTTGTGAACCGCTTCATCTACCACTTCACGGACCCCAAGATCGGCGACATCGTGGTCTTTCACCCGCCTCAGGGCGCCGAGGGCGGCGCCGGCGGCGAGTGCGGTGATCCCCGGACTGGCGCCGGCGGCTCGAGCGGCGCGGCCTGCGACCAGCCCACCCCCGAGAAGTCGAACGTCAACTTCATCAAGCGGGTGGTTGCCCTGCCGGGGGACACGTTGAGCGTCCAGAACGGTCATCCCGTGGTCAACGGGAAGGTCGCTCAGGAGGACTTCATCACCCCCTGCACGCCAGGAGGAGCTTGCAATTTGCCGCAAACCATCACCATCCCGCCCGACCATTACTTCATGATGGGCGACAACCGTGGCTCGAGCGACGACAGCCGTTTCTGGGGTCCCGTCCCCCGAGACTGGATCATCGGAAAGGCCTTCGCCACCTACTGGCCCCCCGACCGGATCGGGATCTTCTAGCTCCTCCGGGAAGCGCCGCAAGAGGCGCACCGCGGCCCGCCTCTTCCGCTTCGATCGCTCCTTCGGCCGCCGTTTCGTGGCTGGCGTCGACGAGGCCGGACGCGGCTCGCTGGCAGGGCCGCTGCTGGCCGCGGGAGTGCTGATCGACCTCGAGCGGATCGGACGCTCCGAGCGGCTCGCCCTGGCGCGCCTCGACGACTCCAAGCAGAAGTCGCTCGAGGAACGCGAGACCCTCTATCCGCACGTGATCCGCGCGGCGAGGTGTGTGTCGGTGGCGGTTCGCTCGCCCAGGGTGATCGACGCCAACGGACTGCACGTCTCGAACATCGCCGCGCTCACCGACTGCATGCACGCGGTCGCCCGGGACGAGGCCACGCGGCTGGTCGACGGCTTTCGCCTGCCGCGCTGCGAGCTGGAGCACATGCCCGTGATCGACGGCGATGCGAGAAGCGCGGCCATCGCCGCCGCCTCGGTCATCGCCAAGGTGACCCGCGACCGCTACATGCGCCGGGTCGCTGAGCTGTACCCCGAGTGGAGCTTCGAGGGCAACGTCGGGTATTCGACCCCGGAGCACCGCGACGCGATCCGCGAGCACGGCATCTGCCCGCTTCACCGCCGGTCGTTCGCCTCGGTCGCCTACTCCCAGCTCGGTCTGGACGGCCTGCCCGCAGACGACGAGTCAGAAGGCCTGGCGGATGTGATCGACATCCGGGACGCCATCCGGGCCGAAGCTGACCCCGACGACGTCGAAGCGGTAGCCGAGGACGCCTGAAGGGCCGCGCCGCTCGGAGATCCACTCCCGGGCGAGGCGCCTGAGCTTGAGCTGTTTGCGACGGCCCACCGCGTGCGCGGGTCGCTCGGGGCCGTGTGCCGAGCCCGCCCGCCCCGCCTTCACCTCCACGAACACCAGCGTGGTGCCGTCGAGCGCCACGATGTCGAGCTCGCCCGAGGGGAGGCGGACGTTCCGCCCGACGATCCGCCAGCCCCGTCTCTCGAGCCCGGTGGCGACGAGCCGCTCGGCGGCGCGCCCCAGCCGTTGCCTCGCGAAGGTCACGCCTTCTGAAGCTGCCGCGGCCGTTCGTCCGGGGCGCTCCGAGATCGCAACGGCTCCGTGACGCCATCGTGACGATGCGCGCGCCGGGTGCGCCTCGGCACGTCCTACGGTCGCCCGGTGTTCGCTCTGGCACGTACCTTCGCCCTCGTCGGCGTGGACGCCGAGCCGGTCTACGTCGAGGTCGACATCGGCGCCGGGCTCCCTTCGTTCACGATCGTCGGCCTCCCCGATGCCGCCGTGCGCGAGTCACGCGAGCGGGTGCGGTCCGCTCTTCGGAACTCCGGCTTCAGGTACCCGGACCACCGGATCACGGTGAACCTCGCTCCCGCCGACGTCCGCAAGGCCGGGCCGGGATTCGATCTGACGATCGCCGCGGCGATCCTGGCCGCGACCGGTCAGCTTCCCCGCGCCGCGGTCGACAACTACGCGATGGCGGGCGAGCTCGCCCTCGACGGCGCGATCAGGCCGGCGCCGGGAGCCCTCGCGATGGCGGAAGGAGCCCGGGGGCTCGGGCTGCGCGGCGTGGCGGTCGCGCCCCAGGACGTGAGCCAGGCCGCGCTGGTGGCCGGGATCGAGGTGATGCCGGTCGAGCACGTCAATCAGCTGACCGAGCTCGCGGAGGGGACGATCGAGCCGGCCGCCCCGAACGAGCCGGTGACCGAGCCCGGCGATGAGCTTCCCGACCTCTCGGACCTCCGCGGCCACCCGGTTCTGCGCCGCTGCCTTGAGATCGCGGCGGCCGGTGCGCACAGCCTGCTCCTGATCGGCCCGCCGGGCGGCGGGAAGACGCTGGCCCTGCAGCGACTTCCGTCCCTGCTGCCGCCCCTGAGTGCGGATGAAGTGATCGAGGTGACCCGGATCGCGGGCATCTGCGGCGAGAACGGCGGTCCCAGGCTCCGTCGCCCGTTCCGGGCGCCCCATCACACCGTCTCGGGGCGGGCGCTCGTCGGCGGCGGGACGCCGCCCAGGCCGGGGGAGGTGACCCGCGCCCACCGCGGCGTCCTCTTCCTCGATGAGCTCGGCGAGTTCCGGCGGGATGCACTCGAGGCGCTTCGGGTGCCACTCGAGGACGGCGCGGTCACGGTCACGCGGACGTCTGGCACGGTGTCGCTCCCATGCCGCTTCATGCTCGTTGCTGCGTCCAACCCGTGTCCCTGCGGAAACGGACCGGAGTCGGGGGACTGCGAGTGCCACCCGGCGGCCGTCACCCGCTACCTGGCGAAGCTCAGCGGGGCGCTCGCTGATCGCATCGACATCACGCTCAGCGTCGACCCACCGCCGGCCGAGGAGCTGATCGAGGAGGACTCGGAGCGCTCGGCTGCTGTTCGCGACCGCGTCAGCAGGGCGAGGGACGCGCAGGAGAGTCGCCTCGGTTCGGGGCGCACGAACTGCGAGATGACGCCAGCTGAGCTGCGCCGCGACTGCGAGCTGGATGCGCCGTCCCGGCGCCTGCTGGAGCGTGCCCACCGCCAGCTCGGGCTGAGCGCCCGCGGCTGGGACCGCTGCCTGCGGCTGGCGCGGACGATCGCCGATCTCGCCGGGGAGGAGAGGGTCAGACAGAACCATGTCAGCGAGGCGATCGACCGGCGCAGGCGGCCTGAGCGGTGAGCGGGCGCCGGCCGTGGGCCTGCACAGCGTGCCTGCGCCGAGCGTGGCTCGTCGGTTCGCTCGCCGGCCACATCGACACGGCGGTCGACAACGCTGCGGGAAACCGGGCGCGCGAGATCCTCGCGCTGCCCGATGTCGAGCTCGCGCGGGCCATGGCGCGCTCGGATGCCCCCGGGTTCGTCGCGCGAGCCGAGTCGCGCGAGCCGGAGGAGATGGAGGCCGCCGTGACGAAGTCGGGCGCCTGGGCGACCTGTCGCCACGACGACGCCCACCCGGATGCCCTCGGCGATCTCGGTGACGCCCCGCCCGCCCTCTTCGGCCGCGGTGCCCCCGCGCTGCTCGCGGATCTCGACCTCGGCGACACGGTCACCGTTGTCGGCTCACGGCGCCCCAGCCGGTACGGGCTCGAGATGGCGAGGACGTTGGCGCGGGAGCTTGCCTCGGCGGGACTGGCCGTGGTGAGCGGGATGGCGATGGGGATCGACTCTGCCGTGCACGAGGGAGCCCTGGAGGCCGGGGGCCGCACTGTGGCGGTGCTGGGGAACGGCGTCGACATCGCCTACCCGCCGCGCTCGAGACGGCTCTACGAGGAGATCGTGGAGCGTGGCGTAGTGATCGCCGAGCTGCCGCCCGGGACCCCGGCTCGCCGCTGGACCTTCCCGGCCCGCAACCGCATCATGGCGGCGCTGGCCGCGATGACGATCGTGGTGGAGGCCCGCGAGCGCTCGGGATCGCTGATCACCGCCGGCATGGCGGAGGACCTGAACAGGGAGGTGGGCGCCGTGCCCGGCCGCGTCGGTGCCTCGCTCGCGGCCGGCACGAACGGCCTGCTTCGCGATGGAGCGCAGCTGATCCGGGGTGGTCAGGACGTTCTCGATGCCCTGCTCGGACCCGGCGCGGACGGGCTGCTCCAGGCGCGGGCCGGTCCGGCCCTCGAGCCGGAGATCTCGTCGATCCTCGACTGGATCGAGCGCGGGGCGAGCAGCGCCGACGCGCTCGCCCGCGCGTCGCAGATCGAGCCGGAGATCCTGGCGGGTGCACTCGTCAGGCTGGAGCTGACCGGGTACGTTCGGACGGACTCGTCCGGCCGCTACGAGCGGACGCCGCTCCGGCCCCCCGATCCGGGCTGACCGCCGCCGGCGCGGCCGCCTCGAGCATCTCCCGGAGCTGCTCCTCGGGCAGACCGAGGGGCAGCACGAGGTCGATCTCATCCGCTCCCGACTCGAGCCAGGCCCGGACGGCGTCCGGCGTTTCGTCGTAGGTGCCCATCAGCGTCACCTCTCGCGCCAGTGCCTCGGCCGCCGCGGGCAGCCGCGGCGACCCGCCGCCATCGTTGGCGTCGAGCAGGGCAGTGACCGCGTCGGCGAATCCGAACTGCTCGCGGAGCATCCTCGGATACAGGGGCCCCATGCGCGTCAGATAGGCGAGTAGCCAACCGGCGGCGATCTGCCTGGCCGCCTCCTCATCCTCGCCGACCGCGAGCGGGACACTGGCCGCGATCCTCGTCCCGGACCGACCCTCGGCACGATCCTCGCCCTCGGCCAGCAGCGCCCGGCCGTCGGAGAGTCGCGAGCGGGCCCAGAGGAAGGGCAGCCAGCCATCGGCCAGCTCCCCGGCGAGGCGCACCGAGGCGGGGGCAAGAGCCGCGAGCAGAATCGGCACGGGAGGGTCGGGCGTCGTCCCCAGCCGCAGCGGCCTGACGCCCTCCCGCTCGAGCGGCAGGCGATCTCCCGCGAGCAGCGAGCGGACCGAGATGAGCGTGGTGCGCATCCGCTCGACCGGTTGCTCCCAAGTGCGCCCGTGCAGGCCCTCGACGAGCGGAGGGCTGCTGGCGCCGAGCCCGAGGGCAAAACGGCCATCGGACGCCCGCTGCAGGCTCGCGGCGGCCATCGCGATGGCTGCCGGTGTGCGGCTCCAGACCGGGAGCACGGCGGAGGCGAGCCCGATTCGCGAGGTGGCCTCCGCGATCTGCGTGAGCAGCACGACCGCGTCGTGAGTCCAGCCCTCCGCGGTGCCGAAGCTGGCGAAGCCGAGCTCCTCGGCGGTCACCGCAAGCCGGATCGTCGCCTCGGCGTCGGTCTGGAACGGCGTTACCCCGGCGCCGACGTTCGGACCACCGTCCGGCCCTCGGCTGGTGGTCTGCGGTGTGTCGGACGGGGTCATCGTTTGACCTACGTGCCCGAGAGTGTCACGGATGGTCCCATCTAGCCTTTGTGTCGTGAAGAGTGAGCGGACGACTCCGGTCGCGATGACCATCGCGACCTCGGACTCCGGCGGCGGCGCCGGGATTCAGGCGGACCTGAAGGCGTTCGCCCGCGTGGGCGTGCACGGCACCTCCGCAATCGTCGCGCTCACCGCGCAGAACACCCACGAGGTGGTCTCAGTCGAGACGCTGCCGCGGCAGTTCATCCTGGATCAGGTTCGCGTCGTAGTGGAGGACATGGGCGTCGACGCGATCAAGATCGGGATGCTCTTCGACGAGCCGACGATCGACGCCGTCGCCGAGGCTCTCGAGATGGTCGGGGACGCTCCGGTCGTCGTGGACCCCGTGATGGTCGCCGAGAGCGGCGCCGTGCTGCTGAAGCCCGAGGCGAGGCGTGCCCTGATCGAGCGGATCCTGCCGCTCGCAGCGGTGGTGACCCCGAACCTCCCGGAGGCACGTGAGCTGACCGGGCTCGACGAAGCAGCACCCGAGGAGCTCGCCCAGGCGGTCCGATCGCTCGGGCCGGAGGTTGCGGTCGTCACCGGCGGCCACACCGAGGACGGCGCAGATCGCTACTTCGACGGCGATCGATTGGAGCTGATCGAGGGGCCGAGGCACGAGGACGGCGCCTCCCACGGCTCGGGGTGCACCCACTCCTCGGCCCTCGCCGCCCGATTGGCGCTCGGCGACACCCCGCTCGACGCAGCGCGGACGGCCCGCCAGATCGCCTCGGAGGCCGTGGCCGGCGGCCTGCGCGATCTGGGGTCCGGGGCGGGACCCGTTGACGTGCTGGGAACGGTCAAGCCGGCTCCCCAGGTGGGTCGGCAGGCATAATCGACGCATGAAGCTGCTTCGCATGACTCCGGGGAAGGGCGATGTGCTGCTCGCGGAAGGCGATCCGGACGTGGCCGAGGACGAGGAGCGCCTGGTGGAAGAGTTCCGCCGCCAGCTGGACATGGGAATGTGGGCTGCCGTCCCGCATGAGGGCCCGGCCGGTCAGCGTGAGGCGACCATGGTCCGTGATTTCTCCGAGATTCCCCGGGGCGCGGAGCGAGTCATCTTCTTCCCTCAGGCGGCCGGAGGCTGAGATGCCCACCGGGTACGTGAGGGATCCGGCGGTGGAGCGCCGGGCGGAGGAACGGGCGCGGGAGCTGCTGCGGACGACCGCCGGGGAGGAGGCGCTCGAGATGTATGAGCGGCTCGGTTTCCTCTCGTTTGAGCACGATGGCGGCGAGTACGGCTACCTGATCTACCCGCATCGGCCGATCGTCGGTTACGACGCGCGCAGCGGCGAGCTGCTCTCCGAGTACTGCGTGCGCTTCCTCGACGGTTCCGACCCCGAGATGGGGGAGCGACTGCCGGACGCTGACGACGTTCTCGCCAAGTGGCTGGCCCTCCGGATGGACGAGGGGCACACGCTGCGCACCGCGAACGTCCATCCCCTCGGGCGGCAGCTCGACCCGGCGATGGTTCGCCGGGACGTGGCGGCGCTCCGGGCGTGGAAGGCGAGCGCATGAGCACGCCGGCGAAGGAAGCGGCGAAGACGAATGGGGCGCCTCGCCCCCGTTCGAGCCAGGTTTTCGACGGCCCAGAGCGCGCCTTCGCCCGCGCCTACATGAAGGGCATCGGCTTCGACGACGACGACCTCAGCCGTCCGACCGTCGGCGTCGCCAACACCTGGATCGAGGCGATGCCCTGCAACTTCCATCTGCGCGGCCTCTCCGAGCACGTCAAGGAGGGCGTCCGCGCGGCGGGTGGGACGCCGCTGGAGTTCAACACGATCGCGATCTCCGACGGCATCACGATGGGCACGCAGGGAATGAAGACCTCCTTGGTCAGCCGCGAGGTGATCGCGGACTCCATCGAGCTGACCGCCCGCGGCTACCAGTTCGATGCCGTGATCGCGCTCTCCGGCTGCGACAAGACGATCCCGGGCTGCGTGATGGCGCTCACCCGCCTCGACATCCCCTCGCTGATGCTCTACGGCGGTTCCATCCTGCCGGGCCGCTGGCGCGGCAAGGACGTGACGATCCAGGACGTCTTCGAGGCGATCGGCAAGCACGCCACCGGCGAGATGTCGGACGACGACCTCTACGAGCTCGAGGGCTGCGCGAGCCCCGGCGCCGGCGCGTGCGGTGCGCAGTTCACCGCGAACACGATGGCCTCCGCGTTCGAGGTGATGGGCATCAGCCCGATGGGCTCGAGCATGGTGCCCGCCGTCGCGGGCGCCCGCGAGGGCGTGGCACGCGAGTCGGGCGAGCTGGTCATGAAGCTCCTGGCCGACGACCTGCGGCCGAGCCAGATCATCACCAAGGACTCCCTCGAGAACGCGATCGCCACCGTCTGCATGTCGGGTGGCTCGACCAACGGAGTTCTCCACCTGTTGGCCGTGGCGAACGAGGCGGGGATCGAGCTCACCATCGACGATTTCGATCGGATCTCCGAACGTACGCCGCTGCTCGGTGACCTGAAGCCGGGAGGACGCTTCGTCGCCAAGGATCTCTTCGAGGCGGGAGGAGTCCCGGTCCTCGCAAAGCGCCTGGACGAGGCGGGCGTGCTCCGCCGCGACGCGATCACCGTGAGCGGCGGGACGATCGGCGACGAAGCCGACGCGGCCCAGGAGACCCCCGGTCAGGAGGTCGTCCGCCCCCTCGCCGATCCGCTCAAGCCCACCGGCGGCCTGGTGATCCTCCGCGGCAACCTCGCGCCGGAGGGCTGTGTGGTCAAGGTCGCCGGCGAGGAGCGCCGCGAGCACACCGGCCCCGCGCGGGTCTTCGGATCCGAGGAGGAGTGCTTCGCCGTGGTCGAGAAGCAGGGGATCAAGCCCGGCGACGTGGTCGTGATCCGCAACGAAGGCCCCTCCGGGGGTCCCGGGATGCGCGAGATGCTCCAGGTGACGGCGGCGCTGGTCGGGGAGGGGATCGGCGACCAGGTCGCGCTGCTCACCGACGGCCGCTTCTCGGGCGCCACCCACGGCCTGATGGCCGGGCACGTCGCCCCCGAGGCGACTCGCGGCGGTCCGATCGCCGCCGTCGAGGACGGCGACCAGATCACGATCGACATCGATGCTCGCCGCCTGGACGTCGACCTGTCCGACGGGGAGATCGCCCGGCGGGTCGAGGCCTACCAGGCGCCCGCGCCGAGCTACAGGCGGGGCGTCATGGCGAAGTACGCGGCCGCCGTCTCCTCGGCCTCCGAGGGCGCCGTCACTTCTTAGTTGGGGCTGCCCCCGCGGGTTCGGCGACCGGCTCCGTCCTACCGGGCAGCGGCGTACCGAGCCGCTCGTGCACGAAGGGCACGACCATCGCTCCTTCTCCGACCGCCGTGGCGACCCGCTTGATGGAGCCGGAGCGGACGTCGCCGACCGCGTAGATGCCCGGGACACTCGTCTCGAGCAGCCGCTCGGCCCCGACCTGGCTCCCGGTCAGGACGAAACCGTGCTCATCGCGGGCGACCGAGTCGCCGAGCCAGTCGGTGTGGGGGTCGGCGCCTAGGAAGAGAAAGAGGTTCGTGAACGGAAAACGTTCGCCGTCGGTCATGGTCACTGCCTCGAGCTCGCCATCGCTGCCGTGCAGCTCGGCGATCTCGCTGCGGTCGCGCACCTGAACGCCGAAGCGGTCGAGGTCCCGGATCAAGTAGTCGGACATGGTCTCGCGCAGGTCGGCGCGGCGATGGAGCAGGGTCACGAGCGCGCCTCCGCGGGTCAGCCAGATCGCGGCCTGGGCGGCGGAGTTGCCACCCCCGACGACGCCGACGCGACTCCCACCGCACCGTCTTGCCTCCGGCGGGCCGGCCGCGTAGAAGACGCTGATCCCCTCGAACTCTGAGAGCCGACCAACGGGCAGGCGCCGGTACTGCGCCCCGCAGGCGAGGACGACCGCGCGGGCGGTGATCTCGTTCCCATCCTCGACTCGCACGGTGTGGCCCTCGCCGTCCGGCTCCATCGCAACTGCGATGTAGGGGGTCGCCGTGCGCGCGCCGAACTTGCGAGCCTGTGTAACGGCGCGGCTGGTCAGCTCGCTCCCCCCGATGCCGCCCGGGAACCCGAGGTAATTCTCGATCCTCCGCGAGAACCCGGCCTGGCCGCCGAGCACGGTTCGCTCGAGGACCAGGACGTTGAGCCCTTCCGAAGCACCGTAGACGGCGGCCCCGAGCCCGGCGGGCCCGCCTCCCACGATCAGCAGGTCGACCTCCTCGCGATCGGCGAGCTCCAGGCCGATACCGAGGGCGCGTGAGAGCTCGCCGTTCGTCGGCCCGCGCAGCTCTGGGCCGCCGGGCAGGCGGACGAGTGGAAGCGCCGACGCGCCGAGCGACTGGACGATGTTCGCGGCCTCGGTGTCATCCGCCTGCTCCTGGCGCTCGGGATCGCGCCAGCGGTAGGGGATCCGGGCGCTTCTCAGCCACTCGACGATCCCACGCGTTCGCTCGGAGGACCGGGGGCCGACGACGTCGACTCCGATCCCCTCCTCCTGTTGCAGCAGCTCGCGCCGAGCGACGAAGGTGGATAGCAGGAGGTCGGCCAGGTCGGGCTCGTCGAAGAGCAGCGATCGCAGCTCCTCGCGGTCGACCGCGATGTACCGCATCGGGGTCGTCGCAACGGCATTCACGAACACGCTCTGGCCGGTCATAAGGTTGAGCTCGCCGAGGAATCCCGAGGGCCCGTGCCGCACGATCTCGCGACCGGACGCGTCCTCGATCTTCGCCTCGCCCTCGAGGATCGCCATGAACGGGTAGCGCTTGTCTCCGACCCGATACAGGAACTCGCCGGCCACGGCCGTCCGCTCCTCGCCCAGCCCAGCGATCAGCTCCAGCTGGGCCGGGGAAAGGATTGGGGAAGGGTTCGAGGCCACGCAGAGAGCCTAGACAGGCGGCCAAGTCGCACCGGGCGCCCCTGCCTACGAGAGCTCGCCCGCTGTCGCGAGGAACCGGTCGAGCAGCCGGTTGAAGCGCACGGGCCGCTCGAGCTGCGGGACGTGGCCGCAGTGGTCGAAGATGACCAGCTCGGCGTTGTCCCCGATCCGCTTCTGGTAGGCGAGGGCCGCCGGCACCGGCACCACATGGTCGTTCCGGCCCCACACGATCAGCGTCCGCACTCCGATCTCCTCGAGCCGGTCGCGGATGTCGTAGCCGACGAGGTTCCTCATCGCATCGAAGTAGCCCGGGCTATGGAAGGCGGGAACCACGTTCTCCCAAAGGAGCTCCCGCCGCAGGCCGTTCGGGTCGTAGAAGACCCCGCGGAATGCTCGGTCGCGGATCTTCTGCCTGCGGATCGCGGAAAGCTCGAAGCGCAGCAGAAGCGGCGCGGCGGCGCGGCCCACACGAGCGACCATCTCCGCGGGCTCGCGGCGGGCACGGGCCCAGGTGATGCCGGCGGCCGAGACGAGAGTCAGATCGTCGATCCGCTCGGGCTCGGTGATCGCGACCTCGCTCGCGATGAAGCCGCCCATCGAATTGCCGACGATCGAGCAGCGGTCGACTCCGAGCCGTTCACAGAAGTCACGCACGAACCGCCCGTACGCGGGGATCGTGATCTCCCACGGCGGCATGGGGCTCGCCCCGAAACCAGGCAGGTCGAGCGCGACGACCCGGTGAGTGCGGGCGAAGTGGGGGATGTTCTCGAGCCAGTTCTGCCAGCAGCCGGAAAGGCCGTGGATGAAGATCAGCGGGGCTCCCTCTCCCATCTCGACGTAGTTGACCCGCGCGCCGACGACGTCGACCTGCTGCAGGTGCTCGCGCCAATCGATTCGCAGCCACTCGGGGTCTGGGTTGCCGTAGGGGTCCGGCCCGGCCGGCGGCGTCGCCGGCGGCAGCTCGACCCGCCCCGCCGCGAGACGCACCGCGTAGGCGGTGTCCGAGGCAATCCGCCGGAGCTCGTCGCGGACTGGCCCTTCCGCGGTCGTGCTGCTCACACGCGAAACGTACCGCGACGGGGGCCGGTCAAGCCTCCCGTCGCCGCCCGTCTCGACGAGCCTCCCGACTCGATCGATCTACTGATGACCAGGAACCTCACGGTGGGAGGCCGGTTTCAGGCATATCCCATCCGCTCGAGGATGGGGATCTCGCGGATCTGGGGCGGCTGCAGGTGGTCCCAGAGGATCCCGCGCGGACGCGGATACTGGCGCTCGACCTCGATCACCGCGCGGGGGGTGGCGATCAGGTCCACGGGCAGGTCGTGCGCGGTTGTCTGCAGGTGCTCGCGCAGGATCTGGATCGGGTGCACGGTGGTCGCGACCGTGGTGTGGTCGTCGATCTTTCCCGCCTCGATCAGGAGGCCGTATTCGAGATCGGAGAAGCCGCCGCCCTTGCCGACCCGGGCGCCGCTCAGGTTGACGGCAACGGACCCGCAGAGGACGAAGTCGATCTCGGGAAGGTCCTCGTCTGCGACCACCCTGCCGTGACGCATCGCGCCCTTGATCGTGGCGGCCTCGCGAAGCTGCTTGGCCGAGAGCTTGCGGGGCTCGAGCAGCCGAAAGGGGTGGACGTCGCGGAGGCGCGGCACGGCCATGATCAGCGTCTTCCCCTCCTCGAGGGCGATCCGGCGAACGTGGGTCTGCGGCGAGTCGGGATTGACCTTGAGCACCTGAGCCCGTCGCCAGAGACGGTGGCCGGCGAGCTTCTCGGCCGCCAGCTTCGCGCCCGCGAAGTTGGGGATCCTGCCCTCGGCACCCGGGAACCGGGAAACTCCCTCGCGGTCCATCGCCTTCCAGACGTCGCGACGGACCTGATCCTTCGTTCTCATCAGGTCCGGGAGACGGTCGGCGACATCGCGTGGGGCATCCTAAGGTGAGGCCCGCGGGCGGGCCAAATCCCCCGCAAAGGCGGTTGCGAAACCCCCTCGAAGGAGGTTCAGGGGGACGGGGCCCGTAAGATTCTGCGGCAGGGGAAAGCCGTCCGAGAGGCATGAGTTGCGCGCGAGGCTGAACAGATCACACAAGGTCGCGATCGCCGTGGTGGCGCTGATCACCCTCGGCCTGCTGCTGGCCGTCGGCGTCTGGGCGTACGACGACGCGCAGAAGGACCAGATCGCGCCGGGGGTCGAGATCGGCGGTGTCGACGTCGGGGGCCGCGACGCCGACTCCGCGCGCAAGGTCATCAAGCGCCAGGTCGTTGCGCCCCTCAAGCAGCCGGTCGTGGTCACCTACGGCGGCAAGACCTACACGCTGAGCGCCGATCAGCTGCATGAGACCGCCGACATCGACGGCATGGTCCAGGAGGCCATCGACCGCAGCCGCGAGGGCAACATCCTGGACCGGGTCTCTCGCTACGCAAGCGGCGGCGACGTGAACGCGAACCTCACCCCTCGCGTGAAGTACGACAAGGGGGCGGTCAAGGACTTCGTCAATCAGCTCGCGGAACGGGTCGACCAGGACCCGTCCGACGCGTCGGTGGTGCCGAGCGACGGCGGCACGAAGCTTCAGAAGAACGCGGGTGAGGCGGGGCTCGCCGTGGAGAAGGGGCCGACGACGGAGGCGATCTATGCGGCGGCCCAGTCACCCGGTCGCGATCAGGCGATCCATCCGGTCGTCAAGCAGACCAAGCCGGACGTCACCACCAAGGACCTGTCGCAGGCGTACGCGCGCTACATCGTCATCAATCGCAGCACCTTCACGCTCAGGTTCTTCCACCACCTCAAGCTGGAGAGGTCGTACACCGTCGCGGTGGGCCAGCAGGGGCTCGAGACCCCGGCCGGCCTCTACCACGCACAGGACAAGCAGGTCGACCCGTCCTGGCACGTCCCCAACTCCGCCTGGGCAGGGAGCCTAGCCGGGCAGGTGATCCCACCGGGACCGGCGGATCCGCTCAAGGCTCGCTGGATCGGGATCTTCAACGGCGCGGGCATTCACGGCACCGACGAGGTCTCCTCGCTCGGCCACGCGTTCTCCCACGGCTGCGTCCGGATGGCGATCCCCGACGTGATCGACCTGTACGACAGGGTCGAGGTCGGGGACCCGATCTACATCCTGTAGCGCAGGGTCCAGGCGCCTCGCGGCGAAGTTATGTACATGCGCGAGGCGACGCAAGAGCCTGCTCTGAGCGAACCCTGGCGCAAGGCACTGGGGATCTTCGACCGGGACCTCGCCGTCCGGTCCGCCGCGGAGTCGACCCGGCGCGCCTACTCGAACGACGTTGGCCAGCTCGCCGAGTGGGCGAGTGGTTCCCGCAAGGACCCCGAGGCTCTCCGCCATCGCGACCTTCGCCGCTTCGCTTCGCAGCTGTCCGACAGGGGGATCTCGAAGGCCGGCGTCGCCCGCAAGCTGGCGGCGATCCGCGCTTTCTACGCGGCCCTGCTGCGTGCCGGCGAGGTGAACGCCAACCCGGCCGACCTGGTCGCGACGCCGAAGCGAGACCGCAAGCTCCCGCGTGTGCTCAGCCGTGAGGAGATGCAGACGCTGCTCGATCGGATTCCGACCCGGACGCCGCTCGAGATGCGCGATCGGGCGATGCTCGAGCTCGCCTACTCGTGCGGTCTACGTGCGGAGGAGGTCGTCAACCTCAACCTCGATGCCTCGGACTTCGAAGGCGAGCGACTGCGGATCGAGGGGAAGGGCGGGAAGACCCGCCTCGTGCCGATGGGCGAGCCCGCGCAGGCGGCTCTCAGCCGCTACCTCGACCGGGCACGCCCGGCGCTCGTCGGCCGCGACGCCGAGGAAGCCCTACTCGTCTCGAAGAGCGGCCGGCGCCTGCATCCCTCGGACGTGCGCCGTCGCCTGCAGCGGTGGGTGCGCGAGGCAGCAATCGCCGGAGGAGTGTCCCCGCACGCCCTGCGCCACTCGTTCGCGACCCATCTGCTCGAGGGCGGGGCGGACCTGCGCACCATCCAGGAGCTGCTCGGGCATTCGAATCTGTCCACGACGCAGGTTTACACCCAAGTTGAGCCTTCCTGGTTGCAAAGCCAGTACGCTCGCAGTCATCCTCGCGCTTGAGGACGTGGTCGCCGGATCCAGGTGAAAGGCCTATGGAAGCGGAGGTAAAGGCGTTCGAGCTAAGGGAGCTCTGGCGCCGCTACAAGGAGGGGGGAGATGGCAGCGCCCGCGAGCGACTGGTCGTCGCCTATTCGCCCCTGGTCAAGTTCGTGGCCGGCCGGACCGGCGCCCGCCTGCCCTCGCACGTCGATCAGGCCGACCTGATCTCCTACGGGATGATCGGCCTGATCGAGGCGATGGAGCGCTTCGACCCGAGGCGGCAGATCCGCTTCGAGACCTTCGCCATGCAGCGCATCCGCGGGGCGATCATCGATGAGCTGCGCTCGCTCGACTGGGTGCCACGCTCTGTCCGCTCGCGCGCGCGCGACATCGAGGAGGCGAACTCGAAGCTCGAGCACGAGCTCGGCCGGGCCCCGACCGACGCCGAGCTGGCAGAACGGCTCGGTATGTCCGAGGAGGACCTCCAGGAGGCGCTCCTGCAGATCTCGAATTCCTCGATCCTCGCCCTGGAGGAGCTCTGGATGACGCCGGACTCCTCCGGCGACAAGGTCTCCCTGCTCGACACCATCGAGGACGAGAGCGCTCCGGACCCCCAGGCTGCGCTCGACACGAGCGAGGTCAAGGACCGGCTCTCGGAGGCGATCCAGGACCTGCCCGAGCGCGAGACCCTGGTCGTCGCGCTCTACTACTTCGAGAACCTCACACTGCGTGAGATCGGCGAGGTTCTCGGCGTCACGGAGTCTCGCGTCTCCCAGCTTCACTCCAAGGCCGTGCTGCGCCTCCGATCGAAGCTGAAGACCACCGGCTAGCGCGCCCGCTTGGCAACCCAGGCCCGCCCTTATAGGGTGCTGGCCCCATGTCCCACAAGGCCGCCGACCGGATCCGGAACGTCGCGCTGATCGGCCACCGCGGCAGCGGCAAGACTTCGCTGCACGAGGCGCTGCTGTTCGAGGCCGGGGTCGTCAACCGGCTCGGGAGCGTCGAGGACGGGACCACCACCTCGGACTACGAATCGGACGAGCAGGCGCGCGAGATGTCGATCGGCGCGACCGTCTCGTCCTTCGAACACGACGGCCGCAAGATCAACCTGATCGACACGCCGGGCGACCCGAGCTTCATCGCCGACACCATCGCCTCGCTGCGGGTGGCCGACGCCGCGGTCGTCGTCGTCAATGGGGTGATGGGCGTGGAGGTCCACACCGACCGCCTCTGGCAGCGCGCCGACAGGGAGGGTCTGGCACGCCTGGTCTTCGTCAACATGCTCGACCGCGAGCGGGCTGACTTCTTCCGGGCGCTCGAGTCGCTGCAAAAGGCCTTCGGCAACCACGTCGTCGCCACGGAGATCCCGATCGGGTCCGAGCACGAGGTCCGTGGGGTCATCGACCTGATCGATATGAAGGCCTTCATCGCGCAGGGAGAGGGGAGAGGTGCTCCCGAGCCCCAGGACATTCCCGAGGACCTGGCTGCGCAGGCGCAGGAGTACCGGGAGAAGCTGATGGACGAGGTGGCGGAGAACTCCGACGAGCTCATGGAGCGCTACCTCGAGGGCGAAGAGATCGACCACGACGAGATCGTCACGGTGCTCAAGCGGGGGGTCACCGACGGCAGGATCTTCCCCGTCACCTGCGGTGTGGCGACCAAGAACCTCGGCACCACGAGGCTGCTGGAGGCTCTGGTCGAGGACCTGCCCTCTCCGGCGATGCGGGGCGCGATGACGGCGCTGGATGAGGAGGGTGAGGAAATCGAGATCAGCCCCGACGAGGACGGCGAGCTGGTTGCCTACGTCTTCAAGACGCTCGCCGACCCCTATGCCGGCCGGCTGAATCTCTTCCGCGTCTTCTCCGGTGTCATCAAGGGGGATTCCCAGGTCACCAACGTGAGCCGCCGGGCAAAGGAGCGGATCGGCCAGATCCTGATCCCGGGTGGCAAGGAGCACGAGCAGGCGGACGAGCTGGGCGCGGGGGACATCGGCGCCGTCGCCAAGCTCAAGGAGACCAGGGCCGGCGATGTGCTCGCGGAGAAGGACACCAAGATCTCGTTCCCGCCGCTCGACCTGCCCGCCCCGGTCATGGCCTTCGCCTTCGAACCGAAGACGAAGGGCGACGAGGACAAATCGGCCAGCGCGATCCGCCGCCTCGAAGAGGAGGACCCGACCCTCGACGTCCACCGAGACCAGCAGACCGGCGAGCAGATCATCGCCGGCCTGACCCAGATCCACGTCGAGGTGATCGTGGACCGGATGAAGGACCGCTTCGGAGCCGAGATCGAGCTGCACCCGCCGCGGGTCCCCTACCTCGAGGCGATCCGCAAGTCGGCGAAGGCGCACGGCCGCTACAAGAAGCAGACCGGCGGACGCGGCCAGTTCGGTGACTGCCACCTCGAGATCGCGCCCGGCGAGACCGGCAGCGGCTTCGAGTTCATCGATGAGATCAAGGGTGGCGCCATCCCCAAGGGATTCATCCCAGCGGTCGAGAAGGGAGTCGCCGAGGCGATGCAGCACGGCACGCTCGCCGGGTATCCGGTCAAGGACCTGCAGGTCCGTCTCTACGACGGCCAGTATCACCGGGTGGACTCCTCGGAGAACGCCTTCAAGGTCGCCGGCTCGATGGCCTTCAAGGACGCCATGGAGCAGGCCGACCCGGTCCTGCTCGAGCCGATCATGCAGCTCACCGTCTCCGTGCCAGAGGACGTCGTCGGGGACGTAGTCGGGGACCTCAACTCCCGCCGCGGCCGGCCGCTCGGCATGGAGGCGAAGGGCTCGGCCACCGAGATCAAGGCTGAGGTCCCCATGGCCGAGGTGCTCGACTACGCCCGCGACCTGCGCCAGATCACCGGCGGGCGCGGCGACTACACGATGGAATTCGCACGGCACGAGGAGATCCCCTCGCACCTCGCCCAGAAGGTGATCTCGGAGGCTCGCTCCGAGGAGGAAGTCCGGGCCTGAAGGTCGTCGTCAACGTCGACGGGGGCTCCAGAGGGAATCCGGGGCCCGCGGCGGTCGCCGCCGTCGTCACCGACGCCTCCGGTGAGGAGCTGGCGGAGCGGGCCGAGACGATCGGAGAGGCGACCAACAACGTGGCCGAGTACCGGGCGCTGCTGCTCGGCATCGAGCTCGCCAAGGAGCTGGAGGCCGACGAGGTCGAGCTCGTCGCGGACTCGCTGCTGATCGTCGAGCAGGTCCGTGGGAATTGGAAGGTGAAACAGGCCCACCTGCGGCCGCTCCGGGAGCAGGTGGTGAACGCGCTCGAGGGTCTCGGCTCCTGGTCGATCCGCCACGTCAAGCGCGGCGACAACGAGCGGGCCGACGAGTTGTTGAATGATGCATTGGACGCAGCGGCATGACGAGCATCACTGACGACAAGGTCGGCACGATCGAGATCGGCGACCACCGGGTTCGCCGGCTCGGTTTCGGGGCGATGCGGATCACCGGTCCGGGCATCTGGGGGCCGCCCGCTGATCACGACGAGGCCATCGCCGTCCTGCGGCGAGCAGTGGAACTCGGGGTCAATCTGATCGACACGGCCGACTCCTACGGTCCGCACGTCAGCGAGGAGCTGATCGCCGAAGCCCTCTACCCCTACCCGGAGGACCTGCTGATCGCCACCAAAGGTGGGCTCGTTCGCACCGGCCCGGGCCAGTGGCCCCGCGACGGGCGTCCCGAGCACCTTCGGGAAGCCTGCGAGGGCTCGCTCCGGCGCCTGCGACTGGACACGATCGAGCTCTACCAGCACCACAGCCCCGATTCCAAGGTGCCCTACGAGCGCTCGATTGCGGCGCTCAAGGAGCTCCAGGACGAGGGCAAGATCCGCCACATCGGTGTCTCCAACGTCACCGTCGAGCAGCTCGAGACCGCTCGCCAGATCGTCGAGGTGGTCTCGGTCCAGAACCGGTTCAACCTCACCGACCGTCATTCGCAGGACGTGCTGGAACGTTGCGAGGAGCTCGGGCTCGCCTTCTTCCCGTGGGCGCCGCTCGCGATGGGCGAGCTCGCCGAGCCGAGCGGCCCACTCGACCGGATCGCATCAGAACACGACGCGACTCCGGGGCAGGTCGCGCTCGCCTGGCTGTTGGCGTACTCCGCAGCGATCGTGCCGATCCCAGGTACCTCATCCGTCGAGCACCTCGAGGAGAACCTCGCGGCTGCCGAGCTCCAGCTCACTGCGGACGAGCTCGCCGACCTCGAGGCCGCCGGGAACTAGGCAAGAAGAAGGCCGGGCCCTCGGAGCCCGGCCTCTTCCAGACCTCGGTGGGTGTCCTACTCGCTGTTTACAGACCTCGCGCCTTCGCACCGACGCCCTTGAGGACGGCTCCGACGAGATTGCCGTCGAACGCCTCGGTTCCCGGAACGAGATCGACGCCGGAGAACGCTGAGTCGTTGGCCCGCATGTAGGCGAGCTCCATGGGCAGGTCGCCGACGCCGTTGGAGCCGGCGAGCGGAGCGAGCGCGACCGTGCTGAGCACGCCGATCGCTCCGCCGTTCGCATCCATGAATCCGCTTCCCGAGTCGCCGGGGATCCCCGGCGTCAGGGTGTAGACGTCGTGGCTCCAGCCGCTGGCCGTGCCCTGGACGACGAGTCCCTGCTTCGGGCTGAGCGCGGTGACGCCGCCGCGAAGCTCGGAGTTGCCGTACGAGTACACGGTCGAACCGGTGTCGCCCCAGGAGCCGAGCCCGGTGGGTCCACCGAACTGCGGCACCGACGGATTCACCTTCCCGAGATCAGCCGGATCGATCTTGATCAGGGCGAGGTCGTTGAAGGCGCAGGTGTCCGCGTCGGACTCACCCTTGGACTGCATGGTGAGCCAGCTGCTGTAGACGAGCGTTCCCGGATGGTCAGCGCCCGTGACGTCCACCGGCGTGCCGATCGGCAACGAACCCGAATCGCAGCCGTCGGTGTCCGTGGCCGCGCCCGTGCCGGAGCAGTGGGCCGCCTGCCCCAGGTAGACGTTGGAGGCATCCTGGTAGACGAAGTTCGCCGTGCACTGCGCGCCCTCCGTGAATACCTGGACACCCGGGTGGATGGTCGCCTGGTCGGCCGGAGCCCACGCCGAGGCGACCGAAGGTGCGATGAGAAGGACCGCTGCCGCGACCGCGCCGAGCAGTGCGGTCAGAACGTTGCGATGCATGTGTGTGCATACCCCTTCCGTGTAGTTACCCCAAAGCGGCGCGACCATACCTAAAAGTGGGCATGGGTCGCGCCGGTACTGCCCGCCTATACTTCTTCGCCGCGCGCGGCTGTAGCTCAGTTGGCTAGAGCGTCTGCTTGCCATGCAGAAGGTCGAGGGTTCGAATCCCTTCAGCCGCTTCCCATCGCAGAGCCAAATCCGGCCTCGGTGCTCCTGGCGCTCTGGCCCGGTGTGGCCCAAACGTCCCAGTGCTATCGCAGGGCGGCGGATAGAGTCCCGATGCTGACGACTACCCCGAGCATGGGAGGTACACGTTGATCACCGTCGGCATCATCTGCTTGATCCTCGCGGCAATCTTCAACAGCGTCATCCTTTGGACAATCGGTGGCATCTTGGTCGTCCTAGGCGCGATCTTTTGGATATTGGGCGCGATTGGCCGCGGGGTGGCCGGTCGGCGCCACTACTACTAGAGGACGAGAGAATCCTTACCTAGCCGCGTTCGTCGGCCGTGGCGGGCTGGCGCTCTTGGTCGAGCGCGTCGAGCCGACTCGCGATCTCGGCCCCGGAGCCGTCGAGCAGGGCCCCGTAGTGGCGCTCGATCATCCGCACCGAGGTCCCCATGATCCGCGCGAGCTGGAACACCGACACCCCGGCCGCCAGCGCGCGCGAGGCGAACGTCGAGCGCAGGTCGTAGATCCGTGCCGGCGTGCGCACCCCGGACGCCTCGATCGCCGGTGCCCCCGGAGGGTTGGAGCTCCGGAGCCGCCGCTACATCAACAGTGAGATCGATTCAGACCAATGCAGCACTCTGCACGGTCACCTTCTAGGGTGAGAGCAGACTAGCCTCCTCGGTGGACGGCTCAGGCCGCGGCGGTGTAGCCCTTACCCGGTGCAACCGGCCTCGGAAGGCGGGAACGTAGCCGCCTCGGAAGCTCCCGGCCCGGTCTGGTCGGCGATGGCCTCATGGGCAACCGACTTCCCGAGTCCACAGCTGCCCGCGGCGGGGTTTCCTCCGTTGGCAGCGGATGCGGGAATGGCAGCGAGGAGCACTAGGGCTACCGCGATAACGACGACGGTCGAACAGAAGCGTTTCATCTGTACGTACCTCCCTTTAGCGAGCTTGGCACGTTCAGATCGACCCTATACCGCGTGAAGGGGAAGTCAACGCGAGAAGGTCCATATCCCCTACTCCGAATCAGGCCGCCGCCGCCACACAAGAGCAGCCGGGGTGCGTAGGGCGGTAGCGGATCGCTCCCGACCACCGGCTCCCCGGAGAACAGCTCCGCGCAGAGGTCGCACTCACCCACATCGACGACCACCCTGCCGCCGTGACCGACCCCGTCGATCGTCCCCCTGCTCGATGCCTGCCGTCCGATCGTCTCGGTGGTCATCGCCGCCCACGCACCTCGGTGGTACCGCGAACATCACAGGGGTCGGCTTCTTCGACATCCCGCACGGCCAGACGGGAATCGCGCCGAACGCGATTGAGCTGCACCCGGTCTTGAAGTTCTCGGCTGCGAGCTGCTCACACTGAAAGTGCCGCGTTGCATGGAAAGGGGCGCTTTGAGTGGATGCTGCGTGATTCCCGTGGAGTGCGCCAGGCGCTGGAGGCGACACGGCGGGTGTCGGCGCCTGCGGTAAGTTCCCACGATGGGGAGAGCGACGTGCCGATGCCGGCAGCGCCAGCGCTGAAGCTCAGAAAGCGCTGAAGCCTCAATGGGCGACATCTTCGTTTACTCGCTGATCGCCGCAGCGAACGCCACGCTGCTCGCCGCTGTGACGGTGATGCTCTTCCTGCCGAGCCCGAAGCGCCTCCTGCTCGGATACCTGTTGGGCGGCCTGCTCGTCAGCCTCACCATCGGCTTCGTAATCGTCTTCGCGGTGCATCAGTCGGGCGCGACCAGCACGAGTCAGAACAGCATCAGTCCAGCCATGGATGTCGCGCTCGGGCTGATCTTGCTGGTGGTCGCATACGTGCTCAGGAGCGAGCGTATGGAGCAGAGGCGAGAGCGGAAGAAGAAGGAGAAGGTGGGGGTTGAGAAAGGCCCATCCAAGGTCGAGCGGGTCCTGGGCAGGGGCTCAGCCCGTGTCACCTTTTTGGTCGGCATGGCACTCACCCTCCCCGGTGTCGCCTACCTCGCAGCGCTTCACGAGCTGGACAACCTGAACTACGGGACCATCCCGACCATCCTGGTCATCCTCGGCTTCAACGTCATGCTTCTGATCCTGCTCGAGATCCCGTTGATCGGCTACGTGTTCGCCCCGGAGCGGACCGTGGTGGAGGTGCAGCGCTTCAGGGCCTGGCTTAGCAAGAACGGCCTCAGGGCAGGTATCTACGTCGCAGCGGGACTAGGTGTGCTGCTGATCGTCCGTGGGCTGATCGAGTTCCTGACCTAAGCGCCACCCCCGCCCAGAGCACCGTGCAGTGCAGCACCCGCTTCCGCACGAAATGGAAATCGGCGCTTTGGATGAGAATCGGCGCTGCTGAGAATCACACGTATATGCGGGGCGGCGCCAGCTAGCGTGCGGCGCGGCCGCCAGGGGCGTCGCCGCTGCCGACACGACGGCGGCGCCCCGCGTCACTGTGATGGGTAGCCGCTTTGCATGGAAAGGGTGCCGCCTCGGAGATGACCCGCCGGTCTAGAGCGCTTGCTTGGTCAAGACCGGCGGCCTTTATTGCTCGGCAGCGAGGCCCTCCGGCTTAAAGCGGCCTTCGTAGTGGAACCATCGCCAGAAGACTGGGTCAACGTCTTGGGCAAGGGCATCGCATTCCTCACACACCGAGCGGGAGGTTCCGCTGGAGTGGTGCAGGATGAAGACTCCCGTGACGCTTCCGCACCGCTCGCAGCGCTCCTCTGATCCCGACTCCACTCCTCTATCGCTACCCATTCACGGGCGCTCCCGAACCGGCAGCAGGAGATCGGACCGCTTAGTCCACCTCGCCTGAGCATCGGTTCGGGAGCGAGAGCCTGGCCAAAAGCCCTGACTGGGAGCCGGCGGTCTATCACCTCGCCTGCCTCAAAAATCACGAGTTCATTCCGCAGTCAGTCCGGGTAAATCGGTGCTGTCAGGCAAGGGGAGGGACAGTCCCTTTAGGGGACGTGTCGGGACGGTCCCTGCAGGGACGTGAGCGGCCCCTTCGGGAGCCGTTCGCGTCTTCAGTCGCCGGCGGGCCCCGGCGGTCAATCGCGGTCGCTATTTCCAACAAACGGATTCCGGCGGACGTTTCGTCAGCTTTTCCAGTTGGAAAGACAGAGCTACACAACGTTTCCAGTTGATGCAAGGAAGGGAATCCCGAGGTGCGACAAGTAAGGATGCGCAGGGACGAGGCCCGTCGGATTGAGGAGGCAGAAGCCCGAAATCTCGACCGCTTCCGTGAGCGCCTGAAGCGCAGTGCGGCCACGTACCGCACCAGCCAGGGGCGCAAGCTGCGGGTAGCTCGGTGAGGTCAATTCGCTCGTGGTGACCAGAAGGGAATCGCTCAAGACTGTGCGGGTCCAGGGCGTCGGCGGGGTCACCGGCAAGGCGCTCGCGCTCTCACTTGTTGCGGGAGCCGTCTACGGCGTGGTCAAGCTGGTGGACCTAGTCACCGACTAAGGAGCTTGCGTCAGGGGCCGGGCTCAGCGTGGCCATAGGAACTCCCCCAGAGGGCGCCGGGGGCTCGCTTGCGAGTAGTCGACCTGGGGACCCGTCAGGGAATCGAGCTGGCCGAGACGGCGCCACTCCTCGTCGGGGATTTCTTCGACCGGAGGCTCGGGAGTGCCGTCGAGGATGCGACCACTCGGCAAGTGAAGGGTGAAAGTGCGCTCCCGGCGCTCGTCGCTCAACTGTCAGCCGTTGTTGGCGCGGCCCTTGCGGCGGAGCGTGAACTCGTCCGGGTACAGGTCGGCGAACTCATTGTCGTACGCCGGCGGCACCGGAAACTCGAGCAAGGTGCGGATCGCCGTGCATCTGGCGGTCGCGTTCACGTCCGGGTCGCGAGCAATCCCCTCGAGGATTTCGATCATCTCTTCACGATCCATCAATTTTCACCCTCCATGGGGGGGGACTTTTTGTACAGTGAGCCATCCGGCGGTCTTTCGAGCTAGGAAGCTTGGCTTGGCACCCTCCCTCCGCCGCGGGATACTGATTTGGCGATGTCCGAGCGGAGGAGGAATCAGATGCAGCGAGGGCTCAAAGGAATGGTCGCGGCCGGTGCTCTGACGGTTGCACTCGCAGTTCCGGCTGGAGCGGGAGGGCGAACGCAGTGGATCTGCACGGTCGATGGTCAGCAGGTCGTCTTCGAGTCTGCGGGCGATGCTGCGCACGAGGGGTTCACGCAGGCGATCAGCAGAGCTGGGGTCGTGGCCGCACCTCAATTTGGTGAGGAGAACTGCCTCGTAGTCTGACGCGGAGGGCGTGGAGCCCTCGAAGCTGCCGGGGTGTCGGAGAAGGCGATGTCGGAGGAGAACGTCGAGCTGGTGCGGCGCGCTACCGACGCGTTCGCAGCGGAAGATGTCGAGGGGCTTGTCGGGTGCGCGGATCCTGCGATCGAGTTCGAGCCTCACCTCGCCGGTGTCGAGGGGAACTACAGCGGGCGCGAGGGGATCAGGGAGTTCATGGCCGACGCGTTCGAGACCTTGGAGATGCGGGGGATGGACTACGGGGAAATCCGGGATCTCGGCGACAGGGTCCTGGCATTGGGCACCTTCCACATTCACGGCAGGGAAAGCGGGATCGAGGACGACATTCCGTTCGCGATCGTCGCGACGATCCGAGCAGGATTGATCGTTCACCTCAAGGACTACGGGAACAGGGTGTTGGCCCTCGAAGCCGCCGGGCTGTCGGAGTAGCTCGCGGCCCATCCAAGATGAAGCGCGGGGAACAGATGTGACTGACCAAGAGGAACGGATCGCACGAGCGATACAGGACTCGCTGGCTGTCTTCGCCCGACTGCGCGAACAGATGCGCACGGACGGACCACAGGCTGTGGCGGCTTCGCTCAAATCGATGCCCGAGGACGACATCCGGCAAGTGCTGCTCGCGCTGGTGCTGACGACCGAGCGTGCGGAGGAGCAGAGCAGTTGAGGCTCGAAGCCGCCGGGCTGTCGGAGTAGGCGATGTCGGAGGAGAACGTCGAGATCGTGAAGCGCGCCATCGTCGCGTATCGCCAGCGCGACTACGAGACGATGCGGGAACTGGGCCATCCCGACATCGAGCTGGACTGGTCCGCTTCCCTGGGGCTGGAGGCCCGCGTCTATCAGGGACGCGAGCGAGTCCTGCAGCTTCTACGAGAACTTCCTTGAAACGTTCGAGGAGATCGATATTCAGCCGGAGCGCTTCATCGAGTCGGGTGACTGGGTCGTCGTGCCCAACACCGCTCATGTGCGGGGGCGGGACGGCATCGAAACCGTCGCTCGGACCACCTTCGCCTTCGAGGTTCACGGTGGCTTGATCACCCGCATTTGCCTTTATCAGGAAACGCAGGAAGCCCTCGAAGCGCGTCGGGCTGTCGGAGTAGGCCAGGAGTCACTCAATCTCGAAGGTCCGGATCTTGATCGGCCGGTTGCGCTTGCGCTCCAGCTCGGCCTTGCGCTCTACCTCGGCCTTAAACTCGCGGGCTGCCTTGAGGAGCTCGCACACGTGACCTTGGCGACGTGATCATGCTCGTCGTCCGGCAATCTGGACGGGGTTCTGCAAGCGGGGTCCCTATCGCGCAGCCGTTCACCTGGGTGATGCGGTTTGCCAACGACCGTTGTGTTCGATGGCGCATCTACGCAGACCATGGGCGCGCCCTGGAGGACGCCGGGCTGTCGGAGTAGCTGCTTTGGACGAAAGCAGCACCCGTCCGAGAGATACTGCGTGGGCGATGTCGGAGGAGAACGTGGAGGTCGTGCGAGCCGTTATCGATGGCTGGCTTCGAGGCGACCCTTCTACGGTCGATCTGCTTGCGGAGGACGTCGTCTATGTAGCCCCCGCGACGATGCCTGGCGGACAGACCTATCACGGTCACCAGGGAGTCCTTCAGTGGGTGGTCGACTGGCGGGCGGAGTGGGCGGACTACGAGCTTGAGATCGAGCGGGTCGAAGACCTTGGGGATCGGGTCATGACAGTCGAGCGCAACAAGGCGACGGGAAAGCGAAGCGGCGTGGAGGTCGATATGCGGACGTTCTCGCTCTGGAGCTTTCGGGACGGCAAGGTGATCCGCTGGCAGGGCTTCCCGACCGAGGAAGCAGCCCTCGAAACCGCCGGGCTGCAGGAGTAGGCGATGTCGCAGGAGAACGTTGAGATGATCCGCTCCGCCGTCGAGGCGTGGAGCCGAGGGGACTGGGATGACGCCCTGAAGGACGCCGATCCTGGCTTTGTTCTCGACAACTCGATGAACCTTGGTGAGTGGCGCGGGGTCCATCGGGGACCAGAGGAGGTCAAGCGGGCCTGGCGGATCTTCACCGACGCCTGGGAGAGCGTGAGCATGGAGGTCAGCGAGTTCATCGACGTCGGGGAGGACGTCGTCGTAACGCGCCAGAAGGTGAGTTTCATTGGCCGAGATGGGATCGAGCTTCCTGGCCCGGTTCGTTCGGGCTGGGTATGGCGGATCCGTGACGGAAAGTTGGTGTACGTCGCCACCTATAACGACCTCGACGAAGCCCTCGAAGCCGCCGGCCTGCAGGAGTAGGCGATGTCGGAGGAGAACGTCGAGCTTGTGAAACGCGCCTACGCCGCGCTCAGCCAAGGGGATGTGGACACGCTCCACGACCTGGCCGCTCCTGAGTTCGCAGTTGACTTCTCGCGCCGACTCGTGGACCCGTTCGTCCTGCGAGGTCGCGACGAGGCGATTGGGTTTTTCGTGAGCCAGTCGCGCGAACTGTGGGACGGCTGGCCCGTATGGGAACCGCAGGAGCTGCGCGAGGCGGACGACAAGGTGCTCGCGTTCATCCGCACGAGCGCTCGGGGGAAGGGAAGCGGAGTCGAGGTTGAGGCTCACGTCTGGAATCTGTGGACGTTCCGCGACGGGAAGCCGGTCGAGTTCAAGTACTTCGGCGACGATGGAGCGGCTGCCCTCGAAGCCGCCGGGCTGTAGGAGTAGGCGATGTCGGAGGAGAACGTCGATCTCGTTCGACGGGGCTACGAGTACTTCGCTCGGACTGGAGAAGCCGACGCGTCCGTCTACGGACCGGATATCGAATGGCATAGCGCCGTCGAAGACCCTGGACAGGAGGTCGTTCACGGCGTAGAGGGAGTGAATAGGCTGATCGCGGACGTTCAAGAGGCCATGGATGACTTCCGTACCGAGCCATTCGAGTTCCTCGACGCCGGCGACAAGGTGGTGGCCGGATTGATTCACCGGGGACGCGGAAAGGGAAGCTCCGCCGAAGTCGAGATGCGGGAGTGGAACGTCTTTCTGGTTCGGGAAGGACGGATCGTCTCGGTCCACGAGTACAGGGAACGCGAGGACGCCCTCGAAGCCGCCGGCCTGTCGGAGTAGGCGATGTCGGAGGAGAACGTCGAGAACGCCCGCCGCGGCTATGCAGTCCTGAACGAGGCATATCGAGCGGGCGACCCGTCGATCTTTCGACCGATCCTGGAGGAGTACTGGGATCGGAATGTCGTCTTCGAACCCGCGGGGGTGCTCCCGGATAGCTCCCCCCGCCCGCACAAGGGATGGGATGGCGTGCTCGCGTTCATCGGGAATCAGATGGAGGCGTTCAGCGAGGGCTGGCTGGAGGCGACGGAGTTCATCGACTACGGGGACTACCTGGTCGTTCCCTATCGATTCGGCGGACGCGCTAGGCACACCGGACTCCCGGTTGAATTCTCGTTTGTCCACCTGATCACCCTCCAGAACGGGAAGGTGACCCGATTGGAAGTGCATCGGACGAAGGCCGACGCCCTCGAAGCCGCCGGGCTGCGGGAGTAGCGATGTCGCACGAGAACGTGGAGATCGTGCGGCGAGTGACCGAGATTGCCGAGAGGTCAATCCCCCCATCGGGCGAGCCGGGTGCCGGATTCGATGAGTGCGTTGCCCAGGGACTCATTGCCTCGAACCTCGAATGGCGAGGGGGTACGAGAGGAGGGGTCGGGGCGGCGGGACTCGGTGACGTCGCCGGGCGAGAGGGTTTCGTCCAGTTCACACGGACTTGGATCGATGAGTTCGATGACTTTGAGACGACGTACGAACGAATCATCGACGCTCCCGATGACCGGGTCCTCGTACTCACACACTTGTCGGGAACCGGTAAGGAGAGTCGTGCGCCGGTTGAGTTGCGGTCCGCCCAGCTATACGAACTCGAAGGTGGTTGCGTCGTCAGGGTGACCCTCTTCCTTGATCGGGAGGCAGGGTTCAAAGCCGCAGGACTGCCGGAGTGAGCGATGTCGGAGCGTTGAGATCGTGCGCCGGGTATGGGAGGCGTTGCCGAGCGGTAGCCAATGGCGTCTGCGGTTGGCCTCCGCCTGGACCCTAAGGACTTGAGATGCGGACGAACCTTCTCGAACGGGTACTCGACATCGGTTGGGCTGTGGCCTCGCCTAGAAGCTTCCCTTCCGAACCGAACTGGTAGCCGGCTGGCCCCGTCGCAGTGCTCCGAAAGAGCAGGGCAGACGAGTCGAATGGCCGTAAGGCCATACGCGGTAAAGCTGCACCTGGGCGCGTTTGAGACTCGGGTCCTCGTCCACACGGACACCTCAGTCGCGGTCGATGGTCGTGCTGTCCACCCCTTCTGTAGGGGCAGGCCCCGAGCCAGCCGTTGTCCTCGAGCCCGCTCGATTCCCCTGGTCACCGATCTAGTGCTAGGAGCGAGGGTCAGCGATAGCCGAGGGAGAGCGACAGGCCGTCGGACTTTGACGTGAGAGAGACCACCGAGGCCCGCAAGGAACGGCAGCTAGAGCGGCTGATCGGATCAAGACCTTCGAGGTCTGATGAGTCCGGGCCTCCCTCAGAGAATGGAAGCACGGGGATGGACCGGACCACAGAGCCCGGCCCATCCCGACCCGTTCAACCTAGTGGTTGCTGGTCACCTGGAAGCAGGCGACGTCGTACTGCGAGACGGCGTGAGAGCTGCCATTCGCCGCCGAGGGCGTTCCCTCACTTCCGGCGTAATGCTCCTCCGCGTTCGCGAAGCCGGCGGTGAAGAACCCGTGGGGCTCCGAGGTGGCTCCGGCAGCGCCGCACTCGGCGCCGGGCTGGCCCGTGCCACTGGGGTTCCGGGCGGCACTTGCCGGGCCCGCCGCGAACGCGGCGATCACCAGTGCGGCGAACGCGACCAGAATCAATTTGCGCATGACCACTCCTTCGATTGGGAACGGCTGAGAGGGCGCCTTCCTCCGTCGGTGCAGGCGCCCGCTTCGGGTCATACGGCCCGGCAGGTAAGGAGGATTGGCCGGCAATCCGCCTACTCCGACAGCCCGGCGGCTTCGAGGGCTTCCTTGACGGTCCGGTAGATCCTGGCCCGGATGATTTTGCCGTCCCGGAGCGCCCACAGGTGGACAAGGTGCACCTCTTGTTTCGCTCCGCTTGCCCTTCCCCGACCGGAGATCCGAGCAGGCACGATGACGACTTCGCCGGCGTCGATGAAGTCCTCGGGCTCGGTGCGGAAGTCCTCGAAGGCGTCCCGCGCCTCCTCGATGACCCGGACGAACCCTTCGGGCCCGCGGCGGGTGCCCGGAGACAGCTCCGAGGTTCCGAGACCGGCGGTGTCCGACACTTCGGCTTCGTCGGAAAACAGCGCCGCTACGCCCTCAAGGTCGCCCGCGGCGTACAGCTCATAGCCGCGGCGCACGATCCCCACGTTCTCCTCCGACATCGCTGACGCAGTATCTCGCGGGCTAGGCGTGATGGATCTCTAGATGTCCGCAGCGCAGAACGGCAGTGACTTCTTGATGTACGAAGGTCTGACGGGATAGCGACACGGGGTCGCGGAGTAGGGGACCGGCCCGCCGCTCATGCAGTTGTGCGCCCCGAAGGGGGGAAAGTTGTAATCGAGGATCGACACCGCGCCGTCCACCCGGAGCGGTTTGGTCACTTCGCGCTTCTTCTTGATCTGCTTTCCCGTCGCGGCGGCGCTCATGCTCCCTCAGTGAAAGTGGTCTCTACTGAAAGAGGTTGTGGGAGGTTCGCCAACCCCACTCCACGTCGACATCCGTGTTCTGCACGGACTTGGGTCAATGATGGAACCCCTAGCGGTGGGCCTGCAGCAACCGCCTCGCCAACGCGCTCCGCTCCGACCCCCGAAGTCCAACGCCGGTTCACCGAGGCGATCGAGAAGGCGCAGCGTGTGCAACGGACGTTTCCCATAGGGTCGTCCGGAAGTCCGAATCGGAAATCAACAGGAAACAGCGGAAGGAGCTGCTCATGGAGCGACTTATCGCCGTGGCCGCACCCCATGGGTCTCCACCACTGGTGGCCTAGCCGGGAGCCGGAGCGGCGGCGCGGGCGTGGTCCTCGGCGACGTCGTGCTGGGCGCCGAGCAGCCCAGCCACCCCCTGCTCTGTGCCCGTCACCGGATAGCCCTGGCGCCTACACGGTGCCCGGCAACGGTCCATCCGTCGAGCAGGTCGTGGACGCCTGGTATCGGGGGCACATATGCCAGTGAGGCTCTGTCTCGAGAAGGGGTGTAGTCGGCCGGCGACGTACCGGGGGCGGTGCGACTTCCACCGCCGCGGGCTGAGCGCAACCGCTCTCAGCAGCGACAGGGCGTGAGGAATCCCTACACGCGAGGTGACCGAGCGCCGCGACCAGGACCCCGATTACAGGCCCTCGAGGCACCGGCGCTAGTCCTGTTGGACTTGCCGCGTGCCCCCTGCGCGGAGTAGGGTCGGAAACGAGACCAAGGCAGGCCGATTAAAGGAGTGCCCAAATGGCTGATGCCGCACTGTTCATCGGGTGGGGTCAGGTGGTGCGCGGACGCGAGAAGCGCTCCCTCCAGGTATTCAACGAGAGCGTCGAGTACTGGGGAGGGCTCCAGGGCGACGGCACGATCGAGGACTTCGAAGTCGCAATCATGACGCCCCACGGCGGCGACCTCCAAGGCTTCGCCCTGCTGCGCGGCAGCGAGGAGCAGATCGCCGCGCTACAGACCGACGAGGAGTTCCAACGCCAAATCGTTCGGGCCGACCAAATCGTCGAGTCCCTCGGTGTCGTCACCGCTGCGATCGGCGAAGGCCTCGCCCGCGGCATTGCTCAATACCAGGGCGAGATCGACGACCTGGACTAGGGCTGCGGCCCTCGCGCTTCCGGACACAGGGCACGAGAACTACCCACGAAGTACCAGCGAAAGCAACTAAGCCGAAAACGGGGGAAGCGGATGCGCTGGGACCTCGATATGTGCCTGAACATCTCTCCCCTTCGAATCGCTAAGCGATTCGGCGTGCCGCGGCTGGATGGGAAGCAACCTCTGAGTCCACGCGTCTGCCCTTGACCCGCCATCCGCGCGGATCGAGAATCGGCGCCGAGGGGCCGTCGACAGGAGGTCGGATGATGAGCAGTGAGCGAGCTGCAGATTGGCGGAGTCGTGGTGGTCATTTCTCTTGGCAACCGTCGGGGGAGGATGCGACACCGGTTCAGGTGTTCCACGTTGAGATGGGCGATCCCGACGCTCCGGTGCTGCTGCTGATACATGGCTGGCCCACCAGCAGCATCGACTGGTACGAGGTCGCCAACCAGCTCAGCGGGAGGTTCCGCGTCTGCGCAATGGACTTCCCGGGACATGGGTTCTCAGACAAGCCGCAGCGGTGGGGCTACAGCCTCGCGCGAGACGCGGAGCTGGTCGAGCACTATCTCTCGGAGGTGATCGGCGCCGAGAGCGCGGTGGTCGTCGCACACGATCGCGGCGACAGCGTCGCGCTCATCCATGCCGCCCGTTGCGCTGAGGGCCGGTCAGCCGTGCGACTCGGGCACCTGGTCCTCTCGAACGCCAACATCTTCCTGCCGATGTCGAACCTGACGGGAGTCCAGCGTCGCATTCTCGACCCCTCCACCGGGCCTGAGATGCTGGCCGCGCTGACTCCGGAGCAGATGGCCGAGGCAATGGGCGCCAGCACGTTCACCCCACCGCGCAAGGCCGGTGATCCCGAGGTCGAGGCTCTCGCTGTCACCTTTGCCCATGCCGACGGCGTGGAGGTCCTGCACGAGACGATTCAGTACCTCGTCGAGCGGTCGAAGGACGAGGAGAAATGGCTGTCCTCGCTCGCCGAGGCTGACTTTCCGAGAACCTTGATCTGGGGCGTCTACGACACGGTCTCCCCGCCGCGCGTGGCGGCCTACGTCTGGCATCAGTACCTGATGCTGACGGGGCGCGGCAATCGCCTCTACCTCATCCCCGATGCCAACCACTACCTGCAGTGCGACAGGCCGGACGCGTTCGTGGAAGTGCTCCTCCACGCGCTCGAACCGGCCGACGATCAGGCGCCCGGCCCACTCAAGCCGGAGCTGGCCGCCCCCCTGTTCGTCGATGCATCCCGCGAGCGGTTGCCCAGTGCGGCGGACCTCCTCCACGCGGAGGCGCCCGCCAGCACGGGCTGAGAGACGCCAAGCCCCCCTTCGAGGACCTGGGCGCTGGGCGAGCTATTAGGGTCCAACGAACGCAACCCCTGGGAGGAGTCATGCCGGCAAAGGGCATCCACCACGTCGATCTCGCCGTCGCCGACGTTGAGCGTTCGCTCGCCTTCTACCTAGACCTGCTCGGGCCGCTCGGATGGGCAGAGGAGGTCAGGTATCCGACCTACAGAGGCACAGAGGACGTCGTCTACCTTGTGCGACAAGAAGTCCGTAACGGCGGTGTCGGCCTGCGTCCAGCCGACGGTGGCACCCACCGCTACTACAACGTCGGCATCGAGCACTTCGCCTTCGAGGTTGACCGACGAGAGGAGGTTGATGAGGCGCACGCACGCTGCCTCGCAAGCGGCGCAAACGTTCACTTCCCGCCCGAGGAGGATCGCGACGAGCCTGGCTATTACGCATTCTTCGCCTTCGATCCGGACGGGATTCGAGTTGAAGTGTTCTGCTGGCCTCGGGACGAGACGGCGAGCTAGCGGCTTCGCGCGTCGGTCGGTTCTGGCGAGCTGAGAACGACCGCTAGTGCGGGACGCCCGCGACCTCGAGCGCCTTCCCGAGATCCTGCCCCCACTCGAACCGAGCGATCCTGCCCTGGCGCAGGGTCCAGGTGTGGGCCTCTTTGTTGACGAATGCCCGCTCGCTTCCCCGGCCGCGTATGTGCCAGTTGACGGCGGCGACGACATTGTCCCCACAGTCGTATAGCTCCCGGAGCTCGTGGCGGGATTCCTCCCAGCCTTCGGCGAAGCGGCGCATGGCCTGGGCGACGGGGACGAGCCCGCGGCGCACACCCGGTTCGACCGCGTAGGGAGGATTGACGTACTCAATGTCGTGAGTCGCGAGCTTCAGGAGCTCCTCGGGATCTCGATCGAACAGCCCTGACTCGTAGAGGTGGCGCACGATCTCGACGTTCTGCCCGGACATCGCCCGCGCAGTATCCCGCTAAAGGTGCTTTCCATACAAAGCGGATAGCCGCTTCTCGTCCAAAGCAGCTATTCACTTCCCATCGGAACCTGCGGCCCTGATGCCGGCCGCTTCACGCGAGATGACGTCGTGATCGCTGAGAGTCTCAGTGCTCCTCCGCATGGAAAGCGGAAATTTCATTGGGCGATTGCTAGCGAGATACTGCCGAGGCGATGTCGCAGGGAAGGCGGACTGGGTACGGAAGGCACAGCAGCACTCCACAGGCACGACGGCCACCACGATTACCGGCGGCACCGGGCGCTTTACGGGCGCCAGCGGAAGATCGGCCTCGGCTGAGGCCGAAGGAGTGGTCTACCAGGACCGGATCCGCAGCGCCGCGCAGCTTCAGCAACCGACGTGCCGCTCGAACGTGCGATCAACCCGCACATTGCCGTCGGCATCGGTGTGGAACTGCAAGTGCTCGATGATCTGAACGGGTCCCTCACGCGAGTTGAAGATCTCGTGGAAGACCTCGCCGCCCGGGGTGGCCACGTCTTGGGTCGTCTCGGCGCCGTGCGCGCTCCAGGTCCCAAGCGCCGGATCATCGAACACCAGGGTGTACTTGACGGTCTCGGTGAAGTGGAAGAGGAGGCTCGTGCCGTTGTCGAGGGTGTGCGTGTGGTTGGTGATGTCGAAGGTGAACGTGCCCGAGTCGCCGCAGATGTTCGTGTCGTGGCCAACGACCACCTCGTGATGGACCGACTCGTGAGTCTGGTCAACCGCGCCGCTCGCACTACCGGCCACAAACAGCGGCACTAGGATCGCTACCCCGATCGCAAATAGCCGTCGAATCCTTCGCTCCTTCGGGACTGACCATATCCCGCGCGACTGCTGCGAGTCAATGATGCGGCGCTGGGCTTGAACTGGGCGCGCTGTAGCAGGCCCCGTGGGAGCAAGGATGCCTCGCGGGATTTCTTCGCCCGGGACGGCCTCGATGCCAGGCGTAGTCTTCGCCCACGATGGCGGGCACGGGACGACTGCTCTCGGTCAACGTGGGACAGCCACGGGACGTGACCTGGAAGGGCAAGACGGTCCGGACCGCGATCTGGAAGGACCCCGTGCAGGGTCCGCGCATGGTCCGGCGGATCAACGTCGACGGGGACGATCAGGGCGATCGCGCTGCGCACGGCGGCGAGCATCGCGCGGTCTTCGTCTACCAGATCGACTCCTATCGTTATTGGGAACGCGAACTCGGTCGAGACGACTTCGTCCACGGCCAGTTCGGTGAGAACTTCACCGTCGACGGCCTGCCCGATGACGAGGTGTGCATCGGCGATCGCTACAGGATCGGCAGCGCCGTCTTCGAGGTCACCCAGCCACGGGTCACCTGCTACCGCGTCGGGATCCGGATGAACGACCCACGGATCCCCGCGCTACTGGTCTCCCATCACCGGCCCGGGTTCTACTTCCGGGTTCTCCAGGAGGGCAACGTGGAGGCGGGAGACGAGATCGCCAAGGTCGCCACTGGCCCGGAGGAGATGACGGTCGCGGAAATCGACGCGCTCCTCTACTTGCCGGGACATCCGCGCCAGCAGCTCAAGCGCGCGCTTCGTATCCCCGCCCTCAGCGAAGGCTGGAAGGGCTCGTTCCAAGCCCTGCTCGAGGAGAAGGCCGGCGGGGGCAACGCCGGCCTGGCAGCACAGAGCCCACCCCCGGCCTGGCCGGGCTTCCGCCTGCTGAAGGTGGTGGCAATCGACACCGAGGGCGAGTCGGTCATCTCCATTCGCCTTGAGGACCCCGATGGCGCACCGCTTCCGGCGGCCCAACCGGGCCAATACCTGACGTTGCGCATCGAGCCCGACGAGGATTCGGGATCGATCCTTCGCAACTACTCCCTGTGCGGCTCACCCAGCGCCGGCCACTACCGCATCGCAGTCAAGCGTGAACACGACGGGGTCGCCAGCGGCTATCTGCACACGCGGCTCCGCCTCGGCGATCAGCTCGAGATTGCAGCTCCTCGGGGCACCTTCACCCTCGACAGGACGAGCGCCCCGGTGCTGTTGATCAGCGCCGGCATAGGCGCCACGCCGGTCATGGCCATGCTGCACACCTTGGCGGAGGATCATTCCGAGCGTGAGGTCTGGTGGTTGCACGGCGCGCGCAGCGGTAACGATCAGTGCTTCGGTGCAGAAGCCCGGAAGCTCCTCGCCTCGCTCCGGGACGTGCGTACGCACGTCTGCTTCAGTCGGCCCGGTCCGAACGACCGAAAGGGCCGGGATTACGAGCGCGTGGGCCGACTCTCTGCAGCGCTGCTCGGAGACCTGAATCTCCCACGGGACGCGGAGGCGTATCTCTGCGGCCCCGCGGGGTTCATGGATGACATCAGCGCGGGACTGACGGCGCTGGGACTCGACGCCTCTCGCATCCATACCGAGCCCTTCGGGGCCGCACCGAGCCTGACGCCCGGCATCGCAGCGGAGGGGACGCGGAAGCCGCATGCGCCGGCCGGCCAGCTCGGAACCGGTCCGAAGATCGAATTCGCCCGCAGCGATCTCTCCGTCCGTTGGAGCGACGACTTCGCGAGCCTCCTCGAACTGGCCGAGGCCTGTGATGTCCCCGTCCGCTGGTCCTGCCGCACGGGCGTATGCCACAACTGCGAATCCGGGATCGTCACGGGCGAGGTCACCTACGACCCGGATCCGGTCGAACCGCCCGGGAATGGCCACATCCTCCTCTGCTGCTCCAAGCCGCAGACCGACGTCGCACTCGAGCTGTAATTGCCGAGGAGGCGGGTGCGCCCGCTAGCTTGGTCCCGTGCGACGGATCGCCCTGCTCGCCCTTGCCGTCCCAATGGTCGTGGCCGGCTGCGGGGGTGGCTCGAAGGAGACGACCACGCAGGTCGCGACGAACGACGGGCAACCGTCGTCGAAGCCGGATTTCGTCGAGTTGGCGGACACGATCTGCCGCAATCACCAGTCACGCCGGGAGGATCTCGAGAGCCAGGCAGCGGAGCTGGGACCCCTGACCTCGAAGACCCAGGCGCGCGAAGTGGCGGACCTGCTCCGGAAGGAGAGCGCCAATCGCCGTGCGGAGATCTCTGAGCTCGGGGACCTGGACCCGCCGCCGGCCGACGCCGGCGAGGTGAACGAGATACTCGAGCTGCTCCGCACCGAAGCAGACGTCATCGACACGTGGGCCGCGGCCTACGACGACCTCGACGCCGAGGCGATCCGGCGGCAGCAGATCCGGCTGGGGCTGACGGCGCGCAGGGCCACGGATGGCGCCCGAGCATTCGGCTTCGAGGTCTGCGGACAGCAGTGATCTCGCCGCTAGGCTCTCTCCCTCGGGCGCCTTGGCGGAGTGGCTACGCAGCGGCCTGCAAAGCCGTTTACACCGGTTCGATTCCGGTAGGCGCCTCTCACGAAGCCCCCGCTAATACGGGGGTTTCGTCTTTCTAGAGGGAGCTTGGCGGGTACCAAGCGGGTACCAATTCCGCCGCTGGCCGCGGGACAATGCAGGTGGCAACAGCCGTGGACAACCGGAAGTATCTGAGCAGTGAGGGGGCCACCGTTGAACGTGAGCAAGGCGTCGGTCTATCGGGCGATCGAGGAGGGCCCCCTCCCGCAATCCGGCTGCGGCCCCGCGGCGCCTTGCGGATCCCGGCCTCGGCGTTGAAGGCGGAGAAGCGCCCATGACCTGGGAGATCAAGATCCCGTTCCAGTCCCGGGACCAGACGATCCGCGAGGCGATCGAGGCGCACGTCGACCAGGCCCTCGAAGGCGAGGACCGGGACATCGCCTTCCAGCTTCTCCTGACCACCAGTTCAAGACGCTTGGCGACCTGCTCGACCACGTCGAGACGCTGGGTGCAGACGGTCGGCGCCGAGCTCCTGAACCGGAAGCGAGCCGAGTTCGGGCTCGAGTCTCTCGAGGACGTGGAGGGTCACCGCCGCTTCGAGGCGGCGAACCGGAACGCTGAGGATGCGAGCCGTACGATGACGAGCACGGCCGTGTTCCGCGGCTGCGCAGAGCCGAACTGCATCGCCGGCCGCAAGGTGAGCAAGGCGAGCCGATCCCGGTCGCTGACCGCGCTGGTGGTGCGATCGGCATCGCGACCAGGCCGGGCCCGAGGACCACCTGCCGCCCGAGCCGAAGTACGTGATCGACTTCGCAACCATGGGCCTGAAGGCCGTCGGCGCCGAGCAGGAACGGCTGCTCGAGGAGGACCGGAAGCGCGAGCAGAAGGCTGCCGCCCGCGAGCAGCGCCGCCGCGAGGAGTCGGAGCGCCTGGGGAAGCTCGAAGAGCAGTACGAGCCACCCTCAAACTTCCGGTGGGATGGGGTCCGGAATGAGGGACCACGCCGACCTGATCGCCCACGAGTGCGGCCACGCCATCGGCCTACTGATTCAAGGTCACGGCGTCGCCGAGGTCCGGGTCGACCACGAGCAAATCGGCGAGCTCGGCCGGGTGACCGCCGACTTCAGCCACTCCGAGGCGGACTACGGCTGCCTGATCGCCTGACTGATGGGACCGATCGCCGGCGGGGACCCGCCGCCACCGTGGCCCCCCGACCGCGACTCTCTAGTCAAGGACGAGCACAACGCGGCTGTCCTGGTCGAGCACCTCGGCCTCTGTAGCACGAGTACGAGGCCGCGATCGTCATCGCCCGCACCTGGCTGGACTGGCATGAGTGCAAGGCCGCCTGCTGCCCTGCTGGGTCAGGCGTTGTACCGGGTGCCGGTGATCAGCGGTGCCCAGCTCGAGGAGCTGCTCGGCCCACACCTGGCGCGACTGCGCCATGAACGACCAACGGAAGGGGACCATGACTCCGCTGTCTCACAAGCAGGTTGAAGCCACAGCCACGCCGACGGTCGACGAGAAGGGGACGGCGGTGCTGCTGGTCGCCGCCTACACCAAGGACCGCGGCGGGGACGTGATCCAACGCGGCGCCTTCAAGTCCACGATCGCGGCATGGGTCAAGTCGGGCAAGCAGCTCCCTCTGGCCTGGAATCACGACACCGGCGAGCCCGAGCGGCTGATCGGCACGGTCGATCCCCGCTCACTGAAGGAGACGAGGGACGGCCTGCTCGCCGAGGCCCACCTCGACCTCGACGGTTCCGAGACAGCGCGGGAGGTCTGGCGGCTGGTCAAGTCCGACTCGATCGGCGTCAGCTTCGGCTACCTGGTGACCGACCAGGAGGACGCGGGCGATGACGTGCGTCTGCTGAAGGGCATCGACCTGTTCGAGATCAGCCTGACCGCGGTCCCGATGCATGGAGACACCAAGGTCGTCTCATGGAAGAGCGCGAGGGAGACTAAACCGGCGTCCGTGACCTCGACACCGTCACTCGGACGAGGAGTTTCGAGCGGTGAAGAAGCGACCTGGGATGAGCTCGGTCGCCAGCGTGACGAGGAGGTCCGCAAGGAACGGGAGCTAGAGCAGATGGATCGAGGAGATCGAAGCGGAGACTGCCCGGGAGGAGAAGCGCAACCGACCGATCCAGATCAAGACCTTCGAGATCAAGTGACGGCAGTGCCGAAAAACGGAGCGGCCCCGCTAGTCGCTGCCGTTGGCACGGGACCGCTCCTGTGAGGAAACAACGAAATATGCGACGAGAACCACCGACGAGATATGGCGAAAAGGGGAGCGGCCCCTTGCACTGTGAGTGCCTGCCGAAGGACCGCTCCCAACATGAATATATAACGGAGCCCGAACCCGCGGGCGCTACTACCGACAAGGAAGTTGCAACTGGCTGATGCTTGGCCTACTCCGACAGCCCGGCGGCCGGGCGTCGGGCGCGCGGTTCGCGTACACTCGTAGCCATAGTAGACGATTCCTTGCCGTTGCGCACCTTGTAGTGGATGTAGACGTCACCTTTCGATCTTCTACGTGCGCTCCCCCGACTGCTTAGGGGACTACCCCTTCGTACACGGTCGGCGTACACGTCTCTCCCTCGTGGCCCCTGAGTTCCGTGAGCCCGCGCCGTCGGTAGCTCCTCCTTATCCGGGAACGTCTCCATCCAGCGCTCTTGCGGGGACCTCAGGGCGGCTTCGCGACCAAGTACAAGCCGCGAGAGTGACCCTCCTCCAACGGATACCACCTGATCGCGGGATCCATTGAATGCCGAGCCAATGCCTCGACGAGTCGCGTTGAGGAACAAATAATATTTTATTTATTTTTTTTTTTTTTTTTTTTTTTTTTTTGGGGGGGGGGGGGGGGGGGGGGGGGGGGGGGGGGGAAAAAAAAAAAAAAAAAAAAAAAAAAAAAAAAAAAAAAAATATACGTCTACGATGGCCCTGCGGATCGACCTCTTATCAGTCGTCTCTCCAACTCCGACATCACCACCCCCAGTATCCCCCCCCCGCCCACGTAGGGGAGGGTGCCACCCCAGAACTGCCCGCTCAAAAGACCGCCGGATGCTTCCGTGTAAAGAAAACGGATGCGGATCGGCGTGGTTTTCCCAGTGATTGAGCCTGAGACCGACCTGATCGAGGCGATTCGAGACGGACTGCCTCCCGGAGTCGAGCTCGATGAGCGCGAGGAGACGATCCTCAGCCTCGCGGCAGGGCAGGCTCGTGACGTGGAGCGGGCTGAGGCCGATATCGAGGAACGCGGCTATCTCGTCCCCGGCTCCCAGGGCCAGCAGGTGGTCAATCCCTCGGTCTCGGAGGTCAGGCAAGGTCGGAGCACGATCGGGCGTCTACTCGGCCAGCTGGATTTGCCTGAGAGCACTCGTGATGCCGTCAGGGGCGCCAGGAAAGCCGCTGAGACACGTTGGGCGAGTACCCGGTGACCCGGCTCGGGAAGATCGAGTCGCGGGGGAAGCTCGACGTGGCCGGGGCGTTCCGCATCCTCGGAGTGGCCCCGTCCTATCGAGAGCTCGGACTGGTTGTGGACCTGCTCCACGAGTCGGGAGTCGAGGGGGTCGACTACGGCGACGACCTGGTCGAGCTCGCCGAGGCGAACGGCGCGGGGTGGCACGAGGCGCTCGATCTCTCCACCGCCCTCACCTATGGCGTCGAGTCTTTGTACGCCGGCCCACCATGGGCGAGGCGCTCGAGGGACAACTAGCCTGTGTGGAGACGCACCAATCCCGGCCATGACCCTCCCTTAAGGCTGTTGAGGCATTGTGAACTCGATGGCGATGCGGGTCTTTTTCGTTGCCCTGGTGGTCTTCGCCGGTCGTCTATGCGCTCGGCCAATGGCTCGCCCCGCTCGGCCAATGGCTCGCCCAGTCGATATGACCCTGGTCCTCTAGGCGTTCGCAGCCGAGGCGCGAGCCAGAACTAGACTGTGGCAATGGCTGCGAAGAGGAAATGGTGGCCGGACAGCATCCTGGGCCGGTTTGCCGTCGTCGGGGTGCTCGCGTGGATCGGGCTGATCGTCGTCGTCTCGGTGTTGGCCTTTGTGGCGCAGCGGGCGATATCTCCTGGGTCGGGACACGAAACGCTAAAGGTCACACAGAAAGCCGGTGGCGATGATGGTCGAGACCAGGGGGGTCATGTCCTCAGACTGTCCACCCCGTCCACCCAGTCCACCACGTCCACCCTTCCATAGTCCACGCGCATTTTTTTGATTCAGCGAGGCTAGAAAGCCGCCGAATAGCGCTTGTGCCAAAAACGTGGCGCCTGGGACGTTCCCAGACGCCACGCCCTACTCCCGCAGCCCGGCGGCTTCGAGGGCGGCGCTCGCGCCGATTAGTGATGGCCCTCGCACCCGGAGCCGCGACCGGGGCGGTCGAAATGGTGCCCTTGGGGCCGCCCGGGCAGTAGTCCATGCGCCCGGGACCGCCATTGAGCGTGTCTTTGCCGTGCCCGCCGACCAGGCGGTCGTTGCCCTTCCCGCCCTTGAGCGTGTCATCGCCGTGGCCGCCGCAGATCATGTCCCTGCCAGCGAGGCCGGAGATCGTGTCATTCCCGCCGAGGCCGACGATCACATCCTGACCCCGCGTGCCTTTGAGCGAGTCGCTGCCCTTCGTACCCACGATGGTCGCCTGGGCCTTGCAGCTAGGCAGCGCCTGGCCTGGTGGAGTTGGGGCTGGAGTCTGCGCCCCCGTCTGCGCACCGAGCGCCATCACGCCGACCGCAGCCACGCCGATCAGGATCGCGAATCGCTTACCCATCCCGTGCTTCCCCTTCGTGTAGCCCTCATTTCGGGCCTCCTTCGAGTCGTGGCGTCGGACCTCCCAACGAGTCGAGGCTCGGTGCCGGTTGACGGCCAGAAGCCTCCGACACGGCGGTACATTCTCGGTACAAATGGGCCGGGCTAGGCGTGGTCTAGGCGTGCGAAGGCGCGAACCGTCAGCCCGAGACTAGGCCCGCCGCTAATCCCCCCCAGGACCCGAGCCAGGTGAGGGGGCGCACAGGAACATGAACCTCGAAACATCGCCTCGGGCATGGAGGATCGCAGTCGCAGGGGCGGCGGACGTCGTCCTCGGTTCCTTCGGGAGGTGGGCAAACTACTTCGAGGGCACCGAGACCGTGAACTCCGTGAACGGCACGGATGGAGATGGCGTGATCACGCTCATCTTGGCCGTTGTTGCCCTGGCAGCTCTGTGGGTCTACTGGACAAAGCCTCGGGGAGTTCTGCCGGTCTACTGGCCGAAGCCTCGACGCGACGCTGCGATCGTGGTTGTCATTCTCGGAATCCTCATCTTCGGGATCGGGATCAACGAACTAGCGGAGATCTACAACTACAAGGGCCCCGAAAGCGTTAGCGCGGACTGGGGCCTGCGCCTGGTGGTGGTTGCGAGCGCACTCCTGAGTCTCTCCTCGCTGGACTTGGTCCGCCGATCATCAGTTTTTTGAGAGCGCTTGGCGCCGAAGACCGCCGGGTAGCGCGTCTCACAAAAACGGCGACGAAGCCCCGGCTATTGCGCGAGATACTGGATGGGCGATGTCGGAGGAGAACGTGGAGGTGGTGCGCGGCTACTACGAGGCGGTGAAAGGAGTCTTCGAGGCGTACTGGGAAGATCCCGGCTCCGCGGCGGACGCGCTGGAGACGGGCGAAGTTCCCGCAGTGGGCGTCGAGATGCTCCGCTACATGCACCCGAATGTGGAGTGGAAGACAGCCCTTACCGGCACCACCTATCGCGGCTACAACGGCTTGGCTCGGGGCTTCGACCAAACCGTTGACGCCGCGCAGAACTACGGCATCGAGATCCAAGAGGTCAGTGAACTTGGAGGCGATCAAGTCCTCGCGGTGCTGAAGGCCGCTATGCGGGGAGGGCCACCGACATCGACGTCAATGCGGGGATCTATGTGGTGGTTACCGTGCGAAACGGCCTGATCACCCGAATGGACGAGTACCTGGAGCGGGCCGACGCCCTCGAAGCCGCCGGGCTGTCGGAGTAGGCGATGTCGGAGGAGAACGTGGAGATCGTGCGTGCGGCTGTATGACGCTGCCGCTGCTGCGGGAGCAGCTGACCGCTCCGCGTAGCTACGATGGGCGGTAGCCCGGGGGGCGCCATGAGGCCGCGTTCAGCACCGGATTCTCTACGAGAGGAATAAATGGCGCTCGTCATCCTTCCGGTCGCGTTCGTCCTCGGGCTGGTGATCCGCGATGCCCGACGCGCCAGCATGGCGTGCTTGCTGGTGTGGCTTGCCGCGATGGTGGGGCTATTGCTCGCGAAGCTTGGCGGCGCAGGGATTTCCCCATGGGAAGCTCTGGTCCTTGCCATATGCCTCGCGCCAGCCATTCTGCTTGCGAGGCTCGCGGTTCGTCTGAGGCTCGCAGCACAGGGGACCTGATCGGGCAAAGCACCTGCCCCCTCACCATCGGCCAGGGCCCCTCTAAGCCGCCGGGCTGTCGCAGTAGGTCAAGTCACAGCCTCGCCGGGTGTGGTGCGGAAGGCCGATGGCGATCAGGCTCCCAGCGACCACCGAGAGTGCTCGATCCGATGGCGGGTATACGCTGATTTCCAGACTTAGGGATCGCCTCTAGGTCTGCTCGATCAACATGGTGAAGTGCCGGCGGCTCCGGAGCCCATCCACTCCGGGGCCGCTTTTTCGATCCGAGGCCAGTGGAACCATGACCGGACCATGTTGATTGGATGGGAATGCTCTCCGATGGCGTAGACGCCCGTCGCTACCGCGGTGGAGCGATCCTCCCCGAACAGGCATCGGGCGATTTGTCTAACGGGTTGGACGAATCGAGCGTCCACTTCGCTCAGCTCCCGTTTGATGAGGCCGACATCGAGACCACCAAGGTCGAGGTCGTCCAGGACACCAATGATCAGCCGTTCTTCCAAGTCGGCTACTCGTCCTTCATCGACGATCCCTCGCCGGTGGCGGTCTACCGGCGTCGACCGCCCGAACTTGTCCGGCGGAGGACAAATCGCCTACTGGGTCGCGCTCCGCGTCGGGCCTGCAACCAGAGGCAGCGGGGATCTCGACGGGTCACGCGAGTAGGTCCGTCTTCCTCCGACGACCCTCCAGGCGAATCTGACCAACTAGACGCAAGGGCGGCGCTATGAGCGGGGAGCGCCTCTGCTCGCGCTGCCGTCGGTTCTTCATTCCTTCCTGGGGTGGATGGCTCTGTCCGAGCTGCTCGCGGCGAGTGGGCGGCTCAGACGTTCAGGCAGAGACACAACTGAGCTTCGCCAGCGCCTCCGTTGGGGGTACCGCCCGTGTCTAGCCGGGACTCGAATGACTTCGCATGGGGCGAGGTCGAAGCCAAACGCCGCGAACGTGCCACCACGTT
>CAWDQZ010000008.1:0-283349 GCA_963804595.1 uncultured Solirubrobacterales bacterium
GCTCGCGGCCCTCACCGATGTCGCGGAGCAGCCGGCGCATGATCTTGCCGGAGCGGGTCTTGGGTAGGTCGCCGGTCCAGATGATGCGCTTGGGGCGGGCGATCTTGGAGATCCGCACCGCGACGTGATCGCGGATCTCCTTCTCGATCTCCTCGGAGCCCTCGAGGTCACCCTCGAGGGTGATGAAGGCGACGATCGCCTGGCCGGTGTCCTCGTCCTGGATGCCGATCACGGCGCATTCGGCGACCCGCGGGTATGAGACCACTGCGGATTCGACCTCCGCGGTCGAGAGCAGGTGGCCGGAGACGTTGACCGCATCGTCGGCGCGCCCGAGGATCCAGAAGTAGCCGTCCTCGTCCTTGCGCGCCGCGTCGCCGACGTAGTAGGTCTTGTCGAACTTGGAGTAGTAGGTCTCCTTGAAGCGCTCCTCCTCCTTGTAGAGGGTGCGGAGCATTCCCGGCCAGGGCCGGCGGAAGACCAGGAACCCCTGATCGTTATCGACCTCGTTGCCCTCCTCGTCCACGACGGCCGCGTCGACGATGCCCGGCAGCGGCTTGGTAGCCGAGCCCGGCTTGGTCTCGGTTACGCCGGGAAGCGGGCTGATCATGATGTGGCCGGTCTCTGTCTGCCACCAGGTGTCGACGATCGGACAGCGCTCGCCGCCGATCACCGCGTAGTACCAGAGCCAGGCCTTGGGATTGATCGGCTCGCCGACGCTTCCGAGTAGGCGGAGCGAGGAGAGATCGTGCTTGCCGGGATACTCGATGCCCCACTTCATGCACGCGCGAATCGCTGTGGGGGCGGTGTAGAGGATGGTCGCCTTGTAGCGCTCGACGATCTCCCACCAGACGTCCTTGTCCGGATAGTCCGGAGCGCCCTCGTACATGACGCTCGTGGCCCCGTTCGAGAGGGGGCCGTAGACGATGTAGGAGTGGCCGGTTACCCAGCCGACGTCGGCCGCGCACCAGTAGACGTCGGACTCCGGCTTCAGGTCGAAAACGTACCGGTGGGTGAAGGTCACGCCGACGAGGTAGCCGCCGGTCGTGTGCAGGACGCCCTTGGGCTTGGCGGTCGAGCCGGAGGTGTAGAGGACGAAGAGCGGATGCTCCGCGTCGAGCGGCTCGGGCGGGCACTCCGCGTCCGCCTTCTCCATCTCCTCGTGGAACCAGACGTCACGGCCCTCCTTCATCTCGCAGTCCGCCCCGGTGGAGCGGACGACGAAGATGGTCTCGACCGAAGGAACGGACTCGATCACGGGGTCCACGGCGCTCTTGATCGGGGCGGTGTTGCCCTTGCGGCGGGCGCCGTCAACGGTGATCAGGGCCTTGGCCTGCGAGAACTCCATGCGCTCGCGAACGGCCTCCGGCGAGAAACCGCCGAAGACGACGTTGTGGGGAGCGCCGAGGCGCGCGCAGGCGAGCATCGCGACCACGACCTCGGGGATCATCGGCAGGTAGATGCTGATGACGTCGCCCTTGCCGATGCCGCGGGCCTTGAGGGCGTTGGCGAAGCGCTGGACGTCCCGGTGGAGGTCCGCGTAGGTGATGTCGCGCTCCTCCCCCTCCTCGCCGCGCCAGTGATACGCGACCCGGTCGCCGTTGCCGGCCTCGACGTGACGGTCGACGCAGTTGTAGGAGAGGTTCAGCTTGCCGTCCCTGAACCACTTGTAGAAGGGAGCGTTCGATTCGTCGAGGATCTGCGTGGGCTTCTCGGCCCAGTCGACCAGCTCCTCGGCCTGCTTCGCCCAGAAACCCTCCAGGTCCTTGGCCGCCTCCTCGTAGATCGATTCGTCGGTGATCAGCGCCTGCTTGCGGAAGTCGTCCGGGGGCGGGAACTTCTCGACCTCGAGCAGCGATTCGAGCCGTTTCTCGAGGTCCTCGCTCCTCAGATCAGTTGCCATCTCTTCTCACTCCCTTGAAATCGGGGTCCTGCTTGCAACTTACCCGCTGTGGCTTTCTAGAGACGGCTTGGGTCACAGGCCCGCGGCATCGGCGAGAAGGGTCACCTGCTCGGGGTCAGAGGCGGCCGGGAAGAAGATCAGCTCGTCGCAGCCGTGACCCTCGAAGGCGGAGATGTACTCCTGAACCTCGTCGGCGTCCTTGGCGGCGGAGCCGACGATCAGCTCGGCGATCTCTTCACCCACCCAGGCGTAGTAGTCCCCGAGGTCGTGCTCGGCGTTCTTTTGGGCGTCGGGGCCGAGTGAGAAGTAGATCAGGGCCATCTTGTAGGGGCTTCCGTCTCGGCCAGCCGCCTTCCACGCCTGCTCGAGCTCTGCCACGTCTTCCTTGAACTGGTTGGGTCCAGAGCCACCCTGCGTCCAGCCGTCCGCGTACTTGGCGGCCCGGTCGAGGGAGGCCTGCACGCCGCCGCCGACGAGGAGGGTTGGGCCGTCACGCTTGGGCCGGGGGCCGACCTTGGCCTCGAGCTCGCCGTCGCCGTCGAAGATCGCGCGGATCTTCGGCAGGGCGGCGTCGAACCACTCGCCTCGGGTGGACATGTCGATGCCGGAGACCGCGTAGTCGTCTTCGCGCCCGCCGAGGGCGATGCCGAGGACGGTTCGGCCGCCGCCTGCAAGGGCGTCGAGGGAGAGGGTTTGCTTGGCGATCATCGCCGGGTTCTGGCGGAGCGGGCCGAGCATGACGTCGGTGACCAGGCGGATGCGGTCGGTCACGGCGGCTGCGGCGGAGAGGGCGACGATCGACTCGTAGCTGTCATAGACGATGCGGTCGATGGTGCCGAGGGAGCTGAACCCGGCCTGCTCGGCCGCGCGAGCCCACTCGGTGAGCTGTTCGCCCGTGGTGTCGGCGATCGCATTGGGGAGTCCGATTCCGACCTGCATAGCGTTCCTTTCGTCGACCTACAGTGGAGTGCGTGCCTGACCCTGAACCTACCGAGGTTGTTGCGTGGGCAAACGAGCTGCTCGAGGACGCGAGAGTGGCGCGTTTGGGACTGCTGGATCTGGAGGGGGCGCCGCGGGTGCTGCCGGTGACCTTTGCCGTGGCCGACGGGCGGATCTGGAGCGCGATCGATCGGAAGCCGAAGCGGCCGGGGGAGCCGGCGCGGCTGCGGTTCCTGCGGCGGGACCCCCGGGCGGCGCTGACGGTGGACCGCTACTCGGACGACTGGGACCAGCTTGCCTGGGTGCAGGTGCTCGGGCGCGTGTCGATCATGGAGGTCGGCGAGGGCCGGGCGGGCCTCGAGGCGCTCAGTGCGAAGTACGAGGTGTATCGGGAGGAGGCTCCTCCGGGTCCGCTTCTGGCTCTTCAGCCGGAGCGGTACCTGTGGTGGCGAGCTGTGGATCCGGAGGGCCGAGACGGGCGAAGCGGCGGCCGCGGCGGGTGATCAGGATTTCTTGGCCGGCGGCCGCCCGCTCGATCCAATACCCAAACTTCTCCCGGAATTCGTGGGCACCGACCTGGTGATCGCTCGGCGTATCTGAGGAGTGGAGCTGGTGGGACTCGAACCCACGGCCTCCTGCATGCCATGCAGGCGCTCTGCCCAGCTGAGCTACAGCCCCAGGGAGTTCGTAATGAGCTGCGAAGTGTATCGACGCTCTCTGCCCATTCTTGGGAGGCGTCAGGCGAAGCTGGATGCCACTTTTGCCTTCCTCCACGCGGTCGAAGGGGATCAGATAGTTGCGACGCAGCTCATGACAATGAGCGGCGATGAGGTCGATCTCAGCCGCTGTGTACTTGTTCCGAACATAGCCCTGCGGCGTATGCCAGCTGCTACGAGGTTGATCTGAAGGACATCCCCAGCCAGACACGCCGACTTGCACTGGATCCGATAAAGCCGGCCCACGATGCCGAAAATCAGATCGCCCGCGAGTGCTCAGACAGCGGCTTGAAGACCTCGATGCCTTGCTGAACCGCCTCGAACGCGATCGCCATCTCGCCGATGGTCCCTCGAAGATTCGGATTCATAGCGAACGTATGTTCGCCAGAATGGCGGGTCGGTGGTGCGCGCAGTGTCAGGAATCTGTGACGAGAGAGCGCGCGGGGGGCTACGCCGCGCGGTCCTGCTGCCCGCGGCCGTCCTCGTCCACGTCGAGGGTCAGGCCGTCGCTGCGCATGTCGCGCACCACGAAGTCGAACGGGGCCCTCTCCTCGAGCTCCCGCAGCAGCTCGACCGGGTCCTGCAGGTTCATCGAGACGGTCGCCCGCCCCCGCGAGAACCGCTTCACGTGGATCTCGGACGCGCCTCGGATTCCTGCCGCCGCATCCTCGAACCCGGTCAGCTGCGCGAAGTCATTGAGCGGCCCGATCTCCACCTCGACGCGGCCCGCGTACATCCCGTCGCCCGCTTCGGCGGATGCCTCGATTGCGAGCGCCTCCTCCGCCTCCAACCCCAGGCGCGCCCGCGCCACCTCGGCCAGCTCCGAGACCCGCGCGCCCAGCTCGTCGCGCAAACTCGTCAGCTCCGTAACCCGATCGGCCATCTGCACCGCATCCTCGAGCGCCCGCATCCGAATCCGCGTCGCCTGCCGCCGCGCCTGCCCGTAGATCTCCTCGACCGATGCGAGGGCGCGCGAGAGCACGACCGATTCGTGTCGGCGGCGGCCACCGGCTTCCTTCAGCGCCTCCTGCAGCTTCCTCTCCCGCTCGACCACCCGCTCGGCGAGCCGCTGCGCCTCCCGCTCGAGCCGGGCCAGTCGCGCATCGCGCACGTCGATCGCCGCATCGACCTCCTCCGGGTCGTAGCCACGCAAGGCGCGTCGGAAACGCTCCTTAGGCACGTGCGGAGAGACTACGTTCGCCCTCGGACGGCTCCGCGCAAAACCGGGAATCGACTCGAATCGGCCTCGCGGCCGCTAGGCCGCGCCGCGCTCGCCCTCGAGGTCGAAATCGAGCCTCTCGGCCTCGCCCCAGAGCACCTCGAGCCGGTACCGCTCCCGCAGCTCCGGCGTGAAGATGTGCAGCACCGCGTCGAGGTAGTCCATCAGCACCCACTCGGCCTCCCTCTCCCCCTCGATCCGCGCGGGCAGCCACCCGTCCCTCTTGAGCTGGTGGTAGATCTCGTCGTGGATCGCCTTGGCCTGCCGTTCGTTCCTGGCCGTGCAGATCACCAGGTAGTCCGTGTAGGAGACCAGCGGCCGCACGTCGAGCGCGACGAGATCCGTCGCCTTCTTGTCGTCCGCGATCGCGGCCAGCCTGCGCGCCAGCTCCTCCGGCCGCATCTCCTTCCCCCGGCTCACCGATAAAGCCCCCGCTCCTCGATCAGACCGATCACCCGATCCGGGACCAGATGCCGCAGCGGCTTTCCCTCCCGAGCCCGCTGCCTGACTGTGGTCGAGGACGCTCCGCAAAGTGGCATGTCGATTATCTCCGCCCGATCGGATGCCTCGAGTCGCTCCAGCGACGACCGCACCGCACCGATCCCGACACCTGGACGTGGCACCACCCCCAAACTGCGCCAACTCGAGGACCCGTCCCGGCTCCTTCCAGCTCGCCAACCCCGCCGCCATGTCCGCGCCGAGCAGGAAGTACAGCTCCCGTCCCGGATCCTCCTCGGCCAGCAGCTCGAGCGTCCTGTAGCTGTAGGACACCTCGTCCCGCCCGACCTCGAGGTCCGAAGCCTCGACCCCATCCTCACCCTCGGCCGCCAACCGAGCCATGTCCAAACGGACCTCGGCGCCGGGGTCGTCTTCGATCTCCTTGTGCGGCGCCCGCCCCGTGACCATCAGCAGCACACCGTCCAGCCCGAGCTGCCAGCGCGCCTCCTGAGCGAGGAGCAAGTGACCGACATGGGGCGGGTTGAAGGCGCCGCCCAGGACCCCGATCCGAGTGACGTCGCTACTCCCTGATGTGCCCGTCGCCGTGAACGACGTACTTGGTGGTGGTCAGCTCGCGCAACCCGATCGGACCGCGTGCGTGCAGCTTCTGCGTCGAGTTCCCGATCTCCGCGCCCATTCCGAACTCGTACCCGTCGGTGAACCGGGTCGACGCATTCACATACACCGCGGCCGAATCCACGCTGTCGGTGAAGTCGTCTCCCACCTCCCGCGAGCTGGTGACGACGGCGTCCGAGTGCCCGGTCCCGTGCCGGTTGATGTGCTCGATCGCCTCACCGAGCGAGTCCACCACCCCCACGGCCATCTTCAGCCCGTGGTACTCGGTGTCCCAGTCGGCGTCTGTGGCCTCGCCCACCGGCACCGACCCGGCCGCCGCACGGGTTCGCTCATCGCCCACCAACTCGACCCCCGCCTCACTCAGGATCGCCAGCAGACTCGGAAGCAGCTGATCGGCAACGTCCGTGTGCACCAGCAACGTCTCGGCCGCATTGCAGACTCCCGGCCGCTGCACCTTCGCGTTGTAGGAGACCCGTTCAGCCATTCCCAGGTCCGCGTCCTGATGCACGTACACGTGACAGTTACCCGCTGCGGCGTACATGACCGGCACCTTGGCCACCGCCTTGAGGGCGTTCTTCAGTCCCTCGCCGCCGCGCGGAATGATCAGATCGACCAGGTCCTCCGCCGTTGCCAGCTCCTCGAGCTGCTCGTGCCCGCCACCGGCGACAAGCGAGACCGATGCGGCCGGCAACTCTGCCGCGGCCAGCGCATTCGCAATCAGCCCGGCGAGAAAGGCGTTCGAGCTCTCGGCACTGCTCGAGCCCCGCAGCACCGCCGCGTTGCCGCTCTTCAGGCAGAGCGCAGCAGCATCGATCGTCACGTTCGGCCGCGCCTCGTACACCACCGCCACGACACCGATCGGCACCCGCTTCTTCTCGACCTCCAGCCCGCTCTCGAGCGTCCACCCCTCGATCACCTCGCCGACAGGATCGTCCAGCTCCACGATCTCCCGCACACCCTTCGCCATCTCCACGATCCGCGCCTCGGTGAGCGTCAGCCGGTCGAGCAGCGCCTCGTTCAACCCCTGCTCCCTCCCGGCCTCCACGTCGGCCCCGTTTGCCTCGAGCAGCGGCTCCACACTCGCTTCGATGCGGCCCGCCAGATCGCTCAGGCAGGCGTCCTTCTCCTCCCTGCTTGCGCGCGCCAGCAGGTGCGAGGCGTCCTTCGCCTCGCGGCATGCCTCCACGACGGTCTTGGCTGCGGTCGCCACGGGATAAGAGTAACCATGGCGTCACACTTGTCCTGATGGCAGGGATCCAGACCCAGACACGGGGGGCGCCCGCCCGCTCGGGCGGCATCGTCGCGCCCGGCTTCGAACCGCTCGCGGAGGAGTTCCGCCGCCTGATGGCCCGCGGGCCGCGCGGCGGCGCCCTCGTCCTGCGCGCCGGCGACCGCGTTCTCGCGGACCTCCGCATGGGCTGGGAGGACAGCGCGCACCGCCGCCCCTGGGGCCCCGAGACCCAGGCCCTCGGCTTCTCGGCGACCAAGGGCCTCGCCTCCATGGTCATTCACCGGCTGGCCGACCGCGGCCTGATCGACTACGACGAGCCCGTCGCAGCCCACTGGCCCGAGTTCGCCGCAGCGGGCAAGCAGGACATCTCGGTTCGCGAGCTGCTCAGCCACCGCGCCGGCCTCTACGACGTACAGGCGGTCGCCGGGAATGCCGAGGACCTTCTGGACCACCTCGGAATGGAGCGCCGCCTCGCCGCCGCGACGCCGCACGGCCCGCCCGCCCGCCCGGCTTATCACGCCTTCACCTTCGGCTGGCTCGCCTCCGGCCTCGCCCGCGCCGTCACCGGCGAGGGAATGCGCGACCTGGTGCGAACCGAGCTGGCGGAGCCGCTCGGCACCTCCGGCCTTGAGATCGGACTCGCCGTCCTCCGGCCGCTCCCCCGCGCAAATGGTCGGCCGGTCACTCCGGATCTACAGCGTCTTCGGCGTCGCCGCCACCCCACTCCTAGGCTGGTTCCCGGTCACCCGCGCCGGGTTCCGGGCGCTGCACGCGCCCGGCTTCGAGCAGCTCTGCCGCGGACCGGATCCGGCTGTCTGGCGGACCGAGATGCCCGCGGTCAACGGCGCACTGAGCGCGGACGGCCTCTCCCGCCTCTACGTCCCGCTCGCGAACGCCGGGCTGGCCGCGGACGGCAGCCGCTTTCTCTCACCCGAGACGATCGAGCGCCTCGGCAGGGTCCAGACGCGCGGCGTGGACCGAGTCCTCGGAGTCCGCATGCGCTGGCGCCTGGGCTTCCACCACGCCTTCGCACTCGGCAGGCCCGGCCCCCGCGCGCTCGGCCACTACGGGTTCGGCGGCAGTGGCGGCTGGGGCGATCCCGACACCGGCGTCTCCTTCGGCTTCGTCAACAGCCACATCGGCAACTTCACCACCGCGATCGGGGACCTCGGGATCCTTCGTCTGACAGCGGTTGCCAGAGCCTGCGCCGCCCGGGCTCTCTGACGCCCCTGCGGCTCAACCGGTCGCGGCCTCGGCGCGAGCGCGGGCCAGCTCGGCGGCCACGGTCGATCGCTGGTCGGGGATCTCCAGTCGCCGCTCGAGGATCGGGATCGCCTCGTCGGGATGACCCGAAAGCCGCAGGGCGTTTCCGAGGTTGTAGAGCGCGTACGCGTAGTTGGGGTCGGTGGTTCCCTCGGGGAATGCCTGGACGGCTTGGCGCAGGATCGGCACGGCCTCCGCGTACCTCCCGTCGTTGATCAGCTCGAATCCCTGGGCGTTCAGCGCCGTGCCGTCCCCGGAGGAAGTCGAGGGGGCGGCCGGTTCCGCCGGTGCGGGCGCGGCCTGCTCGCTCGCGACTGACTGTGAACCACCGCCGGCGCCCGAGCCACCGCCATCCGAGCGGCTCGCGGCCTTCCCAGCCTTCGCCTGTTTCTTCCCGCCGTTCCCTCCCCCCGAGTCCCCACCGGTGAGAGCGATCCCCCCGACGACCAGAGCGGCCAGCACCACCAGCGCAAGCGCCCATCCGATCCGGGACCGCCCCGAGCGCGCAGGGTCCGCCGATCGCGACAGCAGGGGCCGCGTTTCCGTCTCTCGGGTCGGCGGTGTGAATGGACGGGTCTGTTGCTCCCCGCGCCGAAGCGCCTCATCCAGCTGATCGACGAACTCGCCCGCCGAGCCCTGCCGGCGAGCCGGATCCTCGGATATCCCCCGCGTCACCACCGCGAACACACCGGACGGGGCGTCCGGCCACCGAGCCGCGAGCTCCCGGCGGTCGAGCGGCTGCTGAGGGCCGGTCGGCCCCCCATCCGGGGGTGACCCCGACAGCAGCTCGTACGCGACCGCTGCGAGGGCATAGACGTCGCTCGCCGGCCCGCCGGCGCCCGCGGTCTGCATCCGCTCCGGCGCCATGTAGGGCATGGTCCCGATCACCTTTCCCTCGGCGGTGATCTGCGTCGCGTCCATCGCGCGCGCAATGCCCAGGTCGGCCACCTTGACCGTCCCGTCGTCGCGAACCAGGATGTTCGCCGGCTTGATGTCACGGTGAACGACGCCCTCTCGATGGGCGTGGTCCAGGGCGGACGCGACCCCGCTCAGGATCGAGACCACCTCCTCGGGATCCATCGGGCCGGGCGCCGCCAGCTCCTCCAGCGACCGGCCGGGGACGTACTCCATCACTATCAGCGCCCCCTCCTCGGTCGCGATCGTGTCGAACACCGAGACGAAATTGGGATGGTTGAGTGTCGCGCCGATCCTCGCCTCGCGCCGAAACCGCGTCAGGCTCTCCTCCGGAGCGCCGGTCCGAAGCCGCTTGATCGCAACCTCGCGACCCAGCCGCTCGTCCTCGGCAAGCCAAACGGTCGCCATCCCGCCCACGCCCAGCCGCCTGATGACGCGATAGCGATCCGCGAACACCTCACCCTGGCGGATCTCCCTCGTGATCATCGGCGGCTGACGCAGGGCGGGAAAGGCTACGAACTGACGTGCGCCTTCTCGCGCTGCTCCTCGTGCACGCCCTCAGCGAACTCCTCGACGATCTTCGAGTTGAACGCCGGGATGTCATCCGGCTTGCGGCTCGTCACCAGACCGGAATCGACGACGACCTCCTCGTCGACCCAGTTGCCGCCCGCATTCCGGATGTCGGTCTGGACACTCGGATACGAGGTCACCTCGCGCCCGTCGACGACGTCCGCCTCGACCAGCATCCACGGGGCGTGACAGATCGCGCCCACCGGCTTGCCCGCCGCGAAGAACTCTCGGAGGAATCGCACAGCGTCCTTGTCCGTGCGGAGGTTGTCCGGATTGGCGACGCCACCCGGCAGCACGACGCCGTCGTAGTCGGACGCCTCGGCCTCTGAGGTCGTCTTGTCGACGTTCCAGGTCTCGCCCTTGTCGAGGTGCTCGAATCCCTGCACCTGTCCGGATTCCGTCGAGATCACCTCGACCTCGGCACCTGCCTCCTCCACCGCCTTCCGCGGCTCGAAGTACTCGACCTGCTCGACGCCCTCGTTCGCCATCAGGAAGGCGATTCGCTTGCCCTGCAATTCGTTAGCCATCTCTCTTCGACTCCTTTCTCAGTGTCATCAGGAGTCGTTTACCCGGCACCTCCGCAGGGCGAAACGGTTTAAATCGTCAGGTCTGGATGGACTTCACCTCGAGGAATTCCTCGAGGCCGAAGCGCCCGTACTCCCGGCCGCGCCCGGACTGCTTGTACCCGCCGAACGGAGCAAGGGGGTTGAAGGTCGCCCCGTTGATCTGGACCTGGCCGGTGCGCATCCGCCTCGCGAACGCCTTCGCTCGCTCCGGGTCCGCTGACCAGACGCCGCCGTCCAACCCGTAGATGGTCGAGTTGGCGATTTCCGCCGCCTCGTCCTCCGAGTCGTAGGGAATGATCGACAGCACCGGGCCGAAGATCTCCTCCTGCGCGATCGTCATATCCGGCTTCACCTCGGAGAAGACGGTCGGCCGCACGAAGTAGCCGCTGTCCAGCCCCTCGGGCGGCTCCGCACCGCCGGTGACCAGCTTGGCGCCCTCCTCCTGCCCCTTCTCGATGTAGCTCGCGGACCCGCTCACGCTGTGCGTCGGAGACGAGCGGCCCAAGGCGCGTCCCGTCCTCGAAGGGATCGCCAGGCTGAGCCTTCTCGGCCGCCGCCTGGGCAACCGCCTCGGCCTCCGCGAGCTTCTCCCGCGGCACCAGCATCCGGGTGTGCGCGCTGCAGGTCTGTCCCGAGTTCAGGTAGCAGTTGGCGACCCCGTAGCCGACCGCCTTCTGCAGATCGGCGTCGTCGAGGATCACGTTGGCGGACTTCCCGCCGAGCTCGAGCGCCACCTGCTTGACGGTGTCCGCGGCCACCTGGGCCACCCGCCGCCCGGCACGCGTCGACCCGGTGAAGGAGACCATGTCCACGTCCTCGTGCGCCGCGATCGCCTCGCCGACCACCGGCCCATAGCCGGTGACGAGGTTGAAGACGCCGGCCGGCAGCTCGAGCGAGTCCATGATCTCGGCGAGGACGAAGGAGGTGAGCGGCGTCACCTCGCTGGGCTTCACGACCACCGAGCAGCCGGCGGTCAGCGCCGGCGCGACCTTGGCGCAGATCTGGTGAAGCGGATAGTTCCAAGGGGTGATGCACCCGACCACCCCGACCGGCTCGCGCACGATCAGCGAGTTCCCGATCTGCTCCTCCCAAGGGAGCTCGCTCGCCACCTGCGCCATCGATCCGAAGTCCATCGCCGGCAGCCCCGCCTGAATGGTCCTCGCCAGCCCAAACGGCATTGCGCCAACCTCCACCGCGATCAGAGTCGCGATCTCGTCGGCGCGCTCGGCCAGCGCGGCGCTGATCGCCATGCACGCGTCGACGCGTTGCTCGACCGGCACCTCCCGCCAAATCTCGAAACCGGCCCGAGCGGCCCGCACGGCCCGATCGACGTCCTCGGGGGTTCCCTCGGGGATCCGCCCGATCACCTGCTCGGTGGTCGAGTCGATCACCTCGATCGTCCCCGAGCCGGCCGGCTCGACCCACTCTCCGCCGATGAAGAGGCGGTCGCGGACGATCTCGTCGGACGGGTGTCCGGGTTGGGCGGGTGCCTGTGTCTCGGTAGCCAAGTCGTGCTCCTCTGTTCGAAGTTTCTCTAAGCCGGTTGAGTCTCGACGGATTCGGCGGAAGGCGCCGTCTCGCCGGCATCCTCAGCGATCGCCTCGGCGGTGCGGTGCGCAAGCGCCATGATCGAGACCATCGGATTGGTTCCGGACGATGTCGGAAACGCACTGGCGTCCCCGATCCACACGCGCTTGGTGTCGTGCAGTTCGCCCCACGGGCCCGCAACCGAGGTCTCCGGGTCCTCGCCCATCCTGCAACTGCCCATCTGGTGAGCGCTGAACAGCTTGTAGCCGCCGGCGCGGAACGGAATCCGCTTGGCCGCGGAGATGAAGGCCTCGAGGTCGTCGCCCCGCCGCCAGGTGGGCGCGCCCTCGGCAAGCGGACCGATCTGGTGCGCGCCCGCCGCCTCGTGCAGCCGGACCTGGACCTCGATCCCCCTCTTCAGGTTCTCCAGGTCCAGTGGGTCCGTGACGGAATACATCGGTAGGGACTCGCCCTTCGCATCGACCGCGACCTGTCCCGCGCCCCGGTCTCGCGTCAGCGAGATGAAGGTCGCGGTCCGCGAGAACTCCTCCATGCGCTGCTTGTGATCGGCACCCGAGATCCACGGCGTCGCCGAGCCGATCAACCCCGGCGCGTACTGCGCCGTCTCGATCAGGAACCCGTAGCCCTCGCCGGTGTCCGCGAACTCGTCACACAGGCCCGCCTGCGGAGCTCCCCACCAGGCCTGCTGGTCGGTGCCGTAGGCGCCGCCGACGACGGTCGACGGATGCAGCCGCAGGTTCTGGCCGACCGCGGGGCCGCCGATCCCGGACCGCATCAGAAGCGCCGGTGACTCGAGCGAGCCGCAGGCGACGACGACGCGCGGGGACCGGACCGTGACCTGCGCGCTCCGGCCGTCCGGCGTCAGCCAGACCGCCTCGACACCCGCGGCACGGCCGCCGTCGGTCAACACCCGGGTCGCGCGGGTGAAGGTCAGAAATCGCGCTCCGTGCCCCTGCGCGTCCGCGAGCCAGGTCCGGTCCGCGCTCTGCTTGCTGCCGGACTGATCGCCGAACCCGAGGTACCCCGCCATCTCGGGCGAGTGCCTGTCGCGATCGGCGTTCCGCACGATCGTCTCGAAGCTCCAGCCGAGCGCCTCCGTCCCCTCGCGCAGCCGCTGCTGGGTGCCGTTCAGCTCGCTGCACTCGTCGTTCGCGCTGATCCGCTTCATCACCGCGTCGAGATGGCGGTCGTACGCCGACTCGCCCACATCGCCGAGTCCGTGCTCCGCCCACTGCTCCCGCACCGAAGGCCTGGTGCGCAGGCAATTGGTCCAGTTGATCGTGGTGCCACCGCCGAGCGTCGTGCCCGCCACCAGGCTGACGTTGCCGTCCGCGGTCGGCGTGGGACCGCCACGCCAGAACATCTGCTGGTAGGCGGGCAGCTCGAGCTGGTCGAAGTCTGACTCGTTGTAGTAGCCGGCCGCTTCGAGCACGACGACGTCCAGCCCGCGCTCAGCGAGGACGGCGGCCACGACCGCCCCGCCGGAACCCGAGCCGACGATGCAGACGTCGGCTTCGATCGTCTCCTCCGAGCCCTCCGGCTCATCGATCTTGAGCGGCTTCTCGATCTCCGGCGGCGCCGAGGCGGGCCCCGGATAGCCGAATGTCTCCCAGTTGGGGTTCTTGCCCGTCTCGGGATCCGGCGCGCCGTAGGTGAGGAAGAGCGTCATCCCGATCAGCGCCGCCACCCCGGCGGCGGCCCGCGGGTCCGAAAGAGCCGTGTTCCGCAGGATCTGCTCGCGCGATTCCTGCGAGGGGGCGCGTGCGATCCCCTGGCCGCCGAGCGCATCGATCAGCAGCAGCAGCCCGTCGCGAAGCTCGGGGTCGGGGATCTCGGAGATCAGCTGGGCCGCCCCGAGATCGACCCCCAGGTCGCTCGCCTTGCGGCCCCAGTGGCCCTGCGGGTCGCGATCGCGCGGCACGGAAGGCACGACCGTGTCGCAGACGGCCGTGAGGACCGTGCGCTGGGAGTCGCTGAGCACGATTCCCTCTGCCTCTCCGGAACCCATCGACCGGGACTTTACCCGGGACTGGCCGGCTGGCCAGACGCGAGGGTGCGCCGCAGCGAAGTGAGGCGCAACCCGTTTTATTCGAGTCCGCGCACGGCCGCGACGAACAGCAACGCGAGCCCGCACCCAGCCGCCCCGATCGCGAAGGCCGGCCCTGCCCCATGGTCCTGTGCCAGCACGCCGGTCGCCGCTGCGCCCGCCCCGCTGCCGATCGCACTCGAGGTCGAGGACCAGCCGAACGCCTCTGCCAGGAACCGGGATGAAGCGAGGTCGAGCAGCACGATCAACGTGGTCAGCACCGGACTGAGAACGGTCCCCAGCACGAGAAGCAGCACACCGGCGAGAACGAGGCCCTCCACCGGAACGAGCACCGCGAAGCCGATCGTGCTCAGCGCGAGCAGCACGAGCAGCCGGGCCCGCGGCGACGAGTCCCAGTGACGGCCCCCGTAGACCAGCGCACCCGCGATTCCGCCGACCGAAGTCACGGCGAGCAGAAAGCCGGCGACCGAGGGATGACCGGCGGAGCTGGCAAGGGCCGGCACCCCGATCTCGATCCCTCCGAGCGCGATTCCGAAGAGGAACTCCAGCGACAGGACAAGCCGGACACCGTGTTCGCGGAGCGGCCCGGCGCGCTGGTCCTCCGGGGACCGGACCCGGAGGTCCGGCACGGAAAGCCCCAGCCAGAACAGGCCGGCCCCGGAAACCACCGCGACCGCGAACAGCGCGGCAGAGGGTGAGGCTGCTCCCGCCACCACGCCCACCAACAGCGGCCCCGCGAGAATCGACCCCTCCTGGATCATTCCGATGACGCTGTAGACGGTGGTCCGGTCCTCACCTGCGAGATCCGCCCAGATCAGCCGCTGCGTCTGCGTGACCGGAGGCAGCCCCAGGCCGGCTATCAGCGACATCACGACCACCACGACACCGGGAAGGTCCGACCGCACGATCGGTATCAGCAGCAGGAGCGCCACCGTCTGCCCCACGGCGATGACCATGAGCACGAGCCGAGGCCCCCTGGTGTCGATCAGGCGCCCCTGAATCGGCCGGGCGATCGCCGCGCCGATCACGAAGCCGGCAGCGGCCGCGCCACCCAATCCGAGCGATCCGCGAGTCTGCTGGATCAGCAGGATCAACGCCAGGACGGTGCCGCCCTGGGTCAGTTGGGCGAAGAAGCCGGCGAGGCTCTGGTCCCTGAACCCCGGTTCGGCGAGGAGCGGTCTGTAGCGCGCGAAGTCCGGCAAGACGGACTCGCACGCTACTTCCCGGCCGGATCAGCTCTTCAGCAGCTCGAGCTAGGTCAGCACGAAGTAGTCCCGGTGCACCGCCTCCTCAGAGGCGTGCGGGAGGAGCTCGCGGACCTTGTCCGAGCGCAGACCCTTGATCCGGCGGAGCTCACCGGCCGAGTAATTGACGATTCCCTTGCCGATCGTTCTGCCGTCGGCAGTGACCTCGACGGCGTCGCCCGCTTCGAACTCGCCGTCGACCTCGGTGATCCCGACCGGCAGAAGGCTGCTGCCGCTCTCACGGAGGACGCGGGCCGCTCCGTCGTCGACCCACAGCCGGCCGTGGCTGGGCTTCGCGTAACGGAGCCAGAGCTTGAAGCTGGAGGACCGCTCGCGATGCGGCGCAAAACGGGTTCCGGTCATCTCACCCGAGGCCGCGGCCAGCAGCGTGCCGTCGGCGGTGCCGTCGCAGATCACGGCGGAGATTCCGGAGGCACCGGCCATTCCCGCGGCCGCCACCTTGCTCCGCATCCCACCGAGACCGAACGGTGAGGTGTGCTCGCCGATCTCATAGCCCGCCAGCTGGGATTCCTCGGTCACCTCGGTGACGAGCTCGGCGTCGGAGTGGCGGCGCGGGTCCTTCGTGTGGAGCCCCGCCTGGTCGGTGAGCAGGACGAGCAGCCTGGCTTCCAGCATGATCGCAACCTGGGCAGCGAGGAAGTCGTTGTCGCCGAAGGTGATCTCGTCGGTCGCCGTGGTGTCGTTCTCGTTCACCACCGGGACCACGCGCCAGTCGAGCAGCCGGCTGAGGGTGCGGCGCGCGTTCAGGTAATTCGTTCGCAGCTGCAGGTCGGACGCCGTGAGCAGCACCTGTGCCGCTCGCACGTCCCCCGTGGCCAGCCGTTCCTCGTATGCCCGGAAGAGGCTCCCCTGCCCGATGGCGGAGGCGGCCTGAAGCTCGTCGATCGCCGAGGGGCGACGGCCGAGGTCGAGTACCCGGATGCCCCGGGCGATCGCGCCCGACGTGATCATCACGACGTCCTCGCCGCCGGCGTGCAGTTCGGCGACCTGCGAGCAGACGCGGTCGAGGACGTCGGCCCGGAGCGTTCCCTCCTCTCCGGCGACGATCGAGGAGCCGAGTTTCGCGACCACGGTCATGGCGCGGCAAGTGTAGGTACGGCCATGTCGCCCTCGCGGGCGTATGCTCGCCGCATGACTGAGCTCCGGACGGTCCGCGTCGCAGCGGCGCAGGCGACCCCGGTGATCCTCGACGCGCCGGCGACCGTGAGCAAGGCGGTCGATCTGATCGCCGAGGCGGCTGGTCAGGGTGCGGAGCTCGTGGTCCTGCCCGAGACCTTCGTTCCTCTCTATCCGTCCGGCACCTGGGCCAAGCAGGCAGCTTCGTTCGATGGCTTCGACGAGTTCTGGGAACGCCTCTGGTCCAACTCGGTCGAGGTCCCCGGACCGCTCGTCGACGAGTTGATCGCCGCATGCCACGAACACGGCGTGCATTGCGCGATCGGCGTCAACGAGCGGGAGCTGGAACGGCCGGGGACGATCTACAACGCGCTGCTCCTGATCGGACCCGGCGGCCTCCTGTCGAAGCACCGCAAGTTGATGCCGACCCACCACGAGAAGCTTTTTCACGGGATCGGCGCGGGCGGCGACCTCGCGGCGACCGACACGCCCCTCGGCCGAATCGGCGGCCTGATCTGCTGGGAGAACATGATGCCCCTGGCCCGTTACGCGGTCTACCGAACCGGCCCGCAGATCTGGGTCGCACCGACCGCTGACGACACCGACGGCTGGCTCGCGACCATGCGCCACATCGCTCTCGAGTCAGGTGCCTACGTGATCTCGGCGCCGCAGTACATCCCGCGCTCCGCCTTCCCCGACGACTTCCCCGTCCCGCTCCCGGACGAGGACGTATTCGGACGAGGCGGGGCGGCGATCATCGAGCCGACGGACGCGGATGTCATCGCCGGGCCGCTCTACGACCAAGAGGGGATCGTCATCGCCGAATGCGACCTCCGCGCCGGCCTGCATGCGAAGCGCTGGTTCGACGCGGTCGGCCACTACAGCCGCGAGGACGTCCTCTTGCGCGAGCTTGGCCGGGAAGTGAACGGCGAGACGGCTTCGCCGCCAGATCGCGGCCACGAGCGGCCGCCCGACACAACCGCTCGGGACTTCGTCCCTCGCTCTTAGCCGAGCGGCCTGGTGGCCGCTTCAGGATGGATCGAGCTCGAACTCGAGCTCGCCCACCACCACCTCGTCGCCCGGCTCGAACCCCGCCCGCTGAAGCTCGGCGATCACGCCGATCTCGCGCAGCCGACTCTCGAGGTAATCCAGAGCCTCAGGGTTCTCGAGGTCATGTCGGGCGATGAGCAGCTCGATTCCCCGCCCGCTGACCCTGAAGCGACCGTCGCCCTCCTGAATGACGTCAAAGCCCTCCTCCTCCCCCGGGCGATAGACGCGGTGCCCGGCGTCGAGATCCTCCCGGCGCGCCGGAGCTGCCCCCTCGGGCAGCACGGTGAAGATCGCTCGCACCAGCTCGTCCAGACCCGCCCCGGTCGCGGCCGAGATCCCCAGCACCTCGGCGGCGGCGGCGCCATGACGCTCGCGCCAACCCGAGACCAATCGACCGGCCTCCTCCGAGGGGATCAGGTCGATCTTCGACAGCGCGACGATCTCCGGCAGCTCGTCGAGCTCGGCACCGTAGACCGTGAGCTCCGTTCGAACCGCCCGGTAGTTCGATTCGGGATCGCCCTCCGCCGGCGCGACCTCCACCAGATGGACGAGCAAGCGGCAGCGCTCCAGATGGGCAAGGAACTCGTGTCCGAGACCCGCGCCCTGGGCGGCCCCCTCGATCAGGCCCGGGATGTCGGCGATCACCAGCTGCCGATCGTCGAACTCGATCGCGCCGAGATTCGGCTCGACCGTGGTGAAGGGGTAGCCGGCGACCTTGGGATCGGCTCTTGTGAGGCGTGCCAGCAGCGAGGACTTGCCCGCGTTCGGCAATCCCACCAGGCCGACGTCGGCCAGCAGCTTGAGGCGCAGCTCGATCTCGCCGGACTCGCCCTCGAGCCCGCGCTCGGCGAAGCGCGGCGCCTGGCGAGTCGAGGTCGCGAACCGCTTGTTCCCGTGGCCGCCCGACCCGCCCCGGGCGACGACGACGCGCTGGCCGTCCCGGAGCAACTCGATCTCGGAGCCGTCGAGCCCGCGGACCACCGTCCCCGGAGGTACCCGGATGTCCCGGTCCTCCCCTCGCTCGCCATGCTGGCGCTTCCCCTTGCCGTGCTCACCGCGGCCCGCGCGGAAGTGCCGGCTGCGGCCGAGCGAGGAGAGATCACGGCGCTGGGCGTCGGTGACCAGCACGACGTCACCGCCGCGCCCGCCGTCGCCGCCGTCCGGGCCGCCGCGAGGCACGTGCGCCTCGCGCCTGAAGCTGACCACGCCGTTCCCACCGCGGCCTCCCTCGACGTGGATCTTCGCTCGGTCGAAGAGCATGCCCCGAAGTTAGGGGCTGGTCTCAGCTGGGGGCGGGCTAACCCGTGCTCGGCGCGGGTCGGGCCCGCGAGAACCAGTGGCGACGGCTGAGGCCGGCCGCCTCCTCCGCCTCCTCGCTGGTCTCGAGGTCGAAGTAGAGGAGCGTTCGCCCGATCGCCACATACGGGATCAGGAGCGCGAAGACGACCGATCCGATCAGGTTCACCGTGATCGGCGAGAAGTTGAGGAAGATCAGGAAGAAGCCGAGCACCGGGCCCGTGATGATGCTGATCAGTGCGAGCACGGCGGCCACCCGGAGCGTTCGCCACCACCGGCCGCGCACCAGGTGGGAGCTGCCGTTGAATGCCTCGCGGATCGAACGGTTCTTGAACATGATCTCCTGCTGGATGAACTGCCAGGAGAGCGATTCCGGAGAAGGAACCGCTCCAGCCCTCCCGGACTGACTCCCAGGCCAGTACTGGACGACGAGGCCCTCGTGGCCCGTTTCCCGGGCGATGTGCGCGTAGGTGACGGGCGGGGCCTTGGCCTCGTTCCTCAGCGTCTCGAAGTCGGTGGCGTAGCTGCCCTTGGCGGGACACTTGATGTTGAGGGGGTCGCCCGGGAGGTCGAGGTAGTAGTCGTCGCCCAGGCCGGCGACGTCGGCCGCCGTCGGTGCATTCCGGACCGGTACGTCCTTGCCACCGACGTAGTGGACGAGCTTCACGGCGGGATTACCGAGGACGGCGTCCACCCAGGTCGGGGGTTGTACTGCTCCTCCCCTGTGTTGCAGTTGTCATCGGCCGTCTGTGCGCGCAGCATCAGGATCGGCGCGTATGTCCTGACGAGGTTGTCCTCGTCGGGGGTCGAGGACACCGCCGCGGCCCCTGACGCGGCGATGAGCGAGACGGACGCGATCGCGGCGAGACAGATCGCCAACCTTCTTGGCCGGCGCATGGCCCGCGAAGCTAACACGGCTCAGAGCCGTCTACGTCAGGGTTTTCCCGTGGTGCTACTCGCCGTCGACGACGGAGATGGTCCGGCCGCGACGCCCGCTCGAGAACTCCACGACGCCGGGGCGCGTGGCGAAGATCGTGTGATCGCGGCCGATGCCGACGCCGTCGCCGGGGCGGAAGCGGGTGCCCCGCTGGCGGACGATGATCTCGCCGCCGTTCACCGACTGGCCCGCAAACACCTTCACCCCGAGGTATTTCGGGTTGGAGTCGCGACCGTTGCGGCTGGAGCCCAGTCCCTTCTTATGAGCCATCGTCCTGCTCCTTCTTGGCGGCCGGCTTTCGAGCCGTAGACGACTTGGTGCCGGTGGACTTCGTGGCGGGCTTGCGCGAGAGCATCTTCACGTCCGTGATCTCCAGCCTGGTGAGCTCCGAACGGTGCCCGGCACGCTTCCGATAGCCCTTCTTCGGCCGGTACTTGAACACCCGCAGCTTGGGGCCTCGCTCGTGTCCCTCCACCTTCGCCTCGACCTTGACCTTCTCCAGGTCCTTGCCGAGCACCATCTCCTTGTCCCTGAACGCCACCGGGCGCAGATCGACCTTGTCGCCCTCCTTCACGCTCAGGCGATCGACGAGGAGGGTCGTGCCCTTCTCGACGCGGTACTGCTTTCCGCCTGTCTCGATCACTGCGTAGGTCGGCATCTGATTCTCGTCAGCTGTTGCTTGCGCGGGAGCGTCGTCTGCCGCCTCTGGAACCGCGGCGTCGCCGCCCGCTGGAGGACGAGGATTCTAGCTTCTCCCCGCCGCCCCCATTGCTGGAGGCTTGCACCACGTTCCCCTCGCTGTCGAGCAGGGAGGCGGTCGCCGCCGAGCGTCCGACGCTCTCGATCCGGACCATCCGCTGCTCCCCGACGTGAGGTCCGGCGCCGGTGACGCTGACGATGTAGGAATCGACGCGCGCGACCGCGTCGTCGACGTTGTACATGTGCGGCTCCTCGATCGAGACGAGGACCTCCTCGCCGACCTGGAAGGGCAGCGCGCGTTCCTCGATCTCCTCGCGGCTCCCGGTCTCGACGACATGGAAAGTGTCGAGCGGCAGTGCGTCTCCGCCCTCGAAGTGGAACCGCTTGCCGGTCTCCTCCTCGAGCTCGGTCAGACCGGAATCAGGGCTGAGCAGCTCGGCCGCGACACGCGGGTTCACCCGGATCAGGTACGCCTCGGGCTCCGGCTGCTCCTCGACCACCTCCTGGAGCTGGCGGACGATCTGGATCGCCATCGTCTCCTCGGAGGAGACGACGCCCTCGCCGCCGCAGGTCGGACAGGTCTTGGTGAGGATCTCGCGGACGCCGTCGGTGACGTTCTGCCGCGTCATCTCGACCAATCCGAGGGGCGAGACCTCGACCACGTAGGTCTTCGTCCGGTCCTCGTCGAGGGCGGCGCGCAGCGTCTTGAGGACCTGGTCGCGGTTCCTCGACCGCGCCATGTCGATGAAGTCGATGACGATGATCCCGCCGATGTCGCGCATCCGCAGCTGCCGGACCACCTCCTCGGCGGCCTCGACGTTCACCTTGGTGATCGTGTCCTCGAGCCGGCCCTTCCCCTTTCCGGTGAAGCTGCCGGTGTTGATGTCGATCACCGTCAGCGCCTCCGCGTAGTCGATGATCAGGTAGCCGCCGGAGGGCAGGTCGACGCGGCGCGAGAGCACCGAGTCGAAGGCCTCCTCAACGCCCCACTTCTCGAACAGCGGCTGCTTCTCCTTGTAGAGCTCAACGCGGTCGGCGAGCTCCGGGGCGGTGCGCTGCAGGAACTTCGTGACCCGCTCGTGCTGCTTCTCGTCGTCCAGGATCGCGCCCTCGAACTCCTCGACGAGGACGTCGCGTACGACGCGAATCGAGAGATCGGCCTCCTGGAAGACCATCTGGCCGACATCCGACTTCTTTGCCCGCTCCTCCACCACCTCGTTGAGGCGGTGCAGGTAGGCGATCTCGCGGACGAAGTCCTCCTTCTTGGCACCCTGCGCGGCGGTCCGCACGATCACGCCGCCGTCGCCGATCTCCACCTGCTCGATCAGCTTTCTGAGGCGCTGCCGCTCCTTGTCGGGGAGGCGCTTCGAGACGCCGATCCCCCCGCCCTGCGGCATGTAGACGAGGTAGCGACCGGCGATCGAGAGCTGCATCGAGAGCCTGGCGCCCTTCGTCTTCAGCGGGTCCTTGACGACCTGGACGATGATCTCCTGGCCCGGCTTGATCAGCTCGTCGATGCGGCGACCCCGGCCACGGCCCCGCTTCGGGACCGCCTGGCCGCCCGGCAGCACGATCTCGTCGACGTGCAGGAAACCGTTCCGCTCCAGGCCGATGTCGACGAACGCCGCCTCCATTCCGGGCAGGACGTTGTCGACCTTGCCCTTGTAGATGTTGCCCACGATCGAGCGGCGGCCGCGGCGCTCTACATAGAGCTCGGCGACCTTCCACTCATCGCTGGGCGCCCCCTTCTTGCGATTCTTCGAGGGCGCGCCCTTGGCCTCGAGCGTCGCCACCCGGGTCTCACCCGGGTCGACGCTGACGAGGATGTTCTTCTTCATGAGTTTCCTTTCTGGCTGAACCAGACACGTACGACCGAACCGCCGCTCTGCACGGGGCGTCTGGTCGTGGATGTCGTGTGGTTGTGCTCTAGGTGGCTCAGCGCAACAGTGGGATAGGCGCCCTGCTGCGTGGAGAGGTGTCGAGCCGCGCCTGAGTGTGGATGCTCTGTAGGAGCCCGATCGCGAGGAAGGTGGCGATCACCGAGGAGCCCCCGTATGACATCAGGGGCAGGGTGACGCCTGTCACGGGCATGATGCCGAGCGTCATGCCCACGTTCACAAGGATCTGGAACATGAGCATGGCGACGATGCCGCCCGCGATCAGGGTCCCGAACAAGTTCTTGGAGAGCGTCAGGATGCGCAAGATTCTCCAGATAAGCAGGGCGTATAGGGACAGTACGAATGCTGCTCCCATGAATCCGAAGCGCTCCCCGATCACGGCGAACACGAAGTCCGTGTGCCGCTCGGGAAGAAAGAGGAGCTTGGTCTGGGTCGAGTTGTCGCCGCGTCCGGTCTTCTCGCCGGACCCGATTGCGGTGACGCTCTGGTTGACCTGATAGCTCGCATCGCTCGGATCGTTGGAGGGATGCAGAAATGCGGTGAGCCGGTCCTGCTGGTAGCCGTGAAGCGGGCTCGGCAGGCCGGCAGCCGGGGCGATGACCAGGACGAAGCTGACGGCCGCAGCCGCCAGGCCTCCGATCACCGCGAAGTGCCTCCAGGGCACCCCGGCGAGGAAAAGGATTGCCAGTGTGATGACCATCAGCACGATTCCCGTGCCGAGGTCGGGTTGCAGGAAGACGAGTCCGGCCGGGACGAGGCCGAGCGCCAGCATGCGGAGCGTCTGGCGCAGCGGGGTGCCACGGCGGTTGCGCTCGATCACGAATGCCGCGAGGGCGACGATGAGCAGCAGCTTGGCGAGCTCCGAGGGCTGGAAGCGGAAATAGGGGAGCTCGATCCAGCGATGGGAGCCGCGTACGGCGGTCCCGAGGACGAAGACGACGCAGATGGAGGCGATCATCAGGGAGTAGATGCCCACCCGGATCTCGCGAAAGCGGGAGTAGTCGATCTTGGCCACGGCCACCAGCAGGGCGACCCCGACCAGCGCGTAGAGCGTTTGCCGCATCGCGAAGTACAGCGGCTGACCCTGCACGGCATCGGGCGTCGCCACGGCGAGGGTGAAGACGCTGAACCCGACCAGCCCGAGAGCGGCCGCCATCAGCCAGCCGTCGAAATAGGCGACGCCAAGGCGCTCGACAATGCGAGTACGCGTAGGCGTGAGCGTGAGCGGTGCTGCTTCCATGGTTCGGTTTGACGGCTTCGCCGTCAGACGGGTTGCTCCTCGCCTGCGGCTGCGGAGCACCCGTGCATCAAGTCCCCCACAAGGGTAGAGGTCTGCCGGGATCGTGCTGCGATCACTCTGGCGTCTTGCCGTTCCCCGCGCTCGTTGCGGAAGCGGTCGGCGTGATCGGGAGGTGGAAGTAGCGCTCGAGGATGCGGGCCGCCACCGGCGCCGCGGTGTCGACGCCGAAACCGCCGCGCTCGAGCGTGACGGCCACCACGATCTGAGGATTCTTGGCCGGCGCAAGGACCATGTACCAGGACTGGTCCGGCTGGTTCGGGCGCTGGGCGGTACCCGTCTTGCCGGCCACAGCAAACGGGAAGTTTCCGAAGACCGGATACGAGGTGCCACCCGGCTCGGTCGCCGCGCGAGTCAGCCCGGCCATGATCGTGTCGCGTGTGGTGGGCGAGATGCCGAGGTGGCGCTCCGGGGACGGACGCATCTCCTGCAGGACGCGACCGGTCACGCTCTCCACATCGTCGGCGATGTGCGGTCGCACCACCGTGCCGCCGTTGCCGAGCGCGGCGTAGGCGACCGCCATCTGCAGCGGATCCGCCTCGACGTCACCCTGGCCGACGGCGAGGTTGACGTTGTCGCCGACGCTCCAGGGACGATCGGTGAGCTTCTCGGCGTAGAGCCGGTTCCGCCAGGCAGGGGTCGGGATCAGGCCATCCACCTCGGAGGGAAGATCGATCCCGGTCTTCTCGCCCAGGCCGTATTGGCGAGCCCAGTCCTGGATCTGACCGTGCCCCTTGTTCGCCTTGGCGTCCAGACCCAGGTGGTAGAAGTAGATGTCTGAGGAGACCTTGAGCGCGTCGCTCATGTCGAGCGGCCCGTAGATCGCCTTGCCGGCGTTATGGAGGGTCAGGTTGTTGTCGAGCTTGAGCGAGCCGGTGTCGGTGAAGATCGTGTTGGGCCTGATCAGATGGTCCTGTAGCGCCGCCGTAGCGGTGATCATCTTGAAGGTCGATCCCGTCGGATAGAGACCCGAGATCGCCCGGTTCGCGAGGGGCGCGTCCGTCCTCTGCGAGGTGAGCCGGCGATACTCGCTCTGGGTGATCGGGTGGGTGAAGATCGAAGGGTCGAAGGTCGGGGCGGATCCCATCGCCAGGATCTCTCCGTTCTGCACGTTCATCGCGACGAACGCGCCGGGGAGTCCGAAGGACTGGAGCGCGTCCTCCCCGGTGGCCTGCAGGTTCGAGTCGATGGTGAGGCGGACGTCGTCGCCGGGATCGGCGGGGACGCTGCGCAGCTGGCCGGTCGGCCTGCCGAGTGCGTCCACCTGGACGCGGTCGGTGCCGGGCCGCCCGCGGAGGTAGCGGTCGTACTCGTACTCCACCCCTGACTGGCCGACCTGGTCGCCGGGATGGAGCCCCGCGTAGCGCGGCTCCCTGAGCTGCTGGGCCGTGACCTCGCCGACGTTGCCGAAGAGGTGGGCTGCGAGCGTTCCCTGCCTGTAGTCGCGGGTGAACACCCGCTCCACGCTCACACCGGGGAAGCTCGACTGGTTCTCGCGCAGGTAGTAGACCTTGTCGACCGCGAGCCCCTTCTTCAGGATCACCGGGCCGCCGGGAGCCGCGCGACTGCCTCCCCGGAGGGTCTTGCGGAGCTCCTTCATGTTCATGTCGGTGATCGAGGCGAGCTGTTTCAGCTCGCGTGAGCGACTGGGCCCCGGAGGCGGCAGGTCCTGCGGCGTGACCTGGATGGCGAGCTCCGTCCGGTTGTCCACCAGGACCTTGCCGTTCCGGTCGAGGATGTCGCCCCGGGGCGCCTGCACGCGGATCTCGCGGATCCGGTTGTCGTTCGCCTGGTTTCGGTACTTGTCGCCGGAGAGAACCTGGACGTACCAGAGCCGCAGGAACAGCACCGAGAAGATCGCGATGGCGATGCCGGTGATGATGGATATCCGCAGAGCCAGCGGAGACGTTCGCCTCTCCGGCTCCACCTCATCTCGACGCAGGTACATCAAGCTCAACCACTCTCCACGGGTCGCGGTGCCGGCGTGCGGCGGGCAGCCCTGCGCTCGTCCACCAGGGCCGAGCGCACGACCAGTCTGACGATCCAGAGGACGGGAATCGCGAGCAGGGCGCCGAGCAGGCTCTTGACCAGCGCATCGCGCACCACCAGGAAGCTCACGTTCGCGTCGATCCCGGTCCCGATCTGGATCGCGGCGATCACGATGGCGCCGAGCAGGGTCAGCGAGCCGCCGAGCAGGACGACCGCCGCCCGCGTGGGACGGCCGAGCGTCTCGCGATAGCGGCCGGCGACGTACCCGACCGAGAGCAGGGTGAGCGCGAAGGCGCCCATCGTCTCGAGCAGCAGGCAGTCCAGCAGCAGCCCGATCGAGAACCCGGTGACGGCGCCACTCAGGCTGCCGCCCAGGATTCCCACCGAGATCACGACGAGCACCGCGATGTCGGGGCTGGTCCCGAAGACGTCCATCTTCGAGAAGCAGACGACCTGCGCGATCGCGACCAGCGCGCCGAGGACGGCGAGCCTGGCGATGATTCCCGGCGTGAGGATCACTGCTTGCCGCCCCCGGTATGGGTGGTGAGGACCTTGACCAGATCCATGTTGCGCAGGTCCGCGAAGGGCTCGAGGTGGACACGCTGGTAGGCCTGCTGCTCCTCCACGGTGGCCTTGGTGATCTTCCCGATCGGGATGCCCGGAGGGAAGATCGAGCCGAGGTCGCCGGTGGAGAAACCGGCGGTGACCACCATCTGGCCCTCGGCGATGTGCGAGCCGCGCTCGAGAAAGTCGAGCTGGAGGTCGTTGGGATTGCCGACGTCTGGCTGGACGACGCCGGTCGCGCCACTCGGGGTCACCCGGGCCGTCACCGCGCTGTCGGCGTCGGTGATCAACGTGACCTGCGCGGTGTTCGGGGTGGTCTGCGTGATCTTTCCCGCCAGCCCCCCGGCCGCGACCACCGGGTCGTCGATGCGGAGACCGTCGCTCGAGCCCTTGTCGATCGTGACCGTCGAGTACCAGACTGTCGGCGACCGGCCGATCACCCTCGCCGTCACCGGATCGGTCCCATCGGGAACGATTCCCCCGCTCGTGATCTCGTTGAGTGCCGTCAGCTCCTTCGCCTCCTGCTGCTGTGTCTGCTCCCTCGCCAGCTGGTCCCGAAGCGTCGCGACCTGGTCCTCGAGCTTCGACTTGTCGCCGCGGGCGTCGAAGGTCTCGCCGAACCAGTTGACGAGGTCGCGGGCCGGCTTGAGCGCACGGTCGGCGCCGGACTCGATCGGGCTGAACACCGTGGCGACCACGTCCTGGACCCCGTGGAGCGGCCCCCCGTTGCCCTCTCGGTAGTACAGGCTGAGGAGTGTCAGCGAGGCGGCGACGAGCAGCAACAGCACCGCCCGTCGACGGCGCACTTGCTTGCGGTACATGTCTGGCTAGCCCTCACAGCTCACGGTCGATTCGGCTCACAGTCGATTTGGCCCCCCGGCCGGGCCCGGCGGGTGCCGAGAGTAGCGCCTAGCCTCAATAAGACCTGAAAGTCGCCTCGTCAAACGGGCGGCGGCATGTGCCGCCCCCTCGCATCCAACGGGTGGCTGCTAGCGCAGCTCCCTCGCATAACGCGCGTGGATCGCCTGCAGGAGCCCGAGCGCCAGGAAGGTGCCGAGCACCGATGAACCCCCGTAGCTGATCAGGGGCAGGGTGATGCCCGTGACCGGCATCAACCCCAGGTTCATTCCTACGTTGATGATCGCCTGGAAGGCGAGCATCGCGACTATCCCGCCCGCGATCAGAACCCCGTAGTAGCTCGTGGCGATCCGCATCACCCGGATCGCCCGCCAGAAGAGCAACGCGTAGAGGAAGACGAGGAAGGCGGCGCCCAGGAACCCGAAGCGCTCGCCGATCACCGCGAAGATGAAGTCGGTGTGGCGCTCCGGCAGGAAGAGCAGCTCGGTCTGCGTCGCGTCGTCGCCGCGGCCTGATTTCTCCCCAGAGCCGACCGCAATGATCGCCTGGTTCACCTGGTAGCTGCCGTCGCTGGGATCGTTGCTCGGATGGAGGAAGGAGGTCAGGCGGTCTTGCTGGTAACCGGCGAGCGGGTGTACGCCGAGGGCCGAACCGCCGAGGTACGCGCCCCCGGCGAGCAGCGCGACCGCAGCGCCCAGCGCGGCGAAGTGCTGCCAGGGGATTCCCGAGACGAACAGGATCGTCAGGGTGATCGCCACCAGCACGATGCCGGTGCCGAGGTCGGGCTGCAGGAAGACGAGACCAGCCGGCACCAGGCCCAGCACGAGCAGTCCCAGCGTCTGGCGCAGGCCGAACGGGCGTCTGACCAGCTCGTACACGAAGCCGGAGAGGGAGAGACAGAGCAGGACCTTGGCGAGCTCGGACGGCTGGAACTGGAAGAACGGCAGCTCGATCCAGCGGTTTGAGCCGCGGATCGCCGTCCCGACCAGGAGGACGAACGCGATCGAGCCGACCATGAACGCGTAGATGCTCGCCCGCAGCTCGCGCAGACGCGTGTAGTCGATGTGGCTGACGGCGATCATCAGCGCGATGCCAATCACGCCGTAGAGCGACTGGCGCACCACGAAGTAGAGGGGGTCGGCCGCGACCTCGTGGCGGCTCGCCGACTGGAGCGTGAAGACGCTGAAGGCGATCAGCCCGACCGAGGCGGCGAGCATGATGCCGTCGAGGTTGCGAAGGTTGAGCACGTCGACGACCCGCGAACGCTGCGGGGCGAAGGTGAGTGAGGGCTTGGCGGCTTCCATCAGCCCGGTCCCGCGGCATGGGCCGCGGCGGTGTCGATCCCACCGGCGTGCTGGTTGAAGTAGCGCTCGAGGATCGCGCGCGCCATTGGCGCTGCCGTCTCGACGCCGAACCCGCCGCGCTCCACGGTAACCGTGACGACGATCTGCGGGTCGTTGTACGGGGCGATCACGCTGTACCAGGACTGGTCCTGTTGTCCCTCTCGCTCGGCCGTGCCGGTCTTGCCGGCGACCGGGATGGGGAAGCTGCCCATGACCGGATAGGAGGTGCCGCCGGGTTCGTCGGCGGCGCGATGCAGGCCCTCGAGGATCACGTTTCGCGTCTCGTCCGAGATGCGGAGATGGCGCTGTGGCGGTGGGTGAATCTTTCTGACGGTCTTGCCCTGGATGTTCACGATGCTTCCGCCGACGTGCGGCCGGACGAGCGTGCCGCCGTTCGCAAGCGCGGCATAGGCCCGGGCAAGCTGGAGGGGCGTCACCTGGACGTCACCCTGGCCGACCGCGAGGTTCACGTTGTCGCCCTGGTTCCAGGGCCGGTCGATGTAGGGGTTCTTGTGGCTGTGGAAGACGCGGTTGCGCCACGCCGGCGTCGGGATCAGGCCGGACGTGGCGTCCGGGAGGTCGACCTGCGGCTTGCGGCCCAGGCCGTACTTGAACGCCCAGTCCTGGATCTGCCCGCCGTTGCCGCTCGCCTGAGCGTGCAGTCCGAGGTTGAAGAAGTAGACGTCCGAGGAGACCTGGAGGGCGGTGCTCATGTCGATCGGCCCGTTGGCCGCCCCGCCGGCGTTGTGAACGACCAGACCGCCGATGTCGAGCGAGCCCGTGTCATCGAAGATCGTGCTCGGAGTGATCAGGCCGTCCTCGAGGGCGGCCGTGGCGGTGATCGGCTTGAACGCCGACCCCGTCGGATAGCCCCCCTGGTCGGCGCGATCCACCAGCGGATCTCCGGGCTGGCTGCCGAACGCGTCGTACTGAGTCTTCGTGTGAGGCTGCGTATAGAAGGACGGGTCGTAGGTGGGATAGGAGCCCATGCCCAGGATCGCACCGGTGTGGACGTTCATGGCGACGAACGCTCCGGGCAGGCCTTTGGCGCGGAGCGCGGCTTCACCCACCTCCTGGATCCCCGAGTCGAGGGTGAGCCTCAGGTTGTCGCCCGCCTGCGCGGGCTGGCGGCCCAGGGTGCCGCGCGGGCGCCCCAGCGCGTCGACCTGAATCCGCTCGGCCCCGGCAGTGCCGCGCAGGAACTTGTCATAGGTGTACTCGATACCCGCCTGGCCGATGATGTCGCCCGGCTTCAGCGTCTTGTATTGCGGCCTGGTCAGCTGGTGCGGGCTGATCTGGCCGACCTGGCCCAGGATGTGGGCGGCGAGTGTGCCGTCCGGGTACTTGCGGACGTAGGTCCGCTCGACGCTGACGCCGGGGAACGACTCCTTGTTCTCGAGCAGGTAGAAGAGGAGCCGGCGGTCGAGGCCCTGCTTGAGCACGACCGGATAGCCGGCGTACTGCGGAGTGGCACGCACCCGCTCGCGGATCTCGCGCTGGGAGAGGCCGAGGAGGTCGCCAAGCTTGGAGAGCTCGCGCCGCCGCTCGGTCTTGCCGCTGGGCAGATCCGACGGCCGCAGTTGCAGGGTCATCACGGTCCGGTTGTCCACCAGGACATTGCCGTTGCGGTCGAGGATTTCGCCGCGCGGCGGGTGGACGCGGACGTCGAGGACGCCGTGGTCCTGGGCGAGCGCGCGGTAGTGCTGACCGTCGAGGATCTGCAGCGACCAGAGGCGGAGGAGAACGGTCGCAATCGCCGCGACGACGACGGCGCCAAGGATCGCGATGCGCAGGTTGAGCCGATTGGTCAGCCGCGGCGGGATGTCCTCGGGACGGTCAAGGAGGTACATGGCCGCGTCTGCCTTTCATCCGGCGCTCAGTAGCGCCTCCGGACACGGGAGTTCTTCAGCGCGCGCTTGATCGCCTCGAACTCCTCAAGGGCTTGTCCAGATCCGGTGGCCACGCAGGTGAGCGGTGACTCCGCGAGTCTGGCCGGCATCTGGCACTCGTCGCTCATCCGGTCCGCGAACCCGTGGAGCAGGGCTCCGCCGCCGGCGAGCGTCATGCCGCGCTCCATCAGGTCACCGGCGAGCTCCGGTGGCGTGCGGTCGAGCGTGTCCCTGACCGCCGCGATGATCTGCTGGATCGGGTCATCGAGCGCCTTGCGCATGTCCCCCGAGTTGAGCTTTACGGCGCGGGGCAGCCCCGACCCGAGGTCGCGGCCGCGGATCTCGATCTCGATCTCCTGGGCGAGCGGCGTCGCCGAGCCGGCCTCGTGCTTGATGTCCTCCGCCGTCTGATGCCCGATCAGGAGCTGGTACTCCCGCTTGCAGAAGTTCATGATCGCCTCGTCCATCTCGTCGCCGCCGACGCGGACCGACTGGGAGACGACGATGTCCCCGAGCGAGATGACCGCGACCTCCGTGGTGCCACCGCCGATGTCGACGACGAGGCTCCCGGTGGGCTCGCTGACCGGCAGGCCGGAACCGATCGCGGCCGCCATCGGCTCCTCGATCAGATACGCCTCGCGCGCGCCCGCACCCAGACAGGCCTCCTCCACCGCGCGCTTCTCGACCCCGGTCACGCCCGAAGGAACGCACACGACCACCCGCGGATGTGTGAAGCGGCTGTGATTGGCCCGCTTGATGAAGTAGCGAAGCATCGACTCTGTGACCTCGAAGTCCGCGATCACGCCGTCCTTCAGCGGCCGCATCGCGTTGATCGTGGACGGTGTGCGGCCGAGCATCTGCTTGGCCTCCACGCCGACGGCGTGGACCTCGCCCGTCGCGGTGTCCACGGCGACGACCGAGGGCTCGGAGATGACGATGCCCCGGCCGCGGACGTAGACGAGCGTGTTGGCCGTGCCGAGGTCGACGGCCATGTCCCTGGCTGGGCTGATTGTGCTGAGAAAGCTCACGGGTGGGCACGAATAGCGAAGTGGGTCGGAGCCTAGCGGCTCGCCTTAATTTGCCCAAAGCCGCAGTTTGGGCCGTTAGGCGTCTTGCGTTGCCGCTATTTGCGGCCGAGCAGTTCCGGGGCGAGGCGGAGCAGGAGGCCGACCGGAAGGCCGATCACATTGGAGACATCGCCGCGGACCGTGTCCACCAGGGCCGAGCCGAGACCCTGGATCGCGTAGGAGCCGGCCCGTCCGCGCCACTCGCCCGAGTCGATGTAGGCGCCCAGGAGGGCGCCGTCGAGCTCACGGAACGCCACGGTCGAGACGTCGACCCCCGTCCGGGGCTCCGCATCGCCCGGGCCGAGAAGCGCGAGGCCGCCGAGCACGTGGTGCTCGGACCCGGAGAGCCGCTCGAGATGCGCGCGGGCCTGATCCTCGTCCGCAGGCTGGCCCAGCACCTCGCCGTCGATGACGACCTCGGTGTCTCCGCCGACCACGAGGGCGTCGGGATGGTCCCTGGCGACGTCCTCCGCCTTCCGAGTGGCGTTCCGGACGACCAGGTCTCGGGGCTCGCCCTCCGCCTCCTCCTCGACCTCGGGGGCCTGCACGTCGAAGTCCAGGCCGAGCGCCTCGAGGAGGGCGCGGCGCTGCGGGGACTTCGATGCAAGGACGATTGCCGGCTTCGCCATCAGGTCGCCGCCACAAGCGGCCGCCCAACATAACCGCTTGGGGCTTCGCCGCTGCGCTCAAAGTGGGGCGGCCTGGTGGCGGCTAAAGCTCGGGAAACCAGAGTCCGATCTCGCGCTCGGCGGACTCGGGCGAGTCGGATCCGTGAACGAGATTGAAGGTGACCTCGGTGGCGAACTCCCCACGGATGGAGCCGGCATCGGCCTCGAGCGGATTCGTCGCGCCGATCAGCTGGCGTGCCGCGGCGATCGCGCTCTCCCCCTCCAGCACGAGCGCGACCAGCGGGCCGCGGGTGATGAAGGAGACGAGCTCGTCGAAGAACGGCTTCTCGGCGTGCTCCGCGTAGTGAGTGTTGGCGAGCTCCTTTTCGGCCCGCATCAGCTTCATGGCGACGAGCTTCAGGCCCTTGCGCTCGAACCGTGCGACGACCTCGCCGGTGAGGCTCCGCTCGAAGGCGTCCGGCTTGATGAGGATCAGGGTGCGCTCCTGTGCCACGGCGGCGGCACGGTACACGGATTGGGGATCCGAGGTGGTGCAGTGACGAACACCGGCGATGAAGGGGGTGAAATCGGCGGGGTTGTCGCCTGAGCCGGATATACGGCCAAACGCGACAATCGCATCGTGACGCCGAGATCGCCCGCATGGCGGGTGCACAACACGGCGTGATCACCCGAGCGCAACTCGTTACCTGCGGCGTGAGCGCCAGCGCAATCTCGGACCGCGTGGCCGCCCGACGCCTTCACCGTATTCATCGACCAGCGCGGCCGAGCTCTGGGGGAGTCGGCTACCCAAGCCCGGCGAAGCGGCAGACGTCCACGTCACCGTGCCACGAACGAGCGGCCTCAGGAAGCGTCAGGGCATCATCCTCCACCGCTCCTCCACCGTCGGTGCCGGTGACTGCACCAGGCGAGACGGCATCCCGGTTACCACTCCCAGTCGCACGATCATCGACCTCCGTCCCCTCCTTTCCCCAGCCCAGTTCGCGGCTGCGCTGAGAGAAGCGGAGTTCCTGCGGCTGCCCATCCATCAGCGAGCCGAATCGAACCGTGCACGCAGTGAGCTCGAGCAACGCATGCTGGCCGTCTGCCGCCGCTGGGAGGCACACCGGAGCCGATTCGCGTTCGAGGACGATCGAGCCCGTGATGCTCGACTGGCGGTGCTGGCTTCGAGGTCGTCCGCTTCACCTGGCGTCAGCTTCAACGCGACCCGGCCCGGGTCGCGACGACGATCCGCGCGCTGTTGAGAGCCAGAGTGGCCTACCGGCTGGAACGGCTGGAGCGGCTCGGCCGCTCTTCGCTAGCCGCAACCGTCGTCCGGGACTGGCGCCTGGTGGGCCCGTCGGCTCGCTCGGCCCGGTCGGCTCGCTCGGCCCGGTCGGCTCGCTCGGCTCGCTCGGCCCGGTCGGGTCGATCGGATCGGCCGGATCGATCGGACCGGCCGGGTCGATCGCTGCGGGCCTGCCGCTGCGCTGCCGCACGAGCGGTCCGCTGGCGGTCGGTGCGTCGCGGCTCGCGAACGGTCCGCTCCTTGAGAACCTCGGTCTCGCAGTAGGGGCAGATTCCCCACTTCGGATCGAGTGGCTTGTTGCACTTGCGGCAGGGGTTGCGCAGGCGCCGCTCGCAGTTCGGGCAGCGCAGGTAGCTGCGGTCGATCGGGTACTCGCAGTGCGGACAGGAGTTCTCGATCCGCTGACGCAGCTCCAGCTCAGCCGCGCGCAGCTCCAGCTCGCGCTCCTCCCGATCCTCGAGGAACTCCGGAGGGCGCAGGATCGTGTAGACGATCGTGCCCAGGAAGGGGAAGACCGACGCCGCCGTCGCGCAGGCGATCAAGACGGGGTCCTCGATCCGCCGGCGTGCATCGAGGTAGGTCCACCAGATCAGCGCCAGATAGACGACGATCAGGAAGAGGATCAGCAGGCTGACAGCTAGGCCGAACCCGCCATTTAGGCCGAAGATTGCGAGGGACATGGGCTGAGGAGGGGCGAGTGTACGTACTTCCTTGTGGAGTGGTGTAACCCTGCCTGCGGGCGGAGTCCGGGGCTTTCGGGCCTGCTACAGGAAGAGCAACCCGAACACGTAGCCGAGCGCGAAGAAGATCAGGATCACCACCGCGACGACCACGGCGACGAGTCCCATCATCGTCAGGAGCTCTGAGCGGGCCTCTCTGTCCATATCGACGACAGAAGGTAGTGGCTGCCGGCGGCCAGCGCGACCCCATTTCGCTCTCTGGCAAGTTCCCGTGCCCGTTCCCAGGCCGCCAACGGATCGGCGATCGCCTCGGCCTCAACGCCCGCCTTCTCGCACAGCGCCGCGATCTCCAGCGCCGGCCTCGCCCGTCCGCCCGGCCGGCCCGAGCCCTCGATGCGTTCCGGCGGGATCTCCGTGCACACAAAGCGAGCGACTGCCGGCACCAGCGCGCTGACGATCCCCACAGCGTCCTTCCCTTCGAGGATGGCGAGGCAGCAGACAACCTCGCGATCGCCGGCCAGCCGCGGGATCTCCTCCGCCAGAGCGCGTGCTCCGTCCGGATTGTGGGCCGCGTCGTAGATCACGGGCGGATCGCCCGGTTCGACCTCCGCGCGGCCCGGGATCCGGATGGTCTCCTGAACCCGGTTCGTCGCATCGGCGTCCAGCTCGCCGAGCAGCAGGTGCACCGTGGTGAGGGCCAGCGAGAAGTTCCGCTGATCGAACGGGACGTGCCCGGACGTCGACTCGATCTCCACCTCCAGATCCTCGGCGTGCCGCTCCTCGACAGCCCGCTCGACCACCTCCTCGAGGGAGGCCGGCATCGGCGGCCGTACCAGTCTCGTGTGGTCGCGAAGGACCGCGAGTTTCTCCGCCGCAATCTCCTCGAGGGTCTCCCCCAGCCACTCGGTGTGGTCGTAGCCGACCGAGGTCAGCACCGTCAGCTTCGACGGAATCACGTTGGTGGCGTCGAGGCGGCCGCCGAGTCCGGCCTCGACCACCCCGTATTGGACCCGGGCGGCGGCGAACGCCACAAACGCGGCCGAGGTGAGGAGCTCGAACTGGGTGACCGGCCCCTCGTCACCGGCGGCGCGGTCGGCCGCGACCGCCGCCTCCTCGGCCCGCTCCAGCGCCTGGGTGAAGGCCTCCTCCGTGATCGGCTCGCCGCCGATCAGGACCCGCTCCCGCCACGAGGTGATGTGGGGCGATACGTAGGCGCCGGTGGAGACGCCGTGCGCTTCGAGCAGGGCGGCGGTCATCCGCGTCACCGAGGTCTTGCCGTTCGTCCCGACGACGTGGATCGAGGCGAAGCGGTTCTGGGGCAGCCCCAGGAGCAGACAGAGCCGCCGCATCCGCTCCAGTCCGAGCTTCCAGCCCAGGACCTCGCGGCGGTGGAGGATCTCTTCGGACCGGGTGGCTATCCGCCCAGCTCTTCCAGCTCCGCCCGGTACGCCGCGAGCTTCTCACGCTCCGCGTCGACCACCTCCGCGGGCGCCTTCGCCACGAACCCCTCGTTGGAGAGCCTGCCCTCCCCCCGCTTCACCTCCGCGCGGAGCTTCTCGCGCCGCTCCTCGATGCGCGCCGCCACGGCGTCCGGATCCACCCCGTCGGTCTCGAGCAGCTCCACGCCGGCGACATTGGCGATCTGCTGCCCGCCGTCGTCCGAGAACTCGACCTTGGCGAGGCGCGAGACGAGCTCGTGCGGCCGGCCGTTCTCGCTTCGCGCGGCGAGCACCTGCTTGACCGGTACCCCGGCCATCTGACGCCACCGCCGCAGGGCCTTGGTCAGCGCGATCGCCTGCCCGATCTCGGCCTCGGCGGACGCGTCGATCAGGGCCTCGTCGAACTCGGGAAACGGATGGATGACCAGGGCCTCGGCGCTCGGCCTGGGCAGGTAGGAGTAGATCTCCTCCGTGACGAAGGGCATGATCGGATGCGCGAGCGCCAGCACCTGCTCGAGCGCCCAGAGCAGTGTGGCCGAGGCATCCTCGTCGCCGTCATAGAGCCGCGGCTTGACGATCTCCAGGTACCAATCGCAGAGCTCCGACCAGAAGAACTCGTAGAGGCGGAGGGCGGCGTGCGAGAAGTCGTACGCATCGATCGAGTCGCCGATCGAGCGCACCGCGCGCTGCAGGCGCGACGCGATCCAGCGGTCCTCCACGCGCCCCGACCGCGGTCCGGCGTCGACGTCGTCCCGCGCCTCCATCAGCACCAGCCGCGAGGCGTTCCACATCTTGTTGGCGAGGTCTCGCCCCTGCTGGACCCGCGCCTGCGAGAAGCGCACGTCCTGGGTCGAGGTCATCGCCAGCAGCCCGAAGCGGAGAGCGTCCGCCCCGTGCTCGGAGATCTCGTCAAGTGGATCGATCCCGGTGCCCAGGCTCTTCGACATCCGCCGCCCGTCGGGCGCCTGGATCACGGAATGGACGTAGACGTCGGTGAACGGAACCTGCTCAGTGAACTCGAGCGAGGTCATGATCATCCGCGCGACCCAGAGGCTGATGATGTCCCGGGCGGTCACCAGCACGTCCGTGGGAAAGAACGCCTTGAACTCCGGGGTGCTGTCCGGCCAGCCGAGCGTCGCGAAGGGCCAGAGCGCCGAGCTGAACCAGGTGTCCAGCACGTCCGGGTCCTGCTCCCACCCCTCGCCCTCGGGCGGCTCCTCCCCGACGTACGTCTCATCGCCGCGGTACCAGACCGGCAGCCGGTGCCCCCACCAGAGCTGCCGGGAGAGCGTCCAGGGCGGGATGTTCTCCATCCCGTGGAGGTACTGGCGCAGCGCCCCGTCGGGGGTGATCCTGATCAGCCCCTTCTCGACCACGTCAACCGCCGGCTTCGCCAGCTCGTCCATCCGGCAGAACCACTGCAGCGAGATCAGCGGCTCGATCCGTTCGCCGGACCGGTGGGAGAAGGGGACGGAGTGCGTGTACGGCTCCTCGCCGCGCAGCAGCCCCCGCTCGCGCAGCTCGGCGATCACGGCCTCCTGGGCCTCGGCGGCGGTCAGCCCACGGAAGCGCTCGGGTGCCGCGTCGGTGATCCGGCCGTCCTCGCCGATCACACTGATCGCCTCGAGCTCGTATCGCCGGCCTATCTCGAAGTCGTTGGGATCGTGACCGGGCGTGATCTTGAGCACGCCCGTGCCGAACTCCGGATCGACGTGCTCGTCCGCGATCACAGGCAGCCGTCGCTCGACCAGCGGCAGGATCGCATGCCCGCCGACGATGTCCCGGTAGCGCTTGTCATTCGGGTTCACCGCGACGGCCGTGTCGGCGAGCATCGTCTCCGGACGCACCGTGGCGACCACCACCTCTCCCCCGTCCTCGAGCGGATAGGCGATCTCGTAGAGGGTGTCGGTGACCTCGCGGTTCTCGATCTCGAGGTCTGAGATCGCGGAGTGCAGACCCGGGTCCCAGTTGACCAGGTAGTCGCCCCGGTAGATGTAGCCCTTCTCGTAGAGCTCGACGAACACCCGGTAGACGGCCTTGACATAGCCCTCGTCGAGCGTGAAGCGCTCCCGCTCGTAGTCGCAGGAGGCGCCGAGCCGCTTGTACTGCTCGACGATGGTCGAGCCGTACTTCTCCTTCCACTCCCAGACGCGCTCCGTGAACGCCTCCCGACCCAGCTCCTGGCGAGAGGTCCCCTGTGCGGCGAGCTCCTTCTCCACCACCGCCTGAGTTGCGATCCCTGCGTGATCCGTACCCAGGACCCAGAGCGTGTTGCGACCGCGCATCCGGTTGAGGCGGATCAGGGCGTCCTGAATCGATCCGTTAAGGGCATGCCCCATGTGCAGGGCACCTGTGACGTTCGGCGGAGGGATCGAGATCGAGTAGTTCTGTGCCGGGGTGCCCTCGGCCGGCGGATGGAAGTAGCCGCCCTCGAGCCAGGAGGCGAAGACGCGCTGCTCGACCGCGCCGGGATCCCAGCGCGTCGTCTCTTCCAGGGTCTTGCGACGCTTCGCGTCCATGCGCCGATTATTCACGCTCGCGCCGGAGCGACGAGCCTGCTCAGGGAGGGCTTGGCTCGGACTCGAGCGACTCCAGCACGCCGAGGATCTCGCCGACGCGGCAGACCAGCAGGCGCTCCTCGTCGATCTCGACCCAAACGCCGGCCGACGAGGGGAAGACGACGTGGTCGCCCGGCTGCACCGGCATGTCGACGCCGGCGCCCTCCCACCAGTCGAGTCCAGGCCCGATGGCCAGCACGATCCCCTGCTGGGGAGGCGGCTCGTCGATGCCCTGCGGCACCACCAGACCGGACCGCCGCATGCGGTCCTGGTCCAGCTCCTTGAGGACCACCTGATCGAAAAGGGGCCGCAGCTGGTGTCTCACCGCCTCGACCGGCTCGCGGGACGATCGGGTGCTCATGGGCTGGGAGGATACGGGTCGGATGATGGACTCGGGCGGGCCCGAAGTGCATGGTGGCTGGCACCCGCGCGGCGTGCTGGCGGTCGTCGGCCCGTACAACGGCAGGGCGTTCACGGTCAGCCTCGGCAACGGGCTCGATCGATCTCGAGATCAACGGGATGGCGGTGGAGATCCGGCAGCTTGCAGCGTCTGCTCCCACGAGAAGTAGATGTCAACTCGCGTGACCAACCCTCCCCGAACCTCCGCGACGTAGCCGATCGGTCCCTCGATCCTGTCGCCGCTTCCCCTGATCTGGCCCAGCTGGTTCAGGAGGATCACCACCTTGTCGTCACCCACCTCGACAACGCGCACGCGCTCGAGGCGATACTGATCGAACAGCTCTGTCCAGTGGGCAGCGAGGCGTCGGATGCCGTCGTGACCCCTGTAGACCGGATCCTCAAGCCACTCCGGCGGAGCCCGCCACTCGATCTCGGGATCGAGGAAAGGGAGCGCCGACTCCACGCCGCCCTGGTTGAAAGCTTCGATGGCGCTCAACATCGGAGCGGCGGCCGTCTCGTCCGTCATCGCCTATTCCGACAGACCGGCCGCACGAAGGCCCTCGGCCCGATCGAAGTACTCCACCAGCCGCTCCGCCTTCCCATCTCGCACAGTGACCACGTGCGCGAGCTCCATCTCCATCGGCATTCCGCTTCCGGCCCCGTGTCCGTGGAAGCGGACCCAGACGAAGACGACATTGCCGTTCCCGCGCGCCTCCACCGGTTCGACCTTGAGGTCCGGATAGGCGTCGAGCCAGTTCGCGTATTGCCGCCTGATCGCATCGATCCCGCGGTGCACGGCCGCATCCGGATCCTCCTGCGACGCGTGGTACTCGGCGTTCTCATGCCAGAACCAGGGCTCCGGCCTCGTCTCGCCGGCGTTGAACCGGCTGTAACCGTCGAGCACGAGATCGACGCCCGAGACCCCAGCCGCCCTCATCGCGTCGTCGCGCTCCATGAATGACCGAACCTCGGCGATCTTGCCGTTGCGGACCGTGTTGACGGTCCCGGTGTCGGTTTCCACAATCGCCCCGCTCGCTCGTCCCTTCGCGACCTCGTGCCAGAAGACGACGACCTGGTCGTCTGCCGCGTCGATGAAGCGCTCGGCACGCAGCTCTATCCGCTCCCAGGTCTCGAAGTAGTCCGCGAACGCCTGAGCGACCTCCTCGCGCCCGTGGGCGGACCGTCCCTCATCGACGCCCCCGACGGTGGCATGCCACTCGACCTCAGGGTCGAGCGCGTCAAGGGCTGCGACGGCATCGCCTCGGACCATCGCCTCCGTTGCGGCACGCAGCAACTCCACGTTCTCGCGCGACATGGCGCGAGTATCTCGCCCGTGTCGCTGGGCGTCTAGGCCGTCTGCTCGCCGAGCGCCGGGTCCTCGAGCACGATCTCGTGCTCGCCGGTGGCGTCGGTGACCAGCATGGGCCGCTGGCCCTTCTCGATCGTCTCCTTGGTGACGACGCACTTCTGCACGTCGCCACGGGAAGGCAGCTCGAACTGGACGTCGAGCAGCGTCTCCTCCAGGATCGAGCGCAGGCCGCGGGCCCCGGTCTCACGCTCCAGTGCCTTGTCGGCGATCGATCCGAGCGAGTCCTGCGCGAACACCAGGTCGATGTCGTCGAACTGGAAGAACCGCTTGAACTGGCGGACGAGAGCGTTGCGGGGCTCGGTCAGGATCGTGATCAGGTCGTCACGGCTGAGCTGGTGGATCGCGGCGACGACGGGCAGGCGACCGATGAACTCGGGGATCAGGCCGTACGCCATCAGATCCTCGGGCAGCACCTGCTCGAAGTACTCGCCGGTGTCCTTGTCGGCCGGCGAGGTCACCTCGGCTCCGAAGCCGATGCCGTGGTTCCCAATCCGCTTCTCGATCACATGGTCGAGCTCGCCGAAGGAGCCGCCACAGACGAAGAGGATGTTCGACGTGTCGATCGTCAGGAACTCCTGGTGAGGGTGCTTGCGCCCGCCCTGCGGAGGCACCGAGGCGGTCGTGCCCTCGAGGATCTTGAGGAGCGCCTGCTGCACCCCCTCTCCCGAGACGTCGCGGGTGATCGAAGGGTTGTCGGCCTTGCGGGCGATCTTGTCGATCTCGTCGATGTAGATGATCCCCGTCTCGGCCTTCTTCACATCGAAGTCCGCGGCCTGGATCAGCTTGAGGAGAATGTTCTCGACGTCCTCGCCGACGTAGCCGGCCTCGGTCAGTGCCGTGGCGTCGGCGATGGCGAAGGGGACGTTGAGGATCTTCGCGAGTGTCTGCGCCAGCAGCGTCTTGCCGCAGCCGGTGGGGCCGAGCAGCAGGATGTTGGACTTCTGGAGCTCGATCTCCTCGGGACTCTGCTCCGGGGACGACGACATCTGGACGCGCTTGTAGTGGTTGTAGACAGCCACGGACAGGGCTCGCTTGGCCCCCTCCTGGCCGACCACGTACTCCTGGAGGACGTCGTAGATCTCCCGCGGCTTGGGCAGGTTCTCGAGCTCGAACGTCGGAGGAGCGGTGAGCTCCTCGTCGATGATCTCGTTGCAGAGATCGATGCACTCGTCGCAGATGTAGACGCCGGGGCCGGCGATCAGCTTCTTGACCTGGCGCTGCGACTTCCCGCAGAAGCTGCAGAGGAGCTGCTCGTTGGATTCGGTGGGACGTGCCAGCGGAATACTCCCTCGGTCTCGCTTCGCCCGGCCGGCTCCTTCCTCGTTCCGAAGCTTAGACACCTGCCGGCCTCGGCCTGACGTGATTCGTTACGCCACGGGCGGTCGGTTTCCTGCCGCCGTTGCATCGGCACCGGCCGCGAGTTCTCTCCCCCGTCGGCCCCGGCCGGGGTCTCAGCCGTCGGCGAGCGCCTCGATCACGTCCTTGCTGTGGGTGAGTGGGACCCGGTTCCCCTCCAGCTCGATCCGCGAGCCGGTCTCGGGGTGAATCAGCTCCAGGACGCGGACGTTCACCCGCTTGTGAACCTTCACCTCGAGCCCTGAGCGCTCGGCCCTGAAGACCATTGAGCCCGGCTCCTTACTGCGGGACCGCCCGTCGAAGCCATAGACCGCGTCGGCGGTGACGCCTACGAGCATCCACTGCGGCATGCCGCTGGTCACTGCGTTGGCGCGCATGCCACCCTCCACGCCGGCCACATCGCCAACCGCCTCGCCGATCGAACCGGCCGCGCCTCCGATCTCACCGCCTGCCAGGCCACCGGCGAACATCGATCCGGTGTGGCCACGAGGGTTGAACTGGCCCGCGGCCACCACCTCCTCGGCGATTCCCTCGCGGGCCAGGGCCTGCTGCACCGCGCGCTCCATCGCTTCCTCGGACATCAGTCTCCTTCCGTCGCCGGAAGGCGAGATTACTCAGCTGTACCGGTCCCAGGACCGCAGATATGGCTCCGGATTCACCGGCCGCCCGTTGACGTGAATCTCGAAGTGGAGGTGGCAGCCAACGGTCCGAGCGTTGCCGGTCTTGCCGACGTTCCCGACGATCTCACCGACGTGGACGAGCTCGCCCTTTCGGAAGGTAGAGGGATGGATCATGTGCGCGTACCAGTACTTACGCCGCTCCCCCAGCCCCCGGATGACGACGTAGTTGCCGTCGAGGTGCGCGTCGTAGGCACGCTTGACGACAGTTCCGGTCACCGCGGCGGCGAGTGGGGTACCGCAGCGCGCGAGGACGTCGAAGCCTTTGTGCACCCGCCCGCCGTTTCTCGGAGCGCCGAACTCGCCGACCCGTCCCCGGGTCCCGTGCGGCCCGCGGACCGGGAAGAAGTGGCGGTGCAGCTGGACGGTGCCGGCGTCCTTCTCGTTGCCCCCGGCGACGACCACCGTCACCCGATAGGTCCCGTCGGCGACGGGCCTGCCGCCGTTGTTGAGGCCGTCCCACCTCTGGACCAGGTCCCTGCCCGCCGGTTCCTGCGGGACGTCGATCCTGCGGACCTCACCACTCGACCCAGCGACGCGGATCGAGACGTCGGTGGGACCCGAGCCGCTCAGCCGATAGGAGATCCGCACCCCGCGGACCGAGTCGGTGAAGCCGCGGGGCGGCGAGACCGACGCCTTCTGGACGATCGCGACGTCAGCGCTGACGGACGCGGCCGCAGCCAGCGCGGTGATCAGAACGAGGACGATGAACGGCTTCGCCATCAGATCGCGGCCACGAGCGGCCGCCCCCGACAACCGCTCAGGCCTTCGGCCTTCGCTCATGGTCGTGCGGCCTGGTGGCCGCTAGCGGTGTTCGATCACGCGGTCGACGATCTTGTACTCCATCGCCTCCTCCGCGCTCATGAAGTAGTCGCGCTCGGTGTCCTTCGCGACCTTGTCGAGCGGCTGTCCGGTGTGCTTGGCGATGATCTCGTCCAGGCGGCGGCGGACGTCGATGATCTCCTTGGCGTGGATCTCGATGTCGGTCGCCTGACCGGAGAAGCCACCAGAGACCTGATGGATCAGGATCTTCGAGTTGGGCAGCGCCATGCGCTTGCCCTCGGCGCCACCAGCGAGCAGCAGCGCTCCCATCGACATCGCGACGCCGACGCAGATGGTCTGCACGTCGGGCTTGATGAACTGCATCGCGTCGTAGATCGCGAGCCCGGCGTAGACCGAGCCGCCCGGCGAGTTGACGTAGATCGAGACGTCCTTGTCCGGGTCCTCGGACTCCAGGTGGATCAGCTGCGCGACGATCAGGTTCGCGATGTCCTCGGTCACGGGGGTGCCGAGGAAGATGATTCGCTCGTTGAGCAGCCTGGAGTAGATGTCGAAGGCGCGCTCGCCGCGCGACGTCTGCTCCACCACCATTGGGACGAGGGGACTCATTGGGTGCGTGAGCATAGCGACCACCACCACCGGGCCGGAGCGAGGAAAATCGGCTGATGCCCCCTGTCGGCGAGATCCTCACCGTCGGGCACTCCAACCACGAGGAGCAGGAATTCGTGGAGTTGCTGCGCGCCGCCGGCGTCGAGCTGGTCGCCGACGTCCGCCGCTATCCCGGATCGCGCCGCCAGCCGCACTTCGGGCGGGCAGCCCTCGCGGCCGTCCTGCTCGAGGCCGGAATCGGCTACCGCTGGTTTGGTGAGACGTTAGGCGGGCGGCGAAAACCCGTGCCCGACTCGCCGAATGGCGCCTGGCACAACGAGCAGTTCCGGGGCTACGCCGACCACATGGCGAGCGAGGAGTTCGCGTCCGGACTGGCCCAGCTCGAGGAGCTGGCGCATGAACAGCGTGTCGCGGTCATGTGCGCTGAGGCATGGTGGGTCCGCTGCCACCGCCGCCTGATCGCCGATGCCCTGGTCGCGCGCGGGTGGCAAGTGCTCGATCTCGGCTCCAGCGGCCGCCTGGAGGAGCATGAGGTGCCCGACTTCGCCGTCGTCGAGGACGGCCGGGTCACCTACCCGGAGCCCCAGACGAGTCTCGGCCTCTAGCCGCTGCCCTGCGGCCCGCGGCTAGAGGCCGCCTGGTCGGGCTTGCCGTTCTGGGGGTTGACGAGGAACGGCATCGTCTTCCGAAGCCTGCGCAGTTCAACCGCCCTGATCACGTAGAGCACCAACAGGGCGAGCATCAGGAGAAACGAGACGATGCCGGCGATCGCGCCGAGCTCCTCAACCGTCCCGGGGAGTGTCATGGCGAGCATCAATCCGAGCCGGGGGTCCAGAGGCCGCCCTTCTCCTCTCGCTCCTTCTCGGGCGTCCAGATCTCCTCACGCGCCTGCGCCTGCTCCATCGGGATCGGCTTCGCCCCCTCGCCGATCAGCTCGAGAGCCCGCCGCATCCGCAGATCCTGCTTGAAGAGCTCCTCACGCCCCGACTCCCGGATCTCCCTGAGCGCATCCTCGGGCTCCGGATGGCCGTGGTCCTCGTGGCCCGGCGGGATTTGCAGGGCCTCGAGCTCATCCTCCTCGGTGATCTCGATGCCCTCGGCGTCGGCGACCGCCTCGAGCACAGCCTCGCGCTTCAGCGCCTGCTCGGCGTCGGGGCGGGCCTGCTCGATCATCTCCTCGCGACTCTTGCCCTGGGTCTGGAGGTAGCTCTCGGGATCCATCCCCTGCTGGCGAAGCTGGCGTTCCACACGCCGCCACATCTCCTCGGCCCTCGCCTGGATCACGGGTTCGGGGAGATCAACCTTCGCCTTGGCGACGACCGCATCGAGGGCGTCCTGCTGGAAGCGCTCGGCGATCTGGCGGTCGAGCAGCTCGCGGACCTTGTCGGAGATGTCGGCGCGGAGCTCATCGAGCGTCTCGAACTCCGAGGCCTCCGCGGCGAAGTCGTCATCGAGCTCCGGGAGCTCCTTCTCGCGGACCTCCTTGAGCTTGACGTCGAACTTCGCCGTCTTGCCGGCGACCTCCTCGGCCGGATACTCCTCCGGGAAGGGCACCTCGATCGTCCGCTCGTCCCCCGGCTCGGCGCCCTCGAGGCCCTGCTCGAGCTCAGGCAGGACGCGTCCCTCACCGAGCTCCAGGAGGTAGTCGCGGGCAGTGCCGCCCTCAAAGGGCTCGCCGTCGATCTTCCCCTCGTAGTCGATCAGCACCACGTCGCCGGCCTTGGCGGCGCGCTCGACGGGATTGAGCCGAGCAAAGCCCTCGCGCAGCCGGTTGACCTCGGTCTCGACGGCCTCCTCCGGCACCTCGGGCTCCTCCCGCCCGACCTCGACGCCCTTGTACTCGCCGAGCTCGGCGCCCGGGCGGACGGCGACCTCGATGGAGAAGCGCAGCGGCTTGCCCTCCTCGGGCAGGTCGGGGAGGTCGAGCTTCGGATCGCCGACTGGATTCACTCCGGATTCGAGCATGGCGCGCTCGTACCAGTCGCCCAGCGACGACTCGAGTGCCTGGGTCAGCACCGTTTGGCGGCCCAGCCGCTGCACGACCATCTCCGCGGGCACTTTGCCCTTGCGGAAGCCGGGCAGCTTCATGTCCTTGCCGAGCTCCTGGGCGGTCCTCGCGATACTGCCCTCGACGTCCCGCGGGTCCACGTCGACGTCGACGCGGACTCGCGAGTCGGGAAGCTCCTTTACCGTCGTCTCCATGGAGAAGACCACCTTAGACGCCGACCGGCGGGAGCGGCCCCCCATCAGCGGCCGCGATCGCCTCGGCACGTGGCTCTATACCGGGGCTCCCGGCCGGCTGGTCTCCTTCTCAATCGACCTCGGACTCTCCCTCACCGCGCTCGGACTCTGGTCGAGCCGCCGGCTCTGGCGCAGGTTCCGCGGCGATCACTCGGCCGCGTAGCCGATGATCGAGCGGTCGACGAGCCACTCCACCGGTGCACGGTCGTCGGTGTACACCTCGCCTCCAGGGAACCTCGGCCCGACCCGAGCCGCCCGCGTGCTGGCGATCGTCTGCAGCGCGCTGGGCAGACCGCTCGCCATCGCGCGCAGATGGGCGGCCGACGCGCTCTCCGCGCCGATCAGCAGGGTGTTGGTGCTCTCCATGGGATCGCGGAGCACAGCCGGGAAGGCCTCGGCCATCGTCCGGCCGATCACCTTCTCGAGCTCGGTCGAGCCCGCCGGGTGACCGACGTTCACTACCACGACGCCGCCGGGGGTGAGGCGGTCGCGAGCAAGCTGGAAGAATTCGCGCGTCGCCAGGTAGAAGGGGATGTACGGCTGGCGGTAGGCGTCGAGCACGATCACGTCGTAGCCGCCGTCCGACTGCCGCAGCCAGGGGCGGGCGTCCTCGTTATGGATCGAGAGATGGGGCGCGTGCATGTCGAAGTAGCGCCTCCCGATGTCCGAGAGCTCCGGATCGATCTCGACCCCGTCGATCTCTGCAGCCGGGAAGAAGTGGCCGTACGCACGCGCGGCGGTGCCGGCCGCGTTGCCGAGGATCGCAACGCGCCCGGGGGTACGCGTGAGCGAGGCGAAGGGCAGCACCACGAGTCCGTCCCAGTAGTCGCCCGTGAGATAGCTCCCGGGCCTATAGAGCGAGTGGTCCGCCACTCCCTCGTTGAGCTCGAGCTTCCGCGTGCCCTCGCTCTCCTGGACGACCCGTGCGTACTGCAAGTCGGTCTCGGTCTCGTAGATCACCCGCTCGCCGGGCCCGGTCTCCGCTTTGACCGTGCCGACGGGGATCGCGATCACACCGGCCACGGCGGCGGGTACCGCTAGATAGCGCCAGCCTAGGCCCACCGCCGCGACGAGCCCGAGCGCCAGGGCGAACACGAGGAACGTGCGCTGCGTCCCGATGAAGGGGATGAAGAGGAGCGCGGCCGACATCGTGCCGACGAGTGACCCGGCGGTCGAGACCGCGTAAAGCCGGCCCGCGGTCCGGCCCGCGTGACTCACGTCGGAAGTGGCGAGCCTGACAGCCCACGGAGAGCAGGCCCCGAGCAACACGATCGGCACGGCCACCAGCGCGAGGACACCGATCAGCGAGCCGACGAAAGCGCCGGCTGAGATCGAGTCCAGGGCATCGACCGAGATCGAGAAGAAGGGTCTGGCCGCAAAGGGGACAACCGCGAGCAGGATCGCGGCCGCGCCCACCAGCAGGCAGAGCCCGCGCAGGTGCGGGTGATCGTCCCCGAGACGACCCCCGAGCCAGTAGCCCGCCGAGAGCGAGACGAGGACGATGGCGATCGTGTTCGCCCAGACGATCGTCGAAGCGCCGAAGTACGGCGACATCAGACGAGCGGCCGCGATCTCGGCGCCCAGGCTCGCCATCCCCACCACGAAGACGAGCACATAGAGCAACCGCCGCTCGCGGCTCAAGTCGACTCCTTGATCCTCTCCTCGAGCCGGGCCCCCTGGCCCGCCGCGGCGGCGCGCGCCGCCCGCGCCTCGCTCAGCGGCACGCCTCTCTGCTCGGCGAGGTCGAGAAGGCGCTGGCGTTCGGTGTCCTGCTTGGCCCATTCGAGGAAGAGCCAGGCGAGGACGCCGATTGTGACGAAACCGCCCTCCACCATCATGATCACGCCGGCGATGCTCTGGTCAGCCACCGCCGAGATGTGCCACCTCGCCTCCCCAGGCGCGTAGTCCGGGTAGAAGACCGAGTTCGACCACATGAAGACGTTGCCGAGCACGATGCCTGTGAAGCGAACGCCGACCAGATAGCCGATCTTCGCCGGGATCCCAAACCAGTTCGGCTGCGGCAGCGGCCCGACCAGCGGCATCCACATCAACACGCCGAAGCCGATGAAGCAGGCGTGCTGGAGTGCGTGCACGGAGGTGTGAGCGACGGCCGCCTGGTAGAGGAACGGGGCGTGCCAGACGTAGAGGTCGATGGCCCAGAGCGGCAGCGCCACCAGTGGGTGCGCGAGATGCCGGATCCAGCCCAGCCAGCGGTTGGCGAGCAGGGGTTGGAGGAGTGGGCCCGTCAGCCCGAGCACGATCAGAAGCGCCCCGATGTCCCCCATCAGGAGGTGCTGCGACATGTGGGCGAGGACCAGCTCCGTATCCAGGTGCCCGAGCGGGCTGAGAAAGGCGGTCGCGATAAGCAGCAGGCCGCCCGCGAAGCAGATGGCCCGCCAGACGGGCACCGGACGGCCCTGCTGCGCCAGGGTCAGCGTGCGGAACGCGTAGGCCGCCGCGACGAACGTCAGCCCGAAGACCTGAAGCGGCTCGAAGACCGGGCCGCCTACGTGGGCGATGGGGAACACGGCTCCCCATCGTAGGCCCGCTCTAGATCCAATCGATGCGTCTGAAGAAGCTGGCCAGCGCGACGACGCAAATCGCCATCAGCCCCAGCGCGTAGGCGTAGCCGTAGTGCCAGTGCAGCTCGGGCATGTTGTCGAAGTTCATGCCGTAGACGGAGGCGATGAACGTCGGCACGGCGATGATCCCGAAAACCGCCGAGATCTTCTTGACGATCTCGCTCTGGTTGACGCTGACCAGCGAGAGGTTGGCTTGCAGAACGCTGGTGAGGAGCTCCCGCTGGGCGCTGACCTGCTCGTCGACGCGCTTCGCATGGTCGGCGACGTCGCGGAAGTAGCTGCGCAGATCCTCGGGTACCCGCTCGAAACCGCCCTGCTCCAGCGTCTCCAGGGGGTTGAGGAGCGGCCAGACCGCCCGGTGGAACTCGATCACCTCGCGCTTCAGGTTGTAGATGCGGGCGGTCGGGGCGGGGATATCGTCGTCGAAGACGTCCTTCTCCACCTCCTCGACGTCGTCCTCGATCGCATCGGCGACGGGGATGTAGTCGTCGACGACCTTGTCGAGGATCGCCCAGACGGCCGATGCCGCCCCCAGCCGCAGCAGGTCCGGTCGAGCTTCGAGATGCTGCCGCGCGGTCTTGAGCTCGCTGCCGGGCCCGTGACGAATGGTGATCACGTAACCGGACCCGGCGAAGATGTGGATCTCACCGAAGTGGACGATCTCGCGGTCCTCGTGGTAGTGGGCCGTCTTCAGGACGAGGAAGACGTCCTCGCCGTAGTCGTCGATCTTCGGCCTCTGGTGCGCCTGCTGGGCGTCCTCCACCGCGAGCTCGTGCAATCCGAACAGCTTCTGCATCCGCTCGAGGTCACCGGGCTCCGGCTCGTGAATGCCGACCCAAACGAACTCGCCCGGGCCGGCCAAGTTCCGCAGCTCCGCCGCCCGCTCGGGCGTGAGCGCCTCATCGTGCTGGCGGGCGCCGTCCTTGTAATGGGCGCTGTCGATGATCATCCGTCCGGCTCCGGCTTCCCTGTTCCCTTCGGGGAGCGCGGCTCCTGCCGGAACGCCCGCCTGGGCGCTCGGTGTCAGAGATCCTTCTGTACCGCGATGCGTCCGGACTCGCCCGCGGCGGAGAACGCCTCGTAGTCGCGCTCGTTCTGGTCCGCGTATTCCTCCGCGAAGTCGGCGATCGCGCTGTCGAACTTGTCGCTCCGGCCGAGGTATGAGGCGATCGCCATCGAGTCGCCGGACCGCGCGTGCGCGCGGGCGAGGGTCGTACCGCAGAGTCGCGCGTAGAGCCCCATCGTGTACGGCGTCATCGTCTCGATTTGGGCCGAGCCCTTGCCGTCCCAGAGCTGCCGAACGTAGAAGTCGCGCCGCCCGCCGTCGATCCCCTCCGCGTTCGTCAGCCAGCCGAGGAGCACGTCGCTGGCCGCCTGCATCAACCGCTGTCCCTCGACGACCCGCCGGCCCTGGTGCTTGTAGCGGCCGCCGCTCGCGAAGGGCGCGAGCACCGAAGGGCCGGCTTCCTTGACCTGCAGGAAGAGTGGATCGTGCGAATCGCTCCCGAGCATCAGGACGATCCAGCAACGGGTTCCGACGCTGCCCACGCCGACCACCTTGTGGGCGACGTCGACGAAGCGATAGCGGTCTGCCAGGTAGCGGATGTCGGGGGAGAGGCTTTCTCGGTATTGGCTCACGAGGGCCTCCAACGCGGTCTCGACCTCCTTGAGCTTCGCCTTCGGCACGAGCTCCTCGATCGGGACGATCAGCGGTGGGTCGCTGATTATCCGGAGCTCTCCGTTCTCCTCTCGCGTGAGCTTGGTCAGCGCCCGCAGGCTGTTCTTGCTCTCAGCCTTTGCCTTCGCCTTGTCGAAGTTGCGGGCGACCTTGTGGCTCACCTGCGAGCGGTACTGCTCGATGACCTCGAGATCGACTCGCTCGTACCAGACGTCGATGCTGCGCGCGTCGGCAAGTCGCCTCGTCTCCTCCCGGTACGCCTGGGCCGCCGTGGTCACCACGTCTCGGCGCTCCCGCTTCTTGAAACCGCGATCCCGGCCGCCGACCGCGAAGCTCGCCGCAAGCCGCTTCACGTCCCATTCGAACGGTCCTGGGTGCGTCTCGTCGAAGTCATTGATGTCGAAGATCAGCCGCCGGTCGGGGGCTGCGAAGACGCCGAAATTGGAGAGATGGGCGTCGCCGCAGAGCTGGACGTCGAGGCCCGATCGCGGGGTCACGCCGAGGTCCGCCGCCATGATCCCCGCGGCGCCGCGGTAGAAGGTGAAGGCCGAGACGAGCATCCGTCCGTGGCGAATCGCGATCAGCTCCGGAACCCGCGTGCGGTCCTGCTCGGTAAGGATCTCCACCGGGTCCGGGCGATCCGGGCCCGGCTCCCAGCGCGCCTGAATCGACCTGGGTGCCCGGCGACGCGCCTCCTTGCCGATTGCCTCGCGCTCCCCCGGGGTCAGTGTCTGAGTCGAGGCCACCCTGTCAGCCAGCTCCCTAGTCGGCGAGCGCCGCTTCGATATCGCTGATTGCGGCGCGCTCGTCGTCGCTCACGCGCTCGCCGCTGAGTCCCATGAAGCCCTCCTTGCGCGCCTCGGCGACTCGCTCGGCAAGCCCGCTGATGAACTTCCTGTACTCCTCGACCTCATCGTCGGTCGCCTTCGTCTTCAGCACCGCGACCGCCTGCCTGATGTTGTCCAGGTTGTGCTGCTTGAGCTCCTCCGGGGAGCCCGCGCGCGTGCGATCCGTCTCGGGCTTCGTGGAGACGATCTCGTCGAGCAGCTCGCTCTCGCCGTGCTGCTTGCGCGCCTCCGTATAGGCAGACGCCATCGAGAACGTCTCGCGAATCGAGCCGCCGCGGTCGGAGAGGATGACGATCAGGCCGGCGCTCGGCGGCGCCTCGAGGATCGTCTTCCACTCCTCCTCGGTGAAGTCGGCCTTCGCGGTCATGCAGATGCAGTGTTCCGCATGTCAGCTCAGGGCGTCGCCCGGTATCGCCGACGACTCCATATCGACGCGGGAGCCTCGGAATCGCACGCCCTCCGCCTCCAGCAAGCGGCGCTGCCTCTCCCCCTTCGCGAGTGTCCCGTCCGCTCGAACGACCCGCTGCCACGGCAGGCTGGGGTCGTGCGCGCGCGACAGCACCTGCCCGGCGAATCGGGGTGCCTCGGGGCAGAGGTCCCCGTAGGTCGTGACGTGACCCTCCGGCACCCGGCGGATGCGATCGAGAACCTCGCGTTCGCGTGCGCTCAGGTCAGTCGCCACGCCGTCCACGCCCCTGTGACTGCCGCCGGGAGTGCCGCCGCGATCCCTCGCGCGCCCGCCCGGCGCTCTGCTGTGCCGAGCGCTGCGGCGAACGCCAGCGCGTCGCCGGCGTCGGCCACGGCGTTCGCGAGCGTCGCCGTCCGCAGCCGGTCCTTATCCTCCAAGGCAGCCAGCGTGACCACGCCGAGCACTAGGTCCCGGATCCCGGCGATCCGGCCTACCGCCACCGTCGCCGGGCTCACCTCGTTGAAGCCGAGCATCCGTAGGGCCGGCTCGGGTGCTGCCAGCAACCCGATTCCGATCGCGATCCTGCCGGCCGCCGAGGCCAGCGACCAGCCGCGAACATCCGGCGCGTCGGGGGGCGCTGAATTCGCTGGACCTGCCACGGCCCGAGCCTACGGGAAGAGGGGCTCGGTCAACCGGGGATCCGTCGGATGCCGCCGGCGCGCGGAGGTGCGCGGCGTCTCCATGAGTCGCGTCCAAGGCGGGCACTATTCGTACGCCAGGGCCTGCAGCACGTCCAGCCGCGAAGCCCGCCGAGCCGGTGCGATCGCCGCGACCACGCCGGCGAGCGCCGCGACGATCAGGATCAAGACCAGCTGTCCGATGGGGTAGCTCAGCACGAACCCCTGGTCGTTCAGCGGAACCGACATCAGGGCCGCAAAGATCAGGCCGAGCACCATCCCGAGCACGGCTCCGATCAGCGCGGTGATCACGGACTCGTAGCGGATCATCGTGCGCACCTGTCGGCGTGACATCCCCACGGCGCGGAGCATCCCGAGCTCGCGAGTGCGCTCGTAGATCGAGAGGGCGAGCGTGTTGGCGATCCCGAAGAGACTGACGATGATGGCGAGGGAGAGCAGCGCATAGACCAGGCCGAGGAGCGGGTTGATCTGGTTCTCCTGGTTCTGCTTGAGCTCCTGCTGGTTCATCACCTGAGCCGTCGGAAACTGCCGGGCGAGCAGCTTGTCGATCCGCTCCTGGACGGCGGACGAGTCCGCGCCCGGCGCCAGCTTGACGAAGTCGAAGGTGTCCTGGCTGACCGCGAAGTCCCTGGCCATCGCCTCGTGGGTGACGACCATGCTGCCGAGGAGGTCGGCGTTGTCCTTCACCTCGCCCACGATGCGGAAGCTCGCCCGCCGTCCCGTCTGCCCCAGGGCGTTGATCGTGTCCCCCACCTCGAAGTTGTTGGAGTCGGCGAACGACTTGTCGACGATCGTCTGGCTCGCGGTCAGGTTCATGAGGGTCTGTGCCGTGGTGTCTCCCTGAAAGTCGAGATTCAGCACCTGGTTCGCCGTCGCCGGGTCGAGCCCCGTGGCGCGCGGCTTGCCTCCCACACCGTCGATCTTGACCTGGGTGCTCTGCAGGGTCGAGACGGTCTGCACACCCTGCACCTGGCGCACCGCCGCCGCTGCCGCCGTCGGAATCGGATCGAATCCATTGGTGTTCTGGATCTCCAACTCGCCCTGGAAGCTGTTGTCGATCGCGTCGGCGATCGAGGCCTTGAGCCCGGCTGCGAAGACGGTGACGAACGAGACGAGCGCCAGCCCGATCATCAGGGCTGCCGCGGTGGCGGCGGTCCGGGACGGGTTGCGCTGGGAGTTCTCGCGCGCCAGCCGCCCGGTGATTCCACGCAGCGTCTCCAGGGGAGCGCCGATCGCTCCGGCGAGAGGCCGGACGAGCCGCGGGCTGTAGAGGGAGACGCCGAAGAGCACCAGTGCCGCACCCCCGCCGAGCATCAGCGCGGCGTCGCCGGTCTTCTGATTGCCGAACAGCCCGAGGAGCACCAGGGCGAGCCCACCGACCATCAGCAGCCAGGCGATCACCAGCGTCACGATCGAACGACGCCTGCTTGCGGTCAGCTCGAGATTCTGCATCGCCGCGATCGGCGGCACCCGCGTCGAGCGCAGGGCCGGGTTGAGGACGGCGATCAGGGTGACAGCGACCCCGAGGACCACTGAGATCACGACGGTGCGGGTCGCGACCACCAGCGCGGTGGTGGGCAGGCCGATGCCGAGCGCCTTGAACAGCGACTCGATGCCAGTGGCGAAGAGCAGACCGCCGAGCACCCCGAGGAGGGCGCCGAGCAGCCCGATCAGGGCCGCCTCGATGAAGACCGAGGCGAGTACCTGCCGCCGGGACGCCCCGAGGGTGCGGAGGAGCCCGTACTCGCGGATTCGCTGCGAGACAGTGATCGAGAACGTGTTGAAGATGACGAAGGCGCCGACGATCAGAGCCACGGCTGCGAACACGCCGAGGAAGATCGGCAGGAAGCTGAGGGCGTCGTGGATCTCGTTCGAGGAGCGGTTGGCATTCTGCTCGGCAGTCTCGACGCGGAGCGTCGGTGGCACGACCCGCTCGATCCTGTCCCTCAGCTCGTCCGGTGAGACGTCCGGATTGAGACCGACGGAGATCTGGTTGAAGCGGCCGACGTTACCGGTGATGAACTGCGCCTCGGGGAGGGTGAGCTGGGCGATGCTGGCACCCCCAAACGAGGTTCCGCCCAGCTCGGTGAGGCCGACCAGTCGGAACGTGCGAACGCGCCGCTCGCCGGCGATCCTGATCGGGTCGCCGACGGACAGCCCCGCGCCGTCGGCCGCGGCCTTGTCCAGGGTCGCCTCGTGCGAGTTGGTGGGGCGATGCCCCTCGACCGTCTTCAGGCTCTCGATCTGAGGCGGCAGGACGGCCGAGATGAACTTGGGCGCGAACTGCGAGCCCACCTCCTCGTCGCCCTTGAAGATGCCGCCCCCGGTGAAGATCGTGCCCGCGGCGAGGTTGACCCCCGGCACCTCTTGCACGTTCTTCAGCACCCCGGCGGGAAAGCTCGTCGAGGTGTTCGTCTGCTGCGTGACCGGCTGCTTGTTGGTGATCACCACCGAGGTGCCCTTCAGCGAGTCGCTGAAGATCTGGTCGAACGCCTTGTTGATGGTGTCCGTGATCACGTAGGTCCCGGCGATCAGCGAGACGCCCACGAACACCGCCACGGTCGTGCCGAGCGCGCGCAGCTTGCGCGCCCAGAGGCTCCTGACCGCGAAGGAGGTCATCCGCAAATCCTCGTGTGCGGCTGGCGAGCGCCGCAACCGGCGCCGCCAGGCGTGCACGGCGGATTTTTGGAGGACCTCCTAGCCAAGCTGCTTCATCAGCTCGATCACGTCATCGACCGAGCCGGGTGCCGCGTCGGAGACGATCTCGCCGTCGCGCAGGGTGAGCAGGCGGTCGGCGTACACGGCCGCCTCCGGCGCGTGGGTCACCATCACCACCGTCTGGTCGAACTCGTCGACCGCCTGCCGCAGGAGCCGCAACACGTCCTCCGAGGCCTTCGAGTCGAGGTTGCCGGTCGGCTCGTCGGCGAACACCACGGCGGGGCGCGAGATCAGAGCGCGGGCCACGGCCACCCGCTGTTGCTGGCCGCCGGAGAGCTCGGAGGGCAGGTGGGTGCGGCGGTCCTGCAGTCCGACCGTGTCGAGCAGCCGCTCGAGCCACTCCTTGTCCGGCTTCCGGCCTGCGATCGACAGCGGCAGCACCAGGTTCTCCTCGGCGGTGAGCACCGGGAGCAGGTTGAAGAACTGGAAGATGAACCCGAGCTTGTCGCGGCGGAGCTTGGTCAGGTCCGCGTCGTCGAGGTCGGTGATATCGGTGCCGTCGATCAGCACCCTGCCGGCGGTGGGACGGTCGAGCCCGGCGAGCACATGCAGAAGGGTTGACTTCCCGGATCCGGAGGGGCCCATGATCGCCGTGAAGCGGTCGCGCTCGAACTCCACGCTGACGTCCCGAAGCGCGTCGACCGCGGTATCACCCTCGCCGTAGCGGCGGCCGACGTCGATCGCCTGGACGATGGTGCCATCGCTGGCCGCGGCTTCGGCCGTTGAGCCGCGCCCCTGTGTCTGTTCTCTCACCGAATCGGCCATCCGTGACGTCCCCAAGACCAAGGCCCGCTCGCAAGCTAGCGATTCGGCCCGCCCGCCGTCCATACTGGATGACCCCGATGTCGGCCGAGGGAATGATCAGGGACAGATCCGGGCTGGCACCCGGCTCGGATTTCGCCGGATTCAGGATCGAGCGCACGCTCGGGCACGGCGGGATGGGCATCGTCTACCTCGCGCGCGAGGTCCGGCTCGACCGCGACGTCGCGCTCAAGGTGATTCGCACCGAGCTCGCCGCGGACGAGCATTTCCGCACACGCTTCCGGGAGGAGTCGCGAACCGCGGCGTCGATCGAACATCCCAGGGTGGTGGCGGTATTCGGCGCCGGCGAGCGGGACGGGCTGCTCTACGTGGCGATGCGATACGTGGCGGGGCGCGATCTCGGTCGGTTGATCGCCACCCGAGGCGCCCTGGCCGCCGAGGATGCGTCCTTTCTGACGGCGCAGGTCGCAGACGGATTGGACGCCGTGCATGCGGCAGGGCTGGTGCACCGCGACGTCAAGCCCGCGAACGTGCTGGTCGGAGAGCCGGAGACGTTCGGCGACGCGCCGAGGGCTTTTCTGACCGACTTCGGGCTGGCGAAGATCGCAGCATCCACAAGCGGGCTGACCGCAACGGGCGAGGTGATCGGCACGATCGACTACATGGCGCCCGAGCAGATCGAGGGGCGCCGGGTGGACGCCCGCACTGACGTCTACGCGCTCGGCTGCGTCCTCTGCCACGCCGTCACCGGAAAGGTCCCATTTCCCGAAAGGGAGAGCTCCTCGAAGATGTGGGCCCACCTCAACGAGCCGCCGCCGGCCGCCGGGGGCCCGCTCGACCCCGTCATCCGCAGGGCCATGGCCAAGGACCCGGCCGATCGCTTTCCCTCCGCCGGCGATCTCGGGCGAGCGGCCATGGCCACGACGCGTGGCGAGGCCATCACCGAGCCCGAGCACGCTGTCGGCACGGGCGAGGCCGCCCTCGCCGAGACAGTGCCGCTGGCGGTCACGGCGCCGACGGCACGCCAACCGCGACGCCGCCGCAGGGGACGCCGCAGCCTCTCCCGGTTCCTCATCCCGCTGCTCACGCTGCTGGTCGTCGCCGCTCTCACCTTTACGGCACTGGTCGTCGTGCCCAAGTTGAACGACTCGAACAGCACCCCGCCGCAGCCGACCGGGATCACGGTCCCGTCCGTCGTCGGCCAGCCCCTGGACGTCGCCGAGCAGCGGCTCTCCGACGCCGGGTTGCATTCGAGCGAGATCGGGGGCGGGCTGTTCGGGGCGCTCATACCCTCGGATTGGGAGGTCTGCCAGACCACTCCCGCGGCGGATGCCACCGTTCGCCGCGGCTCCACGGTCCAGCTTTTGATCGACCGGCCTGGGTCCTGCTAGTACTGTCGGACCGCAGCTGCTCATCCGGATCCCGCTGCCGAAAGGAGGCCCCATGGCCACAGCAACGGTCTCGAAGGAGGTTCTCGAGACTCATCCGGCTCCCGCCCAGATCGATCGCGATCTCCTGGCGCGGTGCATCGACGACTGCCTCGCGTGTCTGCAGGTCTGCACGGCAGACGCTGATGCGGATCTCGCCGAGCCCGACGTCGCGGAGATGCGCAGGTGCATTCGCCTTTGTCTCGACTGCGCCGACTCGTGCGACGCGACCCTTCGCCTGCTCAGCCGCCAGACCGACTACGTGGCGGCCACCGCGAGGGCGCAGGTGGCCGCGTGCTGGGAGCTCTGCGCCATCTGCGCCCGTGAGTGTGAGCGCCACGCGGAGCACCACGAGCATTGCCGGATCTGCGGGGAGGTCTGCCGGCGCTGTGAGCAGTCGTGTTCGGGGGTGCTGGACGCGATCGGAGAACCGTCGTGACCGCGGGCGAGCTCAGGGACGCGCTCAACGACACGAACGAGGTCGACCTCACCGTCACCGGACGCAAGTCCGGTCAGGAGAGCACCCGCCCGATCTGGTTCGTCGAGGAGGGCGATCGATTGCTGCTGCTCCCGGTGACGGGCTCGGACAGCAACTGGTACCGGAACCTGGTGAAGACGCCGGAGGTCCGCATGTCCGCCGAGGGAGCCGAGATGACCGGGGCCGCCAAGCCGATCGAGGACGCGCCCGCCGTGGAGGACGTGGTGGAGAAGTTCCGGACCAAGTACGGGGCCGACCAAATAGCCCAGTACTACCCGAAGCAGAACGCGGCGGTCGAGGTTCCGCTGAGCTAGCGGTCCTTACTCCACCGAGGTAGAGGCCGCCGGCGCCGCTGTCGCGGCCTTTGCCTCCTCGACCGCATCCGTCTCGACGGGCGGAACACCCGCGATCTCATAGGCCTCCTGCTGGTCGAGCGTCTCGCGCTCCAACAGGGCGTTGGCGAGGGCGTCGAGCTGATCCCGGTGCTCCGTGAGCAGGGCGATCACGTCGCGCTCGGACTCGTCGACGATCCGCCTGACCTCCTGGTCCACCAGCTCCTGGGTCGGCTCCGAGGCGGGCATGGCACCGGGGAGCAGCGGGCCGTTCTGTCGCCCGTCCGTGACGGCAATGGGACCGATCTCGTCGCTCATCCCCCAACGGCCGACCATGCCGCGCGCCACCTGTGTGAGGTTCTGGATGTCCGACTCGGCGCCGGTCGAGAGATCGTCGAAGGCGACCTTCTCTGCAGCGCGGCCGCCGAGCGCCACCTTGATCTGGGCGAGGAGCTCCTCGCGGCGGTAGTTGTACCGGTCGCTCTCGGGTGTCGAGAGGGTCACGCCGAGCGCCTGCCCCCTGGGGATGATCGAGATCTTCCTGACCGGGTCCGCCCCTGGGGTGAGCATGCCGACCAGGGCGTGGCCGGACTCGTGGTACGCGGTGCGCCGACGATCGGCGTCGGTCATCACCACCTGCCGCTCGGCACCCAACAGGATCTTCTCGACCGCGTCGGTGAAGTCACGCTGCTCGACCTTGGTGTGGTTGCGGCGGGCGGCGAACAGAGCCGCCTCGTTGACCAGCAGGGCGATGTCGGCCCCGGTCGAGCCGGGAATCGACGCGGCGATCCGGTCGAGGTCGACGTCGCCCGCCAGAGTCACGTTCCGGGTGTGAATCTTCAGAATCGCCACGCGACCGGGTCGGTCAGGCGGGTTGACGGCGATCCGCCGGTCGAAGCGCCCCGGGCGCAGGAGGGCCGGATCGAGGATCTCCGGGCGGTTGGTCGCGCCAAGGACGATCACGTTGGTTCCGGGCTCGAAGCCGTCCATCTCGGTGAGGATCTGGTTGAGGGTCTGCTCGCGTTCGTCGTTGCCCCCGGAGAGCCCGCTGATGTTGCCCGAACGCGACCGCCCGATCGCATCCAGCTCGTCGATGAAGATGATCGCGGGCGCCGCCTCCTTCGCCTGCTTGAAGAGGTCGCGCACGCGCGAGGCCCCGACACCGACGATCGCCTCGACGAACTCCGAGGCCGAGACGTGGAAGAAGGCGGCGTGCGCCTCGCCGGCCACCGCGCGGGCCAACAGCGTCTTGCCGGTCCCAGGGGGCCCGTAGAGCAACACCCCGTGGGGGATTCGCGCGCCGAGCTTCGTGTAGCGCTGCGGGTTCCTGAGGAAGTCGACGATCTCCTCCAGCTCGTCCTCGGCCTCGTCGATCCCGGCGACGTCCTTGAAGGTGACCCGGTTCTGGGCGTCCTCCTGCACCCGCCGCGCGGTCGAACGTCCGAAACCACCGAGGATCCCACCACCGCCGCCGCCCCCACCCATCTGCCTTCGGATCAGCCAGATGAAGAAGCCGATCAGGAGGATCGTCGGGAGGAAGCCGAGAATGATCGTCCCCAACGTCGAGCGGCCGCTGTCCGGCGCCTCGGCGTTGATGACGACATTGTTGTCGGTGAGCAGGGCGGTCACCTGGGCCGGGTCGATGAACGACGGGACCTCGGTCTTGAAGTTCTTGTCGACCTTGACCGGATCGCCGCCGCCCGGCGGCGTGTAGGTCGCCTGGTTCTTGAGAGTGCCCTCGATCGACTCGCTGGTGGAAGTGATCTCCTCGACGTTCCCCGCCTTCACCTGGTTGACGAAGAACGGCTGGTAGGGAACCCGTGGGCGCGACGCGGGACCGGCGGTGAGCAGCGAGATCAGGATGTTCACCGCGAGCAGGCCGACAAGGAATGCGATGAACGCCCGGCTGCGGGGGACCATCGGGGGCTTCTGCTGGGGTGGCCGCCCCCGGCCATCGGGCGCGGGATCGACCCGGAATCCCGAGGGGTGCTGCTGGGTGCCGGAGGTGCGTGTACGGGGTGGCGAGGAGCTGTCAGCCGGCGAGTCGGGCAAGGGTCAAATCTACTCCCCGTCGGTCATCGAGACGATTCACCGATATGACTTCGCGCCATGAGCAGGCACGGACGCGCACTCGCCCTGGCCGAGGCGCAGGTCGCCGCGGCGCGCGACGACCCGCAGGCACGGCTGGCGCTGATCGAGCACACATACCACGGTCCGACGGGCCGGGCGCCGCAACACCTGCCGTTCCGCCGGGCAGCGCTTTCGTTCATGCGCTGGCAGGTGGAACGCGGCCTGCTCAATTCCCTCGAGGTCTCGCCGCCCGGCAGTTACTGGTGGCGGGCCGTGAACGAGCGGCTCCTGCGTGATGGCTGCGAATCGGTCGTCCTCGCCGGTGCTGAGACCGGTGAGCCCTCGTCCGAGACCGTCCGGCTGTGGATGAGGTTCATCGCCAAGCCGACGGGGCGCAACTGGTACCGCGCCCACAACGCCAGCATCGTGGGCGGCTACCTGGAGCACAGGCAGCTCGCCGAAGCCGAGAGCGACCCGGAGCGCTTCTTCATCAACGTCGCGCTCGTCCGTGTTCTCTACGCGCACGCGCTCGTCGGCGCGCCGCGCCTCGCGCTCGGTCGATTCGCCCCGCTCGGCCCCCTGCTCGGCGACCCCCGGTTCGGGATCACGGGCGCCTTTCTCTCGCTCAGCCGCGTGCTTCCTGACCGCTATCCGCTGGATCAGGACGTCGAGAGCTACCTGGCGGATGAGCAACGTCTCGGCCGGCTGCTCGACTACGCGGTGATCGAGCCGCGACTGCAGGGCGTCTACGAGTGGTCCGCCGGAACGCTCGGCGAACCGGGCCTGCTCGAGCTGATTCAAGACGGCAACCCGATCTACGCGTGGCCCTTCGAGAGGCGGCACGTGTGGCGCCTACCGTCGATGCCGCTCTTGGGCCGGATCCTGGAACGCGCGACCAGACCCCGGTGAGACCGCAACGAGCTTCCGTTTAATGTGGATCATGGTGTTCCCCTTTCAGTTGCGGAGGTTGGGCGGGGCGGAGCCGCGGCTCCGCCCGCACCGCCCTCGCTAGCGGGGGCTTCGTGACGCTCGCGCACTTGGAGCTTGGAGGCGATCTTCGAGCCGTAGAGCTTCTTCCACGCCTTGTGCGCCTGCTTCGCCACGTCCCGGCGTCACCGAGCGTTGTCCCGTCGAACGTCCGGCTTCTGTCATTCCGTGCGACCCAGACGTCGAATCCCATATCCCTGCCGAGCTGTAGTAAGCGGTACTGACGGCGCCGCCAAGCGGGTGGAGGCGGAAGGACCAGGGGGACAATCCGCCGTTCCTTACCAACAACGGGCCCGCCAACGGGCACAATGTCCAGGCCCGTCAGAACGGCCCCGACAATGGAGCACTGTTCTTCTCGACGACGCTCCTACCGGGAACGCAGGGGCCGGTCCATGGGACCCAGTACCTGAGCGCCGGGAGCGATGAATTTTTCTGCACGATCCACCCGACCGAGATGCAGGGGACTCTCGTCGTAAACTCGAACGGGACGCCGCAGCCACGGCCGTCAGTGGCGCTCAAGGTGCGTACCAAGACGATCTCCAAGGCCCTCAAGAAGGGCATCGTCGTGGCGGTCACTCCGAGCCCGACCCTCGGCATCAGCTTGCTGAGCCTGGTCGCGAAGCTCGGCAGGACCACCATCGGCAAGGCCAAGTTCCCAAGCACAAGTCCGCATAGCCCGACCACCGTCATCCAGTTGAGCAAGGCGGGCACCGACCCGCTGGGTCAAAAGACGGCCGAGGACTAGACTTGAGGAACCGCCGGCGCGTTTCCCGGCCTCTCACTATGCAACATCCCCCTGGGGGCGCGTCGGCTCTACTTCGGCGGTCTGCTCCGGATCGTCGCCGCTCGAACGAGAAGGAGAACCCCTAATGCCACAGATCAAGTTCACGTTCACCTTCGAGGAGCCGGATGTAGGTCTGCTCTGGAGAGAGGAGGATCTGGGTCACCACGCCCAGGCTCTCACGGAGCGGATCGAGCACTCAGCCGTCGCCAAGGTAGTCGGAACTCACATTCGGACTGAGGAGAGCAAGGTCATTCTCGATGTCGACACCGATGAAAGCGCGGCGTCTTTGGAGCAGGACATCAAGCGCTACGACGGCGCCCCGTTCACCGTGCAGAGCGGATAGCGCCAACGCCTGAGAGGAAGCCGCGGGTGGCGGTGGCGAAGTCTTGCTTCCCGGACCCGCCAGGACCATCTGCGAGTAAGGACATCTAGTTGTCCCTCGCTGCCTCGGTAGCCGAAGCCTAATACGAACTCACCTAGCCCCCAGCCCCGTCGAAGGTGGCCGCGCCGGCTGGCCGGAGTACGGAGAGGCCCCCACCGCGGGACTTCTTCGCGTCTAGGTTCACGACGCGTACTCTGGTGACCTGCAGCCTCCCTCCTGCTTTGCATGGAAAGCGAGACTCTTCTAATCGCTCTTGGGGCCGGCCTGTCGCGAACCCCGAAGACCCCGAAGGAGCAACTGCCCGACCAAAATCCCTACCCAGGTGCCTGTATAGGTCGCTGCGATCAGCACCAGGACCTGAACGCCCAAGGATGCGCCGAGAGTGCTGGCTAGCCAGAGCCCGATGGCCCCAATAAACAAGCCAACCAGAGCCACTCCTACTCGGAGCCGCACTGTCACCCTGGTCGTATCGGCTAGGTGGGATGTCTCCTCCAGTACCGCTTTGGACGAAAAGCGGCGTTCCTTACGAATCGCTTGAGCCGGCGACAGTAGCTTCGCGTCATGCAGATCACTCGCGCCTTGTCAGCGCCGTTTCGCGCTGCGGGCAGAATCGTGACCGGGCTTGCCCGGCGTCTGACGAAACGCGGCTAGCTGACTGTTTAGTCAGGAAATCAGGCTAATCGCCGCTTTGGATGGGAAGCGGCACCTCCGCGGGTCGAGGGTGGGATGAGGTGAAGGCCTCCCGGATTCCCCAATCGGGAAATATCGGTTTTCTTTGCACTGAGGCAATCGGCGGTACTAAGAAAGGCGCAATCGTCATCCGGACCCTCCCTCCCCGCAGCACGTAGCGGGATACTGCGTAGGCGATGTCACAGTCGGTCCGCATCGAAACCGGGTCGATGACGAATCCGCCTCGCTGCTGCTTGCGACACCGCGGGGTCTCTAGATAGGAGGTAAGCATGCGCAAGAAGCCATTGCTCGCTGTCGCGGTCTGTACGGCCGCCCTCGCGGGTGCAAGTGCAAGTGCCGCTTTCGCTAGTGAAGTAATCGGCCCTCCGGGCAGCCTTACGCCGAATGTGGCGGCCACGTCACATGCCAACTCAATCTGCGTCTTCTCTGGGCTGAATGACAACCCCACGTCTACAGATCCGGAGAACCCCGGCGGGATCGTGCAGTCGTACGGGTTCAGCGTCGTCAGCAAGGGACTGAAGGCCTTCGCGCCAAGTCCCGGCGAAGCATGTAGGGGCTTCAGCAACCCGGCTCGGGGGACCCCTCCGTTTAAGTGAGATTCATTGGTTGGCCTCGACCCGGTGTCGGGGCCAACCTTCATCCACCTATCCAGACGAGGCGCCGCGATACTGCGTGGGAGATGTCGGAGGAGAACGTGGAGGTGGTGAGGCAAGGCTTCGAGCTTTGGCGGAATGGCCGGATCGATGAGTGGATCGAGACGCTCCACCCCGACATCGAATGGGACGTTTCTGCCCATCCCTTACCCGACTTCCCTGACACCGGCAGCGGCCGTGACGCGCTGGCCGGCCACATGGGGGCTTACCTCAGCGGGTGGAACGACTACGAGACCTCGATCAAGGAGCTGATCGATCGGGGAGACGATGTCGTCGCGATCATGCACGAACGGGCCCGCGTGCGAGGGAGCGACATGACCCTCGACCGTGATCTGCCGAATGTGTGGACGGTGCGGGATGGCCACGCCGTCCGGTTCCGGGTCTTCAAGACTCGCGACCAGGCCCTCGAAGCCTCCGGCCTGTCGGAGTAGGGCGCTCACCTTCCCTCCGCTACTGGCTGAGCAGCAGCCATGTTCTTCTCGAGGTCCGTCATTCCCCACTCCTCAATCGTTCCCGGTTGTGCGGTCATGGAAAGCGCCACGGATGGCGCATTTGGATTCGCGGCGAAGTTTTTTCTGTCCTTCACTTCATCCCTTCCGTCTCTCGTAGACGTTGTTGTTGACGTTTCTCTCGTGGACACCGGGAGGGTTTGAGGGTTGGGGAGGAGGGGAGCTCCAAAGGAACTCCCACCCCTTTCGAAATGAACACCGGTCGGGAATCGGGTGGTCCATTCGGGGTTGTCACCCTCGGTGTGCCGTGCAAAGTCCCTCTTCGCTGGGCGAAAGCACCACCCCTCATCGGGCTACAAACGCTCCCCCCCGATCGCCTGATCACGGGGGCCACGGTGGGCCTCAACCTGTTCATCCCCAACCTGGAGGGGAACTGACCGCTGCTCCTCGTCCCTTGCGGGCACCCAAAAGGCCGGCTGCGGCACGGTCCATTTCAACTCGAAGCTGGGGCAGGTCCAGACCCTGGTACTGGTTGGCTGGCTGGCGGCTACGCGGGCTACGCGTTTCTATCCGGGCTACCGGGCGTCTGCAGCTACCCGATGGCGCCCACCTCACCGGAGGGAATGGACCCCAATCGGACCCCTGTCGAGGGGTCATGGGGAAGCGGGTGAAGTGAGGCACCGCCTCTATGCAGGCGGTTTAGAGGGGTGAGCGACCGGACTCGAACCGGCGACCACCTGGAAGCCCACGATCGAGAGGCCAATTGCGCCGACAATCACCCCGCGCCACCAGGCGAGATCCTCCGTCCACGGAAGCGCGATGACACGGAGGCCAAGCGCGACGCAAAGCAGCCCCAACCCTCCGACGCCGAGAACGATGCCGGCCAATTTGAGCCAGCTGCGAAGTGGACGGTCCACAATTCGATCAAGTATCAAACGGTGCTGCTTTCCATGCAAAGCGCTACTGCTTCTCGTCCAAGGGGGTATCCGGTTAGCTGCCCCAGTTGAGGCTCAGCGCGTGAGCATCAGGGCGAGAACCCCATCGCCTAATTGACGTCGCGGAGCTCCCGGCAAAGCGCCCCGACCAGAGGCCAGCGATCGACCTTGGACTGATTGTGGGTCCCGACCAGCACCGCGTCGTACTCGGGCGCATGGAAGGCGAAGGCACCGATGAACCCGGTGTGCCCGATGAGCTCTACTCCCTCCACGACGACACGTCCGGTCCCCAACCCGTAGTCGTCGTAGCGAAGCGCGTATCCAGATGGGAAAGATGTGCCGGCAGTCCAGCTCGTCAGCTCGTCGAGTCCGTCGGAGTCGAGGATCTGCCCCGACCACAAACCACGGACAAAACTTGTCAAGTCGGGCGCGGTCGTAACGAGACCGCCTCCGGCCCAATCGATCGTCGGCGAAAGCTCCGTCATGTCCACGTCGCCGTCGTAGTGGTGGGCAATCTCGAGCTGCCGTGATGGCTCGTGCCCCTCGAGCCACGTCCCCTCCATTCCGAGCGGGTCGAAGGCGACTTCTCGATAGATCGAGTGAAGCGGTTGTCCGGTGATCTGCTCGAGCAAAATTCCGACGACGGTGTAGCCGGTGTCGGAGTAGCTGAAGCCTTCGCCGGGGCGAAAGTCCGGCTTGGAGCGCTCGGCCACGTGATCGACGAATTCGGCCGGATCCCAGGCGCGGTCTGGATCCTGCTTGACCCGGGCGAGGAATGCCTCGTCTCCAAAGTAATTTGGCAGGCCCGAGGTGTGCGCGAGCAGCTGGCGGGGCGTCGTTCGTGGTAGATCCTCGAAGGCGCGCCAGCGACTGAGCAATTCCGACTCCAACTGGCCATCGAGGGGATCGTCCAGAGCCAGCCGGCCATCGTGAGCGAGCCGCACTGCGACGGTGGCGGTCATGTGCTTCGTGACGCTTGCGATCCGAAAGGCGTCGTCGGGCTGCAGGTTGCGGGATTCCTCACGGGTAAGGCGGCCGGCCGAGCCTGTCCAGACGAGGCCCGCGCCGGGCGCCTCGATACTTGCGATCGCCCCGGGCGCGCCGGCAGAAATCTGGTCTTCCAATGCGGCCTGTAGACGCGCGGGTGCGGCCACAACCGGCAGCCTAGGTGCTCGCTGGGTCCCGCTCGTCATTCGGTCACCTCGAAGCTGAACATCATCCCGCTCTCGTGATGCTCGGCGATATGGCAGTGGGCCATCCACAGACCTGGATTGCTGACGTCGAGCAGGATGTCGACCGTCTGCCCAGCCCATTCGCTCCATCGAGAGGGCCGGAAACACCTCTGCGCGCCGCGACGAGAAGTCTCTGGCAGCCCTAAGCACTTGCTCCGGGGCCAAGGTGGTCTCGGCGGTGACTCGGATCGTCGTCATTGCGGGCGACCCTAACCCCTCAGAGAATCGAGTCGAGCCCGCGGGGTCACGCAGCCGGGCTATCGCTTTAGACGAAAAGCATCTCCTCCGTACCCGACCACGGAGGAAGCATGCTCGAGCTCACCCAGTACGTCCCTGGCAAGTCGAATCCGGTCATCGCCCGACGGCGACCAGGCAATAAGGGCCGTCGTTACCCGGCCGACCCGCCGCGGGTCGAAGAGATCGTCGCGGTCATGAGGCAGGCGGGAACCGATCTATACGGCCGCCGACTGCGCGGACTGATCATCGTCCTCTGGCGAGCAGGTCTTCGCATCTCTGAGGCGCTCGCCCTGACCGAATCGGACTTGGAGGTCACCCGCGGGTCGGTGCTCGTCCGCCGGGGTAAGGGCGGCCGCCGCAGGGAGGTCGGGATGGATGAGTGGGCTTGGGATCAGCTACGTCCCTGGCTCGAGACGCGTGTCTCGTTTCCCGTTGGGCCGCTCTTCTGCGTGATCAGCGGGCCAACCTCTGGCCGGCCCTGGTCACACTCGCAGGTGCGAATTGCGCTTCGACGCACCGCGGCCCAGGCGGGGGTAAGGCGACGCTTTGCGCCACATCAACTGCCCCACGCCCACGCTGTCGAGATGGCGAGGGAGGGTGTCCCGCTGAACGTCATCCAGCGGCAGCTGGGACATGCCAACCTCAGGGTGACTTCGATCTACCTGCAGGGCATCGATAGTGGCGAGATCATCGAGACGGTCCGCACCCGCCGCCCTCCCGTGATCCCGGCAGCGGCAGCACTGGCCGGCTAGTGCTTTTCGTCCAAAGCAGCTATTCGGACAGCCCCGTCGCCTCGAGGGCCTCGTCGCGGTCCATATAGGGATCCACGCGCACCACGCTCCCATTCTTGACCGTGAAGATCACCCCGGTGTCCGTCTCCACCACCGCGCCGCTCTCCCTTCCCTTCGCCACCTCGTGGAAGAAGACCACCACCCGATCACCTGCGTCGAAGTAGTCAGTCGTCTCAAGCGTCTGTCGCTCCCAGGCCTCGAGCGCTTCCACGAACCCCGCGATCACCTCGCGATGGCCCCTGTAGACCTTTCCGTCGTCCAGTCCACCCTTCGTTCCGTGCCACTCGACCTCCGGATGGAGCTTCGCCAGCGCGCCCTCGAAGTCGCCCTGGTCGAAGGCCTCATTCATGGCTCGGACCAACTCGACGTTCTCCTGGGACATCGCCCACGCAGTATCTCGCTGAAGGGTGCTGCTCCTGCTTTTCGTCCCAAGCAGCTATTCAACCCGGCCGGACTTCTCAGGCTGAACGGCGTGAGCGTCAGCCAGCGTGAATTGGAGGGCGATCACGACCAGGTACACGACTGTGGCGGCGAGCCCAACAATCATCCAGACAACCGGGTCCGTGACCACGGTCGTCACCAGGGCCGTTGCACCAATCGCCAGTCCCACGGAAACGAGGTGGAAGCCGCCCCACAGGCGAACTGATCCATGTTCGCGTGAGGCGAGAAGCTCGCTCGGATGCCCGTAGGCAAGTGCTGCCACGATCGCGAAGCCGAGGACAGCGCCAAGCAAGAGCAGCAGCGCATCCCACGCCGTCGGGATGCCACGCGCATGCGTGGCAACTGCACCCGATGTCCAGATCGTGAGCGTGTATCCGTACGGCGCGGCGCTCGTTGCCACTGCCGTTTTCAGATGGGTGCGATACCCGTGCGGATCGGACTCCATCGGTCGGACGATAGTTCGCCGACGGAGCGCCCGGACCGCCGATTCTCGCCAAAGCAGCTACTCCGACAGGCCAGCGACTTCGAGAGGGAGCCGGGCCGCAAGCCCCAGCTCACGGCCCGGTCCTTCCTTCTGAATCAGGTCAGGCTGAAAATGATCATGAGCGCGATCGCGGCGAAGGCCATCACGCAGCCGACGATTATTCCCATCCTGAGGTCCTTCTCCCCGACATGTGGATCGATTGCGACGGGGGCGTCGGGGCGGTCGTCATGGGTATCTACCGCCATTTCGGGACTCCTTTCTTCCAGGTGAATTGGGAGAGGCCGAGAGGCTTGGTGGCGCACTAGCGGCGATGTGCGGGCGTGCGAAGTCGCGGCGTCCGGACACCAGCGCCGGATCAGACGCCGGGTCGGAGCGAGTCGTGCGGAGCTTTAGAGGGAGAGTCGTTGCCATCCGGGTCCTCCTTCGGTAGACGGAGAAACCGCCGACCAGACTTCCCGGCACACCTGCACCTAAAAGTACTCCTGCGTGGGAGCGATGTCGACGTTCTCCTCCGACATCGCCCAAGCAGTATCGCGGCGCGCGTCTGGATAGATGGATGAAGGTTGGCCCCGACACTGGGTCGAGGCCAACCAATGAATCTCACTTAAACGGCGGGGTCCCCCGGTCGGGGTTGCTTCCCGGCCCGCATGCTTCGCCGGGACTCGGGGCGAGCGCCTTCGCCCCCTTGCTGACGACACTGAACCCGTACGACTGCACGATCCCGCCGGGGTTCTCCGGGTCTGTGGACGTGGGGTTGTCATTCAGCCGACCAGGACATCTTGAGCCGAGACCAGGTGCTCGCACTGCTCAGCGAGAGAGCCCGGGCTCTACGTCCGCGATGATCGCGCTGGAGCGGGCATTGCGCCTACATGACCCGGGTGGCGACGAACTCGACGCGGAGCTAGACCGCAGTCCTGGAGCGCAATAGCCGCGGAAACTGAGCTGTCAAGGCGCGACTTTTGAGGCAGTGAGCGATAGGACCATCGGTCAGAGATGATTCAGAGATGATCTTCGAGCGGGGCTTCTCCAGTGACCATCAACATCAACCGCCGCAACGTGGACCCGATCGAGGTCGGGGTCGGTCTCCTGATTGTTGGGATCATCGTGGTGACCGTCCTAGCGACGGTGAGCGGCGGGAGCGGAGGGAGGACCGCAGACCCAGGCGAGCTTCGGGCATGCCTCGGCCGAGGGGTCGGCGTGGTGTCCCACCTGTACGGGTTCAGTGGCGAACCCTCGGATGCGCAGACATCGTTCGCGCTGACCGGGAACGCCGCCGTCGACGTATTCGTGATGCAGGATTCCCGTGCGGCGGAGGACGCTGCAAGCCACGCCGCCACTGCCGGCGGCAGTGCTCGCACCTCAAGTTCGGAGAACGTTATGTGGCTGAGCCTTGGGTCTGAGGCATACGACAGCAGGATCCGCAACTGCATCGGAGAGGCTTCTTAGACCCTTTCCGCGCCGAGTACTGCTTTTCGTCCAAAGCGGCTACTTCGGAGGCTGCCGCACCGGCGGTTCAGGCTTATGCATTCACGCGAAAGGGGGCGGCCCGTGCATTGCTCCCCTGCAGGCATGGCTTTCCACAGCGTCTAGCCCACAGAACAGGCCGCCTAATCGACGGCCCGTTCGGAACGCAGCTCGAGATCTCGGCCGGTGCTACTTCAGCACGAGGGCCAGGACAACCCCGATAATGAGGACGCTCGGGGCGCCGTGGGTGATGATCCCCATCCAGGTGCTCCGGAACCGCTTCGTCGGATAGGCCTGGGCAAAGGTGCTGTCCAGCAGGGTGGCCGGCATGCTCCACGGCTGGTGCACGTGGTAGAGCGTGTGCAGGACACCGCTGGCGACGAAATCGCCCTTTCCGAAGACGGCTCGCATTCGCGGCAGCAGCAGTCCGCGGAAGACCAGCTCCTCGACAACTGGGGCCAGGATGGCGACCCCGACCAGCAGCGCGAACCCAACCAAGTTGCCGCTGAAGAAGTCCCCCACACGGTCGGTCGAGATGGCGTGTGGGAGATCCCTGGGCAGGGGCCCCACCGGATCGATCGGGAGGGCGTTAAATGCCGCAGAGAGGACGACGAAAGGCACGACCCACCACCAGACCTTCTTGCCGACGCGTCCGGTCTTCGGATCCTGGGGCGCCCGCAGCCACAATGCGTCACGCACCCGCGGCCAGGCGAGCGATCCCTGTTCCCGCCTGACGAGGTACAAGACCATCGCAAGCTGCCAGAGCAAGCCTGCGTTGAAGCAGATCAATAACGATTCGATGAACGGATCACGACCCCCGATCTGGTCGCTGAGCCAGGGAGCAACGATCCAGGCCAGCAGCCCCATCGGGATTGCCGCCGCGGCCCAGACGCCAAGGATCTGGCGAAGCGAGTACTGCCGCACGGGCGCGTATCGATCAAACGGCCGTCGGACTTCTGGCCGACCCGGGTCGCCAACCTGAGGTGCGCGGACGATGGAATCGGCCCGGGTGTCCTGCTTAGTGGCCGGTGTTGGGACGCTCTTGACGCTCATGCTCAATCCTCCTTGATCAGATAATTGGACAGGGGGCCACGCTCCCAGTGGAGGGCTGCCGCAACCAGGTGGCTGACAGGCGTCTTGGAGTTCGGCTGGCCGCCGAGGGGGGTGTGGCTACCCGTATCGATCTGGGCCCCGCCTTGGGCCAGAATCAGGCCATGGGGAAATCCGTTCTCATCGTCGATGACCACCCGAGCTTCCGGGCCAGCGTCCGGCGCCTGCTCGAGGCTGCCGGCTACGAGGTCGTCGGCGAGGCCGAGGATGGCGCCGCCGCCCTCGCAGCCGCCGGGCAGCTGCGGCCGGATCTCGTCTTACTCGACATAAGGCTGCCCGACATCGACGGGTTCGAGGTCGCGAGGCGCTTGCTCGGCGCGGATGGTCAGACCCCGCAGATCGTGCTTACCTCCAGCAATGACCTCACGGACCTCGGGGAGGCGGTCGGTGCCAGCGGTGCTCGCGGCTTCATCCCCAAGGGCGAGTTAACGGGCAGCGCCGTGGCCGCCTTGCTGCGATGAGCAGCCCTCGTCGCGCGCTGGTACCCGTGGCCGTGGCCGCCTTCGTACTCGGGGTCGCCGCCTTCTTGGTCGTCCTCAACGGCGGGCACAACACCCACCGGGGTGTATATGCGGTGTTGGCCCTCGTGATCGGCTGGGGATTCACGGGTACCGGGCTCTATGCCTGGAGACGGCGCCCCGGAAGCAACATCGGTCCGCTGATGATCGCGGTCGGCTTCAGCGGCCTCTTGAAGGCGCTGGCCTTCTCCAACAACAGCGTCGTTTTCACGATCGGTTCGCTCGGAGAGGTACTGATCTGGGCTTTGCTCATTCACTTGCTGCTGTCGTTTCCTTCCGGACGGCTGCAGGGCGGGGTCGACCGCCTCATAGTCACGGTGGGCTACTTCAACGCCACCGTTGTTCAGGCGGCCGGGCTCCTGTTGACCGATCCCGCGAAGGCCGGCTGCGCCGACTGTCCCGCCAATGCACTGCTGATCACTCACTCGAAGGCGGGCGCAGCGATCAGCGCGGCGCAGGTGGACGTCTCGATCGCATTGTTCGGCGCTGTGGTGGCGATCCTCTACCTCCGCTGGCGGGACAGCGCCCGAAGCCTGCGGCGAGCCTTCGCCCCGGTCCTTGCCGTCGGCAGCCTCACCCTCGCGCTTCTGTTGACGGAGTTGATCGTCGAACAGGCAAACCTGTCCAGCACCGTCGCCGACCGGATGACGCTGGCGATCTTCGGTTCGCTCGCCTGCCTGCCGTTTGCGTTCTTGCTCGGCTTGATGCGAGCCCACTTTAGCCACGCCGACGCGATCAGCTCGGTTGTCGCCAGGCTAGGAGGCGGCGGCGGTCGGGGTGCGCTGCGAAACGCCCTCGCCGAGTCGCTTGGAGACCCCACCCTCGAGCTCGCCTACTGGGTGCCGGACCAAGACGCTTATGTCGACGCTGAAGGTCGACCGAGGCCGCTCGATTCGGTACCGGAGGGAAAGATCGCCACCCCCATTGACCACGAGGGCCAGCGCATCGCCGCGATCGTCCACGATGCCGACCTTGCGGACGAGCGCGACCTTGTGCAGGCAGTGGCTGCCGCGGCAGCGCTCACACTCGAAAACGAGCGGCTCGACGCGGAGCTTCTGGCAAAGGTGAAGGAGCTTCGGGCCTCACGGTCGCGCATCGTGCAGGCCGGGTACGACGAGCGGCGGCGCCTGGAGCGAGACCTGCACGACGGCGCTCAGCAGCGCTTGATGGCGCTCGGCATCAACCTCCGTCTGGCGCGAGACCGGATCGCCCGCGACCCCGATGCGGCAGCCGAGCTTGTGGACACCTCCCTGCAGGAGCTGAACGAGGCGACCGGCGAGCTGCGCGAGCTGGCGCGCGGAATTCACCCGGCGGTACTCAACGACCGGGGCCTGGAGGCGGCGCTCAAGGGACTCGCCGGGCGGGCGCCCGTGCCGGTGGAGCTGGTCGAGACGCCCTACAAGCGACTCCCGTCATCCGTCGAATCGGCGGTCTACTTCGTAGTCGCCGAGGCTCTCACCAACGTTGCGCGCTATGCCCAAGCTCGGGCCGCGAAGGTGAGCGTCGTCCGCCACAACGGCGAGGTCGAGGTACGGGTGAGCGACGATGGCGTCGGAGGAGCCGACCCGGATAAGGGCTCGGGGCTGAGCGGGCTGTCCGATCGGGTGGCAGCCCTCGACGGCATCGTGGACCTGACCAGCGTCGCCGGTGAGGGGACCACCGTGTGGGCGAGGATCCCGTGCGGGTGATCGTTGCCGATGACTCCGTGCTCGTGCGCGAGGGCGTCACGCGGCTGCTCGAGGGGGCCGGCTACGAGGTGGTCGGACAGGCGGCGGACCGCGAGGAGCTGATGCGCAAGACGAGGGCGCACAAGCCCGACATCGCGATCGTCGACATCCGCATGCCGCCGACCGGCACGGACGAGGGACTGCGGGCGGCCCGTGAGATACGCGAAGAGATGCCGGGCACCGGCGTGCTGGTCCTCTCCGCCTACCTCGAGGAGGAATACGCGCTCGAGCTGGTGGGCGAGGATGCCGCCGGGGTCGGTTATCTGCTCAAGGATCGGATCTCGGACGGCGACCGCTTCGCGGAGGCAGTTCGGCGGGTGGCCGAGGGCGGCTCAGCGCTCGATCCGGAGGTCGTCTCGCAGATGCTTGGGCGGCGCCGAGCTGAAGACCCGCTGGAGAAGCTGACCCCGCGCGAGCGCGAAGTGCTGGCGTTGATGGCAGAAGGACGAAGCAACCAGGCAATCGCCGATGCGCTCGTCATCTCGGAGCGCGCCGTGGAGAAGCATGTGACCAGCATCTTCGCCAAGCTTGAACTGCCGCCGGCCGCCGAGGACCATCGTCGAGTGTTGGCAGTCCTGGCGTTCCTCGGGACCTAGCGCTCGCAACCCGGCGGATTCCGGCTGTGCCCCGGCAGCGCACGACTCCTTTGCGCGAGAAGCGAGCGCCCGGTCGAAGACCACTGCTTTCCCATGCAAAGCAGCGGTGCCGCTTTTCGTCCAAAGCAGCGGCCAGGTCTCCCCGTGCGCGTGGTCGCAGACCGGTAGCCCTCAATGAGTGAAGGTCGCCAGCGGCTCGTCCACCTCGACGATGTAGGTGGAGAGCATCTTCCCTGTCTCCGGGCCTAGGTCCAGAGCGTTGTGAGGCGTGCGGGGCGGCATCAGGAATGGGTCACCGGTGCGCAGCGTGAGGGTGGGCTGGCCCTTGATACTCATCTCCACAGTCCCGGCGAGGATGTAGCCGACCTCCTCACCCGGGTGCTGATGCCAACCCGACTCGACTCCGGCGGGGATCTCGCGTGAGCACCTGGACGATCTCCCTTCCTGGGATCGAGGAGGCCTTGTGCTGGAGCTCGGTCCGTTGGAGCTTCTCGGCGAGCTCGTCGACCGGACCCTCTGATGCGGTCATGCCGGGCCGAAGCGCCGACCGCCTTCAAGATCTGGTCGGTCACCGCTTGCGGCTGGGAGATCATGATCACGTGGGAGCCCTGGACCTCGACGATGTCGGCACCCGCCCGCTCCGCCATTGAACGGGTGACGTCGGCCCCGGCGGCCTTATCGCCGGTGGCGACCACCGCCCAAGATGGGAGGTTCTTCCAGGCGGGCGGTCCGATTCGCCTCGCTGAAGGCCGACTCGGCGACGGGTCGCTGGGTGGCCGCCATCACGGCGGTCTGCTCCTCGGGCAAATCGGCGGCAAAGGCCTTCTGGAAGAGCTCGGGGTTGATGGCGAACTCCACCGCCGTCTCTTCGCCATTCCCGCTCGGGTACTGAAGCGGGACGAGGGCCGTATTCAGGACACTGTCCTTCGACCCCCCCTCGACCTCACCCAGACGCTCGCCTTCGTCCGGCGCGAAGCCCGCGACGTAGACGAGGCCGACGACGTTCGGGGTGGAAGTAGCAGCATTGGTGTTCACGGCGCACCCGTACGAGTGGCCGACCAGGAGCACCGGACCGTCGATCTGGTTGATCGCGCTGGCGATATAGGCGGAGTCGAAGCGATGCCGCGCAGCGGGTTTGCCGGGGCGACGACGGTGTAGTCCTGCCGTATGAGCAGCTCGGCGACGCCGTTCCAGCTGGAGGCATCGGCGAAGGCGCCGTGCACCAGGACGATGGTCGGATTGTCCGCGGTTGTGGAACTTGCGTCCATGCGCAACTCCTTTGAGTGGGAACAGCGTAAATGTGCCGCAAACCGGAGGGACGGTCAAAGAAGGGCGCCTGCCCAATCACGCGAACCCGACCATCCGTCAGGAATGCGCACTAATTCAGTGAACATACTCCGACCGGGCGGCGTCTGCAATCCACAGCTCCTGGGCACGGTGAACGTGGCGACGGGCGCTTTGGACGAAAAGCAGCACCCGTCCGAGAGATACTGCGCGGGCGATGTCGGAGGAGAACGTCGAACTCGTCAAGGACGCGTTCAATCGGTGGAACGCGGGGGAGCGAACGTTTACTGAGGAGTTCCACCCCGACGCCGAGGTCCTGAGTCGGGGGCTTATGGAAGGCCGCCTCGTGCGCAGCCGCGAGGGCATCCGCCGCTGGTTTCGCGAAGTCGACGAGCAGTTCGACGAGTGGAGGATCACTACGGACGAGTGGCGCGACGCGGGAGATTACGTCGTGGCGCTTGGCCAACTCCATATGCATGGCAGGGAGAGCGGGATCACTTTCGATCAACCGGTTGGCTGGCTGTTTGAGATCCGAGACGGTCAGGTGCTCCGCTTGGAGACCTTCCTCGACAAGCCCGTCGATGCCCTCGAAGCCGCCGGGCTGCGGGAGTAGCTGCGTTGCGCCGATCACCTCTCAAGCTGGGGGGCGCAATAGGGTTCGCCTCGTAGGCAAGCGAAAGGAGCAGTCATGCACGCACGCGTAGTCAGGTTCACGGACGTCGATCCCGACCACTTGGCGAGTCGCCTGGCCGGGAGTGACGCGCCGCCCGTGGACACCGCCGCCACATCAGTTCAGGTTTTCCACGACGCGGACCAGCGCACGGCGGTCGTGATCCAGCAGTTCGAGACGGCTGACGACATGGCGGCGGCGGAGAGCGCCTTCGACGCGATGGACCCCTCCGAGACACCGGGCACACGCGCCTCGGTCGACCGCTGCGAGCTCAAGGCCGAGATGAGCTGACGCACACGCGGTCTCTCGCCGCGCCTCTCGGTCCGTTCTTGAGCGCCTAGGTCTTCGCTACTCCGACAGCCCGGCGGCCTCGAGAGTTTCGCCACTGAATCCGAGCGCGTGAAGCGCACCTTTCTCGGTCAAGTGATCCTCGACCCTGATGAATTGCCCGTGCCGGAGCCAGCAGCAGTGGTTGAGGTCGCCTTCAACCGGCATTCCGCTCGCTCGTCCCTCGGCCGACACGTGTCCCAGAACAAGGACGCGATCATCCGCAATGGCCCTCACGTCTTTGATCTCGTATCGGTAAGCGTCCCAAGTCGCACGGTACTCAGCGAGGAAGGCGACGATCTCGTCGCGGCCGTGGCATGGCCTCGCCTCCGGGGAGCTGCGAACCGGGTAGTAGTCGCCGTCGGATTCCCAGAACGCCGAGGCTTCCGCCGCGAACGTTTCCGGCGCTTCGGACCGCTCCCGTATAGGGCGTAATACCGCCGCACGATCTCAAGGTTCTCCTGCGACATCACCTACTCCGACAGCCCGGCGGCTTCGAGGGCTGGTGGACCGTCTCAGGTCAGGGCGCCGCAGAGCAGCTCTTCGAACTGCCCGTTGACCAGTTCTGCGTGATGGCCCGCCGCGAAGATGACGTCCTCGTCGGGACTGAGGACGACTCTGCCCGAGTCATGGATGACGATCCCGCTGCCTGGCTGCGTTGCGAGGAAGACATGACCGTCGATCGTTTCCGTGAACTCGTCGGTGCCGGCTATGGCGATGAAGGTCTCCTGGAACGTGCCCCGGTTGAGGAGCGTCTCACCTGTGACGGTGTTCGTGAAGTGGTCGAGGAAACGGTTGTGCACGATCGTCCGCGTCACGTCCCCGTTGGCGTCGAAGAAGGTCGTGCCGAAGGTCGTCCCCGTGGTGAAGAGCGAGATGACCTGACCATCGCAGGTTGCGAAGTGCGGATCGAACTCGGCGTTCGTGTCCTTGAAGTGGAAAGGCGGCGCGGCTTCCGAGGTGGAGGCAAAGCCCAACACGCACCCTGCGACCAAGACGAGAGTGGCGAGCGAGCGGAATCTCATAGGCCTTCCCTGGTCGGGTTCCCTGGTCCGTCCACCGTAGCGACGGCAAGCACCTTCTGCAACTAGGGCTACCGGGTTTCGGTAGTTGGACTCACGGGCTCCACGCTCTCCTCCGACATCGCCAGTGCAGTTCCCCTCGGACGGGTGCTGCTTTTCGTCCAAAGCAGCGGTTCGGCTACTCGGATAATCCGGCGGCTTCGAGGGCGTCGGCCTTCGTCCGATGCACTTCCAATCGGGTCACCTTCCCGTTCTGGAGGGTGATCAGGTGGACAAACGAGAATTCAACCGGGAGTCCGGTGTGCCTAGCGCGTCCGCCGAATCGATAGGGAACGACCAGGTAGTCCCCGTAGTCGATGAACTCCGTCGCCTCCAGCCAGCCCTCGCTGAACGCCTCCATCTGATTCCCGATGAACGCGAGCACGCCATCCCATCCCTTGTGCGGGCGGGGGGAGCTATCCGGGAGCACCCCCGCGGGTTCGAAGACGACATTCCGATCCCAGTACTCCTCCAGGATCGGTCGAAAGATCGACGGGTCGCCCGCTCGATATGCCTCGTTCAGGACTGCATAGCCGCGGCGGGCGTTCTCGACGTTCTCCTCCGACATCGCCTACTCCGACAGGCCGGCGGCTTCGAGGGCCTCGGCTGGCTCCGAGAACAAGCGCGTGTAGACGATCTTGCCCCGCCTCACCCTCTGAACAACGCCAATCGGGACGTTGAGATCGACGCCGCTCGCTCGCCCGCGAGCCCGGAACCGGCCAATCCCGACCACCTGCTCTCCGGCGTCGCGCGTCTCCCCGTACTCGAAGCGCACCTCTTCAAAGTCCTCCGTCAGCTCGGCCACAAATCGCATCAGCCCGTTATGGCCCGAATAGGACTCGCCCTCCAACTGAGCCCGCAAGGGATAGAACTCCGCCTCCTCGTCCCAAAGGGCCAGCCAGGCTTCGCTGGAGATTTTCCCTCGCATGAATGCGTTGAGCGCGTCGAGATGCTTGCGCACGATCTCCACGGTCTCCTCCGACATCGCCTACTCCTCAAGCCCGGCGGCTTCGAGGGCTTGGGCGCGGTTCTGAAAGCTCAGGCAGCGGGTGGCACGTCCCGCTCGAAAACTCCAGACGTGCGCGACCCGGCCATCGACTACGACGCCACTCTCACGCCCCCTGCCCCGCGTCGCGCAGCTGGCGACGAGGTCGTCCCCGGCCTCGATGAACTCCGTAGGCCAAAGCCGAAACCACTCCCAGGCCTCGAAGTACGCCTCGACGAAGGTCTTCAACCCTTCATGGCCACGGAACTCACCCTCTCCGTCGAGGCTCGCGCTTACCGATGAGAAGTACTGGACGTTCGGATCGAATCCCTCGATCCACGCATCGAAATCCTCGGCGTTCCAGCGCTGGTATTGGACTCTGGCCAAGTCCTCCTTCTCCTCCGACATCGCCTACTCCGACAGCCCGGCGGCTTCGAGGGCTTCGGTGGGGTCGAGGTAGTCGCGGTAGCGAACGGCCTTGCCGTTCTTGAAATCGATGATGTACCCGATAGGGGACTCAACGTCGGCCCCACTTGCCCTGCCACGCCCGTGAATGTGGCCGATCGTCACGAGTCGCTCACCGAGGTCTCGGATCTCCGAAATCTCGAGCTGGAACTCTGCGAAAGCCTCGTCCAGGTCTCGCAAGAACTCGAGACATTCATCGTGTCCGTGCAAGGCAGCCGCCTCACCCCCCAACATCTCCGGAACGGCCAGATGCATCACCACCTCGGGGTCGAGCTCGTTCAGCATCCCTTCGACGTCTCGGCGGTTGAACGCGTCAAGCCCGCGTTTGTATGCGTCCACGTTCTCCTGCGACATCGCCCACGCAGTATCTCTCGGACGGGTGCTGCTTTTCGTCCAAAGCAGCAGTCGCCTACTCCGACAGCCCGACGGCTTCGAGGGCCTCTCGCTCGGTGTGGAAGGTCGTGATTCGCGCGATCTTTCCGTCGATCACCGTGTAGAGGGTGGCAAGGGGTCGATCCACTGGAACGCCGCTGCCTTTACCGCGCCCGGTCTCCCTCAAAACCGCCAGTACCGCCCCGGAGCCGAGGTCGGTCAGTCGCTGGATCTCCCACCGATAGTCCTCGAAGGTCCCGGCAAAGCGGCGAAAGAACTCCGTGATGGCCTGATGGCCATAGAACGCCGAGTCAATCTCGTCGGTGCGGGATACATCCGCGACGACGTAGGGATCGAAGAACGAAACAGCGCGTGGGGCATCCTCCGCGCGCCACGCCTCGATGTGCCCGCGCACGATTTCGACGTTCTCCTCCGACATCGCCTACTCCGGCAGCCCCAGGGTTGCGAGGGCCTCCGCGTGGTCCCAGAAAAACTCGATGCCGATGATCCTGCCCTTGCGCACCGTGTAGAGGCCCGTCGCCTCTATGTTCGCCTCCGGACCGTGGCCCGCGCCCCGCCAGATGAACCTCACGGCAACCCGGTCTCCAACGTCGATCAATTCGCTGATCAGCTCAAAGCTGTCGGTGTCCCAGGTCTCGCGCATCTGCTCCACCTGGCCCATGACCGCCTCGCGACCCGCATAGGGCCCCGGCTCAGGCCAACCCTCGGGGCCGCGCCAGATGATGCCTGGGTCGTACAGCTCGCGGAGGGCGTCCATGTCCCCGGCGTTCCACACCTCATAGGCGCGGCGCACGACCTCGACGTTCTCCTCCGACATCGCCCACGCAGTATCTCGCGGCCTGAGGGCGGTCTATCCCTGCTTGCGGCTCAGCCCCAGCTTGATCGGCTTGGTGTCGGAGACCGCTTTACCCGGCTTGACGCTCTGAGAGAGCACCTGCTTCTTGTCGCGGACCTTCTTGGTCTTCGTCACCTTCCCGACCTTGCAATCGGCAGCGGTCAGGGCCTTCCGCGCCGCCTTCGGGCTCTTGCCCTTCAGCTTGGGGACCTGGCAGTAGCGCACGGTCGCCTGCATGCCGATCCCGTAGCCGAGGTAGCTGTTGCTGTCTTGTTGCGGAGCGCCGTCCGCAAGCGGCGGGTACCAGGCCATATATAACAGGCAGCCGTGCAGGCAGAAGCCGATCTGGTCAGAGAAGCCCTGGCTGATGTTCCCGACACTGAAGTTCCTGACGCCCACCGAGTCGTCCTTCTTAATCGCGAGGTTGGCGGCAACCGGCGGCGAAACGCCAGGCGAGGAGATTGGCGCAGGCGCGGATGTGGAGATGCTCTGGCCCCACGCCTCCGGAGGGTGCGGCGGAACGGGAGAGACGCCGCGGATCACCTGGATCGCGAACGTCCCGTCCGCCGCGGCGAGCCGGTAGGAGATCACGGTCCCATCGACCGGCGAGGTGATATTTACACCGGGCTCCGGCAGGTCACCGGGGAACGGCTGCGTTGGCACCACGGTCACGGGGCTGAGGTCGGTGAAGCAGCTGTCCAGACCGCACCTTTGACCGGCGAACGGACCCTGAAAGAACATTCCGGTCAGCGGGCTGCCGACCTCGACCGTGTTGGCCTGGGCGGTGGCGCAGGCGGTCATGAGAGCCGCCACCGTCAGTGCGGCAAAGATCGCGGCGGGTCGTCGCACACGGTTCTGTTTTTCGGCCATCACCTGGGCAGTTATCCGCCGATTGGAGGTGGCGCCTAACCCCGTTACTGGGGGTACGGAGCCGCGTCCTCCTCCGACATCGCCTACTCCCGGCAGCCCGGCGGGTTCCAGGGCCTCGCCTTTGCTCAGGCTCCCTTGAGCCCGGCGTTCGAAGGCGCTTTTCTTGGCTTTACCCCTTCTTCTTGCCCTTTTTCTTGCCCTTCTTCTTGCCCTTCTTCTTGCACTTCGACTTCTTCTTCTTCGCCGCGGCGGCCTTCTTGTGCTTCTTCTGCTTCTTGTGCTTCTTGCACTTCGGCTTCGCCTTGCCCGAGTCGACCGCCACGCCGCTCGGGGCCCTCGCGCCGGTGATGAGCCCCTGGTTAGCGCCGGTGCCGTCGAGGTTGGCGCGGCCGACCGTGGTGCAGTGCCGAAGGCGCCGCGGTTGGTCCAGTAGATGTGGGCGGCGTCGACCGCCACCCCGGCGGGGCCGTACGCCCCGCTGATGAAGCCCTGGTTGGCGCCGGAGCCGTTGAGGTTGGCGCGGCCGATCGTCGTGCCGACCTGGCCACCGAGGCCCCGGTCGACCAGTAGACGTCGGCGCCGTCGACTGCCACACCGCACGGGCGGTTCGCGCCGCCGATGAAGCTCTGGTCGACGCCGGTACCGTCGAGGTTGGCGCGGCCGATCGTCGTGCCGGTCTGACTGGCCCAGTAGACGTGGCCACCGTCGACGGCTACTCCGCAGGGATCGTCTCGAGGGCGCGGGTGATGAAGCTCTGGTCGGCGCCGGTGCCGTCGAGATTGGCGCGGCCGATCGCGTCGCTGCCGACGTTGGCCCAGTAGACGTGCGGGCCGTTGACGGCAACTCCGCAGGGAGCGCTCGCGCCGGTGATGAAGCTCGTCGTTGACGTCGCGTGCCGTCGAGGTTTGCGCGGCCGATCGTGTCCCCGTCGGTCCAAAGTTGGCCCAATAGATGTTGGAGCCGTCGACCGCCACCCCGCAGGGGTCGTTGGCGCCGTTGATGAAGCTCGTGTTGACGGCGGTGCCGTTGAGGTTGGCGCGGCCGATCGTGGTCGAGTTCCCGTTACCCCAGTAGATGAATGCCTGGGCGCCCGCCGGTATCGCGAGAGCGATCAGCCCCAGTGACAGAACGAGCGCCATGAGAGCTTTCCGCATGCTTCCTTCTCTCTCCCCGCCCCTATAGGTTCTCGGAGACCGAGCTCTAGGTTTCTCGGACCGAGCTGCCTCAAGGAAACAGTACCGGTCCGACTTACGCCCCATGCAAGGCGGCGTAAGCTGGACCGCTGCTTTCCATGCAAAGCAGAACTACTGCTTCTCGTCCAAAGCAGCTGTGGAGGATTCAGGCGTCGTAGAAGTTCGTCAGCCGTTCGATGCGTCCCTCGGCGTCGAACTCGACGAAGTCGATGCCGTCGAACGCCTCCCCATCCGCAGTGGTCGCTTCCCATCGATACCAACCTCGGTCGCCGAGGAGGACGAGCGCCGTGGTGGCCTTGATTTCGAGCCCAGGCATTTCGTCGAGCGAGGTGGTGATGAGGTCCGAGAGCGCGGCTGGGCCGCGCACACCGTCCGGGACCTCAGGATCGACGTACACGCCGTCCTCGGCCCAGATCTCGGAGAGAACCGCGAGGCGAGCCGCTTGATCCGGCTCGGCCCATACCTCGTCGTAGCGGTGGACGGTCGCAGCGTGGTCGGTGACGTTCTCCTTCGACATCGCCCACGCAGTATCTCGCGCAATAGCCGGGGCTTCGTCGGCGTTTTTGCTCAGCCCGCTACCCGGCGGCTTCTAGCCGCCGCTGACCCAAAACTCATGCCGCACCCGCGTTCGGGTCGGGGAGGTTGCCGAATGTCCGGTGTTTGTGGACATCGATCGGTCCATCGGGACCGATCACTATGAAGCCCTTCTGCCAATCCTTCTTGCAGGGAAGGTCCGTGTGCTTCCAGTCCTGCTGCTTAATTCTCCACCACGCCCAATGTTTCCCGGGGTGATCGGGCCAGCAGATGGCATGGCGTTCGATGGTTGCGGTAGCGGCAAGCGAGGGTGGTGGGGCAATCTGGCACAGTCCCCAGACTGCCCACAGAAGAAGCGCGAGCGATAGTTTCCTCCGCATCGTTCCCGTCTTCTTTCCCCGCTGTGAGCCGTTCTATGCCTTTCGACCTAGTAGTCCCTCGCTGCCTCGTCAGCCTCGCCGCCAGTAGCGAAAGCCTGATAGGAAGTCACCTAGCCCCCAGCGACGTCGAAGGTGGCCGCGCTGGCTGGCAGGAGTGCGAAGAGGCCCCCACCGCGGGGCTTCTTCGCGTCTAGGTTCACGATGCGCAGTCCGGTGGCCTGCAACCTCCCCGCTGCTTTGCATGGAAAGCAGCGGTCTGATCTTGCACTCCTGGTTCTCGCGCATTTCGGATGCGCCTCGACCCAGGGTCCCGCTGCTCCTGCTCGTCCCGAGCGGCGTCCCGTGCGTGCCGGGAGACGACCGCTGTCCCGCGAAAGCAGCAAGGAGTCTCGACGGGCCCGGCAGTACCGAATTCCGTCGAGATTGGGCTCCTGACCTCGTACGCTTTTCCCGCATGACTCGGTACGGAAAGCGCGCGGATATGGTGGTGCATGAGGAGGAGCCGTTCAACGCCGAGACTGGAGCTGCCGCCTTGGCCGAGGGTCCGGTGACCGCCACGGACGCGTTCTACGTGCGGGGGCACGGGGCGGTGCCGGAGATCGTGTCTGAGGCGTGGCGGCTGCACGTGCATGGGCTCGTCGAGCGGGAGCTGGATCTTTCCCTCGAGACCTTGCGTGAGGTGTTCCAGGAGCGCGAGGTGACCGCGACGCTGCAGTGCGCGGGCAACCGGCGCGTGGACCTGATGGCTATCCGCGAACTCCCGGGCGAGGAGCCGTGGGGGCCTGGTGCTACTGGTACCGCGACGTGGAGCGGCGTCGCGCTCGCCGAGGTGCTCGCGCTCGCTGGCCCGCTGCGCGAGGCCGCGCACGTGGGCTTCGAGGGTGCCGACCTCTGCCCGGAGGCGAAGCCAGCGCAGCGCTTCGGTGGCTCGATCCCGTTCGACAAGGCGTGTCGCCCGGAGGTCCTGCTCGCCTGGGCGATGAATGGGGAGCCGCTCCCGCTCGTCCACGGTGCGCCGCTGCGCGTGGTCGTGCCTGGCTACATCGGCGCCCGCAGTGTCAAGTGGATCGAGCGGATCGAGGTCCGCTCGAGGCCCTGGGAGGGGTACTTCCAGCACGTCGCCTATCGGCTGTTGCCGCCGGACGGGAAGCCGGGTCCGGGCGCCGGGATGCCGCTCGGCCTGGTCGCGCTCAACTCCGACGTCTTGTCTCCGGCCAACGGGGAGACGGTGGCGGCAGGCCCGGTCGAGGTGCGCGGCTACGCGTTCGCCGGTGGGGAGCGGCACGTCGCGCGGGTCGACGTCTCGGTCGACGGCGGAGCGAGCTGGTCGCAGGCGGAGCTGCTTCAGGACCTCGGCCCGTGGGCCTGGCGACAGTGGAGGATGACCGTCGACCTCGCGCCCGGAGAGCACGAGATCCTCGTCCGCGCCTGGGACTCCTCGGCGGCCACGCAGCCGGAAGAGCACGCGACGCTGTGGAACCCGAAGGGCTACGTGAACAACGCCCGCCCGCGGGTCCGCGTGCGGGTCATCGCCGCTTAGCTCCGCACGCGGTCGCGGTCCGGAATCTTCACGACGCTTCGTTCAGAACTGCAACGAGCACAAGGACCAGCGGCCGCTTCCTTGTGCTTTGCGCGAGATGCATGCGTCGCCGCCAGCGCTGAGAACACGCGCCCGCTTCGGACGAGCACCAGGTCTCCCAATTGAGCGGCTGCGCGCTTCCCCTATCGCGTGAATGCGGCAGCTGAGTCGCTCGGAGACGTAGCCGTCAGATAGCCGCTTTGGACGAGAAGCGGCTATCCGCTTTGCATGGAAAGCAGCGGTTCCCGGCGAGATACTGGGCGGGCGATGTCGGAGGAGAACGTGGAGATCGTACGGCGTGGCTACGCGGCGCTCACCCGAGGGGACGGGGATACGCTCCACGACCTGGCCGCCCCGGAGTTCGTCGTTGACTTCTCGCGCCGACTCGTGGACCCGTTCGTCTTGCGAGGTCGCGACGAGGCGCTCGCGTTCATCTTGAGCGAGCCGTACGAAGAATGGGAGGACTGGCCTGTATGGGAGCCGCAGGAACTGATCGACGCGGACGACAAGGTGGTCGCCTTGATCCGTTTTAGCGCTCGGGGTAGGGAGAGCGGAGTCGAGGTCGGGGCGTATGTCTGGAATCTGTGGACGTTCCGCGACGGGAAGCCGGTCGAGTTCAAGTACTTCGGTGACGATCGATCGGCTGCCCTCGAAGCCGCCGGGCTGTCGGAGTAGGCCAAGCATCAGCCAGTTGCAACTTCCTTCTCGGTAGTAACGGCGCGGGACGGCATCCCGTTATTCATGTAGGGGCGGTCTTTCTGCAGGCACTCACAGTGCACGGGGCCGCCCCTTTGCTTTCGGCATTGCCGTCACTCGATCTCGAAGGTCTTGATCTGGATCGGTCGGTTGCGCCTCTCGACCTTGGCGGGCGAGCCGGGCGAGATCGTCGACGCCCATGCGGATCGAGATGCTCTCGGTGCCACTCATCGGCTCTTTAGCCTCGGGGCGTTTTCTTGACGACGCGCCGGCGCGTCTCTCTCATTTTGACCTCCAATCGGGGCGCGTCGGCTTTTCTCTGTCTCTTGGTGTGCTCGCTGTGGTCACTTCGCAGTTTCCTCGGCCCGCGCAGGCGACCAATCGGCGGTTTTCTGAGCGGGAGGTTCTGGGTCTGCACCCTCCCCTATGCCGAGAGATACTCCGTGGGCGATGTCGCAGGAGAACGTCGAGCTTGTGCGTCAAACAGAGGAAGCCCTTTTGCGGCGCGACCGGGACGCCTGGTTCGCGATCCACGATGAGGACTTCGAAATCGTGCCCGTCCGCGATTGGCCCGAGGGTGGCGTGCGAGGTCGCGAGGCTGCCTGGAACTTCCACATGAGGATCCTCGACAGCTTCGAGTGGGAAGCGATCAAGGTCGAGCGCGTTGATGCCGGGGCCGACAAAGTCTTGGCCCATCTGCGATCCGACGCGCGCGGCGTGGGGAGCGGCGCCGAGGTCGAGCTCGATCAGTGGTTCGTCACTACGGTCCGGGAGGGGAAGATCCTTCGCTTGCAGTGGTTCACGGACGGAGTCGAGGCCCGTGAGGCCGCGGGGCTGCGGGAGTAGAGGAACGGAGCAGCCTTCGGACCACGCCACTGTCGGGGCTACGTCGGTTGCGCGCTGTCCAGTACTCATTTTTCAAGGCGCCCCTTGGATGATCCCGCTGGCAGGTGTCAAACTCGCTCAACCGCACGGACCCTTATGTGAGGAGAGGATTTATGAAGCGACTGCTGGCAACCATGTCTATAGCCACCGTCGTGGTGCTGGCCGCCCCGGGAGTCGCCTCCGCCGACAGGGGCGACCACGGCAAGCCGTTCTATTTCAGCGCGAACTGCACCGGCCTTGGCGATGTGATCCTGTCGAACATCGGTCTGTCCCACAACGCGGCGCTACGCGTGCTCGATAGCAAAGTCGTCGTCGTCGCGACGGATGCCAGTATTGGCGGGGCGCGTGGGATCGAGTCCGCTCCGCCTGCAGCGGGAACCACCTGCACGTTTACGGGGGGCGGCTTCTCGTTGGCGGACATTCAGCCGTTCGAGGAGCCATTCACGCGGGCGGTTCTGATCACTCCGGCTAGCTAGCACCACGGGCGTCAGACTCGTCCATACACCGACCGGGACAAGGCCGTCGAAGCCGCCGGGCTGTCGGAGTAGCTGGTTTGGACGAAAAGCGGCACCGCTGCTTTGCATGGAAAGCAGCGGTCTGCGCGAGATACTGGGAGCGATGTCGCAGGAGAACGTCGACCTCGCACGACGGGACATCGCCGCACGCAGTGTCAGAGACTGGGCGGCACTCGCTGAGATCTGGCATCCCGACATCGAGCTTGTCGTTCTCCAGAAACTTGAGCTCGTTGCTGGAGCGGGTACGTTCAGAGGCATCGGGGAGATCAGGCCGCTGTTCGAGAGCCTCTCTGACCTGTACTCCGATTACCGGGTCGAAGCGAATGAGGTGATCGATGCTGGGGATCGCGTGGTCACGGTCGAGCGAATCGCGGGACGCGGCTTGAAGGGAAGCGGTGCCGAGGGCTGGGTATACGAGGATCTCTTTCGCCTTATGAGCTTTAAAGGGGGAAGGATTGGCGGATCAAGGAGTATCCGAGTCGTGCCGAAGCCCTTGAAGCCGCTGGGCTGTCGGAGTAGGCGATGTCGGAGGAGAACGTCGAGAAGGTGAGGGCGGGATTCGCCGCGCACAACCGTGGCGACTTGGACGCCTGGCTGGACCTGTATGACCCAGAGGTGGAGTTCGAGACGCTCCTCCTGGGCACCCACCAGGGCAAGGAGGCCATGCGCTCGCTCTACGACGAGAATCAGGCGAACCAGTCTGGCTACACCGCCACCCCCGTGGAGCTGATCGACGCTGGAGACAAGGTGATCACGGTGGTCCAAGTTGGCGGAGCCGGGGCCGCCAGCCAGATCGCCCTGGACGACCAGATCGCATTCATCCACACCTTCAAGAACGGGTTGGTGGTGAGAGAGCAGACCTTCCGAAACCGAGAGGAAGCCCTCGAAGCCGCCGGGTTGTCGGAGTAGTCCACAGCCACAGCTTTGGACGAGAAGCGGCTATCCGCTTTGCATGGAAAGTGGGCATCCCGGTGCTAAGCACGGATGAATCCGCGGAGGGGCGGGCGTAGCGTCAGGGATACCTCCTGGGTTGTCCGAGACTCCCATCGGAGACCGCCCAGCAGCTTGTACGGAAAAGCCCCTATTACGAGGGGGCTTTTTCGCGTTTAGGTCGGGAAGACGACGCGTTTGGCGTTGCTCGGCCTCGGCGTCCAACTGGGACTCGGCTGCGCGATCCTCATTCACCGACCACCGCTTTGCATGGAAAGCAGTACTCCGCCGAGAGATACTGCGTGGGCGATGTCGGAGGAGAACATGGAGATCGTGCGGGCTGCATGGGACGCCTGGAATCGCGGGGATTGGGACGAGTGGCGGAGCTACTTGAGCCCGCGGGACAAGCTCGACGATGAAGAAGATCACCCAGAAGCACGTGATGGACCTGCCCTTCCCCGTCGACACCGGCCTCGCCAAGCAGCGGTCCGCCGTCGAGGAGCTCGACGAGATCGTCTCCCGCATCGATGATGCCCGGTCGGCGCAACAGAGCGCCGAACAGGATCTCTCGGCGCTCGTGCCCGCCCTGCTCGATCGGGCGTTTCAGGGTGAGCTCGACATCGACGACGTGGCCGCGGCGGGCGTCACCGGATCCGTTCGATAACGCCCTGCGACGCGAGGGCGCTTAGCTGAGCCGCTACGTCCCTGGACTCATTGGGCTGATCTCGTGATGGTGATCGCGACCGTAAGCGTTGGGATGCGTACAAGCTTCGGACGGGGAAGGCGCTAGTACCCCCCGTAGTACCTCCGCGCCCGTCGGATGATCCACCCTTCACGCGAAACCTTTGCGCGTGCAGGGGCTTCGTGAGGGGTGAGCGACCGGACTCGAACCGGCGACCACCTGGACCACAACCAGGAGCTCTACCAACTGAGCTACGCCCACCGCGTCGCTTCAATCTAGCGTGACCCGGGGCCACTGCTGCGGCCCCGGGTGCATCGAGACGCCTAGGACCGCGGCGGCAGCATCTGCTGGAAGAAAGCGAGGGCGTCCGCCTCGCCGGTGGTGACCACACCGACGTGGTTCACGCCCGGGTACTTGTTGTAGGTCACCTGGTCGCCCGCGCTCACCAGCTCGTCTTTGAGCTTGTCGGTGTAGACAGGGAAGACCGTAGTATCCGCGGTTCCCTGGGCGATCAGGATCGGCGCCGCCGTCTTGACGAGCGGATTCATCGCGGCGAGCACCGGGTTGACCGGGGTCAGATCGGCGCCCGAGCGCATCAGGTGCGAGGGCGGAATCCCTCCGAGCTCGTTCGATGCCCCGAGCTGCCCCAGGCACTGGCTCTGTAGGAGGGGGTAGAAGGGCAGCACCTCATCCGAGAGGATCTTGTTGACGTCGATCGCGCTCGACTGCGTGGAGGCGCCGTCGAGGATCATCGTCGCCAGGGCGGTGAGCGAGCTCGGTGCGGTGAGGGACGGAAGCAGCGGCACCTGCTCGAGGATGTGCGAAGCCGGCGCGAACGCGACGGTGCCGCGGAGCCGCAGCTTTGGCGTCCAGCTGCTCGCCTCGCCGGCCGCGAAGAGCGCGGACTGGCCGCCCTGCGAGTGACCGGAGATCAGGAAGCGCTTGCCTATCTTCGGATCGAGCTGGCGAGCGGCGGTGACGATGTCGAGGACGCTCCGGCCCTCGGCCTCCCCGATCAGGTACGGGTGCTTGCCCGGCGTGCCGAGACCCTGGTAGTCGGTGCGGAGCACCGCATAACCTGCGGCGAGCCAGGCATTGAGGTCGGGGTTGATGTAGGCCTCACCGGTCGGATTGGGAGTACCAGCGAAGTCGCGGCTGGGGGCGCAGACATCGGCGGCGCCGGTCGTGCCATGTGCCCAGGTGATCACCGGCCAGCCGCCCTTGGGCGGCTTGCCCTTCGGGACGCTCACGGATCCCGAGACGGCTGTCTTGGCGCCCTGCGGGGTCCGAGACGCGTAGAGAACGAGCTTCGTGTAGCGGGCGTTCGCCAGCGGGACGAGACCCCCCGCCTTGCGCGCCCAGATCAGGGTGCCGTGCTGCTTCGAATACTTCTTTGGCGGCTTGTAGAACTTGAGCCCCTTCGGGCCCTTGGTGACCTTGGCCTGCTTCGGCTTTGCCTTCGCGTCGGCTCGCTGCGACGCGGCAGCGAACAGAATCAGCGCAGCGAGCGCGATGGCAGCGAGCGCAATGGTCTTCCGGACCGAATTGGAAACGGCGTGGGCGTGCAAGTCCTGCTCCTATCTCCACCCCGGCCCTCCACGCCGAGGTCACTTCCCCACTGAAGCTGCGGCAATCTAAACCACTGCTCGGGCAATTAGTTTCGGTGGAGGCGCTAGCGCTTGACCGGGCCTCTCCTCTTCACGGCGATCAGCCGCTCGCAGTTCTTCACCTTGTCGATGCCGTCGACCTTCGCCCGGTCGATGCCCGGACCGCAGTTGACGAGGTCGCGACTGCCGTCGATCGCGCGGAGCAGGTCTCGGCCCTTGCCGCCGTTGATCACATCCGCTCCGCGACCCCCCGTCAGGTTGTCGCGGCCGCCGCCGCCGATCAGCTTGTCGTGGCCGTTGCCGCCGTGCAGGGTGCTGCCGTCGGGAGTCGCGATCAGGGTGTCGCGGCCGCCCTGGCCCAGCATGACCCGGCGGCCGGCCACGGTCGTGTAGCCGCTCTGCGAGGACATTCGGTCGTTGCCGCCCCCACCCTCGATGAGCAGGACGGTGAACTGCCCGGTGACGTCGGCGTCGTCATCGCCGTCGAGGTTGGCGCCGCCCGCCGCGAAGGTGAGTCGATCGGCATCGGCGCTGCCGCGGATGTCGACGAACGTCGGGGTGAGGTACTGGACCTCGATCTCGGAGATTCCGACGGGCTCGGGAGTGAATCCCGGCGCCAGCGGGCCGTTCCTGAGGTCGACCGTTGCCGCGCTCGCGCCGGTGTGGGAGATCTGGATCAGGTCCGTGTCGGCGACCGTCGGCGAGCCGCCTGTGCACGCTACGGGCTCGTGACCGTCGTCGACCTGGATCCCATCTGCGGAACGAGCCACCCTGGTGAAGTCGTCGGTCGCGCTGAGCGAGACCAGATGGTCAGTTGCCGAGTAGGCGCACGTGACCGAGGCGGACGCGGGTGCGGCTGGGACCACCATCGCGATCGCCGCGACGAGGAACGCGCCAGCTCCTAACAGCCTCTTCATCTTCTCCCACCTAACCCCCCTGGTCAGGATTGCCACCTTAGTCCTTCAACGGAACACGTGCCGGGAGTCCGCGTTTCGGTGACACTGCCCGGCATGGAGACGACGCGTCTACTGCTGAGCTGCCCGGACCGGCCCGGGATCGTTGCGCGCGTAGCAGGCTTCCTCGCCGACGCCGGCCGGAACATCATCGACGCCGACCAACATTCGACCGATCGAGCCAGGCTGTTCATGCGGCTGGTATTCGAGTCGGCCCCGGCTGAGGAACGCGCTGCGCACTACGCCCGCTTCGCGGAGGAGGTGGCCGCGCCGCTGGAGATGGAGCATCGCTTCGCCGAGTCGGACCGGCTGCCTCGGGTCGCGGTGATGGCATCGAAGGAGGATCACTGCCTGCTCGACCTGCTCTGGCGCTTCCGGTCCGGTGAGCTGCCCGGGGAACCGGTGCTGGTGATCTCGAACCACCCGGATCACGAGGAGGCGGTTCGCTCGTTCGGGCTCCCCTACCACCACCTCGTCGTGACTCACGAGAGCAAGCCCGACGCCGAGCGGGCCGCCCTCGAGGTGATGCGGGGCCAAATCGACCTGTTGGTGCTCGCCCGCTACATGCAGATCCTCTCGGGCGAGTTCCTCGAGAGCCTGGGCTGCCCCGTGATCAACATCCACCACAGCTTCCTGCCGGCCTTCGCCGGGGCCGATCCCTACCAGCGCGCCTGGGAGCGCGGCGTCAAGCTGATCGGCGCGACCGCCCACTACGTGACCGAGGACCTCGACGCCGGTCCGATCATCGAGCAGGACACGGCGCGGATCTCGCACCGGGACGAGACCAGGGACCTGATCCGGATCGGGCGCGACATCGAGCGCCTCGTGCTCGCCCGCGCCGTCCGCGCTCACCTCGAGGACCGGGTTCTGGTCGACGGCGAGCGGACGGTCGTCTTCTAACGCTGAATTCTGCGTCCGGGCCGTATGCGAACGTGTGTTCGATAAGCGATGCCCGAGGCCAAGCACTGCAGCCGTTGCGGGCTAACGAAGCTCGTCAGCGAGTTCCACCGCTGGAGGGACGGTTATCAGCCGTGGTGCAAACCCTGTAGGCGGGAATACGCAGCGCGGCACTACCAGGCGAACAGGCAAACGCGGCGAGCCCAAAACAAACGCCGACAAGCTGAGTTCATCGCTTGGTACACGGGGCTCAAGATCGGCCGGCCCTGTGCTGACTGCGGCCAGGAGTTTCATCCGGCTGCGATGCACTGGGATCACCTGCCCGGTGTCAAAAAGACTGCCGACCTCTCTTTCCTGGCGCGGCGCGGTAATCGACGGGCAATTCTTGAAGAGATCGAGAAGTGCGAGCTTGTCTGCGCGAACTGCCACGCGGTCCGTTCATACCTACGCAGGGACGCCGTTCCGATGACGTTCCGGGAATAGAAAGAAGCGCCCCCGGGAGGACTCGAACCTCCGACATCCGGCTTAGAAGGCCGGCGCTCTATCCGGCTGAGCTACGGGGGCCGGGCAGGCGGAGCGTAGCGCCGGGTGCCGCGGCCAAGGACGTCCTCAAAAGTGGGGATCTAGTGGTACCTATTTTTAGGGAGCATAAAAGTGGGTATGCTCCCGAGCAAGCCCTTCGGTCGTACTCAGGGGTACGAGCAGCACATGGGGAGGGGCCGGCGCGCGGAGCCAACGGGAGGAGCTCGGCGGGTCGGTCCCTTCGCACTCAGGAGAGCAGGCACGTACGTGGTCGATACCTCGATGTCGCCGACGAAAGGGTCCCGAGCGTAACGTTCCGCCGAGATGCATTCGCGAGAGGTCACTTCCCTCGGACGGGCATGGCGGGAGTTCCTCCACCGGGAGTCTCCTTGGGCGATCGGCTCGGGCATCCTCGCCCTCGCGATATTGCGCGTGCTGGTCGGCCATCCGACTTGGAGGGATGCCGTTGCCGTCGCCTCGATGGTTGCCGTGTATCCCTTCGGCGAGTGGGCGATCCACGTCTACCTGTTGCACGCCAAGCCGTTCAGGATCCGGGGCCGCCGGGTGGACACGATGGCGGCACGGGCGCATCGGGCCCATCACCGCGAGCCCAACGACCTCGACATGGTCCTCCTCTACTGGTGGCAGGCCGCGCTTCTGATGCTTCTGGCGGTCCCGCTGACGATCGCCGCTGGCGCCCTGATCGTCACGCCGACCGCTGGTCCGGTGCCCCTCGGCGCCCTGATCAGCGCTGGACTCGCCGGCTTTGTGATGATCTTCCTCTATGAGTGGACCCACTTCCTGATCCACACGGCGTACCGGCCCCGATCCGCCGCCTACCGGGCGATCTGGAAGAACCACCGCCTCCACCACTTCAAGAACGAGCATTTCTGGCACGGGGTGACCAACAACCTCAGCGACCGGGTACTGGGGACGAACCCCGATCAACGGGAGGTGCCGAGGTCGAAGACAGCACGTACGCTCGATCCGGGGGCAGCGCACTGACTGATCGGGCCGTCGCGGTTCTGCAGCGATGAGCCTCGACGAACGCTGGATCAGGTCGCTGCACGTCGAGGCGATGCGGCATGCCGACCTACACGGCGGCCACGAGCCGCACGTTCTCTTCCAGGCGTCGACGATCGGGGCGCTGCTCGAGGGTGCCTTCGAGGGTGACGTGAGCTTTGCGGAGCTGGCCGAGCACGGCGACCACGGGCTCGGCACCGTCAACCACCTGGATGGGGAGATGGTCGCGCTCGACGGCCGCTTCTACCGGGCCGACGTCGAGGGCCGGATCGATGAGCTCCCGAGAGACGAGCGCACCCCGTTCGCGGTGGTCGTCCCCTTCGACCCCGATCTCGACTTCCACCTCGAGGGATCGAACGACCACGATGCGCTGCTGGCGGCGATCGAGAAGCGGATTCCATCCGGCGCCGCCACCAGTGCAGTTCGGATCGACGGTCGCTTCCCGCTTGTCGAGGCCCGCTCGGTCCCACGCCAGGAGCCGCCGTACCGCCCGCTCACCGAGGTCGTCGCGGATCAGCACGTGTTCCGACTTCGGGACGTCGCGGGATCGATGGTGGGCTTTCGCTTCCCCGCCTACGTGGAGGGCATCGAGGTGAGCGGCTGGCACCTGCACTTCATCAGCGAGGACCGTTCCCGCGGCGGCCACGTCCTGGATTCCCGCTCCTCGTCGGTCAGCGTGGGACTCGATTCCTCCTGCGAGCTGCACGTCGAGCTTCCCCCTGGGGTCGGCCTGAACGATCCTGCGCACGCCGACAGCACCCATGAGGCGATCGATCGGGTCGAGCGCCAGGCGTGAAACCGCTCACACACCCGGAATTGGGCTGATCTGCGACTCCGAGATCTGGTTCAATCGCCGGGCTAGGGCTTCACCTAGCAGGGAGAAGGACAGATGTTGGAGCGGTCTCGACTCAGGGCCAAGACAGGTGTTCTATGCGTTGCCGTTGCCGCGCTTGCGGGCGTTGTCGTCGCCGCCACGGCAATCGCCTCCGGATGCCGCCACCCGACGATCATCGGGGATCCCGTGGTCGGCAACGTGCTCAGCGTGACCTTCACGGCCGAGGGCACGGACACTTCCACCTCCACGGGCGAGTTCGACGGGCTGTACCGCTGGCAGAGCTGCGACCCCGCTGTCGCTGACTGCTTCGCCTCCACCTCGCACCAGGACCCGAACTGGAGCGATCTGCCGGCGCCTGACGACAATCCGCACAACAACCCGATGTACGCGATCGTGTTCGCGGACCTGGGGCACTTCATTCGTGTGCTCACCCACGAGAACAGTCTGGGCGCCAAGTGGACGGCCTCCGAGCCGGTGGGGCCGGTGACCGAGGAGGGAAGGGTGGCGCCTCCGCCGCCGCTCGAGCCCGAGCACGGCATCTCATTCCTCGCGCAGCCGACCGCCGGTACCGTGACGATCAAGGAGCCCGGCGCAAGCGGCTACAACCCGCTCACCGGTGAGGAGAAGATCCCGATGGGCAGCGTCGTCGACACCCGCGGCGGCACCGTCAGGGTGACCGCCGCGGTCGGCAACCTCGGCGACACCACCGCGGACAACTCGGTGAGCCTCTGGGACGGCCTGGTCCGGATCGAGCAGTCCGGTGACACCAACGCCGCGGCAACGGCCAAGCTCGTGGAGAAGCTCCGCTGCGGGAAGAAGAGGGGTGGCGAGGCGAAGGCCGGCAAATCCTCCGGCGCGGTGGCGACCAAGTCGGGCAAGCGTCGCAGGCGCGTCTGGGGCAGCGGTCATGGCAACTACAAGACCGCGGGCAGGGGTGGGACCGGAAGCGTCCGCGGCACCACCTGGCTCACCAAGGACACCTGCCGGGGCACCTTCTTCAAGGTCACCGACGGGATCGGGATCACGGTCTTCGACTTCGACCTCCGGCAGGCGTTCGACCTCGGCCCGGGCCAGAGCTACTTCGCGCGCAACCGCTGACCCGGCCGATCAGGCCGGCGCCCAGACCCTGATCTCCTCGGCGCGTCCGCGGACGGGGAACGAGTCGACGAAGCTGAGCTTGCCGTCCCGCTCGGAGAGACGTTCCCGGGTGGAGTCGGCCACGAACATGCTGTGGCCGCTGCCCTTGGTCATGCCCTCGAGACGGGCGGCGGTGTTGACGGTGTCCCCGATGGTCGTGAACTCGAGGCGCTGCTGCGAGCCGATGTTGCCCGCCATCACCGGGCCGCTGTTGAGGCCGATTCCGATCTGGAACTCGGCACCGACATCATTCTGATTCATCCACTCGTTGACCTTCGGCAGCCGGACCTCGAGCATCTCCTTCGCTGCTGCAAAGGCGCGGTCCGCGTGGTCGTTCATCTCGATCGGGGCACCGAACGTGGCCATGATCCCGTCGCCCATGAAGGAGATCAGCGTGCCGCCGTGGTCCATGACCGCCGCGGTCATCTCCTCGTGGTAGGCGTTCAGCACGTTGAGCACCTGGCCCGGATCGCGAGTCTCGGAAAAGGTCGTGAAGCCCCGGATGTCGCTGAAGAGGACCGTCACGTCCATCGCACGGCCCTCGAGCCGGAGGTCGTCGTCAGTACGAGCCAGGACCTGGCCGACCACCGACTCAGGGACGAAGCGGGCGAATGTGTCGCGGACGCGGCGGCGGATGAACGCCTCGCGCACGTAGTAGACGACCAGCGACCCGACCAGTGACAGGCCGAGGGCGATCATCGGATAGAGAACCGGCACGATCCGCCCCGAGTTGAAGGCGACCTGGGCGCAGACGAGGTAGAGCCCGGCCGCGAGCAGGCCGAGGGCGAGTGCCCGGATCGGCGAGAGCCGGTAGCTCGCCAGAGGCGCGATCACCCCCATCAGCGCGATCAGGAAGAGGTCGAAGCCCAATGGGGTCGATTTGAGCGGGAAGCCGTCGAGGGCCGTCGCGATCGCGTTCGCGTTGATCTCGGCTCCCGAGGTCAAATCGCTGCGGCTCATCGGAGTCTCCGCAATGTCCTTCAGGGCCGGGTCCGAGGCGCCGACGACGACGACCTTGTCCTCGAACGTTCCGGGCGCGAACTGGCCGGTGAGGACGCGCGAGAACGGCACCGACGGGTAGGTGCCGGGGCCGCCCGCGTAGTCGATCCAGGCCGTGGGGCCGCCCATCTGCTCGGTCGTGATCGGCTTTCCGGAGGCGATCTCGGCGGCCACCAGCGAGAAGCTCTCCATGTTTCCCACCTCGTAGGGGACCCGGCGCCGGACGCCGTCCGAGTCCTCGCCGATCTGGGTGTTGCCGGCGCGCGCCCCGATGTCGTCGAGGGTCTTCTGACCGCCGAAGACCCCGCTGCGGCCCTGCGGGTCGGGCTGACTGTCGGCGAACACGACCTTGTTCGGGCCGGCGCGCGCCACCGCGTTGATCAGGGCGCTGTCCTGCTTCGGCTTGGTGGGCTGGAGGAACTCGACGTCGTAGGCGATCGCCTTCGGGTTCTCCTGGCTGATCGCGTCGATGACGCGGGCGTGCAGCGAACGCGGGAAGGGGAACCGCACCGGCAGTTCACGGGACGTGGTGTCGTCGATCAGGACGAGGACGATGTCGTCCCTGGGCTGCTCGTCGCCTCGGATCGAGAAGCGGGTGTCGACGCTCGCCAGTTCGGTGTCGTGGAAGAGGCCGGTGGCGTAGAGGAGCAGCGCGATGCCGGCCGAGGCGATCGCGACCGCCGCGAGCAGATACCGATAGGAGCCGCCCCTAACAACCTGCTTCATGTGCCCTCTCCCGCCCCCTTGACGAGGAATCAGCCGCAATCTACATCGGGGCGCCCGGATTTGAACCGGGGACCTCTGCCACCCAAAGGCAGCGCGCTACCAGGCTGCGCCACGCCCCGTTGCGAGCGAGTCTAGGGTGTCGCCCCCATGGCAGAGGTGCATCCGCTTCAGGCCGTCCACTACGACCTCGGCATGGTCGGCGAGCTCGCCGACGTCGTCGCACCGCCGTATGACGTGATCGACGATCGGCAGCGGGCCGAGCTCGCCGCGCGCTCGCCGTACAACGTCGTCGAGCTGGACCTACCCCGCGACCCGGCCGGCGGCGATCCCTACGAGCACGCGGCTGAGCTGCTCGCGAACTGGACCGACGAGGGCATCCTGACCCGCGACTCAGACCGGACGATCTGGGCGATCGAGCAGGCCTACACCGCGCCCGACGAGTCCCGCCTCACGCGCCGCGGTTTTCTCGCCCGGGTCAAGCTCGCGCCCTACGGCGAGGGGATCCGGCCGCACGAGCGCACCCAGCCGGGCCCGAAGGAGGACCGGCTGAGGCTGACGCGCGCGACTCGTCACAACCTCTCACCGATCTTCTCCCTCCATCCCGGCAACGCCTGGCGGCACCTCGAGCCGGCGCTGGGCGGCGAGCCCTGGGGGGAGGTGACCGACGCCGACGGCACCACCCACCGCGTCTGGCGGATCGAGGACCCGACGGTCCACGAGGCGATCGCAGCGGAGCTGGACTCCGAAGACCTGCTGATCGCGGACGGGCACCACCGCTATGAGACCTCCCTCGCCTACCAGCGCGAAGTGGGCGAGGGCGGCCCGGCCGACTACGTCCTCATGGCGCTCGTCTCCCTGGAGGACCCGGGCCTCACCGTCTTCCCCACCCACCGCCTGATCTCCGGTCTGGCCGACGACCCCGCGAAGCAGGAGGCCCTCGGCACCGGTCTCAAGGAGCTGTTCGAGATCGAGGAGGTCTCCTCCGAGCAGCTCGACCCTGCCGGGATCGAAGGCGTGGGCGTCTTCGGCTACATCGACTCGCACTTCAAGCGCGGCTTCCGGCTGCGGCTCGCCTCCAACCCGGCGCTCGATCGGTCGCTCGCTGAGCGCTCCGAGGCATATCGAACGCTCGACGCGGCGATCCTCGAGGAGCTGGTCCTCAAGGGAATCCTGGGAATGAGCGCTGACGACATCGCCGCGAAACGCGGCATCGGCTACACCCCGAGCATCGACGACGCCTTCGCCAAGCTCGACGCGGGCGACTACCAGGCCGCTTTCATCCTTCGCCCGACCCCGGTGGAGCAGGTCCGCGAGGTGGCCGCGGAGGGCGAGACGATGCCGCCCAAATCGACCTATTTCTTCCCGAAGCTCCTCACCGGCCTCGTCTTCAACCCGCTGAGCTGACCTCGCCCAGCTGGATCCGGTTGCCGTCCGGATCGGCCAGCATCACCGTCCTGGTGTTCTCGTTCAGCTGCTGGACGTCTCCGGTCTCGATCCCGCGTTCGTTCAACTCTCGTTCGGGGTCATGTCGGGCGGGCGGCCGAGGAAGCGCTCCCACCAGTCGATCGCAGGGTCCAGCTCGGCCACCGGGATCCCCGCGAACAACACGTCGATCGCCATCCGGCCTCCTTTCGCGCGTTGGATAAGGTCGGTTCGTGGTCAAGATCTACACCCGCAAGGGCGATGACGGCACGACCAGCCTCTGGTACGGCGGACGCGTGCCGAAGACGGACGTGCGGACCGAGGCCTACGGTTCGCTGGACGAGGCGAACTCCGCGCTCGGTGTCGCCCGCTCGCTCTGCACCGAAGACCGGGCGGAACTCCGCGACACCATCCTCACGCTGCAGCAGAACCTGTTCGTTGCGGGCGCCGAGCTGGCGACCGCGCCGGAGGCGGCGGAGCGGCTCGAGGGCGGCATCAGCCGGATCACGGACGAGATGGTCGAGCAGGTCGAGGCGGACATCGACCGCTACATGAGCCAGGTCGATCTCCCGCCCCGCTTCGTGATCCCGGGAGGGACCGAGCTCTCGGCCGCGCTCGACGTCGCCCGCTCCGCCATCCGGCGCGCCGAGCGACGCGTCGTCGAGCTGCGCGATTCCGACGGGCTCGCGTCGGACATCGTCCTCCGGTACATCAACCGTGCCTCCGACCTCGCCTTCGCGCTGGCGCGCTTCGCCGACGAGGAGGAGCCGGAGATCTTCGAGGGCAGGGAAGGAAGCGGATGAGGCACGCGGTCGTCCGCCGGCGACAGGGCTACGAGCACGAGGTCGAGATCCGCGAGCACCGGCTGATCGTCGACGAGCCGCAGGATAAGGGCGGCACCGATCAGGGCCCCACGCCCGGCGAGCTGCTCGCCTCCTCACTGGCGAGCTGCACCGCCATCACGATCGAGATGTATGCCGACCGCAAGGAGTGGGGACTCGGCACGGTTGAGGTCGCGGTCGACTTCGAAGAGGCGACCGCCGACGATCCCCCGAAATTCGACGTGAAGATCACGCTGGGGGCGGAGCTCAGCGAGGAGACGCGGCAGAAGATCCTGACGATCGCCGGGAAGTGCCCGGTGCACCGAGCACTCAAGTCACAGGACGTGCAGATTCACGACTCGCTCGAGTTCATCGACGAGATCGAGGACGAGGACTGAGGCATGGAGCTCGGCCTCAAGGGCCGCGCCTGTGTGGTCACCGGTGCCAGCAGGGGGATCGGCCGGGCGACAGCCCGGCTGCTCTGCGCGGAGGGCGCCGATGTGCTCCTCGTCGCCCGCTCCGAGGGCCAGCTGGTGGAGGCCGCCGACGAGTCCGCGGCGGCCGGTGAGCGGGCGGGCGGACGCGCCGAGTCGCTCGTGGCGGACGTCTCTGAGCCCGAGACGGCCATGCTGATCGTGCGGGAGGCCGAGGACCGCCTCGGACAGGTCGACGTCCTCGTCAACAACGCCGGCACCGCGAGGTGGCGGGACCTGGACGAGGTGCCGGACGAGGACTGGTACGCGGCCTGGGAGCTGAACGTGATGGCGCCGATGCGGCTGATGCGGGCCACCGCCCCGGCGATGCGGAAGCGCGGCTGGGGCCGGGTCGTGAACGTATCCAGCACGGCCGGAAAGCGGCCGTCGGCCTCGATGCCCGAGTACTCGGTGGCGAAGGCGGCCGAGCTCTCCCTCTCCCGCCTCTTCGCGGACCGCTTCGCTCCCCACGGCGTCTTGATCAACGCGATCTGTCCGGGGCCGGTCAAGTCCGAGCTCTGGATGAACGAGGGCGGATTGCTCGACCAGTCGATGGAGCACGGCGGATACGAAAGCCGCGATGAGGCACTCGACGCCGCCGGGTCCAAGCGCCCGATCGGCCGTCTCGCCGAGCCGGAGGAGATCGCCGGGGCGATCGTCTTCCTCTGCTCGGAGCACGCCTCGTACACCTCAGGCGCCGCCTGGAGCGTCGATGGCGGAACGGTCCAGGTCATCATCTGATCTGGCCGAGCTGCTCCTCACCCCCGCCGAGGCCGGGGACTTGGAGGCGCACGGCCGCACGGAGGCTGCGGTGCTCGTCCCGATGCACGGCTGGCCGGACAATCCCGGGCTCGTCCTCACCGAGCGCCGCTCTGACCTGAAGCGCCACGCCGGCGAGATCTCCTTCCCCGGAGGGCGGCGGGACGCCGGCGAGGAGCTGATCGACACCGCTCTGCGCGAGGCGGAGGAGGAGATCGGCCTATCCCGCGACAACGTCGAGGTCGTCGGCGCCCTGCCGCCGATCGGCACCTTCGTCACCAACTACAAGATCACGCCCTTCGTCGGCCTGATCGGGGAGGGCATGCGCTTCGAGCCCAACCCCACGGAGGTCGAGAGCGTTCTGGTCGCCTCGCTCGAGGACCTGACCGCCGCCTACGAGAGGCGCAGGCTGGTTCGCCGGGGCGTCCCAATCAAGACCGACACCTACCTGATCGGTGACAAGCTGATCTGGGGCGCCACGGCGCGGATCCTGGCAATGCTGTTCGAGCGCCTCGACTCCGATGACCGATGAGTTTCGATGAGAGAGGAGGTCTGTAGGGACATGAGCAAGGTGAGAGGTGACATCTCGGTTTCCCTGGACGGCTACGTCGCCGGCCCGAATCAGAGCGAGGAGAACCCGCTCGGCGAGGGCGGCGAGGAGCTCCACGACTGGGTCATCGAGCTCAAAGCATGGCGAGAGCCGCATGGCAGGCCGGGGGGCGAGGTCAACGCCAGCAGCGAGGTGGTCGAGGAGGCGAGTGCCAACGTCGGCGCCGAGATCATGGGGCGCGGCAAGTTCGGCCCTCCGGACGGCGGGCCCTGGGGTGACGATCCCTGGCGAGGCTGGTGGGGCGAGGACCCGCCGTTCCACAAGCCCGTCTTCGTGCTCACCCACCACGAGCGCGAGCCGCTGACGCTCTCCGATACGACCTTCACATTCGTCACCGGCGGAATCGAGTCAGCTCTTGCCCAGGCGAGCGAGGCCGCCGGCGACAAGGACGTCTTCCTCGGCGGCGGCGCCGACTCCATCAACGAGTACCTGGCGGCCGGACTGGTCGACGAGATCGAGCTGCACGCCGTCCCGATCCTGCTCGGCGGTGGCGCGCGACTCTTCGATGGAGTCGGCGACCTGAAGCTTGAACAGCTCCGCGCGGTCGAAGCACCAGGCGTCACGCACCTGAAGTACCGCGTCGTGAGGTGAGAGGAGCGGCCGGTCGGCGGGCCGGCCGCTCCCTTGCCGCCTTCTAGACGTCCTTCTCGATCGGGACGTCGACTAGGTTCCCCCACTCGGTCCAGGAGCCGTCGTAGTTCTTGACGTTGCCCTCGCCGAGCAGCTCGTGGAGGACGAACCACGTGTGCGCCGAGCGCTCGCCGATCCGGCAGTACGCGATGATCGGCTGGCCGTCCTCGAGCACGCCCTTGCCCTGGTAGAGCTCGCGGAGCTCGTCGGCTGACTTGAAGGTGCCGTCCTCGTTCACGGCCTGTGCCCACGGCACGGAGGCCGCGCCCGGGATGTGGCCGGAGCGCTGAGCGCCCTCCTGCTCGTAGCCGGCCATCGCGATCAGCTCGCCGGAGAACTCCTGCGGGCTGCGGACGTCGACCAGGTTCGTGTCGGAGTCCAGGGCCGACAGGACCTCGTCCCGCTTCGCGCGGATCGAGTCGTCGGGGGCCTTGGCCTCGAAGGTCGCCTCGGAATGGGACGGCACGTCGGTGCTCGTCGGGCGATCCTCGGCGATCCACTTCTCGCGCGGACCGTTGATCAGCTTGACCTTGTCGTGGCCGTAGAAGCGGAAGTACCAATAGGTGTAGGCAGCGAACCAGTTGTTGCGGTCGCCGTAGAGGAGGACCGTGTGGTCGTTCGAGATCCCGCGGCTTCCCATCAGCTTCCCGAACTCCTCCGGTCCGAGGAAGTCCCGCTTCACCTGATCCTGGAGGTCCTTCTTCCAGTCGAAGCCGATCGCGCCCGGGATGTGTGCCTCTGCGTAGAGGGCCGGGTTCTCGTCCACCTCGACGACCCGGATGTCGTCGTCATCGAGGTGATCGGCGACCCAGTCGGTCTCCACCAGAACGTCGTTCGCGTAATCCGCCATCACTCGCCTCTCTCTCGTGGCTTAATTCTGTAATCCTGATCAGACTTTATCCAATTAGCCCGAGACGACATTCTCGGAGGCCGCCCGGAGGTGGCGCGGGGCAGGAGGGCCGCCGTTATGGTTGGCGCGGGTATGGCGGAGAGGCGCACTCACGAGCCGTCGACGGTCGACGCGATGGGCCAGGACAAGCGTCGCCAGGTCATCGGCCACACCTACGGCCCCTCGGCCAAGAGCCAGATCATGTTCTTCGTCACCGTTGGCGCGGTCCTGGCGGTGATCGTCGGGGGCTGGCTGCTGCTGGTGGGCCTCTTCGACAAGCCACCGACGCACTTCAAGGACAGCGCCCCCTGGTCGAGGACCGCGAGCAACCCGGCACTCGCCGCCCAGCAGAACGCCACGCCCCGGGATCCGGCCAATCCCTGCGGTGAGCCCGGCAACCCATATCCGGTGCCTCCGCAGAGCCCCTGCGCCCCGCCCTCCAAGGCGAACGGCTTCCAGGGCAACTCAGCCGGTCAGTAACCGGGCCACCGCGGCGGCTGTGCGCGTCGCCCAGCCGGCTTCGCCGCGATCGCCGCTGAGCAGGGTCACCGGGATGTGCCACCTCTCCCCCGCTCCCTCGACCAGGCGCGCCCCGTCGCCGAGCGCCTCGCCGCCGACGGAGCCGGTCGCCTCGTAGGCGAAACCCCGAACCGGGCTGTCGACCAGCTTCTCCAGCAGGCTCTCGAGCCGGGGGCCGTGGATCGCCGAGGTTGCCCCTGGCTCGCCGGTGGCCGAGCCGAGCAACCAAACGACCACCGCGACATCCGAGCAGAGCTCGAGCACGGTTCCCGCTCTGTCGGGATCGGCCGCCGCCGGCTCCAGCCCCGCAGCCTCGACCAGCTCGAGCCCGTCGGGCCGCCGGCTGGTGCCGCGCACCTGCCAGCCCAGCTCGAGCAGCTCGGAGCCCAGTTCGCGGCCGTGGCAGCCGCAGCCGACGATCAGCGCGCGAGCCACCGGAGCTGATCGCCCCGCTGCTCAGCTTCGCTTCCGCTGCGGGCTCTCATCATCCTTTCCGGGCGCGAATGGCCCGCGGCCTCGCGCCCGGATCCTCTGGTCCTCCATCGCCTGGCGCTGCACGTCGGCCTCGGTGATCTCCTCCGCGCCCCGCTTCCGCCGGAGAGCGTTCTGCGCCTCGATCATCTGCCGGACGTCGTCGACCTCGTTCTGGGCCTCGACCTCCGGCGAACGAGTCGGCTTCCAGTCGATGATCTCGGCCACGCTGTTGCTCTCGAAGGCGCGCGCGAGCACGAACAGGATCAGAAAAAGCAGGACGAGAAGCCCGACGGTGAGGGCTATGAGGACCATCTCCCGTCCGTGAGGCTACTCTCATCGGCCGTGGCCGAGGCGGTGATCATCGATGCTCTGCGCACCCCGATGGGTGGCTACCGCGGTTCTCTCTCCGGGATCCGGCCGGACGACCTGGCGGCTCACGTGGTCGCGGCCGCGGTCGAGCGCAACGGCATCGATCCCTCGCGGATCGACGACGTCTACATGGGAGCGGCGAATCAGTCGGGCGAGGACAACCGCGACGTCGCGCGAATGGCAGCGCTGCTCGCCGGACTCCCCGTCGACGTCCCCGGCGTGACCGTGAATCGCCTCTGTGCCTCCGGGCTCGAGGCCGTCAACCAGGCCTCGAGGGCGCTTCGCACGGGAGAGGGAGACCTCTACCTCGCGGGAGGGGTGGAATCGATGAGCCGGGCGCCCTGGGTGCTGCCCAAGCCCGAGAACGGCCTGCCGCGCGGCGAGCGGACGCTCTACGACACGACGCTCGGCTGGCGAATGATCAATCCCCGGATGGAGGAGCGCTATTCGACGGAGTCGATGGGCGAGACCGGGGAGAACGTCGCCGAGAAATACGGGATCTCACGTGAGGAGCAGGACCGCTTCGCCCTGCAGAGCCACCAGCGCTCGGTCGCCGCCCGGGAGGAGGGCCGATTCGCCGAGCAGATCGTTTCGGTCGACGTCCCACCCCGCACCAAGCGCGAGGAGCCCAGGACACTGGAGGCCGACGAGGGGCCGCGCGAGGACACCTCGCTGGAGAAGCTTGCGAAGCTCAGGCCGGCGTTCCGCGACGGCGGCACCGTGACGGCCGGCAACTCCTCGACGCTCAACGACGGCGCCGCCTGCCTCGTGCTCGGCACCGAGGAGACGGCGAAGCAGCTCGGCGGAGAGCCGCTGGCCCGGATCGTCTCCATCGGCGTTGCTGGCGTGGACCCCGCGTACATGGGGATCGGGCCGATGGTCGCGATCCCGAAGGCGCTGGAGCGCGCCGGCCTCCGGCTCGACCAGATCGACCTGATCGAGCTCAACGAGGCGTTCGCGTCGCAGGTTCTTGCCTGCGCCGAGGGACTCGGCATCGACGAGGAGCGCCTCAACGTGAACGGCGGCGCGATCGCGCTCGGGCACCCCCTGGGGTGCTCAGGCGCGCGCCTGATGACGACCCTGGTCTGGGAGCTGCGCCGCCGCGGCGCGCGCTACGGCATCGCCACCCTGTGCGTCGGCGTCGGCCAGGGCGTCGCGACCGTGGTCGAGAGGCTGTAACTCGTCACCACATGCCGTCGCTGCCGGCGACCAGCAGGACGATCCCACCGATCAGCGCAATCGCGACCAGTAGGGCGCCGACCGCGACGCCGCTCCTCGCCCAAGGCACGTTCCCGCTGTAGCCGCTGGTGCTCTGATCGCCGCGAGGGGCGCCAACAAGGACCTCCTCGCCGCTCTGGGACGGGTCGCTCGAATTCATCAACACCTCCTCGGTTGGACGCACCGCGATCCTGATCCACTACATCCCCGTCACCGCCGTGGTCCGGATGTCCCGCCTGCTTCGGGGAGCGCGATACGGAGAGCCCCCGCTCGCCCACGACGATGGGTTTGCTTATACCTAGTTTTCGGCAGGTGCCGCGCAGCCATTAGCTGGGTGTTCAGCCGCTTGCACCCTCCGATAGCCTCGCTCAGGCATGAGCACGCCGGAATTGGCCAGTGTCGATGGACGAATTGCCGAGCGGGCGGAGGCGCCGCATCCCGGCCGCGGATGACGGCCTGCTGCGCGGTGACGGCGTCTTCGAGGTCATCCGTGTCTACAACGGCAGCCCGTTCGCACTGGCCGAGCATCTCGACCGGCTGGAGCGCTCTGCCGAGGCCATCGACCTGCCGCTCGAGCGGCCTGCGTTCGAGGAGGAGATCGTGCGCTGCTCGCCGAATTCGGGACAGCGCGAGGCCCAGCTGAGCCTGGTCGTGACGCGTGGAGGTCGGCGCCTCGCCTTCACCGAGAACCTGCCGCCCTACGCCGCGATGCGGAGTCGGATCAAGGTGGCGACGGTCGAATATTCGCCGAGCGAGATCCTGACCGGGGTCAAGTCACTCTCCTATGCGGCGAACATGAAGGCGATCAGGATGGCCAGAGTCGCGTGGCGCGGACGACGCCGATGCTGGTTCGGCCCGACGGCGTGGTGCTCGAGGCGCCGACGTCGACCGTCTTCTGGGCGACCGCGACGGCACGGCTTCGCACCCCGAGCCTCGAGGTCGGGATCCTCGCCTCGATCACGCGTGACCGTCTGCTCCGCGGGCTCGACGTCGAGGAGGGCAGGTTCCTGCTCGAGGACCTGAAGGGAGCGACCGAGGCGTTCCTGGCTTCGACGGTCCGGGAGGTCCAGTCGATCTATGCCGTTGATGAGACAGAGTTGGCAGAATGTCCCGGCACGCGGACCAAGGAAGCCGCCGAGGCGTTCTCCGCGATCCTCGATCGTGAGCTCGCCGCCTCAGCGTCGGGCTGAAACCGAGTTGGACTTCCAGCTGACAGACGAGCAGCGGCTGATCGCGGAGACGGCCCGCGACTTCGCCGACGATTTCATCGCCCCGCGAGTCCGGGAGAACGACCGCGCGGGACGCTTCGACCGGGAGCTCGCCTCGAAGCTGGGTGAGATCGGCTATCTCGGCGCGCCCGTCTCGGAGGAATACGGCGGCCGCGGCCTCGACTATCTGAGCTACGCGCTGATCGTCGAGCAGGTGGGGAGAGCCGACTCCTCGGCTCGGACGGTCGTCTCGGTGCAGACCTCGCTGGTGGCCGGCTCGATCGAGCGCTGGGGAACGGAGGAGCAGAAGCAGCAGTGGTTGCCGCGGCTCTGCTCCGGCGAGACCCTGGGCTGCTTCGCCCTCACCGAGCCCGATGCCGGCTCCGATCCAGCCGCGCTTCGCACGCGTGCCACCAAGACCGACTCGGGCTGGACGATCAGCGGCAACAAGATGTGGATCTCGATGGGCAACGTCGCGGAGCTCGCTCTGGTCTTCGCCCAGACAGATCCGGGGACGAGACAGAAGGGGATGGCCTGCTTCCTCGTCCCGACCGCGAACGAGGGCTACGGCTCCCAGGAGATCCACGGCAAGCTCGGGCTGCGCTCGTCCGATACGGCCGAGATCTCGCTCGACGAGGTCGAGGTGGAAGAGGACGCAATGCTCGGGGAGATCGGCGACGGCTTCAAGGTCGCGATGAGCGCCCTCGACAACGGCCGCTACAGCGTGGCCGCGGGTTGCGTGGGCATCTGCGACGGCTGCGTCGACGCGTCGGTCGCCTACGCGAAGGAGCGCAAGCAGTTCGGCGTGCCGATCGGCAGCTTCCAGCTCGTCCAGGAGCTGATCGCCGAGCAGATCGTGAAGCGGGACGCCGGCCGGATGCTGGTCTATCGCGCCGGCGGGCTCAAAGACCGCGGCGTTCGGAACACCGTCGAGACGTCGATCGCCAAGTACTACGCGACCGAGGCGGCGGTTGACTGCGCCAACATGGCGATCCAGGTCCACGGCGGCTCCGGCTACGTCGACGACTACCCGGTCGAGCGCTACCTGCGGGACGCGCGCGTCACCACGCTGTACGAGGGCACCTCACAGATCCACAAGCTGATCATCGGGCGGGACGCGACCGGCATCAACGCGATGGTCCCCCCCACCGCAGACGGTTCGTGAGCACTGGCGCAGTCGAGCGCGTCGGCGTGGTCGGCGCCGGCACGATGGGCGCGGGAATAGCCCAGATCGCGGCGCTTGGCGGCTACGAGACCTTTCTCTACGAAATCGACGAGAAGCAGCTCGAGCGCGGCCTCGAGATGATCCGCAGCGGCATGAGCCGCGGCGCCGAGCGCGGGCGCTGGAGCGAGGCGGATGCGGAGGCGGCGCTCGAGCGGATCCGGACCGACACGCTGATCGAGCTGCTCCGCGACCGCGAGCTCGTGATCGAGGCCGCGCCCGAGGATCTCGACCTGAAGCGCAACCTGTTCGAGCGGCTTGCCTCGGTCTGCGGCCCCGAGACGGTGCTGGCCACCAACACCTCCTCCCTCTCGGTGACCGCGATCGCGTCGTCGGTGTCCGAGCCGGAGCGGATCGTCGGCATGCACTTCTTCAACCCGCCGGCCCTCATGGAGCTGATCGAGATCGTCGCGGGCGACGAGAGTGGCGAGGCGGCGCTCGACATCGCGACAGGTGTCGGGCGCGGCATGGGCCGCACTCCGATCCGTGCTCGCGACTCGGTCGGCTTCGTCGCGAACCGCTGCGTCCGGCCGTTCTTCCTGGAGTCGCTGCGGATGCTCTCCGCGGGCATCGCGGCCCACGACGAGATCGACAGGATCGTGCGGCTCGGCGCGGGCCTCCGCATGGGCCCGTTCGAGCTCATGGACCTGATCGGGATCGACGTGAACTTCGCCGTCGCCCGCTCCTTCTGGGAGCAATCCTTCGGTGAGCCACGCTGGCGGCCGGTGCCCCTCCACGAGCGGATGGTCGCCTCGGGGCGCTTGGGCCGAAAGACCGGACGAGGCTTCTACTCTTACGAGACCGGAGAGCCGCACCGCCCCCGCGATCCCGACATCGAGGCCGACCGGCCGATCTTCGACGACGAGGAGCTGGAGGCAGTCGCCGGCCCGAACGCCCCGGCCGTCCTCACCAGGCTCGGAGCGACGATTGCGAACGAGGCCTGCTTCGCGCTGGGCGAGCGGGTGGCTTCGGAGGACGACATCAACACCGCGATGCGCCTGGGCTACAACTGGCCGATCGGCTCTCTCGAGTGGGGCGAGCGTCTTGGATGGAGCCGGGCTCTCGGAGTCCTCGAGCAGCTGCGCGATCTTCAGGGCGAGGCCTATCGACCGGCGCCGCTACTCCGAGACCGGGCTGGCGGCTAGCTCCTCCCGTGCCCACCGGCGGCGTCGCCCGGGCAGCCGCCCCTCGACCGAGAGCCAGGACCCGGCGAGGATCAGAGCGAGGCCGCCGATCGTCGCGACCGTGATCTCCTCCGAGAGGAACACGGAGCCGTAAACGATCGCGAAGCCCGGCGCCACGTAGGTGACGATCCACGCCCGCGCGGGGCCGACCGTCGAGATGAGCCAGAAGAAGACCACGAACGCGAATCCGGTACCGAGCAGGCCGAGGGTCAGGACCGCCGCCACCGGTCCGAGGCTGGGAAACGAGTCCGGTGGCGTCGCGAACGCGACCGGCAGCAGGAGCAGTGTGCTCACCCCCGTCACCAGCCCGGACATCCCCAGCGGCGCCATCCCCGCGAGCCTGTGCTTGATCAGCAGGCCGCCGATCGCATAGCCGAGGGCGGCAGCGACGACAGCGAGGCCACCGAGCAGCTCCGAGCCCCCGCCGCCCAGGTCCACCCCGAGTAGGAGTCCTACGCCGGCGAAACCGATCAGCACCCCGACCAGCCGCAGCCCCTGGGAGCGCTCCTCGTGATCGACCCAGATCGCCAGCACGGCTGTCCACAACGGGGCCGCGGCCACCAGGATCCCGGCGAGCGAGGAGCTGATCTCCTCCTCCCCGGCGGCGATCAGGAGGAAGGGGCCAGCGACCTGAATTGCTCCGACGAGGACGATCCAGCCCGCATACGGACGCGCCCCGGCCAGGGCGCCCTGGGATGCGGCGACCGGGATCAGGACCGCCGCGGCCAGCGCCACGCGCAGAAACGCGACCATCCCGGGCGAGAGGTCGCGGAGGGCGATCGCGATGAAGAGGTAGGAGGCACCCCAGATCGCCCCGAGCGCGAGCAGCCAGAACCAGGCTCGTCGATCCATCCATCCAAGGTAACGACGACCTCAGGCCGTTCGTGAGGCCGCGATCACCTCGGCGCCCCGGCTCGGGACGTTGGTGATCGTGCTCCTCACGGAATGCTCCGGCTCGGTGCCGATCGGCTTCAGCCGGCGCCTCGCCACCAGCTCGCGGAGCACCACCTGCATCTCGAACTCGGCGAACGCACCGCCGAGACAGCGGCGCACGCCGCCGCCGAACGGGATCCAGGTGTAGGTGCCCGCAGGGCTCTCGAGGAAGCGCTCCGGGCGGAAACGCTCGGGCTCGGGATAGACGTCCGGGCGGCGATGGACGAGATAGATCGAGGGCGCCACCGAGACCCCCGCCGGGAGCAGCCGGCCGCCGATCTCCATCGGCTCGGTGAGCTTGCGCAGGACCAGAGCGATCACCGGGCGAAGCCGCAGCGTCTCCTTGATCACGGCGTCGAGATAGGCACCGTCGCCCCCGCCGACGTCCTCCTCGAGGCGCTCGAGCTCGGCCGGATGGCGGGCGAGGAGCTCCACCGCCCAGGAGAGCGCCGTCGCCGTCGTCTCGTGTCCCGCGACAAGCAGCGTCATCAGCTCGTCGCGGAGCTCGCGGTCGCCCATCGCCCGGCCGTCCTCGTGGCTCGCCTGGAGGAGGAGCGAGAGGATGTCGTCCCGCTCGGCGAGGTCCGGGGCACCACGGCGCACGGAGATCTCCTCGAAGATCAGACGGTCGACGCTCTCGAGCTTGCGGCGGAACCACGGCAGGCGCCGCAACCGCTCCGGGCCGAGGAGGACCATGAGGATCGCCCGCCGCGGATCGGCGAGCAGGTTGAGCGTCCCGCGCAGCTGATCCCGGAGCCGCGTGAGGCGGGCGCCTTCGTCCACGCCGAAGACCGCGCGGACGATCACCTCGAGCGTCACCGCCTGCATCCGGGGCCGCATCCGGATCGGCGCGTCCGTGGGCCAGCGATCGATCTCCTCCGCGGCCGCCCGAGCCATCACCTCGCGGTAGGCCTGCATCCGCCTACCGTGAAAGGGCGGCAGCATCAGCTTGCGCTGCGACATGTGCTCGGGCTCATCGAGCAGCAAAACCGAGTGCTCGCCGAGGACCGGCAGGAGAGCGATGTTGGCGGCGCCGGCGTGGAGAAGATTCGGGTCGCCGGTGAAGACCTGCTTGACCGACTCGGGGTCGGAGACGAACACCCAGGTCCCCTCGTGGGGAAGCCGGATCGTGAACATGTCGCCGTAGCGGGCGTGGCAGTGATCGAGCGTCTGGAGCGGCCGCCGCCACCAGTGCCAGGTCGTCCGCGCGACAGACCAGTCAGGACCCGGCGGAAGCTCGGGACGAGCCGCGGTCGAGGCGCTCGGTCTGTCAGCAGTCGCGACACCCATGGTTCGGATTATGCTTGGCGCCCCATCGAGAGGACTGCGAGCCACGGAAAGGCGGCGGGATGGGTTTCGCGGGGAGCACGAGGCACCTGAAGAGGGCTACGGGACCGGCATTGCTGGTGGCGGTGGTGATCGCAGTCATCTCGCCCGCCGGCGCCTCCGGCGCGAACTCCCTCGACGTTCACGGCAGCGTCAACCAGGTCTACGTCACCGGCGCGCAGGCGGGCACGAGCCTGCGCCTGGTCCGCAAGGGGAAGGTCGTCTCCAAGAAGCCGGTCGGCACTCTGGGAGGGGTCGTCTTCCGCCGCATCCCCACCGGCAAGGGCTACCGCGTGCGCGCCGCGGACGGCTCTCTGTCGAGGCGGATCGCCGTGATGTCCGAGCGACCCCCGAAGAACACCTCGATCTACGACCAGACCCTGCCCGCCGGCGGCTACGGCTACGCCTACACGCGCGACGGCACGAGCCTGGCCCTCGACGTAAGGCTGCCGGGCCCGGCAGCCGACGGTCCCTACCCGACGCTGGTCGAGTACGCGGGGTACGGCTACGCCAATCCCGCAGGTGCCGAGAGCGGGATCAGCCAGCTGCTCAACCTGCTCGGCTACGCGGTCGTCGACGTCAACATGCGCGGCACCGGCTGTTCCGGCGGCGCCTTCGACTACTTCGAGCCACTGCAGGGACTCGACGGCTACGACATCGTGGAGACAGTCGCCCGTCAGCCCTGGGTGCTTCACAACCGGGTGGGCATGGCCGGGGTCTCGTATGGGGGCATCAGCCAGCTCTTCGTCGGCGCCACCCGGCCGCCGCACCTCGCGGCGATCACCCCGCTGTCGGTGATCGACAACTCGGCCACCACCCTCTACCCAGGTGGCTTCCTCAACACAGGATTCGCGGTGAAGTGGACAGAGGACCGGGTCGACGACTCGAAGCCGGCCTCGCCCACCCAGGGTCAGGCCTGGGCCTACAACCGCATCCAGGAGGGCGATGCGATCTGCAAGGCGAACCAGGTACTGCACACCGCCGCCGCCGACCTGATCAACAAGATCCCCCGCAACCGCTTCTACCGGCCGAGAGTCGCGAATCCCGTCTCGCCCGCGACCTTCGTCAGCAGGATCCGCGTGCCGACCTTCATGGCGTGCCAGTTCGAGGACGAGCAGACGGGCGGCCATTGCGCCAACCTCGCCGACCGCTTCACCGGAACGAAGCGGAAATGGTTCACGTTCACCAACGGCCTCCACATCGACTCGCTCGACCCGGAGACCTTCAACCGCTGGTTCGACTTCCTGGAGCTCTATGTCGCCGGTCGAAGACCGCAGTTACCCCCCACAGCGGCCGGGTCCGCGCCCCTCATCTACCAGACGGTGATGGGCGTCCCCGGCGTGACCCTGCCGCCCGACCCGATCCAGAGCCAACCCACCTACGAGGCGGCGCTGAGCGCCTTCCAGGCGCTGCCGTCCATCCGCGTGCTCTTCGACAACGGCGCGGGCGGCCCTCCCGGCGCTCCCTATCCCGGCTTCGAGCGCTCCTTCAACCGCTTCCCGATCCCGAACACCAAACCACAATCGTGGTTCTTCAGGCCCAACGGCCTGATGACGCGCAAGCCCTCCAAGAAGGGGAGCAAGGGCGGCAGCACCGGCTTCACCTGGGACAAGACGGCCCGGCCACCCACCGATTTCGCGGGCACCGATACGGGCGGCGGTGACCTCTGGACCGCTCACCCGAGCTACGACTGGCGCCAGCCGCCGGCGGGCACCGCGGCGTCTTTCGTGACGCCTCCGCTCGCGCGCGATACGGCGATCGTCGGAGCGGGAGCGGTGCACGCCTGGCTCCGCGCCTCGGCCCCGGACGTCGACCTGCAGGTGACGGTTTCGGAGGTACGCCCCGACGGCCAGGAGACCTACGTCCAGAGCGGCTACCTGAGGGCGAGCATGCGCAAGCTCGATCCGCGGAAGAGCACGCTCCTCGAGCCGGTCTTGAGCCTCCGTCGCGAGGACGTGGCGAAGCTGCCGAAGGGCCGCTTCTCGAAGCTGATCATCCCGCTGTACTACGAGGGGCACATGTACCGGGCCGGGTCGCGGATCCGGGTCACCGTCAGCGCCCCGGTCGGCGACCAACCGGTCTGGGCGTTCGCCGACACGCTCCCCCAACACAACGCCCGGGTGACGCTCTCCCTCTCGCACAAGCGTCCGTCCCGACTCATCCTCCCGTTCGTCCCGCGAATCACGGCGCCGACGCCGCTGCCGCCCTGCCCGGGGCTTCGGGGCGAGCCCTGCCGCGCGTTCGGCGGCTAAGCGGTGTCGCGGGAGAACGTCGAGGTCGTCCGCCGGTTCGCTGAACGCTGGGAGCGCTCAGACTGGGTGGGGATGGCGGAGCTGGCCGATCCCAACGTCGAGATGCATGCGACGGTCGGGGGTGTGGAGGAGGGCCGGGTCAGACACGGCATCGACGCGATCAGAGGGGACTACGAGGCGGCCGACGAGACCTGGGACGAGCACCGGATCGAGACGGAGAGGGTCATCGACGCGGGCGACCGGGTCGTCCTCCTGCATCGCGAGTTCATGCGCGGGAAGAACAGCGGCGTGGAGCTCGAGCTCGAGGCGGCGGTGCTGATCGATCTGCGCGACGTACGCATCGTTCGCGTCCAGGGGTACATGGACCGGGCCGCAGCGCTCGGCGCCGCAGGCCTCGCCGATCAAGCGGAGGGCTAGGAAGCCTCGACGGCCTCGACGATGGCGCCGGTGTTGGTGCCCCAGTGCTCCTCGGGGTCCGGCGGCATGTCGCGGAGATACCACTCCGCGTCGAGGGCGCCCTTGGTGCCGCTGCCGGCCGCGGTGACTGCCTGTCGGTAGGTGTGGTCGACGAGGTCGCCGATCGCGAAGACCCCCGCGAGCTTGGTCTTAGTCGAGGGCTCATCGACGATCACGTAGCCCTCGCCGTCGAGGTCCACCTGGCCCTCGACCAGCTCGGAGCGGGGCCGATGGCCGATCGCGACGAACGCGCCGCCAACCTCGAGGTCCCTCTCTTCGCCGGTCTCGGCGTGCTTCAGCCTGATGCTGGCGATCTTGCCGTCGTCGCCGGCGACGAACTCGACCGGGACGTACGGCGTCACGAACTCGACGTTCTCCTTGCCGCGAGCGCGGTCCTGCATGATCTTGGAGGCGCGGTACTCGTCACGGCGATGGACGGAGAAAAGCTTGTTGGCGAACTTCGAGACGAAGATCGAGTCCTCCATCGCCGAGTCGCCGCCGCCGACGACTGCGACGTTCTCGCCCTTGAAGAAGGCGCCGTCACAGACACCGCAGGTGGATACGCCGCTGCCGGCGAGCTCGAGCTCCCCAGGAATGCCGAGGCGCTTGGGCTCGGCGCCCATGGAGAGGATCACGGCGCGTGCCTTGTATGTGTCCTTGCCGACGCGAACGGTATGGACACCGCCGTCGCTGAGCTCGAGCTCGGTGGCGTCATCGGTGATGAAGCGCGTGCCGAAGCGCTCCGCCTGGCTCCGGAACTGGTTCATCATCTCGGGCCCCATCACGCCCTCTACGTACCCGGGGTAGTTCTCGACGTCGGTCGTGTTCTGGAGCTGCCCGCCCCACTGGAAGCCCTCGATGACGAGTGGCTGGAGCTCGGCCCGAGCGGCGTAGAGCGCAGCGGTGTAGCCGGCGGGTCCGCCGCCGACGATGATCAGGTCCTCCACCTTCTCGTTGCCGTTCGCCTTGTCAGTCATCTCGGTCCTTTCGGAGCCTACCCAGACCCTCGGTGGACATCCATCGTGGCCATCCGCCGAGCCTTTACTTCACTTTTTATAGTAGCGCCAAGGACGCCAACGTTACGCGCTCTGTGTGGACGGTCATGTAGGTAGGCGCCCGCCTGAGGCCTGCTTCCTTACGAGCCGGCGGCCGCCGTCTCGGGCTCGCCCAGCCTGATCCGCTCGGGCCGGTCGCGGCCCTCCCGCTCCCAGCGGTTGACCGTCTTCTGGAGCTGGAAGAAGGCGACCACGCCCGGAGGGATGGGCAGCCAGAAGGCGATCACCCGATAGGTCAGGACCGCGGCGAACACCTCGGCGCTCGGTAGGCCAAAGAGGACGAATGCGCCGATCATCCCGGCGTCCACGGCCCCGACGCCGCCCGGCGCAAACGGGATCAGGTTGGCCAGCATCCCCAGGAAGAACCCCTGGACCACCACGCCGAGCGGGATGTGGGTATCGAAGGCGTGAAAGCTCGCCCAGAGGATCGCGATGTTGGCGGCCCAGAACCCCACTGCCCCGCCGAACGCCAGGGCACCTGCTCGCGGGTTGCGGACGAACGCGATGGCGGTGCGCGTGCCCTCGGCGAAGGTCGCGGGAACCGTGGCCAGGCGCTTGGCGATCTTTCCGAACCGGCCCGACGTGTGGCGCTCGATCCTGCGCTCGATGTCGCCGGGAACCAGGGTCAGCAGGAGCCCGATGAGAATCGCGACGGCGGCCAGGCTCGCCGGGATCAGGGTGCCGGACAGCGGCGCCTCGCCGGACAGCACGTGGGTCCTGAGCAGGATGCCGAAGATCACCAGTGCCGCCATGTAGACCGAGTAGAGGACGACCAGGAAGGCGACCATCCGGCAGACCGACTGGCGCCTCTCCATCCCCGCCTTCCGGAGCGCCCAGTAGGTGAGCAGGATCCCTCCGGCGCCTCCGGCGGAGAACAGCCTGGTCGCCGCCAGGCCGGCCATCGTGATCTGGTAGCTCTCGCCCCACTCGAGCTGGATCACCTTCTCGCCCACGACGCCTCTGAAGAGGGCGGTGTACGCGGCGAACATCAGAACGCAGAAGGCGATCCCGACGGCTATCCAGACCGGGTCCCCCTCGCCGACCTTGTCGATCGCGTCCTGCAGATCGAACAGCCTCGGCACGAGGACGTAGATCGCCACGAACAGCAGGACGACCGCCACCATCGTCTGGATGAGCCGCTTCGGATTCGTGAAGAAGCTCGGCTCAGCCTCCCCGATCATCTCGTGGCTGGTCTCAGGCTGCTCGGAAGCGCTTTGCGGGCGCTCCTCCCTCACGCACGGCATGTTCGCAAACGGCCCTCCCGGACCGAGCGGGCAGCTCAGTCGCTGGGATTTGCGATGCGCTCGAGGCGCTGGAGCCCGCGGCTGACCGCCTGGGCGGCGGGCTCGACGTAACGCTCGCCGCGGCGGACCGCGACCACGAGGGCTGCCCCGGCGAGCAAATCGATGACGTAGTGCTCGCCGAGGTATACGAGGGCGAAGCCGAGCGCACCCGCGTAGGCCCAGCCAAGCGTCCCCTCCGTCGGGCCGGCCTCGGTGAGCAGGAGCGCGGCCATGAGCGAAGTCGCGAAATGGAGTGAGGGCATCGCCGCCCAGGGGTTTCCGCCGAGCGTGTCGTAGAGCGCCGGCCAGGCGCGGCCCCACTCCTCCTCGCCCACCTCGACCATGATCCGCCGGACGTGCGCATCTGTGTGGCCCTCCTCAGAGGCCCACCAGGGCGGCGCCGTCGGGACCGCCATGTAGATCGCGCAGCCGAGATCGAAGACGGCGGACATCTGGCGGGCCGAGCGCCCGAAGCGCTCTGGATGCCTGGCCAGGATCCAGGCAAGGGCGCTGTGGGGCTCGAAGAACCAGGACCAATGCACCCAGGAGAGAATGCGGTCGACGGTGTTCCTACGGCCGAGGCCGGCGAGCGCCCTCTGGAGGCGGACGTTCGGCAATTCGCCTGCCCCGATCAGGCGGTCCGCCCGGATCGGGTAGCCGACGCACAGCCGGCCCCGCGCCGCGTCCGGGTCGTCGTAGGGAAGCTCGTGGCCCAGCGTGAACATCCACATCTGCATGGCGTACATGCCCGCGTCGCGCAGGCGGGTCCGCCGGCCGACCATGGCAAGGGATGGAGGCCCGACGGCGAGAGCCGCCGCGGTGACGCCGGCCGGAATCTTGAACCTCTTGCGCAACAGCGGGACCGCCACCGCGCCCACCAGGCCGGCGACCGCCGCGCCCTTCACCACTGACGCCCAGGGCGAGGTCCGTGTCGCTGCGGTGCCGTTTCTGAACAAGGCGGCGCGAGTCTAAGGCCCTGCGGGGATCGCGCCGATACTCACGTGTGAGCTCAGCGACCGCGATTAGGGGCGCGGACGATGTCACGACACCAGCTGCCGCCCTGCTGCAGAACCTGCCCGAGGCGATCCTGCTGGTGGACGGCGGCGGCTCGGTGATCTATGCGAACGCCGCCGCCGAGCGCCTCTTCGACCATCCCGTATCCGGGCTGACCGACCGGGTCTTCTGCACCCTGCTCGCCGAGCCGTTCGAGAACGAGTACGCGGAGGCCCTATGTCGATTCGCCAACGGAGAGGACGTCCCGATCCTCGGGCAGAGGCGCGAGGTCGTTGGGCGTAGGCAGGACGGCTCGGGCGTGACGATCGAGCTCTCTCTGACCGAGGTCCGCATCGGGCAGAGCCCCTCCCTGGCCGCCGTCGTCCGGGACATCCGCGAGCAGAAGCGAGCCGACGCACGCCTGCGCGAGATGGCGGACCAGGATTCCCTCACCGGACTGGTCAACAGAACCGGCTTCGAGCACGCCGCCACGCGGCACGTCGAGTACGCAGCTCGCTATGGAAGCGCGGGCAGCGTGATCGCAATCGGCATCGACAACTTCAAGTACGTCAACGAGTCGCTCGGCGCGGCCGGCGGGGACCAGCTGCTCGCCGAGGTGGCTGCGGTCCTTGGCGGCCGCCTGCGCAGGACCGACGTGCTGGCGCGGGTGGGCGGCGACGTCTTCGGGGTGCTCGTCCACGGCGCCGCATACGACCAGGCCCTGGCGCTCGCCGAGGAGCTCCTCGGCATCACCCGCCGTCATGCCTTCGTCATCGACGGCGAGGGCCTCCGCCTCACGTCGAGCGCCGGTGTGAGCTCGCTGAGTGAGCGGCCCGTGGTCGGCGCCGAGCTGCTGGCCGAAGCTGAAACTGCGATGCACACAGCCAAGGAGGCCGGCCGGGATCGGGTTCTCGGCTTCGACCCCGAGGGCAGGCAGACCGACCAGCGCCGCTTCTGGAGCGAGCGGGTCCGGCAGGCCACTGAGAGGGGGCTGTTCATTCTGTCGAGCCAGCCCATCATTGAGCTGGCGAGCGGCGAGACGACCCAGCACGAGATCCTCCTGCGCATGCGCGACGACGGGGGAGGTGGCCTCGTCGCTCCCGCGGCGTTCCTCGCCGCGGCGGAGCGTTTCGGCCTGATCGGCGGCGTGGACCGCTGGGTCACCCAGCAGGCGGTTCGGCTGATCGAGGCCCACAAGCGCGGCGGGCGGGATCTCACGCTCGAGGTGAACCTGTCCGGCAAGACCATGACGGACAAGCGCTTCCCCGGCGAGGTCAAGCAGATGCTTGCCAATTCGGGCATCGAACCGGCAAGGCTGATCTTCGAGGTGACGGAGACCGCCGCGGTTGGCGACATCGAGCGCGCTCGCAGCTTCGCGCAGAGCCTGTCGCGTCTCGGCTGCCGCTTCGCGCTCGATGATTTCGGGGCCGGGTACGCCTCCTTCTACTACCTCAAGCACCTGCCGATCAGCTATCTGAAGATCGAGGGCGAGTTCGTTCGCGAGCTCCCCGAGAGCAAGACCGACCGGCTGATCGTCAAGGCCATGGTGGAGGTCTGCGCAGGTCTCGGCATCAAGACGATCGCCGAGTTCGTTCCCGATCAGCAGACCATGGACATCCTTAGGGACCTCGGCGTCGACTACGCCCAGGGCTATCACCTCGGCAGGCCGGAGCCGGTGTCGTCGCTACGGGTGCCTAGGGACGGCTGATCCGCTCCAGTGGGATGACGAAGGACTCGTACACCGCCCCTGTGGCCTGCTGAAGGCCGATCTCGCAGGTGCGATTGCTGCACAGGTATGCGTCGTGCCGGGAGCCGCGGAGCTCGGCCGCCTCCTCCTGGGTCGCGGAGGCCGTCAGCTCTGGGTGGAGCAGCCCTCTGTCGCCCGCCATTCCACAGCAGGTCGCCCGGATGGGCTGCTGGACCTCGTCGGCGATCTCAGAGGCGATCTCACGGAGCTGTCGCTCGAGCCCGAGATGCCGGGTCGAGCAGGTCGGGTGGACGGCGACCGAGCCGAGCTTGTTGCCGATCGGCAGCTTCGGCAAGAGCCGTTTCGCCCAGGCGACCGAGTCCAGGATCTCGAGCTGCCGGTGACGCTCCCGGTTCTCGTCGCTGAGGCTGTCGGCGACCTCGACGGCGAGTCCGAGCGCGCATGAGCTCGCATCGATCACGATCGGCAGTCCGCCCTCGCGGCTCCAACTCCAGAGCGCCTCGACCGTCCGGTTCGCCATCAGGCGCGCGCCGTCCGAATACCCCTTCGAGGTCCACGGCACCGAGCAGCAGTGGCCTGCAGCGTCCTCCGGGATCCACAGCGGCATCCCCGCTCGCGCCGACACGGCCACCATCGCCTCCGGCAGGTAGAGGCGGTCGCCATTGCCGCGGGGCGGGCCGAAGATCCGGTTGACGCAGGCCGGGACGTAGACCGCGGCCGCGCCCTCGCGGGCGGTCCGCGGCAACCTGGCCGGAGCCGGAGGGGGCATGTTGGCGGGCCAGCTGGGCACGAGCTCGTCGCTGAATACCGCGCGGCTCCCGTTGGAAGCGGCTCGCGTCAGCGGGCCGGCGGCGGCGCCGGCTCGGAGCCCCGCCCGGGCCAGACCCTCCAGCCGCTTGAAGTGCTGCGCCGCCCTGACGCCCTGCCGCTGAGCCCTCGGGGTGTGCTCGCGCTGGCGGTAGCCCTTGACCAGCTTTCCGGCGTCGATCCCCAACGGGCAGGCGATCTGGCAGGTCCCGTCGGCGGCGCACGTCTGGATCCCGTCGTACTCGTACTGCTCGAGCAGGGCCCGCTGGACCGGTGAGCCGGCCGGCTGCCGGGCCATTTCCCGCCGGACCACGATCCGCTGCCGCGGCGTCGTGGTGAGGTGGCGGCTCGGGCAGACCGGCTCGCAGAAGCCGCACTCGACGCAGGTGGTCGCCACCTCGTCGATCTCCGGTGTCGTCTTCAGGTTGCGCAGGTGCACCCCCGCGTCGCGGTTGAGCAGGACGCCGGGCGACAGGACCCCTTCCGGGTCCGCCAGCGCCTTCACGCGCCACATCAGCTCGGTCGCCTCGGGTCCCCACTCCCGTTCCACGTACGGCGCCATGTTGAGTCCGGTCCCGTGCTCGGCCTTGAGGGAGCCGTCGTACTTGTCGAGCACGAGCTCGACGAGCTTGCCGATGAACGCCTCGTAGCGCTCCACGTCCTCCGGCTTGCCGAAGTCCGGAGTGAGCATGAAATGGAGGTTCCCCGCCGACGTGTGACCGGCGACGCCCGGCAGGAAGCCGTGCTCGGTGAGGAGCGCCTGAATGTCGCGAGCGGACTCGGCGATCCGCTCGGGCGGCACGCAGACGTCCTCGATGATCAGCGAGCTCCCCGGGGGGCGGAAGCGCCCGATCAGGCCGTGGAGTCCCTCGCGGACGGTCCAGGACACCTCGATCCGCTGATCGTCGCGGGTGAAGTCGGGCAGCCGGATCAGCTCGTGCTCGGAGAGGATCTGCTCCGCTGCCGCCACCAGCTCGTCGAGCTCGCCGTCGGTCTCGGCGCCGAACTCGACGAGCAGGGCGGCGGAGGTCGGCGGCAGCTCCAGCCAGTCCTGCGGGGCGCCGACGATGTTCTGGGCCGCGACCATCAAAGCCGGGGCGACCATCAGCTCGACCGCGGTGGCACCGGACGCGACCAGGGCCGGGACCGGTTCCGTCGCCGATTCGATCCCGTCGAAGTGCAGCCAGGAGACGGTGGTCTTCGGCGGCTTCGGAACCGTCTCGAAGACCGCCTCGGCGATGAAGCCGAGTGTGCCCTCGGAACCGATCAGCAGGCGACGGAAGATCTGCACCGGCTCGTCCTCGTCGAGGAAGGCGATCAGCCGGTAGCCCATGGTGTTCTTGATCCGGAACTTCTGGCGGATCCGCTGGCTGAGCTCGTCGTCAGCGCGAATCTCGTCGCGGATCTCGGCGAGACCCCGGGCCAGGTCGGGTTCCGCGCGCGAGAAGCGCTCCGCGGCATCCGGAGCCGCGCTGTCGATCACGGTCCCAGACGGCAGGGCGAAGGTGAGCGAGCGGACCGTGCTGTAGGAGTCGGCGACGATCCCGCACCGCATCCCCCCGGAGTTGTTCGCGAGCACGCCCCCGACGCAGGCGATGTCCGTGCTCGCCGGATCGGGTCCGAGCTTGCGGCCATGGGGAGCGAGGACCCGGTTGACGTGGCCGAGTACAGAGCCCGGCTTGACCCGCACGCGAGCGCCGTCGTCGAGCACCTCCACCCCGCCCCAGTGCCTGCGAACGTCGACGAGGATGCCGTCCGTCTGCGACTGGCCGTTCAGGCTGGTTCCGCCGGCACGGAAGGTGAGAGGCACTTTGGAGGCGCGCGCGTAGTCGAGCACCTTCGAGATGTCGGCGGCGTCGCGGGCCATCACCACCGCCTTGGGCAGCAGCCGGTAGGGGCTCGCGTCGGACGCGTAGCTCACCAGGTCGATGACGCGGCTGAGGACGCGGTCCTCCCCGAGCAGGCCGACCAACTCCCTGCGCAGCGGCTCGGGGGTCCCGGAGGCGAGCTCGTCCGGAGCGCGGTCCGTCGCCGCCTCGCTCCCCTTCGGGGCGATGCGACGGACGTCAGGCGAGAGCAGATCCATTCTGCGCCAGCCTAAGCGAGCGACTCAACGGCAGCAGCGCCGGTGACGGTCCGGTGGGGATCGACGGTCACGAAACGGAAACGATCTTGTTTCCGCCCCTGGTCGAGTCGGGCTCGGCGGAGGCTGGTGCACGGCGACAAGCTCCGTGAGGTGGGACCGGGCGAAGTGCTCGGCGAGGTCGCCGTGCTCTCCTCCGGTCGCCGTACGGCGTCGGTTGTCGCCACCTCCCCGATTCGGGCGATCGATAGAAGGGCACGTCGGGTCGTCATTCGTCGGACGCCTGAGCTAGAAGAGCGCCATGCCCGGCGCCACAGGGACCTCGACCAGCTCCGGCTGCGAGGAACCGATTGCGTCCTCGAGCGCCGCGTGCAACTCGTCGCGCCCCGACACCCGCTTCGACGAGACGCCGTAGGCCTCGGCCACCGGCGCGACCTCGAGCGCGGGCAGGTCGAGACCCGGCGCACCCTGCACCTCCTCGATGTCCGCGAACCACTTGAGGATCGAGTACTCCTCGTTGCGGAGGACGAGAAAGACGACCGGCACGTCGTAGGCCGCCGCCGTCCAGAAGCCGGTGATCGCGTACTGGGCCGAGCCCTCGCCGAGCACGCAGACGACCGGTCGATCGGGCTGGGCCAGCTGAACTCCGATCGCCGCCGCGAGCCCGAAGCCGAGACCTCCGCCCGCCCCGAAGTAGTAGCTGCCGGGCTTCGAGATCCTCAGCTGGTTTCGGAGCGAGAGGGTGCTCGAAGGTGACTCGAGCACGACGATGCCGTCACCGGGGAACACCTGGGCGAGGGTGTTGTGCACCATCGTCGCGCCGAGCGGATCGGTCACGTCCCCGCCGGTCGGCTCGGGGAGCGGATCGGGCTCCGCGCGGTTCGCCTCGCCGATCTCCTCCAGCAGCGCGCGCAGCGCGAGTCCCACGTCGGCGAGGATCACGTCGCCCATCGGGGCGCGGGCCGCCTCGTCGGGATCGCTGGTGATCGCCACTAGCGAGGCGCCCTCGGGGAGCAGCGGTCCCGGGATGTAGGGGTAATACGGGAAGACTGAGGAGCCGACCACCAGGATCAGGTCTCGCCCCTTGAGCGTCTCGGCGACGGGGCCGATCGCCGGGGGCAGGACACCCTGGAAGAGCGGGTGCCCCTCCGGGAAGCCGAGGCGTCCTCCGCCGGTGGCCGGGGAGGCGAAGACCGGCAGCCGCTGCCGCTCTGCGAGGGCCACGACGTCGTTCCAGGCGCCCGATGCATCGATGTCCGGGCCGGCCACGAGAACGGGGCTCTTGGACGCGGTCAGCCGCTGAGCCAGCGACTCGACCGCAGCTGGTTCCGGCCCCATGCGAGGCTCCGCGACGCGTTCCACGACGTGACTGGACTCGGCGTCCGCCTCCTCGGTCCAGTCATCCATCGGCAGTGAGACGAACGCCGGGCCTTTGGGGGCGAGCGACGCGGTGTGAATCGCACGAGCGAGCGCGTGCGGGACGTCCTGCGCCCGTGGCGGCTCGAAGCTCCATTTGACGAACGGGTGCACGACACGGGTGGCGTCTCGATTCGTCAGGTTCGCCTGCATCGTGATGTGGGCGCGGACCTGCTGGCCCGCCGTCACCAGGAGCGGGGTGTGGTTGGCCTGGGCGTTGAAGATCGCGCCCATGCCATTGCCGACTCCGGGGGCGGTGTGGAGGTTGACGTGCGTCGGCTTGCCCGAGGCCTGGGCGAAGCCGTCGGCCATCCCGACCGCCACCGCCTCCTGCAGCCCCAGGACGTAGCGGAAGTCATCGGGGTATTCCGCGAGCATGGGCAACTCGGTCGACCCCGGGTTGCCGAAGATCGTGGTCATCCCGTGCTCCCGGAAGAGCTCGAACGCGACTTCCCGGACCGTGCTCACAAACCGGACCCTATGCGGTCCGCTTGAGCCGCGGCGGTGCTGTCCGTCCGTCCAAGCGGCGGCTCCGGCGTCCACTCCGGCGTCCACGGCTCTCAAGCTCCGCCAGCCCGAGCTCGACGGACAACTAGGACGCGCGGCAGGGAAGCCGCGCGCTTGACACGGAGGTCATGGTGAAGAACAGGACGAAGGCAATCGCGACCGCCGGGACGGCAGCGGTCGCCTACCTCGCGGCGCTCGCGCCGGCGGGGCAGGCGGCGACCGTGTGCAACGAGGCCGAGAACTCCCACCGGGGCGGCTACGAGGTCTCCGGAGGATTCGTCGATCCGCTGCCACCCGCCTTCCTGCGCGGCTCGCAGATGAGGGTGGGCAACGACGACTCGAAGGGGCTCGACAATGCAGCGAATCGCTCGCCGGCGCTGCGGCAATGCGCGGCCTGAGGACGGCGACGGTGGAGGCGACGGAGGAGGCGGAGATATCCCCACCTGAGCTCCGCGATCGAGGAGTGCGCGTCAGACCTGGGTGACGTGACGAGGCGCTGACGGACGGGACGACCCCCGCCTGATCGCCTCCGTGCCGAAGCGGTCGCGGATCTCATCGATCGCGAGATCGAGCGCCGGGTTCACCTGCGGTTCGAGTGGGAGCTCGAGCTGCGCCTGCGGTGCTCAGGTTGGCGACCGTGATGCCGAGCAGGGTGATCCCGCGCCGCTCGATCAAGGGCCGCGAGGCGGCGAGAAGCGCCCTTGCGGCAGCCAGGATCGCGCCGGTGCCCGCGGTCGGATGGGGCAATGTCCGCGAGCGGGTGGCGCGGGAGAAGTCGGCGAAGCGGAAGCGCAGAGTCACCGTCCGGCCCGCCCGGTTGGCCGCTCGTGCGCGGCGCGTGACTCGATCGACCAAGGTGACCATCAGGGTGTCGAGCTCGGAGCCCGACCTGCCCCCGCCGGCGAACGCCGACTGGGTGCCGATCGAGCGCCGGGGACGACCGCGGCGAACGCGCCGCGGATCCCGCCGGTGGGCGATCGCATGCAGGTGTCGCCCGGCGTGGCCACCGAGGAACATCGCCAGCTCCGACTCGTCCCGTCGCTCGAGATCGCCGATCGAGCTGATCCCGTGTGCGCGGAGCTTCTCCGCCGTGGCGAAGCCGACGCCCCAGAGGGCCTCCACAGGAAGAGGTCTCAGGAATTCCGCCTCTCCGTCCGGCTCGATGAGGAAGAGGCCGTCCGGTTTGCCGGCCCGGCTCGCCATCTTGGCGAGGACCTTCGTTCTGGCGATCCCCACGGTGACGGCCAGGCCCACTCGCTCGCGTGCTCGCCGCCGCAGACGCTCGGCAATCTGCCGGGGGGTCCCGGAGATCCGCTCGAGCCCACCGACGTCGAGGAATGCCTCCTCCAGCGAGAGGCCCTCGACGAGCGGCGCCGTCTCCTCGAAGAGGTCGAACAACGCCCGGCTCGCCTCCGTATAGGCGGAAAAGCGTGGCGGAACGACCGCCGCGTGCGGGCAGAGCCGCCGTGCGCGCCCTCCGCCCATTCCGCCATGGATCCCGAAGGCGCGGGCCTCGTAGCTCGCTGCCATGACCACCCCGGCACCGACGATCGTCGGCCGTCCGCGCAGGCGCGGATCGTCCCGTTGCTCCACCGAGGCGAAGAAGGCATCGGCGTCGGCGTGCAAGATCGAGGCGGCCTCTGACACGAACATATGTTCGCATCGGCGCACAGGCGGATCAAGTTCATCCCACCGCGGCCGCGGACACGGGCGCCCGAGCCGGGAGGCAGCGGCGGGTCAGCTCGCGGTTTCGGCCGCGAGCACCCGCCGCTCGGCCAATCCGCCGAAGTCGACCGGTCCCGGCATGAGGCGCTCCGGCGGCGGGATCTCGACGCCGATCGCCGCCATGCGCCGCTTCAGCGCCTGGTAGGCGAAACCGTAGATCTGAGAGGAGTGGTGGCCGTAGGAGACGAAGTCGGAGGGGTCGTCGGCCTCCGGCGGGCAGAAGGCCTCGGCCGCCTTCGGGAGCAGTTCCTCGAGCCGCCGCACGATCACGTCCTTCATCTCCGGGCGCTCCTCGCAGACGTCCTTCAGGAAGCGAACGCCGAAAGCGATGTGCCGGTGCTCGTCCTGCTCGACCAGCCTGAAGCCCTCGTTGAAGCCGGGATAGAGAACGTGCTCAGCGGTGTACTCGATCATCATCCGCTGGCCCGGCATCGCCAACACCCCCTCGGTGACCATGTGGTAGGTGACGATGCCCTCGACGAAGAGCTCGAGGTCGTCGGGACGGTCCTTGATCCTGTTGGCGATCTCCCGGAGGGAGTCGTCGAAGAGGAAGTGCCACGGGCCGAGCATCCGGTCCTCGATCTCGTGCAGCCGCTCGCGGAAGCTGCCCGACTCGAGCCCCATCACCTCACTCGCCCAGCGATCGAAGAAAACGGCGTGGCGCATCTCGTCGACGAGCTGGGTGGCGAGGAAGGCCTCGACCTCCCCGCTCGGGGCGGCCAGCAGGAAGGGCGCCAGGTCGGCGGTGACCCGCTCCTCCCCCACGTAGAAGCTGCCGATGCTGAAGGCAGTGTGCCGCTGCGCCTCGGCCGGGGTGACCAGCCAATGCTCGCGGTCGACGGAGAAGTCGAGCTCGTGGGCGCGCCAGTTCTGACGTTCCCACAGCGCGTAGAGCTGCTCGTAGCTCATCAGCCCGCCCCTCGGGCGCTTCGACTCGGCCGGATCGCCGGCGTCGCCCGAGGCGCCGTTGCTCGTGACCTTGCTCCCCCAGCTACCCGCGTTCTCGGACTGCCGGCGCCGCTGGCGCTCCTCGCGTTCGAGCTCCGGGCCGTCTATGCCCTCGGCGCGGTCGATCCAGCGGCCGAGGCGGGTGACGGGCGGGATGCTGCCCTCAACCTCGGTCTTGCCGAGCCGCATCGCGTCCGGAGGAGTCAGCTCGCCGGAGAGGAGAGCGAGCCAATCCGAGTAGCGGATCCTGACGGTCGCATCGGGGTCCTCGCCGAGTCCGCGCTCAACGCGAACGCTGCCGTCGTCGACCTCGACGCGCCAGGTCCCCCCTCCCTCACCGACCAGCTCGTAGGCGACAGTGAAGCTGTGTCCGCGCGTCCACTCGGGCTCGATCGCATAGGGCAGCGAGCGGAAGACGAGATCGGCGCTCACCGGGTGGCCGAGCCGGGCGAGCTCGCGCGGCCCTGCATCCGGATCGAGCTTGCGGAGGGCCAGTGCCTTGCGGCGGCGTCCACGCAGCTTCAGCCGGCCGTTCATCAGCGGGCCGACCGGGTTGCGACCGGAGGCGACCCGCGCGAGCGTCTCGGCGTCGGTGAAGATCGCGAAGGTCTCGCCGTTGAGATCCGCGCCGGCGAGCACCTCGGCCACCTTGGCCCGGCCGCCGAGGGAACTGACGGTCCACGCGCCGACGCCGTCGAGCTCGAGGCGATAGCTCATCCCGTCGGGCAGCTTCGCGGCCGCTGCCGGAAGTGACTGGATGATCAGCCGGGCCGCGAGCTCGGGGTCGGACTCCGCCATCCGGCGGAGAGCCCGCTGGGCGTTCCCGTCAGAACCGTTGCCATTTCCGGCCATGCCGGGCGATTCTGCCAGACCGGGCAGCAAATTTGGCTGGCCAGCCAGTGGCGGCTGAGGGGAGACGAGTTAATAGACTCACGCCGCCTTGCTAGCCCTTCTGAGCCCTCCCGGCGGCCACTCGCCGAACGCGGACGACCTCAACACCCTCTACTGGGTGATGCTCGTCATCGGGCTCGTCCTGTTGATCGCGATCAACGGCGCGCTGCTCGCGCTCGTCATGCGCTTCCGCTCCGAGCGCGGGCGTCAGCCGCGGCGGCTCGTCGTGCGCCGCCCGGCGCAGCTCGGCACGGCCGGGGCTTTCGCGGTGCTCGCGATAGTCACCTTCGTCCTCGGCGTGATCGAGACCGACAACGCCAAGCAGATCGAGGCCACCGGGGCGAACGGACTGCAGGGCTCGACCGTGTTGACTGCGCAGCGCGGCCTCACCCCGCCGGCTACCTCGACCCAGACCGTGCCACTCGAGATCAGGGCCTGCGGCCAGCAGTGGATCTGGCGGTACGAGTATCCCGACGGGACCTACTCCTACTACGAGCTCGTCGTCCCGGTCGACACCGCGGTCGTGGTCAAGCTCTGCTCGACCGACGTCGTCCACCGCTGGTGGGTCCCGGGTCTGACCGGCAAGTTCGACGCGACGCCGGGCGAGAGCAACCAGACCTGGTTCAAGGCCGATGAGACAGGTGACTTCGACGGCGCCAGCTACGCCTTCTCCGGCACGTCCTACGCGGTGATGCGGACCCGGGTCCACGTCGTCGACGTGCCCACCTACCAGGCCTGGCTCGAGCAGCAGGCGGCGGGGATCCAGGAGGCACAGACCTTCGTGCAGCAGGCGAACGGAGAGCAATGAGCGACGGTCGGACGCTCGCCCCGCATCGCCCGGAGCTCGTCACCGACGGCCCGGCGCCGACGCGGCCGCGCTGGCTGGAGATGGTGATGAGCTCGGACCACAAGGACGTCGGCCGGGTCTACATCGGCGCGGCGCTCTCCTTCCTGGTGCTCGGCATCGTCTCCTTCCTGCTCATGCGCCTGCAGTTGGCCGTGCCGGAGAACAACCTGATCGAGCCGGTCACCTTCAACCGCCTGCTCTCGGTGGGCAGCCCGACGCTGATCGTCCTCTTCGCCCTCCCCTTCGTCTTCGGCCTCTTCACCTATGTCGTGCCCCTGCAGATCGGGGCGCGGTCCCTGGCCTTCCCGCGGCTCGCCTCGCTGTCGCTCTGGCTCTACCTGTTCGGCGGCGCCCTCCTCTACGTGAGCTTCGTCTACACGCCGCCCGAGGGAGGCTTCAACTCCTGGCCGCCGCTGTCCGACACCGTCTTCATCTCCAACAACGGGATCGACGTCTGGATCACCGCCGTCGGGCTGACCGTGCTCGGCCTCGTGCTGCTCTCGATCAACCTAGCGGTGACGGTCGCCAAGCTGCGCGCGCCCGGTCTCGCCTGGCGGCGACTCCCGACCTTCAGCTTCTCGGCGGCCGTCTCGAGCTGGACGATGATCATCGCCGGCACGGCGATGGTGGCGGCGCTGGTGATGCTCGAGATCGACCGCCACTTCGGCGGCGTCTTCTTCGACCCCGGCGAGGGGGGCGCGCCGCTCTACTACCAGGACCTGAGCTGGATCTTCTTCACCGGCACCTACCTCGTCTTTCTGCTGGGCCCGATCGGCGCGATCTCGGAGATCCTGCCCGTCTTCTCGGGCAAGCCGCTGCTCTCGCGCCGGGCGCTGGCGGTCTCGATGGCGGCGATCATGCCGCTCGGCCTGCTCGCCTGGATGCAGAACATGATGACCGCCTCGATCCCGATCGGCTGGCTGTACGGCGCGATGCTGATGTCGCTGCTCCTCGTGATCCCGATCGGCGCGGTGTTCGTCAACTGGCTCGGGACGCTGGCCGGGGGAGTCCTGCGGATGCGAGCGCCGCTCGTGTTCGCGCTGGCGGCGATCTCGACGCTCAGCTTCGGCCTGATCGGTGAGCTGATCCAGAGCGTGATCCCCGTCAACTGGCTGCTCGCGGACACCACAGCGTCGACGGCGGCGAGCGGCTACGTCCTGGTCGGCGGCCCCGTGCTCGGTGGCTTCGCCGCTCTCCACTACTGGTACCCGAAGATCACCGGACGCGTGATGGGCGAGGGGTTGGCCCGGTCATCGGCGACCCTGATCGTGCTCGGCGCGCAGGTCACCTTCATCCCGCTCTTCCTCGCCGGAGTCGAGGGCCAGCAGGTCGACATCTTCAAGTTCTTCGAGGCGAGCGACGCGGTCAACTCGATGAGCCTGAACGCGTACAACCTGATCGCCACGATCGGCGCGTTCGTGCTCTCGCTCGGGGTGGTTCTGACGATCGTCAATGCGTACGCGTCGCTCAAGAACGGGGTACGCACCGGTCCGGATCCGTGGGGCGGCGAGACCCTCGAGTGGTTCGCGACCTCGCCCCCGCCGCCGCACAACTTCGACGTGGTACCGGACGTCCGGAGCGATGAGCCGCTGCGTGACATCCGGGAAGCGGTGCGCCGTGGAGACGCCTCTCGCAGCACGCCGTCCGAGGCGCGCGAGCCTGTAGCCTGACCGAATGGCCGGACCCGGTGCCGGTGGCGGCGGTGCAGGGCTCCGCCGGTTTCGCCGCCTGGCAGACCTCACTGCGCTCGTCACCTTTCTGCTGATCATCGTCGGCGGAGTCGTTCGCGTCAGCGACTCCGGGCTTGGCTGCGGGACAGGCGGCAGCGGGACCAAGGGCTGGCCGCTCTGCGGCGGTGACGTGATCCCGCTCGTCGGCGACGAGAACACGCTGATCGAGTTCTCCCACCGCCTCCTGGCGGCCGTCGTGGTGGTCCTCATCGCTCTCCTCTGCTGGCGCGCGTACCGCGACCTTCGGGATCACAACGGCTGGGCCTTCCGCGGGAGCATCGCCGCCGCCGTGATCGTCCTGATCCAGGCCGGGCTCGGCGGGCTCACCGTCGAGCACAGCCTCAAGGACACACTCGTCGCCGCCCACCTCGGCACTGCGATGCTCCTCCTCGCCCTGCTCCTCTGGCTGAGCTACAAGGCGCGCGCCGAGAGCGCGGTCGAGGCGGGTCAGCCGATGCGCGAGCCTGTGCGCGGCCTGAAGCCGTACGCGGCGACGGCGGCGGTCCTGCTGCTCTGCGCGATCGTCGCCGGCGGCTACATGGCGGGCACCGAGGAGCGGGGCGTGAACGAGGTCGGCCCGAACATCGCCGGGGCGCATCTCGCCTGCGGTCATCAGTTCCCGACCTGCGGCGACGGGAAGTTCCTGCCCTTCGGCAACAACCGGCTGACCGACATCCACCTGACCCACCGCGTCTTCGTCTATGCCGCGACCCTCGCGATCATCGTGCTGCTCTCGGTCGCGTACGCGCGCGGTTCTCGCGACCGGCTGCTTCTCATCGCCGCGCTGCTTCTCCTCGGCCAGGTGCTGCTCGGCGGCATGAACGTCTGGCTCGGCGAGCACGCCGCGCTGATCGTGGCCCACCTCACCGTCGCGAGCCTCCTATGGGCCACGGTGGTCTCCATCGCCTACAGGCTGGCATGGCTGCCGAGCCCGGCTCGATCCGACCGGCGGGCCCCCAGGGCCGAGGCATCGGCGGCGCCGGCATGAGCGTCCACCTGGGCACCCGCCATGGCCGCGTCGGGCGCCGCGGACGGCCCGGCGGCGGCCATGTCTCGGTCACGCCGAGCGACGCGCGAGCGCGCACGATGCGCGCCGCGATCGGGGTGGCGAACGACTACGTCACGCTGACCAAGCCGCGGATCATCTCCCTGCTCCTGCTCACCTGCGTGGCGACGATGTTCGTCGCGGATCCGGGCGGTCCCGCCCTCTCGACCATCCTCTGGACCTGCCTGGGCGGCTATCTGGCCGCTGGCGGGGCTGGCGCAATCAACCACTACATCGAACGCGAGCCGGACGCCCGCATGGCCCGCACCAAAGGACGGCCGCTGGCGAGCGGGCGGATCGAGCCGCGACGCGGCCTCCTCTTCGGCTCCGCGCTGGGCATCATCGCGGTGGTCCAGCTGGCTCTCACCGTCAACGTGCTGACGGCCGCCCTGGCCGCCGCCGGCCTGCTTGGGTACGTCTTCGTCTACACGCTCTGGCTCAAGCCCCGGACCCCGCAGAACATCGTCCTCGGCGGCGCCGCCGGCGCCATGCCCCCGCTGGTCGGCTGGGCGGCCGCGACCGGCAGCCTCACGGCTCAGGCGCTGTGGCCGTTCGCAATCGTCTTCTTCTGGACGCCGCCGCATTTCTGGGCGCTCTCGCTGCTGATCTCGGACGACTACGCCCGGACCGGGGTACCGATGCTGCCGGTCGTCCGCGGTGAGACCACGACCCGCCACCAGATCGTCGCCTACGCGCTGCTGCTCGTCGCCGTGACGATCGGGCCGGTGGTCACGGGTCTCTTCGGAGCCTTCTACCTGATCGCCGCCCTGGCCCTGGGCGCCGGCTTCGTCGGGCTCGCCCTCGTGCTGAACGCGCACCCGACGCGGCAGGCGGCGCGCCGGCTGTACCTGAGCTCGCTCGCCTACCTCGCGCTCCTCTTCATCGCGATGGCACTCGACCGCGCGCTCTAGCTACCGGAGTGGATAGTGTTTTCGCCGTGGATCGCGAGCGCGCCAGAGCACTGATCAAGTCCGGGATGGTCGCCAGCTCCCTGGCGCTGCTGGTCTTCGGGCTGGCCTTCTACATCTCGGTGCTCTACCTCCGATGAGCCAGCCCGAGCCGCCGACCGAGTCGATCTACCTGCCGAGGCCGACGGTCTACCCGGCCCTGTTCGCCTTCGGGCTCGCCGCTGTCATCGTCGGGCTCTACGCGTGGTGGCCGTACTCGGTGATCGGTGCTTTCATAGCGCTGCTGTCGCTGATCGGCTGGCTGCGCGCCAACCGGGGAGAGATCGCCCGCATGCCGGTCCACCAGCGGACGGACACCGCTCCGATCCCGCTAGCGGCCACCAGGCCGCCCTCCTCTGAGGGAGGGGCGTAGCCCCGACCGGTTGTTGTGCGCGGCCGCTCGTGGCCGTAGATCCGGCGGCGGTGTTTGTGGCCGCCGAATATGAGGCGAAGCCGGCCCTTGCGGACCTACGGCGGGCTCATGGACGAGGTTGCGCCGACCTGCGTCCAGCAGCGGACGATATCCCGCATCGAGAGCACGCCGACGAGCTCGCCCCGGTCCACGATCACCAGATGACGGATACGGCGCTGAACCATCTCCTCGGCCGCCTGCTCGAGGCTCCACTCGGGAGCCGCGGAGATGACGCTCTCGCTCATGTGATCGGCCACCTTCTCGGTGTCGGGGTCCTTGCCGGTCCCGACGGCGTTGAGGATGTCGCGCTCGGTGATGATCCGCGGGGCCGGGGACTCGTCGTCGAAGACGAGGGCGGCGCCGGTCCCCTTCTCGGTCATCTTCGTCGCGGTCTCCCGCAGGGTGTGGCCAGGCCCGACAGCCAACACCACGCTCGACATGCCCTCGCGAACTTGCACTGCACCTCCTCTAAGTGCCGTTCGGCGCAAGCTTATCTCACGCCCGGTGGCGTGCCGGGGGCGCGGGAGCGGCATATAGGATTCCGGCCCCGATGAGCGACCTCATTACCGGCGGCCACACACTTCGCCGCCGCATCAATCGGCAGGGGGCCTGGTGCGTGGCCGCAATCACCGCGGCCGTGGCCGTGGTCGCCCTCACCGGCTGCAACCTCGGCCCGAAGCCGGACCTCGCGAAGGGCCAGCAGCTCTTCACGCAGAAGTGCGGCAGCTGCCACACGCTGACCGGGGCGGGGACGAACGGCACGATCGGCCCGAACCTCGACTACGCCTTCAAGGAGGCGCGCGCCAACGGCCAGGACTCCGACACGTTCGAGGGTGTGATCAAGGCCCAGGTCGAGAACCCGCGGCCCGCCACCCCGGAGCAGGTCGACGTCTACATGCCGGCGGACATCGTCAGCGGTGACGATCTCGACAACGTCGCCGCGTACGTCGCCAGCGTCGCCGGAGTGCCCGGCATCAAGCCACCCGTCTTCTCCCCGCCGCAGTTCTTCGCGACCAACTGCGGCGGCTGCCACACCCTCGCGCAGGCCGGCACCACCGGCACCACGGGGCCCAACCTGGACGAGGTCCTGAAGGGCATGGGCGCTCAGATGATCTCGCAGGACATCACCGACCCGAACGCCGTGATCACCCCCGGCTACCAGCCCAACGTGATGCCCCAGAATTTCGGCCAGACCCTGACGCCTGACCAGCTCAACCAGCTGGTCGCCTACCTCCAGACCGCCACGGGCGGCGGGGGTGGTGGTGGCGGGGGCGGCGGCAAGAAGTAGGACCGCCCCGAATCCGATTTCGTGCGCTTCGCCTCCATATAGGGGGTCAATCGCACGAAATCGTTCGCGAGCTAGCGCTCGGCCGGGTCGGACCCGTACCGCCGCCAGTCCTGGATCAGCTTCCAGGTCCGCCAGAGGCCGATCGCGATCAGGATCACGCCCACGATCGCACCGGGCAGCGAGCCGAGCAGCAGCGCCACGGCGATCACGATCGCCGCGGCCAGCGCGAACATGATCAGGACACGGAACATGTCCGACTCCCGCCTTAGGGGGTTGTGGGGCGGCTCTGCGGGCGGGTCAAAGGGCGCCTCGGACACGAAGCCGATCATAGGCGGCAACAAGAGGGCCGATCGTCGCACCTAGAGTTCCGGGCGATGCGGACCCGCTTGCTCGCCGTGGCGCTCATCGCGGCCGCCCTCGCGGCCGCGGGCTGCGGCTCGGGGTCGAGCGGTGGAGCCATGGCGCCGGCGGCCTCGAACCCTGAGTCGGGCACGCAGAGATGACGGACGCTTGCAGGCCACCTACCGCGGCCACCCCCTCTACTACTACGTTGGCGATCGCGCCCCGGGCGAGGTCAAGTGCCAGGCTGTATTTGAGTTCGGCGGCTACTGGTACGTGGTCCGCTCGAGCGGACACGCGGTCCGCTGATTAAGGGCCGGGTGACCCCGGCTGCGACCGCCACCTAAACGTCGGCGATCAGATACCGAGCCGGCGTGACCACTACTGCTCCCAGCGCTCGGGCACGAGGACGACCCGGAAGCCGTCCGGATCCTGGAACGTCACTCCGTGCTCGGCCCAGTACGGGTTGGCGGGAGTGATCGGATCGACGCCGAGGCGCCCCGCGACGGTCTGCACCACCTCGTCATCGCCGAGGTAGAGCACGAGTAGCGATTCAGGATGCGGCGCCGGTGTGCCGTGCCCGCCGCCCGAGGTCAGCTCGAGGTGCGCGCCGGTGCCCGGCACCGCGAGAAACACGCCGTCGTACCCACCGTGATCGCGGAAGCCGCCGATCTCGGTCAGCCCGATGCCGTCTCGGTAGAACGCGACCACCTCGTCTAAGCGCTCAGTGTGCCGGGCGACACGCAGCTGCATTAGTCCTCTGCCCTACGGCTTCGCGCTTCTTCAGGCAAGCTGCTTGACGCCTTCCTCTGCGGCGCGAATCAAGGTCGGTACGACCCTCCGCCAGCCAGATTGGTCTCTGGTGGCAATCATCGACGCCTTCCCCAGGTCCACAGCCGCCTTGAAATACAGGATCCGGTCCTCGAGACTCGGATCGCCGATCGCCTGTAGATACGCGCGGAGATAGCGCTCGCGGGAAGCGCTGGTATCGATGCCTGTCGTCAGCTGCCAGCGGTGAAGCTGGGAGAGGTGGTAGCCAACGTCGAAGGCCGGATCGAAGTGGCAGCTCGTGTCCCAGTCAATGAGGTAGATCTGGTCTCGAGAAGAGAAAGGGCGAGTTCCCGAGATCGCCGTGTACCGGCGCCCATACCGATCTGAATCGATCACCGGCCGCAGCTCCTGCATTTGCTCGGCGATTCTCTCCACGGCGCGGCCCAGATCCACGTCCTTCTTGGTCAGCCGCCGCGCGCGCCACATCACATCCTCCACCACCGTGTCGAGCTCGACGTTTGGAGTCAACGTCGCATCGCAGGCGTGGAGCCGCGCCGCAGCCTCCCCCTTGCGCGCCGCCGCCTCCTCGTCGGTCCTCTCAGCCTGCTCGCCGGGTAGCCACTCCATCACGATCGCCCCAAGCCCCTCGAGAACCCCCCAGGGTTTCGAGGTGCGAATGCCCTCCTCGTTCCCCCGACCCGTGTCCCACAGTTTCCGGTGGTTCTCGAAGATTCGTCCCGCGCGATCGTCCCAATAACCCTTCACAACCAGCCTGATCGGGCGACGGAGGCGGCCCCCGACCGCGACCGAAACGACGAATCGCGACCTCGCGAGTTTCACCGGCTGCGGCTGGATCCCGTCGATGTTGAGCGGCTCGAGCTTTCCGTCCTCGATCGCTCGCCTCATCGCCGCCCGCAGCGTTTCGGCATCCAATGCCCGGGCCCAGCGCTTGGAGATGCGCCGCACATCATCTCGTTGAGGGGATCCCGGTGAAAAGGGGCTCATAGCGCTCTACCTCTGAGAAAGGAGGCGTGGTGAAAGAACGGGCAGTGGGTGAGGAGCGCCCCAGCCCTGCCAGACGTAGTAGACGGAAACGGCCAAGTGACCCGCCGACTTGGCGAACGAATATAGCGGGACCAGAGCTCGGCGCCCGGGCGAAAAACTGCGTCATGAGCACGGAAATTTGATCGACGGTGGCTTGCGCTCGCGCCCGCTGCAGCTTGCCCGGAGCACGTAGCGGCCGACTCGGAGTCAGTTTGATCTGGCCCGCGGAGTTTGACGACGGCGACGCGGTGGTTCCGACTTGTAGCTGCCCGGCCCTTCTCCGGCCCTTAGTAGAGGGGAGAAATTAGGGCCAAGCCGGTACGAAGCGGTGGAACGAAACCCGCTCGGCCCATGGATTTTGTATCGGCGACGCCCGGAAGCAGCTACGCAGAGCTACGCCCTACGAAACCGAAGGTCACAGGTTCGAATCCTGTCGGGCGCGTCTCAGGAAACGCCGCCGTAGCGGGGTTTCAGCCACGAGCAGCCGGGGATTCACCGCTGGTCGGCTCTGGTTCGGACCCCGAACCGCGGGTCCGAGGGCTAGCTCGAGGCCCAGAGGTGATCTCGCCTGTAGGCGGCGAGCGCTGCGGCGGTGTCGCCCGAGGGAAGGCCGAGAAAGTCCTCGGCGATGGTGTCCATCAGGTCGTCGATCGAGCGGCGGAGCATGCCGGCCTGGAACCGCAGCGCGGGAGCTCGATCCGGACCGTCGCAGTCATCGAGCACCGCGATCAGCCTCGGCAGCAGCGCCGGCAGGGCATGTCGCTCGTCGCGTGGATGGAAGTAGTAGGCGATCGGCGAGTGGACGAGATCGTCCCGCATCGCCACCGCCCTCGTCGTCAGATCGGCCAGCACCCTCGCCGCCACCTGCGGCTCGATCTCCGCGAGGCGGACGCCGGCTTCATCCTGCTCCTCCAGGAGCAGCGAGATCTCGTGTGAGAGGGACCGGTAGTCGGCGAGGACCCGGTAGAGGAGCAGGATCCAGGAGATGCCCGCCGTCAGCAGACCCAGGCCGATCAGCGTCTCGAGCGGGCCGACGAAGCGGAGCAGCTCCCCGGTGGGCACGATGTCGCCGTAACCCAAGCTGGTCAAGTTGACCATTGAGAGATAGAGCGCGTCGTCCAGGCCGCCGCCGATTCTCACCGTGTCCGCCACTGCGAACCCCTCGGGGAAGTACGGCCAGAGGATCAAGGCAAAGCCGACGATGATCAGCGTCCCCCAGGCGGCCAGCACCGCGATGAAGGCCAGGGGTCCAGCCAGGGAGAGGGCCGCCTGCTTTCCCTTCGCCGCGCGACGCATCAGCCGCCAGATCCCGCGGACCATCGCGCTGCTCACGACTCCCCGGCCCTGCGGATAAAGGATCGTGTCGAATACGTCGCGAAGCGCGACCACGATCAGCAGGGCTCCCGCTACGGTGCCAAGAACCGCCACGGGGCGAGCCTATGCGACCTACGTCGCAGCCGACCTCAAGCCGGCGATGACGAGCTGGACGACCGGCCCGGGGCAGACCAGCAGGCAGCAGCCGGGGTCCCTGTACCTCCGCTCAGGCGCTGCTGCCTTGCGTGAGAAGCGAGCGTCAGGTCGAAGAGCACTACTTTCCATGCAAGGCAGCACTCCGCCGCGCGATGGATGACCGGATCGAGCGCGGGGACAACGGTGAGCCCCGTTATCCCTCCGCGGCGACCTGCCTCACAGCCTGGTCGACAGTGGGATATGCGGCATCAAGAATCGAATCTCCTGGAGCGGCTTGGATGACATCGCGAACCTGGCCGACGTTTCGGGCGATCACCACCCGGACCCCATCGGCCCCCAGTTCTCGCGCCACCTGGTCGAGGACCTGGGCCGCAGTCACATCGATGAAGGGGACCGTCTCGGCGTCGATGACGATTATGTGAACGTCGGCGCGCCTCGCCGTGGCGCGGATCTCCCGCGCAACCGGTTCGGCATTGGCGAAGAAGAGCCCGCCCTCGATCCTCAACACCGCAATTCCTTCCACACGGCGGTTCTCCGGATGCCGATCGAGATCCGAGTAATGACCACTTGGGCCGGGGGCTCTCCCGAGCTCTGTCACCGGCGGCCGCGAGGCACGGTAGAGGAGCAGGAGGAGCGAGATCAGCACCCCGATGAACAGCCCGGCCAGGACTCCCAGGATCATCACCCCAAGCATCGCGGCGACCGCTGCAATGAAGTCCGCACGAGCCGCAAATCCGTAGGCTCGGCCGAGCCGGACGCTGTAGACCCGGTAAAAGTCGCGCAGCGCTGAGAAGTCGATCAGGTCGATCAGGGCGACGATCACAACGGCCGCCAGGGTCGCCACGGGCAGGCTTTCGAAAAAGCCCGTGACAAAGAGCAGGGTCAGCGTCGTCAGCCCTGCGGCGACGAGCCCGACGAGTTGGGTCCGCCCGCCGGCGGTGCTGTTCACCGCCGTCTTGGACAGGCTCCCGTTGACCGCGAACCCACCGGATATCCCAGCGCCGAGGTTCGCAACGCCGAGGCCAATCAGCTCACGATTCGGGTCGATCTCCTGGTTCTCCCGCTGGGCGTAGGTCTTGGCGGTCCCCAGGCTTTCCGCAAAACCGACCAGCATCACCCCCAAAGCTGCGGCCGCCAGACCCCCGAAGCGGTCGAGGCTGACGTCCGGGACCGACAGCGACGGCAGGCCGGGGTCGATAGAGCCCACGGTCGCCACCCCGTGGGCGCCGAGGTCGAACAGCTCAACGGCGCCGACTCCCAGAACAACGGCCGCCAGCGGCCCTGGGATTGTCGGTGCCACTCGAGGAAGGCCTGACAGCACGGCGAGCGACCCAACCCCGACCAGGAGCGTGATGCCATCGGTCTGATCGACGTTGCTCAGAAAGTCCCAGGCCCTCTCGAAGAAGTCACCGTGGCCGGTTTCGACTCCGAACAGCTTCGGGATCTGGCCGACGATGACTGTCAGCGACAAACCGACGATGAACCCCTTGAGCACGGGTTGGGAAACAAAGCTCGCCACAAACCCGAGGCGCAAGACGCCGGCGACCAACGCGGCGAGTCCGACGCAGATCGCGAGCGCAGCCGTTGTCGCAAGGAATTGGTCCCCACTCCCTGAGACGGCGTTCCCAACAATCGCCGCTGACAGCGCCGCTGCGGCAGCGGATGGCCCGGTGATCAGTTGCCGCGAGCTGCCGAGAGCCGCGTAGAGAACCAGCGCCGCCGGCGCCGCATAGAGGCCGACGACGGGTGGGACCCCCGCTATCGTCGCGTAAGCCAGCGCCGATGGCACGAGCACGGCCCAGACCGTCAGCCCGGCAACCACATCCCTGCGAACCCAGTCGCGCTGGTAATTCCTCAGCGATGAAAACAAGTGGCTCACAGAGCCTTACAGGGCGAAAGGCAACGTACTCTCCAGCCGCTCTGCGGACAGTACGTGGAATGGGATGCCGAGATCAAAGCGCCACTTTCCATGCAAAAGCAGCACTCCTGGGGTGCTTGCTTCCGACCATCCCGCTGACTGATTTGGATTCACTGACCGGGTTCGCAGGACCGCTCCACGCGAACCTCCGCCACGCGGGCCAGGAGCATGACCACGGAGGTCCCGAGGTGGCTGGATCAGGAACAGAACCACCAACAGGGGAAGTGATCCAGAGTTGGCTCTCGCCCGAGCCCGCCGGCCGAGGTCGAGAGACCCAATCGGCAGATCCAGATCAAGACCTCGAGTGCTGATGCCTGGACTACTCCGACAGTCCGGCGGTTTCGAAACGCACCTAGTAGCTGATCGTCCCCGTCAACTGACCTTCCAGCGTCTCGACCAGAGCCCCCGGACAGGAGGGCTCAAGGAAACAAGAGGGGGTCAGCAGGAGCGGGACGGTGATCGTTCCGCTCGCGTCCGCGAACCGTCCGGTTCCGCCCGTGACCGTGAGGACAACCGTAGCCGTATGGACCTCGCCAGTAGGTAGCGCTCCGTTGAGCGTGAAGGTGCCGGTCAACTCGTCACCGTTGGCCCCCACGGTGGTAAAGGTCCCCTCGCCGAGGGTTCTGCCCCCGACGATCTCGGCGGTCCCCTCGAAGTGGGAGGTGTACTTCCCGAGATGGCTCATGACCCCGCTCGCGTCGGTCGCGATGTGGAGGGAGGCGACCTCGGCCGAAAAGCCTCCCACCGCAGTGCCCGTAACGGGCCGGTCGGTGCCTCCTGGTTTCGCCAGCGCAGAGGCCGGAACGAGTGCGGCCAGGGCGAGAGCGAAGATGGCAAGTGTGATGGCTCTGTGCTTTGGCATTTTGCCTCCTTGCTTGAGCCAGTAGTCAGAGCAAACCTATGCCCGCAGGTCTCGCAAAGCAAGGTGTTGAGGTGCTCGCAATGGAAGGGCGTAGGGGGAGGGTCGAGATGGCGATTCGCGGGCTCAGAAAACCGCCGATTGCCTGTGTGTAAAAAAAACCTGTCCCCCACAGACGGGAGGCGTGAAATTGGAGCCTGAGGAGATGATCCGCATCCTCGAGGAGATCGCTCGGGACGAGGAGGCGAACCCGACCTCCAGAGTCACGGCGATCCGGGCCCTGCGGCTGTTTCCGGAGCCGCTGCCGCTCGATGAGTCCCTGTATCCCCCGGACAACGTCTTGCCGATGACGGGACCCGCACCTCGCGTCGGCAAACGGCTGAACGCTGAGCGATGAGCTGACGAGCGCCGGGAGATCCGCTTCTCGTCCAAAGCGGCTACTCCGACAGCCCGGCGGCTTCGAGGGCCTCGTCCAACGTGTCGAACTGATGAATCCTCACGATCTTGCCGTCCCGCAGCTGAAACAGGGTGGTGAGCTCGATCTGGGTCAGGGTGCCGCTCCCGCGGCCGACACCCCGTTGCCGACTCGGAACGAGGACGCAATCGCCAGCCTCGATGTAGTCGAGGTTCTCGACGCGATACTCGATGAAGGGCTCCAGCCAGGCCCGCAGGTACGCGACCAAGCCGTCGAGGCCGTGGTAGCTGTCCCTGATGTCGAGTCCGAGCGGGATATCCAGCGTTCTGAGTTCGATGTCCGGCGAGTAAGCCCGACCAAGCATCTCGCCGACCGCCTCGGTGCCCCAATCGATTTCAGTGACGTTGATGCCAGCAAGGGGCTCCAAAACCGATCTGACGATCTCGACGTTCTCCTCAGACATCTCCTACTCCCGCAGCCCGGCGGCTTCGAGAGCCTGCTCACGGTTAGAGCACGTCTGAAACCGAGTGATCAGGCCCTGACGGAACTCACCTACCCAGCCCCCGTTGGCGTCAATGCTCGCGCCTGTCCCTCGGCCCTTGCCCCGGATATGGCCCAGGGCGAGAACCACGTCGCCGACTTCACGGAACTCATCGACTTCCCATCTGAGGGAATGCCAGCTGTCGTCCACAGCGGCGACATATTGCGAGGCTGCATCCCGGCCTCGATAAGTGGTCCCCTCGACTGCGGCTCGGACCGGGACGATCTCAGCGTCTGGTGCGAGCAGCCCGTCGAACTTCGTCCCATCCCGCTCGTTGAACGCCTCGATCGCGGCGCGGAGCCGATCCACGTTCTCCTCCGACATCGCCTACTCCGACAGGCCGGCGGCTTCGAGGGCCTGGTCCGTGTTGCCGTAGTCCTTGAAGTGGGTCATCAGGCCATCCCGGAATGTTGCGACGACCGCGAGAGTGAGCTCGGTTTCGACCCCGCTCTCGACGCCGCGCCCGCGGGCCGTCCCCAGCGCGAGCACCCGGTCACCGAGATCCCGGACGTCCGGGTAGTCAGTCCGGAAGTCCACAAAGAGATCAACAAGGTCCCTGAGGAAGGCTCCCACCCCGTCGTGCCCGACGTAGGTGCCCGCGACCGGCGGCTCGAAGACGATGTCTTGGTCATACCGCGCCAACACCGCCTCGATGTCTCCCCGGTTGAATGCCTCGGCGGCCTCGAGAAACCGCTCCACGTTCTCCTCCGACATCGTCTACTCCGACAGCCCGGCGGCTTCGAGGCTTCCGACTCGAATGAGGCGTTCAGAATGGCGGCTAGTCGCCTCGGTTGTTCCGCTTTCGAGGGACGGGCCGACGATAGGTCGGCCAGCGAGTGACGACCCGCCTGCGGGAAACCTCTCCGCTGTCTCGCCTGCGACGGTCAGAGCGTGCCCCGTAAAGCAGCTGTCCGCCCAAGACAGCGTCCAACGCAGCGAATCCCCCAACAAGCACACCTGGATGCACGATGGACTCCTTTCCTCCGAAGGACGACCGTATCAGCCACCGATGCCAGATTTCCACCTTCTGCGCCGACATCACCTACTCCGACAGGCCGGCGGCTTCGAGGGCCTGCTCTTTGGTGGTGAATGCCCGCATGCGGGCAACCTTTCCGGCCCGCAACTCATGGACCCAGACGGCCTGGGCGTGGAGCGGTGCCCCGCTGCCCCTACCTCGCCCGCGCAGCGCAACCACCGCCACGACGAGGTCGTCGCCCGCATCGATGAACTCAACCGGGTCCTGGACGAGTTCGCCCCACATTTCCCGGAAGTGCCGGTAAATCTCAAGCGCGCCTTCCCTGCCGACGTAGACGGCATGGTCGGGAAGCTCGGGAAAATCCTCAAACACGCAGTCCTCGGTGATGTAAGGCAGGACGGCCTCAACGCCCTGCGTCACGTTGACTTCACACACTTCGCACCAACTCCACGTTCTCCTCCGACATCGCCTACTCCCCAAGGCCGGCGGCGGCGAGGCCGTCGGCTCGCTCCTGATACTCCTCGACGCGGCGCAGCTTGCCGCCTTCGACCGTGTTGACGTGAGCCAACTCCATGTCGATTGGAACCCCGCTTTCTGCACCGTGACCCGAGAAGCGGACCCAGACGAAGGCACGATTGCCGTTGGTCTGAATCTCAAGCGGCTCCACCTGCAGGTCGGGGTAGGCCTCGACCCAGCCCCCTATCTGCATCCTCACCGCCTCGATTCCCCGGTGAGTCGCGGGATCAGGGTCGCTGGCGGAGTTCACGTACACCCCGTCGGGATGCCAGATATCGAGAGACGCAAGCTCTTGCTCGTCAACAGGCTCTCGTTCGGCCTGGTTGAACCTGGCATATCCACGGCGGATGAAATCTTCGAGACTCTCTTCCGGCATCGCCGAGCCAGTATCCCCCGCCGGAGGGGAGGGTGCCACGCGAGGACTGCCCACTCAGAGAACCGCCGATTGCCGTCGTGTAAAGAAAACGCGCGCGCTTGAACGCAGATCCACAACGCATTCGGCATAAGGTGACCTGAATCGAAGTAATCGCCGCCCGCTATGGAGGCACTCAGCGCTCCCATCCTGCGTTACGACAAATACGGCGGCCTGCTGCCGGGCTCCGAAGAGGAAGCTGCTGGTCTGCTGGACGCCTACTTCGAGGCGCAGCTGGACCACGCTGCGGCGCAGACTTGCGGTGCGACTGGCGAACGTACTGGCGAACAACTGGCGAACGTCAGCGGCTAAGTGCCGAATAGCGGGGCCCTAGAGCACGTACACCGTGGTGAAGACGATGATCCACATGACGTCGACGAAGTGCCAGTAGATACCGGGCACCTCGACGCCGAGGTGGTCCTTCGCCTCCGGTCCGTAGTGGCCCCGGAAGGCGCGGACGTTGGCGATCCCCAGCAGGATCAGGCCGATCGTGACGTGCGCGCCGTGCAGCCCGGTGAGGCCGTAAAAGATCGAGCCAAAGGCGTCGTCACGCGCGCTGAAGCCGATGTGGACGTACTCGTTGAGCTGGACGAAGAGGAAGGTGGCGCCCAGCAGGAAGGTCGTCAGCAGGCCCATCTGGAGGCCGCGACGGTTGTTCCTTCGGATGGACTCGAGCGCCCAGTGCATCGTGAAGCTCGAGGAGACGAGGATCGCGGTGTTCATCCCGGCCACCGCGACGGGCAGCTCGAACGGGTCGGGCGGCCAGGGACCGGTGTTGGCGACGACTCGGAGGAAGAAGTACGAGGCGAAGAACGCCCCGAAGAGCATCACCTCGGAGACGATGAAGAGCAGAATCCCGAGGGTCTGCTTGTCTATCCGCGAGCTCTGATTGGCCTCAGGCGGATGGGCGTGGTGCTCCTCGGCGTGGCCGACTGTGACGGAGGCGCTCTCCATCAGCCCTCCCTCGCTCCCACGGCCTCGGTCGGCTCAGCCCCCGCGTCCGAGGGCGGCCCCCCTGACGGCGTCGCCCTCTCCGTCCCCGACTCGATGTGCTCCACCGGCAGATCGGTGTGGCCCTCGACCTTCTCGATCAGCCCCTCCTCGAGCCACTTCGACTGCTCGCCGCGGAGCGTCGAGATCAGGATCTCGTCGATCCGGTAGTGCTCGATGGCATTGACGACTGCGTGATAGGGCTCCGGGCTCATCGGCTGTCCGGTGGCGTCGATCTCGTGCCGGTACAGCTCCGCGAGCGTCGCGGCGAGTCGCGAGGCGATCTCCTCCCGGGTGATCGCGCCCGAGCGGGGACTGATGAACGTGTAGCGGTGCGGCCGCTCCTGAGCGCGCTCGAGCAGCCGGTCGACCAGGTCCTTGCTGTTGACCGTCTGCGTCGCGACCACGAGGGTGTGCGTGAGGTCCCAGCGCACCGCGTCGTCGTCCACGCGAACAGGAATGTGCTCGACCCGGTCATAGCGCGCCTTCGCCCACTCGACGAGGTCCTTGCGCATGAGGCCGAAGCGGGTGTCGTAGAGGCAGGAGAGCAGGATGTAGTCGGGCTGGGTCGCCCTCACCGCGTCGTCGAGCGCCAGTGAGGACTGGGGATCCATCACCGCGCCCTCTGAGGGGATCCCGAATTCGCGCAGGACGGACTGAGTGACATCAACCCGGCTCTGCGCGGCGTCGCGGCGCTCCTCCACGTCGACCAGCTGCCCGACGAGCGGCAGGTTCTGGGGCGCGACGACGGCGAAATAGTCGGCGCCGCCGTCGGCCAGCTGGCGGCACGCCGTCAGCAGCTTGCGGCCGCCCGCGACCTCGTTGAGGAACGCGAGCACCCGCTTGACGCCCTCGCGCGAGGGAGGCGGGTCGGGATCGCCGAAAGTCGCGACCTCGCGCGGCGCGCTGACCTCGGACGCATGCTCCTGGGGCGTGCCGAGGTCGGTGATCGTGGTCTCGCCCTGGTCCGGCTCGACCACCGGGTTCTCACGCTGGCGCTCCTCCGGCTCGCGCTGGGTCTCGGTCGTCTCCTCGGTCATGTGGGCGCCCCCACTCCGGCCCTCTCGGGCTCTTTGACCTCGGACTCCTCGCCGGGCATGATCACGTGCCTGCGCGCCGGGAACGCCGAACTCATACGGACCGCCGACCACCCGCGGAATCTCATCGAAGTTGAAGACCGGAGGCGGCGAGGACACCTGCCACTCGATCGTCTTCGCGCGCCACGGGTTCGGCCCCGCCTTCGGGCCGAAGCGCCAGCTGATGATCATGTTGTAGAGGAAGACCAGCTGGGCGGCGCCGAGCAGGAAGGCGCAGATGGAGATGAACAGGTTCCAGTCACCGAACTGGGCGGAGTAGTCGGCGACGCGGCGGGGCATCCCCTCCATCCCGATCCAGTGCATGGGGATGAAGGTGCCGAGCATCCCGACGAGCGTGAGCCAGAAGTGAACGCGGCCGAGCCGCTCGTCGTACATCCGGCCGGTCATCTTCGGGAACCAGTGGTAGATGCCGGCGAAGATCGTGAACACCGAGCCTCCGAAGAGCACGAAGTGGATGTGCGCGACGACGAAGTACGTGTCCGAGACGTGGATGTCGATCGGGATCATCCCGAGCATCACGCCCGAGATCCCGCCGATCGTGAAGGTCACGATGAAACCCAGGGCGAACAGCATCGCCGTGGATCTCAGATGGATCTTCCCGTAGAAGAGGGTGCCGAGCCAGGAGAAGATCTTGATCCCGGTCGGGACGGCGATCAGCAGCGTCGTGATCATCATCGGCACCCGCAGCCAGCTGAACATCCCGGCGACGAACATGTGGTGCGCCCAAACGGAGTAGGAGAGCACCACGATCCCGATCAGCGCCAGCGCCATCAGGCGGTACCCGAAGATCGGCTTGCGGGAGTGCGAGGAGATCACCTCGCTGACGATCCCGAAGCCCGGCAGCATCATGATGTAGACGGCCGGGTGGGAGTAGAACCAGAAGATGTGCTGGTAGCTGATCACGTCGCCGCCGAAGGCCGCCTGGAAGAAGTTCGTGTGCAGCGCGCGATCGAACAGGACCATGAACTGCACGCCGGCGATGAAGGGGGTCGCGGCGACCACGAGCAGCGACGTCGAGAGGTTCGCCCAGACCAGCAGGGGCAGGCGCCAGAAGTTCATGCCCGGCGCGCGCATGGTCACGATCGTGACCAGGAAGTTCAGAGCGGTGGCGATCGATGAGGCCCCGGCGAACTGCACGCCGAGGTTGAAGAAGGACTGCCCCAAGGGCGCTCCGGTGGAGAGCGGCGCGTAGCCGGTCCAGCCGGCGTCGAATGCTCCGCCTGGGCAGAAGAAGCTGCCGACGAAGAGCAGCCCGGCCATCGGCAGCATCCAGAAGCTGAGGGCGTTCAGCCGCGGGAACGCCATGTCGGGCGCTCCGATCATCAGCGGCAGGACGTAGTTCGCGATCCCGGCGAACACCGGAATCACGAAGACGAAGATCATGATCGCCGCGTGGGCCGAGAAGAGGCTGTTGAACATCCCCGGCTCGACGATCTGGGTGCCGGGCTGGGCCAGCTCCGCGCGCATGACCATCGCCATCAGGCCGCCGATGAAGAAGAAGACGAAGGTCGTGCAGATGTACTGGATGCCGATGACCTTGTGGTCGGTGTTGACCTTGAAGTAGTCCCGCCAGCTGTAGGCGCCATGGTCTTCGTGCTCGCGCTCCTTCGGCAAGGTCGGCGCACCCACCGCCCAGCGCAGCCAGTAGTCGAAGCAGCCGATGCCGACCAGGAAGCCGAGTGGCGCGGTGATCGCGGGCACGACCACCTGCGGGTAGCCGGTCTGCACGGTCTGGAAGGCCGGCAGCCCGGAGACCTTGCGCAGGACCACGACCAGCGCCAGGCCGAAGGCGCCCGCCAGGATCGTGTAGGTCAGGGCCCTCCACCAGCCCGGACGCTTGAAGAGTGCCTCGGTCATCCCCGCCATCCTTCCATTCCCGCGCCTATCCTATTCCTCGCCTCTCTCACTGCTTCAGCTGCTTCGGAGTCGTTTCGCCCGGCTTGGGCTCGCTCGTCGGGATCGGCTGCTGAGTCCCCGCCCACTGGTCGAACTTGGCCTGCGAGGATTCCACGACGACCGGCGCCCTCATCGTCGCGTGGCCGAAGCCGCAGAGCTCGGTGCACACCAGCGTCAGGTCCTCCGACTTCGTCGGGGTGATGTAGGCGCGCGTAGTGATGCCGGGGACGGCGTCCTTCTTGATCCGCCACTCGGGCACCCAGAACGAATGGATGACGTCGAGGCTGTGCATTCGGAACTCGACCTGCCGGTCGACGGGCACGTGCAGCTCGCGCGAGGTCACTCCCTGCGTCGGGTAGTTGAAGTGCCACTCGTACTGCTGTCCGTAGACGTCGACCACCATCCGGTCCGGGTCGTGGGCCTCGATGTCCGACAGCGTGACCCACGAGTAGATCGCCCCGAACATGACGATCACGGTCGGGATCACGGTCCAGGCGATCTCGAGGCGGGTGTTGCCGTGGATCGGCTCTCCGTCGCCCTCGTCGCCGGGGCGCACCCGCCAGCGCCAGAGCGAATAGCCGAGCATCACCAGAACGATCGAGAAGACGAACGACGAGAGCACGATCATCACGTCGAGCAGATCGTCGATCTTGGGCGCGGCCGTCGAAGCCTGCTGGCCGTCCCAGTTGGGGATCAGCATGATCACCGAGGTGATCACCGTGAGCACGACCACGGCGGCGAGCAGCTTGACCATGGGGACGCCCCGCATCGCGCCGCATTCTATTCAGGCAACATGAAGCACCAGCGCCGGGGCTTGTCACTCAAGTGACTACCTCCGGCAGGCCCTCCAATTCCCCCCTGGACGCCGCGATCACCGTCCGGGCGACGCCCTCCCAGCTCCAGAGCTCGTCGACGCGCCTCGCGAGCGCCAGGCCGGCCCGGTGCCGCCGCTCAGGCTCGAGGGCGAGCCAGCCGTCGACCCGCTCCGCGAGCTCGCTGATCGCATCAGCGTCCACCGGAAAGCTGAGCAGCGGTGCGAGCTCCGGGTCGAGTGCTTCGGCGAGCAGCTGCGAGACCTCGCGCATGCCGGAGTGATCCGCGGAGACGGGCGGTACCCCGCAGGCTGCCGATTCCGCCGGGACCATGCCGAAGGCCTCAGGCCAGGTACTGGTCATCGAGAAGGTTTCGGCTGCGGGCATCACCTCGGCGACCTCGTCGTGCGCCAGGCGACCGCCGATCAGGATCGACCCGGCGCTCTCCCGCGCCGCGTTCGCGTACCCGTCGGGCGGATCGCTGAGGAAACCGGTGAGGATGGGGAGCGGCGCGTCCTCCTCGTCCTCATAGCCGCGACCACGCGCGGCGACCGCGAGCGCCGCGTCGAGGTCGCCACGCTCCAGGGCGCTGACGAGCTCCCGCAGGGCGGGCTCGAAGGCGCCGAAGCCGACGAAGAGCAGGCGCGGTGAGCGAGCCCCCCGCTCGACGCTCCGCCGGTGGACGAGAGGCCAAGCGGCTGCCAGCAGGTCGACACCCTTGCTGACCAGGAACTTGCCGACGAAGAGAACGCGCGGCTCGCCGGCGGACCAGCTTCGCAGGGCCGAGGCGATCGCCGGGGCGTCCCGACCGAAGGAGTCGTGACTCCCTTCCCCCTGGGGCGCCTCCGCATCGAGGCGCTCCGCGAGCCGCTCCAGGTCGCCGAGCGCCTCGACCGGGTCGTGGGGGCGAAACCGGTGGACGTCCACGCCGGGAGGCCCGATTCTCGTCCGCCCGGGGATGCTCGGGTCCGGCACCGTCTCATAGAGGACCCGGGCCGTGTGGGAGGAGCCGGCGAGGATGCCCGCCGCGCCGTCGGTCCCCTCCAGTGCGTAGGGCACGAAGCGCTCTGGATGAGGCCCGACCACGTAGGAGAGGTCGGACCCGTGGACCTTGATGGCGTAGCGCAGGCCCGCCCGCGCGAGAATGACGGGGCCCATGATCAGATGGTTGGCGAGGGCGGCGTCGGGCTCGCCGTACTGGTCGACGACCTGCCGGACGGCGTCGACGTTGGCGTCCAGGTACCGGTCGAGCTCCCGGTCGGTGAGCTCCGGGAAGGTCTTCACCTCGAAGCCCTCGTAGCGGTCCGCGACGAACACCGGCAGCAGGCCGCCGATGTTCGGGACGTGGACCGTGATCCTGTCGTTCTGGCGGACCCAGTCGAGCTCGTCCGCCCGCCGGTCCTGGCAGATCAGACGGACCTCATGCCCCTGGCTCGCGAGCGCCTGCGCGAGGCTCGCGTTGTAGACGTTGCTGCCGGTGCCGTGCAGCAGGTAGGCGTGGAAGATGAGCACTTGCATCCGGCGCAACGGTATTGTGCGCGCCGTGCAGAACCCCGAGCAGACCTACCGGCTCCGCGCTCCGGCGTCCGGACGCGAGGCACTCGCCAAGGTCCACCCCGACGGCGTCTATGTCGACAGGGAGACGGGCGAGGAGATGACTGTCGTCGCCGCGACTCTGCCCCTGGCGCCATCCGAGTCCGCGTTGGTCAGGGCCCCGGAGAACCTGCGCGCCTGCCGGCGCTGCGACCAGCTGATCGGGCTCGACGTCAGCGACTGCCCGTATTGCGGGCTTCGCCAGGCGGCGCTCGACGGCGCCGAGTGATCCGGGCCAGGTCCTCCTTCGGCGCGATACTCCGCGTGCATGTCAGAGGAGAACGTGGAGATCGTCAAGCAGTTCTCGCAGCAGTTCGCGCAGGGAGACCCGGAGGTGGGGCGCAACTACTTCCATCCAGAGATCATCTGGGATACATCAGCGAGCGGCTTGCCCTTGGCGGGCGTCTACCACGGTTGGCAGGAGGTGGACAGGTTCTTCCGTGAATGGCTCGGGCCCTGGAGGGACTACGAGATCGACTACCGCGAATACATCGACGCGGGCGACTCGGTCCTATGCGTCTTCCGCCAGGCTGGAACGGGCAAGGGCAGCGGGATCAGAAGCGAGCGCGACTTCTTCGCCCTCTGGTACCTCGAGGACTCGAAGGTCGTCCGCTTCCGCCTGTTCGGGACGCGTGGGCAAGCCTTCGAAGCCGCCGGGCTGTCGGAGTAGCGCTTAGGCCCGGGCCGCTACTTCTTCGGCTTCTTGGGTGTCCCTGGCTTCTGGTTCGGGTCGGCGACGACCGTCGCCGAGTAGAGCAGCCGCGCGGTGTTGTAGGTGCACCCGTAGGCGCGCTGCGAGCCGAGAGCATCCTGCGGCGTTCCGGCCAGGATGTCATCGGTGTTGTTGCACTTACCCCGCTTGCGGCTGGCCTGCCACTTGGTGTTCGCCGCCTGGTTGATGGCGAAGGCGGGGGCCCAGGTCGGCACGGTGAGGGCGACGATGTTGTTCGGCTTCACCCGGATCGGGGTGTCGAGCGTGAACGTCGTGGTCTGCCCGAGGAACTGGGAGAGGTCCTCGACCGGCGACTGGGCCTTGAGCTTGTAGATCGGGTGCCCGGCCTTGATCTGCTTCATGATCGGCTTGAGAACCGAGATCCGGGCCTTGGGGGCGCCACCGAAGGTCTTGGTGAAGAAGTCGTAGTCGCTCTGGTTGTTGTTGTTCGGGTTCGGCTTGGTGCTCGGCGCGCCGGTCTTGATCGACCAGGCGACGACCCGCCCGCGGAACGGGACGGTGAACGGGCTCCTGCTCCCCGTGATCGAGGTCTGGAAGCCGGTCGTCTTGCCGACGGCCTGGCAGGTCGTCGGGCAAGAGGGCACGGCCGGTGCCGCGGCGCCGAGCACCGACACCCGCGGCGCGCCGACGGCCTCGCCGGTCGCGAGCACCGCGGCGAGCGCCGCCGCGAAGACCGCGACGGCGAAGGCGACGGCGAGCCTGTGGAGGCGCGCAAAGGCGTGAGCGTCCTGGCTCATGAGCTTCATTGAACACGTCATTTCCAGGAGGGTTGCGGGGGTCCTTGCAAATGGGGGCGGGCGCCGAACTCAATCGGCTCGGTAGGGTTGCGGCCTCATGGAAGCGGGATCGGCCTTTCAGCGCTATATCGATTCGGCCCTCGAGAGTTTCGGAATCGAGGCCGACGAGACCGAGCGGGCGGTGATGGCGGGCGTCTGGTCGCTCTGGGAACCGGACATGACCGTCCTCCGGGACGCCGACCTGGACGGGGTCGAGCAGGAGATGAATCCCGACCTCGGGGCGCCCCCTGCCCGATGACAGCGCTCGATCTTCCACTCCGAGAGCAGGCGGCCGGGATCGCCTCGGGTGAGATCGATGCCGGTGAGCTCCTCGACGACTGCCTGGCGAGGATCGAGGAGCGCAACGGCGACCTGAACGCGATCGTCGCCACCTTCCCCGAAGAGTCGCGCAGGATGCTCGACGAGGCGCCCGACGGCCCGCTTCGCGGAGTGCCCGTCGTCATCAAGGACGAGTGGGCGCTGCCCTGGCGAGCCGAAACCGTGGGCGCCGCGGCGGTGCCCGGGGTGACGACGCATCCCGGCGAATCGGGTCCCTACCGTGCCCTGCGCGACGCAGGAGCGGTGATCGCGGGGGTGGCGAACATGCACGAGCTCGGCTCGGGCAGCACCGGCAACACGTCCGTCTACGGCGCGGCACACAACCCCTGGGACCTCGAGCGGTGTCCCGGCGGCTCCTCGAGCGGCCCCGGCGCCGCAGTCTCCGGCGGCCTCGTCTCGGGGGCGATCGGGGCGGACGGGCTCGGCTCGATCCGCTACCCGGCGGCCTACTGCGGCCTGACCGGGCTGAAGCCGACCTTCGGCCGGTCCGCGATGGAGGGGCACCACATCGCCAACACCGAGACGATCGTCTCCGGCCCCCTGTGCCGCGACGCGGCTGACTGCCGCCTGCTCGCGTCGGCCATGTTCGGTGAGCTGCTCGCCCCCGGCGAAGCGCGCGGATCAAGGATCGGCGTGATCCGCGAGCCCTACTGGAACGACTCCGCCGCGGGGGTCCGCGAGGCCTGCGAGTCGGCGCTCGAGGCCCTCCGCTCCGAGGTGGAAGGCGAGGTCACTGAGGTCGACATCCCGGATCAGGAGCTGATCCTCCCCGCCGCCGTCCTCGTGGCGCAGGCCGAGGAGGCTGCCCACCTCACGCCGGCGAACCTGAACGCGCTCCCGGACGAGCTCGGCGTCCTCAACCGCGGGGTCCTCAAGCTGAGGGGGCTGCTCCCGGGAAGCCTCACGGCCCGCGGGTTGCGCGCCCGCGCCCAGGCGCGTCTCAATCTCGCCCGGCTCTTCGATGACATCGACCTGCTCGCCTGGCCTACCGTGCCTGCGGTTGCGCCGCCGCTCGCCGATCCCACGATCGAGCTGCCCTCCGGCGTGACCTCCGCGGATGCGGGCAACGGACGTCAGGGCGTGATCGCGAACCTGACTGGCGTCCCGGGCGTCAACGTGCCGGCCGGCCTCGATGGCGGACTGCCGGTCGGGCTGCAGCTGCTGGCCGCCTGGGGCCGGGATGCCCTCCTGCTCGACGCGGCGGAAGCACTCGAGCGAGCCACAGATCGCGAGTTCGTGGAGCTGCGCCCGGCGGCCGTGGCCTAGTTGCAATCCTGACTCGATGAGCCGTCGGGCATGGGTCGCCTTCGCGGCGCTCTCGTTGATCTGGGGCATCCCCTACCTCTTCATCAAGATCGCCGTCGACGACGGGGTGTCTCCGTTGTTCCTTTCGTGGGCACGGCTCGTGCTCGGTGCGATCCTGTTGCTCGCGCTGGTCCCGCGTCAGGGCATCCAGATGCTTCGCCGCGGACCGCGCGGCTGGATCCTCGCCTACGCCGTCGCCGAGATGGCGCTTCCGTTCCCGCTGATCGCAGCCGGGGAGCAGAACGTCGACTCCTCGGTCGCCGCCATCGTGATCGCGACCGTTCCGCTGCTGATCGCACTGCTGGCGCTGCGCGTCGATCACACGGAACGGCCGACCCGCACCCGAATGCTCGGCATGTTGATCGGGCTCGCCGGAGTCGTGGCGCTTGTCGGAATCGACCTGAGCGGTCAGAGCAGCGAGCTGCTCGGCGCCGCCGCCGTCATGGCCGCCGCGGTCGGCTATGCGATCGGCCCGCTGATCATCAAGACGCAGCTCCTCGAGTACGACCCGCGGGCCACAATGGCCGCGAGCCTGGCCGTCGCGGCGGTCCTGCTCACCCCCGCCGGGCTGCTGACGGTCCCTGACTCAGTGCCGCCCGCCGAGGCGCTCACCTCGCTGATCGTCCTCGGCGTGCTCTGCACGGCGGCCGCCTTCGTGATCCTGATGATCCTCGTCTCGGAGGTCGGAGCGGGAAGGGCTTCGATCATCACCTACATCAACCCCGTGATCGCGGTGGCGCTCGGGGTGATCGTCCTCGGCGAGAGCCCCGGGGCGGGGGCGATCGCCGGCCTGCTGCTGATCCTCGCGGGTTCCTGGCTGGCGACGGATGACCGGTTGCCGCCAAACCCGACCGCGATCGTCACCCGGCTCCGAGGCCGCCGTGAGCCAACGGTGGCTGAGTCATCTGTATCGGTTCGGTCTGTGTGACGATCCTCCCGGGCGCGCCGGGACCGCCGGTTATCTTGCCCTCACGGTGGCGGCGATCGAGACGCACGAGCTGGAGCGCGAGTTCGAGGGAGGAATCAGGGCCGTCGACGGCGTCGACCTGGAGGTCGCGGCGGGAGAGATCTACGGCTTTCTGGGACCCAACGGCGCCGGGAAGACGACCACCGTGCGGATGCTCACGACGCTGCTCCAGCCCACCGGAGGCTGGGCCATCGTGGCGGGCCACGACGTCGCGAAAGACCCCGGCGCCGTCAGGCGCAAGATCGGCGTGGCCCTTCAGGAGGCCGCTCTCGACCCGCTGATGACCGGCCGCGAGCTGCTCGAGCTCCAGGCAACGCTCCACAGCATCCCGAAGCGGGAAGCCCGCAACAAGAGCCGCTGGCTGTTAAACCGGGTGGGTCTCACCCTCGCGGCCGACCGGCGCATCGGCACTTACTCGGGCGGAATGCGCAGGCGGCTGGATCTCGCCGCGGCCCTCGTCCACACCCCGGAGGTGCTCTTCCTCGATGAACCCACGACGGGGCTGGATCCGGTGAGCCGCAAGGCGATCTGGGAGGAGGTCGCAAAGCTGAACCAGGAGGGCACGACGGTCTTCCTCACCACCCAGTACCTCGAGGAGGCCGACCAGCTCGCCGACCGCGTCGGGATCATCTCCGGCGGCAAGCTCGTCGCGGAGGGGACGCCCCAGGCGCTGAAGGCGGAGGTCGGCCGACCGCACCTCGAGCTCTCCCTGGTCGAGCAGCAGGGGAATGAGTCACGAGCCGAGTCGATCCTCTCGCGCTTCGGACGGTCGCTGCCGGCCAGGGACGGGATCCTGATGGTCGAGGTGGAGCGCGGCTCCTCCGAGATCGGGCCGATCATCGTCGCTCTCAACCAGGAGGGGCTCGAGGTCGAGTCCCTGGACCTCGTTCAGCCCTCGCTCGACGACGTCTTCGTCCAGAAGACCGGCCAGCACCTGGAGGGTGCATCCGAAGATACGGATGAGACGGAGGCCGTGGTCGAGTGATTCAGACACTGGCGGCGAACGCCCGCGTCGTCGCCGCACTTGGGAAACGCTCGATCATGCAGACGCTCCGGCGGCCACAGCTGCTGGCGCCGCTGATCGTCTTCCCCACCGCCCTGCTCGCGATCCAGACCGCGGGAGCCGGACGGGCGGTGGATCTGCCGGGATTCCCGGACGTCCCGAACTTCCTCTCCTTCATGCTCGCCGGATCGATCGTGCAATCGGTGATGTTCACCGGCAACTCCGGGGCGATCGCCTTCGCGATCGACATGGAGATGAGGTTCACCGACCGGCTGTACGCAGCCCCGATCGCGCGCTCCTCGGTCGTGCTGGGGAGGCTTGCGGCCACCGCGACGCTCGGGGGGATCATCGCCGTCTACTTCATCGTCCTTGGGCTGATCTTCGGGGCGAGCATCCATGAGGGCGTGCCCGCAGTCATCTGGATCATCGCGTTGACCGCTGTCTCCGCCCTCTCCTTCGGGACCATCGGAGCGGCGATCGCGCTCCGCTCGAACAGCGCGAGCGTCGTGCAGGGGATCTTCCCCCTCGTCTTCGTCGTCCTCTTCCTCTCCGACGCCTTCTTTCCCGCCAACCTGATGCTCGAGCCGGCCTCCTGGGTTGCGCAGTACAACCCGTTCAGCTTCATCGTCAACGGGATCCGCGACCCCATCATCAGCGGCTGGTCGGTGACGACCGAGCTGAAGGCGATCGCAGCGGTGATCGGGATCGGGGCACTCGGCTTCGTCCTCTGCGCCGCGGCGATGCGGAGCAGGCTGCGGAGGGGCGTATGAGCTGGCGCGGGGCGGTCGCCAGCATCGCGGTCCTGGTCCGAAGGGCGCTCAACGAGATCACCAGGGTTCCGGGAGCCGCGATACCCGGTGTGCTCGCCCCCACCATCTTCTTCCTCGGCCTGACCAGCGTCTTCGGCAGCCTGACGCTGCTGCCGGGGTTCACGACCTCCAGCTACCAGAGCTTCCTGATCCCGGTCAGCCTCCTCCAGGGAGCCGGCTTCACCGGCGCGGCGACGGGGGTCAACCTAGCCCGCGACATCGAGCAGGGATGGTTCGATCGCCTGCTCGCCTCCCCCGCTCCCCGGCCGGTGCTGCTCGCCGGCCTGGTGCTGTCGGCGAGCCTTCGCTGCCTGCTCCCGGTGACCTTCCTCCTGATCGTCGGCTTCGCGGTCGGGGTGCACTGGCCGGGACTGCTGGGCCTGGTGATCGCCATCACCCTGGTGATGGGCATGGCCGTGGTCGCGGCCACCTGGGGAACCTCCCTCGCCCTCCGCTTCCGCACCCAGTCCGCGGCGCCGATCATGCAGGTCGGAATGCTCCTTGCCGTGCTGCTGACGACGGCCTACGCGCCGGAGCAGCTGCTCACCGGCTGGCTGCAGGAGGTGGCGAAGATCAATCCGGTCACACAGGTCGTCGAGGCCGTTCGCCAGGGCTTCATCGGATCGGTCAGCTGGGGCGACACCTGGCCGGGATACCTGACGCTCTTCGCACTCGCCGCGGTGCTCAGCTACTTCGCGCTGCGGGGCATGCGCCGGATGACCCTGTGATGCCGCAGCTGCCCCTGGTGGTGGACGCCGAGGTCCGGGATTCCGTCATGCGGATCGCCCAGCAGACGCTGACTGCCAGCTGGGTCGAGGGTGAGCGCGATGGCGTTCCCTACGGCTATTCGCGGCCCAGCCCCGGCCACTACCCGTGGCAGTGGTACTGGGACTCGTGCTTCCATGCGATCGTCTGGCGGCGCTTCGACCGAGATCGCGCGGAACGAGAGCTCCGCAGCCTGCTCGATGGGGGTCGGGCCGACGGCTTCATCGGCCACACGATCTTCTGGGACCGCCCCGTCGACTGGCAGCGCCGCTGGACGTACAACGTCACCTCGAGGAGCGCTCGCAACACCTCGACGATCCAGCCCCCACTGCTCGCCTGGGCGTGGCGGATCGCCGTCGGGGATCCCTCCGAAGAGCGCCGGATCGCCGCCCACCACCGCTGGCTCGAGGGGAACCGGGACCTGGACGGCGACGGCCTCCTCTGGATCGTCCAGCCGGACGAGTCCGGCCTCGACTCCTCGTCGAAGTTCGACGCCGTCTGGGGCCGGCACGCCCATGCCCGCCTGCTCTTCCCCTTGCTGATCGCGCGGAACCGACGCCTGGACTGGGACGCGCGCCGCGTGCTCGCCGCACATGGGCCAGTGCTCTGTGAGGTGGTGACCAACGTCCTCTGGGGCCTCGCCCGGATCGCAGCGGGCGAGCCTTCGATCACGCCGGCGCTGATCGACCGGCTCTGGGACGAGCGGCGGGGGCTTTTTCTCGACGTGGCTCGGGGGAAGGTCGCGAAGGTGGGTGAAACAGACCCCATCGGGGGCGATCACCGCATTCGCGTCTCGACCTGGTCGGCGCTCGCACCGCTGGCCCTGCCGGACCTGCCGGGGGAGATCGGCCGCCGCCTGATCGAGGAGCACCTGCTCGACCAGCGCAAGTACTGGCTGCCCTATCCACCGACCTCGGTTTCGGCCCAGGAGCCGAGCTTCGAGTCGCGCAGGTGGAAGCGGCCGCTTCGCCGCCTCTACTGGCGCGGCCCGACCTGGATCAACTCGGCCTGGCTGATCTGGATGGGACTGCTGCGGCAGGGCTACGCACCCGAGGCGCTCGAGCTGGCCAAGCGGCTCTCGGAGGCCGTCGTCCGCGAGGGCCTCCGGGAGTTCTACGAGCCCTACACCGGAGATGGGCTGGGCGCCCGGGAGTTCGGTTGGTCCTCCCTGATCGCCGAGTTGCTCGAGCCGGACCCGAGCGCGCCGAGCTCGTATCTCGACGATTGAGTCCTAGTCGCCGTCAGGGGGACGGCAAATCATCACCGGGAGAGTGGCATGTTGTGCCACGGAGGTCGCGACGCTGCCCAGGAACGCCGAGCCGACGGGTCCGCGCCCGTGCGATCCAAGCACGATGATCCCGGCGCCGGCGTCCTCGGCGGCGGCAAGGATGGCTTTCCAGGCGCGATCCTCTTCGCGGACCGTGGAGCTGGCGTCGAACCCCGCCGAGTTCGCCAACCCGGCACCCTCAGCTGCCGTCCGGGCCGCCTCCCTACCGGCCTCCTCGCTCAGCTCGTCGGGCACGATCGCAGCGGGACGGCCCCAGAAGGGGAGTGCCTCGAGCGGTTCGTACGCGGCCACCACGACCGCTTTCCTGGGCAGTCGCAACTCGGCTCCAGCCTGCTCGATCGCGTGCTTTGCCTGGTCCGAACCGTCGTAGGCGATCAAGACCGGCTTCTCCTCGGCTGCCATACGGCTCCTCTTTTGCGGGAAGTCCGCTAGGGCGTCGTCGCCGGGATCGGCACCGCGATCGAGACGCCCGCCTGGCAGACGAACTTGCCGGCGGTGCGTTTCTTGACCTTGACCCGGACGAAGTTCGTGCCGGCAGGCAGGTTGCTCGGCAGCTGGCCGGACACCGACCAGTTGCCCGCCGAATCGGTCGACTTGCCGTCGAGCGTGGCCAGAACCGTGCCGTTCGCGTCCAGGACCTGAAGCCGCACGGATCGACCCGGCTCGCAGGCCGTGGCCGTGTTAATCGACCCCTTCGCGGTCACCTTCCCGCCCTTGTTGATCTTGGGGCTGCCGTTGAAGAAGATCACGCCGGTCTTCTTCTTCTTGCCCGCCAGTGCCACCGCGGTGAACGATCCCGCGGCCAGTGCCACGATCGCCAACACGGCCAACGCCTTCGCTGCTCTCATCGAACCCTCCTCGTCGCTGTGAGCGTGGAGCGAGCTTACCGGCGCGCTACTTGTAGCGGTAGGTGATGCGCCCGCGATCGAGGTCGTAAGGGGAGAGCTCGATCTTCACCCGGTCGCCCGGGAGGATCCGGATGTAGTGCCGGCGCATCTTGCCCGAGATGTGGCCGAGGACCTCGTGATCGTTGTCCAACTTGACGCGGAACATCGTGTTGGGCAGCGCCTCGGTGATCTCGCCCTCCATCTCGATTTTCTCTTCCTTCGCCATCTGCGCCGGGCAGGGTAGCGCCTGGCGAAGGCCCTGCCGCGGATTCGGCTCCCGCCTAACGGCCCTCGAAGGTCGCCTTGCCCGGGCCCTGCTCGAGGAAGGTGGCCACCGCGTTCTGCAGATCCTCCGAGGCGAACAGCTCGGCGAAGACCTCCGGCGTGACACGGTCGGCCTCCTCCACGCCGCCCGTTCGGTAGCCGCGGATGATCCGCTTGGTGGCGCCGTGGGCGATCGTCGGCCCGTCCGCGAGCCGGTGCGCGAACTTCATCCCCTTCTCGAGCAACTCATCGTCGGGGACTACGCGGCTGACCACGTTCCAGCGCTCGAGCGTGGCCGCGTCATAGAGCCCGCCGCTCATCACGAACTCGGCGGCGCGCGCGGGCCCAGCGCGCTCGGCCATCCGCTGGGTCCCGCCGGCGCCCGGCGTCAGGCCCACGACCGCCTCGACCAGCCCGAAGCGCGCCGACTCGGTCGCCCAGATCATGTCGCAGCCCAGCGAGATCTCGAGGCCGGCGGTCAGGCAGAGGCCGTGGACGAGCGCGAGCGTCGGGATCGGCAGGCCCTCGATCCGTTGGACGACCGGGATCAGGGAGCCGAATGCATCGCCGGCCGCCCCTTCGTCCACCACCCGCTGGAAGCTGTGGACGTCGACGCCGCCCGTGAAGATGTCGCCCGCCGCCCGCCAGACCAGGGCGCGGGCCTCGGACCGCTCGACCTCGTCGATGCACGAGGCGAGGGCACTCCAGGCGTCATCGCCGAACAGGTTGAGCGGCGGATTCTCGAGGACCATCACTGCGACGTTGCCGTCGCGCTCCAGCCGGATCGGCGTGGTTTTCGTCTCTTGGTCAGCCATCTGCTCCTCGCAATCTGTCGGCTATCTGGGCGATCTGATCCGGGTCTCCTGGCTCGGGGACCCACGGCAGCTTCAGCGGATCGTCCTCGTACCGCGGCACGACGTGAATGTGGAAGTGGAAGACCGTCTGCCAGGCCGCGGCGCCGCAAGCGTTGATCAGGTTGATCCCGTCCGCGTCGAGCACCTGCTTCATGTGCCTGGACAGCCGTTGCGCGGCGAGGATCGTCGCCGTGAGGTCCTCGGGTCCGATCTCCATCAGGTCGGCTGTGTGCTCCCGTGGCACGACCAGCGCGTGCCCGGGGGTGGCCGGATTGATGTCCATGAAGGCGACGGTCCGCTCGTCGGAGTCGATCGTCTCGCTCGGGATCGTGCCGGCGACGATTCCGCAGAAGAGGCAGTCGGGATCCGCCATTCGCGCCGGAGCCTATTGCCCCAGGTGCGTGGGGCGTGCCCTAGCGCAGCTGGCGTGCCCGCTGGAGAGCCTGGTCCCTGCCGCTGACCTCGCCGGTGAAGGTCTCGGCGCGCAGCTCCTCGAGAAGCCTGCCCAGCTCGGGTCCCGGTTCGAGTCCCAGCTCGCTCGCCAGCTCGTCGCCTGACAGAGGCGGGCGCGGCGGACCATCGTGGTGCCAGGCGAGGGCGTGGCGAAGCATCTCCCTGGCGAGGTCGAGGTGCGCCTGGATCATCTCGGCGCTCGCCAGGGGCCCCTCGCCACGTGCGGCGAGCCGGTCGGCGACGGTCAGCAACGTGACGTCCGCCGCGACCGGCTCGGTGGCGACCAGGTAGTCGTAGATCGCACGCCGGGACAGCGGTCGCCGATGAATCAGGAAGCCGAGCCGCAGGTGATGCAGCGCGAGGCCCTGCAGGTGGGTGCTGAGTTTGCGGCTCACCCGGAGGCGGCTACAGATCCCGGCGATGATCTGCGCGCCGACCTCATCGTGGCCGATGAAGGTCACGTACCCGGAACCCTCCGAGCGCGTCTCGGGCTTGCCGACATCGTGGAAGAGCGCACCGAAGCGCATCCCCTCGCGGCGGGTGAGTCCGTCCGCCAGCGGCTCGTCGAGAAAGGCATCGATCTCCGACGCGAGGGCTCCGGCGAAGCTCGCCATGTCGCGCTCGAGCCCGAGCCACTCATCCAGCACGGCGAGCGTGTGGCCCAGCACGTCGAGATGGTGATTCGGGTTCTGGACGACGCCGCGGAGCGCCTCCAGCTCGGGAAGTACCACCGCGGTGAGGGCGAGCTCGTCCATCAGCTCGATGCCCTGCAGCGGCCGCTGTCCGCAGACGATCCCGCGCAGCTCCGCGAACTGGCGCTCCCCGGCCGGATCGGCCGCCCGGGCGGCGGACGCCCGCGCCAGGTCCGCGGTTCCGGGCTCGATCACGAGCTCGTACCCGGCGGCGAGCCGCGGCGCACGGAGCAGCCGGATCGGGTCATCGCGGAAAGCTTCCTCCGACGCGGCGCGGAGCCGGCGAGCAGCGGCATCGGAGATCCCTCCCGTCGGGTCGATCAGCTCACCGCCGCCCAGGGGCCGGGCGATCGCATTCAGCGCGAAGTCGCGAGCCCGCAGGTCGTCCTCGATCGTCTCCGCGCGGAGAGCCACCACGTCGACGTGCCAGCCATCGGTGGGGGCGATCGCCCGCCAGCTCGCGTGCTCCACGGAGAGCTGGAAGGCGGTGCCCCCCGCCACCTTCGCGATTGCGCGCGCCGTGCTCTCCTCCTTACCTCGCTCGACCGCCAGGTCGGCATCGGAGACCTCTTCATCGAGCAGGGCGTCGCGAATCGCGCCGCCGACGATCCAGGAGTGAGACTGCTGCTCGAGGGCGATGCGCGCGGCCGCGATGGACGGCGCCCGGTCGAGCGCGTCGAGATCGGGGCTCACTCCGTGACCTCCCGTGGCACCCTCTGAGAGATCCCGCAGGTCACCTCGTAGTTGATCGTCTCGAGCCGAGCGGCCACCTCCTCCGCGAGGATCCGCTCAGATCCCTGCCGGCCGATCAGGACGGCTGGCGCACCGGGCTCGATCTCGGTCCTGGGGCCGAGATCGATCGTGATGTTGTCCATCGAGACCGTGCCGACCAGCGGATACCGGCGACCGCCCACCAGGACCTCCGCGTTGTCGGAGAGCCCTCGCCTGACCCCGTCGCCGTAGCCGATCGGCAGCACGCCGACCCAGGTCTCCTCGGGTGCTCGCCAGGTCCGGCCGTAGCCTGCACTCGCTCCGGACTCGAAGCGCTTCACGTCGGCGACGTAGGAGTGCAACTCGAGCGCCGGATCGAGGCCCTGCTCGGCCGGGTCGCGCTGGAAGGGATCCAGGCCGTAGATCGCGATCCCGCAGCGGACCATGTCGAAGTGCGCGTCCGGTTCGCGCAGGGTCGCGGCGCTGTTTGCGGCGTGAACCGTGCAGTCGGGTGCGATCTCGCGCACGGAGTCCGCAATCGGGCGGAAGGCGGCCAGCTGCTCAGCGAGGAAGCCACCATCGGGCTCGTCGGCGGTGGCGAAGTGAGTCCACACCCCGGCGATCTCGAGGTGGGGGTCCGCGGCGCAGCTCCGAGCCAGCTCCAGCAGCGCATCGGGGTCGCGCTCTCCGAGCCTGCCCATTCCGCTGTCGAGCTTGAGGTGGACGCGAGCGGGCCGGCCGCGATCGCCGGCGAGCCGGGAGCAGAGCTCCCGGAAGCCCTCCCGCCAGAGCGCCACGTCCGCCCCGGCAGCGAGAGCGGTGCGGAGTTCACCCTCGGTCAGCGCACCCATGACGAGCAGGGGCACGTCGGGGAAGTACAGGCGGAGCTCGGCGGCCTCTTCGGAGGCGGCCACGGCCAAGCGGGTCGCGCCGCCGCGCAGAGCGGCGGCGGCGCAGGCGGCCGCGCCATGGCCGTAGCCGTTCGCCTTGACCACCGCGCAGAGCTCGGTCGCGTCTCCCGCCCGCTCCTTCAGCAGCCGGCTGTTGCGCTCGACGGCCCCGACGTCGACGACCGCCAGCGCGCGGCCCTCAGGGTCCGCCATCAGTGCCCCCTCCGGGAACGTGAGCCAGGAAATGACGTCATCCGGACGGCGCCAGCCAAGGACGCAGGGAGCCCGTGTAGTGGTGCTACACGGGCGACCGAGGACGCAGACTGGCGACGCTCCGGCTCCGTCATTTCCGGCGAGATGTTTCCGGATGGGGCACTTAGCTGCTCAACCCCGCGGGCATCGCTTCCACAACGTCTCCCGCGATCACCGAGTCGTGCCCGACCCGCTCGCCTGCGATGACCCCCGCCCGTGAGTGCCCATGGACGGCGGCGCAGGTTGCGGCGAAGGGCTCGAGCCCTCTGGCGATCAGAGCTGCGATCACCCCGGTGAGAACGTCGCCCGTGCCGGCCGTCGCCAGCTGCGGGCTGGAGACCGTGTTGACCGCGACCCGCTCGCCGTCGGTGACGATCGAGTCGTCGCCCTTGAGCAGGACGATCGCCCCGCTGCGCTGGGCGGCCTCCCTGGCGCTCTCCAGCCGGTTGGCCTTGATCTCGGCTGAATCGCGGTCGAGGAGGCGGCCCATCTCGCCCTCGTGAGGGGTCAGGACGAGGGGGAGCTCGCGGTCTGTCAGCGCCTCGATGCTCCCGGCGTGAGCGTTGAGCCCGTCGGCGTCGAGCACCAGCGGAGCCCGGATGCGCCGAGTCAGCTCCCGGGCCAGGCGCTGGGTGCCCTGCTCCCTTCCCATCCCGGAGCCGAGGACGACGGACGCCGCCCGCTCCGTGGCCCCGAGGATCTGCTCAGAGGCGGCAGGGCGCAGCTGGCCCTCGCGGCTCGCGCAGCCCAGCGACATCACCTCGGTCAGCTTGATCTCGAAGATCGACTCGAGTTCGGCCGGGACCGCGACCGTGGCGTAGCCGGCCCCACTGCGGATCGTGCCGAGAGCGGAGAGGCAGACGGCCCCGGTCAGCCCGCGCGACCCGCCGACGACCACCACCTGACCGGAGGTGAACTTCGTCGACCCGGCCGCACGATGCGGAAGCAACTCCAGCACCCGGGTGGAGATCAGGCCGGCGTTCGTCTCGACGGGTGCTCCATCTGGAATGCCGATCCGCGCCACGCGCAGCTCGCCCGTGTGGTCCTTACCCGGTGCGATCCAGTGACCGAGCTTGGCCGCGTGAAAGGTCACCGTCTGATCGGCGTGCACCGCCCTCCCCTCGACCTCCCCGGTCGAGGCATTCACACCCGAGGCGATGTCAGTCGCCACAACCTGCGCGTGGGCGTCGTTGATCGCGTCGATCGCGGAGGCGGCCGGGTCGCGGGGAGCGCCGGCGAAGCCGGTGCCGAAGATCGCGTCGACGATCACACCCGCACCCTCGAGGGCGGCGGCGAGCTCGCCGACGCCCACGTGGCGCGCGCCGTCGAAGCGCTCGAGGTTGGCGCGAGCGTCCTCGGAGAGCTGATCGCCGGGCGCAAGCAGCAGCGCGTCGACCTCGAACCCCACCTCGCGCAGGGCCCTCGCGGTCACCAGTCCGTCGCCGCCGTTGTTTCCCTTGCCGCAGACGACGGCCACCCTGCCCGGGGCGGCGAGCTCGGCCGCCAGCTCGGCGACCGCTCGGCCGGCGGTCTCCATCAGCTCCAGGGACGGAACGCCTCGCTCGTTGATCGCCCAGGCATCGGTGGCCCGCATCTGCTCGGCGTCGAGGCACGGATCCAGCCACTTCTCCATCACCGCGCCAGACTACCCGCGGTTCGCGCTCGCCCTAAGAGGCGACGGCGACCGCAGCCGCAGACTCACGCGAATGCGTGAGCGAGATCGCGATCTCGGTGTCGCCGGCGAGCTCGGCGGCCCGCCCATGCAGCTGCAGGACCGGCGGCTCGCCACTCACCACCTCGATGTCCTTCGGCGGCACGCCCTGACCGAGAGCCTTGATGACCGCCTCCTTGGCCGCGAAGCGCGCGGCGAGATGCCGGCCCGGACGCGCACGTGCACGGGCGTAGGCGAGCTCCGCGGGGGTGAAGAGCCGCTCCGCCAAACGCGGCCGGCGCTCCAGCGCGCGCTCGACGCGCTCGGTCTCGATCAGGTCTATGCCGACCGAGAGGGCCATGGGCCTACTTGAGGCCGACGACTGCCTTCAGCTCTGCCTGGTCGCCCTTGGTGCCGGAGCCGCTCACCAGGTAGCTGAGCGCGTTGAGATAGGGCTTGGCCTGCGCGTAGCCGGGATCGGACTTGGCGCCCTGGGCCTCCGCGAGCTTGAAGACCTTCGGGAAGTCGAGGAACAGATCGGTGCCGAGGTCCGAGACCTGGCCCTTGGCGGTTGAGAAGATCCGCGAGTCGCCCAGCTTCTGCGCGGGTGCGAGGCTACGCGCGACGGAGTTCGCTCCGTAGCCGATGACGATCTTGTCGCCCTGCTGGGCGATCTCGACGGGCTGAGGGGTCTGCGTCGGGTCGTTGATCTGGAAACCGGTGCCGCCGCCTGCGAGCTGCAGCGGCTTGGTGGTTCCTTGGCTGCCCAGCTGAACCAGGGTCTGCAGCTGGCTCAGCAGCCGCCCGGTGAGGTCCGGATCCTTTGTCTGGATGATCAGGGCGCCGTTCAGGGTCTTCTCGCTTTCGCCGCGGACGTAGACGACGGCGTCGCCGAGAGCGTTCGTCAGCTGGTCGATCGAGGCCCCGGTCGCCTGCTGCACCTGAGCCAGCCCCTGCTCGAGATTCGGCAGGCCCTGCTCCTTGAGCTGGTCGATCGTCCGCTTCGCGGACTCGCCGAGGTCGCCGAGACCCAGGGCGAGCCACGAGTCCGCCGGGACATCTCCGATCAGTGAGCTCTCCGGGGTCTCGACGCCGTTGTCCGCTCCGACAAACTGAACGTCGAAGGTGTCCGCCGAAGCGGTCAAGGCGCCGGAGACGGGCTTGTCGAGCGATTCGCCGGCGCTCTTCTCGATGGCGGCCTGGCTCTGCTGGTCGATCTGGCTGGGGCCCAGGGCGTCGATCAGGGTCCTGGGGACCGTGTAGAAGGTTCCGAGCCGGTCGGTGGGCAGCTGATCGAGCGAATCCTTGAAGTCGCTGTTGTCGCCGAGAGAATCGCCCTTGTCGGCATCGACCGCCGCCTTGAACCCCTCGACGTCTCCAGTCACCAGGAAGTCGCCGACGGTGCCGAAGACAGTGGTCGGATCGCTGGGCTCGGTCTGATAGCTGACACCGTTGTAGGTCTGCGGAGCCGGATTGGTCTCGCTCGCGCCGGACACCTTGCGCACGAAGGCGAGCGCCGAGGCCGGGTTCGTCGTCTCGATCACGGCGGCGCCCTTCTGGGCGTTGTCGGTGAGGTCGGTGAAGAAGAAGCCGGCCTGATCGCCGAGCCAGGGCGCGACGTCCTGCTGGTAGTTGAAGGGATGACCGTGGGCCTTGGCCTGTCCCTCGATCAGCGAAACGATCTTGCCGCCCGGGTCGCTGGTGTTGAGCACCTTGCCGAGGGCGGCCTGGGCGTCCGCCTGGGTCTGGCCCGTGGGCTTCACGGTCCCGTCGATGTACAGGGCTGCGCTCGCCGGAACCGCGGCCGCGGGCCCGACGTCGACGTCACCGCCGCCGGCACCGCCACCGCAGCCGGCGATCAGCGCAGCCGGGAGGGCCGCGCAGGCAAGCAGGATTGTGGGAATCCACCGGCGCCTCACGAGCGCGGCATCCTAGCGATCACTCCAGGACACCTATTCGACCGTCACCGTCTTCGCGAGACCAACACCACTCGACCGGAATCTCGCGCACACCTATTCGACCGTCACCGTCTTCGCGAGACCAACACCACTCGACCGGAATCTCGCGCACACCTATTCGACCGTCACCGTCTTCGCGAGATTCCTCGGCTGGTCGACGTTGAGGCCCTTCTCGCGAGCGACGTAGTAGGCGAGCAGCTGCAGCGGGACGATCGCGACGATCGGCTGCAGGATCCAGTCGGTGCGCGGGACGTACAGGGTCTGGTCGGCCGCGTCGCCGATCTCCGCCGAACCCTCGGTCGCAATCGCAATCACCTCCGCGCCGCGGGCCCGCACCTCCTCCATGTTGGAGAGGATCTTCTGGGTGACCGGGCTGTCGGTGGCGACGGCGACGACCGGCGTGGACTCGTCGAGCAGCGCGATCGGGCCGTGCTTCATTTCGCCGGCCGCGTAGGCATCCGCCGGGATGTAGGCGATCTCCTTGAGCTTCAGGGCGCCCTCCAGGCAGACGGCGAGCCCGATGTGCCGGCCGATGTACATGAAGAAGCGCTGGTTCTGCTCTGCCCGGGCGATCACCTTGACGGGCTCCTCGAGCGCGACGATCGCCTCCTGGAGCTTTGAGGGGAGGGACTTGAGCTCGGCTACAAGCTCCGCGATGCGCTCCTTCGGCATCGTTCCGCGGAGCTCGGCGAGCCGGAGACCGAGCAGGTACATCGCCGCGACCTGGCTGACGAACGTTTTGGTCGCCGCAACGCTCACCTCGATCCCGGAGCGGGTGAAGAGCACCGCATCGGCGTCGCGGGTCGCCTGGCTCCCCATCACGTTGCAGATCGCCAGCACCTTGGAGCCGCTCTCGCGGGCCAGGCGCATGGCGGCGAGAGTGTCGGCCGTCTCTCCCGACTGGGTGATGCCGATGACCAGGTCCTTGGGGCGGTGAACCGGGTCGCGGTAGCGGTACTCGGAGGCGATGTCCATCTCGACCGGTACCCGGGCCCACTGCTCTATCGCGTACCGCCCGATCAGGCCCGAGTGGTACGACGTGCCGCAGGCCACGATCACGATCCGCTCGATGTCGCGCAGGAACTCGTCATCGAGCTCGACGTCCGAGAGGTCGACGCCATCGAGCGAGGGGAGCCGGTCGGTGATCGTCTCGGCTACGGCGTCCGGCTGCTCGTGGATCTCCTTCAGCATGAACGTCTCGTAGCCACCCTTCTCGGCCGCGTCCTCGTCCCACGTGACCTCCTCCGGGCTCCGCGCGACGGGGTTGCCATCGGCGTCCGTGATCGTCACATCGCCCTTGTGGACCGTGACGATCTCGTTGTTCTTGATGCCGAGGGCGGTGCGCGTCTCGGCGAGGAACGCCGGGATCGCCGAGGCGACGAAGTTCTCGTTCTCACCCAGGCCGATGATCAGCGGACACTCCTTGCGGGCGGCGACCAGCACGTCCGGCTGATCGCGGTGCATCGCGACGAACGCGTAGTGCCCCCTCAGCTCGGCGAAGGCCATCCGGACCGCTTTTGTCAGGTCCCCGTCGTAGTGGCGCTCGATCAGGTGGCTGACGATCTCGGCGTCGGTCTCCGAGGTGAACTCGTGCCCCTCGGCCTGCAGGTCTCTCCGCAGCTCGGCGTGGTTCTCGATGATCCCGTTGAGGACGATGTGGACGTTGTCCTCGCAGTCGCCGTGGGGGTGGGCGTTCTCCTCGGTGACCCGGCCATGGGTCGCCCAGCGGGTGTGGCCGAGCCCGATGGTCGCCGGCGGCGCGGCGACGGCTACGGGGCCGTTCCCGTTCGAGGACTGCTGCTCGAGGGCCTCCCGGAGGTTCGCGAGGTTGCCGACGGCGCGTACGCTGTCGATCTCTCCGTCCGAGATCACCGAAACGCCGGCCGAGTCATAGCCTCGGTACTCGAGCTTCTCCAGCCCGGCTATCAGCAGATCCCGGCACGGTCGGTCTCCCACATATCCGACGATGCCGCACATAAGAGGCGCTACAGGGTAGTGGCAGACGGCTTCGCCCACAAAGTCGCGGCTGCAAGCGGCTGCCCGCAACACCCGCTCGGGGCTACGGCCCCAGCAGTCGCTTGGCCAAATCGACTAGGCGACCGGTGACCGCCTCGCACTCCCCCTCGTCGGGCGCTTCCACCATCACGCGGAGGAGCGGCTCGGTTCCGGAGGCCCGGACGAGAACCCGGCCACGCCCCTCGAGCCTCTCGTTCTCCTCCTCCACCGCACTCCAGAGCCGCTTGGCTCCCTCGATCGCTCCGCGGTCGGCGACGCGCACGTTCTCAAGCTTCTGGGGCAGGCGCCTGAACGGCTCGGTCTGCTCGAGCCGGCGCCCGGCCAGGGCCCGCAGCACCAGCAGCGAGGCCGCGATGCCGTCCCCGGTCGGCGTGAAATCGGTCCAGACGATATGGCCGGACTGCTCGCCGCCCAGGCGCCAGTCGCGCTCGCGCAGCGCCTCGATCACGTAGCGATCGCCGACCTTGGTCTGCGCGACCTCGATGCCAGCCTCCTCCATCGCCGTCATGAACCCGTAGTTGGTCATCACGGTCACCGCGACGCCGCCGTCGAGCTCCCCGCGCCGCAGCAAGTCCCGGGCGATCAACGCGATCAGGTCGTCGCCGTCGTGGAGCTCCCCTGTCCCATCGACGGCGAGCATCCGGTCCCCGTCGCCATCGAATGCGAAACCGATCCGGGCGTCGGAGGACCTGACCAGCTCGATCAGGCCCTCGGGATGGGTCGAGCCGCATCCCTCGTTGATGTTGCGCCCGTCTGGCTCCGTGGCGATCAGCTCCAGCTCGGCTCCGAGCAGCCCGAAGATCGCCGGTGCGGTCCGGTGGGTGGCGCCGTTCGCGCAGTCGAGGGCGACCTTCGTGCCGCTGAGATCGAGCTGGAAGGCGGTACGCAGCTCGCGGATGTAGTCGTCGAAGGCACCCTCGAGCTGGCGAACACCGCCGACCTGTGCGCCTGTGGGCTCGTCGAGCCGCGCCTCGATCGCGGCCTCGGTCTCATCGTCGAGCTTGACGCCTCGTGAGTCGAAGAACTTGATCCCGTTGTCGCCGTATGGATTGTGGGAGGCCGAGACCACCCCCGCCAGGTCGAAGCGCAGGCGGCGGGCGAGCACCGAGGCTGCCGGGGTGGGCAGGACCCCCCCGAGCATCGCGTCCCCACCGCCAGCGGCGACGCCCGCGGCAAGCGCTTCCTCCAGCATCGGGCCGGATTCCCGCGTGTCTCGGACGATCAGGACCTGCGGACGCTCTGCCTCGGACTGCAGTGCCGCGGCGCGGCCGAGCCGCACGGCCAGATCCGGCGTGAGCAATTCCCCGACGGGCCCACGGACGCCATCGGTCCCGAAGAGCTTTCTCTCCGCCACCTCGGGGCTGACGCTAACGCTTCGAGAACTGCGGGCGCTTACGCGCCTTCTTGAGGCCCGCCTTGCGCCGCTCCTTGACGCGGGCGTCGCGGGTCAGCATGCCCCGGCGCTTGAGCTCGGGACGCAGCGCGGGGTCGACCTCAGTGAGCGCGCGGGCGATGCCGTGGCGGACCGCCGCGGCCTGGCCCGAAATACCGCCGCCGTGCACGCGAATCCGGACGTCGACGTTGCCCTCATACCCAGTCTGGGTGAGCGGCTGCTTGGCGACGGACTGCAGATAGGACCGCGGGAAGTACTCCTCGAGAGCGCGCTTGTTGACCTCGATGGTGCCGCTGCCCTGGCGCAGGATCACGCGGGCGACCGACGACTTGCGCTTGCCGGTGGCGGCGTAGCTGGCGTCGCCCTCGAGCTTGGCCGGCTTCGCAGCCACGGGCGCGTCCTCGTCGACGTCGCCGAGCTGCTCGCGCTCGCGGCGGAGGCGCTCCTCCTCCTCGGCCTCGCGGCGGGCACGCTCCTCGGCATCCAGCTCGCGCTCGGGCTCGATCGCGATCGGGTCGAGCTCCGCGCCCGGGACCACGTCTTCCTTCTTGCCGGAAGTGCTCTGCTCGGTGGCGGGGGGCGGTTCATCCTCCGTCGGCGTATCGGCCTCGGTGGCCGCGTCCTCGGACAGCGCCTCCTCCGGTGGCTCGTCCTCGCCCTCGCCGCGGTCGGGAGTGCCCCCCTCCGCGGGAGCGGACTCCCCGGGAGCCTGCTGCTCCGAGGCCTGCTGCTCCTCGGGGGTGCCCTCGGGCTGCTCGTCCGGGGCCTGCGCGTCCGGAGCCTGCTCGTCGTTGCGCTGCTCTTCGTCCTGCATGCTCAAATCTCGAACTCCAGCTGCTCGGGCTTCTGGGCCTGGTGCGGATGCTCCGGGCCGGCGTAGACCTTCAGCTTGCGGAGCTGCGCGCGCGCGAGGCGATTGCGCGGCAGCATGCCCTTGACCGCCTTGCGGATGACCTCCTCGGGGCGCTTCTCCAGCATGTCTCCGAGCGTCCGGGACCGGATTCCGCCCGGGTAGCCGCTGTGGCGCCAGTAGACCTTCTTCTCGCGCTTGTCCCCGGTGACCGCGATCTTCTCGGCGTTGACGACGATCACGAAGTCGCCGACGTCCACGTGCGGCGTGTAGGTGGGCTTCCGCTTGCCCCGGAGCACGTTCGCGATCTGCGTGGCAAGGCGGCCCAGCGTCTTGTTCTCGGCATCGACGACGTACCAGACCCGCTCGCGGTCCTGGGAAGTCGCCTGGTAGGTCCTCATCGCAGTCGCAGTAGCCATAAAAAGAGCCGCGCACCTCCGCGGCCGCCGGATGATAGCCAGGTTCCCCCACACCGGCGAGCGGCCGCGCCCGGAGTAGGATCGCCGCCGTGGAGGGTGGGCGTCCAGCAGCGTCGGTCTCTTATCAGCACGTCACCAAGCGGTATCCGGGCCAGGAGGAACCCGCGATCCACGACCTCTCACTCGAGGTCGATGCCGGCGAGATCTGCGTCCTGGTCGGCCCCTCGGGCAGCGGCAAGACGACGGCCCTCCGGATGGTCAACCGCACCGTCGACATCACCGAGGGGGACATCCTGATCGCCGACACCTCCGTGCGCGACCGAGACCCGGCGGAGCTGCGGCGCGAGATGGGCTACGTGATCCAGCAGATCGGGCTCTTCCCGCATCGCACCGTCATCCAGAACATCGAAACGGTGCCCCGGCTGCTCGGCTGGGACCACGATCGGGCCCGCGCTCGCGCGCAAGAGCTCCTCGACCTGATCGGCCTCGACAACAGCCTGCGCGACCGCTTCCCGAGCCAGCTCTCGGGCGGCCAGCAGCAGCGCGTCGGCGTGGCGCGTGCGCTGGCGGCGGACCCACCGGTGATGCTGATGGACGAGCCGTTCGGGGCGATCGACCCGATCAACCGCGAGCGGTTGCAGAACGAGTTCCTGCGGCTCCAATCGGAGATCCGCAAGACCGTTCTCTTCGTCACCCACGACATCGACGAGGCGGTGAAGATGGGTGACCGGGTCGCGATCCTCCAGGAGGGCGGCCACCTCGCCCAGTACGCGACGCCGGCCGAGCTCCTGATGGCGCCCGCGAATGACTTCGTCGAGGACTTCGTCGGCGCCGACCGGGCCCTGAAGCGCCTCGCGCTGATGAGGGTCCGCGACATCGACCTGTGGCACGCGCCGCTTGCCTTCGTCGGGCAATCGACGCAGGAGGTGAGCGCAAAGCTCCAGGGCGCCGAGGTCCCCCACGCCCTTCTCGTCGACTCGGAGCGCCGCCCAGTGGGCTGGCTCTCCGACTCCGATCTTCGGGCCGAGACCGTTCCGCAAACCCCCGACACCTCCCCCGAGCCGATTCTCGATCTCGACGACGTGATGCGCGATGCCCTCGCCGACCTCCTTCAAGCTGAGACCCAGTACGCCCCCGTGATCGACGGTCAGGGTCGGATCGCGGGTGTGCTCTCAATCGAGATCATCTCCGACTTCCTGGGCTCGCCCGAGGCGAAGGTCGAGGAACACTCGGCGATCGAGCGGCCGGTGGAGCACCCCGTCGGCGAATGACCGCTGGCGTCCTCCAGCTCGCACCGCTCGTCGGGCAGGTGACGATCCACAACCGGACCGGCCCGAACGCCCCCTGCCAGGCGCAGGAGGGCAAGGTGTTCTGTTTTCAGTGGGCGATCGACAACTTCGACCGCTACACGACCCCGTTCCTCAACCAGCTCCTGCTCGTGCTGATCGCGGTGTCCATCGGCTTCGCGGTCGCGTTCGCCTTCGCGGTCATCTCCCACCGCCAGCGCTGGCTGATCCCGACGTTCACCGGCGGGACCGGAGTGCTCTACACGATCCCCTCGCTCGCCTTCATCTTCCTGTTGCTGCCGATCACGGGGCTCGGCTGGGAGACCGCGATCATCGTGCTCTCCGTCTACACGCTGCAGATCATCTACCGGAACATCGTCGCCGGGCTGGCGAACGTCCCGGCAGAGAGCAAGGACGCGGGACGCGGCATGGGGATGACCGATCGCCAGCTGCTCTGGCGGGTGGAGCTGCCCCTGGCCCTTCCCGAGATCATCGCCGGGCTGCGCATCGCGACGGTCTCGACCGTGGCGATCTCGACGCTGATGGTCTTCGCGAACGTCAACACGCTCGGCCAGCCGCTCTACCAGCAGATCGACTTCAAGACCAACATCGTGATCGCCGCCGGGCTCTCGATCCTGATGGCGATCTTCCTGGACGTAGTCCTCTTGCTCAGTCAGCGCCTGCTCGCACCCTGGCGAAGACCGTCGATGGAGGCGAGGGTATGAGCGGGGTCCTCCATCTCGGCGTGCTGAGCGTCTTCGGCGACGCCATCGACTTCATCTTCCACCAGCAGGAGGCGCGCACCGGGCAGACGATGGTCGGCGGACCGGATCAGGTGTGGCACCTGACCGGCCAGCACCTCAAAGTCACCTTCCTGGCGTTGGGCCTGGCGCTGCTGATCGCCCTGCCGATCGGCGTGGCTCTCGGTCACTTCCGCAGGGGCGAGGCCGTCGCCATCTCGGTCGGGAACGCGGGACGAGCCATTCCCGAGCTGGCGCTGATCGCCTTCGTCGCCGCGTTCATCGGCGTGGGACTGCTCAACGTCACCTTTGCGCTGGCGGTGCTGGGGATCCCGCCGATCCTCACCAACGCCTATGTCGGGGTGAGCCAGGTGGACCGCAACGCCGTGGATGCCGCCCGGGGAATGGGCATGCGCGGGCTCCAGGTCGTCGGCCGCGTCGAGCTGCCACTTGCGGTGCCGACGATCATGGCGGGAGTGCGCACGGCGGCCATCAACATCATCGCCACGGCGGCCCTGGCTTCGCTCGCCGGGCTGAGCACGCTGGGAGATCTGATCCTGGGCCGCAACGTCTACGGCGACGCGGGAGTCGTCGCGGGGGCCATCCTGATCGCGCTGCTGGCGCTGACACTCGAGCTGACCCTCGCCGGCGTTCAGTGGCTGCTGACCCCGCGCGGGCTGAAATTGGCGCGGGCCGGTGCCGCGGCATAGGCTTACGCCGTCCAGTCCAGGGCGCAACAGGGCCCAAGACGAGAGGAGGGTCACGGTGGTGACCGGCAATTCGCGACTGAGGGCTGCGTTCGCGCTGATCGCGGCGTTGGTGATTGCCCTCGGCATCGCCGCTTGTGGGGGCGGCGACGACAACAACGACACCGGGACGAGCGGCGGCAACTCCGCGAACCTGATCAAGTCGAACTCGGCCAACAACGGGGTTCAGCTCACGGTGGGGTCCAAGAACTTCACCGAGGCCCTGATCCTCGGGAACATCTACGCCCAGGCGCTGCAGGCGGCCGGCTACGACGTGAAGACCAACCTCAACCTCGGTTCCGAGACGATCGCCTACAAGGCCCTGCAGGATGGGCAGATCAGCGGCTACCCGGAGTACACCTCCACGCTGCTGACCTCGATCTTCGGCAAGGAGGCGAACCAGGTCCCGGCCGAGGCGCAGGCCGCCTTTCAGCAGGCGCAGCAGGAGCTCCAGCCGAAGGGTGAGACCGCCTTCGCGCCGACGCCGTTCGCCGACGCGAACGCGCTGGGGATGCTGAAGACGAAGGCCGACGAGCTCGGGGTCACCACGATCTCCGATCTCCAGGGCAAGTCCCAGGACCTGACGCTCTACGGCTCACCCGAGTGCCGCCAGCGGGTCGACTGCCTGGTCGGGCTGCAAGACGTCTATGGCCTGCAGTTCAAGTCGTTCAATCCGGTGGATATCGGGCTCCGGTACACGGTCCTCGACAAGGGCCAGGCGGACCTCTCGATCCTGTTCACCTCCGACGCTCAGCTCGCGGCGAATCCCGACAAGTACGTCCTGCTCCAGGACGACAAGGGGATCTTCCCCTCAGGGAACGTCATCTGGGTCACCGACCAGGCGACGGTCCAGAAGGCGGGCCCGGACTACCAGGCGACGATCGAGAAGGTCCAGCAGGGCCTCACGCTGCCGGTGATGCAGGAGCTCAACGCCCGCGTCGACATCGACAAGCAGGAGCCAGCCGCCGTGGCGACGCAGTATCTGAAGGAGGACGGCTACATCCAGTAGCCAGCCCTAGTTCGGCAGCGAAGCGTTCTTGAGAGGACCGGGGCCCACCCCCGGTCCTCTCGTTATACTGCCGCGCCAATCGATGGCCAAATCCCTCCGATGCGAATCGGGTTGCTCCTCGGCTTCGCCTGCGGAGCACCCTCTCATCAAGGGGAGCGGGGGACCCGAAGGGGATCAACCCCCAGGGGCGAATCGCAACCGACTGGTTCGTAGCGCCGCTCTCGGCGCGAGCCCGACAGCTAACTCCGCAGGCCGCAGAGAGCATGGTCGAGGCAGGATTCGACAAGCCGGTTCGACGTACGCCCCGCAGGGTGGTGGCAACGCTCGCCGCCACGGCGGTGGCCTCCGCCCTGTTCGGCACCGGTCTCGCCTTTGCCCAGAGCGGTGGCGTCGGCGCCCCGGGCGGCACCGCCGCGCCGACCGCGGCCCCCGCCGGCTCGATGATCTTCCCGGTCGCCGGGCCGCACTCGATCGGCCAGGGGTTCGGCGCAGGGCGTTCAGGCGGCCGCCACCACGAGGGGCAGGACATCATGGCCGCTTGCGGCACCCCGCTGGTGGCCGTCAGCCGGGCGAAGGTCAAGTTCGTCAGCACCCAGAGCTTGGCCGGCAACTACGTCGTGATCCGCAACAAGAAGCTCCACCAGGACTACATGTACGCGCACCTTGCGACCCGCGCCTCGGTGACGAAGGGGCAGGTCGTGCAGCCGGGTCAGCAGATCGGGATCGTCGGTCACACCGGCGACGCCACCGCGTGCCACCTCCACTTCGAGCTCTGGCTCGGCAAGTGGTACCGGGGCGGCCACCCGATCAACCCGATGCCGTACCTCCAGACCTACGCCGGTTACTAGCCGGGTGAGTCTGGCTCAAGAGCGCGAGCGGTTGTCGCGTTTGTCCCCCGACGTGCGGAACGAAGTCGACATACAGCCGCTATTCGTCCAAAGCGGGCATGAGGCGACGCGGCCTCAGCACGTCGAGGTGAGACAGGTTCGAACCTAAGTAGGTGGGCCCGGTGACGGCAATCGCCTCCCCCGAACGCCCGGCGACGGTCTCGACTCCCGCTCTCTTCGGCCGCGTCATGGCGCTCGTGGCCTTGACCGTAGGTTTCGCAACCCTCGGGGTCTGGCTGGGGCGAGGGCTGGGCGGCCCGGGCTGGTTCATCGCCTGGCTGCTTTCGCTCGGCTGCTTGATCGGCTTGAACGTCGCCAATGCCCGCGGGCAGACCGGACTGGCATTGACGCTGCTGTTCGCCTTCGGGCTGCTGATCGGTGGAAGCGTCGCGACCACCATCAACTACTACGCACAGACGGACCCGACGGCGGTCCGTCAGGCGTTTGGGGCCACGGCGCTGTTCGTCGCGGTCCTCGGGGCAGGCGGATACGCGGTTCGCCGCGATCTCTCGTTCCTCTACCGGATCGCGTTCGTGCTGCTCCTGGCGCTGCTGGGCGCGGGCATCGTGCTGATCTTCGTTCAGATTCCGTCCGTGTACACCGCCTGGTCGCTAGCTGGCCTGGCGATCTTCGGGCTCTACACCGTCATTGACTTCAATCGCCTCCGCCGGGCTGGCGCCGACGAGGCAATCCCGCTGGCAGCGGGGATATTTCTCGACGTCCTCAATATCTTCCTGTTCTTCCTGCGTCTCTTCGCCCGCCGTTCCTGAGGCGGGAGAGCGTCTTGGGAAGCGCCGCTTTTCGTCCAAAGCGAGCCCGCCCTCAGTGAGCCCGCTTGGGCGGGCGTGAGGCCCGTAGGCTTCCCCTTCGCGTGAGCGCCTCTCGAGACATCCGAACCCCCGACGCGCGGGCCGGTGTCGCCGTGGTGACCGACAGCACGCCATACCTGCCTCGGGGGCTGGTCGACAGGTGGGGGATCCGCGAGGTCAGCCTGTATGTGGGCTGGGATGGAGACCTGCGCCCCGAGCATGAGTACGACCTCGATGCCTTCTATGTGCGGCTGCGCGAATCCCCGACGCTGCCGTCGACCTCGCAGCCATCGGTGGGAGACTTTCGCGCTTGCTACGAGCCGCTCGTCAGCGCAGGGCGCGACGTGGTCTCCGTTCACATAGCCGCCGGCATCTCGGGGACGTGCGAGAGCGCGACCGAGGCTGCGCGCTCCCTGGCCAAAGAGGGGCATCCCGGGCGCATAGAGGTCGTGGACAGCCAGACCGGCGCCGGCGGTCTGGGCTGCCTTGTGGTGGCTGCCGCGCGCGCAGCCGAGCAAGGCGCAGAGCTGGACGCCGTCGTCGATACCGTGCGCCAAACCCGTCAGGGCCTCGAAATCTGGTTTTGCCTGGACACTCTCGAATACCTGCGCCGCGGAGGGCGAATCGGGGCGGCACAGGCAATGGTCGGGACGGCGCTGAAGGTCAAACCGATCTTGACTTTCGGCACCGAGATCTCCCCCGTCGGCCGCGTCCGAACGAAGAAGCGCGGTTTGGAGCGGATGGACGAATACCTGCGTGGGCTGCAGGCCCGGGGTGCAACGGACTGGGTCGTGCAACACGCCCAGTCACCTGAGGATGCCAAGCATCTAGTCGCTCGGGGCTCCGAGATCTTCGGCGCGGGTCCGCTGTTCTGCACCGAGGTGGGGCCGGTGCTCGGCACGCACCTCGGCTCCGGAATGCTCGTCGGAGGCGTCATGCGCGTCTGAGGCGTTCAGCGCGTCCCTGCCGGACACGCCCGCATGCCTGGCGAAGCGCCATTTGCGGAAGAGTCGGGCCCAGCCGATCTGGTCTCTCCTGTAATGCGCGAGAAGCAAGCGCCGCGTCGAAGACCGCTGCTTTCCATCCAAGGGGGTATCCGGTTGGCTGCCCCACTCGGCAGAGCTCAGCCGCCGAACCACCGGGTGCGCCTGCTCAATCCGAAGTTCTGCTTCTCGGCAACGAGGGCGCTAGACGGCGTCTGGAAGGTTCCTGTCGGCTTGGGGGCTGAGAGGAAGTCCACGTCCACGCGCCCGACCTGGCCACCACCGAACTCGATGTAGCAGGAGCCGCGCCCGTCGTAGCCGTCGGGCTCCTCTCTTCCCTTGATCTCCGCGAGGACCTCGTCGGCGACGACCCGTGCTGCTCCCTCGGCGAACACGCCGGCCTTAGGTACTCCCACGGTCGCTACGTCGCCGACCGCATAGACACCGGGAAAGCGGGTCCTGAGCGTCCTCGACTCGACCGGGACGTAGCCCTCCTCGGCCATCCCGGATTCCAGGACCACGTCGGGGGCGCGGTGCTTGGGAACCCCAAGGAAGAGGTCGTAGGCGTACTCGCGCCCGTCCTCGAGCACCGCCACCTTCCGGTCCTCATCCAGGGAGGCGGTCCGGGCGCCCGGGACGAACTCGATGTTGCGCTCGGCGAAGGCTGCGAGGAGCGCCTCGGAGGTTGCCGGGGACGGAGGAACGGGGCTGGGGAGCGGCATCAGGAAGGTGATCTCGCATTGCTCGCGGACTCGGCGAGCAGAAAGGTTGTCGTGGAGGAGGAGGGCAGCCTCGCTGGGGGCCGGCGGGCACTTGAACGGCGCCCCGCAGACGCCGACGACGGCGCGTCCCTCGGAGAAGTCCGGGAGCACCTCCCGCATTCGCTCCGCCCCGGCGACGGAGTAGAACTCGTTGCCTCCCTCGGCAAGGCCCGGGGTAGCACGCAGGTCGTAGTCGGCGCCGAGCGCCACCACCAGGAAGTCAGCCTCGTACTCGCCAGCGTCGGTCCTTACTCCTCGTGCCGCCGGGTCGATCGCGGTGATCGTCTCGTTCGCGAAGCGAACACCGGGCTTCGTGAACTCGCGGTACGGGAGGCGCACCGCCTCGGGGGTTTCTCGGCCGAACATCACGTCGAGCTTCGAGTAGCCGAATACGAACGCCTCGCCCTTGTCGATCAAGGTCACGTCGGCGTCTCCACCGAGCTCCTCCGAGAGGATCGTCGCCAGCTCAAGGCCGCCGAACCCTGCTCCGAGCACGACTATCCGGGTCGCCATGCCGACGACCCTACCCCGATCCCCCCGTATGCCAAGCGCAGCTGGCCAACTCAACCCGGTGGCCGCAACGACGCCCTCGATGAGGGCGCCCAGCGTGGCCCGACGGCGGCCTTAGGCGCCGCGGATACGATCGCCGCCAAGGGGGCAAAGGAGCAAGGAGGTGACGCGTGTTCGCCCAGGTGATCAGCTTCGAGGAGTCAGCGGACGAGGTGGAGGCCGGCATCAAGCACGTGGAGGAGGAGGTCCTGCCGGCGCTGAAGGACGCCGACGGCCTCACGGGTTTCTGGTTGGTCGATCGCGAAAGCGGCAAGCGGTTGAGCGTGATGGTCTGGGACTCGGAAGAGGCCGCCGCCGCGGGGATGGCCGCGATCGAGGCCCGGCGTGCGGAGCTCGGCAACGCTGATGCTCCTCGGCCGACACCGTCGTCCGTGGACCGCATGGAGGTCTACGGCTCGGTCTGAGGTCAGGGGCGCCACGACTTCAGTCCTCTTGTCCCCAATGCGTCCGCTGTTGTCCGCGAGCTTCTACTGATTTGCGCGAGGAAGCGGGCGCCTGATCGAAAAATGCTTCAACCATGCAAGGCGAATAGCTGCTCGCGTCCAAAGCACCCACTGCTGCGAACGTCCCGGGTTATTCCCTGTGCGGGTGATTGCCGGACGTTCGGGATGCCGGCCGGCACCGAACGTCCGTGGGTGACCCCCATATGGAGGATTTCGGGACGTTCGCGCGACGGATGGGGCGGGGAGCGCCGCTTTCCATGCAAAGCAGCGGCTCCGATCGCGAGCCAACTCGTGGGTTGGCGCTTTCCTTTGCGATAGCGAAAGAAAGTCGACAGCCGAGCGCGGGCGGTTCGGCCGACCGTGGCGCGGCCGGGGCCGCTTACCAGCCGGTGGCGCCTACTCCCACTCGATCGTGCCGGGCGGTTTCGAGGTGAGGTCGAGCGTGACGCGGTTGACGCCGCGGACCTCGTTGATGATCCGGTTGGAGACCCGCTCGAGCAGGTCGTATGGAAGGCGGGCCCAATCCGCCGTCATCGCGTCATCTGAGGTGACGGCGCGGATCACGATCGGGTGGGCGTAAGAGCGCTCGTCGCCCTGCACGCCGACCGAGCGGACGACCGGCAGCACGCAGAAGGACTGCCAGAGCTCGCGGTAGAGGCCGGCGGCGCGGACCTCCTCCTGCAGGATCGCGTCCGCCTCGCGGACGATGTCGAGCCGCTCGCGCGTGACCTCGCCCCCGACGACACGGATGGCGAGGCCCGGACCCGGGAAGGGCTGGCGCCAGACGAAGCGCTCGGGCAGTCCGAGCTCCGCGGCGACGGCGCGGACTTCGTCCTTGAAGAGCATCCGCAGCGGCTCGACCAGCTCCATCTCCATCTCCTCGGGGAGCCCGCCGACGTTGTGGTGGGACTTGATCGTGGCCGCGGCGCGCCCGTCGCCGCCCGACTCGATCACATCCGAGTAGAGGGTGCCCTGGACGAGGAACCGGGCGTCGTCGACCTTGCCCGCCTCCTCCTCGAAGACGCGGATGAACTCCTCGCCGATGATCTTGCGCTTGGTCTCGGGATCCTCGACCCCGGCGAGCCGATCGAGGAAACGGTCGGCGGCGTCGACGTGGATCAGGTGGATGCCGTGTTGCTCGCGGAATGCGGTGACCACCTGGTCCGCCTCGTTCTTGCGCATCATCCCGTGGTCGACGAAGACGCAGGTGAGGCGGTCGCCGATCGCCCGGTGGACCAGCAGTGCCGCCGTGGCGGAGTCGACACCCCCGGAGAGCCCGCAGATCGCGCGCGCCTCGCCGACCTGCGCGCGGATCGTCTGGACCTGCTCTTCGATCACCGATGCCGGCGACCACCTCTCGCGACAGCCGCAAACGTCGCGGAGAAAGCGGGTGAGGATCTCGGTGCCGTACGGCGTGTGCACGACCTCGGGGTGGAACTGGATCCCGTAGAGCCCGCGCTCGGTGTCCTCGACTGCCGCCACCGGTGACTCCGTGCTCGAGGCGAGCGCCGAGAATCCCGGCGGCGGCTCATAGACCGTGTCGCGGTGGCTCATCCAGCACTGCTGCTCGGCCGGCAGGCCGTCGAGTAGCGAGCCGCCCCCGTCGCGGAGCGTCAATCCGCTGCGACCGAACTCGCCTGCCGGCGCCTGCTCCACCCGGCCGCCGAGCTCGTGGACCATCAGCTGCATCCCGTAACAGATGCCGAGCACCGGGATGCCGAGCTCGAGCAGCTCCTTGCGCAGCGCGGGCGCCCCGTCGGCGTAGACCGATGCTGGGCCACCCGAGAGAACGAGGCCCTTCGGCCCGCGCTCGCGAATCCGCTCGATGTCGATGTCATGCGGCAAGAGCTCGCTGAAGACCCCGCACTCCCGGATACGGCGCGCGATCAACTGCGAGTACTGGCCGCCGAAGTCGAGAACGAGTACTTCCTCGGTGGCCTGGGCGGGTGCAGTCTTGTCGACCTCAACGAGCTCCGGATCGGACCCCGGAACGGTTCGCTCGGGGACGTGAACCCGGGCCTGGGTGTCGTCCGAAGCGGCGCTAGCCGCTTCAGTCATCGCTGACGGCGACCGCCGCTGCCACGGCCGCCCGCCCGTTCGAGCCCATGCCGACCGATTGCTCCCGCTGGAGCTGTTTGCCCTCGGACTGGAGGGCGGGAGCGACCATCACCTCGGCCCGGTGGAACTCCGGGATGTCGGCGTATCCGGTGGTTGCCATCGAGGTCCTCAGCGCTCCCATCAGGTTGAAGGTGCCGTCGTTCTCCTGGGCGGGACCGAGGAGGATCTCCTCGAGCGACCCGTCCTGGTGCGTCGCCACGCGGGCGCCGCGGGGCAGCGAGGGATGGAAGGTCGCCATGCCCCAGTGGAAGCCGCGGCCGGGAGCCTCCTTGGCGCGGGCGAGCGGCGAGCCGATCATCACGGCGTCGGCGCCGACCGCGATCGCCTTGGAGACGTCACCGCCGGTCCGCATGCCCCCGTCGGCGATCACGTTGCAGTACTTCCCCGTCTCCATCATGTGCTGGCCGCGGGCCGCAGCCACGTCCGCGATCGCGGTGGCCTGGGGAACGCCGATCCCGAGAACTCCCCGAGTGGTGCACGCGGCGCCCGGGCCGACGCCGACCAGGACTCCCACCGCCCCGGTCCGCATCAGGTGCAGACCGGTGTTGTAGGAGGCGCAGCCGCCGACCACGCAGGGGACGTCGAGCGAGGCGATGAACTCCTTCAGGTTGAGCGGCTCGGTCTGGGTCGAGACGTGCTCGGCCGAGATCACGGTTCCCTGGATCACGAGGATGTCGAGCCCGGCCTCGAGGGCGACCTCATAGTGCTCGGTCACCTTCTGGGGCGTCAGCGATCCGCAGGCGACGACGCCCTCGGCCTTGATCTGCTCGACGCGCCGCGCGATCAGCTCCGGCTTGACCGGCTCTGCGTAGACCTCCTGCATGATCCGCGTGGCGACGTCCTTGGGCGCCGCGGCGATCTCGTCGAGCTTCTCGTCGGCGTTCTCGTAGCGGGACCAGATGCCCTCGAGGTTGAGGACGGCGAGCCCGCCGAGCTTGCCGATCAGGCCCGCCGTGTTCGGGCTGACGACGCCGTCCATCGCGGAGGCGAGCAGCGGCAGCTCGAAGCGGTACGGACCGAGGGTCCAGGTGATGTCGATGTCGTCGGGGTCGCGGGTCCGCCTCGAGGGGACGATCGCGATGTCATCGAAGCCGTATGCCCGGCGGCCCTTCTTGCCGCGGCCGATCTCTACTTCCATTGGCCCACCCTACGTTCGTTCGCGGACGAAAAAACCCCGCGTCGCGGGGCCGGAAATGCGGTGCTAGCGGCGATTCGGAGGTCCTTCACCAACGCCCCGCCAAGGATAACAGCGGTCAACCCGGTGTTCTGTGCCCGGCTTCGCCATCGGACCGCGGCCACAAGCGGCCGCCCCACCTAACCGCTCCGGGCTACGCCCTTAATGCGAGGGCGGGCGACAGCACGACCCGTTTAGTGAAGTGGTGCGGCCTGGTGGCCGCTAGACCTTCGCCGGCGCCTCGAGCTCGCGCGCCTCGATCCCGGAGAGCAGCCGCTCCACCTCCGCCGGGTCGACGCTGCCGGCGCCGAAGTGCCGGGTCGATTCCGCCCCGCAGGCCACGGCGAAGCGCAGGCACTCCTCGGGGGGCCGGCCGTCGTAGCGGGACGCGACGAAGCCCGCGAGGAACGCATCGCCCGAGCCGACTGTGGTCACTGGCTCCACCTCCGGCGCGGTCACCTCGTAGGTGTGGCGCTGGTCGTCGTCGCCGAGCAGGGAGGCGACGCAGCCCTCGGGCCGCGTGATGACGGCGTTCGCCGCCCCGAGCTCCACCAGGCTGCGGAGGCCGCTGAGCAGGTCCTCGCGATCGTTGAACTCGTGGCCGACCGCGCCCTCCGCCTCGCGCAGGTTCGGAGTGACGGCCGCCGGCTCCGCGCGCAGCGAGGCGATCAGCGGCTCGCCCTCGGTGTCGACGATCGTCTCGACCCCGAGCGCCTTCAGTTCTTCCACCATCCGAGCCGAGAAGGTGGCCGGCACGGAGGGCGGCAGGCTCCCGGCGATCGCGCAGATCCGCGCGCCGCGGGCCAGGTAGAGCAGCTTCTCGAGAAAGCGTTCGAGCTCGTTCGCAGTGACGTCCGGACCGCGCTCGTTGATCTCGGTCTGCTCACCCGAGGTCGGGTCGATCACGGCGAGATTCGTCCGCGACTCGCCTCCGATCCAGGTGAAGTCGGTGAGGATCGACTCCTCCGCCAGGCGCTCCATCAGTCGCGCGCCGGTGGGGCCGCCGGCGAGGCCGGTCGCGATCACGGGGCGGCCGAGCAGCTTGAGCGCGCGAGCGACGTTGACGCCCTTGCCGCCGGCGACGGTGCTCGCCTCGACCGCCCGGTGGCGGTTCCCCTGCCGGAAGCTCGGCACCGCCACGGTGCGATCGATCGCGGCGTTCAGAGTGACGGTCAGGATCATCCTGTTCCTTCCTCCCGCTCCATCCTCTGCCGCCTCCTGCGCATCCGCTCCTCGTGCATCCTTCGCCTCTCCTCGGGGCTCCTTTGTCGGGGCGAGCGCTGCTGCTCCTGCCGAGCTCGCGGTGCCGGGTCATCGACCCCTCGCGCCCCACGCCCTCTGATGATCAGCAGTAGTCCTACAAGTATCACGATCGCGGCAAGTCCAATCAGAACGATCGGATTCAGGACAGCCGACCTCACCTTGTCGAGCGTGGTCGCGGCTCCCACGGGGTGAGCCGCCACGAGCGGGCTGACCGCAGCGCGTTCGCCGTCGACCATCACCGTGACGCTGCCGAGCCTCTGGCCCTTGCGCACGTCCCCGCTGACCTCGTCGGGCGCACTCACGCGCGTCGCGACCCGCTGGCCCTCACGCACCGTGACGGTGATCGGCCGCGCTGCGAGCAGCGGCAGCTGGTCGCTGCGGTAGTCGAGCTTCGGCGAGGCGAACTCCTCCCGCCGGGTCACCTCCTCGACCGGGTGATAGAGCGAGAAGCCGTAGTCGAGGAGCTCGAGCGTGCTCTGGTCACGCTCGTACTCGCTGGGTGTGCCGAGCACCGCGGAGATCAGGGTCGTCGAGCCCCGCCTCCCGGAGCCGACGAGCACGTAGCCGGCGTCGAGCGTGTGACCGGTCTTGACGCCGTCGACCCAGGGCTCCTGCCCGAGGAGCGTGTTGCGGCTCGTCACCGTCCGCGGGTGGTCACCGCTGTGGAGCGTGGCGGCCGGCGTGTTCACGATCTGGGCGAAGAGCCTGTTGCGCATCAGGAGCGAGGCAAGCGTGACCAGGTCGTGGGGACTCGAGTAGTTGTCGGGATCGTCGAGCCCGATCGGGTTCGCGTAGCTCGTGTCGGTCAGGCCCAGCTTCCGAGCCGTGCGGTTCATGTCCTGGACGAACGCGGGGACAGACCCCGAGACGGCATCCGCCAGCGTCACCGCGGCGTCGCTCGCGCTCGGCAGCAGCAGTCCGTAGAGCAGGTCGCGGACTCGAATCCTCTCTCCTGCGCGCAGGCCGAGCGTGATCTCGGCGGGATTGCTCGCCCGATACGCGGGCGCGGTCACCGTCTGGTTCGGCTTCAGGTTGTGGAGGGCCAGGTACGCGGTCATCAGCTTGGTCGCGCTGGCGATCGGCAGGCGCTTGTTCGGTCCCTTCGCCGCAAGCACGGAGTCGTCCCTGGGGTCGATCAGGATCCAGGCCCTGGCATCCAGCTTCGGCGGAGCGGCAGCGGCAGCAACCGAGCCCGGAAGGCCCAGCAGGAAGATCGCCAGGACGATCGCCACCGCCGCGCGCATGCGCCCCTGCCTTGGTCGCGAGAGCGGCACGGTCAGCGCAACGCTATTCGCTGGCCCTCGAGGAGGGCCTGCGGGTCCAGGTCGGGGTTGAGCTGAAGCAGGGTGGTCTGGTCGATCCCGGTCTTGACCGAGATCTCGCCGAGCGTGTCGCCCGACTGAACGATCCAGACGCCCTTGCGCACCGCCTGTCGCCCCACCTTGCTGATGTCGGGTTTGCCGCCTTTGCCGTTCCCGTCACCGCCCAAACCACCCGACGTGGTGACGATGACCACGACGACGAGCACCAGGGCCGCGACCAGCGCGAGAACCGCGAACCCCCGGACGAAATAGTTCGGCTTGTAATCCGGCATCCGCGGGCGGCGATGGTACTGCCCACCCCTGGCGGCTTATTCCGCCAGCCCCCAAACCACGTCGCGGAGCTCTTTCGCGGCCAGGCCCGGATCGTCCGCCCGCGCGATGCCGCGCGAGGCGGCGACCAGGATCGAGGCGGGCCGGCCCTGGGCAAGCGCCGGGCCGAGATCCTCGGCCTTCCCGCCCTGGGCCCCGACGCCGGGTATGAGGAAGATCGAGTCGGGCATCAGCTCGCGCAGGCGACCCATGTGCTGCGGCGCCGTCGCGCCCACGACGGCCCCGACTCCGGAGAGGCCGGACCCTCCTGCGAGCTTCGGAGCGCTTTCGGCAACCAGCGCGGCGAGCTCCTCGTGGAGTGGCCGATCGCCCAGCGGCTGGTCCTGGAGGCGCGAGGCTCCCGGATTCGAGGTTCGAACGAGCAGGAAGACGCCGGCCGAAGCTCCGGCCGCCGCCTCCACGAGCACGTCGATCGCATCTTCGCCGAGCAGGGGGTTGGCGGTGAACGCGTCCGCCCCCAGCCCGGAGACCACGCCCCAGGGCGTTTCGGTCTCTCCGACCAGCGCCTGGCCGTACGCCGCCGCGGTCACCGGAACGTCGCCCCGCTTGCCGTCGGCGACAACCAGCAGCCCGGCGCGATGCGCCGCCCGGCAGACCTCGTCGAGCGCCCACCAACCGTGCTGCCCGAGCCGCTCGAAGCAGGCGAGCTGTGGCTTCACCGCGACGCATGCGGGCCCGGCCTCCTCGATCAGCCTGTTGCAGTCCTCATAGATGGCCGCCGCCGCGCGTTCGGCGATGTCACCCAGGTCGCCCTCGGGTGCCGCCTCACGCGGGAGGGAGCTGGGGTCCGGATCAAGCCCGAGGCAGATCTGGCTCCGGCGCTCCTCGACGAGCGCCGTCAGCCGGTCGGCGAAGGGGGCTGTCCGGTCAGCCGCCGCCCTTGACCTTCTTCTTCAGCCCGGAGCCGGCCGAGAAGCGGGGCACCTTGCCCCCGGGGATGAAGATGCGCTCACCGGTCCGCGGGTTGACTCCCTGCCGCGGGCCGCGCTCGGCGACCGCGAACTTGCCGAAGCCGGTGAAGTTCACCTCGCCCCCGCCCTGGAGGACATCGGTGATCGCGTCGAGTACCGCGTCGACGGCCTGGCCCGCCTCCTTCTTGTTGCCGATTCTGCTGTCGCGCGAGAGCGCGTCGAGGAATTCAGCCTTCGTCACGTCGTCTCCTCCTCGTCTTGGAGTGCCGGCCGAGCGTAACAGCGCCCGCGGCTACGACCCGCCTACGGCGAGGTCGCCGACGAGCAGCGGCGCGCTCTGGACCGAACCGCCGAAAGGCACCCAGCGCGCCCGCGAGCCGACGGCCTGGACGGCGGCCAACGTGCCGAGCAGATCGCCCGCGATCGTGAACTCGCGGAGCGGCTCGGCCAGCTCTCCGCCGCGGATCGCCCTCCCGCTCGCGCCGACCGAGTAGCGGCCGGTGACGGGGTTGACGCCCGAGTGAAGACCCGCCACCTCGGTGACGTAGACACCATCGCCTGCGCGCCCGAGCAGCTCCTCGAAGGACAGCTCGCCCGGCTCGATCATCAGATTCGACGGGCTCACGGACGGTGGGGAGCGGTACGACGCTCGTGAGGCGTTGCCCGTGGACGTCGCGCCGCCGCGCCTGGCGGTGTAGCTGTCGTGCAGATACGCGAGCAGCTTGCCGTCTCCGAGCAGCGGGGTTCGGCCTCGCGCGATCCCCTCGCCGTCGAAGGGGGCGCTGGCGAGGCCGCCGGGGTCCGTTCCGTCATCGGCGATGCGCAGCGCCGCCGAAGCGATCTCCTCCCCCAAACGATCGGCGAACGGGGATCGTCCTCGCTGGACCTCGTCCGCGGAAACCCCTCCGCCGACGAAGCCGGCGAAGCTCGCGGCAACCCGGTCGGAGAGCACCACCGGACAGGTCCTCGACTCCGGCTTGCTCGCACCGAGCATCGAGCTCGCCTCGGCCGCGGCCTCGCCGCCGATCTCGCCGGCGTCGAGGTCGGCGGGCGATCGCGCCACACCGAACCCAAGCCCGGTCTGGACCTCGGAGTTCTCCGTCGCCATCGCCTGCAGGAACGAGTAGGCGACCGAGGCCGCGAAGACGCCGGAGACGCCTCGCGAGGAGGCGATGGCAGCGGTGGAGTCCTCGTCGACGTAGACGACCTCCTCGACGGCGCTGACGCGCTCGTCGCGGTCGAGCGCCGCGCGCTCGATGCGCTTCGCCAGCTCGATCACGTCTGCCGTCTCCGTCGACGCGACCCCCTCGTTCCGGAGGCCCGGGATCTCGGCGGGGTCCCCAGCCGGCTCCGGTGCAGCCGAGTTCTCGTCCTCGTCTGCGACCCGGGCGGCGCCGACCGCCGCCTCGGCGAGCTCGGCCAGGCCAGCGTCGGAGACATCGGTGCCGTACGCGTACCCGGTCCTGGACCCGATCCAGGCCCTGACGCCGACGCCGCGCCCGGACGCCTCCGTGAGGCTCTCGACCTCGCCGGCGTGGACGCGGACCTCGCGGCTGCGACCCCCCTCCGCCCATGCCTCCGCGTCGCTCGCACCCGCCGACGTCGCCGCCTCGGCGGCTCGCTGGGCCAGGTCCTCGAGGTCGCTCATACCGCCGTGCCGCCGACCGTCAACCCGCGGATCCGGACATGGCCCTGGCCCGTGCCGACCGGCGCCGTCTGTCCGGCCTTGCCGCAGAAGCCGGTCTTCATCTCGAAGTCCGCACCGACCGCGTCGATCCGGGTCAGCGTCTCCAGGCAGTTGCCGATCAGCGTGGCGCCGCGGCACGGACTGGTCACCCTGCCGTTCTCGATCAGGTAGCCCTCCGAGACGCCGAAGACGAAGTCTCCCGTCGCGGGCTCGACCTGGCCGCCGCCGAAGGAGACCGCATAGAAGCCGCGGTCGACCTCGCCGATGATCGCCTCGGGCTCGGCGTCCCCGGGCTCGATGTAGGTGTTGGTCATGCGCGGGATGGGCAGGTCGCGAAAGCTCGCCCGGCGGCCGTTGCCCGTCGACGGCTTCCCGTCGCGGCGGGCGCGAAGCCGGTCGTAGAGGTAGGAGGTCAGGAGCCCGTCGGCGATCACCGGGGTCTTCTGACTCGGTGTCCCCTCGTCGTCGATCGCGCCGGTTCCCCACTCGTGCGGCATGCTGCCGTCGTCGTAGGCGTTGAGCAGGGGCTCGGCCACCCTCTCGCCCATCCGCCCGGCGTAGACACTCGCTCCCTTCTGCACCGCATCGGCTTCCAGGCCGTGACCGGTCATCTCGTGGAAGAGGACGCCGCCGAAGCCCTTGCCCACCACCACCGTCATCTCGCCGGCCGGGGCCGGGTCGGCGCCGAGCAACGTGATCGCCTTTTGGGCAGCCTTGTCGGCGATGCGCGCCGGGTCTCCGTCCAGCAGCTCGAACCCCCGATGCTCGCCGAGCGTCTCGAAACCCGTCTCCACGCTTCCGTTCCTGCGCGCCACGACCTGTACGCCTAGCCGGACCCTGGTGCGGTCGTCACTCGCCTGCAGGCCCTCCGAGTTGAAGACGGTCACCCGTCGGCGCCCCTCGCTGTAGCTGGCCGAGGCCTGGGCCACGTCGGGGCCCGCCGAGCGGGCGCGCTCGTCGAGCTCACGCAGGATCTCCGCCTTGCGCTCCGCCGGGACCGAGGCCGGATCGACCTCGATCTCCTGCAGCTCGGCCGGAGCGGCGGCCCTCACCGCAAGCGCATCGCCCGGATTTCCGGAGAGGGCGGCGGCGAGCCCTCGTGCCGCCCGAATCAGGTCGTCCTCGGCGAGCCCGTCGACGTGCGCCAAGCGGGTGACCTCGCCGTCGACCACGCGGATGCCAGCGCCGCGCTCGCTGCCCGACTGAGGGCGCTCGATGCGCGACTCGTCGATCGACAACGTGAAGCCGCGTCGGTTCTCGCAGAAGAGCTCGGCGAAGTCGCCGCCGTGGGCGAGCGCCCGCTCCAGCACCCGGGAGGCGACGTCCGGATCGACGAGCGGCCTCGGGTCCGCGCTCACTTGCCGCTCCGCGCCTTCTTCGGGGTCGCGACCTCGATCAGCTGTGCCGCCGCCTCGAACAGAGCCTTGCCGGCCTCGCTGTCCTCGGGGAAGGCGACGCTGCGGCCGCCTGGGTAGTAGGCCCGGGCGAACGGCTTGCGCAGGTGCCGGCGCCGGCGCAGGTATGCGGCGGCCTCGTCCGCGTACCCGGAGACCCGGTCGATCAGGAGACGATGGGGCTTGGCGGGCATCAGCCCGGCGCTGATATGCGCCGCAGCGCGTTCCGGATGTCGAAGACCATCAGTGAGGCGAGCGTGAAGCGCTCGGTCACCGCCACCGCGACATAGCGGCCCTCCCGCACGCAGAAGGCCTCGCCCTCGCCGGTCGCGACATGGGCATGCGCGACGGGCTCGGCGCCGGCCGAGTCGGCCGCCGCGACCAGCTCGCGCCCGGCATCGCCCCACCCCTCGGCATCGCCGGTGGCGGCGAGCACCTCACCGTCCTCGGAGAGGATCGCGCACCCCCGGAGCTCGTTCGAGATCTCCTCCAGGTAGGAGAGCGCCCGCGCCGCATCGGGGAGGCTCGGAGCGTCGACGGAGGGGGTCATCGGGCACCGGATGGCGTCGGGACGGGCACTTCGTCCAAAATAGCGAGCGTGACTCTCGCGCAGGGCTCCTGGCTCACGGTCGTCATCGTCTGCGGCATCGCCGTGGTGCTGCTCGCGGTCGGCGGCTACACCGGGTACAGCATCGTGGTCGGCGCGGTTGGCATCGCCGCCGCCGTCAACCTGCTCTGAACTCCCTGGGCGACTCCGCCGGATCGTGGCGGGAGCTCTCCGGCTCGACGTGGATCAGCACCTCGGCGTTGCCGAGATCCGACTCGATCGCGTCACGGAGCTCATGCGCCAGCTCGTGGGCCCTCTCCAGGCTGGTCCCGCTGCGGAACTGGACGTGAAGCTCGATATAGCGCCGCCGGCCTGTGGTGCGGGCGCGAAGCTTGTGGTAGCCGACCACCTCCGGCTCGTCGGCGCGGGCGCTCGCGATCGCCGCCTCGATCCGGTCCATCTCCTCGGGAGGAGGCGCCTCATCGACCAGGATGCCGGCGGCGCGGCGGATGATGTTGAGGCCGGTGAAGATGATGAAGCCGGAAAAGACGATCGCGACGGCCGCGTCCAGCTGTTCGGCTCCAGTCAGCTGTACGAGGGCCAGCGCGATGAGCACTCCCCCCGACGTGAGCGCGTCCGCGGCGAGATGTGCGGCGTCCCCTTGAAGCGCGGGCGAATCATGGTTGCGCGCCTGCCGACGGATGAAAAGCGACACCGCGCCGGCGCTGAGCGTCGAGAAGGCGATCACGGCGATTCCGATGCCGAGGGACTCCACCTCGGTGTTCCCGTTGACGAGGCGGCTGATCGACTCCGTGATGATGAAGACGGCACCGCCGATGATCAGCACGCCCTCGATGGAGGCGGCGACGTTCTCGACCTTCTCGTGTCCGTAGGGATGCTCGATATCCGCCGGCTCGTCAGCCCGGCGGACCGCCACGAATGCGATCACGGAAGCGACCAGGTCGATCGTCGAGTTGAGCGCCTCGGAGAGGATTGCGACCGACCCGGTGATGACCGCAGCGGCAACCTTCAGCGCGATCAGCGTCGCGTTGTAGGCGATCGAAACTCCTGCCGCGGCCGCCTTGGAGACCCCGCCGGCCGCCCCGGGTGGGTTCATCCGGCGGCCCCGAAACCGAGATGGGTCGCGAGCTCGCGTGCCGCGCGGCCCCGATGGCTGAGCGCGTTCTTCTCCTCGGGGCTGAGCTCGGCCATCGTGCGCTCATCCTCGGGGCCGGTGTCGTCCGGGATGAACGCCGGGTCGTAGCCGAACCCGCCCGTGCCTCTCGGTTCCGTCGCAAGGGTGCCCTCGCAACGTCCCTCGAAGATCGACTCGTTGCCGCCCTCGTCCACCAGGGCGATCTCGCAGATGTAGGCGACCCGACGGTCATCCTGCTGCCCCACCTCGTCGAGGAGCTTCGCCAGGTTCTCCTCGTCGGTCGCGTTCTCGCCCGCGTAGCGGGCCGAGCGGACTCCCGGCCGGCCATCCAGCCCGTATGCCGCGATGCCTGAGTCGTCCGCGATCGACGGGCGGCCCGTCGCCGCATTGGCGGCGCGAGCCTTGTCGAGCGCGTGCTCGCTGAACGTGACACCCTCCTCGGGCGGCAGAGCGACATCGGGCGGGAGCGGATCGAGCTGCACGCCCGGCAGGAGCTCACGCAGCTCGCGGAGCTTGTGCTCGTTGCGGGTTGCGACGATCAGCGCCATCGCCGCTCAGGATCTCAGGCCTAGGCTGGGAGCGCCCCGAGCGCCGACTCCTGTGTGCCTCTGAGAAGAGAGATGCCACCCTCGGCCAAAGCCAGCAGCTCGTCCAGCGACGCGCGAGAGAGTGGTGTCCGCTCGGCGGTCGCCTGCACCTCGACGAGCCCGCCGTCCCCGGTCATCACGACGTTCGCGTCGACCTCGGCCCTCGAGTCCTCGACGTAGTCGAGGTCGCAGAGCGCCCGTCCGTCCACCATCCCCACGCTGATCGCTGCGATCGACTGGTTCAGCGGCAGCCGCTCGATCGTTCCCGCATCGACCATTGAGGAGAGCGCCTGCTGCAGGGCGACGAAACCGCCGGTGATGGCCGCGCAGCGTGTTCCTCCATCCGCCTGCAGGACGTCGCAGTCCACATAGACCGAGCGCTCGCCGAGCGCCTCGAAGTCCACCACCCCGCGGAGCGAGCGCCCGATCAGACGCTGGATCTCCACACCGCGGCCGTCCTGCTTACCGCGGCTGATGTCCCGCGCCTTCCGGTCCCCGGTGGAGGCGGGCAGCATCGCGTACTCGGCGGTGACCCAGCCTCGGCCACGGCCCTCCATCCAGCGCGGCACCGAATTGCTCACCGAGGCGGTGCAGATGACGCGCGTCTCTCCCTGGGAGATCAGCGCCGAGCCGTCGGCGGTACGGACGAACCCCGGCTCGATCGCGGTCGGCCGGATGTCGGCGGGAGCCCGGTCGTAGCTGCGGCTGGCGGCCATCGCGCCGCCAGTCTCGCATGGTGTTCGTCACCTGGCTTCGCCGGATCGTGTCCCGGCTTCGCCATCAGGCAGTAACGCAGCGGCCGCCCCACACAACCGCTGACGCGAGGGGGCGCCGCAGGCGAAGCCGAGGCGCAACCCGTTTGGTCAAGTGGAGCGGCCTCGCGTTACTTGAACTTGACCTGGCCGACCGCCTCGCGGATCTTGTCCACGATCGTCTGGGCCAGCTCGAGGCCCTGCTTGCCCTGGAATCCCTTCATCGCGGCGACCATGCCCACCATCAGGAGGGCGACCAGCAGGATCAGGCCGACGTACTCGACCGTTCCCTGGCCGCGGCGCTGCGACTGGGCAGCCAGCCGGCCGCTCGCCGACTGCGCGGCGAGCATCAACCGGACGACGAGTTCTGCCATGCAAACCTCCTCGGGTCGTTTCGACGAGGCTGGCCCTCGGGGCGGCGCGAGGGCAGGTCAGTTGTGGCAAGAGGGTGGCCGGTCAGGCAATAAAGTCGCCACCGATGAGCGATCGCCACGAGGACGACCGCCTCGAGCGCGCCGTCGACGAGGCACGCCGGCAGTCCGAGGAGCAGGCGGCGGCCGAGATTCTCGCGCTCGAGCAGGATCTCGACCGCGAGCGGGAACAGGCTGCGCGGGCCCTCGACGAGGTGGAGCGGCGCCTCGAGGAGGCCGAGGCGCGCGGCGCGAGCCGGGGCTCCGGCGATGCCCACGATCGCCAGAGGGAGCTGATCGCCGAGCGCGATGAGGCGACCGCCGCCCTGCGCCAGGCCCAGGAAGAGCTCGCCGGCCTCGAACGTGAGGGCGGTGAGGACCGCGCCCGGGAGGAGGCGCGCCGATCGCAGCGCGAGCGTGAGCTGCTCGGGCAGAGCCGCGCCGAGCTCGAGGCGCGGATCCGACAGGAGCTCGAAGGCGAGATGGCGGAGCGGATCGCGCAGGTCAAGACGGAGGTGGCTGCCCGCGCCGGCGAGGAGGTCGCGGCCGCCCGCGAGGCGGCGCGGGAGGCCGCAGAGACGGCGCAGCGCCGCCTGGATGAGCTCACCGAGCAGATCGAGGCGGCGGGAGCGAGAGTCGAGGGCGCCGAGGCCAGGTTCGTCGAGGAGCGCAGCCGGCTCCGTCGCGAGGCCGAGGACAGCATCGACGCCGAGATGCGGCGGCTGCAGGCGGAGTCCGACGCCAAGATCGAGGAGGCGCTTGCCAACGTGGAATCGGAGACCCGTTCGCGCGCGGAGCGGGATGCCGAGGGAGAAGTGAAGAAGCGGATCGATGCGGCTCGCCGCGAGGCCGGACAGGAGGCGGAGCGAAATGCCGCCGAGCGCGAAGCCGCCCTGGCGGCCGAGCTCGAGGAGGCGGAACGGGCCCTCCGCGTCGCGCAGCACCAGATGCGAGAGGCCGAGGGGCGCGCCGAGGCCGCGGAGCGCAAGCTCGGCGAGGCATCCGACGAGGACCTGCGCCGGGCCGAGGAGGAGCGGGAGGGCCGCTTCACCCAGATCGAGGAACGGATCAAGTCCGTGGTCGACAAGGCCAGCGGCGCCCAGGGTCGAGCCGCCGCAGCGGGAGTCGACCTACCCCAGCCGAACGCACCGGCCGAGCCCGAGCCCACCCCGGAGGCGGAGTCGAGCAAGCCAGCGCTGCGAGGCAAGGGCTCTGGGAACGACGTCAACGCGGCCAGCTTCGAGGAGCTCCGGGACCTCGGGCTCTCGGTCACCGAAGCGACGCGTGTGATCGCCTACCGAGAGCGCAAGGGGGGCTTCGACTCGATCGATGACCTCGACGCGGTCCCCGGCATTTCGAAGAACGTGCTGGAACGGCTGAAGGAGAAGCTCGACGTCTGATCAGGCCTGTTCGAGCACGGGCCAGAAGCGCGCGAGCCGCTCGCGACAGGTGTCCCCCGGCTCCACGGGAGCGGACCGCGGCACCCGGTCGCGGGAGAACGCGTCGAGCGTCTCGACCACGGACCGCGAGAGAGCGCTGAGCGAGTAGCCGCCCTCCAGGCAGATCAGCACCGGGGCGCCGAGCTCGCCGGCGAGGTCGCGCATCGTCGCCGCCATGTCCGCGAACGCCGCGTCGTCGAGCTCGCAGTTGGCGAGCGGATCGTCGCGGTGCGCGTCGTAGCCGGCCGAGATGCAGAGCAGGCCGGGTCTCCAGTCCCGCGCGATCGGGACCACCACCCTTTGGACGAGGGAGAGGAACTCGTCGGGGCCCGCGCCGGGCGGCACCGGCAGGTTGACCGTGAAGCCCTCGCCGTCGCCGCTGCCGAAGTCCGTCGCGGCCCCGGTCCCGGGATAGAGCGGGCTCTGGTGGATGCTCGAGTAGAGAACCTGGGGCGAGTCGTAGAAGATCGCCTCGGTCCCGTTGCCGTGGTGGACGTCCCAGTCCAGAACGAGGACGCGCTGCACGCCCAGCTCCGCGATCGCGTGGGCCGAGGCGACCGCGACGTTGTTGAAGAGGCAGAAGCCCATCGCCCGATCTGCCTCAGCATGGTGGCCGGGTGGGCGCAGACCGCAGAACGCGAAGCCGCCTTCAGAGAGGAGGCTCTCGGTTGCCGCCACCGCTCCGCCGGCGGCGTGGAGCGCGGCGTTCCAGGAGCCCGCGCTGGCGACCGTGTCGAGGTCGATCGGCCCTCCGCCGCGTTCGGAGAGCTCCTCGATCGAATCGACATGTGCCGCCGTGTGGACGCGCTCGAGCTGCTCGCGGGTCGCGGCGGGCGCCTCCACCAGCTCCATCCCGAGCCAGTCGCGCTCCGACATCGCCTCCTCGATCGCCGCGATCCGCCTGCGGTTCTCCGGATGCCCGCCGGTGTCGTGTTGGAACGAGCTCGGATGTCTCAGGTAGAGCCCTGCGATGAACGCAGACTAGGGTTGCGGCTCCGATGACGCCGGTCGAGCCCCTCGACGTCGTGGTGGTGGGCGGCGGCGCCGCCGGCCTCTACTCGGCGCTGACGGCGGCGGACGCGGGCTCACGAGTGGCCATCTTGTCGCGGAAGCCGCTCTCGGAGAGCTCCAGCTTCTGGGCGCAGGGCGGGCTCGCGGCGGCGATCGGCCCCGATGACTCTCCGGAGCAGCACGTGGAGGACACGATCGCGGCCGGGAGAGGTGCCTGCAGACGATCCGCCGCCGAGCTGCTGGCACGCGAGGCACCGGGCGTCGTCTGGGAGCTCCAGCGGCGCGGCATCCATTTCGATCTCCTTCCTGACGAGAGCCTGTCGCTCGCTCTGGAAGGCGGGCATTCCCACAGGCGGGTGGTGCATGCGGGTGGAGCCGCGACCGGCCGCCGGATCACCGAGCGGCTGGCAGAGCTCGCCGCTCAGGACGAGCGGATCGACGTGATCGAGAAGACCTCCGCCGTCGCGCTCTGGAGCGACGGGCAGCGCTGCCACGGCGTGATCACCGAAACCGGGGGAATTCAGGCACGGGCCACGATTCTCGCCACCGGGGGCGCCGCGGCGCTCTGGGCCCGCACCACCAACCCCTGGGGCGCGATCGGAGCGGGGCCAGTGATGGCCAACGCCGCCGGCGCTGATCTCGCGGACCTCGAGTTCTGCCAGTTCCACCCGACGGCACTCTCCGCGCCGGGCACGGCGTCGGATGGCCTGCTCGTCACGGAGGCCGTTCGGGGCGAGGGGGCACAGCTGCTCGGCGCGGACGGCGAGCGGTTCACGGACGAGCTCGCCCCGCGCGACGCCGTCACGCTCGCCGTGCTGGATCGGATGAAGCGAGATGGCGACGATCACGTCCTGCTCGACATGCGCGAGCTGCCCGAGGCCCTCTTCCCGAGCGTGTTCGCCGCTCTCCGCGAGGCCGGATATGACCCCCAGCATGAGCCGATCCCGGTGGCCCCCGCGTCCCACTACGTCATGGGCGGGATCGCCGCGGATCTCGAGGGACGGTCATCTCTACCAGGACTGTTCGCAGTTGGCGAGTGCGCCTGCACCGGGCTGCACGGGGCGAATCGCCTCGCGTCGAACTCGCTCACCGAATGCTTCGTCCTCGGCGCCAGGGCCGCAAACGCAGCCTCGGCGGAGGCTGACACGGGTACCGCGCCCGATCCACCGGATTGGCGCTTCGACCCGCCCACGGTCGCCACGCGGGCGGCCGTCTGGGAGCTCGCGGGCCCGCTGCGAAGCGGCGAGGACCTGGAGGGACTGCTGTCCGACCCGTATCCGCTCGCCCGCCTGATCGCCCGCTTCGCGCTCGAGAGGCGCGAGTCCCGCGGATCCCACCAGCGAGTGGAGTTCCCCGAGCGCGATCCGGCGCTCGACGGCCGGCACATCGTCTGCGCCGGCGACGAGCTCCAGTGGCAGTTCTGGGCCTAGATCCGCCCCCGTACCTAAAAGCGTTGGGCTTGATCTACTTAAAACTGCTTAATCGATGCTTAATTCTACTCACTTTTGGGGATGCTTGAATCTCATCACCTGAAGGTCCGAGGGCACGGTTGCCCATCAAGGACGCGGCTTCAGGGGGGTAAGGAGAGATCAGGATGTATCAATTCAGTCGTTCCATCTACCGGGACCTGGTTCCCCGCATCGATACGTGTGGCGGCAGCAGCGAGAGAACGCTGGCGGCCCGGCGGCAGGTCCTGGAGGCATGTGAAGCCACGATTCAGCGATTGGTCTCGGATCGTCGCTATTTCGCCCGGCCCGCGAAGACGCTGTTCACCGAGATCCGCGAGCACTTCGTGCTCGCCGAGCAGGTGCGGGTCTACATGGTCATCGAGCGGCACATCGAACGGATCGAGGAGTTCCTCGATTCGCTGCCGGCCGACGTGACGCTCGACGGCCAACAGCGGAACTGCATGGCCAGCACTCGCAAGGGCACTCCGTGCCGGCGCGAGCCGCTGCCGGGAATGGACTACTGCCCCTCCCACAAGCACCTCGAGGAGACCATCGAGGTCCGGGAGGTCGAGCCGGCGGCAGCCTAGGTTTCTGGGGTGCCGGTGCGCTGCGCCCACCCGGGGGGTCGGGCGCAGCGCTCACCAGGCCGCTCCACTATGAGCGAGGGGCGAAGCCCCGAGCGGTTGTGTGGGGCGGCCGCCTGTGAGCGCGTTCTCATGGCGAAGCCGTCCGCCGATAACGTCGCGCCCATGCTGCTCGGCGTCGACGTCGGTGGGACCTTCACCGACGCCGCGCTGCTCGACGGCAACGTCCTCCACACGGCCAAGGTTCCGAGCACGCCCGAGGACCAATCCCGCGGCGTGATCGCCGCGGTGGAGGAGGTGCTGAGACGGGCAGGCACCGAGGCGGCCGGCATCGAGGCCTTCACCCACGGCATGACCGTCGGGACGAACGCGCTCCTTGAGGAGCGTGGCGCCCGCACCGCGCTCGTGGCGACGCGAGGGTTCTCCGACCTCCTCGAGATCGGCCGGCAGAACCGGCCGAGCCTCTACCACCCGTGCCGAGCGAAGCCCCGGCCGCTCGTCGCTCCCGAACTGAAGTTCGAGGTGCGGGAGCGGGTCGGGGCGGCCTCGGTGGTCGAGGCGCTCGCGGAGGAGGAGGTGGCCGGGCTCGTGGATCGAGTGCGGGCGACGGATGCCGAGTCCGTTGCCGTCTGCTTCCTCTTCGCCTTTCGCGACCCGGAGCACGAGCGGCGCCTCGGCACGGCGCTCCGCGACGCGCTGCCCGACATCCACGTCTCCACATCCCACGAGGTGCTCCCGGCCTTCCGCGAGTACGAGCGCTTCTCGACCACCGTGATCGACGCCTACCTCTCCCCCCTGCTCGGGCGCTATCTCGACAGCCTCACCGCGGCCTGCCGCGAGATGGGCCTCGCCGAGCCGGAGGTGATGATGTCCTCCGGCGGCACCGCGGACGCCGCGGAGGCGTCCCGGTCCGGTGCCTGGAGTGTCCTCTCGGGACCCGCCGGAGGGGCGGTCGGCGCCGGGCTGCTCGCCAGGAGCGCGGGACACCCCGACGCGATCGGCCTCGACATGGGCGGTACCTCCTGCGACGTCTGCGTCGTGGACGGCGGGCGGGTGAGACGGACGGACTCGCGCGAGATCGAGGGGCGGCCGATTCAGCTGCCCATGGTGGACGTCCACACGGTCGGCGCCGGCGGTGGCTCGATCGGCTGGCGCGACGCCGGCGGTGCGCTGCGGGTGGGCCCTCGCTCGGCGGGTGCCGAGCCCGGACCGGCCTGCTACGGGCGCGGCGGGGGCGAGGCCACCGTGACGGACGCCAACCTGGTTCTCGGGTATCTCTCGTCGGACTCGGGCCTGGCCGGCGGCGTCGCCCTCGACGTGGACGCGGCGCGGCGCGCGATCGCCTCGCTCGGCGAGCGGCTCGGCCTCGGCGAGGTCGAGACGGCTGAAGGGATCATCCGCGTCGCCAACCAGGAGATGATCCGGGCGCTTCGCGTGGTGACCGTCGAGCGCGGCGTGGATCCACGCGGGTACGCGCTGCTCCCGTTCGGCGGGGCCGGCCCGATGCACGGCGCCGCGCTTGCCGATGAGCTCGAGATCGCGCGCATCGTCTGCCCGCGCGCCAGCGGTGTGCTTTCGGCGCTGGGCCTGATCGCAGCGGGCCACCGGCGTGACACCGCTCGAACGGTGCTGCTCGCGGCCGACGAGATCACCGCGAGCCGCGTGGCCGAGGAGGTCAGGGCCCTGAGCGCGCCGCTGCTGGAGGGAATGGAGGGGGCGGAGGTGGAGGTCGTCTATGAGCTGCGCTACCGCGGGCAGGCCTTCGAGCTGCCCATTCCCGGGACGCCCGAGCCGGACCCGGCGCGGCTCGCCGAGGACTTCGCCCGTGAGCACGAGGCCCGCTACGGGTATCGCGATCCGGCGGGCAAGCTCGAACTGGTGACCATCCGGGTCGCGGCCGTCGAGCCCGGCCCGGAGCCGCGCCCGATGGCGGCGGCGGTCGGAGACCTGACCGAGGACCAGCGCGAGGCCCGGTTCGCCGGCGAATGGGCGATCACGAGCGTGTTCCGCGGCGAGCCGAAGGCCGGCTTCGCCGCGCCCGGGCCGTGCGTCTTCGAGCTGCCGGAGGCGACGCTGGTGCTGCCACCGGGCTGGGAGTCGTCGGTGGACGAGGCGGGCACGATCATGGCGGTACGGACATGAGTCGCCTCGACCCCGTCGCGCTGCAGGTGATGACGGGCGCACTGCGTGCGGCCTGCGACGAGATGGGCGCGGTCCTGATCCGATCCGCGCACTCGCCGAACATCACCGAGCGCCACGATTGCTCCACGGCTCTCTTCGATTCCCGCGGAGAGCTCGTCATGCAGGCGGAGCACATCCCGGTGCACCTCGGCTCGATGCCCGACGCCGTCGCCGCCATCGTCGACGAGGAGCACCAGGATGGCGACCTCTGGATCCTCAACGACCCCTACCGGGGCGGCACCCATCTGCCCGACATCACGCTCATCAGTCCCGTCTTCCATGGCGGCGAGCTACTCGGGTTCTCTGCGAGTCGCGCCCACCACGCCGACATCGGGGGCCCCACCCCGGGCGGCATGCCGGCACTCTCGAGATCGCTCGAGGAGGAGGGCGTTGTGATCCCGCCCACTCGCGCGGACGACCGGGTCCTCTCCGATTTCGCGCTCCAGATGCGCAACCCCGCGCAGCGGCTGGCCGACCTGCGCGCCCAGCGCGCCGCCAACCTGACCGGGATCCGCCGGCTCCGGCAGCTGGCCGATCGCCACGGCGTGGACCTGCTTCGCGCGGCCACCACCGAGATCCTGGACTACGCGGAGCGGCGAACCCGCGCGGCGCTCGACGGCATGCCGGACGGCGAGAGCTCCGCCGAGGACGTGCTCGAAGGGATCGACGGCGACATCGCGCTGCGGCTCCGGGCGAGGGTCAGCGGCGACTCCTTGGAGCTCGACTTCGAGGGGACGGCCGGGCAGATCGAGGGGAACCTCAACTGCCCGCTCTCGGTGACCAAGGCGGCCTGCTTCTACGCCGTCCGCGTCGTCTGCGACCCGGACGCGCCTCCGTCGGCGGGCGCCTGGCGCCCCGTCACGGTGAGCGCTCCCGGCGGCTGCCTGGTCAACGCCCGATCTCCCGCCGCCGTCGTCGGTGGCAACGTGGAGACCTCGAGCCGGGTGGCGGACCTCGTCTTCGAGGCCATGGCGGCAGTCGCCCCCGTCGGTGCCAACGGACAGGGGACGATGAACAACCTGACGCTCGCCGCCGAGGGCTGGACCTACTACGAGACGATCGGCGGCGGCCAGGGCGCCTGTCCGGACGCCGACGGACCGAGCGCGGAGCATGTCGCGATGTCGAACACGCTCAACACTCCCATCGAGGCCCTCGAGACCGACTATCCCGTGCGCGTCGTCGAGCTCTCGGTGCGGCACGGCAGCGGCGGCCCAGGCCGACACCGGGGCGGCGACGGGGTCGCGCGCGAGCTCGAGGCGCTCGAGCCGATGCGCTACACGCTGATCGGCGAGCGCCGCCGGCATCGGCCGCGCGGCCGGGACGGTGGGGCGGCGGGAGCGAGCGGGCGGGACCTGCTGAACGGAGAGCCGGTCCCTGCGAAAGGCGAGGGCGAGCTTCGTCCCGGCGATCGCCTCCGGATCGAGACGCCCGGCGGCGGTGGATTCGGCTCCGAACCGAGTTCCTGAGACGGTCTTTTACAGAATCCGATTGGCCGGTCAGCCAGAGTGGATGCCGCATGGGAATGGGGGAACGGCTTATTACAACTAAGTCTTTGCGCTTGTGACAAACAGACACAAGCCTTGTCAAAGCGAGGGGCGTCCTCTAGACTGCGCGCCTCCGAGGGGGCTCGGGTACACGGAATTCAGTACCCCGCCCCCTCCCGAATCCAACTCCGATCACTTCCTAACCTCATGCCGATTGCGTTCAAAGAGTGGGCCGTGACCGTCCGCGCGCTGGCCGAGGGTGAGCAGCTCGTCGCCCTCCGGAAGGGCGGCATCCGCGAGGAGAACAAGCATTTCGAGGTCGAGCACGAGCAGTTCTTCCTCTACCCCACGTTCGACCATCAGCGCAACGATCTCGTCCGCGAGTCACACCACCCGGAGCTCCGCCGTGCCCTCGAGGAGGGTGTCTGGCCCGATGAGGAGCCGCCCCCGCGGGCGCTGCTCCAGGACGGCGGCATTCCGCAGCCCGACCGGGTCCGGATCCGTGCCTGGGCCGAGATCACCGACCATTTCACGACGGACGACCACCGGGTGGTCGAGGCGCTGACGCCGTTCCACGTCTGGACCTCGGACTACGCCCAGAAGCGCCTCTCCTGGAAGCGCCGCCATCCACTCCACGTGCTGCTCTTGCGGGTGCACCGCATCCCACGGCCGGTCACGGTGCGCGTCAAGGACGAGCACCACGGCTGCCGCTCGTGGGTCGAGATCGACCGCGATCTGTCCTTCGAGGGCACCCCCGTGATGGCGGACGAGGAGTTCGACCGGGCCGCCGAGGCGATCCGCGAGATCTGCCAGGGCGAGCTCGTCCCGGCGTAAAAAGCGGCTCTCCAGGCACTGAAAGAAGCGAACCGCGCCCTGCTGATCGGCATGGGCGGGGGCGGCGACGTGGTCGGCGCCCTCGGGGTCAGCACGCTTCTGGACGGCTTGGGCACCGAGTGGATGCTGGGCGGAGTCGCCTGGGAGCGCTCCCCGATCGACCCGCGCCCGGGACCCCGCTCGCTGGAGGAGATCCGCGGCGGACGGCCCTGCGGGTCGGCCGCCGTGCAGACCGAAGGCGGGACGACGAGCATCGACGGAGTCGAGTTCTCGGAATCGAAGATGGCGGCCCATCTCGGGAAGGGCGTGCTGCTGCTCGACATCACACGGGGCCCGGCCGCGCTTGCAAAGGGGCTCGCCGAGGCGGCCGGGGAGCTCGACTGCGACTGCATCGTCCTGCTCGACGTCGGGGGCGACGTTCTCGCCCACGGTCACGAGGCAGGCCTTGCGAGCCCGCTCTGCGACGCGATCGTCCTCGCCGCGGGGCTGATCCTGGCGCGTGGGACCGAGCGCCCCGAGCGCGACTGGAGCGGCGAGGTCCTCGCGGCGGTCTACGGACCCGGCTGCGACGGCGAGCTCACGCCGGAAGAGGTGCTCGCGCGAATCACCGAGCTGCAGTCCGCCGACGCACTCCTCGGCGCCTGGGGACTGACGCCGGAGGCCGGCGATCTGGTCGAGTCGGCCGCCGAGGTCGTACCGACCGAGGCGAGCCTGATGGCGGTCCGCTGCGCCCGCGGCGAGCGCGGCACGGTCCCCATCCGCGGCGGTAGGCGGACGGTCGAGCTCACCTCGCTCGGAGCGCTGACGTTCTTCTTCGATCCGGTGGAGGCCGCCAACTCGGCCATTCCGCTCGCGACGGCTGTCTCCCCCGCTGCGAGCCTGGAGGAGGCACACGACGCCCTGATGAGCATGGGCGTCCGCACGGAGCTCGATCTGGAACGTGCCCGTGCCGCCGGAGCGCCAGAGTAGCCTCAACACGAGCGTCGGCTGCAAACACCGCCGGATACCCCGAGTAGCCTCAACTGCGCCGCCGGCATGACCTGGATCGAGACCGACTCTCTGAGCTTCACCGCGCGCCACGACGACGCCGACCTCGCCTGCGCCCACCGGGTCCTCGACGCGCTCGAGGATCTCCGGCTCCGGCTCGAGGACAGATTCGAGGTGGCACCCGGCAACGTCACCGTGGTCATCCACGACAACCCCGCCTGGCTCTCTGCCGCGCACCCACTGCTGCCGGCCGTCCGCTGGTCGGCCGCCCCCGCCGCGCGGCGCTATCTGGCGGGCTGGCCGATGGACGGCGAGATCCACACCCTCAACGACTTCTGGTTGGAGCGGCGCGCCGCCGGGGAGGACTCGCTGCGAGCTCTGCGCGGCACCGCCGAGCGCATGTACTGCCAGATCGTGCTGGCGGCCAACAACCCTGCGCTGCCGCCCATGTGGACGCCGAAGCGGTTCCTCGCCTACCTGCGCTGGGCCTGGCTGATCGAGGGCGCCTCCCAGTACTTCACCGGACAGACCGGCCTCTTCCGGGCCGCCGTGATCACGCGGCTGCGCGAGGGCGATCGTCCGGCGTTCCCTCCCACCCGTCGCGACGCGCTGATCCTCGGCGGGACGGTGTTCGACATGCTCGAACGCCACTCCGGCCCGGACGCCTGCGTCAGGATGGCGTCGCGACTCCACCGCGAGGGCCCTCGCGGCAGCCTCGAGCTGGCGTTCGAGTCACGAATGCGGGACATCGAGCGCGCCTGGCGCCTGCACCTGGAGGACATCCTCTATCCGGCGGATTCCCTGGACGAGTCGCCGAGCGACGTCCTGCAGCGGCCGGACCTCGACCTCAACCTGGACCTCGACACCGACTTCAGCTTCGACGCGACGACGCCCCGGCGATCAGCCGAACGCGAGGTAGAAGAGGTAGACGATCACAGCGGCAACTCCCACCGCCGCGATCAGTCCCAGCGCGAGCCGCGCTGGCGACCCGACGCCGGGTAGCCGCTCCGGCGGGTGTTCGGCCGTCAGCAGGGCGCTGCCGGCGAGCAGCTCACGTGCCGCCTCGTAGCCGGATTCCGGCACCAGCACGTCGCGGGGACCGCCGGCGAGAAAGTCGGGCACATCGAAGCCGCGCGTTCGCCGCAGCATCGACGGGATCCCGTTGTCGAGCAGGATCGACTGGATCATCTCGCCGTCGGCGAGGCTGCGAGCGCCGGTGACGCGCAGCAGGTCCCCGTGGGCGTACTGGGGCCTGACCTTCCGGGCCCGCTCGTGCGCCTCGGTGATCGGCTCCTCCTCGCGCGTGCCCGCGTAGACCAGCGGCATCCCACAGTTGCGGCAGAACCGCTCGTCCATCGAATGGGGAATGGCACAACGCGGGCAGGTGAGCGGGGACTGGTTCACGGCTTCGCCGTAAAAACGGGTTCCACCTCGGCTACGCCTCGGAGGACCCTCGAATAATCAGCTCGACCTCACTGACCTCGCCGTCGTCGATGCGGAAGCCGCGGAGGGGCTCCTCCCCCTCTGCCAGCGACAGGATCAGGTAGATCGAGTCGGGATAGGTGGCGAGGTTGATGTCGGTCTGCGAGGGATAGGCGGGACTCGCGGTGTGGGAGTGGTAGATCGCGAGCATCTCCTCGCCGTTCTCCGGGATCTCCCGGAACATGATCCGGAAGAGGTCGTTGGGATCGAGCGTGTAGCGAAGGGGGCTGTGCTCGGCGTTGGTCGCGCGGTAGAGGGTGGTGGCATCGCCGTCCTTCCCACCGACGATCCCGCAGCACTCGTTCGGCGACTCCTCCCGGGCGTGCTCGACCATCCCGTCGTAGACCTGTCTGGTGACCCGCATCAGTAGAAGACGATGCCCTCGCGCCTCGGCGGCTCGGTCAGGTCACCAGCTTCTTCGCCGATCAGATCGGGGTTCTCGCGGCCCTTCTCCCAGAGCAGATCATCGAGTATCGGGGGTGAGATGCCGGCGTCCTCGGCCACCTGCTTGAAGGCATCACGGGTCGCCTCCCGGACCTCCTCGACGTCGCCCTGCGGGACCAATCCGGAGCGCAGGGCGAGCCGCATCAGAACGTTGTCGGACGAGACCTCCCAGTTCTCGGGGTCAGAAACCTCGAGCCAGCCGCGCCGCTCCCAGATCTTGGCGACGAGGAAGGACTTCTTGCGGAGCGGGTCGGCGAAGGCGTCGAATTGGCTGAGCCGGAAGAGGACTCCGCCCTGGCCGCCCAGCCTCCCGCCCGAGGCCTCGATCAGCGCCTCGGCCTGGCCGCCGTAGTCCTTCAGCATCCCCTTGGCGAGGTCGTCCCAGAGCTTCGCGCGCCGTTCCGGATCGTGCAGCGTGTCCTGGCCGGCGCGAAAGACCGCGGCGATCGCCTCTGCGGGAACCCCCAGCAGAGAGCGTGCCGTGAGCGCGCCCGGGGCGCGTCTCTCGGCGCGGAGGCCGAGCGCCCAGAGCAGGGCGCTGCCCTCGTACGGGCCCTCGCCATCGACCTCGTGGGGCTCCGTGTAGCCGGTCTGGTGGTCGATCGCGGCGAGGAAGAGGGCCGCGTCGGGATGCGGCACCTCCTCGAAGGTCGGCGGCTCATAGTCGGCCGCCAGGTCCTCGACGCGCGCGACGACGCGCTTCAGTGCGTCCGGATCGGTCATCGAGGGGAAAGGCTACGAGAGCCGGGCTACCACCACACGGTGGAGTCGATGTCCTCGAGCTCTTCGATGGGCTTGGTGTAGACGCCCGAGGAGAGGTACTTCCAGCCGTCGTCGGGGACCAGGAAGACGACGTTGCCCTCGTCGAGCTCCGAGGCGATCCGGTGCGCTACGTAGGCGATCGCGCCGGCGGAGACCCCGGCGAACATGCCCTCCTCATGCAGGAGCTTCCGCGTCCAGAGGATCGCGTCGCGGTTGGAGACCAGGATCTTCCGGTCGAGCAGGGTGAGGTCGATGATCGGCGGGATGAACCCGTCGTCGAGGGAGCGCAGGCCCTGGACGAGCTCGCCCTGCATCGGCTCTGCGGCGACGATCTTGGTGTCCGGGTTCTCCTCCTTGAGGCGCCGGCCGTTGCCCATCAGCGTGCCGCCGGTGCCGAGCCCGCCGACGAAGGCGGTCACCTCGTCGAGCTCGTCGAGGATCTCCTTCGCCGTGCCCTCGTAGTGCGCGCGCGGGTTCGCCTCGTTGCCGTACTGGTAGGGCATGTAGTAGGAGGCGTCCTTGCCGGCCATCTCCAGCGCCAGCTCGACCGCGCCGTTCGATCCCTTGGCGCCCTCCGAGTAGACGATCTCCGCGCCGTACATGTGGAGCAGCTGGGTGCGCTCCTCGGTGACGTTGTCGGGCATCACCACCTTCAGCGGGTAGCCCTTGCGCTGGCAGATCATTCCGAGCGAGATGCCGGTGTTGCCCGAGGTCGGCTCGAGGATCGTGTGCCCGGGCTTGATCGCGCCCCGGGCCTCGGCGTCCTCGATCATGTACTTGGCGACGCGGTCCTTGACCGAGCCGGTCGGGTTGCGGCCCTCGAGCTTCGCCCAGAGGCGGACCTCCGGCTTGGGCGTCAGTCGCGGCAGCTCGACCAGCGGGGTGTTGCCGATCGCCTCGAGGACGTTCTCGAAGTGGCCGCCGCAGGGACGATTGAGGAGCGGCTCGGTGGTCATCTCCCACGCAAGGATACTTCAGAAAATGAAGTAGTGGGCACGGGCAATCTCGGCTCAATGACTCTCGTATATGTTCCGCTAAGCACCCCATTCCCAAATTGACCAGGGAAGGAACGACCCAAATGAGACTTCGAGTTACGGCCCTCGCGGCGGTCATGGCGGTCGGGGCAATCGTCCTGGGCGCCGGCTGCGGCAGCAGCAACAACGACAACACGGGCACGAGCGGTGGCACGCTGACGGCGGCCTCCTTCACGGTCCAGCAGGATCCCTCCATCGCGAGCCAGGTCCCCGCGGACGTCAAGAACAGCGGTGAGTTGACGGTAGCCGCGGACGCGACCTATGCGCCCGACGAGTTCATCGCCTCCGACGGCAAGACGGTGATCGGCATGGACCCGGACCTGGCGAAGGCCATCGCGGACCTGATGGGCCTGAAGGCATCGGTGTCCAACCAGCCCTTCGACAGCATCATCCCGGGCCTCTCCGCGGGCAAGTACAACCTCGGCATGTCCTCGTTCACGGACACCAAGGAGCGCGAGCAGACGGTCGACTTCGTCACCTACGCGACGGCCGGAGAGTCGTTCTTCGTCAAGGCCGACGGGGGACCCACGATCAACTCGATCGACGACATCTGCGGGCTGAAGGTCGGCGCCGAGAAGGGCACCACCGAGGCCGATGACGCGACGGCGCAGAGCAAGAAGTGCACCGACGCGGGCAAGCCGGCTGTCAGCGTCAGCGTCTTCCCCGACGAGAACGGCGTCAACCTGGCGCTGTCGAGCGGGCGCGTCGACGCGGGCTTCGCCGACACTCCGCCCGCCGACTACGCCGTCAAGCAGTCGGACGGACAGTTCAAGCTCAGCCCGGCGCCCTCGATCGCGAACGCGCCGTACGGGATCGCGATGGCCAAGGACAGCGGCCTGCAGCAGCCCGTGCTCGCGGCCGTCAAGGCCCTGATGGCCGACGGGACCTACAAGCAGATTCTCGACTACTGGGGACTCCAGAGCATCGCGATCACCAACCCGACAATCAACGGGGCGATCGACTAGCCAGAAGGGAAGCCGGTGGCAGCTACCCCCGGCGTAGAGACCAAGGCACAAGGACCGGAGCCGCCCGACGAGATCGAGGCGGTTCCGGTCCGCCATATCGGCCGTTGGATCGCGGCCGGGATCGTCCTGCTGATCGTCGCTTCCCTGATCCGTTCCGCGGTCACCAACGACCGCTTCGAGTGGGGGGTGGTCGGCAACTACCTGTTCGACAGCCGGGTCCTGGACGGCCTGCGCCTGACGATCGAGCTGACGGTTCTCGGGATGGGGATCGGGATCGTGCTCGGGGTGATCCTCGCGCTGATGCGCCTCTCGAGGAACCCCGTGTTGAGCACCGTGAGCTGGGTCTACATCTGGTTCTTCCGCGGTACGCCGCTACTGGTGCAGATCCTGATCTTCTTCAACATCGCCGCGCTGTACCCGACGATCGGCCTTGGGATCCCCCTCGGGCCCTCGTTCATCCACATCAACGGGACCAACCTGGTCACGCCGTTCTTCGCGGGGATGCTCGCGCTCGGGCTGAACGAGGGCGCCTATATGTCGGAGATCGTCCGGGCCGGGATCATCTCGGTCGATGAGGGGCAATTCGACGGTGCCAAGGCGGTCGGGATGACCCAGGGCCAGACCATGCGCCGGGTAGTCCTCCCCCAGGCGATGCGTGTGATCATCCCGCCGACCGGCAACGAGACGATCTCGATGCTGAAGAACAGCTCGCTGGTCTACGTGATCGCGGTGAAGGAGCTTCTCTACACGGTGACGCTGATCTACTCGGTGAACTACAAGGTGATCCCGCTGCTGATCGTCGCCTCGATCTGGTACCTGGCCGCGACCACGGTCATGTCGATCGGCCAGTACTACCTGGAGCGGCACTACGGGCGCGGCGGGCCCGGAGCGCAGTCGGCGACGCTGATCGAGCGTGTGTTCCGGGGCATCGCCGGGCGGCACGACGACCTCGCGACCCAGGACCAGGGTCCACCGGTGATCCCGGAGCGCAAGTGATGAGCGAGCCGATGGTGAAAGCGGAAGCTGTGCACAAGCGGTTCGGCCGGCTCGAGGTGCTCAAGGGCCTGTGGCTCGACGTCGCCCCGAAGGAGGTCGTCTGCATGATCGGACCGTCGGGCTCTGGCAAGTCCACCTTCCTGCGCTGCGTCAATCACCTGGAGAACATCGATGGCGGGCGCCTCTCGGTCGACGGCGAGCTGGTCGGCTACCGCCAGAAGAAGGGAAAGCTCTACGAGCTGCGGGAGTCGGAGGTGGCCCGCAAGCGCGCCGAGATCGGCATGGTCTTCCAGAGCTTCAACCTCTTCCCCCACATGACCGCGCTCGGCAACGTGATCGAGGCGCCGATCCGCGTAAAGGGCGTCCACAAGCGTGATGCGATTGAAGAAGCCCGCGAGCTGCTCCAGCGGGTCGGCTTGGCGGACAAGGTCGACGAGTACCCCGCCCGCCTCTCCGGAGGGCAGCAGCAACGGGTCGCGATCGCGCGGGCGCTCGCCATGCAGCCCAAGCTGATGCTGTTCGACGAGGTGACCAGCGCGCTCGACCCCGAGCTGGTCAAGGAGGTGCTCGACGTGATGCGGGCGCTGGCCGAGGAGGGGATGACGATGATCGTCGTAACCCACGAGATCGCGTTCGCCCGCGACGTCGGCGATCGGGTCGTCTTCATGGACGGCGGCGTGATCGTCGAGGAGGGCCCGGCGAGGGACGTGATCGAGAACCCGAAGGAGGAGCGCACCAAGCGCTTCCTCGGCCTCGTGCTGGAGCACTGAGCAACGTGCGCCCGCGGTCCGCGGTCGCACTCCTGACCCTGATCTGCGTCGCCGCGGTCGCCGGCTGCGGCGGAAGCGGAGGTGGAAGCGGTGACAAGAGCACCAACGGCGGCAGCTCGAGGGCCAACGACCCCTTCTATGGGGTGATCAGCGCCGAGCCGCTTCCGGACGGCGCGCTGCTCGCGCGCATCGGCCAGGGCGGCGTCGGGACGCTTCGCATCAACCTGGCCTGGGGGGTGGTCCAGCCGGATGCAAACGCCTCCTACGACTGGAGCCACTACGACCTCGTGATGGCCGGCGCCGCCCTTCACGGGATCCAGGTGCTCGCGACCGTGTACGGCTCCCCAGCCTGGGCCGAACCGCGTGCCGAGCAGCCCCCACTCGGCTCTGTGCAGCCCCAGTTCGAGGACTTCGTGCGCGCCGCCGTCGAGCGCTATGGCGCGGGGGGCACGTTCTGGAAGGAGCATCCGAGCCTGCCGGTGATGCCGATCGCCGAATGGCAGCTTTGGAACGAACCGAACTCGAAGCTGTTCTGGAAGCCCATTCCGAACGCGGTCGGGTACGTTGATCTTCTCCGGGGATTCGCGAGGACCGTCCACTCGGCGGATGCCCGTGCCAAAGTGCTTCTCGGCGGGCTCTTCCCCACCCCGCGCGGGGACATCACGATGGTGTCCTTCCTCACCCAGGTCTATCAGCACGGCGGCGGCCGGCTGTTCGACGCCGCGGCTGTCCATCCGTACGCCGCGAACCCCCAACGCGCCATCGACTCGACTGCGCTGCTGCGCTCCCTCATGGACCGCAACGGAGACGGGGACAAGCCGATCTGGATCACGGAGGTCGGCTGGGCGTCGGAGGGCCGTCCACCGGGTCTCGTCGTCGGCCCGCAGGGCCAGGCCGACTACGTGAAGCAGATCTTCGAGCTCGCCTCCGAGAACCGCGGCCGCCTCGGGATCGCGGGTGTCATCTGGTACTCGCTCTCGGACACGCCCGGCCCGCTCTGGGTCGGCCACTGCGGCCTGTTCACCGTAGACGGCACCCCGAAGCCGGCATGGGACGCGTTCGCCGAGATCGCCGGCGGGAGCTCCTAGAGCTCCTCGGCGATGCGCGGCGCCTCCCGGTTGAAGTACCAGGCGCCGAGCACGCAGGTAACGACGAAGATCGCGAACGCGGGGAGCAGATGCGTCCAGCCGCCGGCGGCGCTCACCGCGCCGGGGGCATCGGGGTCGATCACCCACTTGCGCGCCTGCTCGAAGAGCGGGCTGAGCGGGTTGAGCATGATCAGGTCGCGGTAGCGCTCGGGCACGACCTCGATCGGATAGATCACCGGCGTCGCGTAGAAGAGCGCCGAGACGACCACCGACCAGATGATCGCGGTGTCGCGGAAGCGCACGTAGAGCGAGGAGAGCAGCGTCGCCACGGCGGTGGCGAAGACGAAGAGCGCAACGAGCACCAGAGGGAAGAGGAGCCAGGTCCACATCGGCGTGACGCCGAAGGCGAGGACGAAGATCAGCACGACGATCAGGTTGAGACCTAGGTTGAAGAGGCTGGTGATCACGACGGACAGCGGGATAACCAGGCGGGGGAACTGGGTCTTGCGGACGACGCTCTCCTGATTCACGACCGACATCACGGCGGTGGTGGTCGCCTCCGAGAAGAAGCCGAAGAGGACGACGTTCATCAGCAGCAGCACCGGATAGTTCGGAACGCCGGAGCCGAGCCGAACGATCTTCGTGAAGACGAAGAGCAGGACGGCGAAGAGCAGCAGCGGCCTCAGCAACGACCAGAGGTACCCGAGGACGGTGCCGAAGTACGTCTTCTTGAACTCCGTGACCGAGATCAGATACAGCAGCTCTCCGAACCGCTTCCAACCGCCGCCGAGCGCCGACGGCCCGGTCACCACCCGCAGCTCGAGCCGCTCGGGCTGGGCGTTCACGCATTCCTCTCGGGTGCGGGCTCGCGCTCCAGCCCGACGTCGAGCTCGCCGGGAACGGAGACGATCCCCTGGCCCCTCGCCATGCCGAAGACAACGAAGTTGAGGAGCTTCATCGCCTGCTGCGCCGTCTCCTCGTTGTTGCGCAGGACGGCGACCCAGCAGACGATCGCATAGCGCCCCGGCGCCAGGGGATTCTCGATCGTGGCCGCGATCCGCACCCTCTCGCCGGCCCCGAGCGTGGTGTCCCCGCTCTCGTCCAGCTTCTTCGTGAACTCGAAGACGTGCACGCCGTCGGCGTTGTTCACCTGAATCCCGAGGCCGGGGTTCGCCAGGTCCTGGCGCGCCTCGATCACGGCGTTCAGCCGGATCGGCTGGTCCGTCTCGACGTTGGTGATGCGCTCGCCGCTCGCATCCTCCAGCCAGGCCTCCGAGACGCGGGCGAGGAAATCGGGAACGATGACAACCTCGCGGTCGCCGTCCAGCGTGACCCTGCGCCTCTCGAAGTTCATCCGGAAGTACTGCCTTCCCGCCTCCTCCGGGTCTCCGAGAAAGCGGACCTCGCCTTCGTCGAGCAGCATCGCGCGGTGGCAGTAGCGCTGCACCGCCGTCATGTCGTGGGTGACGAGCACGATGGTGCGGCCGCCGTCCTTCATGTCGGCGAACACGTCCCGGCACTTCTGCTGGAAAGCCGCGTCGCCGACCGCGAGGACCTCGTCGATGAGCAGAATGTCGGCCTCCGCCTGGATCATCACGGAGAAGGCGAGGCGGACGAGCATCCCGGACGAGTAGTTCTTCAGCTTCAGGTCCACGAACTCGTCGAGCTCGGCGAAGTCGAGAACGGCATCAAGGCGGCGGCGGGCCTCTCGCCCCGACAGACCCATCATCACGCCGTTCAAGGTGACGTTCTCCCGTGCGGTCAGATCGGGGTTGAAGCCGACTCCGAGCTCGATGAACGGAGCCAGGCGCCCCGCCATCCGAATCGAGCCCGCATCTGCCCGGTAGATGCTGGCGAGGATCTTGAGCAGGGTGCTCTTGCCCGACCCGTTGCGGCCGACGATCCCGAAGAACTCGCCTTGGTTGATGTCGAAGGAGACGCCGCGGAGCGCGTGGAGCGTTCGATAGGTGGCACTCGAGAACGGATGGACGACGCGTTCCTTGAACGAGTCGATGCGGTGCGTCGGGATCCTGAAGTCCTTCTGGACACTCCGCGCCTCGATGATGACCGGTCCCGTCGGCACCGACGCAGGCTACTCACTGTCCGGGAAATCCCTGCTCATGAGCACGTAGGGTTCCGCCGCAGTGGAGAAGACCGCTCGCCGCATACGTGAGCATCCCGCCGTCGTGCTCGCGGCCGGCGCGATGCTGGTCTCGGCCATCCTGCTGCTCCACTGGCTCTCGCGGCTCACCTTCTGGCGCGACGAATGGGACTTTCTCCTGCATCGCCGCGGCTGGAGCGTCGGCACCTTCCTAGACCCGGCGGTCGAGCACCTCTCGACGTTTCCGATCCTGCTCTACAAGGTCCAGCTCGCGGTCTTCGGGATGTCCTCGCCGCGCTCGTACCAGGTGGTGGCGGTGCTGGGGTTTCTGGTGAGCGTCGGACTCCTCTTCATCTACGTGCGTCTCCGCGCCGGTGAATGGCTGGCCCTGGCGGCGATCCTCCCGATCCTCTTCCTGGGCCCGTCCTGGGACGACCTCCTCTTCCCGTACCAGATCGGGTTCTTCGGCTCGGTCGCCTGCGGACTTGGTGCACTGCTCTGCCTCGATCGCACCAGCCGCGGCCGCGACCTCGCCGCGACCGCGCTCCTGGTCGCCTCGCTTCTCTTCTCGGATGTGGGGATTCCCTTCGTGGCTGCCGCCGCCGTTTCCGTGGGCCTCGACCGCGACCGCTGGCAGCGTGCATTCGTTCCCGCCGTGCCGGCGGTCCTCTGGGTGATCTGGTACCTGGGCTGGGGGCACACCGCGGACACGTTCGTCTCCCTCCACAACGCCGCGAACGTGCCGAGCTACGTGCTCGACGGAGTGAGCTCGAGCCTGTCGTCCTGGATCGGCCTGAACGTGCCCGCCGAGCCGTTCCGCGCCAGCTCGCTGGATTGGGGCCGCCCGCTGCTGGTGCTCGGAGTCGTTGTCGCCGCCTGGCGGCTGCACCGGCTGGGCCGGATCCCCGGCCAGTTTCTCGTTGCGCTCACCGTGTTGGTGGGCTTCTGGGCCCTGACCGGTCTCAACACCTCGGTGTTCGGGCCTCCGACGGCGGGCCGCTACCAGTACATCGGGGTGGTTGGCCTCGTCCTCGTCGCGGCGGAGCTCGCCCGAGGGGTGGAGCCACGCCGCTGGGTGACCGTGGCGGTCCTTGCGGTCGCGCTCGCGGCGAGCCTGGCGAACCTTTCGCGGCTCAAGGACGCCGCTCACGGGCTCGAGGGGATCGCGCAGCAGCAGCGCGGAGGGCTCGCGGCGCTCGAGCTGGCGCGTGACACGGTCTCCCCGGATCTCGAACTCACCCAGGAGAACTCCGGCGTGGACTACCTCGGCTTGCTGGGCGCGGGCTCCTACCTCTCCGCAGTCGACGCCTTCGGTTCGCCCGCGTATACGGCGGCCGAGCTGCAGAGCGCCCCCGAGGCCGGCCAGGTGGCCGGAGACATGGTCTCGGCTCTCGCACTGCGCGTTGCCCTCGTCCCCGCCCCGGATGCGCCGGCAACCGGGTGCGTCACGGTCCACCCCGAGCTGCAGCCGGCGGTGATCGCGCTGCCACCGCAGGGGGTACTGCTGACCGCAAGCTCGACCGGCACCACCGTGGCACTCCACCGGTTCTCGTCGGAGAGCTTCCCCGTCTCGCTGGGCACGCTGCCCCGGGGGACGCAGCAGCAGCTTCGCATCCAGCCGGACCGCTCGCCTCAGCCCTGGGCAGTCCAGCTCTCGGGCGGCGGGCCAGTCGTCGCCTGCAGGGCGTCGGGCTGATGGCGGCTCGCGTCGCCCGCGACGCGTGGCGCACCCGGCTTCCCTGGGTCCTGCTCGCGATCGGCGTTGCCACCTCGGGAATCCTGCTGGTCGCCTGGCGGTCACACCTCACCTTCTTCATCGACGACTGGGACCTGCTGCTCCACCGCCGCGGTTTCAATGCGGACGCATTTCTCAACCCCCACGCCCGCCATCTCATCGCGGGGCCGGCCGCCCTCTGGAAGGCGATCGAATCGACCTTCGGCATGGACAGCCAGGTCCCCTACGCGATCGCCTCGACCTCCCTGTTCCTGACGAGCGTCGTCCTCCTCTTCATCTACATCCGCGCCCGGGTCGGGGAATGGCTCGCCCTCGCCGGCGTCCTCCCGATCCTGTTCATGGGGACCGCCTACGAGGACCTCCTCAACGTGTTCCAGATCTGTTACTTCGGCTCGATGGCATTCGGGCTCGGCGCGCTGCTCGCGTTCGAGCGCCGCGATACCCGAGGCGACGTCCTGGCCTGCGTTCTTCTGCTCGCCTCGCTCGCCTTCGCGGAGATCGCCTTCGCCTTCGCCGCTGCCTGCGCGGTGATGATCGCGCTCGACCGTGGGCCCTGGCGCCGAGCGTGGGTGGTGGTCACGCCCATCGTCGTCTACCTGCTCTGGTACGCCGGCTGGGGGGAGACCGGCGCGAGCTCGCTGTCATTCGACAACGTCGCGACCAGCCCGGCCTACATCCTCGACGGGTTCGCCAGCAGCCTCGCGTCGCTCTTCGGGATCGGCACGCCGATCCTGCTGGGAGGCAACGGCGGGCTCGACTGGGGACGCAGCCTCCTTGTCGGACTGGGGGCAATCGCGGTCTGGGGCCTGCTGAAACGTCCGCGGGGCAGGGGCCGGGTTCTCATCCCGCTGGCTGCCGGCCTCGCCTTCTGGCTTCTGACCGCAGCGAACGCCGGCCTCGGTCGCCCGCCGGACGCGTCTCGATACCAGTACGTCGGCGCGGTCTTCCTGCTGATGATCGCCGCCGACTTCCTGGCGGGGCAGCTCCCCGGGTGGCGGCCGGACTGGCGGTCCTGGCGAATCCTGGCCCCCGTCTTCGCGATCGCGGCGGCCGCGACCGCGGCCAACTTCTCCACCCTGCACGACTCCTACGACGCTTACCGGGTCGCGACTTCGATCGTCCGCAGCGACCTCGCCGCTCTCGAGATCGCCCGCGACGGAGTCGACCCGGATTTCGTCCTCACCCCGGAGAACTCCGGCTTCGAGTACTTCGGCTACGTCGTCGCCGGTCCGTACCTCTCCGCCGCCGACGACTTCGGCTCGCCGGCCTACTCACCGGATGAGCTCGAAGCAGCTCCCGAGGTGGCGCGCGCGGACGCGGACAAGGTCCTCGCCGCCGCACTCCCGGTCAGCTACCGGCCGCTCGCGAACCTTCCACGGGCGACGGACTGCGCGACGGTCCAGCCGACCGGGGGCGACCCGGCCATGGTCACGCTGCCGCCCGGTGGAGCGCTGCTGGACGCAGCGAGCGGGGTCACCGCGGAACTTCGGCTGAGGCGATTCGCGTCGGCCTCATTCCCGGTTCACGTCGCTACATTGCGCGGCGCGGCCCGCCTCGATATCCCGCGCGACCGGTCGGGACGGCCGTGGGAGCTGCAGGTGAGCGCCGACGGCAAGGTGACCGTGTGCGGACAGTGACCCCAACCGATACCCAGACCGACGTCGCCCCAAAGGGCGCATCCGAGCCTGCCGCCGCCCCGCCCTCCGGGTCGCGAATGAGCCGGGCGTGGGCTCGCGCGTGGACCTACACCCGCGAGAACCCGATGCTCGTCGGCGTTCATCGTCGTCGGCCTGATCGCGCGGATCGTCTTCTGGGCGCTCACCGACCGGCGGCTCGACGACGCGATGATCACGATCAAGTTCGACAAGAACCTGGCGGACGGGTTCGGGCTGGTCCACAACCTGGGTGACGGCCACGTCCAGGGGTTCACCTCGGCCCTCTCGGTGCTGGTGCCGATGCCCGGCGAGTTGATCTACCACGGCGGCGGCTTCCTGCTGATCCGCCTGGTCTCCCTGGCCTCCTTCGCGGCCGCCGCGGTCTACGCCTACCGGATCGCCGGCGAGCTCGGGGTGGGGCGCTGGCCGACGGCGCTCGTCCTCGCCTATCTGGCGCTGGACCAGAACCAGGTCTTCTTCGGCGTCGCCGGCATGGAGACCCAGATCGCCGTCGCGGTGCTCCTGGCGGGCGTCTACTACGTGCTGGTCGAGGACTACCCGAAGAGCGGCGTGGCCCTCGGTCTGGCGGTGCTCGCGAGGCCCGACTTCGTCCTCTGGGTGGCGCCCGCGTATGCGTTCCTGATCATCCGCAACCGGCGTCAGGCGATTCGCGCCGGCGCCCTGTCGGCCGTGATCGTCGCGCCCTGGGTGCGAGGACCGTGAGCAGTTCCTCGAGCGGTCCCAGCGACGCCGTTCCCTCGGGCGAGTCCACCCGCCGGACTCTAGCGGCGTCGCCGGCGCGGGCGTCAGGCGCGGCGGGCCGGGCGAGCGGGGAGGATCTCGCCGACCACCTCGAGGAGGTCCCGGGACGGCGAGAGGCCGAGCTCCTCGCGCATCTGCGCGGCGAACCGGCGGAAGTGGGCGATGGCCGCGGCCCGGTTGCCACCGGCCAGCAGCGCGCGCAACAGGCCCGCGTGCGAGGACTCGCGCCACGGGTCGAGGCGGATCGCCCGCAGGGCGGCGTCCACCCCGTCACCGTGACGGCCCTCCTCGACGCTCGTGCTGACGACCACGTCGAGCAGGTGGAGCTCCAGCTGGCGTACACGCTCGCGTTCGAGCTCGACCCACTCCTCCTCCCAGCCGGGCAGCAGCTCGAGGTCGAACCCCGGACGGGCAGCGCTCGGGTGCTCGGTCCCGGCCCGCGCCGCCCGGACCTGCTCCTGCAGGTCGTCGACGTCGACGATGACGTCGGGACCGATGGTCAGTGAGGCGGCGGTCGCGTCGACGACCGGCGCCAGGGCGCCCAGCCGGCACACGGTCGAGCGCAGGTTGGCCCGGGCCCTGGTCTCGTCGACGTCCGGCCAGATCGCGGCCGCGACGGTCGAACGCCGCACCGGATGGCCCTGGATGGCGAGGTAGGCGACGAGTCGCTGGCCGGCGGGCGGCACCTCGACCCGGCCCTCGGGCCCGGAGAGGCCGAAACCGCCGAGCAGGCGGATCGACCAGTGGTGGTTCGCGGAAAGGTCAACTACAGGCATTCTCAGTCCTCGACGGGTCCCCGAGCGGTGTGTCGCACACCGCTCCGTGTTGGCCACCCCACCGATCTCCGCGCCGGTCTGGTGAGTCTGGCCCAGTCGTTGTCGTTCAGGTCGCGTGCTCACCTCGTGCCGTCCCGCGATGCCGACCGGCGAGCTCGGCCGTGCGTGCGCCGTCTCGAGGAGTGTGGTCGACCGGGTTGGACACGTGAAGCAGGAGCGGTGAGCGGGGAGCGGAGATACGAGCGCTGGTTGTGGCTTTCCCGCACGTTCGCTGGACGTCGTGACGCCACGGTGACGCCGCGCTCACGCCGCCGTGACGATCCCGACACGCTGACGTGACGCCCGGTCGACGCCCGGGTCACGGCCGCGTGCCGACGGGCGCACGCCGCGGTCCGCGCCGCGGTGACGACGAGGGAGCGGTACGGCAGCGGGACGGTCGCGGTACCGCAGCGGGACCGTCGCGTCGCGGTCCACGGTCCGGTGACGGGCTCCCGGTTCCATGGAACTCGTCAACATCCGACACACATCCGAACCAACGTCCGGAAGGAGGTGAACACCATGACCTTCATCACCCGTGAGGAGCTCGCTCGCGAGGAGGTCGAGCTGCTGCCGTCGCGCGAGACGCTCGCCTTCTTCAACTGGGCCAACGTCTCCGCCACCAACGTCGCGCTCGCGCAGAACACCTACACGCTGCTCAGCGCCGCCGGCGCCTCGGCGAACCAGGCCGTTCTGGTCTCGCAGTCCTGACGACGAGCCCGTATGCGGCTACGTCAAGCAGGTCCGACCGGCCAGTCACACGGCCACTCTGAACACCTCGGAAGGGGGGAAACATGGACACCATCTCCGTTGCCGAGCTCGAGGCCACCACGGTCGAGCTCCTGCCGTCGCGGGAGACGCTGGCGTGGATCAACATCGCCAACATCACCGCGGTCAACCTCGCGCTCGCCGTGAACGCGGGCACGTTCGGTTCCGTCGCGTACGCGTCGGCCAACCAGCTCATCGGCGTCAGCCAGAGCTGACCCGGCGCTTCAGCGCACGCACCACGGCGGAGGCCGAGCCGATCGGGAGATGGCTCGGCCTCCGCTCGCGTGGTGGGCACCCACACCGCTGCCCCACGCATACCCGAACCTCGACGCCACCTCGACACCAGCACGAAGGACTCGACGCCGATGACCAACCCCACACTCCTGGCGCCCACGCTCGCGCCGGGCGTCTCGCTGCTCGGCGAGTACCAGGGCTCGGGGTTCACCGAGCCGCACTACCTCATCGTGCGAGCCGACCAGCAGGTGCTGCACGTGTCGCGTCTGCTCTTCGTCGTCGCGTCGCACCTCGACGGGCGCAGCAGCATGGAGGAGATCGCCGGACGGGTGAGCCAGGAGTACGGCCGCGCGCTCGACGCCGAGGGCGTCCAGTTCCTCGTCACCGCCAAGCTGCGCCCCATGGGCATCGCCGCCGAGGCCGTGGCCGACGACCCCGGTGAGCACGTCTCGTTCGGGCTCCCCCTCGCGACCGCCCCCGCACCACCCCGCCCCGCGCCGGAAGCGCGGGAACCGCGACCGGCACCGGAACCGCGGGAGGCGCCGCTGCCCGCTCCCCCCGCCCCGACGGCGCCTCCCGCTCGTCTCCTTCCCCGCGCGAACCCGTTGCTGGCGCTCCGGTTCCGCGGCACCCTCATCCCCGCCTCGGCCACGCGGCTCCTCGCGCGCCTGCTCGCGCCGTTCTTCTACGGACCGGTCGTCGTGCTCGGGATCGTCGGGCTCGTCGTCGCGGACGTCTGGCTGCTGCGCCAGGCCAACCTGACCGGCGCCGTCGGCTCGATCCTCGTCGACCCGCCGATGCTGCTCTCCGTGATCGGGATCCTGCTCGGCGCCACGGTCGTCCACGAGCTCGGCCACGCGGCCGCCTGCCGCTACGGCGGCGCGACGCCCGGAAAGATCGGCGTCGCGGTCTACATCGTCTACCCCGCCTTCTTCACCGACGTCACCCAGTCCTACCGCCTCGGTCGCGTCGGCCGGGTCCGCACCGACCTCGGCGGCGTCTACTTCAACGCCCTGACGATCGCCGGGCTGACGGCGGTGTATGCGCACACGCAGTCGCCGGCGGTCCTGCTCGCCATCGTCTTCGTCCACATCGAGGCGCTCCAGCAGCTGCTCCCGCTCGGTCGCCTCGACGGATACTTCGTCGTCGCAGACCTCGTCGGCGTGCCCGACCTGTTCGGGCGCATCGGCCCGATCCTCCGCAGTGCCGTTCCGGGGCGTCAGACCCACCCGAAGGTCGCCGAACTGCGCCGCTCGGCGCGGGTCGTCGTCACCCTCTGGGTGGTGGTCACCGGGCCGATCATGGTCGGGATCCTCGCGTTCATGCTGTGGAACGCGCCCTCGATCACGGCTCAGGTGGTCGACGCGATGAGCCGCGAATGGACGCAACTGCAGGCTTCGATCGACGCTCGCGACCTGGCCGGTATCACCCTGGCGGCTCTGTCCCTCGTCTTGTTGCCGCTGCCTCTGCTGGGCCTCGCCTGGCTGGTCGGCGGCATCCTCCGCCGCATCGTCGCTGCCGCGGTCCGACCGCTCCGGCGTCACCGAACCCGCCCATCGACCGTGGGCACCCCGTACCGCCTCCAGCCCGAGGAGATCCCGATGTCCGGATCGGATCCCACCACCCACCCGACAGCGATGGCCGCCTCCCCGATGCCGTATGCGTCGGCCGTCGCCTCGTCCGCCCCGGCCACGGCGTCGGTCCCGGCAACGGTGTCGGCCCCGGTGTTCACCCGCACGGCGGACGAGCTCACCGAACGCTTCCTGCTGCGGGCCCAGCCGCGTACTCCTCGACACGGGTGGCGCCGCAGCGTCTTCGCCGTGACCGGCGGGCACGTCAACCCGGGCCCGAGCAACCGCGAGCGCCGCGAGGACGCCCTGCTCCAGCGGGTCCGGACGCGGATCGACGGGTCCCGCCGCATCGTCGTCCTCTCCCGGAAGGGCGGCGCCGGCAAGACGACGACCACGCTGATGCTCGGCCACACCTTCGCCACCCATCGCGGCGACCGGGTCGTCGCCCTCGACGCGAACCCCGACGCCGGCAGCCTGGGCATGCGGCTGCCCCGCGAGACGCAGTACTCGGCAACCGACCTGCTGGCCGAGCGCACCTGGGTGGAGCGGTACTCACAGATCCGCGCGTTCACCTCGCAGGACCCGGTGAGCCGGCTCGAGGTGGTCGCGTCCGACGACGACCCGCGGATCACGCTGGCCCTCGGCTCGCAGGACTACCGGCACCTGGTCGACACGCTCGACCGGCACTACAACCTCGTCCTCGTCGACACCGGTACCGGCATCCTCGACGACGCCATCCAGGGCATCCTCGAGGAGGCCGACCAGCTCGTCGTCGTCATGCCGCCGGCCCTGGACGGCGGGCGCGTCGCGGCGATGACCCTCGACTGGCTGGACCAGCACGGGCACCACGACCTCGTCGCGAACGCGGTCGCCGTCGTCAACGCGGTCCGCGGATCGGGTCCGCTCGAGCTCGACCGTCTCGAGGAGCACTTCGCGTCCCGCTGCGCGTCCGTCCACCGGATCCCGTGGGACCCGGTACTCGAGGCCGGCGCGCACTCCGCCCTCGCCGACCTGCGGCCCGAGACGCGAGCCGCCTACCTGGAGCTGGCCGGCGCCGTCGCCGAGGGGTTCCGCAGCACTGGCCACACACCGACAGGGGAGCAGTCATGATTTCTCGCACGTCAGTCCGCCTCGGAGCCGTGGCGACGTTGGTCGCCGGGTTCGTCGCGGTCCAGCAGGCACCGGCGGAGGCCAAGTCGGCCGGCAGCTCGGCTTCCTTCGACGACCGCAAGGTGGTCCAGCTCCTGCGCCCGGGGGCCGAGCGCGGCAAGGGAGGACTGGCCCTGCACATGACGTCGAAGGACGCGGTGTCCGCCGGCAACGCCGCGGTGGCGACGTCGTCGTGCGACGGGTGCCACGCCACGGCGATCTCGTTCCAGGTCGTCGTCGCCGACAAGTCGCCCACCTCGATCGACGTCGGCAACGTCGCCTACGCCAACAACGAGGGGTGCGCGTCGTGCGAGGCGGACGCGTTCGCCTACCAGTTCGTCCTGGCCTTCGACGGCGACGCCTCCATCACGTGGGCCGGTCGGCTCAAGCTCGCGCGGATCGACCTCGCGCTGTTCCGTCTCGCGCGGTCCGGCAGCTCCGCCGACCAGATCCAGGCCGCGGCCGACGGGTATGCGGCGCAGGTCGTCGACATCCTGTCCTCCGAGCTGCGGGTGCGCCCGGTGGTCCGCAAGGGCGTCCAGAAGCAGCACGGTCCCGGACCGAAGTCGGTCAGCCGCCCGCCGGACGCTCTCGCGTCCTGACCTGGCGCCGTTCGGCGCCACCGCACTCCGGCCACGTCGGTCCGGCCGCGACCCGGGCCGACGTGGCCGGTTTCCTGTGCCGTGTCAGGGGGACTCACGGGTGTGCCTGCGGAGTCGGGGTCACGGACTCCGCTGCGGTGACAGGGGGAGGAGCGGCCTCCGGCGCCGAGCTCCGGCCGCCCAGCAGGGTGGCCGCCATCGGCAGCAGGAGCACGGTCACCGCGCCCCCGGCGACCAGCAGCGAGCTGCTCGCCTGGCTCATCTGGCCGTTGGAGACCGCGACGGACGTCACCGCCACGATGATCGGCAGGCCGGTCGACCCGTAGAGCGCGACCCGCACGCTGTCCCGCCGCGAGAACCGTGGCCCGGCCCCGTCGGGCCGTCGCTCCGTCATCGTCGCGACGAGGATCGGGCCGCCCCGCACGACGACGATGGCCGCGACGAAGGCGATGAGCACGAGGGGGTCGGAGGCGACGGCGGCCGGGTCGATCCCCATCCCGGAGGTCACGAAGAAGACGGGGATGACCAGCCCGAACGCCAGCCCGTCGAGCTTGTGCTCGAGGGAGCGGTGCCCCTCCGGGATGAGCCGTCGCAGGATGAACCCGGCGGCGAACGCGCCGAGCACCACGTCGAACTGGAACGCCGCGGCGAGGATCGAGAGGGTGATGAGCAGCAGCACGACGAGGCGGACGGTCACCTGCGCGGTGGTCTCCTGTCCGGCCGAGATCAGCCGGTGCAGGCGGCTGCCCGGCAGCACGCGCGTCGACGCATACGTGACGCCGACGGCCAGGACGGCGAAGACCCCGAGGACGAGGATCGACTTGAGCGCGCCGCGCGTGCCGAGGAGCACCGCCATGGCGATGACCGGACCGAGCTCCCCGAACGCGCCGTGGTTGAGGATCGTGGCGCCGAACGGCGTGGACAGCTGGCCGCTGTCGCGCAGGATCGGCAGGAGCACGCCGAGTGCGGTCGAGACCAGCGCGATGGCCACGGCGATCTCGGCGGTCACCAGGCCCGACAAGCCGAGGAGGCCGACGAACCCCAGCGCGAGGAGGAAGCAACAGACCCAGGTCACCAGCGCCCGCCGGCCGCCGCGTCCGGTCAGCTCCTTGAGCTCGATCTCGTAGCCCGCCAACAGGAACAGCATCCCGAGCCCGAGCTCGCGGAAGGCCTCGACCGCCTCGCCCATCGTCGCGATCCCGAGGGCGTGCGGACCGATGACCACCCCGAACGCCAGCAGCAGCACGGTTTCCGGGACCAGCCTTCGGGGCACGAGCGCGGACAGCAGCGGCGAAGCCACGGCGACGAGGGCGATCCAGAACAGGGAGACGGCTGCTTCCATGGCGCCATGCTCCTCTCCTGACCGACGAGGCCGATGGCAACCCTGTGCACCGTGACGGCGCTCAGCGCAGGAGCAGCTGGCTGACCGAGAACGTCGCTCCGGCCGGGTCGCTGACCACGACGCGCAGGAAGCCGTTCTCCTCGTCCGGTCCCGAGAGGACGCGGCCACCGAGATCGCCCACCCGGCCCACCAGCCCGACCACGTCGTCGCTCCAGAAGTCGACGTGCCAGCCGACGGCGGCGGAGTCGGTGGCGGGGAAGCCCACGGCGACCGTGTCTCGGGGTACCGGCTGGTGCTCGGTGCCACCGACGTACCCCGGCAGCCGGAACAGGTCGGCGGGTCCCATCGCGTCGGCGCCCCAGCCGAACACCTCCCCGTAGAAGGCTCGGGAGCGAGCGGGGTCCGGGGTCTGCAGGGCACTCATCGCCCACGCGTTGGGCTCGTTCACGACCTCGGCTCCCTCCCGGGCGGTCGCCTCCCAGAGACCCAGCCGGGCGCCGACCGGATCGGTGAGGATGGCGAGGTGTCCAGCGGGGCTGGCGTCGACCGGGCCGACGACGTCAGTCGCCCCGGCCGCGACCGCCTGTGACAGTGCTGCGTCGAGGTCGTCGACGCGGACCTGGGTGAACCAGCCGACGGCGTCGTCCGCGCCCACCTCCGCGGCACTGGCGATCCCGGCCACCTCCCGCCCGCGCAGGGTCGCGACGACGTACGTCGGGCGCTCCTCGTCGTCGGCGAGCATCGTCCACCCGAAGACGCCGGCGTAGAAGCGCATGGCCGCGGCCAGGTCGGGTTGCAGCGTCTCGACCCAGCAGGGCACTCCCGCGGGGTAGGTGTCGACGTCGGGCATCAGGACCTCCTGAGTGGTGTCGGTGATCTCCGGGACGGGGACGTCCCGGGAAGCAGGGGTTCCTGGATCTCCAGGACCCACGTGTCGCGCGCGCCGGCGCAGTCGAGGTAGACCTCGCGGTTGCCTCCCGACGACCGGTGGGGCGAACGGTCGATCCACGAGGCCAGCGCCTGGATGGTCGCCATGACGCCCTCGGGCGGACCGTGATGCAGCGCGATCGCCGCACGCTCGATCCGCGGCAGGTCGACGACGGCGAAACCGCCGCGAGGTCCGAGCTCGGCGTCCACCGGGAAGCAGACGTCCACGTCGACCCGGCCTCGCTGACCCCGTTCGTACCGGACGAGTGCCGGACCGATGGGGCGTAGGTGGGTCGCGCCCAGCGCGGCGATGATCTCGTCGAACAGCGGCTGGACGACCGGCGTGATGCTCGCCGGGTCGTAGCTCGCCGCGACGCCGGACCGCAGGGCGACGCGAAGCGGCTCGACCGGCCGGACCGTCACGTCGAGGTCGTGGCCACCGGACGCGTCGTCCACCGCCCGAAGCCGCGCCTCGACCTCGGCCAACCGGGCGACGTCGGCGTCGATCTGCGCCTCGAGCTCCATCCGCCGCAGCCGGAGCATGCCGTGCAGCTCGACCGGGTCGAGCTCGTCGAGCATCGTCTTCACCTGCTGCAGCGAGAAGCCCAGCTCTTTGAGGACCACGAGCCGGTTGAGTCGCGCGAGCTGCGACACCTCGTACGCCCGCCGTCCGGTCCACTCGTCGACGTGCGCCGGGGTGAGCAGCCCCATCGCGTCGTAGTGCCGGAGCATGCGCACGCTGATCCGGCCGCGGCGGGCGAACTCTCCGATTCCCAGCATGGTCCGCTCACCGTAGGACCTGACACCGTGTCAGGTACCAGCCCCTCTCGGAGGCCCCGGAGGAACGTGCAGTCGGTCGTTAGGGTTTGCCCATGCCGGTTGCGGTCATCCTCGTCGCCGTCGACGACCCCTCGGTGCGGGCCGCTCTTGCGGACGACCTCGGGCACCGCTTCACGCCGGACTACGACGTGCTCGGAGGCTCCTCGTCGTGGGCGAGGGACCAGCTGGACGCGTTGGCCGACGCGGGCCGGAACGTGGCCCTGGTCCTGGCTGCGACCGACCTGCCGGAGGCCGGCATCGGGGGAGTGGACCTGCTGGCGGACGTGCGCCGTCGTCATTCCCAGGCTCGCCGGCTGCTCCTCGTCGACCGCGCCCGATGGCGTGGTCACCCGGTGCGGGAGGCCATGGTCCTGGGGCACGTCGACTCGTACGTCTTCGTGCCGTGGGCGCAGCGGGAGCCGTGGCTCTACCTGCCGGTCACCGAGGCGCTCGCCGACTGGGAGCGCGGCCAGCCGGCCGAGCAGGTCGCCGTGACGATCGTCGGCGAGCCGGAGTCGCGGCGGGCGTACGAGCTTCGCGACATCTTCAGCCGGGCGGCCATCCCGTACGAGCTACTCGACTGGGAGTCCGACGAGGGAGCCGCCGTGCTCGCCGAGCACGGCGGCTCCCAGTCCGACCTGCCGCTGCTCCTCATGCATCCGGGTTCGGTCCTCACCGCCCCCGACGACGTCGAGATCGTCGAGCAGCTGGGCTTCGTCAGCGCGCCCCCCGAGGGTGACTGTGACGTCGCGGTCGTCGGCGCCGGGCCGAGCGGGATGTCCGCGGCGGTGTATGCGACGTCCGAGGGACTGCGCACCGTCATGGTGACCCCCGGAGTGCCGGGTGGCCAGGCGGGGACCAGCTCGATGATCCGGAACTACCTAGGGTTCCCGCGCGGCCTGGCCGGCTCCGAGCTGACCAACCGGGCCGTCGAGCAGGCGTGGCTGTTCGGGACCGAGATGGTCCTGGCCGACGAGGCCGTCGGGCTCGCGGCGGACGGGCAGTATCGGCTGGTCACGACCCGTCGGGGCCGGCTCCGGGCGCGCGCGGTCGTGCTGGCGACCGGCGTCGACTGGCGTCGCCTCGAGGTCCCGTCACTGGAGGCGTTCTTCGGCGTGGGCGTGTTCTACGGCGCCGCGGTCTCGGAGGCGGAGGCCATGACCGGACGCCAGGTCGTCGTGGTGGGCGGGGGCAACTCGGCGGGCCAGGCCGCGATCCACCTGGCCAAACGGGCCAGCAACGTGACCATCGCCGTCCGCGGGCCCTCCCTGGCGGAGACGATGTCGGACTACCTCGTCCGGGAGATCGACGCCTCGCCACGGATCACCCTGCGGCGCAACACCGAGGTGGTCGGCGCCGACGGCCGAGGGCGACTGGAGAGTCTCGTCCTGCGCGACAACCTGACGGGATCGACCGAGGCGTTCGCCGCGGACGCCCTGTTCGTCATGATCGGGGCCGAGCCCCGCACCGACTGGCTCGACGGCGTTGTCGCCCGCGATCCGGCGGGGTACGTCCTGACCGGCGCGGACATCCCCCCGGAGGCCTGGCCGCTGGAGCGGCCGCCGGCGTTCCTGGAGACCAGCCTCCCCGGTGTGTTCGCGGTCGGCGACGTCCAGCACGGTTCGACGAAACGCGTTGCCACGTCGGTCGGTTCGGGTGCCATGGCGATCCGCCTCGTCCACCAGTACCTCGCCGACCTGCCCGAGGACGCCGTTCCGGGCTAGGACTGTGTGGCCAGCGCGAAGGGCAGCACCGCGTCGGCGCCGGCCTGGCGCAGCGTCCGAGCCGCCACGGTGAGGGTCCAGCGCGAGTCGACGAGGTCGTCCACGAGCAGGACCGGACCGTCGGCGTCGCGCAGCGCCGCGGCCAACGAGGGGCCGACGGCGAACCGGTCCCACACGCCGGCCAGCCGGAACGCGCTGTTGCCACCCGGCTCACCGGTCGGGCCGCCCTCCACGAGGTCGAGCGCGCCGAGGAACGGCAGCCGCCCGATCGAGGCGATCCCCTGCGCCACCGAGGCGACCAGCTCGGGCCGCCCTCGCGACGGCATCGCCACGACCCCCACCGGCCGCTCGTCCCACCCCCAGACGCGCAGCACCTCCACGCACGCCCGGAGAAGGTCCTCGGACGCGGGAGCATCCGCCGCGAAGACACCACGCAGCCGCTGTCCCCAGCCGAGGTCGGTGAGTCTCGCCACCGCCCGCCCGGGCTGCATCGCCGCATCGGCGCCGATCCGGCCGGACACCGGGACGCCCAGCCGCGACATCGCCGTCGGCCACTGGCCTCGCGGCTCGATCTCGACACCCACCCGAGCCAGCTGTTCACGGGCGGTGTTGACGGCGGCCGGCGGGAGGGTCGACTCGAACCACGGGTCGGCGCATCGGTCGCACCGTCCGCACGGGGCTGCGGTCTCGTCGTCGAGCGCCCGCTGGAGGAACTCCATCCGGCAGCCGTCGCCGCGTTCGTAGTCCAGCATCAGCCCCTGCTCGCGGTCGCGCGCGGCGGCCACCCGCGCATACCGCTCGGTGTCGTACTCCCACGGCACCCCGGTGGACACCCAGCCGCCGGTGACCTTGGCGACCGCGCCGTCGACGTCGAGGACCTTGAGCAGCAGCTCGAGGCGGGTGCGGCGGATGTCGACGGCGGCCTCCAGCGCGGGCGTGGACAACGGCCGACCGGACTCCGCGAGCGCGGTGAGCACGGCGTCGGCCTGCTCCTGGCGGGGCATCGACGCCGAGGCGAAGTAGCGCCAGATGTCACGATCCTCGGGCCCGGGCAGCAGCAGCACGTCGGCCCGCTCGGTGGCCCGCCCGGCGCGGCCCACCTGCTGGTAGTAGGCGACCGGTGACGACGGTGCGCCGAGATGGATGACGAAGCCCAGGTCCGGCTTGTCGAACCCCATCCCGAGAGCGCTCGTCGCCACGAGCGCCTTGATCCCGTTGTCCCGCAACGCTTCCTCGAGCCGAAGCCGGTCGGCTGGATCGGTGCGTCCGGTGTAGGAGGCCACGTCGTGGCCGGCCCGACGCAGCGCCGACGCGACGTCGTCGGCGCCCGCGACGGTGAGCGTGTAGACGATCCCGCTGCCGGGGAGGTCGCCGAGGTGGGCCACCAGCCAGGCCAGCCGCTGCTCGGGGGCACCGAGCGGGAGGACCCCCAGTCGCAACGAGTCGCGGGCCAGACCGCCGCGCAGGGTGAGCACGTCGTGACCGCCGGCCCCCAGCTGCTCGGCGACGTCGGTCACCACCCGCGCGTTCGCGGTCGCGGTCGTGGCGAGGACCGGAGTGTCGGCCGGCAGGGTGGTGAGCAGGTCGCGGATCCGCCGGTAGTCCGGCCGGAAGTCGTGACCCCAGTCGCTGACGCAGTGCGCCTCGTCGACGACGAGAAGCCCACATCGCCGCGCCAGGCCGGGCAGCTGCTCCTCGCGGAACCGTGGGTTGTTGAGCCGCTCCGGGCTGACGAGCAGCAGATCGACCTCGTCGGCGGCGAGAGCCCTGGCGACGTCCGCCCAGTCCTCGGCGTTGGCCGAGTTCATCGTCACGGCCCGGATCCCCGCTCGCTCGGCGGCGGACACCTGGTCGCGCATCAGGGCGAGCAGCGGCGACACGATCACCGTCGGTCCCGCGCCGGCGGCCCGGAGCAGGGCGGTGGCCACGATGTAGACCGCCGACTTGCCCCATCCGGTGCGCTGGACGACGAGCACCCGGCGTCGCTCGGCCACCAGTGCCTCGATCGCCTCGAGCTGCCCGGGCCGGAAGTCCGCCTCGCGCCCGACGAGGCGGTGCAGGGCCTCGGTCGCCTCGGCGGCGACGACGGTCAGGGAGGGGGCGGGCATGCGCCCCACCGTATGCGGCGTCACCGACGACGTCGATTGGTCCAGTCAGGTGGTCGTCGATTGGTCCGAACCCTGGAGCCAATGGAACCTACCGTCGAGGTATGCCACAGAACCAGACCTTCGGGATGTCCGTCGCCCAGGGCGCGGCCCTCACGATCGGCGCGGTTCTCGGCACGGGTGTCATCTCGCTGCCGGCGATGGCCGCCGGGATCGCCGGGCCGGCGTCGATCCTCGCCTGGCTCGCCCTCGTCGTCCTGTCGGCCCCGCTCGCGCTCACCTTCGCGGCCCTGGGCGCGCGGTTCCCGGACGCGGGTGGGGTGTCGACGTATGCGCGCCGCGCCTTCGGAAGCCGGGCGGCCACCGCCGTGGGCTGGCTCTTCTACGTCGTCGTCGCCGTGGGCGCTCCGCCCGCCGCCGCCTTCGCCGGTGGCTACGTGGCCGATCTGGTCGGCGGGTCGCGGACCACGACGATGTGGGCGGCAGGCGTCATCATCGCCGGCGTCGCGGTGCTCAACTGGTTCGGTGTCCGGATCTCCGGGCGGGTCCAGCTGGGGATGGCCATCCTGCTGGCGGTGCTGCTGACCGTCGCCACGGTGGCCGCGCTTCCGCACGCCGACCTCAGCCACCTCACGCCGTTCGCCCCGAACGGCTGGGGGGCCATCGCTCCGGCCGCCGCCGTGGTCGTGTGGGGGTTCGCCGGATGGGAGGCGGTCACCTCGCTGACCGCGGACTACCGCAACCCGGCGCGGGACGTGCCGCGGGCGGCGGTCGTCGCGGTGGTCGTCGTCGGCGTCCTCTACCTCGGCGTCGTCGCCACGAGCATCCTCGTGCTCGGCCCGGGAGTCGGGGGCAGCCAGGCACCGTTGGCCGAGCTCCTCGGCGTCGCCTTCGGCGCGCCGGGTCGTGTCATCACGACGGTGGTCGCCGTGCTGCTGACCGTCGGCGCGATGAACGCCTACTTCGCCGGCGGGGCCAAGCTCGGCGCGGCGCTGGGCCGCGACGGCTCGCTGCCGCCGTGGTTCGCGAAGGGCGGCCAGGCGGGACAGGTGCCGCGCCGGGCGCTCGCCGTCACGACCGGTCTGTCGTTGCTGTCACTCCTCGCGACAGCGCTGCTCCACCTGGACCTGACCGCGTCGGTCCTCCTCGCGACCGGCGCGTTCACGGTGGTCTACGTCGTCGGCACGGCCGCCGCGATCCGGCTGCTGCCTCGCGGGACGTGGGCGCGGCGCGGGGCCGTCGTGTCGTTCGTCAGCGTCGTGGCGCTGCTCCTCGTCAACGGGAGCCACGCCCTCTGGACGCTGGCGGTCGCGGCGGCCGCGGTCGGCTACGAGACGGCCGTCTCGCGGCGCAGGACGCGGACGAGCCGACGCAGCCCCTCGTCCAGCCGTTCGTCGGCCACGGCGCCGTATCCCACCACCACGCCCTCCCTCGCTGCGGTGCCGTCGGACGTAGAGCCCTGCGCGCCGAGGTAGTAGCCGTCCAGGGACTCGACGGCGACCCCGACCCGGCGGGCCGCCACCACCACTCGCCGCCCGTCGCCGGGTCGAGCCTCGGGGAGCCGGGCGCACACGTGCAGCCCGGCCGACGAGGGGACGAGCCGGAGGCCGGGAACCGGCTCGAGGGCCGCGAGGACGGCGGCGTGCCGCGCCGCATACACGCCGGACGCCTTGCGTACGTGGCGCGCGAGCATCCCCTCGTCGATGAACCGGGCCAGCGCGGCCTGGGTCGGGACCGCACCGAAGCCGTCGGACAGCTGGCGAGCGGCACGGAGGGCCGACCGGAGCGACGGCGGCACCACGACGAAGCCCACCCGGAGCGCGGGCAGCATGGTCTTCGAGAACGAGCCGACGTAGCACACGCGTCCGCTGGGATCGAGGTTGACCAGCGGCTCCAACGGCCTTGACGAGAAACGAAACTCGCTGTCGTAGTCGTCCTCGACCACCAACGCGTCGTGCTCCTGCGCCCACTCCACCAGGTCGACCCGCCGCCGCAGCGACATCGCCGCCCCCGTCGGGAACTGGTGCGACGGGGTGACGTAGACCAGCCGGGCCCGAGCCGGGAGCTGCTCGACGACCAGCCCCTCCTCGTCCACCGGGACCGGCGCCACGCGCATACCGAACGCCGCGAACAGCATCGCGGCCGGCGGGTACCCGGGGTCCTCGACGACGACGGTGTCTCCGGGTTCGAGGGCGACCCGACTGACGAGGTCGAGCGCGTGCTGTGTCCCGTTGGTCACCAGGACGTCCTCGGGGTCGCAGAGCACGGCCCGCGAGACGCCGATGTAGCGGCTGACAGCTTCCCGCAGTCCGGGAAGGCCGGCCGGATCCCCATACCGGCCAGGGGAGTTCGCGCCAGCCCGCAGCTCCGAGGTCACCAGTCGTCGCCACGTGTCGAACGGGAACAGCCCCGGGTCGGGGACGCCGACGCTGAAGTCGTAGGGCAGCACACCGTCCGTCGACACCGGGGTGGGGGTCGCCGTCCAGCTCCGACGGGGTCGCACGGCACCCGCCCGCCGGCGCCCTCGCGGACCCGAGTCCGGCACGTCGTCGGCCACGTAGGTGCCGGCGCCGACCCGCGCGACGAGGAAGCCCTCGGCGACGAGCCGCTCGTATGCGGTGGCGACGGTACCGCGCGCCAGCTCGAGCCGGCCGGCGAGCTCGCGGGTCGGCGGGAGGCGGTCGCCGGGCCGCAGCCGTCCGTCACGGATCGCCTCCCGCAGCTCTCGGTAGAGCCGCGTGGTGAGGTCCCCGCCGCCGGAGAGACCCAGATGGAGCTCCACGTCAGGGCGCGTCGAGGAGCCGGACCAGGCGGGCGACGGACGGGACCGCGAGGAAGCCGGCCTGTCGCTCCGGATCCTCCGCGCCCACGAGGCGCCGGTCGACGTAGGCCCGCACGGCCTCCCGCAGCTGCTGCTGCGCCGCCTCGTGGCCCGGTGAACCGGCCAGCAGCTCCCACAGCTGGCCCAGTAGGTGTGCCGACCGCATCGAGACGTCGATGGCCGGTCGATCCAGCTCCGCGACCAGGGCGGCAGCCTCGGCCGCCGCCCTGGTCGGGTCGAGACCGCCGCATTGCGCGATGACGATGCGAAGGGCGGTGCACTGAGGGATCGACGCCTCGACCCCGCTGTCCCGAAGCACCGCCGCAGCCTGGCGGGCGGCCTCGTCCGCCTCGGCGAGCCGGCCGTTCTCCCCGGTGGACAGCAGGGCCTGGGCCAGGACCAACAGCGCGTGGGCGGCGGTCTGCGGGCCGGCCGCCTCGACGGTGGCGTCCGCCGCCAGGGTCCGGGCGTGCGCGAGCGTCGCTTCGGTCGCCTCGCCGTACTCGAGCATCCCGACGCCGAGCCACAACGCCGCGTCGAGGGAGACGAGGCTGGAGCCGACCTCCTGCCCGGTCCGCCACGCGTACTCGAAGCTCTCGCGGGCCTCGGCCCAACGGTTCGTCCAGAGCTGGGTCAGCCCGAGGATCGTCCGGTTGGTGGCGGTTCCCTCCACGTCGCCGAGGGTCTGGGACCGCTCGATCGCCTGCTCGCACCAGAGCTCCGCCGCGGCGAAGTCTCCGAGGATGAGTGAGCTCGAGGCGAGGTTCCCCAGCACGACCGACTGACGGTAGAGGTGGCCGGACGCCATGAAGACCGGCAGGACCTGTTCGAAGAGGTCGCGGGACTCGGCGACCCGGCCCAGGTTGAACAGCGTGACGGCGTGCTGGGCCAGTGCGGTGCTCTCGGCCTCGAGGTCGCCGTCCCTGGCGAACTCCTCCCGCGCCCGCACCCCGAAGTCGAGCGCGTCGGCGAACCGGCCCTCGTTGCTGGCGAGCATGGCCAGGTACCGCAGCGCCTCGGCGACCAGGGCCGTCTGCCCCTCAGCGCGAGCAACCTCCAACGCGGTGTTCAGCTGGGTCTGAGCGGCCGAGCCCTCGCCGTGCCAGGTGAGCGCCTTCCCCGCCCAGAGGTGCCCCTCGGCCACCTGGGCGCCGAGGCCGGCTGCGCGAGCCGTGTCTGCGGCCTGCGTTGCGAGGTCGACCGCCCGGTCGTAATCGCTGGTCTCGAACGCCTGCCGGCTCTGGCCCAGCAAACTGGTGAACGTGCGGTCGGGGTCGCCCAGCCGATCGGACAGTTCGGCCATCCGGCGCAGGATCTCCGCTTTGGCGGTCCGGTCGCCCTGACGGTCCAGGACCTGCTCCTGTTCGGCGAAGACGTCGAACCGCAGCGCCGGGTCGTCGGCCGGCACCAGCTGCTCGGCGCGCTCGAGCAGGTGGGTCGCCTCGTCGAGGGCGAACACCCGGCTGGCCCGACGGCCGGCCCGGAGGTACCAGGCCGCCGCCTCGGGGTCGTGGGCCAGGTCGAAGTGCTCGGCGACGATCGCCGCATACTCCTCGACGCGTCCCGTGCGGGCAGTGACGTCGGCGAGCCAGCGAGCGGCCCGCCGGTGGTACTCGCGGCGTCGGGCGCGCAGGACGCTGTCGTAGGCCACGTCGCGCAGCAGGGCGTGCTTGAAGAGGAACTCGCGGGCCGAGTCGAACGCGGAGAGCTCGCGCTCGAAGACGAGGTCGCGCGCCAGCAGGTGGTCGAAGGGGGCGGTGTCCGGCGCATCGCCGTCCGCTGCCAGGTGGGTGACCGCGTCATCCCAGAAGATCCGGCCGACGACCGAGGCCCGTTGCAGCGCAGCGCGTTCCGACGACGTCAGGGCGTCGAGGCGCGCTTGGAGCAGGCCCTTGAGGGACGGGGGCACGACGAGGCGGCCGACCAGCTCGTCGACGATCCGCCACCGCGGCGAGTCGGGGACGACGACACCCGAGTCGATCAGCCAGGTGACCAGCTCCTCGAGGTAGAACGGGTTTCCCTCGCCCGAGTCGACGACCAGGTCGACGAGCTCCATCGGCGGGTCGTCGACCTTCTGGAGCAGCTCGAGGACCAGCGTCCGGCTCTCCCGGCGGGACAGCGCCCCCAAGGTGAGCCGCACGTGGTGCTCGAGGCCCGAACCCCACCGCGGGCGCTCCTCCAACAGCGTGGCGCGGGTGGTGGCCACGACCATGACCGGGCAGTCGCGCCACATCCGCTCGGCGTCGTCGAGGAGCCGCATCGACGTCGAGTCGGCCCAGTGCAGGTCCTCGAGCAGGATGACGACCGGCTGGGAGGCCGCCAGCCGCGCGAAGTACCGGCCCAGGGCCACGGTCGCCTGGTCGCGCACGCTCTGGGGCTCGGTCGGGACCCCCTCCGTAGCGGCCGGGTCGGTCCCGAGGTCGAACCCGAGCCAGAGCCCGACGACGTGCGCGGCGCGTACCGCCTCCTCGCCCTCCCCGTAGGCCATGGCGAACCCGGCCTCGAGCTTCTCGCGGACGACCACCGGCGGGTCACTCTCGGCGATCTCCATCCGGGTGGCGATGACGTCGCGGGTGAGGGAGTTCGCGCGGTTCTGCTCGACGTGGGACGCGCGGCCGCGGAACCACCACACCACCTGCGGCTGGCCCGCGAGCCAGAGGTCGAAGTCGCGCAGCAGCCGGCTCTTGCCGATGCCCGCGTCCCCGACGATGTCGACGACGAGGTAGCGCCCCTCGTCGACGACGTCGAGGAAGCGTTCCTGGAGGAACCGGATCTCGCCGGCCCGGCCGACCGTGCTCGCCTCGATGCCCTCGACGACGCCGAGCTGGTCGAGCCGGAAGCCCCGCGGACGTTCCGAGACCACGAGATAGGCGTCGACCGGCGCGTCGAGACCCTTGAGCTCCAGGCCGGGCACGGTGTGCACGTTGAACGCCCGGCGGACCTGCCGGTAGGTCTCGGTGGAGATGAGGACGCCGCCGACGGGAGCGGCGGACTGGAGCCGGGCGGCCCGGTTGACCGTCGGCCCGACCGCGACGAAGTCGTGACCGGCCCGCTCGCCCAGGGTGCTGACGACGACCTCGCCGGTGTCGACGCCGACGCGCATCCGCGGCGTCACGCCGAACCGGCGCTCGACGTCGTCACTGAGCTCGGCCGTCGCGGCCGTCATGGCGAGCCCCGCGCGGACCGCTCGCTCGGCGTCGTCCTCGTAGGAGCGATGCAGGCCGAACACCGCCATGACCGCGTCGCCGATGAACTTCTCGACGACCCCGCCGTGCGCCTCGATGGCCGCCTGCCAGCGGGCGAAGCAGGCGTCGACGACGGACCGGGTGTCCTCCGGGTCCAGCTGCCGGGACAGGACGGTGAAGTCCACCAGGTCGGCGAACAGGACGCTGACCAGCTTGCGCTGCTCGCCCCGCTGGCCGGAGACGAGCTGGGCCTGGCGCTCACGCAGCGGCGCCAGGGCGGTCTCGACGACCTCGTCGCCGAGCACCGAGCGCTGCGCCTCCAGGGCGGCGATGGCGCGCTCGACCGCGGCCAGGTCGCCGCCCGCGAGGCCGGCGCCCGGCGAGGGCGACGTCGACGCGCTCGCACTCATGCCGCATACCGTAATTCGGTGCTCTGCCCCGACCGCCGCCGAACGTCAGGCACGCGGTCGAATCCATGGGCGTACGCGGCGGGTTCGTGGTGTCATGGCCCCACGAATCCGGAAAGAGCCCAGGGAGTTTGTGTATGCGGGTCAGTGCCACGACGACGTCACTCTCGTGGATCCCCTCGGAGTCGGTGTGGGGACCGCTCAAGCTCGGGTTCGACCTCGGGCTGTCGCACTGGGACGAGCCGATGCCGGACCGGATCTCCGGGGTGGACGAGGTCCAGGCCCTGCACGACGCGGGACGGTTCCGGTTCGCCAACATCCTGCAGGCCTGGGTCGACGTCGAGGACGGGCGGATCGTCGGTCACGGCTTCGGCGACCGGTCGGGACTGCTGATGGGGGAGACGACGGTCCGGCTGGCGCGCGGCGGCGTGACGTTCGCCGCCGTCGGGCTGCCCGTGCTCCGGACGGCCAAGGTCGCGGGCGACGGTGCCGGTGGCGGGTCGGTGGTGTTCCGGCAGACCGCCGGCGGCCGGACGGCGATCCCCCTGCCCCGGCCGGTTCCGCACCCACCGTTCGTGCGGTGGCAGGCGCCGCTCGTGTGGACGACGCTGGCCCTGACCATCCGCGCCGACGGGTCCTCGCAGGCGCGGATGGTGGGGGCGAGTGCGTTCCCGCGGCACTGGGTCTACGGGAGCGACGGCGAGGTCGCCTGGAAGTCGGCGCTCACCGACGAGAGCGGCTGGATGCGGCACTCGTTCGGGGGACGCACGCCGTGGAGCGACCGCGACCGCGAGGCCTTCGTCACCGAGGTGGAGTCGCAGACCGAGCGGCAGCTGTCGGCCGAGATCATGCGCGGTGGCGCGAGGCCGGAGGTCCGCCGCCTGCCGGACGGCGCGCTGCTCACCCGGCAGGGCGACCCGGGCGACGAGCTGTACCTCATCCTCGACGGCGTCGCCGTCGTCGAGGTCGACGGGCTCGCCGTGGCCGAGCTCGGACCGGGCGCCGTCGTGGGGGAGCGCGCGATCCTCGAGGAGGGCCTGCGCACGTCGACGGTCCGCGCGACGACGCCGTTGCGGGTCGCGGTGGCGCGCCGGGCCGCGATCGACGTCGACAAGCTGCGCTCGCTGGCGGAGACGCACCGCCGCGAGGACCAGCCGATGGGGGAGACGCCGACCGCCCCGCTCGACTGACCGCTCACCCCTCGGGCGGGGGCGTCCGATGTGCGTCGCGCAGCTCCGGTGCCGGGATCCCCCTCCGGCGGCCGTACCAGGTGGCCAACGGCACCACGCTGGCCCCGTGGACCAGGACGCTCACCAGCACGGTCACGACCATGACCTCGCCGACGAGCTCGTTGTCGGGAGGGTCCAGCTCGATGTACGCCAGCAACCCGAAGGCGATGGACGCCAGTCCCCGTGGGCTCACCCAGCCCAGGAACAAGCGGTCCGCCCGCTCGATGTTGGTGCGAGCCAGTGACAGCACCACCGGGACCGTCCGGGCGACGACCACGGCCAGGACGGCGAAGACCACGATCGCCCAGTCGGTCCCGTCGTCGAGCGTCTGGGTGATGAGCTGTCCGAAGAGGAACCAGACCAGCAGGCCCAGCAGGACGCCGGTGTCCTCGACGAGGCGGACGGCGTCGTGGGGCAGCAGCCTCGCCGCCCGCCGGAACAGCAGCCCGGCGACGAACGCCGCCACGAACCCGTTGCCCTTGAGCCCCACCGCCACCAGGTAGGAGAGCAGGGGCAGGGTGAGGACCGCGATGCGCAGGGCCGGCGGCTCGGTCCACCCGGCCGAGTACGCCCGGGTGATCAGCCACCCGCCGCCGAAGCCGATGGCCACGCCCACCCCGATCGCGATGAGGAACGCCGGCACGGCCTCGATGAGGGCTTCCACGTCCGGTGTGGACTCGTCGGCAGTGGCGTGAGCGGCCGCGACGGCGAAGAGGAACAGCGGCGCGATGAAGCCGTCGTTGAAGCCGCTCTCGACGTTGAGCAGGTCGCGCAGGCGGGACGGGATCCGGCGGTCGCGGACCAGGGCGACCACCGGGGCCAGGTCGGTCGGCATGACCACCGTCGCGATGACCGCGAGGATCCAGAAGTGCGCGTGCGGGAAGGTCAGCGCCCCGAACGCGACCGCGAGGACCAGGGACAACGGCAGCGCGATCAGCAACAGCCGGGCGGTGATCTTCGGCTCCTTGCCGAAGAAACCGCCCTCCACCTCGGTCGCGTCGACGAACAGGACCACGGCCAGGACGACCTCGACGAAGTGCTCGATGGCGGAGGTGTCGAGCTCGAGCTGGTAGAGCGGGTCCGACCCCGCGGTCAGCGCGACACCCGCGGCCACCATCGCGATGGGCGCCGTGACGCTCCAGCGAGCCAGGCGGCCGGCGACCAGGCCCCACGCCAGGGGGATGAGGACCAACGCCGCCAGGGCCAGCACGGGGCCAACTCTCACACGTGCACCACGGTCCCCGCGAGGGGCGTACCAGCGCGGGTCCGACCGTGCCAGAGCCTGTCAGCGCGTGCCAGCGGCGTGTGCGCGGCATGCCAGCGGCGTCCCTGACGATCAGGTCATGACATCACCAGACCTCATGATCCAGGCCGAGGGGCTCCGGAAGCGCTTCGGCTCCACCCAGGCCCTCGACGGGGTCGACCTCGCTGTTCCCGCCGGCACCGTCCTCGGTGTCCTCGGCCCGAACGGCGCCGGTAAGACCACCGCCGTCCGCATCCTCGCGACGCTGCTCCAGGCCGACTCGGGCACCGCCCTGGTCGGCGGGTACGACGTCGCCACCCAGCCGCACCAGGTCCGCCGCACCATCGGCCTCACCGGGCAGTACGCCTCGGTCGACGAGGACCTCACCGGCACCCAGAACCTTCTGCTCATCGGCCAGCTGCTGGGCCTCTCCTCGCGCGACGGCAAGGCTCGCGCCGCGGAGCTGCTCGAGTGGTTCGACCTCGGGGAGGCCGCGAGCCGGATGGCGAAGACCTACAGCGGCGGTATGCGTCGGCGGCTCGACCTCGCGGCCAGCCTCGTCGGCCGTCCCGCGGTGATCTTCCTCGACGAGCCGACCACGGGTCTCGACCCGGCCAAGCGCGAGGACATGTGGGACGTCGTGCGCAACCTCGTCGACGACGGGTCCACCGTCCTGCTGACCACGCAGTACCTCGACGAGGCCGACGCGCTCGCCGACGAGATCACCGTCATCGACCACGGGCGCGTCATCGCCCACGACACCCCGGACGGCCTCAAGCGGGTCATCGGCGGCCAGCGCATCGTCGTGACGCCGAGCGACCACGACCGGCTGGGCGACGTCGAGCGGCTGCTGGTGGACGTCACCGGCCACCCCGCCGCCGTCACCGGTCGCGCCGAGCTCACCGTGCCCGTCACCGATGAAGACGTGTTCGCGCACGTCGTCGGCCGGCTGGCCGCCGAGGGCATCGGCGTCAACGAGCTCTCCCTGCACCTGCCGAGCCTCGACGAGGTCTTCATGACCCTCACCGGCCACGGCACCACCGACTCCAAGGAAGGGGAAGCGGCATGACCACCACCACCGCACCCACGCATACCGGACCGTCCCGGTCCGCCGGCCCCGGCCGGCACGTCGAGCCGACCACCGGCGGCGGCTCCCTGTTCACCCACGCCCGGGTCCTCGCCCGGCGCAGCCTCATCAAGATGTGGCGCACCCCCGAGGCGCTCATCGACGTGACGCTCCAGCCGGTGGTCTTCCTGGCCCTGTTCACCTACATCTTCGGCGGAGCGATCGCCGGCGGCTCGCAGCAGGAGTACCTCCAGTTCCTCCTGCCGGGCATGGTGGGCCAGCTCATCGCCATGGCCAGCGTCAGCATCGGCGTCAACCTCAACCAGGACATCGAGAAGGGCGTCTTCGACCGGTTCCGGTCGCTGCCGATCTCGCGGTCCGCCCCACTGGTCGGTGCCGTCATGGCCGACGTGGTCCGCTACCTCATCCTCTTCGTCGTGACGATGAGTGTCGGTCTCCTCATGGGCTTCCAGGTCGGCACCAGCTGGCTCGGAGTGCTCGCGGCCCTCGGGATCTCGATGGCCTTCGCGCTCTGCTTCGCCTGGATCTCGGTGTTCGTCGGGATGATCGCCCGGACGTCCGGCGCGGTGCAGGGGATCATGTTCCTGCTCGTGCTGCCCCTCGGGTTCGCCAGCAACACCTACGTCCCGACGTCGACGCTGCCCAGCTGGATGCAGACCTTCGTCAGCCACAACCCGATCACCTACCTGGTCAGCACGGTCCGTGGGCTGATGGTCGGTGGACCGGTCGCCGAGAACCTCATCGGGACCCTCGTGTGGATGGCCGGGCTGGTCGTGGTGTTCGTCCCGCTGGCCCTCTGGGCCTACCGGCGCCGCGCCTGAACCGGCGCCTCGACCCCGCCGACCTCGTCGGCCTCCAGCGGCTCGGCCTCCGTCACGTCCAGTGACGCGGGGTCGAGCCGCTTCGCCGCGTCCGCCTGGGACAGCGACCAGCCCCGTTCGTATGCGGCGGCGAACGCCTCCTCGCCCAGCCGGGTCGGGAGTACGGCGAACAGCTCGGCGATGGTGGGGTCGGTCGGCGTCCTCGATACCCCGCACCCGCGCCGCCGCACCGAGAAGCTCCGCCGCGTCCTCGCACCGGTCGTACGCCAGGGCCAGACGCGCCGTGGCGGTGCCGTTGCCCGCGAGGATCGGCATGTCCCTCGTCGCCAGCGCCGCGGTGTACCCGGCGGTCACGCTCTTGCTCGCCGCGTCGAGGTCGCCGAGCTCGACGTCGAGCAGCGCCACCATGGTGCCGAGCAGGGCCTGGCCGTGCGCTCCGCCGAGGGCTCGGCTGCTCTCCGCCTGGGCGGTCATCGTGTCGCGGATCGCGGCGACCCTGTCCATGTCGCCCTCGCGCACCGCGATCCACCCGCGACCCGCGTTGGCGAGGATCTGCGGGAACCCGCTGGCGTCCTCGAGCTCGTCGAACCGCGCGATCTCGCGCCGGGCCCCGTCGAGGTCGTCCAGCCGCAGCCGCAGGTTCGCCAGGCGCATCGCCATGAAGGCCTCGTCGGAGTGCGCGCCGAGGGCCCGGAGGTACTCCTCGGCCTCGGCGTAGGACGCGATGGCGCCCTCGAGGTCGCCGTCGTAGGTCTGCAGCTGGGCCTTCATCGCCACGACGGTGGCGAGACCCCAGCGGTCGCCGAGGGCGGTGAACTCCTCGAACGCGGTGTCGACGTTCGCCCGCGTCACCTCGACGTGCCCGAAGTTCTCCGCCATGGCGGCCCCGAGCATCAACATCACCGCCCGGACCCACGGGTCCGGGTGCTCGACGCCGGCGAGGCGCTTCTGCTCGGCGACCTCGGGGCTCCCGGCGAAGTACGCGAGCATGGCCCGCAGGACCACCGCCTGGGGCAGCGCGTAGTCCGGGTCGGGGAGCAGCTCGAGCTCCTGCTGCAGCGCGGCGGCCTTCAGGGTCATGTCCTCCTCGAAGGCGGTGTTGTCCTCCATGCCGCGCGTCATCAGCATCACCACGCGGGCCAGCTCGCGGGCGCCCGGAGCGGCCTCGCCCGGCACGGCCAGCGCATACCCCAGCCAGGTCCAGGCCTCGGCGTGCGCGCCGACCAGCGACCAGTACCAGCTCAGCTCGAGGACCATCCGCATCGTGCGCGCCGCGTCCTCGGAGTCGCCGAGGTAGCGGACGGCCGAGAGGATATTGTCGTGCTCGACGTCGAGAACCCTTGCGGCGTCGAGCTGTTGGGCGTCGTAGAGCCGTCGTGACTGGAGCGAGACGAGGTCGGCGAAGAACGTCGCGTGCCGCAGTCGCGCCTCGTCGACGTCGCGGCGCTCGGCCAGCCGGTCGATCCCGAACTCCCGGATCGTCTCCAGCATCCGGTAGCGCAGCCCGTGCGACTCGTCCACCGTCAGCAGCGACTTGTCGACGAGCGAGCCGAGCAGCGTGGGGACGTCGGCGGCGTCGAGGCGCTCGTCGGCGCAGACCGCGGTGGCGCTCTCCGTCGTCGACCCGGCGGGGAAGACGGCGAGCCGCTCGGCCAACAGCCGCTCGTCGGCGGTGAGGAGGTCCCAGCTCCACTCCACGACGGCCCGGAGCGTCTGGTGGCGGGGGAGCGCGGTGCGGCGGCCACCGGTCAGCAGCCGGAACCGGTCGGAGAGCCGTTTCGCGACCTCCGACACGGGCAGCACCCGGGTCCTCGCCGCCGCCAGCTCGATGGCCAGCGGCAGACCGTCGAGGCGGCGCACGATCTCGACGACCGGTGCCAGGGTCGACTCGTCGAGGACCAGCCCGGAGCGGACCGCGGAGGCACGCTCGACGAAGAGCTGCACCGACGCATACGACATGGCCTCGTCGAGCCGGACCTCCCACGGTGGGAGCCCGAGCGGCGGAAGGACGCAGAGCGACTCCCCGTCGACCCCCAGCGGTTCGCGGCTGGTGGCCAGCACCCGCAGCGTGGGGCAGGACGCCAGGAGGTCCTCGACGAGCCGCGCGGCGGCGTCGAGCAGGTGCTCGCAGTTGTCGACGACGAGCAGGTACGGCCCGGCACTCAACGTCGCGACGAGGAGCGAGAAGTCGTCGGTGCCTCGGCGCGCCTCGCGGGTGCGCTCGAGGACGATGGCCTCGCGCAGGTCGAGGGCGGCCAGGAACGCCGGCAGGACGCCGTTCTCGTCGCGCACCGGCGCGAGCTCGACGAGCGATGCGCCGCCCCCGTGGGCGGCCTGCCACGCCCGGCCGACCTCGGTGGCCAACCGGGTCTTGCCGGCGCCACCGGGACCGACCACCGTCGCCAGCCGGCTGCCGGTGAGCACCCCGACGACCCGCTCGGTCTCGGCCTCTCGCCCGAGGAAGCTGGTCAGCCCGGCGCGCAGCCCGGGGCGGCGGCCGATGGGTGGCTGGGCGCCGGGGACGTCCTCGCGCAGCAGCGCCAGGTGGAGCTCGCGCAGCGCGGGGGAGGGGTCGGTGCCGAGGGTGTCCGCGAGGGTGCTCCGGAGCCGCTCGTAGGCGGCCAGCGCCTCCGCGGGGCGGCCGGTGGCGGCCAGGGCGCGCATCAGCTGGCCGGTGAGCTGCTCGCGAAGAGGGTTCGCGCGGGTGCGGTCCTCGAGCTCGGCGACCACGTCGGCGGCGTGACCCAGGGCCAGGTCCGCGTCGACCCGGGCGGCGAGGGCGTCGAGCCGCTCCTCGTCGAGCCGGGCGGCCAGCGCGACCGCGTACTCGCCGTCGTCCGCGTCGGCGAGGGCCGGACCGCGCCACAGGTCGAGGGCCTCGGCGAGCGTCGACCGGGCCGTCGCCGCGTCGCCGGCGGCCAGGAGGTCCCGACCTCGGCGGGCCAACCGTCGGAACCGCTCGGCGTCGACGGCGTCGCTCGCGACGGTGAGCCGGTAGCCCTGGTGCGACTGCTGGACCACGGCCGGGTTGCCCAGGGCGCGGCGCAGCCGGGAGACCAGCGTCTGGAGGGCGCCGACGGGGTCGGCGGGCGGGTCCTCGCCCCAGACCGCGTCGACGAGCTCGGCGCTGGTGACGACGTGACCGGCGTCGACGGCCAGCCGGGTGACGAGACGCCGCAGCCGAGACCCGGCGACGTCGATCGCGACGCCCCCCGGGCCGACCACCTCGAGCTCGCCGAGGACCCGCACCTCCACGGCCGTCGAGTCTGTCAGACGAGACTGACCGGATCATCGCCGCGCCCCGGCTGCCAGACTGGGCGCCGTGTCGACCAGCCCGTACTGCGTCAGTGTGCCTCTGCGATGGTCCGACATGGACGCGTACGGCCACGTCAACAACGTCCAGTTCCTCCGGCTGCTGGAGGACGCGCGCGTGACCGGGTTCAAGGAGTGGTTCGGCCAGGACCGCTCGCTGCTCGACGAGGGCGTCCTCGTCGCGCGGCACGAGATCGAGTACATCGCGCCGCTCACCTTCCGGCACGCGCCGATCGCCGTGGAGATGTGGGTGACGAAGATGGGTGGGGCGGGGTTCGACATCGGGTACGACGTACGCGACCCCGAGGACGTCGGGAACGGCCACTACGCACGGGCCGAGACGAGCCTCGTCCTCTACGACTTCGCCCAGTCCCGGCCGCGCCGGATCCGCCCGGAAGAGAAGGCGATCCTCGAGGGGCTGCGCGGTGCTCCGGTTCCCTTCCGGTGGCGGGGGCGGTGACTCCGGAGGGCCGGATCGTCCTCGACGACGCCCAGGGGTATGCCGACCTGCGCACGTTCGTCGCGCGGGCCCGGCAGCTCGACGAGGACGGGGCGGTGCGGCTCCAGGCCGACGGCACCGTCCTCGCCGCCTACGTCGGCGTGCTGCCCGGGCGGGGGCTGATGGGCGACGGGGCCGTGGTCGGGCTGCGGACGATGCGGCTGGGCCGCCCGACGACCCTCGACGCGACGGTGGCGCTGGCGGCGGTCGGCGACCGGCTCGCCCGGGACACCAGCGCGGGACTCGAGCTGCCACCCGTGACGGTGCAGACCGCGTGGGCCGCGATGACGCCGCCCCGCGCCGGGTGGGAGCCGGTCGGGTCGGTCGACGCGGAAGCGCTGGTCGTCGCGGCGCGAGCGGGGATCGCCGAGGTGGCCCTGGGGGCGCCGACCGGGTCCGGCGGTCAGGCCGTGACCGACCTGCGGCAGCGGGTCTGGGGCCGGCTGACCGACACGAAGCCCCCGGTGCCGGCGGGTGCCGCGTTCGCCGCATACGCGCTGGGCTTCCTGGACCCGGCGCTGCGCTGCGACGTCGTCGCGCACGGCCGGTGGACGCGGCTCAGCTCACCGCGCGGCCACGTCCTCGTTCGCTGAGGGCGCGCGGCAGCGGCGGCCGCTGAGGACGACGAGGGCGGCCACGCCGGCGAGGACCGACCAGATGGCGATGTAGGTGTGCCGGTCGCCGCCGGCGGTGTGCAAGGTGGCGAAGAGAGCGCTGGCGACGGCGATGCCGATCACGCTGCCGAGGACGTCGGACAGCTGCAGCGACGCCGAGGCCGAGCTGTGCTCCGAGACCGGCGCGAGGTCGAGCAGGATCACCGAGAGGCTGGTGGAGCCCAGCCCCATCCCGAGCCCCGCGAAGACCATGGCGGGGGCGAAGAACCAGACCGACCACCCCAGCGCGGTCAGCAGCACCATGAGCAGGGCCCCGGCCGCGACCAGGGCACCTCCCGCCGAGACCAGCACCCATCGTCGACCCGTGAACGTCGGCCGCCCCTGGATCCACGACCCCGCCGACCAGCCCAGCGACCCGACGGCCAGCAGGATCCCGGCGAGCGACACGGTCGAGCCGCGCTCCTGGGTGAGCATCAGCGGGACGTAGGTGATCGTCCCGTTGAACGCCGCGTTGAGGAAGAACCGGCTGAGGATCACCGAGGGCAGGCCGGCCGCCATCCGCAGCGTCCCGGGCGGGAGCAACCGTGGCGTGACGACGAGCAGCCCGACGACACCGAGGATCGCCGCTCCCGTCTCCCAGGAGAACAGGCGGACCTGGTCGTACGTGCCGAGCTGGAGCAGGCCCGCGGCGAGGGCCACCAGCACGCCGGCACCGGCGGTCCGGCGGTGCGATGCGCGTTCGTTCGGGTCGCTCTCGCTGTCCCCGGTTCGCGAGATCGCGCGGCGCTGGCTGACGATCATGGCCAGGGTCATCAGCGCCGGCGGGACCACCACCCAGAAGACCAGCCGCCACGTGAACGCCGTGGTCAGCCAGCCGGACAGCGGCGCCCCGATCAGGGACGGCAGCACCCAGGCGGCCGAGACCCAGGCGAACACCCTCGGGCGCAGCTCGGTGGGGTAGACGCGGCCGATGACGACGTAGAGCACGACGACGACCAGGCCCGCACCGAGGCCGGTGACCGCACGTCCCACGAGCAGGACGGGGAACGACCCGGCCAGCCCGCAGATCGCCGCGCCTCCGGCGAAGAGCAGCTGCCCCGCCACCAGACCCGGCATCGGTCCGGACCGGTCGGACCACACGCCGGCCAGCACGATGCCGAGCAGCTGGCCGGTGAGCATCACCGAGAACGCGAGCCCGTAGCTGCGGACCGCGCCCAGCTCCTCCGCGGCGGTCGGCATCGCCGTGGCGATCGCCATGAACTCGAACGCGACGATCGTCACCATGGCGATGACGGCCACCGAGATCAGCCGGTATGCGGGGGCGAACACTCCCGGTAGTGGGCCGGGCACCGGCGCCGGGGTCACCGGGTCGCCAGCGGTCTTCCGCTCGGCATCCCCGGTGGTGCTCATCGACCCGAGTGTAGGAAAGTCCGATCGGCCGGTCGGTAGCGGCTTCCCAGCCGTTCGGCCGACCGGGCCACACCGGCTGTGGTGCAACAATCCGAGGGATGAACGGGACGCGGGAGCTCCTCATCTCGCCGTGCCAGGCGCGATGCTCCTGGTCCACGTCGGGCGAACGGCTCGGCGAGGACCTCCTCTTCGCGTGCTCGGCGTGCGGGAGCGAGTGGGTCGCAACGGAGGCCTGGACGCCGGTCGACTGGCAGGGCGTGGTCCCCGAGGCGGTCCAGGCGGAGCGCGCTCGCGGGGCGTAGCCGCCGAGACGGTCCGCGATCGGACCCGCCGCGGGACACGGATCGGTGTGTCGGTCGGGGTGTCGGGTGGAGCACGGCCTCGGGTACCCGTTGGGGTAGCCCACGATGCTGCGGGAACGACCCGAACGGGTACCCGACCGGTTACCCGATCGTCCCGCGACGACCGAACGCCCGAGCGAGCGCCGCGACCGAGCGTCCGACCGAGCGCCCGACCGAGCGCCCGACCGAGCGCCCGGCCGAGCGCCCGACCGAGCGCCCGACCGAGCGCACGGCATGGACTGCCCGTGGCTCACGACGCGGACCGCATCGCCGCACGAACCCCGGCCTCGACGCCGTCGCGGACCACCGCCGGCGCGGTGTCGTAGAGGCTCAGCCCCACCTCCCGCCGCCAGGCGGTGAACGCCCGACGCTGCGCGGTCGTCATCGCGCTCTCGGGCAGCGGCGTGCCCGCGTCGTCCCAGAACCGCACGCCATCGTGACCGGCCGCCCACCGCTGCGGCGACTGCTCGTCCGTCCACGGGTGGGCCCGACTGACCAGCGAGCGGATCTCGAGGTTGGCGGCGTCCGCAGCGTTCTCGGTCGCCTGCGTCGTGGCGCGCCGTTGGGCCGCCGCCGAGTCGGTGGGCAGCGTGGCGTCGACCAGCCGGTCGGCGGCCAACCGGACCAGTGGCGTGGCGAGGCGTCCGGCACCGGGGAGCACGACCTTGCCGGCTGCCGCCTCGGCCAGCCCTGCGAGGACCCGGTTGCGGTCGTCGACGTCCGCGTCGCGTCGAGCGAGCCCCTCGCCCGCGCTCGTGAGCGTGAACCCGACGGTCTCGCCGAGCCTCCGAGCCACGGCGTCCAGCGCATGCGGATCACCCGATCGGTCGGCCCGCACCGCATCGACGAGGTCCGCCTCCAACCGGGTGTCGAGCGCCCAGAGCACCTGCGACAGGGCGGGCGCCGCGGCCGGTTCCCGAGGCGCGGTGCCCGAGCCGCGGTCGGTCAGTGCCCCAGTGTCGAGGGCAACCACCCCGACCAGCGCCGCGGCCGTCGACCGGTCCGGGAGAACGGCCTCCCAGGTTCCTGGCGATCGACCCGGGCGGGTCAGCCGGTCGGCATCCAGCACCGCGCCCGCGTCCACACCGCCTCCCGCGCTGTCGTCCAGGACCGCGGTGACCGCGTCCGGGTGGCGCGCGAGCACCGTGCCCACGTCGCCCAGAGCCGGCGCCAGCGCCGCTCGGTAGGCGTCGGGTTCCGGCGTCGACAGAGCCTCTGATCCCACGGCTCCGAGGAACGCCGCGTCGAGGAGGACGGTGTCGCGGCGCGCCGGGTCGCCGCCCGTCGCCGTGACGAGCTGCGCGGTGGCGGCCAGCGAGGTTGCCGCCGCGCCCGGGTCCATGGAGCGGTACCGACCCGCGACGAGCTGCTCGACGACCAGCCGACCGTCGGCGCCGGGCAGCGGCGCGAGCAGCCACGCCCGCGCCGCCTCGGCGTCGTGGTCGAGGGCCCGAGCCACCGCGAGAAGTGGGTCGTCCGTCGGGCCGCGCGCCCCGGTGAGCGCCGCGGCGGGCCGCACGGTGGAGGGCGAGCGCAGAGCGCGGTCTGCCGTGACCATCGCGACGGCGACCGTGGACGCATACCGCGTGCCGGGACTGAGCCCGGCCTGTCGGGCGCCGGTCAGCAGCATCCCCTGGACCTCCGCTCCGCTCATCGCGCCGCCGGCGGCACGCGGCGGCGGAACCGCCACCGACGCGGCCAGCGCCACGAGCCATGGCTCACGCCAGGCGTCGAGGCGGGATCGGGTCGCGGCGTCGAGGCCGGCGGCATGGCGCGGGTCGGCGGCCGTCGCGAGCGCCGTGCCCAGCGCGACGCGCAGGCCCGCGTACGCCTCGCCGTCGCCCGCCCTCGCCAGCGCCTCGAGGGCCCGGCCCGCCGTCAACGGGTCGAGCCGCGCCCACAGCGCCTGGGCCGCGACCGGGTCCCAGCCGCGCGCCCCGAAGCGTGCGAGCGCCGGCCTCAGCCGCACCCACGTCCCCGTCGGCCACCGCCGCCAGGTCACGAGCGGTCAGGTCGGCGAGCGCGGCGGCTTCGCGGTGTACGAGGACACCCGACACGACCGGAAGGCCGGCCAGCACGGCGCCCCGTACGGCGGCCTCGGACGGTGGTGGGTCGGCCCAGCCCAGGGTCGAGGCCACGGGCCGTCCCGGACGGTCGACGGCGACGACCTCTCCCGTGAGCGCACGAAGCCGGTGCGCGGCGACGTCGGCGGCCAGCTGGAGGTCGGCCGACACGACGCCGTAGGTTCCGGCGAGGGCGGCCAGCGACACCTCGGGAAGCACGGCCAGCGGGTCTGCGGGCAGGGCCGCGTCCCACGCGCCCTGCAGCGTCGCGGCACTGCGCTGGGCGGCGTCGAGCTCGTCGGCGTAGCCGGACAGCACCACCGCCGCCCGCGTCAGCCGGTCCCTCATCGCCGCCTCGAGCCCCGCGACCAGGGCCAGCTCAGTCGTCGCCGCCGTCGCCGCGTCGCCCGACCAGCCGGCGAGCACCGGAAGCCGACCGCCGCCGGCCGCCAGCGACGCGCCACCGATCGCGGCGGCGGCGGCCCGCAGCAGTGCTGCGGCCGACCAGATCCCGCTCGGCTCGCCCGGCGGCATCGGCAGGGCGTCGAGGCCGCCGCCGGGTGTCGGCCTCACCGGTCGCCGCCCGGGGACCAACCGCCGAAGACCGCGCCGGCCACCGAGTCCACCCGCGCGTACTCGACCGCCGCGCTGCCCAGCCCCGCCGAGAGGATCCCGGCCGCGTCGCCCAGCGTCGCCGCGACCGCGGTCTCGACCCGCCCGAACCCGTCGACGGCCGCCGCGAGCGGGCCGGCACCGACCCCGAGGGCCGCGACCGCCTCGGCGACCGCCGCCACCACCAGCCGACCGGCGACGGCCAGCGCGGGCGCGTCACCCGCGGTCAGCGCAGCGGCGTCCTCGAGGTCGTCGGGGCGTACCGCATACCGAGGCATGTCCCGACGCTAGACACCGCGCCGGGACCGCCCCTTCCGTTGTCCACAGCCCTCAGGCGGTGAACCAGACCGCCGTGTCGGTGGGCACCGATCCGCTCGTGATCTCCTCGGACGCCGCCAGCACCTGAGCGCCCGCCGGCAGCGCCACCGGCGCCAGCCCGAGGTTGACCAGCACGGTCACGTCGGCGCGGTCGCCGTCCGTGGACCGGAACGCGACCACGTCCGGGTCGTCGACGTAGGCCTCGAGCCACTCCAGGGAACCAGAGCCCAGCGCGTACGCCCGGCGCAGGTCGAGCAGGTGCCGGTAGAGCTCGAGGGTCGATCCCGGCACGCCCTCCTGGCGGTCGACCGCGAGCTCGCGGTAGGCGGCCGGCTGCGGTAGCCACGTGGCCGCCGTCGGGCCGAACCCGAGCGACGGGCCCGAGGCCGACCACGGGAACGGGATACGGCAGCCGTCCCGGCCGGTGTGCTCGCCGTCGGTCCGGATGAACGCCGGGTCCTGGCGCACCTCGTCCGGGAGGTCGGTGGCGTCCGGGAGGCCGAGCTCCTCGCCCTGGTAGAGGTAGGCGGCGCCGGGCAGCCCGAGCATCAGCGTCGTCGCGGCGCGGGCGCGTCGCAGCCCGAGCGCGGCGTCCGGCTGCACGTCCTCTGCCCGAATCCCGTTGGGGCGCGGGACGTCCTGGGGAAGCCCGAGGCGGGACGCGTGCCGGACGACGTCGTGGTTCGACAGCACCCACGTCGTCGGTGCCCCGACCGTCGCGGAGGCCGCCAGCGAGCGGGCGATCGTCGAGACCAGCGCCTGGGCGTCCCAGTGGGCGTCGAGGAACTCGAAGTTGAACGACTGGTGCATCTCCGTCGGGCGGACGTAGCGCATCAGCCGCTCCACCGGCTGCACCCAGGCCTCGCCGCAGAGGATGCGCGTCGGCCGGTCGTACCCGTCGAGGACCTTGCGCCAGTCCTCGTAGATCTCGTGGACACCGTCCTGGTCCCAGAACGGGTGCCGCGGCGCGTCCGTCCCGTCGAGGTCGGCCGCCTCGTCGTCCCCGGAGTCGAGCAGTCGCAGCGCCCCGTCCCAGTCCGGCAGCGCCGGGTCCTTGACGAGTCCGTGCGCCACGTCGACCCGGAAGCCGGCCACGCCACGGTCCAGCCAGAACCGCAGAATGTCGAGGAACTCGGCGCGGACCTGGGGGTTCGCCCAGTTGAGGTCGGGCTGCTTGATGTCGAACAGGTGCAGGTACCACTGGCCCGGCTGCCCGTCGGCCTCGACCACGCGGGTCCAGCCGATCCCGCCGAACACCGACGGCCAGTTGTTGGGGGGCTGTTCCCCGTTCGGGCCCTTGCCGTCGCGGAAGATGTAGCGCGCGCGCTCCGGCGAACCCGGGGCTGCCGCCAGCGCCGCCTTGAACCAGGCGTGCTCGTCGGAGGTGTGGTTGGGGACCAGGTCGACCATGACCTTGAGCCCGAGCACGGTCGCCCGCTCGATGAGGGCGTCGGCGTCCGCCAGCCGCCCGAACACCGGGTCGATGTCCTCGTAGTCGGCGACGTCGTACCCGGCGTCGGCCATCGGCGAGCGGTAGAACGGGGAGATCCAGACGGCGTCGACACCGAGGTCGCGCAGGTAGGGCAGCCGGGCCGTGATGCCGGGCAGGTCGCCGACGCCGTTGCCGTCGGAGTCGGCCCACGAGCGCGGGTAGATCTGGTAGGTCACCGCACTGCGCCACCAGTCGGTGGCGTCGTCGCGGTGAGCGGAGCGGTCAGGGGCGAGGTCGAGGAGGGACGAGGTCGTCACACCCTCAAGCCTGAGGCCAGCCCCGAACCACATGCAAATTTCCTCCGCTCCGTCTCAGTGCTCGGTTGGGTCGCGGGCGCCGGCGACCTCGGCGGCGTCAAGCGACGCCTCGGACGCCTGCGAGGATGACGCGGTGAGCTTCTACGACGAGGTCGGCGGCCATCCGACGTTCGCCGCGCTGGTGCACCGCTTCTACCAGGGCGTCGCCGAGGACCCCGAGCTGCGCGCGCTCTACCCGGAGGAGGACCTCGGTCCCGCTGAGGAACGCCTCCTCGGCTTCCTCGAGCAGTACTGGGGCGGGCCGACGACGTACTCGGAGCAGCGCGGCCACCCACGCCTGCGCATGCGGCACGCCCCGTATGCGGTCACCCCCACCCAGCGCGACCGCTGGCTGACGCACATGCTCGCCGCCGTCGACCAGATCCGCGACGACGGCATCCTCGACGAGACCCACGATGTCGTCCTTCGGGACTACCTTGTCCGGGCGGCCCACTCGATGGTCAACACGTTCGAGGAGCCGCAGGCGGGCTAGCCACCACCCGACGTCTCCGCCTCGCTCCGATACGTCGTGGGGAACCCGGCCAGCCCGACACGACTGCTCCCTTCGAGTGAGATCCGAGGAGACATGGCGAACCTCGAGCAGCTCCGGTCCACCCAGTCCACGCCCCTGCTGACCCCCGACGACGCCGGCTACGCGGAGGCGGTCCGGCTGTGGGGAGCACCCGCGTCGCCCGACGTCCTGGTGCGCCCGACGACAGAGGAGGAGGTCGGCGCCGCCCTGGTCTGGGCCGCTGCCGAAGGGGTCGAGGTGGGCGTCCGCAGCGGCGCCCACGGCCCCTGGACGCCCCTGCCCGGCGGACTGCTGGTCGACCTCGGCGCCTTCGCCCAGGTCGACGTCGCCGACGACGGGATCGTCAGCGTCGGCCCGGGCGCGACGTGGGGTGCGGTCGCCGATGCGCTGGCTCCTCACGGTCTCGCCCTCAGCTCGGGTGACACCCGGTCGGTCGGCGTGGGCGGCAACGCCCTCGGGGCGGGCATCGGCTGGCTCGTGCGGTCGGTCGGGCTCGCCGTCGACCAGCTCGTCCGCGTTCAGCTCGTGACCGCGGACGGCCAGGTCGTCGTCGCGTCCGACGACGAGAACCCCGAGCTGTTCTTCGCGGTCCGGGGCGGCGGCGGGAACTTCGGCGTGGCCACCCGCCTCGACTTCCGGGCGACGCGCCTGGCCACTGTCGTGTCCGGATCCGCTTCCGTCGACCCCGAACGCCTCGGTGCCGCCGTACGCGGGGTCCGCGACGCGATGCGCGAGGCGCCTCGCGAGCTCGCGCTCACCGTGGTCAAGCCGCCACCGATGGGGCCGGACATCCCGCCGATGGTGGAGGTGGTGTGGGCCGGCGACGACGAGGAGGCCGCCCGGGCTGCCCTGGCGCCGGTCCTCGCGGTCGACGGGATGGGGGAGATCGACCTGCGGGTCGTTCCGTACGGGTCGACCCTCGTCGATCTGCCGGCACCGCCTCCCGGGCCGCCGCCGCGGATGGCCGGGGACAACGGTGTCTTCGCCGAGCTCTCCGACGCGATCGTGGACCGCGCGATGGCGGCGCTGGCCGCCCACCCGGCGTCCATGTTCGACGTCCGGTTCCTCGGCGGCGCCTTGGGGGACGTGCCCCCCGACGCGACGGCGCTCGCCTGGCGCGATGCGGAGGCCCTGGTGCACTGGATCGCGGTGCTCCCGCCCGAGGCGTCCGACGAGGAGGTCGCGCGGGCGCGACAGGTCTGGGCGGTGGTCGGGGACGCCGCCGACGCGGTATGCGGCACGCTCACCGACTCGCGGGCTCCGGAGGTCGTGGAGCGCATGTACCCGCCGGCGACGCTCGAGCGACTCCGCGCCGTCAAGGCGGTCTGGGACCCGGGAAACCTGTTCCGCCGCAACCACAACATCCGGCCCGCCTGACCCAGCCCTACAGCCCGTCGGCCGCACGAAGCACGTCGAGATGCGGATCATCGTGGGACGTGGCCCGCTCGGAGCCCCGATCCGACGTCGAGATGCGGATGATCGTGGGATATGGCCCCGACCAGGGCCGAGAGCCGGAGCCGGTCAGGCGGTCGGGCCCGTGAAGGGCACCGGCATCTGGACGTCGTTGGCGTCGAAGGCCGCCTTGAGCCGGCGCCGGATCTCGCGCTGGACGCCGTCGCGCTCGTTGGCACGGACCTGGGCGGTCACCCGCAGCGTGACCAGGCCCTGGGCCATCGCCTCGATCCCGGTGACGTGCGGCGTCTCCATGAGGACGTCGGACCACGGCTCCTCGTCGGCGAGGTTCTCGACCGCGGCGGTCATGATCCCGGTGACCCGGACGATGTCGTCGGTGTAGGCCAGCTGCACGTCCACGACCGCGACCGACCAGCCCTGGCTGCGGTTGCCCAGCCGGAGGATCTCGCCGTTGCGGATGTACCAGACCACCCCGTCGCCGTCCCGGAGCCGCGTGATCCGCAGCGTGACCTCCTCGACCGTCCCCACCACGGTGCCGGTGTCGATGACGTCGCCGACGCCGTACTGGTCCTCGACGATCATGAACAGCCCCGAGAGGGTGTCCTTGACGAGGCTCTGCGCACCGAAGCCGATGGCCAGGCCGGCGACCCCCGCGGACGCGAGCAGCGGGCCGAGGGGAATCCCGAACAGGTCGAGGATCATCAGCAGCGCGGTGCCGATGATGATGACGCTCACCGTGCTCTTGACGATCGTCGCGGCCGTCGCGACGCGCTTCTCGTGTCGCTCGTTGCCGTACCCGGTCGCGTTGGCCAGCACCCCGCCGACAGCGCCGAGCAGGGTGAACCGGTTCTCGTGCCTCTCGTTGGCCTTGCGGACGTAGCGGTCGACGAGGCGGTGGACGACGAACCGGGCGAGCGCGGCGCCCAGGATGATGACGACGACGCGCAGCGGCACCCCGACCAGCGTCTGCCACGGCTCGGGCAGCGCGGTCGGGACGAGGTGCGCCGCCAGGGCGTTCAGCCGCTCAAGCACGCTTCGCGTCGCACTGCTGGGCCACCACGGCGGTCCGCGCGGCGTCCAGCTTCTCGAGGACCAGCCGGCGCAGCGCCTGCGGGGCGTCCTCGTTGGCGGCGAGCCACGCCTCGGTCGTCGCGACGAGCTCCGGGCCGGCGAGCCCGAGCGGGTAGAACGCCAGCGGGTACTCCTTGCCGATGAGGCGTTCGCGGATCGCCGCGGACCGGGTGTTCCACAGCGGGAGCAGGGCGTCGAAGTACTGCGGCACGTAGTCGGCGAGCATCGACTGGTCGAGGGCGCGGTTCCAGCCCGAGGTCAACGCCTCGATCACGGCGTTGGGCTGGCCGTCCTCCTCGACGGCGAGCCGCCACGCCTCGGCCTTGGCCTCTGCGGTCGGGCGTGCCGCGCGGGCGTGGAAGGCCCGCTCACGGCCGGCGTTCGTGTCGTCGCGGGCCAGCTCGGAGGCGATCTCCTCGTCGGTGGCGTCGCCCAGCGCGGCGAGCGCCGACAGCAGTGCCCACCGCATGTCCTGGTCGAGCTCGAGACCCGGGTAGGGCTGGCTGCCGTCGAACGCCGCGCGCAGCCGGGCGATGTCGTCCGCGCTGCGGGCCGCCCGTCCGAACGCGCCGACCATCTGCAGCTGCCGGTCGGTGCCCGGCTCGGCGTCCTCGGCCATCTTGCGGAGCGCCTCGGCCACCTTGGCCTGGGTCTCCTCGCGGTGCTCCGGAGCGGAGTACAGCGTCGCCGAGGTCAGCAGCTGGGACGGGATCTGCTTGGTCGTCTGGAGGATCGTCCGGATCACCGTCGGGTGGGTCTCGGTGGCCAGCGACGCCAGCAGCAGGTCGACGAAGTCGCGGGCGGGCATCTCGCCCTCGCGGACCATCTCCCAGAACGCACCGATGACCAGCGACCGAGGAAGGCTCTCGGCGAAGTCGGCGGTGTGCTCCAGCAGCGTGGCGTACGAACGTTCGTCGAAGCGCAGCTTGGCGTAGCTGAGGTCGTCGTCGTTGGGCAGCAGCACGTCAGGCTGCGCGAGACCGACCAGCTCGGGCACCTCCGTGCGCGGGCCCTCGACGTCGAGCTCGTGCCGGCCGACGCGGACCAGCTTGCCGTCCTCGAGGGCGTAGCGGCCGATCGCGATGCGGTGCGGGCGCAGGGTGGGGTAGGCGTCGGCGGCGGTCTGCAGCACGGCGGCCGAGGTGATGACGCCGTCGGCGTCGGTGGCGACGTCGAGGGTCAGGGTGTTGACGCCGGCCGTCTTCAGCCACAGGTCCGACCAGGGTCCGAGGTCTCGGCCGGACGCGGACTCGAGCTCGATCAGCAGGTCGGCGAACCGGGTGTTGCCCCAGGCATACTTCGCGAAGTAGGTCCGCAGTCCGGCGACGAACGGCTCGATGCCGACGTAGGCGACGAGCTGCTTGAGGATCGCGCCGCCCTTGGCGTAGGTGATCCCGTCGAAGTTGACGAGGACGTCGTCGAGGTCGCGGATGTCGGCGTAGACCGGGTGCGTCGAGGGCAGCTGGTCCTGCTGGTAGGCCCACGTCTTCTCGTGGCTCTGGAAGGTGGTCCACGCCCCGGTCCAGTGGGTGGCCTCGGCCTGGCAGAGGGTAGAGGCCCATTCGGCGAAGGACTCGTTGAGCCAGAGGTCGTCCCACCACTGCATCGTCACGAGATCGCCGAACCACATGTGCGCGAGCTCGTGGAGGATGGTCAGCCCACGTCGCTCGACCAGGGGCTCGGGGACCTTGCCGCGGAAGACGTAGGTCTCGGTGATGGTCACGCAGCCGGCGTTCTCCATCGCGCCGGCGTTGTACTCCGGCGTGAAGATCTGGTCGTACTTCTCGAACGGGTAGGCCGAGTCGAACTCGCGCTCGAAGAACTCGAAGCCCTGCTTGGTCAGGTCGATGATGTTGTCGGAGTCGACGTACTCGAAGAGCGAGCGACGCGCATACACCCCGAGCTCGACCGGGACCCCGACGGCTCTGGACGGTGTCGGTGACGCCGACGTAGGGCCCGGACACGATGGCGGTGACGTAGGAGGAGAGGACCGGGGTCGGCGCGAAGGTCCACGTCGCGAGCGAGGTCCCGTCGCGGTCGCCGGCCGGGCGTCGGCGCCGGCGTGGGGGAGACGGACCGGACCGTCCAGTGGTCGGGCGCGGTGACCGTGAAGGCGAACGTGGCCTTGAGGTCGGGCTGCTCGAAGACGGCGAACACCCGGCGCGAGTCCGGCACCTCGAACTGGCTGTAGAGGTAGACCTCGCCGTCGACCGGGTCGACGAACCGGTGCATGCCCTCGCCGGTGTTGGTGTAGACCCCGGTGGCCTCCACGACGAGCTCGTTCTCGGCGGCGAGACCGGGCAGCGCGATCCGCGAGTCGACCCACTGGGTGGCCGGGTCGAGCGCCGCACCGTTCAGGACGACCGACTCGACGGACTCACCGACGAAGTCGATGAAGGTCTCCGAACCCTCGGCCGCGGTGAACCGCACCGTGCTCCTCGTCGCGAAGGTCGCCGGCCCGGTGGCCAGGTCGAGGACGACGTCGTAGGAGTGGACCGCGATCAGGTCGGCGCGGGTCGCCGCCTCCTCGCGGGTGAGGTTCTGGCCGGGCACGAGGAGGCTCCCTGGGGATCGGGGTCTGGGGCGGGCCCGGGTATGCGGATAAGCCCCGAACCGCCGTTCATGCTCTCACGGCGCAGCAGCTCGGGGACGCCGCTGGACCCTTCAGGCCATGGTGAGAAGATGCCGATCATGACCACGACAGCGGCACGAACTGGCAGGACGACCACTCGGCGCAAGGGCTCGACGGCACCCAAGGCCGACGTGCGGATGTGGTTCGACCCGGCGTGTCCGTGGGCGTGGATGACGTCGCGCTGGCTGATGGAGGTCGAGCAGGTCCGCGACATCGAGGTCACCTGGCGGGTGATGAGCCTGTCCGTGCTCAACGAGAAGCGCGACCTCGACGAGGGATACCGCAAGCTCATGGACGTCTCGTGGGGTCCGGTCCGCGTCATCATCGCGGCGCAGGAGCAGTACGGCGACAAGGTCGTCAAGCCGCTCTACGACGCGATGGGCACCCGGATCCACCTGCAGAAGCGACGGGACCGGGACGCGATCATCGCGGAGGCCCTCGAGGAGGTCGGTCTGCCCGAGGAGCTGGCCAAGGCCGCCCACCAGAAGAAGTACGACCGGGCCCTGCGCCGCAGCCACCGCGAGGGGATCGACCTCGTCGGGACCGACGTCGGGACGCCGGTCATCGCCTTGGGCGACATCGCCTTCTTCGGGCCGGTCGTGACTCCCGCGCCGAAGGGTGAGGCGGCGGGCCGGTTGTGGGACGGTTGCCTCCTCGTCGCGGGTACGCCCGGGTTCTACGAGATCAAGCGGACCCGGACGCAGGGTCCGATCTTCGACTGACCACGACTGGTGAGGACGGGCCCATGCGCGTACACATCGGCGGCGACCACGCCGCATACGAGCTCCAGCTGGCGCTCGTCAGCCACCTCCAGGAGGGCGGCCACGAGGTGACGAACCACGGGCCGCACGTCTTCGACTCCGAGGACGACTACCCCGTGGCCGTGCTGCGGGCGGCGAAGGCGGTGGCCGACGACCCGGGGTCCCTCGGGGTCGTGCTGGGCGGCTCGGGCAACGGTGAGCAGATGGCCGCGAACAAGGTCAAGGGCATCCGCGCGGCGCTGTGCTGGACCGCTGAGCTGGCGCAGCTGGCCCGCGAGCACAACAACGCCCAGGTGGTCTCGATCGGGGGCCGGTTCACGGCGACCGAGCTGGCCAAGGAGATCGTCGACATGTTCGTGGCGACCGAGTTCTCGGGAGTCGAGCGGCACGTCCGCCGGCTCGAGATGGTGACCCGTTACGAGGACGACGGGACGCTTCCGCCGGAGCCCGCCACCGCCTAGGTCGGGGGATCGGCCGCTCAGCGGATGCGGGGCTCACCCGTTTGGGGGAAGATGCCCACGCTCCGCTTGGCGGCCACCTAGATTGGCGGGATCATGACGTGGTCCAGCAGCGTTCCGCGACGCCGTGCGTCTCGGTGGTTCGTCGCTGCCCTCCAGCCCGAGGCGGCACGGTCCTCGCGCTCGGCGGTCATCACCCAGTCGTCGCTGCTCATCGCGCTCGGCCTGGTCACGTTCTGGATCGGCTGGGGGTGGCCGCGGCTGCCGTTCTCCGTCTATGCCCCGTTCGTCGTCGTCGGTGGCCTCTACCTCACGCCAGTGGCGTTCCTCGTCGTCGGCGGGACGTTCATCGCCGAGATGGCGGCGCTGACCGTGAAGGCCGCCCAGATCCCCGACTCCGCGAACCAGCTCCCACAGGTCATCGCCCTCGTCGCCTTGGCGATCGTCATCATCATCATGTCGGCCACGTCCCGTTCCCGGGCGCGGCTGGGGGTCCAGGGCAGCCGCGGTGAGTCGATGTTCGTGGACCTGCGCGACCGGCTGCGCGCGTTCGGTGAGCTGCCCGAGCTACCCGGCGGATGGCACGCCGAGACCGCGGTCGAGTCGGCGTACGGACAGTCGTTCTCCGGCGACTTCGTGGTGGCGACGCGCTCCCCGGACGGCCGGTGGTTCGAGGTCGTGCTCGTCGACGTGTCGGGCAAGGGCGTGCAGGCGGGCACCCGGTCGCTGCTCCTCTCGGGCGCGCTCGGCGGCCTGCTCGGCGAACAGGAGCCGAACCGGTTCCTCACCGCCGCCAACAACTACCTGCTCCGCCAGAACTGGGACGAGGGGTTCGCCACGGCGGTCCATGTGTCGATCGACCTCGCCACCGGCGACTACACGATCGGCAGCGCCGGGCACCCGCCGGCGGTCCAGTTCAACAACGGCTCCGGGCGCTGGGAGGTGCTCGGCGAGGCGGCCGGCCCGCTGCTCGGTGTCATCGACGACGCGACCTACATCCGCTCGTACCGTCGGCTCGGCCGGGGCGACGCGCTGGTGCTCTACACCGACGGTGTCGTCGAGTCCCGGTTCCGCGACCTCACGGTCGGAGTGGACCGGATGCTGGGCGCGGCGGAGCGCCTCGTCCGCGGCGGGTTCGCGGGCGGCGCGAAGCGGCTCTGCGCGTCGGCGCGCGCCGGTGAGACCGACGACCGGGCCGTCGTGATGATCTGGCGGGACTGATCTCCTGGGAGGTCGCCCTCAGGGTCGGGGTCCCCGCGAAGTATCGGAGCGGAGCGAAGAACTTCGTGGGGTGACTCAGGGGATGTCGTCGTCCTGCCCGTCGAGGCCGTCCAGCGCGTTCTTGGCCTGCTCGACGCCGCCGTCGATCTGCGCGGAGTGCTGACCGCCGGTCTTCTCGTCGACGAAGTCGCCGGCCTTGTCGAGACCCACGCCGGCCTTGTCGCCGTGCTCATCGACGAGTCCCTGCACCTTGTCCTTGATGTTGTCGAACATGCTCATGACCCGACTCCTTCAGTAGTGGGTGACCCCCGAGGGGTTCGACTCCGCCACTGTAGGCACATGACAACGCCGGGGGACAGGGCCGAGTCCGGCCCGGCATCGGGCCGGGTCCGCACGTATGCGGGTCGGCAGGGCAGCCGGTCCGCGCTCACCAGGGGGCGGCTCGAGCGGTACCTCCCCTCGCGGGGGTTGCCGCCGGGGCCGCTGGTGCCCAGTGAGGCGTTCGGGCGCGAGGCACCGGTGGTTCTCGAGGTGGGTTGCGGACACGGGGCTGCGGCCATCGCGTACGCGGCGTCGCATCCGGACCACGACGTGCTCGCCGTCGACGTCCACGTGCCCGGTGTCGCGCGGATGCTCGCGGCGGCGGAGTCGGCCGGCGTGCCGAACCTCCGGGTGGAGATCGGCGACGCGGTCGAGCTGCTCACCGACCGGGTCGGTGAGGGTCGGTTGACGGCCGTGCACCTGTTCTTCCCGGACCCGTGGCCGAAGCGGAGCCACCTCAAGCGACGGTTCGTGCAGGCCTCCACCCTGGATCTGCTGGCGTCCCGGCTCGTCGCGGACGGGCACGTGCTCGTCGCGACCGACCAGCCCGCATACGCCGAACACGTGCGGTCCGAGGTGGCCGCACACGGCGGGTTCGTCGTGCGCGACGTGCCGCGGCCGACGTGGCGCCCGCTGGACGGGTTCGAGCCCAAAGGCGTGGCGGCCGGCCGGACCGTCACCGACCTGCGCCTCGACCGACGCTAGAGCGTGTGCTGTCGGGCCCGGAGGTAGAGGGGGAAGAAGAACACCCAGAGCACCAGGCAGAGCGCCGCCCACGCCGACGGCGTCTCCAGCCGAAGCGACCTGGACCAGAACACGACCGGCTCGCCGGACGCGGCGTGGTTCGCCGCATCCTGGTAGACCCACGACACCGTGACGAGCAGGATCCCGAGGAGGACCAGCGGGACGAGCAGGTTCGGTGACATCGGTGGGACCCCCGGATCGAGGCGGGTTCGTCGGGCGTTGACGCTACGACCGGATTCTCAAAGGCGGCTGGACGCCGAGTAGTAGAGCCGTTGGGCAGCGGGTGATCACGTCCGTAGCGTGGCCAAGGGCTCGACGCGGGCTCGCTCGTCGGCGTGCGTCAAGACCTGCTCGACGGTCTCGTCGGACGTCTGCCCTGAGGTGTCGAGCCACCAGCCGAGACCACCGAAGCCGGTCTGCATCGTGGCGTGCAGCCCGTCGTAACCGTCGAAGAAGAACTGCTCGATCGGCGGGCGCGTCGCGTTGCGGCTCACGCAGACGTCGGTCCCAGGGTCGAGGACCACCAGGCGCAGCCGGTCACCCAGGGCCGAACGGAACCCGTCGAGGTTCGCCAGGTCGGGCACGACCACGTCGATGACGGGAGTGAAGCCGGCGTTCGCGAGGTTCGTGGCCAGGGCGCACAGGTTCTCGTGGCACAGCCGGATCTGTCGCGCGGCCTCGTCGGCGGGTTCGCCCAACGCCCAGACATGGCCGCTCACGACCATCCCGCTGACGATGTATGCCTCCACGAGCGCCGAACGGCTCAAGGCGGCCGCGACCGCCCGCGAGACGGTCGACTTACCGGCTCCGGGAGCGCCCGTGACGACGAGGCACGCGCGACCGAGGTCGAGGGGAGACGTTCCGTCCGCTCGTCTGGTCACGGCGCGACCCTACGGAGGGCTCAGAAATCGACCAACGGGTTTGTCACTGAGTGGCGACCCGGGGTCGACCGCCGTCTCATCTTGTCCGGGTGAGGTACCTCGCGCGCGGCGGTGCCTACTGTCGTCGCGTGGACCATGAGCCGGCGGGCACTCGCTCGGCCGCCCGGTCCGAGGCGCGCTTCGACACCCTGGAGGCATGAATGTCAGCGGTTGGGACCGAGGCGACTCACCCGGGAATGAGTGTTGGCCCGACGAGCGAGTTCAGCCTGTTCTTCAGGGTCAAACCCGGCGAGGGCGCGGCCCTGCGCGGGGCGCTGCATGACCTGCAGGACACCCCCGGCTACCGACCCGGGCGACTACGGGATGGCGATCACCTCTATCCACGAGGCCCGGTTCGTGCTGTTCGACGACGACACGCGGCTCGCGTTCATCACCAGCTTCGATGGGCCGTGGGACGCGTACATGGAGGACTTCTTCACCTCGGGGCCGACGCTGGGCCTGTTCGACGTGATCTTCCGGCATGTGGAGGGCTACGAGGGGCTGCCGGACCTGGCGGCGGTGCGGGCGTCGTCTGGGCGCGGAGGGAGTGGGGGGTGCGGGCGTTCGTCCTGGGCGCGGAGGTGAGTGCGGCCGCATACGCCCGCAACTACGGGGGCACGGTCAAGGAGATCCGGAAGGCGCAGCGCGTGAACCACGCGTTCCAGCAGGTGCTTGACCATCCGCAGGCGGCGGAGGCGCTGCAGCACCCGGCTCTGAAGCCGTTGCTCGAGGAGGCGGCGGACTAAGCACGCAGGACTGGCCGTCGGGCAGCGAGGTCGAGCCGAGGAGTACGGATGTCAGACCACATCTCCGGTCCGCGTGCCCTCGCGGACCCGATCGCGGACATCACCGATGTCTACGCCTTTCCGAGCCCTGAGCACCCCGGTCATCTCGTGCTCGTCATGAACACCCTGCCGTTCGCGCCACCGTCCGCGGCGTTCTCGGACGGGCTGGTGTACCGCTTCCGGCTGCGACACGTCACGGCCGGACCGCTGGGCAGCTCGGGGCCGTTTACCGCCGGCCAGGACGAGTTCGTGTTCGACTGCGTCTTCTCGGCCCCGAGCGGCGCCGATGACGGTGTGCAGGAGGGCGTGTGCACCACCCCCACCGGTGACACGGTCACGTTCCGGGTGAACGACACCGACGGTGGCGTCGGTCACGGGATCCGCGCCTTCGCCGGCGTTCGCTGGGACCCCTTCATCATGGACGCCCCCGCGGCCCTGAAGACCATCGCCACCGGGCAGCTGTCCTTCACCGACCCCGGCTCGATCTATCTCGACGGCAAGAACGTCCTGGGTCTGGTCCTCGAGATCGACATGACCCTCCTGCCCCAGGCGGAGCTGGTGGGCGTCGTCGCCGAGACGCTGACGCGGGGGAAGTTCACGGTCCGGATCGAGCGCGTCGGGCGGCCTGAGGTCAAGAACATGATGTTGGCGCCGAAGCAGTTCGACCTCGTCAACCGGGACCTGGAGATCCGTGACCTGTACAACATGGAGGACGCGTTCCACCTGGCTGACGCCTACCTGGGCGCGTACCGGGCCCGGCTGGACGCCAACCTGCGCTTCTGGGACGGGCTCGACGGGACCGTCGACTGGCCGACGAACGGGGACGGCGGCCGGCACCCGCTGACCGAGCTGGTGCTCGCGGACTTCCTCGTCGTCGACGTCACCAAGCCGTACCACGAGCACGGGTCGTTCCTCGAGATCGAGACCGCCACCCGTCGTGGCGAGACGCACCGGACCTGCGGCGGTCGAGCGATCAACGACGACGTGATGGACACGATCTTCACCCAGCTCGTCAACGGTGGGAACGGTCCGGTCATCCGCGACGGCGTCGACCATTCCTCCCGGCCGGCCTCGGTCACGTTTCCCTACCTGTCGCCGCCCAACCCGGACCCACCGGCCCTGCCCGAGCATCACTAGCGCCATGCCCGAGGTCCGCGACCCAGCGAGAGGAGAAGCGGTGTGACCAGTACGGAGAGCACCGTTCTCGAGCTCGACGACATCCAGAGCGGCGCACTGTACGAGCGCCCGTCGCCCTACGTCGGCACCTACCTGCTGCTGCGGATCGACGACCGCGCTGCGGGACGCGAGCTGGTTCGGCGGCTGCATGCGGTCGCCGAGTCCCGGAGAGCCTCGGCCGACCCGGCCCACGACACGTCCATCACCGTGGCCTTCACCTATCGCGGGCTGGAGGCGCTCGGGGTGCCGCAGACCTCGCTGGACAGTTTCGCCCCCGAGTTCCGAGAGGGGATGGCGGCCCGCGCGCCGGAGCTGGGGGACGTGGGTGACAGCAGCCCCGAGAACTGGGAGAAGCCGCTGGGAGGGCCCGACGTGCATGTGGCGGTGGCCGTCCTGTCCCCGGACACCGCGCGGCACGAGGTGGCCGTGGACCAGGCGCGTCGCGCCCAGCAGGAGCTCTCGGGCGTCGAGCTGATCTGGCGGCAGGACTGCTACCAGCTGCCCACCGGACGTACGTCGTTCGGGTTCAAGGACGGGATCGGTCAGCCTTCGGTGGAGGGCAGTGGCCGACCCTCGACGAATCCTCGGGAGCGGCCCCTGAAGGCCGGCGAGATCATCCTCGGCTACCCGGACGAGTCCGGTGAGCTGCCGCCGATGCCGTCGCCGGAGGTGCTCGGTCGCAACGGCACCTACGTCGTCTTCCGGAAGCTGCACACGCGGGTGGCGGCCTATCGGCAGTACCTGGCCGCACGCGCAGCCAGCCGGGCCGACGAGGCCCTCCTCGGCGCCAAGATGGTCGGGCGCTGGCAGAGCGGCGCTCCGCTCGCGCTCTCGCCCGCCGACGACGACCCCGCCCTCGGCAGCGACCCGCACCGCAACAACGACTTCGGCTACGGCGAGGATCCGCGCGGCTTCAAGTGCCCCGTCGGCGCGCACGCTCGGCGCGCGAACCCGCGCGATGCCTTCGACCACGACGGCAGTGTGGACGTGCGTCTCCATCGGATGATCCGGCGCGGCACCAGCTACGGACCGATGCTGCCGGAGGGCGTGCTGGAGGACGACGGCATGGACCGGGGCATCATGTTCGTCTTCGCCGGGGCACACCTGAAGCGTCAGTTCGAGTTCGTCAAGACCCAGTGGCTCAACGACGGCATCTTCATCGGCGCCCCGCTCGAGAAGGACCCACTCGTCGGCCCGAACGATGGCTCGGGTGTCTTCACGGTTCCTGAGCGCCCGATCCGGCGGCGGTTGCGCGAGCTGCCCCCGTTCGTCATCACCCGGGGCGGCGAGTACTGCTTCGCTCCAGGCCTGCGGGCCATGCGCTGGCTCGCGGATCTCGAGTCATGACCATCGTCGATCCAGAAGAAGGGGCAGTCGTGGGCAACAGCTCGACAGGCACGAGTCGCTGGGACGCACTGGACTTCGGCCCGCCGGCGTCCGACCAGGAAGAGCCTGAGTCACCCGTCCTCCTGGACTACGCCTCCGACGGTCGCGTCGCAGTGGTCACCCTGAACCGGCCACCCGACAACGCGATCACCACCGAGATGGGGGCCCGCCTGACCGAGGTCATCGAGACGGTCGCGGTCCAGACCGCGGTCCGGGTCGTCATCCTCACCGGAGCCGGCGACCGGGCGTTCTCCGTCGGCAGCGACCTTCGCCAACGCAAGAACATGACGAAGGAGGACTGGCTGCGCCAGCGTCAGGACTTCGACCGCACGCTCTACACGGTGCGCGAGCTGCGCAAGCCCATCTTTGCGGCGGTCAACGGGATCGCCTACGGCGGCGGGTCCGAGCTGGCGCAGAGCACCGACTTCATCCTCGCCGCGGAGAGCGCCACCTTCGGCCAGCCCGAGGCGATGCTGGGCCTCGCCGCGGGAGGCGGCTCACCGGCCCTGCTGCCGCGCCTCCTGCCCCGCGGGAAGGCGCTCCAGATGCTGATGACCGGTGACCCCATCACCGCTGCCGAGGCATACCGGCTCGGGATGGTCAACGAGCTGCACCCACCAGGCGAGCTCATGGACGCGGCGATGCGGGTTGCCGAGAAGATCGCGAGCAACTCCCCCACCGCGGTGCAGGCGGTCAAGCGGGCCGCTCATCTGGGCGAGGGGCAACCGATCGAGCAGGCCATCGCGATCATGATGGACGCGCATTGGCGCTCGGCCGTCCACCCCGACCGCGTCGAGGGGATCGGCGCCTTCAACGAAGGCCGCGAGCCCTCCTTCAAGGACGCCGACTTCTGAACGACATCACCAACGTCGACCCCGTCGCCCGACAAGGAGCCACACCATGACAGTGACCGAGAACCTCGATGCCGCGCGCGCCGGCCTGGTGATGATCAACCCCGCCCCCTACAACGCGGAAGCTCCGCCCGGAGCCCTCGCTGCCGACATCACCCCCACCGAGCTTCACTATGTCCGCAGCAACTTCCCGGTGCCCACGCACGACGGCGCGCTGGAGATCGGCGGCGCGGTGGACAACCCCACGACCTTGACCCTCGACGACCTGCGCTCCATGCCCGCACAGGACGCGATCGTGACCCTGGAGTGTGCGGGGAACGGGCGTCTCGAGATGCGCCCACTGCCCACCGGCGAGCCGTGGGGTGACTACGCGGCGTCCACCGCCCGCTGGACGGGCGTCGCCCTTCACGAGGTTCTGAAGCAGGTAGGACCACACACCGATGGCGTCGACGTCCGGTTCGAGGGCGCCGACCACGGGGCATACCACCTGAAGCCGGTCCTGGCCGACACCGACAGAGGCGACCTGAGCTTCGTGCGCGCCCTACCGCTCGAGACCGCGGTCGACCCCGCGGCCGGGATCCTCATCGCCTACGCGATGAATGGCGAGCCGCTCGGTCCCGACCACGGCGCCCCCTTCCGCATGATCGTGCCGCACTGGTACGCCGTCGCCTCCGTGAAGTGGCTCAAGCGCATCGACGTCATCACCGAGCCCTACGCCGGAGAGTTCCAGACCGGCCACTACATCTACCAATGGGCCGACAGGGCCCACGAGCCCGTTCGCCATATGCGCGTCCGAGCCCGGATCACCGATCCGGCACCCGGCGCGGTCCTCGACACGGGCACCTACACGGTTCGCGGCAAAGCCTGGTCCGGGGAGGGACCCGTCACCCGCGTCGACATCGGCCTCACCGGCGAAGGCGACTGGCTCCCGGCTCAGCTCGAAGCACCGCATGGGCCCTACCAGTGGCAGAACTGGTCCTTCGAATGGAACGCCGTCGACGTGGGAAGACACACTCTTCGAGCGAGGGCCACGGACGCCGCCGGCAACGTGCAACCCGACGTACCGCCATGGAACCGCCTCGGCTACGGGAACAACGCCATCGAGGTCCAGTTCGTCGACGTGCACTGAACGCCGAGCCGCGGCAACGCGACGTCATCAGCGTGAGGGGTGGTGCGCCGGCGCCGGAACGAGGCTCCCGGGTTTGAGCCGTTCGAGCCGGTGCAGCGCTCCTCTGTGCAACGGTGGGCACTCGGGAACCCAGGGTCAGCGCATCATCGTGTGCGGTGCGGCCCAATGGAGGAGCGCATCGTGGCCGAAGGCCTGTCCCGACGTACCGTCCTGCACGGCCTGACGGCGTCCGCCGTGGCGGCCGGGTCGCTGCCATGGGTGGCGTCCTCGGCATCGGCGGCGCCGGGGAAGCATACGGACCCCGCCATCGACTGGGCGGCGTACGGTCGGACGGTCGGCGCGGCCTTCGACCGGATGCAGAACGTCGGCGGTGCCGTCGCCGTCGTCAGCGCTGACCAGGTGCTGCACACGTCGACGTACGGAGTGCGCGGTCTCAAGGACCGCAAACCGGTGACCACGCAGACCGTGTTCCGGGTGGGCTCGACGACCAAGTCGATGACGGCGGCGCTGGTCGCGACCTACGTCGACGACGGGACGCTGGGCTGGGACCAGAAGGTCGTCGACGCCTGGTCCGGGTTCCGCGCCCCCACCGACGAGCTGACCCGCAGCCTGCGGGTGCGAGACCTTCTCGGCATGGGGTCGGGGATCGGCGAGCCGGATCGGATGAAGCCGGGGCTGCACTTCGACAGCGTGACCGCGGCTCAGCTCCTGCAGTCGGTGGTCAACCTTCCGGTGGTCGCGTCACGGGTGAACGAGACGTTCTCCTACGCGAACACCATCCAGACGGTGGGCGGATATCTGCCGCTCCTGGCCAGCGGCGTGGCTCCGGCGGACCTGGCCCCGGCCTGGGCGGCGGCCATCCAGGAACGCCTGTTCGGCCCGGTCGGGATGACGGGCGCTCGGCTCAGCAGCGATCCGCGGGGCCAGGTGGAGGACTTCGCCACCGGCAACGGGTTCGATCTGCGACCGAAGGCGTCGGCGATACCGTTCGCCGCGATCGGCGCCTACGCACCGTCCGGTGGCACGCTGGCGAATGTCTCCGACATGGCGGCCTGGGTGCGTCTGCACCTCCGTCAGGGGCGTTCGGTCACCGGTCGTCAGGTGGTGTCGCCGGCCAACCTCGCCCAGTGCTATGTCGCGCACGTCACCGTGGCTCCGAACGACGGGGCGCTGCCGGGTGGGGCCAGCTCCGGGTACGGGATGGGCTGGTGGCACGACACGTTCCCGAACGGGCTGCAGGTGGTGTTCCACACCGGCGCCTTCGACGGGTTCAGCACCCTCATCGCGTTCTTCCCGGACCACGACCTGGGGCTCGTCGCCATGAACGCCATGAACCCATCGGCAGACCTCTGGACCATCTATGCCCTGGCCCTCCTGCTGAGCCAACGCCTCGGAGGCAACCCCGACCTTCCGCAGCAGGTCCTGGCCGCGAGCGCCGATCGGCTGGCCCACCTCGCCGATCTCGGCCGCCAGTCAGCGCCGGTTGACCTCAAGCGGCTCGAGCCGTATCTCGGCTACTACGAAGGCGGTTGGTCCCTGGTGCGCGAGGGGCGCGAGCTCCAGATGCGGATCGGTCCCCGGGTCATCCCGCTGCTGGCCATGCCCGACGGCAGCTATGTCATGGCCGGCGGCACCCTCGTCGGCGGGACCGTCCGGCTCGCCAAGGAGGCAGACGGCACGCCGCATCTCGAGCTGACCGGCATCGAGACCGTACGCCGGACCACCGGGCTGTGAGCGACGTGAGACCGAATCCAGATCGACGTTGAACGGTGGCTGGCAATCGTCCGCTCGACGCAGCGCCCAGCACGTGGCCCCACGTCTCGAAAGCGCGGTGCGCGGAGGGGTTCGTAGCGGCTACTCGGTCGCGACCTGGACGGCGCGCGCGATGCTCGACCGGCTGGCCGGGTGGGCCATCGTCAGGCCCGCGAGATCGCTAGGGCGGAACCAGCGAAGATCGTCGTGCTCCTCGGGTGCGGCGTTGATGGGTTCCCCTTCCCAGCGCCTGACGAGGAACGCGTGCACGTCAAGCGTGGGGTCACTGACCGTCATCGGTATGAGTAGGGGGTCGTGGACACGAACACCGAGTTCTTCGAGGCATTCCCGACTGACGGCCTGATGAGGCGACTCGCCCGACTCGACATGTCCGCCGACGAGGTCCCAGCAGTCGGGATACCACCGACGAGATGGATGGCGGTGCACCAGGAGCACGAGACCGTCGCGCACAAGGCCGCTACGGCGATCGGAATCCGGGCGACCATGGCGGGTGTCGTCGTCACGGCCTTCTCGGTGTTCTCGCTCTGGGGCGGGACGTCGGTTCCCCTCGGAGCATTCATGGCGGCGGCGGGCATCGGCATCACCGTCTTTGGTGTCATCGGGATGGTCCGAGAGGCGAGCCCTCCTGAGGGTCCGTCTGCATGACGTAGGGAATGGTGGTGGCCATCTCGACGAAGCCCAAACGCTGGAGGATCGGGCGACTGTCGGCCGAGGCGTCCACCTGCAGGTAGCGGAACCCGGCAGCCGCCGCGCGTGCGGCACGGTGTGACACCAACGAGCGGAAGACCCCGCGACCGCGCCACGCAGGGATCGTCCCTCCACCCCACAGGCCGGCGAAGTCGGTGCCGGCGTGGAAGCTGACCCGTCCGGCCGAGACGGGCGTCGCGCCCGCGAACGCGACGAACGCTTCCCCAGCGCCGGGCCGGTCCGCCAGGTCAGCGAGGACGCTGCGTCCCACCGCGCTGTGGTCGCCGCCGAACGCCTGGTCGTGTACCTGGACCAGCGCGTCGACCCCTGCTTCGTCACGGACCTGGACCACATCGACCCCTCGAGGTGGAGCCACGTGCAGGTCCATGTCGCTGATGCGCGCGATCATCAGCGTTTCGACCTCGTCAGGGACTAAGCCATGAGCGCGCAACCGCGCGGGCAGCGCGGGCGGCTGGTCGTACGAGTAGTACTTCCATTCCCAGCTCCGACCCGCCGCTGCGAACGCTGCGACCTCGGCACTGATCGCCACGTCGACATCGGTACCCGCCAGGTCACTCCAGGTGACCCCGCTCCAGCCGTCAGCGCCCGCGACGACACGGGTCGTGGCGACGCCACGTACCACCACGACCCCCGGCCCGGACTCGGGCCGACGGCGGATCTGCTCGTCGAAGGCCGCGAGCACCGCATCCCGATCCATCCGGGCATCCCAGCATCGAAAGCAGTTGACCGGCAACCGATATCGCAGGGATCAGTCCATGGCGTACACGATCGCGCCGAGCCGACGCGATCGACGCGGGCGCGCCTTGTCGGATGGCCGAAGATCGCTGCGCGCCTTCTTGCAGCGGGCCACGAACGGCACGGGAGGCTTCGACCCAGGTCTCGGGCGCGCGGCGAGGCTCGATGCGCGCCTGTCGCTGCCTGGTCGTATCCGCAGGTTCAGACCCGGCCTGGCGTCGCCTACTTCGCTGGTGAGCTCCTGGGCGAGCATCACGATGATGCCGCTAGGCCCGCGGACGTAGGTGAGCTTGTAGACGTCCTCGTACGTGGCCACCCCGCGCAGCGGGTGGCATCCGTGCTTCGCGGCGATCGCGAGAGCGTCGTCGATGTCGTCGACCGAGAAGGCGACTCGGTGCATGCCGATCTCGTTGGGCCGGGTGGGCGCCGTGTCGATGGCGGTGGGGTGGATGTACTCGAAGAGCTCGAGGCGACCGTGGCCGTCCGGAGTCTGAAGCATGGCGATGTTGACGTGGTTGCCATCGAGGCCCACGGCGGTGTCGGCCCACTCGCCGCTGACCGTGTCTCGACCGAGGACGGTCAGTCCGAGGTCGGTGAAGAAGGCGATCGTGGCGTCAAGGTCGTCGACGGCGATGCCGACGTTCTCCAGTTTGATGGGCATGCGTTGCACGCTACCGATTCGACGCGGTGCGGTTGGATCAGTGAAACATCGGATCCGACAGGGCATCGTGCAATGGGGGAGGCGGAAGGTTGAGGGTCACGGGGTGGACGCTGCGCCGCGGACCCAGTGTGGTTGGGGCGCAACGGCGCACCGTCGATCGTCGTCGCCGATGACGGAAAACGGTCCGAACGTCGAGCCGCCGGATGCGGCCACGTTGGCGTGGGCGGCACGTCGTCTGGCCTCCGAGGCGGCGACGGTCGTTCAGCGCCTGGGCGGGGGGCTGGACGCCGCGACCCATCTTCTTCGAGCCGGCGACGGGTCGGAAGCGGTCCTGCGGCGTGCGGTCGGGCCGGACGGCGATCGTCGCGTCGAGCAGTTCCGCAGAGAACGGGACATCCTGACGTTGCTGCAGCACACCGGGCTACCAGTGGCTCGGTTGCTGGGCGCGGACGTGGACGCCGTGCAGACCGATGGTCCGGCCCTGCTGACCAGCTGCCTGCCGGGCCGCCTCACCTACCCACCAGAACCGACCGACGCGTTTGTGTCCGGCGTGGCGACAGCGGCCGGCATGGTGCACTCACAGCCCGTGCCCGACGTCGTGTGGCCCTGGCATGACGGGGCGGCCAACCTCAGCCGTCGCGTCCAGGCCGGTAGACGGTCCGGGCTGGGCCCGGCTGCGGGAGATCGGGATCCCCTCGGGTCCGCTGACCTTCGTCCACGGCGACCTGTGGCCGGGCAACCTCCTGTTCCAGTCCGACCGGCTGACCGGAATCGTCGACTGGGGTGACGCCGGGGTGGGCCACCCTGGTCTCGAGGTCGGCTACCTGGCGGCCGACCTGCGCGTCGCGACAGGCTCGCAGCACGTCCATGAGGCCGCGATCGACGCGTACGAGAAGGTACGCGGTCCGCTGCCGAACCGGGCCTGGTGGGAGGTAGCCGGCTATCTGCGCTTCCCCCGCGACCCGGCCGACTGGCTGGCCGCCTGGACCGAGGCCGGCCTCCCCTTGAGCGCAGCGGACGTGCGGACGAGGCACGCCGCCGGCCTGGCCCACGCCCTGAGCCGACTGTCCTGACCGGCCGCCTCGAGCGGACCGGTCGGCCGTCACCGAACCCGACTGCCCATCGGATCACCGAAGCCGTGGCATACCGGTGGTCAGCGTTGCGTGGGCTCGCTGAAGATGGCGTTGCGGATCAGGCCGGCGAGCCACTCGGTGTACTGCTCTTCGCTCCAGCCGTGATCGAGCAGCAGCCAGCGGGGCTGTGTCGAGTTGAGAGCCCACACCGTGTCGATCGCGTAGTCGAGGGTGATGTCCTTGCGTAGCCACCCCTTGGCGGCCCAGTGCCGTACGTAGAACTGGCTGCCGACGTGTCGTTCCGTGTCGGTCGTGGTGACGAACTCGGCGAGAGCCTTGTCGGTGTCGCCCGCGCCGAGAAGCACCCTGAGCAGCGGGTCGATCCGGCTCGAGATGGACTGTGCCAGCTCGGCATAGGCCGTCGCGGCCGCGGCGGGGCTCTGAGCATCGTGGACGGCGATGGCCTCGGGCCGCTGCGCCAGGGGGATGTCGTCGTCGTCGCCGACGAGCGAGACGTCATAGACGGACTTGAGGAGGCCTGCCTTGCCACCGAACGTCTTGTAGATCGTCTCCTGCGAAACGCCCGCATCCTCGGCGACCTGTCGGATCGTCGTGCCGCCGAAACCACGGGCCAGGAAGGCGCTCTTGGCCACCTCGATGATCCGGGCACGGGTGTTCCGAGCCGTCTCCTGGCGCTGACGGTTGTCGTAGGGCACGGGGCCTCCCTCGAGAAAGGGACTTGCAGGAAAGTTCGGTACAGCCTACTGTATCTTCATTCCAGTTCACTGTACCGAAAGGTCGACCGATGCAACACACTCAGACCCGGAACGAGTCCGTGACGGTGGCGGAGGCCGCCGTCCACGCCGTTCTCAACGGCACCCTCGCCGACCTCGTCTCCCTCGTTCACCCCGACGCGACCAACCGAGAGGCCCTCACGGAGCCGCCGGCCACCCGCGGTCGCGGGCCGGAGGCGTTCCACGCCACCGGCGAGTGGCTGCGTGCCGCGTTCTCTGATCTCAGCTGGACGACCGAGGAGAGCGTCGCCGAGGGGGACCTGGTCGTCACCTACGGCAGGATGACCGGCCGGCACACCGGCAACTTCGTCGTGTGGACCGAAGACGCGAAGGTGGAACGGGCGTTCGCCCCGACCGGTAAGAGCTTCACGGTGCGGCAGGCCCACTTCCAGCGGATCCAGGACGGTCTCGTGATCGAGCACTGGGCGGTTCGCGATGATCAAGGAATGGCGCTTCAGGCCGGCTGGCTCCCACCCACGCCCGCCTTCCTCATCCGCTGCGCCCTGGCGACCAGGAGCGCGCGGCGGGCTATCGTTGATGGCGAAGCAGCGACAGCGCCCTGAGCGGTGGTAACCGATACCGCTCAGCCGCTGTTGGCGGTGGTCAGACGGACGACGTCGTAGGCGCCGTCGACAACGAGGTCCGACGTCCCGGGGTCCCCGGAGGCGGGAACCAGCGCTGCGGTGAGCTTCCGGTCCGGCGAGAGCCAGATCTCGTACGTCACCGGCTCGTTGGCCTCCTCCTCCTCTTCCTCGCGGATGCCCTTCTCGAACCAGTTCGTGGTCGCGGGGACGATCAGCAGTGGCATCAGGAGCGGGACGAGGAGCAGCCGCACCCAGTCGAAGAGGGTGTTGTCCGCGAAACCGCTCCACTCGATCGGTAGGCGGTAGGCGAAGACGACGAAGACCACGAAGCCCGCAACCGCCGCCGAGAGCAGCCACCGATGCCATGGCTGGATCGTTCGCTCCGCCGTCCAGAACTTGACCGTCACGATGACGATGGGCAGCAGCAGTACCTCGAACCAGTCCCACAGCGTGTTGCCGGCGAACCCGGTCCAGGCCCACTGGAGCCAGTATGCGAGGAACACGAATACGGCGAACCCCGCCGCTGCGGCGATCAGCGGCCCGCGTCGGGTCCCCGCCATCCGGCTGTGGGACCGAAGCCACAGCGGCAGGGTCGCCAGCGCCAACGGGAGGGCCAGGAGCTTGAGCCAGGCCCACAGCGTGGCGTTGGCGGTCAGTCCGGTCCATGACCAGCCTTGGCCGTAGCCGCCCCACACGACGACGACCACTGCGGCGGTGGTGCTGCAGCCAGGCCAGGCCTTTCCTTCCGCCCTGTAGACGGCCACTCGGACTGGATGTAGTCGAGCCAGCACTCCGGCGCGGTGCGGACGAAGACCGGTGCACCTCCTGCGGCCAGCCGGCTATCCGCCATGAGCGATCCGAGCCGGCCCCAGTACCAGGGCCGCGGCGTCGTCAGGCCGACGTGCACACGCCGCGAACCACGCCGAGATGCTCCTTGGTCTCCACGAACGGGCCGTCCGTGAACAGCGGCGTGCCGCTGCTCGGGTCCACGCTGCAGACCACCGTCGACGCGTCCAGAGCGCCGTCGCTGAAGACGAACACCCCGGCGGCCGTCATCTCGTCGCACACAGCCCGACCGGCCCTGCCCGCTTCGCGGAGCTGCTCCGGCGTCAGGTCCGGAACCCACTCGTCGTTGAAGGCGATCAGGTACAACGCCATGTCCACACTCCTCCGCGTCATCGGGCACCCCGAACGGCTGCCCCGTCACCCTCTCCACGAACGGACACGCGCGAAAAGGACATCTCCGCCACAGCCATTTTCGGCCGTTCCGTCCTGTCCATGGTCCGACTCCCGGCTCAAGGCTGGAACTCGTCGAGCACGGAGGCAGATCCTCCTCCGGCGCATCACACCGGAGTCCCGCCCTGTCATCCCCAGGTATGAGGTCCGTCAGCCGGTCGAGGCGCGGCGCGGCCGGAGCAGCCACCAACCCGCTACGGCGGCGACGAGGAGGACGGCCGAGGCCACGATCATGGCGACGGTGAAGCCGTGCACGTATGCGTCAGCGGCGGCGTCGACCGCCGCTGTCCGCTGCCCGGGAGTCAGCGCAGCCAGGAGCGAGTCGGCGTCGTCACCGCCGGCCAGCACGGCGTCGAGCGCCCGGCGGTCAGCCCGGTCGAAGCCGGCGTCCACGGTGTGAAGCAGCTCGGTGCGGGTGCTGTGCTCGGTGGCGGTGACGACCACGCCCAGCGCGGCGACCCCGAGGACCGCGCCGATCTGCCGGGACTGGGTCGCGAGCGCGGCTGCCAGTCCCCGGGACTGCGCGGAGATCGCGCCGACGGCTCCGGCGGTACCCGCGATCGTCGCGACAGGTCGAGCGACCCCGAACGCCAGCAGCGGGACCAGCAGGAGCAGGATGACTCGCTCACCGGACAGCAGCCCGATGGCCAGCACCGCTGCGGAAGCCAGGACGAGAGCGCCGACCGTCAGGCCGCGCGTACCACGGCTGTCGGTGGCTCGACCGACTCGACCCGCCAGGAACGGCGCGAGGGCGACGGCCGGCAGTGACAGGGCGCCGGCAACCGCTGGGGCGAAGCCGAGCACGTGCTGCAGGTACAACGTGAAGTACACCGTGAGCCCGAGGATCGCGGACTGGAAGGCCAGCAGCCCGGTCAACGATCCGGCCACCGCGGGGATTCGCAGCAGACGCAGATCGACGAGCGGTGAGGACGAACGTCTTTCGACCACAACGAAACCGGCCAGCGCGACGACCGCAACGACGGCCGTCACCACCGTGGCGACCCACCCCAGGTCTGAACCTGCAACAGGGCCGTCGTCATCGCGGCCAGCCCGCATACCAGGAGGACCAGACCGCGCAGGTCGATGGCCTCTCGTCGCTGGACGCGCGACTCCGGCATCCATCGCACCGCGACCACCAGCACGACGAGGATCGGCAGCAGGTTTATCGCGAAGACGGAACGCCACCCGAAGAGCTGGGTGAGCAGCCCACCGAGCACCGGCCCGGCGGCCAGGAACACCGTCGCCCCGGTGGAGACGATGCCCAACGCCCAGCCACGGCGTTCCTCAGCCACGACGAGCGTGGCGTTGGCATACCCGAGGGGGACGATCAGCGCGGCGCCGACCCCCTGCACCCCGCGTCCCCCGATCAGCACACCGGCGGTCGGGGCGAGCGCACACACCGCGGAGCCGACGGCGAAGATCCCGGCGCCGATCACGAACGTCCGGCGCCGCCCGTGCACGTCCGCGAGCCGGCCCGCAGCCGCCATCAACGACGCCAGGGCCAGCAGGTACGCGCCCATGACCCACTGCAGCTCCGTGCTCGACAGGCCCAGATCCGCCTGGATCGCTCGCAGTGCGGTCACGACCGCCGTCTCGTCCAAGAACGCCAGACCCACGGCCACGCTGGCCACGATCAGCACCGCACGCTGCTGCGTCGTGAGCGCGCTCGGCACGCGGGCAGCTTATCCAGCGCGGAGTCAGCCCGACGGCGTCGTCGGCGTCACCCCGATCCCTCGCCGCTAGAGCTCCGCGCGCAGGATCGACGCCGCGCCGGCCATGGCCCGCATCTTTCCCTCCGCACTCGCGCGAGGGAGGTACTTCATCCCGCAGTCGGTGGCGATGGTGATCCGCTCCGGTGAGGTATAGGGGAAGGCGCGGCGTACCCGATCGGCGACCAGCTCCGCGGACTCGACCTCGTGGTCGGACAGGTTGATGACGCCGAGAATGATGGTCTTCTCGCTGAGGTCCTTCAGGACGCCGAGATCCAGTCCCGACTGGGCCGTCTCGATCGAGATCTGGTCGGCCGAGCAGCCGGCCAGCTCGGGGAGGAACGAATACCCCTCGGGCCGTTCATGAATGATCGCGGCGTACCCGAAACAGATGTGCACAGCGGTGCGGCCGGTGACGCCGTCGAGCGCGGCGTTCAGCGCCGCGAGCCCGTACTCACGGGCCGCCTCGGGCCGGGCCTGCATGTACGGCTCGTCGATCTGGACCAGGTCAGCGCCGGCCGCGTGCAGGTCCTTGATCTCGGCGTTGACCGCGGCGGCGTAGGCCATGGCCGCCGACGGCAGGTCGGGGTAGTGGTCGTTCTGTGCCTGCTGCGACATCGTGAAGGGACCGGGCACGGTCATCTTGACGGTGTGGTCGGTGTGCGCCTTGAGGAACGTGACGTCGCGGACGCCGACGGGGTGCGGCCGCACGATCGGGCCGGCGATCCGCGGAACCGGGTTCGGATGGCCGCTGCGATCGAGGGCGGTGCCCGGGTTGTCGATGTCGACGCCCTCGAGGGCGGTGGCGAAGTGGTTGCTGTACGACTCTCGGCGCATCTCACCGTCGGTGATGATGTCGAGTCCCGCCTCCACCTGGGCGCGGATGGCCAGCACCGTGGCGTCGTCCTGGGCCTGCTCGAGGTACTCCGGGTCGACCCGCCACAGCTCCCTCGCCCGCACCCGCGGAGGGAAGCGGCCGGCGAGCTTGGCCCGGTCGATCAGCCAGTCCGGCTGGGCGTAGCTGCCCACCAACGAGGTCGGCAGGATCGGCAGCAGGGAGGACGTCGTAGTCACGCTGCGACTCTAGAACCGCCGCCGCTCGTGATGCGCTCTCTCCATACTTGTTTTTTACAAGTGAATGCGCCACGATCGTGAGTTGTAGGCATACCGAAAACCCATGGAAGGACAACCACGATGACGGCGATGTTCGTCAACCTGCCGGTGAGCGACCTGGAGCGGAGCAAGGCGTTCTACTCGGCGGTCGGCTTCACCATCAACCCGCGCTTCACCGATCACAACGCCGCGTGCATCGTCGTCGAGGAGGACCACAGCGCCCTCATGCTCCTGATGCGCGACTACTTCCAGACCTTCACCGAGCGGCCGATCGCCGACCCGGCCACGACAGTGGTGACCGTCACCGCGATCTTCCTCGACACCCGGGAGGCGGTCGACGCTGCCGTCGGGAACGGCCTCGCCGCGGGTGGTTCGGAGGTGCAGCCCCCCGCTGACTACGGCTTCATGTACCAGCGACAGCTCACCGACCCCGACGGCCACGTCCTCGAGCTCGGCTACATGGACGCGGCCGCCGCGGAGAACGGCCCGGAGGCCTTCATGAGCCAGCAGGCCTGAGCTCGATGGCCGCCCGCGACTACGGGCAGTACGGCGGCCTCACCCAGGCCCTGGAGCTCGTGGGCGAGCGCTGGGCCCTGCTCATCGTCCGCGACCTGCTCGTCGGGCCGCGGCGCTACGGAGAGCTCGCCGCCGGGCTTCCTCGGATCCCGAGCAACATCCTGGCGGCGCGACTCAAGGAGCTGCAGGCAGCCGGTGTCATCCGCCGGATGCCGCGCTCGCGCATCATCGTCTACGAGCTGACGCCGTACGGCCACGAGCTCGAGCCGGTCGTGCTCGCGCTCGGTGCCTGGGGCTTCAAGGCGATGGGCGATCCGCGGGAGGGGCAGGTCATCACCCCCGACTCCATGACCATGGAGCTCCGCACGGCTTTCCGGCCGCAGGTCGCGGCGAACCTGCCGGCGACGGCGTATGCGGCCCATTTCGGTCCCGCCGAGCTGCTCATCCGAGTGGACGGGTCCACCCTCGACGTGACCCGCGGGGACGGACCGGTCGATCTCGCCTTCGCCGCCACTCCTGGCATCCGCCGGCTCATCTCCGGCGACCTGGCCCCCGACCGCGCGATCGCCACGGGCGTGGTCGAGGTGCTGCGCGGTCGCGGCGTCCTTCTCGGCCGCTTCGCGAGCACCTTCCACCTGGCCGCCTGACCCGGGTGCGAGACGGATGCCCGGGCATTGAGGCGTCCGGGTCACTGATGTGGTGGAGCGGGCGACGAGAATCGAACTCGCGTAGCCAGTTTGGAAGACTGGGGCTCTACCATTGAGCTACGCCCGCGCGGCGTCCCGCGAGGCGTGCAGCGTGCTCGACCGGCGGGTTCGGGGCGTTAGCCTAATGCCCGCTCTCGCACGGCACCGAATCGTCGGACCGCACCGCGGGGCGACGGGGTATGGCGCAGCTTGGTAGCGCGTCCGCTTTGGGAGCGGAAGGCCGCAGGTTCAAATCCTGTTACCCCGACTTACCTCGACCCGGGTCACCCGCGTCGGCGGCCGGAAGGCCCGGCTGGCTCAGCCGAGGTCGGTGACCGGACCGTCCTGGGGGCCACGGAAGCCGAGCATCTCGCGGAGCCCGGTGCGCGCGCCGTCCCGCTCGAGGCCGGTGACGACGCGGTCGACCGACCGCTCCGACGGCCAGACGTGGATCATCAGCAGCAGGATCGAGACCGAGGCGCCGACGTCGTAGATGATCACCGTCTTGGCGATGAAGGCCAGCAGGATCCCGATGACCGCGACCGACTCGGCGATCGCCAGGCGGCGCATCAGCGACGACTGGAACTGCTTCATCCCCTCCTGGCGCGCCGCGTCCTCGCTCTGGTTCGCGTCGACCGCCTTGACCCGGTAGCCCACGCTCTCGATGAGGAAGTAGGCCCCGGCCCCGAGGAAGAGCAGGAGGGCCACCGAGAGCAGCGGCGGGGGGCCCAGGCCGAGGACGAACATCAGCGCGACGGCCATGAGGAACAGCGCGCCGATCACCGCGCCGACCAGGAAGCGCAGGGTCTGCATGGCGGGGCTCTTCTGTGGCCTCTTCGCTGGCGTGCTCACGCCCCCACCGTATCCGCGCGATTAAGCGGCAGGGCGCGAGGCGGCTAGCATGGGCCCTTGGTCGCCGGCGCCAACGCCGCGTGCCAGCGGGCAGGCCCCGCGCACGCGCAGAGTCCTACGCCACAGCGCCCAGCGACCCACCAGCGCACACCGTCCGCCGACATGCCCGGAGATCCGCAGTGAAGAGTGCCCTCGAGTCCGTGAACCCGACCCGGGTCAAGATGACCGTCGAGGTGTCGTACGAGGAGCTGAAACCCAGCCTCGACGCGGCATACAAGACCATCGGCCAGCAGATCCAGGTGCCCGGGTTCCGCAAGGGCAAGGTCCCGACGCGGATCATCGACCAGCGGGTCGGCCGGGGTGCCGTGCTGCAGGAGGCCGTCAACGAGGCGCTCCCGCAGTTCTACGGCCAGGCCGTGGACGAGAACAACGTGCGCCCGCTCGGGCAGCCCGAGGTCGACATCACCGAGGTGCCGGCCGAGGAGGGCCAGGACCTGAAGTTCACCGCCGAGGTGGACGTCCGGCCCGAGATCGAGCTGCCCGACTACTCGAACATCACCGTCGAGGTCGACCCGGTGGTCGCCGACGACGACGAGGTGGCGGAGCGGATCACCGCCCTGCAGCAGCGGTTCGGGACGCTGAAGGGCGTCGAGCGACCCGCGCAGGAGGGGGACTTCGTCTCCATCGACCTCTCCGCGACGATCGAGGGCGAGGAGATCGACTCGGTCAACGGGGTCTCCTACGAGGTCGGCACGAACAACATGATCGAGGGCATCGACGAGGCGCTCGTCGGGATGTCGGCCGGGGAGACCAAGGAGTTCTCCGCGCCGCTCGCCGGCGGCGACCGCGAGGGCCAGGTGGCCGAGTGCGTCGTCAGCGTCCAGTCGGTCAAGGAGCGCGAGCTGCCCGAGCTCGACGACGACTTCGCCCAGCTGGCCTCCGAGTTCGACACCCTTGACGAGCTGCGCGCCGACGTCGTGCAGCAGGTCGAGCAGTCGAAGCGGTTCGAGCAGGGCGTCCAGGCCCGCGACAAGGTTCTCGAGCAGCTGCTCGAGGCCACCGAGGTCCCGATCCCCGAGGGGATCGTCGAGGCCGAGGTCCACTCCCACCTCGAGGGCGAGAACCGCCTCGAGGACGACGAGCACCGCGCCGAGGTCGACGAGTCGACCCGCAAGGCCCTGCGCGCCCAGCTCCTCCTCGACGCGATCGTCGAGAAGGAGGAGATCCGGGTGGAGCAGCCGGAGCTCATCGAGTACATCGTCATGTCGGCCCAGCAGTACGGCATGGACCCGAACGAGTTCGCCCAGAACATCGACCAGCAGGGCCAGGTCCCCGCGATGGTCGCGGAGGTGGCGCGGCGCAAGGCGCTCGCCTACGTGCTGGAGCAGGCGTCGGTCGTCGACACCGACGGCACCGTGATCGACCTCGACGCGGCGGTGCCCCAGAGCGAGTCCGAGGCGGAGGGCGACGCCGAGTCGGAGTTCGACACGGAGGTCGTCGAGGTGACGGCCGAGGACGCGCCCGCCGACGAGGACGCGACCGCCAAGGCCTGACCGCCAAGGCCTGACCGCCGGGAGTTGTGGACAGCCCTGGCGGCCGGCGAAAACCGGCCTAGACTGGGCTTTTCGGCTCGGACCCCGCCGGGCCCCTCGACTGTGCTCCCAGCACGAAGCAGGCACGATGCACCCACGGCGCCACGCCACGGCCATCGTCGCGGCAATGGTCGCCGTGACGGGTGTCGGCGTGTCGTCGGCGGCCGCGCTGCCGACCAAGCAGGCTGACCCGCAGCCCGGTGGCTGGGCGCTGCCGCGCGCGGTTCCCGCGGCGGGCACGTTCTACCCCACGACGCCCTTCAGGCTCCTCGGCACGGCGGACACCGGGTATGCGGTGGAGCCCGCCTCCGGGGCGACGGTCGCCGTGTCCGGGCGTTCGGGTCTCCCGAGCTCCGGCATCTCGGCCGTCGTCGTCAACGTCGTCGCCGTGGCCGGAGCCGCAGATGCGGCGCTGTCCTTCGGGGCGATCGGCGCGCCAGCGGCGGCACCACTGCTGGTGGCCCCGGCCGGCGCCTCCCGCTCGGCCCTGCTCACCCTTCCGATCGCCGCGTCGGGGGCGATCCAGCTCTCGGTCACCAGCGCCGCCACCGTCTCGGTCGACCTGGTCGGCTTCTACGCCGCCGACGACACCGTCATCGGCAGCCAGGGCGTCTCCGGCGGGTACCAGCCGGTCGACGTCACCCGGCTCTTCGGCACCGACAGCACCCAACCGCTGGGCGCCGGTGCGCGGCAGCTCATCGACGTCGACCTCGGGACCGCCGCGACCCCGCATACGACCGCCTTGCTCGTCCGGGCGACGGCGACGGGGCCAGCGGCGCCGGGCACCCTCGCCGTCGGCCCGGTCGGTGCCGCCGCGTCCGTCCCCTCGGTCGCCTTCGCGGCCGGCGCGACGTCATCCAACCTCGCCGTCGTGCCTGCGACCCTCGACGCCGACGGCCGGCTCGGAGTCGCCGTGACCAACGCGTCCAGCGGCGCGACCGGCGTCACTCTCGACCTGGTCGGCTTCTACGACGACGGAGCCCTCGGCCCCAACCTGCGCTTCCGCCCGCTCCCGCAGACGCGGGTCGTCGACACGTCGACCTCGGTCGGCGCGACCGCTCTGCAGCCGGGGCGACGCACCACGGTGACACCGAGCGACGCCGTGGTCGGCGACAGCACGTTCGCGCTGGTCGGGGTGGTCACCGCCACCTCGTCCGGCGGACCGGCGGGCATCGACGTCGACACCCCCGAGGCCACGACGGCCTCCGACGTCGAGGTCGTCGCGGGGACCACGACGGTGGCGGTCCAGGCCCAGGTCGGCGCCGCCCGGGGGCTCGGTCTCCGGACCCGTGACGGCAGCGCCCCCACCGGGATCACCGTGGACGTGACCGGCTCGTTCGAGGCATACCCGCCGGTGACCAACCCCGCCGCTCGCGGCTGGGTACCCGCTGTTCCCAGCTGGCAGGTGGCGGCCACTCCGCGCTGAGGTGCGTCCGGGTGAGATGCGCTCACGGCGAACACCGTCCCGAGCGGGATTCCCGCGTGGGGTGCCGACGTTAGGGTCTTTGCGAAGCACGACAGACCCCGACTCGAGACCAGACCTGGAGGCCACAGTGGCCCGCAGTACCGACATCGTCGCCGCCGGCGAAGGCATGACCGGCGGCCTGGACGACCACATCTACAACCGCCTGCTCAAGGAGCGGATCATCTTCCTCGGCTCCGAGGTGCGTGACGACAACGCGAACGCCATCTGCGCGCAGATGCTCCTCCTGGCCGCCGAGGACCCCCACAAGGACATCTGGCTGTACATCAACAGCCCGGGTGGGTCGGTGACCGCCGGCATGGCGATCTTCGACACCATGCAGTGGGTGCCCAACGACGTCGCCACCGTCGCCATGGGGATGGCCGCCTCGATGGGCCAGTTCCTCCTCAGCGCAGGGACCCCCGGCAAGCGGTATGCCACGCCCCACGCCCGCGTGATGATGCACCAGCCCTCGGGCGGCATCGGCGGGACGGCCAGCGACATCAAGATCCAGGCCGAGCAGATGCTCCACATCAAGAAGCAGATGGCCGAGCTCATCGCCGAGCACACCGGACAGCCGCTCGACCAGATCGAGCGCGACTCCGACCGGGACCGCTGGTTCACCGCGGAGGAGGCCAAGGTGTACGGCTTCGTCGACCAGGTGTTCAGCCGGGCCGCCGATGCCGAGAGTGCCGTCTCCGCCGGGGACGCACCGCTCACCGGTGACGCGACGACCGAGAAGTGACGGAGAGAGCAGACATGACCATGAACCCGTTCGGCAGCCCCCTCGTGCGAGGCGGCGCTTCCGTGCCTGCCCCGTCGAGCCGCTACATCCTGCCCCAGTTCGAGGAGCGGACGTCCTACGGGATGAAGCGCCTCGACCCCTACACGAAGATGTTCGAGGACCGCATCATCTTCCTGGGCGTCCAGGTCGACGACGCGTCGGCGGACGACATCATCGCCCAGCTCATCGTGCTGGAGTCGCAGGACCCGGACCGCGACATCCTCATGTACATCAACAGCCCGGGTGGCTCGTTCACGGCCATGACGGCGATCTACGACACGATGCAGTACATCCGGCCGGACATCCAGACGTTCGTCGTCGGCCAGGCCGCCTCGGCGGCCGCGGTCCTCACGGCCGCCGGCGCCAAGGGCAAGCGGTTCGCGCTGCCCAACGCGCGGATCCTCATCCACCAGCCCGCGCTGGGCGGCGGTGACTACGGCCAGGCGTCCGACATCGAGATCCAGGCCAACGAGGTGCTCCGTATGCGTACCTGGCTCGAGGAGACGCTGGCCGGCCACACCGGGCGTACCCCGGAGCAGGTCAACGAGGACATCGAGCGCGACAAGATCATGTCGGCGGCGGACGCCAAGGAGTACGGCCTGATCGACGAGGTCCTGCTGTCCCGCAAGAACTCGCTGTCGAACTGACGACCGGCTCCACAGCACGCCGATGAGCGCAGCGCCCCGGAGCGTCGGGGCGCTGCGCTCATCCGGTATCGCCGTGCAACCACCCTGCCGCTGAGGTGTCCGCCGAGAGCGGAACGGGCGAATGAGGAGTGCGACGCGGCCCGGTCTGCGCGTGTAATAGGGGCGGACGACCGATCCGACCGGTAGCGTCGGACGAACCGCGCCCGGTCAGACCCACCCGCAGCACCCACGGCAACACCAACCGGCAGCACCAAACGCAGGAGGAACCACGTGGCCCGCATCGGAGACGGTGGCGACCTCCTGAAGTGCTCCTTCTGCGGCAAGTCGCAGAAGCAGGTCAAGAAGCTCATCGCCGGTCCGGGCGTCTACATCTGCGACGAGTGCGTCGACCTCTGCAACGAGATCATCGAGGAGGAGCTCGCCGAGTCCTCCGAGCTGGGCCTCGACGAGCTGCCCAAGCCGCGCGAGATCTTCGAGTTCCTCGAGAACTACGTGGTCGGCCAGGACACCGCCAAGAAGGCGCTCGCCGTCGCGGTCTACAACCACTACAAGCGCATCCAGGCGGGGGAGTCGGGGCCGGTCAAGAAGGACTCCGACCACGTCGACATCTCCAAGTCCAACATCCTGCTCATCGGCCCGACCGGCTGCGGCAAGACCTACCTCGCCCAGACGCTGGCCAAGATGCTCAACGTCCCGTTCGCCATCGCGGACGCCACGGCCCTCACCGAGGCCGGCTACGTCGGCGAGGACGTCGAGAACATCCTCCTCAAGCTGATCCAGGCGGCCGACTACGACGTCAAGAAGGCCGAGACGGGGATCATCTACATCGACGAGGTCGACAAGATCGCCCGCAAGAGCGAGAACCCGTCGATCACCCGCGACGTCTCCGGCGAGGGCGTCCAGCAGGCACTGCTGAAGATCCTCGAGGGCACCACCGCGTCGGTCCCCCCGCAGGGCGGCCGCAAGCACCCGCACCAGGAGTTCATCCAGATCGACACGACGAACGTCCTGTTCATCGTGGGCGGTGCGTTCGCCGGCCTGGAGAAGCTGGTCGAGTCGCGCAACGGCAAGAAGGGCCTCGGCTTCGGCAGCGAGCTGCACTCGCCCAAGGACCTCGCCGACTCGATCCACGAGGTGATGCCCGAGGACCTGATGAAGTTCGGGCTCATCCCCGAGTTCATCGGCCGCCTGCCGGTCATCACGACGGTCAGCCCGCTCGACCGCGACGCGCTGGTCCAGATCCTCACCGAGCCGCGCAACGCCCTGGTCAAGCAGTACAAGAAGATGTTCGAGATCGACGGCGTCGAGCTCGAGTTCACCACCGACGCCATCGAGGCGGTGGCCGACCAGGCCCTCCTGCGCGGCATCGGCGCTCGCGGCCTGCGCGCGATCATGGAGGAGGTCCTCCTCCCGGTGATGTTCGACGTGCCCAGCGAGGACGACATCGCCCGCGTCGTCGTGACCCGCGAGGTCGTCCTCGACAACGTGCTGCCGACGATCGTGCGGCGCGACGTCCCGGTCCGGGCCAAGCGCCAGCAGCGCAAGGAAAGCGCCTGACCGCACGCTCGGCGTTCAGCCGGTATGCGTCGAGCCGCGCCGACGCGCCCGGCTCACCACTCCGGTGGCGCGAACTGGCTCAGCGTGAGCGTGGCGCCCTGAGGGTCGCGGACGACCGCCTCGCGCGTCCACTCGGTGTCGGCCGAGGAGAGGACCGTCGCCCCTAGCCTCTTGGCCGCGGCGACGATGTCGTCGCGGTCGGCCACGGTGAAGGTCACCTGCCATCCCGCCTGATCGGGGTCGGCGTCCTGCGTGAGTCCGGCGACCACGTCGGCGAACCCGGGCGGCGCGAACTGCTGGCGTTCGTGGATGTGCGGGTCGACGGTCGCCGCGAGGTGGTCGCCGTAGCCCGGCAGGCGGATCATGCCGGCGCCGAGCTCCGGGTCGACCGCCCAGCCGAACACCGCTGCGTAGAACGGTAGGACCGCGCCCGGATCGGGGCTGTGCAGGATGCTGAAGTTCCAGGCGCCCGGCTGGTTGGCCACCTGGGCGCCGAGCCGGCGGCGCGCCTGCCAGAGATGGAACACTGCCCCCTGCGGGTCGGCACAGGTCGCCGTGCGGCCGCCGGGGCCGGCGTCCTCCGGGGGCGATGAGGACCGCCCGCCCGCCTCGGCCACGGCCGACGCGGTGGCGTCTGCGTCGTCACAGGCCACGTAGGTTCGCCACCTCGTCTCCGCGGCGTCGTCCGCCGGTGCGACGGCGGCCGCGTCGTGCCCGTCGAGGGTGGCGACGAGGTAGGCACCGGGGGCGTCGGAGGGCATGACGTCGGTCAGCTCCCAGCCGAACAGCCCGCTGTAGAACTCGGACGCGGCCGCCAGGTCGGTCTGGGTCACGTCGACCCAGGAAGGGACTCCGTGGGGGTAGCGGCGCTGGTCGGTGAGGACGACCTCGTCGGTCTCG
>CAWDQZ010000009.1:0-384552 GCA_963804595.1 uncultured Solirubrobacterales bacterium
ATCTAGCCTCGCCCGGCCGGCCAAAATCCCCCGCTCGTTCCGGAAAAAGGATTGACACGTCGCCGTGAAGCGATATACATGGGTAGCCGGCGATAACGAGGAGAGGAGTGCCATAGATGTCCGTTCACCTGACGCCCACGGAGCTCGCCGAGGAGATGCACATGAAGCGTCGCGATGTGCTCAGCAAGTGCATCGAGATGAACGTGCCGATCCTCAAGGGCCGAATCGACAAGACCCTGTTCGAGTGCTCCCTACGGGCGTTCCAGGCCCAGGCCAAGAAGGTCACCGCCTAGCCGGCGCTTCTCGGCTTTCGAGCCACTGGCTGCCCAGCCAGCCTCCTAATACACTCCATCCAGCGCCGCGAGATCTGGCGCCACCTCAAGTAAGACAGGAGAGATGGAGACAGCGACAGTAGTCCCTGGCGGTAGCGCAGCGGAGGCGACCACCAACAGCAAGACGGTGGCGGACCTCGCCCCGCTGGCGGCCGAGCGTCACGCCGATCTCCCCGCCGTCACCTACAAGAACGCCTCTGGTCAATGGGGCTCAAAGACCTATCGCGAGGTCGGGGACATCGTCCGCCGTCTCGCTCTCGGGCTGATCGAGCTCGGGATCGAGAGGGGAGACAAGGTCTCGATCCTCGCCAATACCCGTCCCGAGTGGACCTACTTCGACTTCGCCGCCCTCAGCGTGGGCGCCGTCGTCGTGCCGATCTACCAGACGAACTCGCCTGACGAGTGCCAGTACGTGCTCGAGAACTCCGATGCGAAGGCCGTGATCGTGGAGGACGACGAGCAGCTCGCCAAGATCGACCGGGTCCGCGATCGCGTCCCGAAGCTCGAGCACGTGATCCGGATGGAGGGCTCGGGCGGCAACTCGATCTCGATGGACGAGCTGATCGAGGCGGGTAGCGGCCGCTCCGACTCCGAGTGGGAGCAGCGCTGGCGATCGGTCAGCCCCGACGACATCTGCACCTTCATCTACACCTCGGGTACGACCGGCCCTCCCAAGGGCTGCGTGATCTCGCACGGCAACTACCGGTCGATGGTCACGATGGCGCTCGACGAGAGCGTTCTCGAGCGGAACACGACCACCTACCTCTTCCTTCCGCTCGCCCACTCGTTCGCGCTGCTGATCCAGCTGCTCAGCTTCGATCTCGGCGGCAACATCGCCTACTGGGAGCGGGACCCGCTGAAGATCATCCCCAACCTCGTTGAGGTGAAGCCCGACTACTTCCCGTCGGTCCCGCGGATCTTCGAGAAGATCTACACCGCCGCGACCAGCGAGGTGGAGAAGTCCGGCGGCTTCAAGAAGCTCGTCTTCAACTGGGCGATCGGCGTCGGCAAGAAGGTCCGCGAGAAGGAGCGAGCCGGACAGCCGGTCGGCTGGTTCCTCCGGAAGCAGTACGAGATCGCAGACAAGCAGGTGCTCTCGAAGATCCGCGGGCTCTTCGGCGGCAAGATCAAGAACTGCGTCACCGGCGCCGCCCCGATCAATCCCGAGATCCTGCGCTTCTTCGACGCCGCCGGCGTGCTCGTCCTCGAAGGGTGGGGCATGACGGAGACGTCCACCGCCGCGACGGTCGCCAGGCCGGACGCGTTCAAGTTCGGCAAGGTCGGCAAGGCGTTCAAGGGCTGCGAGATCAAGATCGCCGACGACGGCGAGATCCTGGTCAAAGGCCCGAACATCTTCCAGGGCTACTACAAGAACGAGCAGGCCACCCGCGAGACGCTCGAGAACGGCTGGCTGCACACCGGCGACATCGGCGAGCTGGACGCCGACGGCTACCTCTCGATCACCGGACGCAAGAAGGACATCATCATCACCGCGGGCGGCAAGAACATCACTCCGGCGAATCTCGAGGCGGAGATCAAGCAGAGCCCGTACGTCTCTCAGTGCGTCGTCATCGGCGACCGCCGGCCCTACCTGGTCGCGCTGATCACGCTCGACCCCGAGGAGTGCGCGAAGCTCGCCGAGGAGAGGGGCTGGCCGGCCGACCCGGCGGAGCTCGCCCACCACGAGGGCATGCGGCAGTTGATCCAGGAGCATCTCGATCAGGTCAACGAGAAGTTCGCGCGGGTCGAGCAGGTGAAGAAGTTCGAGATCCTGCCCCAGGACCTCTCGCAGGAGGGCGGCGAGCTGACGCCGACGCTGAAGGTGAAGCGCAACGTCGTCGCCGAGAAGTACGAGCACGAGGTCGACGCCCTCTATACCTAGGTTCCTCGTAGCCCCGGATTCGTTCAAGGGCACCCTCAGCGCCCGCCAGGTCGCCGAGGCGATCGGGCGGGGTGTCGAGGATGCCGGGGCGGTTCCCGACCTCTGCCCCGCCGCCGACGGCGGCGAGGGAACGGCCGAGGTTCTGCTCGACGCGCTGGGCGGCGAGCGCCGGACGGCGGAGGCGCACGATCCGCTCGGCCGGCCCATCGAGGCGAGCTACGCGCTGGTTCGCGACGGCTCTGAAGCGGTCGTCGAGGTCGCGGCGGCGTCGGGGCTCGGCCTCGTCGACGAGCAGGAGCGGGACCCCGAGCGGGCGTCGAGCGCAGGCACCGGCGAGCTGATCACCGCGGCGGCGGGCGCGGGAGCCGGCAGGATCCTCGTGGCCGCCGGCGGCAGCGCGACCACCGACGGAGGCCGCGGCGCGATCGACGCGATCGAGGCCGCCGGCGGCCTCGGCGACACGCACCTCGAGGTCCTCTGCGACACCACGGTCCCCTTCGAGCGGTCGGCGGAGGTGTACGGAGCACAGAAGGGCGCCTCTCCGGAGCAGGTCGAGCGGCTCACCTCGAGGCTGGCCGCCGAGGCCGGCGCCCTGCCCCGGGACCCGCGCGGGCGCGCGATGACCGGTGCGGCCGGAGGCCTCTCCGGGGGCCTCTGGGCGGCCCTCGGAGCTCACCTCGTGCTCGGTGCGACATTCGTGCTCGGGGTGATCGGTTTCGACCGGCGGCTGGAGGAGGCCGACGACGTGATCACCGGCGAGGGCCGCCTCGACGGCCAGAGCCGGGAGGGCAAGCTGACGGGACAGATCGCCAGACGGTGCCGGGAATCTGGCGTGCCCTGCCACCTGATCGCTGGAGAGATCGCCCTCGACCCTGAGGACGAGGCATGGTTCGGCTTCGCGACGCTCGCCTCCGCGGGGAGCCCGGACTCGATCAGCGGCGCCGCTGAGCGGATCGCCGCCGCCTCACGCTGAGCCGGGCTACGGCGGGCCGGTCCAGCCGGCGGCGTAGCAGGGAGCCGGGCCGCAGGGATCGACGATCTGCCCGTCGGGCTTGAGGAACTCGGCGATCTGATGGCGGATCTGCGGCGACGTGTTGATCACCGTGTCGTGGGGGTCGACGCCGAAGCTGTCATTGGGCGCCGTGTTGGTGATCGGGGCCGGGTCGGTGCCGAGAACACCCCCCATCCCGTCATCGCGCTTGGGGCCGATGTCCCAGACGAACGTCCCGTTGCCGTCCGCGTCTCCGGGGAGGTCGAGCGTGGGGATATCCGGGAAGAAGTCGACGAAGCCAGGTGTTCTGCCCGGGTCGAGCGTCGGATAGCGCAGGGGCGCCCCGATCGTCCGCGCCTCGACCTCGGTGGCGACGTTGGAGACCTGGTGATCGCCGTAGGCCATGTCGATAAGCACGCGATGCGCCGGTGTGCCCGGCAGCGGATCGCTCGTCATGTGGTTCGCGTAGCCATTCGGCTCACCGCGGTCCCACATCATCTGGATCATCGCCAGCAGGAGCGGGCGCTGCGACTCGTTCGGGTAGGACGGGTAGAGCACCAGCGAGTAGTCCTCGAAGTCGACGCTGCGCGTGAGCAGGGTGGAGTAGTTCATCCCCGGCACGTAGAGCACGGTGCGCGTGATGTCGGGCTCGACCGCGGTCAGCGCACCGCCCGCGATCCCGCCCTGGCTGTTGCCGTAGTAGTAGAGCCCTTGGGACTGATCGATGACTGGGGTGCCTCCGAATTTGAATGCGTCATCGCTCGCGAACCCATCGGGCAGCATGAGAAGGCGCCCGAGGTAGATGAAGTTGAGGAACCCCTGCTGGAGGCCGTCGGGAATCGGCTGGAACTTGGAGAGATCCTGCAGCGCGGTGATCGCGGTCCCGACGTCGTCCTCCATCATCCCGGTGAAGTCGGTGGCGCAGGTGAGCACGCCCTCGTCCGTGCCGAGCTGGCGCACGTTCGTCGTGTGGACCTCGGTGTAGTCGCCGAACAGCCCGTGGCCGTACATGGACGGCCTCACCGGATGATCGACGTCGAAGACACCCGGGCTGGTCTCGGTGACGGCGGACCGCGGGATGTTGCAGGTGAAGCGCGCGGTCTGGAAGTTGCCCGAGTTCCGCACGGGCAGGCCGTCCGCGCCGAGCGTGAACTTCCCGCCCGGCACGCAGCCGAGGCTGTCGAGGAAGCACGGCACCTGGTAGGTCCCGGTCACCTCGCGGATGTTCTGCACTCCGTGGCCCGTCGCCATCGGGAAATCGGTGACGTTGGTGATCGTGAAGTCCGGGGCGCTGCCCTGCATCGTCCCGTCGCCGGGCGTGTTGTCGCCCAGGTCGGCCAACCCGCGGTCGCGGATCGAGAGCATCCGGCGGGTGATGTTGGTCGTGCTGGCGACGGTGAAGTCCCAGGCGTCGTATAGGTCGCCTCGGCCGATGCCCGCCCCCTGGAGCTTGGAGAAGAGCTCCTCGAAGTGCGCGCGGCGCTGCTCGATCGCAGCGACGTCCGTCGTCAGCCCGTCGCGATAGAGCGCGAAGCCCGGGGGAGCCGGGATGATGGCGCCTGCGGAGTCCCTGAGGTTGCGCATGGCGACGATGTAGCGATGCCCTTCGATCAGGTTGCGACCGGGCCGGATGATCAGGTCCGTGTTCCCGGGCGAGGTGGCGGTCGAGTCGAGCTCGGAGAAGATCAGCTGGCGCTGTCCAGTGGACGCGTCGATCAGGACGATGGGCTGGTCGGCGTCAAACGCCCGGTCCATGTCGGTCAGCGGGACGGCGCCGGTCTTCTGGACCGCCTCGGGCGTGTCGAGTCCCGGCACTCTCGTGACGATGCTTTCCCCCGGGCTGAAGCCGTCGCTCGTGTTGATGCCTGCCGGGTCGATGTGGACGCCGTTCTTGTTCGCGGGGGTGGAGGCGGCGCTGAGACTCACCCGGAGCCCGGTCGGGGTGCTGGCGTCGGGCACGGTGTAGTGGTCGCTCGGGAAGGGGAAGAGGCAATTGGTTCCAGGGCTGGCGATGGTCTCGCACCGATCGGCCCGTGACAGCGAGTCGCACTGCGGGACGGACTTGGTGAGTGTCGCCCGCCCTTTCGGGCTCTTGCCCTTCTTCTTGTTCTTTTTCTTCGGCGACTTGCCCGGGGACTTGGCGGTCAACAGGAGGCTGTTCGCGCCGCATCCCTGCAGGACCTCTCTGCCGGCGATGCTGAGGGGCAGCGAGAACTTCTTCTTCCCCGCCTTGGCCTTGACGCGCAGCGGATCGGTCAGCGCGGGACCGCCACCGAATCCGCGGACAGCCAGGACCAGCTTTCGGTCACGCGGTGAGCCGACGACCACCTTGACCTTGCCCGCCGAGAGCAGTCCCTGATCGCTCTGCGACTTCGACTTGAAGGAGAGCGAGAGCTTGGTCGAGCCGTGCTTCTTGGCGATCGCGGCGCTCGTGGGCCCCGCGATCATGAAGACAGCGAGACATGCGGCCAGCACCATGAGCCCGATCCGGGTCACGCGGCCGATCCGTCGGCCTCGGGGCAACACCATTCCTCTCTCCATTCCCTACGGGACCTCCCTGGTCCTCGGCGGGGAACCTATCAGCGCTTCACGTTCGACGGACGTCTGGCTGTAGCGTCAGGAAGATGAACGACGGACGGGTGGCGCTGGTCACGGGCGCGAGCAGTGGCATCGGGGCGGCTACCGTCCGTGCCCTCGCGACCGCCGGCTTCGAGGTGGTCGGCGCCGCCAGGCGCCTCGACCGGGTGGAGGAGGTCGTCGGCGATCTCGGCGGCCGCGCGCTCCGCCTCGACGTGACGGACCGCGACTCGGTTGCGGAGCTCGCCGAGTCGCTGCCCGGCCTGTCGGTTCTGGTGAACAACGCGGGAGGCGCGCTCGGCCTGGAGCCCGTCGCGGAGGCCGACGAGGAAAACTGGCGCGAGATGTACGAGGCGAACGTGATGGGCGTGATGCGCGTGACCAAGGCTCTGCTGCCCGCCCTCGAGCGGAGCGGGAACGGCCATATCGTCGTGATCGGATCCGTGGCCGGGGTCGAGGTCTATCCCGGAGGGGGCGGCTACACCGCGGCAAAGCACGCCGCACACGCGATCGCCGAGACGCTGCGCCTGGAGCTGCTCGGCAAGCCGATCCGGGTGAGCGAGGTGGCGCCCGGAATGGTCGACACGGAGTTCTCGTTGGTCCGCTTCGGAGGGGACCGGGCCAAGGCCGATGCGGTCTACGAGGGGACGACCCCGCTGACCGAGGAGGACGTAGCCGACACAATCGCCTACGTCGTCACCCGTCCGCCGCACGTCGACATCGACTACCTCTCGGTCAAGCCGACGGACCAGGCGACGGCCCGGGACGTGCACCGAAGCTAGGTTCGGCTAATTTCCCGATTCCGCCGCTTCGCGCTGGCCGGACTGCCGCAGCAGCGCGCCCGTCGTCTGCTCGAGTACCCGGCGCCAGGCGGAGATGCCCTTCTCCTCCTCCCCGACCGTGGCGAGCACGCGCTGCACCCTGCGGGCGGAGATCTCGATGCCGTGGCGGGCCGCGATCTCCTTGTAGCGCTGATAGTCGCGGGCCAGCTTCACGGTCACGGACTCGAAGCCGTGCTTGGCGATCTGCAGGCGAGCCGAGTAGTCGAGGATCGAGGTGCCGAACATCAGCTCGTCGTCGAATTCCGGCTCGATCAGGATGATGTCGACGTCCGGGAAGCGCTCGTTCCAGGACTCGATCGCGAGGTGCAGGCGCGCGTGAGCGAGCAGGCGGAACGCCTGGTTGCCGATCGCCGGCATCCCCATGTCGGAGACCCGTCGTACCCGCGAGCCGAAGACCGTCGGTATGCGCGTCTCGAAGTCGTTCACGTACGGCACCAACGGGTTGACGACGACGATGAACTTCGCGCCTGCTTCCACGGCGACGTCGACGTTGGTGGTGGAGATGATCCCTCCGTCGACGAGCTGCCGGCCGCGCAGCTCGTAGGGCTCGTAGACGATCGGCAGCGCACCGGAGGCCGCGACGGCGCGGGAGATCGGGATGTTGTCCCACTCCCCCTCCCCGAAGACGATCCGCTCGCAGGTGTCGAGATCTGTGGCGATGATCCTGAGCTCGTTCGCGAGCTCGCGGAAGTCGTTGCTGCGATCGGGGTCGGAGAGCACGTTGCGCACGTACTGCTCGATCCCGCGGTTGTGGTAGACGCCGGTGGGGAGCCCCTCGGCGAGCCCCATCACGAGATCGACCATGGAGATCTCGCCGATGTTCGACGCCAGCCGTCGGACGGTCGCGGCGGCGCGGAGCGGCAGCGCCGCCATGCTGCTGACGAAGCCCCGGTAGTTGGGGCGCAGGAGCGTCCGCAGCGAGGCGTTCTCGATCGGGGAGGGCAGCGCCTTGTCCAGCACCCGGAACATCTCCTCCGGGGTGACGCCGTTCGAGACCATGCTCGCAACGAACGCCCCGGCGCTGGTGCCGACGTAGATGTCGAATTCGTTGACCGTGCGGTTGACCGCGAGCAGGTCGAATGCGCGCAGGGCGCCCATCTCGTAGACGCCGCCGGTGAAGCCACCGCCACCCAGGACCAGGGCTGTCTTGTCGGCCCGGGCCCGACGGTTCCTCCCTTTCGAACCTCGCGGCCTTCCGTCCGGGCCGTCGAGCTGGACGACTTTCCCCATGGGAGTCGGATTATCGCAGTACCGGCTGGTCAGCCAGTCAGTATTCAGCCGCAACCTGAGCGGATTCGACCTGTTTCAGCCACAACGCATGGGGATCAAAGTGCGCACAGGGGCAGTCACGCTCGCGCTGGTCGGCGCGGCGGCGGTCGCCGTGCCCGCGGGCGCACAGGCTGGGGGGATCGCGCCGGACCGGGCAGCTGTGACGCCTATCGCCCACGCGTCGGCCAAGGCGCGCAAGGCCGTCACGGCCCCAAAGCTGTCCGCCGGACTGGCGAAGCTCTTCCGGCGCGTCGGGAGGAGCGGCGCGTTCGTGATGGATGCGAGCAACAAGAGCGTGCTCTTCTCGCGAAAGGCGGGCCGGTCGCGGATCCTGGCCTCCAACTCGAAGATCTTCACTACCTCGACCGCGCTCGCGCGATTCGGATCCGCGGGGCGCCTGCACACGACCGCCCTATCGAATGATCCCATCACCGACAACGTCAGCCAGGGGCTGTACCTCCGCGGGGGAGGCGATCCGACGCTGACCACGGCGGGAATCAACAAGCTGGCCGATCGCGTGCGCGCGGCCGGAGTCACCACGGTTCAGGGGCCGCTGCTCTATGACGCCTCATTCCTCGACAGCCAGACCGGGGTGCCCGAGCACGGCATCACGTTCGAGAGCGTCGGCAGGCTCTCGGGTCTGCAGATCGACGACGGGTCTCCGAGCGATCCCGCGAAGACGGCGGCACAGCGATTTCGGGACGCACTTCGCAAGGACGGGATCTCGATCGGAAACAGCGTGATCCCCGCGACGGCTCCGCCGGGCGCCATCCAGGTGGCGGATTTCACCTCCCCGACGATGGCGAGCATCGTTCAGGACACCAACGTCCCCTCGAACAACTATCTGGCCGAGATGCTCCTCAAGGATGTCGGTGGCGAGTTCGGCGACTCGGGCACGACTGCCGGCGGGATCGACGTCGTGAAGGGCTTCGCGGCTGAGCAGGGCGCCCGTTTCGCCGGCGAGAACGGATCGGGTCTGACGCGCCGCAACAAGGCCTCACCCAAGTCGGTGGTCAAGCTGCTCGACTCGATGATCGAGGTGGACGAGAGCAACACGCCGTCCGCCCAGGCGGCCCAGCGGCTACAGCGCGACGCCTGGATCGACTCGCTCCCAGTCGCCGGCCGCAGCGGGACCGTGGCGCACCGGATGCGTGGCACCGCCGCCAAGGGTCGCTGCCACCTCAAGACCGGCACGCTGAACGGCGTCAGCGCGCTATCCGGCTATTGCTTCCAGGGCGCCGATGATGCCGAGCACGCGGTGGTCTTCTCACTGCTCATGAACCGGGTGGACGTCAACCGCGCGCACGTGGTCCAGGACCGCATGGCGGCGCTGATCGCCCGCTACCGGCACTAGGAACCAACGGCTGCCGCTAGACGCGCCCGCGCGGGGGCGTGGTCTTCTTCGCTGCCCGGCCCGTGCCGAGCAGCTTCTGCAGCTCCCCCTCGTCGATCACGTCGGTGCCGAGCTCTTCGGCCTTGGCCAGCTTCGTGCCCGGGCTGTCGCCCGCGATCACGTAGTCGGTCTTCTTCGAGACCGAGTTGACGACCTTCCCACCCGCGAGGCGGATCAGCCGGGTAGCCTGCTCGCGGCTCAGGTTCGGCAGGGTTCCGGTCAGCACCAGGGTCTTGCCGTCGAGCGGGCCGCCCTGTTGGCGACGCTCCGAGGGATCTAGCTCCATCCTCAGGCCCGCCCTGCGGAGGCGCTCGATCAGCTTCCTGGTGCGCTCCTCCGAGAGCTCCTCGTAGATCTGTTCCGCGAGGACCGGGCCGATCCCCTCGGCCTCGACGATGTCCTCCGGCTGCGCCTCGAGCAGCGCGTCCATCGTGCCGAAGTGCTCGGCGAGCGATTCCGCGTTGACGAACCCGATCCCGGGGATCCCAAGCGCGTAGAGGACGCGCGAGAAGGGCATCCTCTTCGCCGCCTCGATCTCATCCATCAGGTTCCGGGCAGAGATCTCACCGAACCCTTCCAGCTCCGAGATCCGTTCCGGGGTGAGATCGAAAATGTCGGCGGCGTCGGAGATCAGTCCCTCCTGCAGGAACCGGTAGGCGTTCTTCTCGCCCAGCCCCTCGATCTCGAGGGCGCCGCGGAAGTGCTTGATGTGCTGGAACTGCTGCCCCGGGCAGCCGGTGCGGTTCGGGCAGATCGTGAAGACGCTCCCCTCGGGCTTCACCGTCGGCGTGCCGCAGAGCGGGCACTTCTTCGGAGGCCGCGACCGCCGGGCGCCCTTCTTGCGACGCTGGATGATCGGCGAGACGACCTGGGGGATGACGTCTCCGGCGCGCATCACAACCACCTCGTCGCCCTCGCGGACGTCCTTGCGCTCGAGGTCCTCCTCGTTGTGCAGCGTCGCGGTGCTGACGGTCACACCGCTGACGTGAACCGGCTCGAGCATCGCGAAGGGCAGCAGGTGGCCGGTCCTGCCGACGTTCCAGACGATCTTCTTGAGCCTGGTCGTGGCGGTCGTCGGCGCGAACTTCCAGGCGACGGCCCAGCGCGGCTCCCGCCCGGCCACCCCCAGCTCCCGCTGCAGCCCACGGTCGTCGACCTTGACGACAACACCGTCGATCTCGAAATCGAGCGCATCGCGCCGGTCCTCCCACCAGCGGCAGCGCTCAGCGACCTCGTCGATCCCGTGCAGGATCGAGATGTCCTCGTTGACCTTGAAGCCCCGTCTTCGGAGCCAATCGAGGGACTCCGAGTGGCTCTCGGGCTCCCAGCCCCTCAGGGCCGCGACGCCGTAGCACCAGATCGACAGGGGCCGGGTGGCCGTGATCGACGGGTCGAGCTGCCTCAGCGACCCGGCGGCGGCGTTTCGCGGGTTGGCGAAGGTGGAGAGCCCGTCCCGCGCCCGCTGCTCGTTCACCTTTGTGAAGCCGGCGATCGGCAGGTAGACCTCCCCCCGGACCTCGACCAGCTCGGGGGCGTCCTCGATCGAAAGCGGAATCGCCTTGATCGTCTTCAGGTTCTGCGTGACGTCCTCACCGATCCGGCCGTCGCCCCTGGTCGCCCCGCGCGCGAACACCCCGTTCTCGTAGGTGAGCGAGATCGCGAGGCCGTCGACCTTCGGCTCGGTGACATATCGGATCTCACGGCCGGAGATGTCGAGGCGCTCGAGCTGCCGCTCGACCCGCTTCGCCCAGGCTCGCAGCTCGTCCTCATCCCGGGCGTTGGCGAGCGAGAGCATCGGCTCGTGATGGGTGACCTGCTTGAACGCGTCGAGAGGCTTCCCGCCGACCCGCTGGGTGGGCGAGTCCGGGGTGAGCAGCTCGGGGTCGGCCTCCTCGATCTCCCGCAGCTCACGGAGGAGATCGTCGTAGTCCGGGTCCGAGATCTCGGGGTCGTCGAGAACGTAGTAGCGGTGGTCGTGGTGCGCGATCTGTCGCCGGAGCTCCTCGGCCCGCTTCTTTGCCCCCTTCCCGGCGCTCACCGCTGCGAGGAGGCCTCCGCCGCCGCGACGTTCTCCTCGGCCCTGCCGAGCATCCCCGCGAAATCCCACTCCCGGAGCCGATCGAGGCTCGGCCTGTCCGTCAGGTCGAAGTGGACCGGCGTCACCGAGATGCGCTCGTGCGCGATTGCCGAGAGATCCGAGCCCGCCTCGTCCTCGAACGACGGCTCATAGCCGTAGATCTGGTAGCGGCGTCGGCCGTCGGAGTCCTCGTCGACCAGCTTGAGCTCGTCGTTGTAGAGGCGCTTGCCGAGGTGCGTCACCTCCACCCCGCTGGGCGCGCCGGAGGGGCAGTTGACGTTCAGCAGGGTGTCCGCCGGAAGCGGATCCCGGGCGGCGCGGCGCACGAGCTCCGCCGAGAACGCCGCCGAGGAGGAGAAGTCGAACTCGCGGCCCCACGGCAGGCCGGCGGCTTCGCCGCCGGCCGATTGGGAGATCGCGATCGCCGGGATGCCCAGCACGATTCCCTCGAGGGCGGCCGCGACGGTCCCCGAATAGGTGATGTCGTCGCCCAGGTTCGAGCCGTGATTGATGCCCGAGACGATCAACTCCGGGCGGTCCCCGATCAGCCCCAGTTCGGCGAACCGCACGCAGTCCACCGGGGTGCCATCCGTGGCGTAGCCGGTCGAGCCGTCCCGGAAGGAGATCTCCTCCACCCAGAGCGGCGAACGAGTCGTGATGCTCCGAGCGGTCGCGCTGCGGTTGGAGTCGGGTGCGATCACGTGGACCTCGAGGCCTTCGATGTCCATCAGCTCCCTGCGCAGGGCGTTCAGCCCCGTCGCCTGGATCCCGTCGTCATTGGTGATCAGAACGCGCACGGGGTTGAGTTTAGGTTGGCGGGCTTCGCCGTCAGGTCCGCGGGTGGGTTGACGGCTTCGCCGTCAGGCCGGCGGGTGGGTTGACGGCTTCGCCGTCAGGCCGGCGGGTGGTTGACGGCTTCGCCGTCAGGGCTGCGCCGGCTCAGTCGCGACGGCATCCGCCGTCGCTCCAAATTGGCGGGCTAACCTCCGCCGTACGCGATGACCATCTCGGTCGCGACCCCCAGGAAGACGCCGGCGGCGAGCATCAGCAGGCCGAGCTCGCGATGGCCCAGCTTCCTCATCGCACCCCAGATCTCGCCGATCACGTAGAGAATGGCGCCCGCGGAGACCGAGTAGAAGAGCAGCTCGAGCGGCTCGGAGGTCACGTTGTAGCCGACGATCGCGCCGAGGAAGACCGGACCTCCGCCGACCAGCCCGGCCACGAAGAGCCACTTCCAACTCGGCCTGACGTCGCCGAGCGGCCCGACGATCCCGAAGCCCTCGGTCGCGTTGTGAACGGCGAAACCGACGATCAGGACGGTGGCGAGCCCGATCTCCCCGGTGCTCGCCGACACGCCGATGGCCAGGCCCTCGGCGAAGTTGTGGAGCCCGATGGCGGCCGCGATCGTCATTCCGGTGCGCAGGGCGGCGGCTCGCGCGCTGAACTCCTCGCTCGACCCCACGATCTCCGCCTGCTCGACGGTCATCGCGTCGGTCGCACCGCCGGAGATCGGCCGCTGCTTCGACGAGCGCATCCTGCTCTCGACCAGCGCGAGGCCGGCGCTTCCACTGGTGAAGCCGACGCCCAGCAGCAGGGCGAGACCCAGCGCCTCGAACACGGAGCCCTCCCCGTCGTGCAGCGCATCGAACCGTACCTCGACGATCTCGACGCCGTGGACCAGGACCTCCGCGAAGAGGAAGGCCAGGACGCCGACCGAGAACATCGCGAGGGCGACCTTGGCGCGCTTCGAGACGAACTCGACCCGGCCGAACGGGAGTCCGAGGTAGATCGTGAAACCCGCCAGAGCGCCGAGAAGGACTGTCTCTCCGAACGACATTCGGGCGGGACACTAGCAGAAGAATTAGGGTGCCCTAATCCACCTTCCGGAACCGAACGGTCTTCAGTAGCGCACGGACGCAAGGTGCAGTCCGTGAGCCGGGGCGGTGTCGCCCGCCCTCTCGCGCGGAGCTCGTCGCAGAAGCGCCCCGAAGTCCTCGAGTGAGCGGCGCCCCCCACCGACCTCGAGCATCGTCCCGACCAGCACGCGCACCATGTTGCGCATGAACGCGTCGGCCTCGATCCAGAGCTCGAGAATCCGCCCAGGGCCGAGAAGCGCCGGCTTCTCCTGCCACTCCGCTCGCAGGATGTCCCTCTCGAAGCGAACGTGCTCGGTCTGCGTCGGCGTGAAGGCAGTGAAGTCGTGCGTGCCGAGCAGGCCCTCTGTGCACGCGGCGAGGGCGCGTTCATCGATGCGGTGCGGCCAGTGCAGCGAGACGCCCGCTTCGAAGGGATTCGGAATGCGTTCCGCCAGCACCCGGTAGCAGTAGGTCCGCGAGCGCGCGTCGCGGCGGGCGTCGAACTCTTCGGCCGCGACCTCGGCACCGAACACCGCAACGTCCGGGCCCGTGTTCGAGTTGAGCGCCCGCGCCAGATCGGAGGGCGGCTCGCCGTCGGTCGCGAAGCTCGCGACCTGGCCCCACGCATGGACGCCGGCGTCCGTCCGTCCGGCGACGGTGAGGGGCGTGGGAGCACCGAGGATTCGCCCGAGGGCGGTCTCGAGCTCTCCCTGGACCGTGCGCAAGGAGGGCTGGGCCGCCCAGCCGGCGAAGCCCGCACCGTCATAGGCGAGATCCAGCCGGATCTTGGTCATCGGAGGGGATCCGTTTCGCGTTCGATCACCGGTGCGCGACACTACCCAGCGATGGCCCTGCCCGGCTCGGACGAGCCCGAATCGATCTCGCAGGAGGAAGCCCGCCAGGAGCTCTTCGGCCGAGGCCCGAGCAGGGTCGGGATGGAGGTCTACGAGGTGGTCGTGATCGTGCTCGGCATCGTCGGCGCGGCGATCGCCTTCGAGGAGATCGACAACTGGGCGCAGTGGGTGGTGCTGGCGGGGATCCTCGCCACCGTCCTCGGCCTGATCATCGCCCTCAACCCGAACCGCCGAGAGTGAGACGATGAGTGTGACCAGGTTCACGCATCGGCTCGCGCGCGCGGCGTAGGGTTCGGCGGACTACCGAGGAGGAGAAGGAAGATGGCCAACACCGACATCACCCAGAGATCTCAGTACGAGCGCAGCGACCTGCTCGCCGGCGGCGAGGGAATTCGCCGGGGGTCCGAGAAGGGCGCCGCGGTCTACAGCGTGATCGCCCTCGTCATCGGGGTCGTCCTCGCCTACGCGGCACTGAAGACGATCGACAACTGGGCGCAATGGGTCGTGCTCGGCGTGATCGTCGTCTTCACGATCGCGGTGGCAATCGCGATCGGCCCGAACCGCAAGGGTTCCGGCTCGCAGTTCAAGGTCGGGCGCTAGCGCCCACCGGCCCGCCTCACGCGCGGGGTCGTCCCGCACTCCTCCATAGCGAGGTCCAGCCTCTCCGCCAGCTCGCGTCGTAGTGCTGCCGCCGCTGGATCGCGGGGCCGTCCCGATCTGACCTCCAGACGGTTCTCGACCTCCAGCGGGTCGCGCTCGAGGTCATAGAGCTCGTGTTCCGTGGGCCGGCGCCCCTCGGGGTCGAAATAGAAGGCATATTTGGCGTTAGGGGTGCGAATTGCCCGGATCCGGTTCGGCTGACCGGGCGCCTCGGTTAGGGCCGTCGCCGCCTGGTGGTCGTCGTAGGTGAAGTGCACGTGATCGCGGACCGACGCGGCAGGGGCGTCGTGATCCGTCACCGTCGTCAAGCTGACCGGAAGGCGACGCAGGGGCTCGGGGTCCGGCTTCGCCGCGTCGGCGAGCACCGGGGTCAGATCACGTCCGCGAAGGCCGTTGGGGGGCGCGACCCCGCCGAGCCGTAGCACCGTGGGAAGCACGTCGACCAGCGATGCGAAGGCGTCCGTCTCGGCGCCCCCCGGATAGAGGACCGGGTTCGACACGACGAGCGGGATGTTGATCGTCTCCTCGTAGGCGTTGAAGGCCTTCTGACGGAGGCCACCATGCGAGAGCCCCATCTCACCGTGATCGGCGCAGCGGACGACGACCGTACGAGAGCGCAGGGACTGCGGGTCAGCCGCGTCCCCCAGGGCCCCCAGCACCCGGCCGATCTTCCGGTCGACGACGCGATGGAGGTAGGCGTAGAAGTTGACGTAGTCGAGCTGGTCGCGGCGATTGCGGAGCGGGCCCATGTAGGCCGTCATCCCCATCTGCATCAGGGCATGGACGGCCGGCTTCCCAGCGAGGTCCTCGTCCACGGTGGGAGGCAGCTCGACGCCGAGGTCACGGAACTCCGACGCCGAGTATCCCCCGCGCTCGTAGGCGGCCGGGTAGCCGAGCACGTCGTGCGGATTGACCAGCGAGACGATCAGGCAGAAGGGCTCCGGGAGATCAGCGTGAGATAGCCAGCGCTCGACCTGGCGGGTGTAGACCTCGTCCCAGCCCTCGCCCTCGCCGGCGTTGCCACCCCCGAAGTGCTCCGCCTTCGCGTTCTCTCCCGCGTCGGGAGACTCCCAGTCGGCGAATCCGTAGTCGCTCTCGATCCTCCGCTCGTCGGCCTCCCCCCAGCCGCCCAGCAGGCCATGCTCCCGCCGCGAGGGATGGGTCAGATGCCACTTCCCCTTGTAGGCGACGTGGTAGCCCGCTCCACGAAGCAGGCTCGCCATGTTCGGCAGGTCGGGCGGAAGCTCGGGCTCGTGTCCCCGGCTCTCGCCGATCCGCAGCAGGCCGCGACCGAACCCAGTCAGAACTCGTCGGGCCGGGGCCTGGCGGCGCCGGATGATGTCCAGCATCGTTGCCGTCACAGCGGGTGCGAAGCGTGGATTCGGCCGGAGATCGGCCGCCGTCAGGGTGAGCTCGACCCCATGCTCGGCCGGGAACAATCCCGTGAACAGCGTTGACCGGCTCGGCGAGCACATCGCCGTGTTGCAGAAGGCGTTGCGGAAGGTGAGGCCGGTGCGGGCCAGCTCGGAGTCGTTCGGAGTCAGTTCGCGCAGCCAGCCCGGGGAATCGGGCCAGTGGCGCGGGGCGCGCTGCTGGTCGGTGATCAGGACCAGGAAGTTCGGCGGCGCCACCCGCGGCCTACGGCTTCACCTGACAGGAACGGCCACGGCAACTCGCCAGGCGCTGCATCAGCGCGTTCAGATGCGCCTTGACCCCGGCGTAGGCAGGGTCCTGGGCGACGTTCTGGAGCTCATAGGGATCCGTCCTGCGGTCGTAGAGCTCCTCCTCCGAGGTCTCGGTGTAGACGACGTACGTGTACCGCTGGGTCCGGACCCCGGAGTACGGCCGATCCCAGGCGTTGTTGGGGATCGCCCCCTCGAAGAGCGGGCGCGGCGCCTCGATCGCCAGCGCGCGCTTGGGAGGGTTCTTGTGCCGCCTCAGGGTGGGCACCAGCGAGACCCCGTCCATCTTCCTGCGGGCCTTCACCCCGGCGAGGGCGGCGAGGGTGGGAGCCAGATCGATGTTCGCGACCTGCCGCTTGATCCTCCTGCCCTCGGCAATGCCGGGACCGCGGACGATCAGCGGAACCCCGAGCGATTCCTCGTAGGGCAGGAACTTGTCACCGGGGATCCGGTGTTCGCCCTGCATCCAGCCGTTGTCCGAGGTGAAGACGATCACCGTGTTGCGGAGCTGACCGCTGCGGCGGAGCGTCTTCACCATTCTGCCCACCCGGTCGTCGACGGCGCGCAGCGACCCGCCGCGCCCCTCGTAGTCGAGCTGGAGCTGGTAGATCTGCTCGTTCGTCAGCGGAGGCGTCTTGCTGGTGACGACCGAGGACTTGTCACTCACATCGGCCTCGTTGAAGCTGGGCGGCCGCGGGAGCTGAAAGCTCTTAGAGAGCTGCTCGTAGCGCTGCGCGGGGCGGGGATCGGGGCCGGGACGCCCCATGAGCGTGGTTGAGACGTCCTCTCGGTGCGGCGCGGCGGGGGTCCACCAGATGAAGAACGGCCTCTTCGCCCGCTTCTGGCGCCCGAGCAGCTTGTTCGTGATCCGGCCGGTCACATCGGGCGAGTACTGATCGGGATTGCTGGCACCCCAGTAGCTGTACGGCGCCGGTCCCATCACCTCATGCAGCTTCGCCAGGACGTCCGCGACGCTCTTGGTGTCCGGTGGGGTGACCTCGATGTTCGCGAAGTCGACCAGCTTGCGGGCGAAGTCCGCATCCCCCCAGGTGCGGAGCCCCCCGTTGCTGTTCATCTCGAAGTTGTAGTAGTCGTAGGCCGAGACGTCGAGCAGGGCGTGCCACTTGTCGAACCCGGGTGGGATCTCGCCGTGGCCGTCCAGCGCCCCGTAGCCGTTCAGCATCTTGCCGATCAGGTCGGTGCTGTACCCGCCGCGGTCCAGCCATGTGGCGAGGGTGTTGTTCCGTCCGGGCATCCCGTACCAGCCCTCGGGGTAGAAGTTTCCGCCCACGCCGTGGTTGTGGGCGTACTGACCGGTGAGGAATGTGGCCCGCGAAGGGCAGCAGAGCGGGAAGGAGGTGATCGCGTCGGTGAAGCTCGTCCCCCGCTTGGCCAGCAGCTTCCTGGTCTTCGGCATGAAGGCGAGGTCGGCCTGGTTCATGTCGTCGGTCATCACGACGAGGATGTTCGGCCGGCCGTCCCTGTCGGCCCCCGCGGGGCGCGCCTCGGCCACGCTCGGCAGCAGCAGGAGTGCGGCCAGCAGGCCGATCAGCGCCGTGAGGGTCCCTCCTCCCCGCATCCAATCTCGATGCTACGGTGTGTGTCACACACTGTCAACTCCCCGTGCCGGCCAGATCCACCGCAAAATCCGCCCGCCCCCGCCTGACCCGCGACGAGGTGCGCGATCGCCTCGTCGGCGCCACCACGGAGCTCGTCCGCGACCGCTCGTTCTACGAGCTCAGCGTCGCCGAGGTGACGGAGCGGGCCGGAATCGAGCGGACGATCTTCTACCGCCACTTCGACGATCTCGCCGATCTGCTGCTGCGGGCTGCGACGGAGGCGATCGAGAGCCTCTACGACGCCCAGGTGGACCTGGACGACGGGCGGGAGGAGGGAGACATGGAGGCGGTACGAGCCGCGATCGAGCCCGCCGTCCGCGTCTATGAGCGCCACGGCCCGGTTCTGCGGGCCGTCACGGAGGCGGGCGCCTCGCATCCCGAGATCGCCGCGCGCGGCGCCGAGCTCCGGCGTCGCTTCAACGAGCTCGCGACCGACTCGCTCCACAGGCTGCCCGGGCTGCGAGAGAACCCGCCCGCCGACGTCGCCGAGAGCTCCAGGGCGCTCAATCTGCTGAACGAGGCCTACCTTCGCGACGCGTTCGGCCGCGAGCCGCGGATCTCGGCGGAGACCGCGATCCAGACCATCACGGAGATCTGGGTGGCCTTCCTCGACCGGCGCTCGACCGCCGAACCTTCTCGAGGTTCTCGCGGTGAACCTCCTCGTAGGGCTCGAAATAGTTGAGCGCACCCTCCTCGATCCGGTCCCCCACCAGCTCGTACAGGGACCTGGTCCGGCACTCCAGGTCGACGGCGCAGCGCCGCAGCCGCTCGATGTAGGTGATCGTCGCGTCGATCAGGCTGGTGTCGTAGCCGCCTGACGAGATGACGGTGGGGTCGCCGTGATTGGGCAGTATCCGCCTCGCGCCGAGCTTCCGGAGAGCGGCGAGGTTCTCCAGGTGGAAGTCGAAGCGACCGGGCTCGTCCACATAGGTCGCGGTGTCCTCCATCGTGTCGCCACAGAGGAGCAACCGCCGATCCGGAAGCCAGACCAGGGTCGCGTCGTCGCTGTGGATCTCGGTGACGAGCAGGCGGACCTCGGTTCCACCCACGTCGAGATCCATGCCCTCGTTCACGGTCCGGGTCGGCAGGATCAGCGGATCGATTTCGGGCGGCCCCTCGAGCTCGCCACGCTCGATCTGCTCCTTGAAATGCGAGAGGTGCTCGGCCGTGCGCGCCGAGGCGATCACCTCGCAATCGGCGAACGCCTCGGTCCCGGCGACGTGATCGAGGTGCCAATGGCTGAGGACCACGGTCACGTCGCTGACACCCAGGGACTCCAGCGTCTCTCTCACATAGCCGGCGTGCTCCACCGAGACATGGGTGTCGTAGACGAGCGCCCTCCTGCCGGCCACCAGCGCGTAGCTCGCGATCCCCAGCGAAAGAGCGCCGTCGTCGACCCAGTTCGGAGAATCCGCGAAGCGGTAGCCCGGCACTCGGCCGTCGTAGAAGGCGAGCACGCCCTCGGCGGGCTCGAGGACGCGAATCTGATGCATCGCGGCGATGCTAGGAGTCCAGCGGCTTCGCCATCAGACCGCGGCCACAAGCGGCCGCCCGACAAAACCGCTCGAGGCTGCGCCTCTCGCTCATGATGGTGCGGCCTGGTGGCCGCTAGACGAGCTCGAGGAAGACCATCTCGGCCGAGTCCGACCGGCGCGGACCCAGCTTGACGATCCGCGTATAGCCGCCCGGCCGCTCCGCGTAGCGCGGCGCGATCTCCTCGAAGAGCTTGTGGACGGCGAACTTGTCGTTGTGGAGCTCGGAGAGCGCCTGGCGTCGCGCGTGCAGATCGCCCCGCTTGGCTAGCGTGATGAGCTTCTCGAACTCCGGCCGCAGCGCCTTGGCCTTCGGCTGGGTGGTTCGGATCCGCTCGTGCTCGATCAGCTGCTTCGACATCGTGCGAAGCAGCGACTTCCGGTGAGCCGAGTCCCGGCTCAGCTTGGCTCTCTTGCGCTGGTGCCTCATCCGCCTTCGCTCCGGCCGGGAGCCTAGCTGCCCTAGTCCTGACGCAGCGAAAGGCCGCGTGCCCGCAGGGTCTCCTGGACCTCCTCGATCGACTTGCGACCGAAGTTCGGGATCGCGTTGAGCTCCGACTCCGACTTCCGCACGAGCTCGCCGACGGTCTGGATGCCGGCGCGCTTCAGACAGTTGTAGGAGCGGACGCCCAGCTCGAGCTCCTCGATCAGGATCTCGTCCAGGCCGTCGGCGCCCGGCACGGTCCCGGCGTCACCGCCGCCGCCGCCGACACCGTCGGTGACTGTGATCGCGCCCTCGCCGCGCAGCTCGTCCACGCGGTCGGCGGTCGTGAAGATCGCCAGGCTCTTGATCAGGATCTCGGCGGCCTCTCGCAGGGCGGCGCCCGGCTCGATTGAGCCATCGGTCTCGACCTCGAGCGTGAGCTTGTCGAAGTCGGTGCGCTGGCCAACTCGGGCGGAGTCGACCGAGTAGGCGGCCCGTCGGATCGGCGAGAAGATCGAGTCGATCGGAACGACGCCGATGGGCTTGTCGTCCGACTTGTTCTCGTCCGCCGGCGAGTATCCGCGCCCGCGGCCGATCGTCAGGTACATCTCGAGCTTGGTCTTCTTCTCGAGCGTCGCGATCGGCGCCTCGGGGTTGAGGATCTCGACTCCGGCGGGGAGGTCGATGTCCTTGGCCTTCACTTCGCCCGGACCGGTGGCGACGAGCGGCGTCTCGACCTCATCGGCGTCGGTGTGCATCCGAACGACGACGTCCTTCAGGTTGAGGACGAGGTCGGTGACGTCCTCCTTCAGCCCTGGGATCGTCGAGAACTCGTGTGCCACGCCCTCGATGCGGACGCTGGTGATCGCCGCGCCGCCGAGGGAGGAGAGGAGGACGCGACGCAGACTGTTCCCGAACGTGTAGCCGAAGCCCTTGTCGAGCGGCTCGATCGTGAACGTGCCCTTGTTGTCGTCACCATCCTCGCCCGCGATCTTCGGGACTTGGAAATCTGGCAGGGTGGTCATTGCTTCCATCAGGTATCTACTTCCTTCTCTGGGGGGTTACTTCGAGTACAGCTCGACGATGAGCTGTTCCTCGACGGGGGCCGAGATCTCGCTCCTCTCGGGGAGCCTCAGCACCTTGGCATTGAGTGAGTCGTGGTCGGCCTGCAGCCAGGCCGGGACGCCCGAGGTGAGCTCGGTGGCGTCGCGAACCACGTCCGTGGCCCCGCTGCTCGACTTGATGGTGATCACGTCATCCGGCTTCACCTGGTATGAGGGAATGTCGACGCGGCGGCCGTTCACCGTCCAGTGGCCGTGGCTGACCAGCTGTCTGGCCTGACGGCGCGAGGCGGCGAAGCCGAGGCGCACCAGGACGTTGTCGAGGCGACACTCGAGCAGGCGCAGCAGGTTCTCGCCGGTCACGCCCTCCTGGCGGCTCGCCTTGTCGTAGTAACTCGCGAACTGCTTCTCGAGCACCTGGTAGTAGCGCTTCGCCTTCTGCTTCTCGCGCAGCTGCGCCCGGTACTCGGACTGCCGCATTCGGCCACGGCCGTGCTCGCCCGGCGGATAGGAGCGGCGCTCTACGCCGCACTTGTCGGTGAAACAGCGGGCGCCCTTGAGGAACAGCTTCTGCCCCTCGCGGCGACACTGCTTGCACTGGGCGGAGGTGTCGCGAGCCATCTAGACCCTCCTCCGCTTCCGGGGACGGCAGCCGTTGTGCGCCTGCGGCGTCACGTCCTTCACCGTCGTCACGTCGAGCCCGGCCGCCTGCAGCGAGCGAATCGCGGTCTCGCGACCCGAGCCGGCGCCCTTCGCAAAGACCTCGACGCGCTCGAGGCCTTGCTCCATGCCCTTCTTGGCGGCCGCGTCCGCGGTCACCTGGGCGGCGAACGGCGTGGACTTGCGCGAGCCCTTGAAGCCCGCCGAGCCGGCTGACTCCCAGGCGATGACGTTGCCCTCGGTGTCGGTCAGGGTGACGATGGTGTTGTTGAACGAAGTCTTGATGTGAGCCTGGCCGTAGGTGACGTTCTTGCGAACGCGCCGGCGCGAGCGACCCTTCTGCGCACGTGGCATCTAGCGATTCCCTCCTCGGCTCACTTGGGCTGCGGTGCCTTCTTGCGGCCCGCCACGCTCATCCGGCGCGGGCCCTTGCGGCCTCGCGCGTTGGTCTTGGTGCGCTGGCCCCGAACCGGCAGCCCGCGGCGGTGCCGCAGGCCGCGATACGAGCCGATCTCCTGGAGGCGCTTGATGTTCTGGGAGCGCTCCCGACGGAGGTCGCCCTCGACCTCGTGATCCTCGACCGCGTCGCGCAGCTTCACGACCTCGTCCTCGGTGAGGTCCTTGATCGGCGTGTTCGGGTCGACGCCGGTCTCCTTCAGGATCTGGTTGGCCGTCGAGCGGCCGATCCCGTAGACGTAGGTGAGGCCGATCTCGGCCCGCTTGTTGAGTGGGATGTTGACTCCAGCGATCCGTGCCACGTTCTAGCCCTGCCTCTGCTTGTGGCGGGGGTTGGAGCAGATCACCAGGACCGCCCCGTTGCGGCGGATCACCTTGCACTTCTCACAAATCGGCTTTACGGAAGCTCGGACCTTCATTCCCCTTCTTTCGTGGGGTCGTATCGGACTGGGAGTAGGCCCCTCGGCCCCAGGAGTCGGGCCGATAGGCACAAGAAACGCCGGCCACGCCAAGCGTGAACCGACGAGTGAAAGTCTAGCAGCGTGCCGGCTACTCCAGGTGCCATGGAGTGAGGACGCGAGCGCCATCCTCGGTGACGGCAATCGTGAACTCGAAGTGGGCGGCGAGCGAGTCGTCCGCCGAATACACCGCCCAGCCGTCCGAGCCCATCCGCACCTCGGGTCCGCCGGCGTTCACCATCGGCTCGATCGCGAGCACCATCCCCTGCTCGAGCGTGGGTCCCTTGCCCGGGTCGCCGAAGTTCGGGATCTGCGGGTCCTCGTGCATGTCACGGCCGACGCCGTGCCCGACGAGGCTGCGGATGATTGACAGGCCGTCGCGCTCGACCCGCGTCTGGATCGCGTGCGAGATGTCGCTCAGGTGGTTGTCGACCTTTGCCTGCTCGATGCCCTCGAAGAGGGCGTCCTCGGTGGTGCTCAGCAGCAGCTCCGCGCCCTCGGGCGCCGCGCCGATCGGCACCGTGATCGCCGCGTCGGCCACCCAGCCCTCGTAGGTGACGCCGACGTCGATCGAGAGGATGTCCCCGCGGCGCAGCTCGTACGGTCCCGGGATTCCGTGGACGACCATCGAGTTCGGTGAGGTGCAGATCGAGCCGGGGAAGCCCCGGTAGCCCTTGAAGGACGGAACCGCCCCCTGTGAGCGGATGAACTTCTCGGCCGCCTCGTCCAGCTCCTTGGTGGTCACTCCGGGACGCGCCTTCGAGCGCAGCATCCGCAGGCAGCGGGCCTGGATCTTCCCGGCCTCCGCCATCGCGTCGATCTGCGCTGACGTCTTGCGAATGATCATGCCTCGGTACATCTCACATGCCCTCCTCTTCCTCTCGGCGGAGGGTGGCGATTATCCCGTGGATCCGCTCCTCTACCCGGTCCGGTGACTGCTTTCCGTCCACACGGTTGAGGATGCCACGTTCGTCGTAGTAGTCGATCAGGGGCTCGGTCTTCTCGCGGTACTGGGCGAGGCGGTTCTTGATCACCTCCGGCTTGTCGTCGTCGCGGACGATCAGCTTGGCGCCGTCGATGTCGCATACCCCCTCTTCCTTGGGCGGGTCGAACTCGACGTGGTAGATGTGGCTCGGGTTCTCGGAGCAGGTACGGCGGCCTCCCAGGCGGCGGAGGATCTCCTCCTCCGGCACCTCGATCAGGATCACCCCGGTGAGCTCCCGTCCCAGCTCCTTCATCTTCGCGTCGAGCGCCTCGGCCTGCGGGACGGTGCGGGGGAATCCGTCGAGGATGAATCCGTCCGAGGCCTCCTCGTCCTGCAGTCGCTCGGCGATCACGCCGATGATCACCTCGTCCGGGACCAGGTCGCCCCGATCCATGTACTCCTTTGCCTGCCTCCCGACCTCGGTCTCGTCCTTGACCGCGGCACGCAGGATGTCGCCGGTCGCGTAGTAGGGCAGCCGGAAGTCCTCCTGCAGGCGCTCCCCCTGGGTCCCCTTGCCGCTCCCGGGCGGTCCGAGCAGGATTAGGTTCAGCTCGGGCAAGCCCGGCACCCCGCGGCGTGCGTCACTTCAGGAAGCCCTCGTAGTTGCGCATCATCAGCTGGGCCTCGAGCTGCTTCACGGTGTCGAGAGCCACGCCGACGACGATCAGGATCGAGGTCCCGCCGAAGAAGAAGTTGGCCGACGTCTGGCTGATCAGGATTGTCGGCAACGCCGCGACCGCGCCCAGGTACAGGGCGCCGGGAAAAGTGAGCCTGGACAGGATCCTGTCCAGGTATTCGGCGGTAGGTCGTCCGGGCCGAACGCCAGGGATGAACCCTCCGTACTTCTTCAGGTTGTCCGCCTGGTCGACCGGGTTGAACGTGACCGCCGTGTAGAAGTAGGTGAAGATGATGATGAAGAAGATCTCGCCCACCACGTAGTGCCAGCTGTTGGGGCTGAAGAAGTTTGCGAAATCGGTCCAGAAGTTGTTTCCGTTGCCGCCGAGGAGCTGGCCGATGGTGGGTGGGAAGGCCATGATCGACGCGGCGAAGATGACCGGGATGACGCCTGCCATGTTCACACGCAGCGGCAGGTAGGTCGACCCGCCGGCGGTCATCCGCCGGCCGACGACGCGTTTCGCGTACTGGACCGGGATACGGCGCTGGCCCTCCTGCACGAAGACGATCGCCACGACCACAGCCAGCGCGATGAAGGGCATCATCACGACGAAGACCTGGTCGGGGTTGTTCCACCACTTGGTGATCCCCTCCGGAATCCGGGAGACGATCGAGGCGAAGATCAGCAGTGAGATGCCGTTGCCAATCCCGCGCTGAGTGATCAGTTCCCCCATCCACATCAGCACCGTGCAGCCGGCGGTCAGGGTCATAACGATCAGGAAGACCTTCGGGAAGGTCCGCTCGCCGATCACGTTCGTGCCGCCGACGCTCTGTGAGCTGAACAGGAAGACGAAGCCGAGCCCCTGAGCGAAGGCCAGCGCGACCGTCAGATAGCGCGTGTACTGGGTGATCTTCTGCTGGCCGACCTCGCCCTCCTTCTGGAGGCGTTCGAGCGAGGGCACGACCACCGTGAGGAGCTGCAGGATGATCGAGGCCGTGATGTAGGGCATGATCCCCAGCGCGAACAGGGACAGCCTCGAGAGGCTCCCGCCCGAGAACAGGTTGAGGAAGCCGAGGATGTTGGAGCCGCCGACGTTGTTGAGGTTGTCGGAAAGGACGTTCGGATCGACACCTGGAGAGGGGATGTAGGCCCCGAGCCGGTAGAGCGCCAGGATCGCCGCCGTGAACATCAGCTTCTTGCGGATGTCCGGGACGGAGAAGGAGTTGAGGATCGTCTGCAGCATCAGATGACCTCTACCGTGCCTCCGGCAGCCTCGATCTTCTCCTTCGCCTGGGCGCTGAAGGCGTGGGCCCTCACGGTGAGCTTCTTCGAGATCTCGCCCCGGGCGAGGATCTTCACCGGGTGGCGCCGCTTGGCGAGGCCGGCCTCACGCAGGGACTCAGGTGTCACCTCGTCGTTCGCCTTGAAGCGGGCGTCGAGGTCGGAGAGGTTGACGGGCTGCGTGCGTGTCCGGAACTTCTCGAAGGGCATCGACATCTTCTTGTTCGGCCCGCGCAGCTTGCGCATCCGCATGTGGAGGGGGTTCTGGCCGCCCTCATAGCCGGGCTTGCGCTTGTTGCCCGAGCGGGCGCCCGCGCCCTTGTGGCCGCGGCCGGAGGTCTTGCCGTGGCCCGTCCCGACGCCTCGGCCGAGCCGCTTGCGCGGCCGGCGCGAGCCCGGAGTGGGCTTCAGCGTGTGGAGACCGACCTTCTGGGACTGCTCAGCCATCCTCGACCTCCACCAGGTGGCTGACCCTGCGGATCATGCCCTGGAGTTGCGGGGAGTCGGGATGCTTCGCCTGGCGGCCGATGCGGCCGAGCTTCAGGGAGCGAAGCGTGGCGCGCTGCACCTCCGAGGCGCCGTTCGCGGAGCGAACCTGCTTGAGGGCTACATCCGGCACGATCAGGAAGTCTCCTCGGACGGAGCTTCGACGGCTTCGCCCTCAGAAGAACCGTCCTCGGCGCCGCCGCCCGCATCACCCGAAGCTTGTTCCTCAGCGGCGCCTGCGGGCGGTTCAACCTCCTTGGGCGTTTTACCCTCGCCATCTTGTGCACCAGCGCCGTTGCCGACTCCGAGCACCTCACGGATGGAGATGCCGCGGAGCTTCGCGACGTCCTCCGGCCTGCGCAGGCTCTCGAGGCCAGACATGGTCGCCTTGACCAGGTTGATCGGGTTCTGCGTGCCGATGCTCTTGGTCAGCACATCTCGGACGCCGCCCAGCTCGAGCACTGCACGCACCCCGCCGCCGGCGATCACGCCGGTACCGGGGCTCGCCGGGCGCAACACGACGTGGCCCGCGCCGAAGCGTCCAATGACCCGGTGGGTGATCGTCTGGCCGTACTTGGGTACGCGGATCAGGTTCTTGCGGGCGTTCTCGACCGCCTTCTGGATCGCGAGCGGGACCTCGCGGGCCTTGCCGTAGCCGATCCCGACCACGGAATCTTCGTCGCCGACCGCAACCAGCGCGGTGAACGAGAAGCGACGGCCGCCCTTGACCACCTTGGCGACGCGGTTGATCTCGATCACCCGCTCCTGCAGGTCGAGGCCCTTGGGACTGACGGTCTCTACAGCCATGGAACGGGTGAGGGTAGAGGACGAACGGGCTGGGTCATCAGAATCGGAGGCCTCCCTCGCGGGCGCCCTCGGCGATTGCGGCGACCCGGCCGTGGAACCGGTAGCCGCCGCGGTCGAAGACGCAGGACTCGACCCCCGCGGCCTTGGCCCGCTCGGCGAGCAGCTCCCCGGCGCGCTTGGCCTGCTCCATCGAGTCGAGCTTGCGAAGCTCGGGTTCGGTCCAGGAGGCGGCGGCCAGGGTTCGGCCCGAGTCGTCATCGATCAGCTGAGCGAATACGCCGCGGTTCGAGCGGTAGACGGAGAGGCGCGGACGCTCGGCGCTGCCGCGGATGCGGGCGCGAACGCGGCGGCGCCTGCGAAGTCTCTTCTGGGGCTTGGTGAGGACTGCCATCAGGCCCTCTTGCCGACCTTGCGGGCCACGTGCTCGCCCTGGTAGCGGACACCCTTGCCCTTATAGGGCTCCGGCGGGCGGGACTTGCGGATCCGGGCGGCGGTCTCCCCGACCAGCTGCTTGTCGATGCCGCGGACCACGACCTCGGTCGGCTGCGGGACCTCGAACTCGATGCCCTCCGGGGCCTCGATCGAGACCGGGTGCGAGTAGCCGAGCGCCATCTCGAGGTTCCTGCCCTGCAGGTTGGCGCGATAACCGACCCCCTGGATCTGGAGGCGCCGCTCGAAGCCGTCGGTGACCCCCTCGACCATGTTGGCGATCAGACTGCGGGTCAACCCGTGCAGGGCCCGGTGGTCGCCGCGGTCGGTCGGGCGCGAGACGGTCAGGGTGCCGTCGTCGACCGCCACGGTCATGTCGCGATTGACGCTCTGCTCGAGCTCGCCCTTCGGGCCCTTGACCGTGACAGCACCGGGCTTGACGTCGATCTCGACGCCATCGGGGATCTCGATTGGCTTTCTTCCGATTCGACTCATGGCTTATCGATCACCAGACGTGCGCGACGACCTCTCCGCCGACTCCGCGCTGGCGCGCCTCGTGGCCGGTCATCACGCCACGCGAGGTGGACATGATGGTCGTGCCCATTCCGCCGAAGACCCGTGGGACGTCCTCATTGGGAACGTAGCGGCGGCGGCCGGGCCGTGAGACACGTTCCATCCCACTGATCACCGGGTCGCGTTTCTCGGTGTAGCGCAGCCTGACCTTGATCACGTCGCCGACCCGCCCGGGCTCGACGTTGAAATCCGTGATGTAGCCCTGCTCTTTGAGAATCCGAGTCATCTCCCGCTTCAGCCGGGAGGCGGGGATCTCCACCTCCACGTGCTCCGCCTGAAGCGCGTTGCGGATTCGGTTCAGATAGTCGGTGATCGGGTCGGTGAGCATCTCGTTACCAGCTCGACTTGGTCATCCCGGGCACGTAGCCGTTGTGCGCGGCCTCCCGCAGGCAGATCCTGCAGAGGCCGAACTTGCGGAAGTACGCGCGCGGCCGGCCGCAGCGGCGGCAGCGGTTGTATCCCCGGGTCTTGAACTTGGGAGTGCGGCGTTGCCGCACCCGTTGTGATGTCTTCGCCATCAGCCTTCCTCGTTTGAAGTTTCTTGTGATTCGCCTTCGGTCCGGCCCTCGGGCTCGCCGGCTGACTCGGTGGCCTCCTCGCCCTCCTCGCCCTCCTCGGCCCTGACCGGCTTCTCATACGCCTCCGGGTTCTCCTCCTTGAGCTGCTCGAGCGCCGCGGCCTCCGCCTCGGCCCGCTCGCGGGCCTCCTCCTTGCGGCGCTCCTCCTCGGCCTCCTCCTCCACATCGGCCTCGCCGGGGCGTCCCTCTGGGGAGAATGGCATGCCGAGCCCGTCGAGCAGCACGAAGGCCTCCTCGTCGGTCGCAGCGGTGGTGGTGATCGTCACGTCCAGGCCACGGACCTCGTCGATCGAGTCGTATTCGATCTCGGGAAAGATGATCTGCTCGCGAATGCCCATCGAGTAGTTGCCGCGGCCGTCGAAGGAGCGGGCGTTGAGACCGCGGAAGTCGCGGATCCGGGGGACCGCGATCGAGGTGAGCCGGTCGAAGAACTCCCACATGCGGGCGCGCCGCAGGGTCACGGCGACCCCCACGGGCATTCCCTCGCGGACCTTGAACGAGGCAACCGACTTCTTTGCGCGCCGCACGCTCGGGGCCTGGCCGGCGATAGTGGCGAGCTGCTCCTGGGCGGCCTCGAGCATCTGGGTGTTCTGCTTGGCCTCCCCGACCCCCATGTTCAGGGTGATCTTCTCCAGGGTCGGCACGGCCATCGGTGTCGAGTATCCGAACCGCTGGATCAGCGCAGGCTTGACCTCGCTCTCGTAGAGCTCCCGCAGCCGCGGCGGCGGTGCGGCCTGCTTCTGCTGTTCGGTTGCGGCTTCCATCAGCGTTTAGTCCAGATCCCTTCCGGTCCGCGCGGCGATGCGCTTGCGCTTGCCATCGGCGCGCTCGACCTTCACCCGGGTTGGCTTGTTGTCCTCGGGATCGAGCAGCATCACGTTGGAGACGTGGATCGGCCCCTCCCTCTCGATGATGCCGCCGACCTCGCCACCCTTCTGCGCGTCCTTGACGGAACGCGGGCGCTGGTGGCGCTTGATCATGTTGAGGCCCTCGATGAAGACGTAGCCCTTCTTCGGATCGGTCCGGATCACCCGGCCTCGCTTGCCGCGGTCCTTGCCGCCGATCACGATCACGTCGTCGTCCTTGCGGACTCGCATCTTCGCCATCTCTAGAGCACCTCCGGGGCGAGGGAGACGATTCGCATGAAGTTCCTCTCGCGCAGCTCACGGGCGACCGGGCCAAAGATCCGCGTGCCTCGAGGCGCCCCGGTGGTGTCGATCAGGACCGCAGCATTCTCGTCGAAGGCGATGTAGGTGCCGTCGCCCCGGCCAAGCTGCTTGCGGGTCCGAACCACCACCGCCTCGACGACCTCGCCCTTGCGGACGCCCCCGTGCGGGGTGGCCTGCTTGACCGTGGCCGTGATCACGTCGCCCACTCGCGCGTAGCGGCGGTGGGAACCGCCCTTGACGCGGATGCAGAGGATCTCGCGCGCGCCGGAGTTGTCGGCGACCCTGAGCTTTGACTCCTGCTGAATCACTGGATCGCTCCTACTGCGCCTTCTCGAGGATCTCGACGAGGCGCCAACGCTTGGTCCGGGACAGCGGGCGGGTCTCGACGATCCGGACCAGGTCGCCCTCGCCCGCCTCGTTGCGGGCGTCGTGAGCGTGCAGGGTGCGCGAACGGCGCACGATCTTCTCGTACTGGGGATGTCGCCGGGCGACCTCGATCTGCACGGTGATCGTCTTGTCCGGCTTGCTGGAGACGACGCGGCCCTGCCTCGTCTTGCGGTCGGCGGAGCGACGCTCGGAAAAGGGGGTGCCCGTGCCGGGCTCGCCCTTGGTGCGGCGCTTCGTCCGGTAGCCGGACCGAACCCGGGCGGCCTGCTTGCGCGCCTCGCCGCGGGCGGCGGCGCGCTCCTCGGGGCTCCGCTGCGGGCCGGCCTCGGACGAACGGCGTGAGCGCTCCAGCCGGCGCCGGGTCTTCCAATCGAGACCCTCCATCGAATCGTCAGCCGCCTCGGCCGAAGCGTCGTCGGCTTCGCCATCAGAGCCCTCTTCGGCTTCATCAGAAGAAGCCTCCGCGGCCTCGGCTGGCTCCTCATCAGAACCACTGGAGTCAGCCTCGCCTGCGGGCGCTTCAACCTCCTTCGGCGTCTCCTCCTCAGCCTGGGGCTCCTCCGCGGGAGTCTCCTCGAGCGCTTGCTCTTCCTGCTGCTCTTCGTTCTTCTCTTCTTCGGCCATCAGGTCCTCAGCTCTTGTTCGAGATCGATGCCGCGCTCCTTGGCCACGGTCAAAAGGCGCGCCACATCGCGGCGAACCGCTGTGATGCGCCCGGTGTTCTCCAGCTCACCCGTCGCGTGCTGGAGGCGCAGCGCGAACTGCTCCTCGCGGGTCTGGTGGATCCGCTCCAGCAGCTCGTCGTCCTTGAGATTGTGGGCTTCGGACGCCTTCATGACGACTCCTCCGCTCCCTCGCGTCGGACGAACTTGGTCTTGATCGGAAGCTTGTTGCCGGCGAGGCGCATCGCGTCCTTCGCCAGATCCTCCGGGACGCCGGCGAGCTCGAACATCACCTTGCCGGGCTTGACGACCGCGACCCAGCCCTCGGGGTTGCCCTTGCCCGAGCCCATGCGGGTCTCCGCCGGCTTCTTGGTGATCGGCTTGTCGGGGAAGACGTTGATCCAGACCTTCCCGCCGCGCTTGATCTTGCGGGTCATCGCGACACGCGCGGCCTCGATCTGGCGGTTGGTGATCCACCCGCGATCGAGAGCCTTCAGGCCGTACTCGCCGAAGGCGACGGTGGTGCCGCCCTTGGAGTAGCCGCGACGCCGGCCACGCATTTGCTTGCGGTAGCGAACCCGCTTTGGCATCAGCATCAGCCGCGACCTCCTCGACCGCCGCCGGACGGCGGGCCACCGTCTTCTTCGGTGAGTTCGGATCGAAAGCCCTCGGGCATGACCTCGCCCTTGTTGATCCAACACTTGACGCCGATCCGGCCGGTCGTCGTCTTCGCCTCGATGAAGCCGTAGTCGATGTCCGCGCGCAGGGTGTGCAGCGGGACGCGGCCGTCGGAGTAGCCCTCGGTGCGGGCCATCTCGGCCCCGCCGAGGCGGCCGGAGACCTGAACCTTCACGCCCTTGGCTCCGGAGCGCATCGCCGAGGTGAGCGCGCGCTTCATCGCGCGGCGGAAGGCAACACGGTTCTGGAGCTGCTCTGCGATCGACTGGGCGACCAGCTTCGCGTCGAGCTCGGGACGCTTGATCTCCTTGATGTTGACCCTGACCGGCTTGCCGGTGAGCTTGTGAAGCTCCCGCCGGAGAGCGTCGACCTCGGTCCCGGACTTACCGATCACGATCCCGGGACGCGCGGTGGAGATGTCGACCTCGACCTCTCCCGAGCCCTTCTTGATCGTGATCTGCGAGAGACCGGCGTGCGAGAGCTTGTTCTCGATGTGCGAGCGGATTTCCAGGTCCTCGTTGAGGTAGTCGGCGAATTCCCGCTCGTTGAACCAGTTCGACTTCCAGTCATGGATGTAGCCGACCCGGAAGCCCTCCGGATGGATCTTGTGTCCCATCTCCTACTCCTCCGGTGTCAGCGCCACGACGATGTGGCTGGTTCGCTTGTTGATCCGCGTCGCACGACCCAGGGCCCGCGGCCGGTAACGGCGCAGCGTCGGGCCCTCGTCGACGTGGATGTCCTTGATCATCAGGTCGTCGGCGACCAGGTCATGGTTGGCCTCGGCGTTCGCGGCGGCCGACTCGATCAGCTTGCGGATGTCCTGGGCGGCGCTGCGGGTGGAGAACCGAAGCAGCGGGAGGGCGTCGTCGAGCGCCAGGCCGCGCACCTGGTCGGCGACCAGGCGGGCCTTGCGCGGCGCGACACGCACGAACCGAGCACGCGCGTTGACGACCGGGCGCTCCGGCGCCTCCTGCTTGGATGCGCGCCTCCGGGCCGGAGCCTTCGAGGTCTCTGCCTTCGGCTTGTCTTCGGACTTCTTCGCGGGAGCCTTCCGCGCGGGCGGCTTCTTCTCCGTGGAGGGCTTGGAAGCCTCGGCATCGGCCGTCTTCGAGGTCGCTTCCGCGGCCGTCCCGCCCTTGCCGCGAGCCGCGGTCTCTCCCTTCGGCTTCGCAGACGGCTTGCGCTGCCGGGTGCCCGAGCTCCCAGACTTCGCGGTCGTCTTCCTGCCGCCGCCCGAGCCGCCCGACGACTTCTTCGCGGTCGACCTGCGAGTCGCGGTCTGCTTCTTCTCGGTGTCCTTCTTCTCCTCGGCCATCAGTCTCTCTCCGAAGCGCTGCCGGCACCCGAGTGGGCCCGGAAGGTGCGGGTCGGGGCGAACTCTCCGAGCTTGTTGCCGACCATCGACTCCGAGATGTAGACCGGCACGTGCTTGCGCCCGTCGTGGACGGCGATCGTGTGGCCGACCATCTCGGGGAAGATCGTCGACTGCCGAGACCAGGTCTTCAGCATCTGCTTCTGGCCCGACTCGTTCATGGCGTTGACCCGCTTCAGGAGGCGCTCCTCGGCCCACGGGCCCTTCTTGGTCGAACGTCCCATCTACTTCCTCTTTCCTCGCCGCCGGCCGCGCACGATCAGCGCGTCGGAGCGCTTGCCCTTCTTGCGAGTCCTGTAGCCCAGGGTCGGCTTGCCCCAAGGGGTCACCGGGTGACCGCCTGGGGTGTGGTGAGCCTCGCCGCCGCCGTGGGGATGGTCAACGGGGTTCATGGCCACGCCCCGCGTCTGGGGGCGCTTGCCCTTGTGCCGGTTGCGGCCGGCCTTGCCGATCTTCACGTTCTGGTGCTCGGCGTTGGAGAGCGTGCCGACGGTGGCGCGGCACTCGCCGCGTACCATCCGCACCTCCGAGGACGGCAGCCGGAGGCTGACCATCGGGCCCTCCTTCGCGACCACCTGGATCGCCGTGCCGGCCGAGCGGCCGAGCTTGCCGCCTTGGCCCGGGATGAGCTCCACGTTGTGCACCACGGTGCCGGTCGGTATCCGCGCCAGGGGCAGCGAGTTGCCCGGGGCGATGTCGGCGCCCTCTCCGGAGACGATCTCAGCGCCCACTCGCAGTCCCTGCGGGGCGAGTATGTAGCGCTTCTCACCATCGGCGTAGTTGAGCAGCGCGATGCTCGCCGACCGGTTGGGGTCGTACTGGATGGAGGCGACCTTCGCCGGAACGCCGTCCTTGGTCCGCTTGAAGTCGATCTGCCGGTAGCGGCGCTTGGCGCCGCCGCCGCGATGGCGGGCGGTCACGCGGCCGTTGGTATTGCGTCCTCCGGAGGAGGTCTTGCCCTTGGTGAGCCTCTTGTTCGGCTCCTCGCTGGTGAGCTCCTCGCGCATCGGATAGGTGCCGAAGCGGCGGCCGGGGCTCGTCGGGCGTGTCTTGCGGTTCGCCATGCCTAGCCTTCCACCGCCGCGCCTTCGAAGAGCTCGATGCGCTGGCCGGGGGCGAGCTGAACGATCGCCTTCTTCCAGGAGCGCGAGCGCCCGGAGTGGACCCCGCGCCGCTTGGGCTTCGACTTCACCGTGGACGTGCGGACCGCCCTCACCTCGACCTCGAAGATCTCTTCGACTGCCTGCGCAATCTGCAGCTTGTGGGCGCGGTCGTGGACGCGGAAGGTGTACTTGCCCTCGCCCATCAGGGCGTAGCTCTTCTCCGAGACCACGGGGCGGACGATCACCTGGCGCGCGTCCACTATGCGGCCCTCCCCGCATCAGACGCTTCGCCGCGCTTCGCTCGCGGCTTCGAATCCGAGGATGGGCGCTCGCTCGCGCGGCTTGCTAGCTGCTCGAGAGCCGCCTCGGTGACGACCAGCGACGTCGCGCCGATCACGTCGGCCACGCCGGCGGCGTCGGCGAGAGCCACGCTCACGCCCTCGATGTTCCTGAAGCTCTTCGCGACGTCGTCTTCCTCGGAGCCGATGACGATCAGCGTCGGGCCCTCGGCGCCCCACTTCTTCAGCGCATCGGCGGCCTGCTTGGTGGCCGGCCCCTTGAAGGCGGCGCCGTCGAGGACGGCGACGGTGTCTCGCTCGGCATGCACGGAGAGTGCGGCTCGCAGTGCCTTGCGGCGCGCCTTGCGATTGACCTTGACCGTGTAGTGACGAGGCTTCGGCCCGAAGGCGGCGCCGCCTCCGTAGCGGTGCGGAACGCTGAGCGCTCCGGCGCGGGCGCGGCCGGTGCCCTTCTGGCGCCACGCCTTGGCGGTGGTCATCGAGACCTCGCCTCGGGTCAGGCTGGAGTGCGTGCCGCGGCGCCGTGCGGCCAGGTCGGCGCGAGCCGCCTCGTGGACGAGCGCCTCGTGGAAGGGCTCGCCGAAGATCTCCTTGGGCAGATCGGACTTTGTGCGAGGGCGCGCGCCAGCGCGACCCGTCAGATATTGGTCGAGCGTCGTGGCCTTGATCGCCGCGGTGGACCTCGCGCCGCCCGACTTCTGCGCCGTCTCAGCCATCGCTGCGCACCTCCACGGTGGCGTTCTTGCCTCCGGGAACCGAGCCCCTGATCAGCAGCAGATTGCGCTCGGCGTCAACCTCCGCGATGGTCGCCCCCCGCTGGGTCACCCGCCGGGCGCCCATCTGGCCGGGCATGCCCATTCCCTTGAACACCCGGGCCGGATCGGCGCTCGCGCCGATGGATCCCGGCGCGCGCACGTTGTGGGATCCGTGGCTGACGGGCCCGCGGCCGAAGTTGTGCCGCTTGATCGTGCCCTGGAAGCCCTTGCCGATCGAGACCGCGGAGACCTTGACGCGCTGGCCCGCCTCGAAGCTGGAGACCGTGACGTCGTCGCCCAGTTTCACGGCCTCGCCACCAGAAGACGCCTCCTCGCCGCCTCCGGCCTCGCCATCAGAACCCTCCTCGGCGTCGGCGGCTGCGGGGGCGTCAACCTCCTTGGACGTCGAGAGCTCGACGCCGCGGAACTCGACGAGCGTGCGCATCGCGCCGGCGCCGGCCTTCTTCAGGTGGCCGAGCTCGCCCTTGGTGAGCTTGTCCTCGACCGCGACCGGGTCCCCCGCCAGCTGGACCGCGTCGTAGCCGTCGCGGTCAGCGCGGCGGATCGCGGTGACCTTGTTCGGCTGCGCCTCGATCACGGTGACGGGGACGGAGGTGCCGTCCTCGGTGAAGATCCGCGTCATGCCGAGCTTCTTGCCGACGATCGCGCTCACAGGCGGATCTCCACGTCGACTCCGGCCGGCAGCGTCTCCATGCGCTGGAGCTCGTCGACCGTCTTCGGGGTGGGCTGGTGGATGTCGATCAGGCGCTTGTGCGTGCGGATCTCGAAGTGCTCGCGCGAGTCCTTGTCCTTGAACGGCGAGCGGATCACGACGTAGACGTGCTTGTCGGTGGGCAGCGGAATGGGGCCCGCGACCGTCGCGCCGGTGCGCTCGGCGGTGCCCACGATCTCCTGGGCAGCCCGGTCTATGGCGTCGTGGTCATACGCCTTGAGCCTGATCCTGATCTTTCCGGATGTCAGTGAAGCCACTTGCTCGCTCTCTGGTTACTGGTCATTCGCGCAGTTAGGGCGCCGCCCCATGTAGCTAGGGCCGCGCCCTGGTCGTATGTCTTGCAGTTGTCCTGGCCCTTCGCCCTTGTGGGAGGGCCCTTACGCGGTGCGGGCCCCCACGCGGGGGCCCGCTGCACAGCTATTCGACTACCTCGGTGACGACACCCGAGCCGACGGTGCGACCGCCCTCTCGAATGGCGAACCGGAGGCCCTGGTCCATGGCGATCGGCTGAATCAGCTCGACCTCCATCTCGGCGTTCTCGCCCGGGGCGACGAACTCGCGGCCCTCGGGGAGCTTGACGACGCCGGTGACGTCGGTGGTGCGGAAGTAGAACTGCGGCCGATATCCGGAGACGAACGGCGTGTGTCGGCCGCCCTCCTCCTTCTTCAGGCAGTAGACCTCCGCCTTGTACTTCGTGTGCGGGGTGATCGAGCCGGGCTTGGAGAGCACCTGGCCGCGCTCGATCTCCTCGCGCTTCGTGCCTCGCAGAAGCGCACCGATGTTGTCTCCCGCGCGACCCTCGTCGAGGATCTTGCGGAACATCTCCACCCCGGTCACGACGGTCTTGCTCGGCTCCTTGATCCCCACGATCTCGACCTCGTCGCCGGTGTTGACGACGCCCTGCTCGACGCGCCCGGTCGCGACGGTGCCGCGGCCGGTGATCGAGAAGACGTCCTCGACCGGCATCAGGAACGGCTTGTCGAGGTCGCGCTCGGGCTCGGGGATGTACTCGTCGAGTGCGGCGGCCAGGTCGATGATCGACTGCTTGGCCTCCTCGTCGCCCTCCAGCGCCTTCAGCGCCGAGCCCTTGATGATCGGGACGTCGGCTCCGGGGAACTCGTACTCGTTGAGCAGGTCGCGGACCTCTTCCTCGACCAGCTCGAGCAGCTCCTCGTCGTCGACCATGTCGACCTTGTTCAGGTAGACGACCACGTAGGGGACGTTCACCTGACGGGCCAGCAGGATGTGCTCCCGCGTCTGCGGCATCGGGCCGTCGGGCGCGGAGACCACCAGGATCGCGCCGTCCATCTGGGCGGCGCCCGTGATCATGTTCTTGACGTAGTCGGCGTGGCCGGGACAGTCGACGTGGGCGTAGTGCCTGTTGTCGGTCTCGTACTCGACGTGCGAGGTGGCGATCGTGATCCCGCGCTCCTTCTCCTCGGGCGCGTTGTCGATCTCATCGAACGACTTCACCTCGGTGCCACCCTTGTCGGCGAGTGTCTTGGTGATCGCGGCTGTCAGCGTGGTCTTGCCGTGATCGACATGGCCGATGGTGCCGACGTTGACGTGCGGCTTATCGCGATCGAACTTCTCCTTGGACATCTCGCTCCTTTAAATGGTGTGGTGTGTGTTCAAAAGTGGTTTGTGGGCGAACCGTGGGAATATAGCTACGCGCTGGCTCCCACGGGCTCTCCCGAGCGGTGCTCGATGATCTCGTCCTCGATGTTCTTCGGGACCTCCTCGTACCGCTCGAACTGCATGGTGTAGTTCGCCCGGCCCTGGGTGGAGGACCGCAGGTCTGTCGCGTAACCGAACATCTCGCCCAGGGGCACGAAGGCCTGCACGGCAAGGGCGTTTCCTCGCGGCTCCTGGCCCTGGACCTTGCCTCGGCGCCGGGAGAGATCGCCGATCACGTCCCCGAGGAACTCCTCGGGCGTGACGACCTCGACCGACATGACGGGCTCCAGCAGGACCGGCTTCGCCTTGCGGGCGGCCTCCTGGACCGCCATGGAGCCGGCGATCTTGAAGGCCATCTCCGAGGAGTCGACGTCGTGGTAGGAGCCGTCGACCAGCTCCACCCTCACGTCGACCATCGGGTAGCCGGCCTTGACGCCGGACTGCAGGGCCTCCTCGATGCCGGCCTCGACCGAAGGGATGAACTCGGACGGGATCGTCCCACCCTTGATCGAGTTGACGAAGTCAAAGCCCTCCCCCGGCGCGGGCTCGACGTTGATCACCGCATGGCCATACTGACCGCGACCGCCGGTCTGGCGCACGAAGCGGCCCACGACCTTGTTGACGCTGTCTCGGATCGTCTCGCGGTAGGCGACCTGCGGGCGGCCGACGTTCGCGTCGACGGAGAACTCGCGGAGCAGCCTGTCGACGATCACCTCGAGGTGGAGCTCGCCCATCCCGTGGATCAGGGTCTGGCCGGTCTCCTCGTCCGACTCGACCTGGAAGGTCGGGTCCTCCTCGGCGAGGCGCGCGAGGCTGGATGAGAGCTTCTCCTGGTCGACCTTCGTCTTCGGCTCGATCGCGACTGCGATCACAGGCTCCGGGAACTCGATGTGCTCGAGCTCGATCGGCGCGTCCGGCGCGCAGAGTGTGTCGCCGGTCGAGGTCTGCTTGAGGCCGACACCGGCGACGATGTCGCCCGCGTAGCACTCATCGATCTCCTCGCGGTGGTTCGCATGCATCATCAGTTCGCGGCCGATCCGCTCGGTCCGGCCGGTGGACGCGTTGAGCACGCGGCTCCCGGAGGAGAGCTTGCCGGAGTAGACGCGGAAGTAGGTCAGCTTGCCGACGTAGGGATCGGCCATCACCTTGAAGGCGAGAGCGGAGAAGGGAGCGTTGTCGTCCGCGGGACGCTCGGCCTCTGTCGGCCCGCCGTTGTCGCCCTTCTTCGGCGGCTCGAGCCCCTTGACCGGCGGGACCTCGACCGGAGAGGGGAGCAGCTCGACGATCGCGTCGAGCAGCGGCTGGACGCCCTTGTTCTTGAAGGACGAACCGCAGAGGACGGGCGTCACCTTGATGTCGAGTGTGGCCCGGTGCAGCGACTTCACGATCCGCTCGTGGGGGATCTCCTGCTCGTTGAGGTAAGCCTCCATCAGCTCATCGTCGTAATCGGCGCAGGCCTCGATCAGCTGGGTGCGGTACAGCTCGGCCTGCTCGGCGAGGTCCTCAGGGATCTCCTCGTAAGAGAACTCGGTGCCCAACTCGTCCTTCCAGACGAGGGCCTTGTTCTCGATCAGGTCGACGATCCCGGAGAAGTCCGCCTCCTGGCCGATCGGGATCTGGATGGGAAGAGGGTTCGCCCCGAGGCGGTCGCGCATCGTCTCGACGGCCTTGAAGAAGTCCGCGCCGATGCGGTCCATCTTGTTGACGTAGGCGATCCGCGGGACGCCGTACTTGTCGGCCTGACGCCAGACTGTCTCCGACTGCGGCTCGACGCCCGCCACGGAGTCGAAGAGCGCAATCGCGCCGTCGAGCACGCGGAGGCTCCGCTCCACCTCGACGGTGAAGTCGACGTGCCCCGGCGTGTCCAGGATGTTGATCCGGTGGCCCTCCCACTCGCAGGCGGTCGCGGCGGAAGTGATCGTGATGCCGCGCTCCTGCTCCTGCTCCATCCAGTCCATGACGGCAGCGCCCTCGTGGACCTCGCCCATCTTGTGGGTGCGGCCCGTGTAGTAGAGGATTCGCTCCGTAGTCGTGGTCTTGCCGGCATCGATGTGGGCCATGATGCCGATGTTCCTGGTCTTCTCTAGTGGAAATGCGCGGGGCATGGGGTCCTTCTTGGTACTGGCGTGGGGGAGAGGCGGAACGGTTAGTCTGAGTTCGGAATCAGCGCAGAAAAAAGGCCCTTGCGGGCCCGAGCGCACAGCGTCTCTGAGACCCGAACTGCTCCTATGTCGCGCCGTTCTCCATCGAAACGGTTTATGCCCACGGGGCCCTGCTGGGGCAACCGGGAGCGACCGATGATGATAGCAGCGGTCTGATGGCTCCCAGGAAGGGGTTCCGCCTTGGACTGGGACGGCGCAAGCGCGCTGGCAGCCGCCGTGAGGAGCTCACCGAGCTGACCCGCGAACAGGCCCGGGCCATGTCCCGCCGGCGGCGGCGCGAGGCGCGCCGGCAGGTGCGCCCCGAGCGGGACCTCGCCACCCGGCTTCACTGGGCGGCGCACGAGTGGGGCCGGCGCCTGCGGCCCGTCGCAGCCCCGGTCGCGGCGTTCTTCGGGTGGATCGGGCGGCCCGTCAGCCGAGGCCTGCTGTTCGTGGTCCAGCTGTTCGCCGGGCTGATCGCGGTGGTCCTCGAGGTCGGGTTGATCGTCGTCCGCTGGGTGGGCGGTGCGCTGATGAGCGGGGCGCTGATCGTGGTCGAGGCGACCCGCCGTCACGTCACCCCACGTTCGACAGTTGCCTTCGTCGGGATCTGCGCGGCAGTGGGGCTCGGCGTCTCGCAGTTCTTCGACTACCACGGTGTCGCGGTCGACGCGCCCGACTACGCCGGGGAGATCGGGGCGATCGCGCCGGTGCCGATCACCGACAGGCACACGGCCGGAAGCGCGCACCTCTGGATCCTCCTGCCGGTCGCGGTGCTCGCGGTGATCCTGATGGTCGCCGCGTACCGCGGCAGGCCGCGGCTCGCCGGTGGGGTCGCGGTCTGCGGGCTGATCGGCCTGGCAGTCGCGATCGCGATCGATCTTCCGCAGGCCCTCGAGGTTGGCAGGCCCGGGCTGGCGTTCAACGGCACCCAGGCAAAGCTGCTCGAGGGATTCTGGGCCGAGGTCGCCTGCTCGGCGGTCCTCATCCTCTGCGGCGGCCTGCTCGCCCATTACTCTCGCGGTGTGACCGCGGAGAGGAGACGGCGGCGCGGCAGGTCGGGCGGGACCGCGCGGCGTGCGCCGGGCCGGGAGGTCGGGGGTATCTACCCAGGCCTCCAAGCAGAGCAGTGAAGAGGCTTCCCCGCACCGAGACACTGCTCGTATTCGCGTGTGCCGCGGCGGCGGCGATGCTAGGCGCGTCGCAGTTCACCGACATCTTCCATCTCACTCCGCCCGGCGGCGAGGCCCTCCAGGCGATCAGCTCGAAGGATCAGCATGGCTACGCCACCCTGGTGCTCGCGATCTTCGCCCTGTTCCTGCTGGTGCCGACGATCGCGGCCCGCGACAACCAGTTGCGGCAGGTGGCCGCGATGGCGGTTGCGGTGTGCGGTCTGATCGCCCTGCTCATCTTCTTGATCGGGGACCTTCCCGACGTCAACAAGATCGGCACGCTCGATGACCCGCGGCAGTCGTTCATCGACGCCGAGGCGAAGCCGGTCGCCGGCTTCTGGCTGGAGCTGATCGGCGCGCTGGTCCTCACCGTCTGCGGCGCGGCGCTGGCCACGATGCGGCCGGGCACGGCTCGAGGACCGGACCACGAAAGGCGCAGCCGACGGAGGCCGTCAGGCGCCGAAGGCCAGGTGGGTCACCGGACTCAGACAGAGCGGCGCAGCTACCAGCGGTAGTGCGCGAAGGCCTTGTTTGCCTGGGCCATGCGGTAGATGTCGTCCTTCCGCTTCCAGGCGTTGCCCTGCTGCCTCGACGCGTCGAGAATCTCGTTGGCGAGGCGCTCGGCCATCGACTTCTCCCCGCGGGAGCGCGCGAACTGGACCAGCCAGCGGACGGCCAGGGTCCGCGCGCGACGAGCAGGAACCTCCACCGGCACCTGATAGGTGGCGCCGCCGACCCGTCGTGAGCGAACCTCGAGCACGGGCGTGAGCTGCTTGATGGAGTTCTCGAGCTCCTCGACCGGGTTGTTGCCCGTCCGCTCGCCGACGAGGGCGAGGGCGTCGTAGGTGATCTGCTCGGCGAGCGACTTCTTGCCGTCGGCCATCACCTTGTTGACCAGCTGCTGGACGAGCCGGCTCCGGTAGACGGAGTCGGGTTCGAGCAGCCGGATCGTCGCCTGGTTGCGGCGCGGCATCTAGCTGGCCTTCACTCCGTAGAGCGAACGGCCCTGCTTGCGGTCGGAGACCCCGGCCGCATCGAGAGCGCCCCGGACGACCTTGTAGCGGACACCCGGCAGATCCTTGACGCGGCCGCCGCGCACGAGGACCACGGAGTGCTCCTGGAGGTTGTGCCCCTCACCGGGGATGTAGCTCGTCACCTCGAGCCCATTGGTGAGCCGGACGCGGGCGATCTTCCGCAGCGCCGAGTTCGGCTTCTTCGGTGTCACTGTCGCGACACGAGTGCAGACACCCCGTCGCTGCGGCGCGGCGACGCGCTTCTTGCGACCCTGGCCCGACTTCAGACCCGGCGTCGACATCTTCTTCTTCTTGTGGGTTCGTCCCTTGCGGACGAGCTGATTGGTGTTTGGCACGGCGGTGCATGGTAGCGACAAGCCGCCGCCAGGCCGCCCCATCTTGAGCGAGGGGCAAAGCCCCGAGCGGTTACGAAGCGCGGCCGCTTGCGGCGGCGTTCTCATGGCGAAGCCGTGCACCCGCGTCGCGGTCTGATGGCGAAGCCGTTCGACCTAACCTCACGGTGATGCTTTTCCGCAAATCGAAGACCAACCGCGCGATCCTCGCCGTCGACATCGACGGCGTGATCAGCCTGTTCGGCTTCGACCAGCCGATCGAGCCCGGGCGCGCGAACCCAGAGGACGCGCCGGGCGAGTTCCACCTGATCGACGGGATGCTCCACTGCATCGCGCTCGAGACCGGGCCCCGCCTCAATCGCCTCGCGGAGAGCTACGAGCTCGTCTGGGCGAGCGGCTGGGAGGAACGGGCGAACGACCACCTGCCGGACATCCTGGGAGTTCCTGAGTTGCCCTACCTCAGCTTCGACGGCCGAGCACGCTTCGGGACCGCCCACTGGAAACTCGACGCGCTGGAGGAGTACTCCGCCGCGCGGCCGCTCGCCTGGATCGACGACAGCCTGGACGAGAGCTGTTACGAGTGGAGCGAGAAGCGCGTCGCACCGACGCTGCTCGTGCCCACCGAATCCGATCTGGGCCTGACCGAAGCGCACGTGGGAGCCCTCGAGTCATGGGTGCGCGATGGCTTTCGGCCCCGTTAGCAAGCCCGCCGATCAGGGGTAGACTCGCCGGTATGGGAGAGGTGGTGCCGATCATCTTCTTGGCCGTGATCCTCAAGATCCCGGTGCTCTGGGGGATGTGGCTGATCTACTGGGCCGTGAAGGACGAGCCGCAGGTCGAGGACCTGCCCGGCGAGGCGGACGACCACAGCTTCAAGCGCTGGCGTCGTGATCCGAGCAAGCCGCGCGGACCTCGCCGCGGGGGCCCACATGGCGGCTCCGCCAAGGCTCAGCCGGACTGTCCACCGGGCGGCCGGACCCGCACCCCGGTGGTCGCGCCGCGCGTCGCGCCCGGAATGGCCGCGCATGGGCGGCGCGAGCGCACTCCCACCGGGGCATGAGGCTCTACATCTGCTGGACCACGATCCAGTCGCCTCGCCCGCCGCACGGGCACCCCTGTCACAACGCACACAGGGCCCTCGTCGACGCCGGCTACGACCCTGAGGTGGTCAAGGTCCACGGACTCGGGATCGGTCCGGTCAAGCTGATGACCGACGGGCGGCGCGAGGTGCAGGAGCTGACCGGCAGCCCCGTCGTGCCCGTTCTGGTCACGGACGACGGCGAGGTGATCAACGAGTCTCAGCGCATCGTCGAGTGGGCCGAGAGCAATCCGGCGACATCCGAAAGGAGCTAGTCATGGGACAGCCAGTCGTTCACTTCGAAATCGTGGGGAAGGACGCCAAGAGGCTTCGCGACTTCTATGGCGAGCTCGCCGGCTGGAAGTTCGAGGTCTATGAGGGAGGCCCCACGGACTACGGGGTCGTGTCACGTGAGGGGAACACCAACTCCGATGGCGTCGGGATCGGCGGGGGCGTCGGCGACGGCCCGGAGGGATACGAGGGCCACGTCACCTTCTACATCGAAGTACCCGACGTCGGCGCCGCCCTCGACCAGGCCGAGAGCCTGGGCGGCTCAAAGCTGATGGGCCCGGATAGCCCCATGGAAGGACTAACCATCGGGCTGTTCGCGGATCCCGAAGGCCACGTCGTCGGCCTGGTGCAGGGCCAGCCCAGCTAGCAGTCCGCCGGCCCCAGGGGCGGCGTAGCGCGGCGCTACTCGCGCGGGTGGCGCCGTAGGTGGGGCCCAAGCACGCGCCCTTGCGCGTGCTTGGGACGGTACCTGCGGCGACAGGACCCGCCGCCGAGGGGTTACGAGCTCTCTGACTCTTCGGACTCGCCCGTGCCGGCCGCCTGCCCGGCGCTGGGCTGCTCGATCTCCGAAGCGAGCTCCTCGAGCTCCTCCGCGAACGATGGCCCGAAGCCCTCCATCGCGGCACTGCCCTCGCCGTCCCCGGCGAGGTCGAGCTCCTTGGCGAGCTCCTCCTCGGAGAACTCCTCGGCCGGTGGCTGGGCCGGCTCCTCCGGCTCGATCTGAAGCGAGCGGTAGTGCTTCAGTCCTGTGGCGGCCGGGATCAGCTTGCCGATGATCACGTTCTCCTTCAGGCCCATCAGCCGGTCGCGCTTGCCCTCCAGGGCGGCGTCGGTCAGCACCTTGGTCGTCTCCTGGAAGGAAGCGGCCGAGAGGAAGGACTCGGTGGCGAGGGACGCCTTGGTGATCCCGAGGATGACCTCCTCGGCACGCGCCGGCGTCTTCGTCTTCTTGCCCTTCATCTTCTCGTTGATCGCGTCGAAGATCAGGCGGTCCTCCAGCTGACCGGGCAGCAGCTCGGTCGAGCCCTTGGACTCCACCCGCACCTTCTTCAGCATCTGACGCACGATCAGCTCGATGTGCTTGTCGTTGATGTCGACGCCCTGCGAGCGGTAGACCCTCTGAACCTCGGCCACGATGTAGACCTCGGTATCGGTCCGGCCCCGGAGCGAGAGGATCTCCGCCGGGTAGAGCGAGCCCTCGTTGAGCTGGTCGCCCTTCTCGACGGTCTTGCCCTTCTCGACCAGCACGTTGGTCCGGGGCGGGAAGGAGTAGGCATGCTCCTCGCCCTTGTCGTCGGTGAGCGTCAGCTTGACGGCCTTGTCGGTCTCCTCGAGATCGCTGACCTTGCCGCTGACCTCGGCGATCTGCGCGAGGCCCTTCGGCTTGCGCGCCTCGAACAGCTCGACGACTCGCGGCAGACCCTGGGTGATGTCCAGGCCGGCGACACCGCCGGTGTGGAACGTCCGCATGGTGAGCTGGGTACCCGGCTCGCCGATCGACTGTGCGGCGATGATGCCGACCGCGTCGCCGATCTCGACCAGGGCACCGGTTGCGGGCATGACGCCGTAGCACTGTCGGCAAATGCCGGACGGGGCCTCGCACTTGAGGACCGAGCGGACCGGCACGACCGCCTCCGGATCGTCGGCTTCGAAGGCCTCGGCGAGCTCCGCGAGCTCCTCGTTATCGATCAGATCACCGCGCTTGAGCAGCTCCCGCCCGCGCTTGGTCGTGGTCTTCTTGGCGACCACGCGGCCGAGCAGGTTCGGGTTGGGATCTCCGCCGTCGCGGAAGACCGGCATCTCGATCAGGTCCTTCGTCTTGCAGTCGTCCTCGCGGACGATCACGTCCTGGGCAACGTCGACCAGGCGCCTGGTGAGGTAGCCCGAGTCCGCGGTCCGCAGGGCGGTGTCGGCGAGGCCCTTCCGGGCGCCGTGCGTGGAGATGAAGTACTCGAGCACCGAGAGGCCTTCCATGAAGTTGGCCTTGATCGGCCGCTCGATGATCTCGCCCTTCGGATTGGCCATCAGGCCGCGCATGCCCGCCAGCTGGCGAATCTGCTTGAACGAGCCTCGCGCTCCCGAGTTGGCCATCATGAAGATCGGGTTGAGCTCGTGGAGGTTGTCCTCCATGGCGCGCCCGACCTCCTCGGTTGCCCGATCCCACTGGGAGGTGACGGCCTCCTTCCGCTCCTCGGCGGTGATGTAGCCGTCGTCGTACTGCTCGGCGATCGTCTGCGTCTCGTCCTCGTACTTCTGGAGAATCGCCTCCTTCTCGGGCGGAGCGACCACGTCGTTCTTCGAGATCGTGATCCCCGCCTCGGTGGCGAAGTGGAAGCCGAGCTCCTTGAAGGAGTCGAGCACGAGCGACACGGCCGGGGCCCCGTAGTCCTGGACCAGGTCGCTGACGATCTCGTTCACGTCCCTCTTCTTCAGCGAGCGGTTCTCGAACTTGTACTTCTCGGGGTCGTACTCGTCCCCGAGGGCCTCGGCGATCGCCCGCTCCACGCGGTCGTTGAAGATGATCCGCCCGACGGTGGTCAGGAAGTGCTCGTGACCCGGACGGCGGTACTCCGCGAAGTCGTGCAACTGGACGATGCCGTTCTCGTAGGCGAGCTCGGCCTCCTGCGCGGTCCGGAACGGATGCGGCTTCTGGTCGAGGGCGGACCGATCGAGGCTCTCCACATCTTCACCCGAGTAGGTGAGGTAATAGAGGCCCAGAACCATGTCCTGGGTCGGTGTCGCGAGCGGCGCGCCGTGCGCCGGCGACAGGATGTTGTTCGAGGAGAGCATCAGGATGCGTGCCTCCGCCTGCGACTCCGCCGAGAGCGGAAGATGCACGGCCATCTGGTCGCCGTCGAAGTCGGCGTTGAACGCGTGACAGACCAGCGGGTGGACCTGGATCGCCTTGCCCTCGACCAGGACCGGCTCGAACGCCTGGATGCCCAGGCGGTGGAGCGTCGGCGCGCGGTTGAGGAGCACAGGATGCTCGTGGATGACCTCCTCGAGCACGTCCCAGACCTCCGGGATCATCGAGTCCACCATCTTCTTGGCGGCCTTGATGTTCTGGACCTGCTTGCGCTCGACGAGCCGCGCCATGATGAACGGCTTGAACAACTCGAGCGCCATCAGCTTCGGCAGACCGCACTGGTGGAGCTTCAGGCTCGGGCCCGAGACGATCACCGAGCGGCCGGAGTAGTCCACGCGCTTACCGAGCAGGTTCTGCCGGAAGCGGCCCTGCTTGCCCTTGAGCATGTCTGAGAGCGACTTCAGCGGCCGGTTGCCCGGGCCGGTGACGGGACGGCCACGGCGCCCGTTATCGAACAGGGCGTCGACCGCCTCCTGCAGCATGCGCTTCTCGTTGTTGACGATGATCTCGGGGGCGCCCAGGTCGAGCAGCCTCTTCAGCCGGTTGTTCCGGTTGATCACGCGCCGGTAGAGGTCGTTGAGGTCCGAGGTCGCAAAGCGGCCACCGTCGAGCTGCACCATCGGGCGCAGCTCGGGCGGGATCACCGGCACGACATCGAGGACCATCCACTCGGGCCTGTTCTGTGACTTGAGGAAGGCGTCGACGACCTTGAGACGCTTCACCGCGCGGGCCTGCTTCTGGCCCTTCGAGGTGTTGATCGTCTCCTCGAGCAGCTCCGCCTCGGCGTCGAGCTCCACCTGCTCAAGCAGGTCGCGGACCGACTCCGCGCCCATGCCGCCGCGGAAGTACTCGCCCCAGCCGAACGGCGAACCGAACCGGTCCTTGAGCTCGCGGAAGGTGGTCTCGTCGTTGATCACGTCCTTGGGCTTCATCTCGCTGAAGATCTTCCAGACCTCGCGCAGCCGCTCGGCGGCCTCGTCGAGGTAGGCCTCGGTGTCCGAGATCTCGGCCTCGAAGGTCTTGCGCAGCTCCTTGGCGGTCTTCTCGCGATCCTCGGCCTTCATCCGCTTCACGTTCGCGATGGTGTCGGCCCAGAGCTCGTCGTCCTCGTTGAAGCCATCGGTCGTGCCGGCGGGCGGAGCCTCCTCGTCCTTGTTCTCGGCCACGCCGAGGTAGGCGAGGCGGCGCTTCAGGGACTCATTGAGCTCCTGGGTGCGCTGCTCGCGCTCGCGCTCGTACTCGCCGACCTGCTTGTCGACCTCCTTCTCGAGCTTGCCCGCGTCCTTCTGGCGGGCCTCCTCGTCGACCCAGGTGATCACCGAGGCCGCGAAGTAGAGGACCTTCTCGAGCTCCTTCGGAGCCATGTCGATCAGGTAGCCGATCCGGCTCGGCACGCCCTTGAAGAACCAGATGTGCGATACCGGCGCGGCCAGGTCGATGTGGCCCATGCGCTCGCGACGAACCTTCGAGCGGGTCACCTCAACGCCGCAGCGCTCGCAGACGATGCCCTTGTAGCGGACCCTCTTGTACTTGCCGCAGTAGCACTCCCAGTCCTTGGTCGGACCGAAGATGCGCTCGCAGAAGAGGCCGTCCTTCTCCGGCTTCAGCGTCCTGTAGTTGATGGTTTCGGGCTTGGTTACCTCGCCGGAGCTCCAGCCCCGGATCTTCTTGCCGGAGGCAAGCCCGATCTCGATTGCGTCGAAGTTATTGATGTCGATCACTTACTAGCTGCCTCCTCGGCGTCCTCGGTCCCGCCTTCGCCCTCGGCGACGACCTCCTCTTCCTTCTCGTCTGCGGCCTCCGCGCCGTTGCCGCCGCCGTCCGCCCGCACGCCGGACAGCTCGATGCCGAGTTCCTCGGCGGCTCGGAGGAGGTCGTCCTCCTCCTCACCCATCTCCACTCCGTCGCCCTCCTCGGAGACCACGTTGGCGTCGAGCGAAAGGCTCTGGATCTCCTTGAGCAGGACCTTGAACGACTCCGGAATGGATGGCTCGGGGATGTTCTCGCCCTTGACGATCGCCTCGTAGGCCTTGACGCGGCCGACGGTGTCGTCGGACTTGACTGTGAGCATCTCCTGGAGGGTGTACGCGGCGCCGTAGGCCTCGAGCGCCCACACCTCCATCTCGCCGAAGCGCTGACCACCGAACTGCGCCTTGCCGCCCAGCGGCTGCTGGGTGACCAGCGAGTACGGGCCGGTCGAACGGGCGTGGATCTTGTCGTCGACCAGGTGCAGCAGCTTCAGGATGTACATGTAGCCGATGGTGACCTTGCCCTTGTAGGGCTCGCCGGTGCGGCCGTTGTAGAGCTGCACCTTGCCCTCGCAGCGGTTGCCCGGACGCTCACGCTTGTCGACACCGAGGTCGATGCCGCGGTCGGTGTTCTCGTCCGCCCACTGGACCAGCGCGTCGTCGACGTCGTCCACCGTGGCGCCGTCGAACACGGGGGTCGCGACGTTCACGCGACCGCCATTGGCCTGCGCCTCCTTGTAAGCGGTGGAGCCGTCGTCGTACCAGCCATTGGCCGCGACCCAGCCCAGGTGCGTCTCCAGGATCTGGCCGATGTTCATTCGGCTCGGGACACCCAGCGGGTTCAGGATCACGTCGATCGGCGTGCCGTCCTCCATGAACGGCATGTCCTCCTCGGGCACGATCTTCGAGATCACGCCCTTGTTGCCGTGGCGGCCGGCGAGCTTGTCGCCCTCGGCGATCTTGCGCTTGGTGGCGACATAGACGCGCACCAGGTCGTTGACGCCGGGCGGCAGGTCGTCGCCGGCCTCACGGCTGAAGGTGAGGACGTCGATGACGACGCCGCCCTCGCCGTGGGGGACCTTGAGCGACGTATCGCGGACCTCGCGCGCCTTCTCCTTGAAGATGGCGCGGATCAGCTTCTCCTCCGCGGTCAGCTCGGTCTCGCCCTTCGGCGTGACCTTCCCGACCAGGAGGTCGCCGGACTGCACCTCAGCGCCGATCCGAACGATCCCGCGCTCGTCGAGGTTCCTGAGGCTCTCCTCGGAGCGGTTCGGGATGTCGCGCGTGATCTCCTCGTCGCCGAGCTTCGTCGTGCGAGCGTCGATCTCGTACTCCTCGATGTGGATCGAGGTGAGCTCGTCCTCCTTCACGAGGCGCTCGGAGATGATGATCGCGTCCTCGAAGTTGTAGCCCTCCCAGGACATGAAGGCGACCAGGCAGTTCTTGCCCAGCGCGATCTCGCCACCGGCGGTGGAGGAGCCATCGGCCAGCACGTCGCCCTGCTTCACGTTGTTGCCGACCGAGACGATCGGACGCTGGTGGATCAGGGTGCCCTGGTTGGAGCGCATGAACTTGTTGAGCGGGTACTCGTCCCTCTTCGAGCCGTGCGTGACGACGATCTGCTCGGCGTCGACCACGGTGACCTCGCCGTCGTTCTCGGCGATCACGACGTCGCCCGTGTCGACCGCGGCGCGGCGCTCCATGCCGGTGCCGATCAGCGGCGGATCCGGCTTGAGCAGCGGCACGGCCTGACGCTGCATGTTCGAGCCCATCAGGGCGCGGTTGGCGTCGTCGTGCTCGAGGAAGGGAATCAGCGCCGTCGCGACCGACCAGATCTGCGTCGGTGCGACGTCCATCAGGTCCACCTGCTTCGGCGGCACGGCGACGGCCTCGTCGTCGCGGCGGCGGCAGAGGACGAACTGGCCCTTGAGCTTGCCGGTGTCGGGATCGACCTCGGCGTTCGCCTGGGCGATGGTGTTCTCCTCCTCCTGCGTGGCGTCCAGGTGGACGATCTCGTCAGTGACGACGCCGTCCTTGACGACGCGGTACGGAGTGGTGACGAAGCCGTGCTCCGACACCTCCGCATAGGAGGAGAGCGAGCCGATCAGGCCGATGTTCGGGCCCTCGGGCGTCTCGATCGGGCACATGCGGCCGTAGTGGGTGGCGTGCACGTCGCGGACCTCAATGGGTGCGCGCTCGCGCGTCAGGCCGCCGGCACCCAGCGCCGAGAGCCTACGGCGGTGCGTCAGACCCGCCAGCGAGTTGGTCTGGTCCATGAACTGCGACAGCTGCGAGGAGCCGAAGAACTCCTTCAGCGCCGCGACGACGGGCCGGATGTTGATGATGGTCTGCGGGGTGATCGCGTCGGCGTCCTCGGTGGTGAGGCGCTCGCGCACCACGCGCTCCATTCGGTAGAGACCGATCCGGAACGCCTCCTGGATCAGCTCACCGACCGTCCGCAGACGGCGGTTGCCGAAGTGTTCGTACTCGTCGAGGTGATCGTGGATCGGCTCGCGGGGATAGGTGACGGCCTCCGCGGCGTAGTCCTTGATCGGGTTCTCCTCGTCGATCTCCTCGGGGATGCCGAGGATCTTCGGGATGGAGACGAGCTCCTTGACCAGGGCGATGATGTCGTCGTGGGTCAGGACCCGGGTGTCGAGGTCGATGTCCAGGTCGAGACGCGCGTTCAGCTTGTAGCGGCCGACCCTCGTCAGGTCGTAGCGCTTGGGATCGAAGAAGAGCTGCTCGAGGAGCGCACGCGCGGCGTCCACCGACGGCGGCTCGCCCGGGCGCTGCTTCTTGAACAGCTCGATCAGCGCCCCCTCCTCGTCCCTGGTGGCGTCGGTGTCCGCGGCGATCGTGTGGCGGATGTACACCGAGTTGTCGAACATCTCGAGGAGCTTCTCGTCCTCGACGTAGCCCATGGCGCGCAGCAGGACGGTGACCGGCAGCTTGCGCTTCCGGTCGATGCGGACGTATACGCGCCCCTTCTTGTCGATCTCGAGCTCCAGCCAGGAGCCGCGGGCCGGCATCAAGTTCGCGATGAAGACCTGCTTCTCGCGGTCCTTGGGCTCCATCACATAGGCGCCCGGGGAACGAACGAGCTGCGTGACGACCACGCGCTCGGTGCCATTGATGATGAACGTGCCGCGATCCGTCATCCACGGGAAATCGCCCATGAAGACGGTCTGCTCGCGAATCTCGCCGGTCTCCCGGTTCTGGAACGCCACCTTGACGTTCAGTGGACGCGAGTAGGTCATGTCCTTCTCGCGACACTCCTCCACCGTGTTGGGTGGATCGTCGAACTCAAAGTCTCCGAAGACGATCGCGAGGTTCCCCGTGTAGTCCTCGGTAGGGGAGATGTCGTCGATCGTGGCTCGCAGCAGGCCGTTCTTCGGGTCAACCAGCTCCGCGAAGGACTTCCGCTGGATATCGATCAGATGTGGGAGTTCGACTGGGTTCTTAAGGCGAGAAAAGCTCCTGCGGGTGACGGGGGCAGCGTTGGATCCGGCCAACTGGGCGACTCCTCAAAGTATTCGAAGGGTTGAGAGACCGCGCAAGAATCGGGCGGCTGGGCTCACCGGCGCGCGAACCGTGCATAGTAACGCACGAGCGACCTTTGGTCAAGGGTTGCTAACACGCCCAGAGGGCACGTCCCGGGAGCTTACTCCGATCCCCAGCGCATATGTGAGTGTAGCCCGGCCGTCAACAAAGGCCGCTGGGAACGCTTCGGCCGGCTCTGCCTACTTGATCTCGGCGGTGCCGCCGGCCTCCTGGATCTCTTTGAGAAGGCCCTCCGCCTCCTCGCGCTCGATCCCCTCCTTGACGGGCTTCGGGGCCTCGTCGACCAGGGCCTTGGCCTCCTTGAGGCCGAGCCCCGTGGCAGCGCGGACGACCTTGATCACGCCGATCTTCTTCTCGCCGGCGCCGGTCAGGACGATGTCGACCGTCCCGGTCTCCTCCTCGCCCGCACCGTCAGCGGCAGGCCCGCCCGCGGCGGGGGCTGCCGCCGCGACGGCGGTCGCGGAGACGCCGAACTCGTCCTCGAGCGCCTTGATGCGCTCGGAGAGCTCGAGCACGGAGATGCCCTTCAGCTCCTCGATCCAATCCTCGGTGGAAACTTTGGTGGCCATCTAGCTGCTTTCCTCCTTCGCTTCGTCGGAATCTTCTGAAGTCTCTTCTGCCGGCTCCTCGCCGATGTCCTGATCTCCCTCGCCCGTCTCCGCGGCCTCGCCCTGGCCGGCGTCCTCACCCTCCGGCGCCTCCTCCTCGGAGGTTTCCTCGGGAGACTCGGCGGGCTCGGGGTCGGCTTGGGTCTCGTCGGTGGCGGCTGCGGGGGCTTCAACCTCTTTGGGCGCTTCTGCCTCCTCCTTGGGAGGTTCACCGCTCACGAGGCCCTGCTCGGCGATCTGGCCGAGCTGCAGAGCGAGGCCCTGGATCATCGAGCCGAGGCCGCGCACCAGCCCGGTGAGCGGACTGGCGACGACGCCGGCGAACTGGGCATTGAGCTGGTCGCGGCCGGGCAGGCGGGCGATCGCCATGAACGAGTCAGGGTCCAGAGCCTCGCCATCCATCAGGCCGCCCTTGTAGGCGAGCAGCTCCCACTCGTTGCCGAGTTGGAACAGGGTCTTCGCGGCCAGGGCCGCGTCGCCCTTGACGAAGGTCAGCGCGGTCGGGCCCTCGAGGTACTCCTTGAGGGACTCGGTACCGGCCTCGTCGGCGGCCCGCAGGGTGAGCCGGTTCTTGACCACTCGGAAGCGGGCCTCCGCGTCGCGCAGCCCGGACCGAAGCTCGGCCGCCTGGGGCACGCTGATGCCGCGGTAGTCGACCGCAAAGATCGCCTCCGCGTCCTTGAGCTCGTCGGCGAGCTCCTTCACCACTGCTGTCTTCTGTTCTCTGTCCATTTCTGCCCTTTGCCCCACCCTCGTGCCGGGCCAATGAAAAGACCCGCGCGCAGGCGGGCCAGAGTGGGCGGTCATCGGACCGGTGACTCTCGCTCACCTGCGCCGGACTTCCGGACTCCAAGTCGGGAGGAGTCCCGCCGGCGGTCTCGGGCGGCAAAGTTGTGCGGCGCTGAAGTCTAGGCGGTCGCCGCCCCCTCCGCCTCCTCGGCGGTCTCGCCTGCAGCCTCCTCGCCGCCCCCGCCGTTCTCAGCGGCGGCCTCCGCGCCATCCTCGGCAGCTGCTGCGGCACCCGCTCCCTGCATGATCTCTGAGCGGCGGGTCCGGGTCGGATCGACTCGGATGCCCGGGCCCATCGTGGGGGTCAGCGTGATCGAGAGTATGTAGCGGCCCTTCGCGGCGGCGGGCTTGGCGCGGATGATCTCCTCGATCACCGCCGCGTAGTTTTCGAGCAGGTCCTCCTCAGAGAAGCTGGTCTTGCCGATCGCGAGGTGGACGATCGCCTGGCGGTCGGTCCGGTACTCGACCTTGCCGGCTTTCGCCTCCTCGACCGCTTTGGCGATGTCGTCGGTGACCGTCCCGACCTTCGGGTTCGGCATCTTGCCCTGGGGGCCGAGAACCCGCCCGAGCTTGCCGACCTTGGGCATCTGCGAGGGATGGGCGATCGCCACGTCGAAGTCGGTCCAGCCGCCCTCGACTCGCTCGGCGAGATCGTCGGAGCCGACGAAGTTGGCCCCGGCGTCCTCGGCCTGCCGCGCCGCATCGCCCTCGGCGAAGACGGCGATGGTCACGTCCCTGCCCAGACCCTTCGGCAGGGCGAGCGTGCCGCGCAGCTGCTCCTCGGCGTGGCGGACGTTCACGCCGAGGCGGATGTGCAGCTCAACCGTCTCGTCGAATTTGGCCCCGGCGGTCTCCTTGATCAGGTGGATCGCCTCGGCGGGCGGGTAGGCCTGCGTCCGGTCGATCTTCTCGTAGGCGTCGCGGTAGCGCTTGCCTCGTGCCATCAGCGAACCTCGTTCCTTCGCATTCCGCTTCGCTCCATGCTCACATCCCCTCCACAGTGACGCCCATCGAACGGGCGGTGCCGGCGATGATCTTGGTCGCGGCGTCCATGTCGTTGGCGTTCAGGTCCGGCATCTTTCGCTCGGCGATCTGGCGGGCCTGGTCGACCGTGATCGAGCCGACCTTCTCGCTGTGCGGCTCGCCCGAGCCCTTCTCGATCCCGGCCGCCTCCTTGATCAGGACAGCGGCGGGCGGGGTCTTGGTGATGAAGTCGAACGAACGGTCCTCATAGACCGTGATCTCGACCGGGATGATCGTGCCAGCGTCCTGCTGGGTCTGCGCGTTGAACGCCTTGGTGAACTCCATGATGTTGACGCCGTGCTGGCCCAGGGCAGGACCGACCGGCGGGGCCGGGTTGGCTGCGCCCGCCGGGATCTGCAGCTTGATCTGGGTGAGGACCTTCTTCGCCATGACTAGATTTTCTTCACTTGGTCGTAGTTGACCTCGACGGGAGTCTCGCGGCCGAAGATGGACACGAGCACCTTGAGCTTCGCCGCGTCATCGTTGATCTCGGCGATCTCGCCGGAGAAGTCAGCGAGCGGGCCGGACACGACCTTGACGGACTCGCCGATCGAGAACTGGGCCCGGGTCCGCGGCCGCTCGGCGGTCTCCCTGTGGAGCAACCGGTCGACCTCGACCTTGGAGAGCGGAATCGGCTTGTTACGGGAGCCGACGAAACCGGTCACGCCGGGCGTGTTCTTGACCAGCCCCCAGGCGTCGTCGGTCATCTCCATGTTGACGAGGACGTAGCCGGGCATCGTGCGCTTCTCGGTCTGCACCTTCTGGCCGTCCTTCATCTCCGAGATCTGCTCGGTGGGCACGACGACCTGGCGCACGTTGCGCTCCTGGCCCATCGTGTGGACACGGTGCTCGAGGTTCTGCTTGACCTTGTTCTCGTGTCCCGAGTAGGTGTTGATCACGTACCAGCGAAACATCGTCGAAATCTCCAATCCCTAGATGATCCGCTGGATCAGCCAGTTGAAGAGGGCGTCGAGACCCCCGAGGTAGGCGGCCATGACCGCCACGAAGATGAAAGTGACGGCCGAGGCCTGGACGAGGGTGTCACGGTCCGGCCACTGGACGCGCTTTAGCTCGGCCCAGCAGGAGAGCAGGAAGCCGAGCACCGGGCCCCGACGCTTCTCCGCCTTCTCCGCCTGGCCCTTCTGAAGCTCCTTGGCTCGCGCCTTGCGGCGCTCCCCCTTTTCACGCTGTCGGCGATCGCGGCGGCTCTCGCGGGGCTCGGTGCCGACGTCGGCGCGTGAGGGGGCGGGCGCCTCCGGCTCAGGTTCGGTCTCGGGCTGCACCGGCTCTGGGATGACTCCCGGGATGGGCGAGCCGGCGTCCTCGAGATCGGGAATCTCCCCCGGTTTCTCAACCACGCGCTCACCGAATTCATCGACGCGCGCGCCGGTCTCGATCGCGGCCTCGGCCTCGGCCACCTCTCCCGAGACGCCGAGCTGGGTGTCCTGCTGCGCCTGCGCCTCGCTCTCGGTCGAGTCGCCGCTGCGGGCCTGGCGTTCGCGCGCCTGCTGCTGGCGCCGGCGTTCGGCCTTCCGCTGTGCCCTGGTCTTGGCCATCGGCTAGCGGGTCTCCTTATGTGGGGTGTGGCGGCCGCACCAGCGGCAGAACTTGCGTATCTCGAGACGGTCCGGCGTGTTTCGCCGTGACTTGTTTGTCTCGTAGTTGCGGCGCTTGCACACCTCGCACGCGAGCGTCACGCCGATTCGAACATCAGAGGCCATGTCTCCTCAACTTCACTTCGTTGCCGTCGATCTTTTGCGGCCGGACAGAAAAAAACCCCCGGCCCCAGGCACGAGGTGAGCCCAAGAATAGCGACCGTTCGCACCAGCCGCCCGGCTACTGAGCCGGTTGGCCCGTGAAGGCCGCGGCGCGCTCGTAGATCTTGTAGAGCTTGAAGCCGCGGGCGAAGCTCTGATCACACCAGCGGTTGAAGAGGTTGTAGGCGTCCTTGTCGTCCAGCACCGCCCCGGTACCCGACGGAGAGGACGCGTTGTTGCCCACGATGGGGCCCCCGGCGAAGTCCTTGAGCTGCTTGATCGTGCCGAGGCGCTGCTCGGTGTTCGCCTGATTCCAGTCGTTGCAGTCAGCGAGACTGATCGGCTGGCCGACGTTCGGTCCGACGTTCACCTGCGGCTGGGTGTTCGGGCCGCCGCCGCAGCCCGCAGTCAGAACTCCCGCGACGAGCGCCGCGATGAGGGCCGCCGGGCAGCGACGGCTAGGACCGGAGGAACCGCGGGCTATGGCTTGGGCGGGGTTGTGAACCACGGGCAGCTCGGGTCTCCCTTGGGAACCGTGCTGCACGTTAATTCCTCGGTGACCTGCCCGTTCATGGCGCCAACCGATGGGCTGTCGGCACAGTTGGACGGGAGGTTGTTCGGCGGGGTGCCGCTCGGCGAGGGCAGGCCGGTGACGCTCGCCGCCGTGCCGTCCGGGCCCGTGTTGCTGTACCAGCAGTTCCCCGTGTTGAGCGTCGGGTCGATGGAGACGCCGCCCTGGTCCCACCAGAAGTCCACGCCGTTCCGCTTGACCTTGCCGTTCGGAGCCACGCCCATCTTGTTGGAGTAGAACTGGTTGCGATACGAGGTCGCCGGCACAGTCGTTGTCGGATCGCAGCCGGCCACCTGGTTGTCCGGGTCGTCGCAGACGAACGCGTCGGGGACCTGGAAGAGCATCGCCCCGCGGCGCCAGTTGTCGTAGAAGTTGTTGTTGCGGACCACATTCGCGTTCCCGCCTGCGATCCACATTCCTGTCCCGACCGGCACCGGGACGCTGGGGACGACGTCGGAGCAGCCCTGCTTCGGCCCGCTCTTGCCCGGGCTCTGTCCGGCGCCGCACTGGGGCAGGTACGCGTTGAAGTTGTTCGAGTAGATGTCGTTGTTCTCAAGCAGGTCGGAGTCCTGGGGGAAACCGGGATGGCCGGGCGCGGTGAAGACGTCCGTCGAGAACCCCATCGAGTTGTTATAGAGAGCGTTGTTGTGGAGCCAGACGGCGTTGCCGTCGGTACCCGAGTAGCCCAGCGTGCTGTGGCGCATGTCGCAGTTGCGGAGCTCGGTGCCGTAACGGCGCTGATTCGGCGGCACGGCCTCGCCGAGGTCCGCGCTGGCACCCGGATAGAGGGCCGAATCGCCGGCTCCCCAGGCGTCGCAGTTCTCGATCAGGGAGTGGTCGGCGACGAACGTGAGTAGGCCGTACTCACCCGCGTACGGTGCCTTGAAGCGGTTCAGGTGGGAGCCGTCGGTCTCGATCACGTAGATGTCGTGCTCCCTGGCGTGACGGACCTTGATGTTGTCGAGGACGAACCCGTCGGCGCGGTCGGCGCGGATGCCGACGTCCTTGACCGAGCCGATCGGCGGGCCGTCGCCGGAGGCGGTGTTGCCGGCGTCGACCGTGACGTCATCGGGCGAGACGCCGGTTCCCTGGATCTGCAGGTTGCAGCGGATGCAGGCTCCGGCATCTGGAATGACGTGGCGGTCCAGACTCGGCGGCTGCGGGACCGGGGTGTTGGTCAGGGCGCGGCCGAGAACGGCGATCAGGTTCTGGTCGTTTGGGCAGTGGAATTGGTAGGCATAGGAGACCGCGCCCGCCTGGTTCTTGTCGTTGGTGATCTTGTACTGGTTGCAGGCCGGGTCGTTGGTCGGCTTCGAGCGCGACTTCGGCTCCTTGTAGAGCCCGGGCATGATCTCGATCCGGTCGTTGTTGTGGGCGGCGGTGACCGCCTTCTGGATCGACTTGTACGTGCATTGCCGCAGCAGCTTGAGGTTGAACGCGCGCAGCTTCTTCGCCTTCTTCTTCTTCAGCTTCAGAGGCGGCTGCGATTTGCGCAGCTTGTAGCCCTTCTTGCGCGCCTTCTTGATCGACTTGTTGAGGGTCTTGATCGTCTTGTTCTTGGAGAGCTTCTTGCCGCTGCCGTGCTTGCGGAGCTTCTTGCTCGGCGGGTTCGGGCAGACGACGCGGGTCTTGCCTGGCTTCTTCTTGTCGAGGGCGCTGAAGAGCTTGCGCACGGCCGGCACAGAGCCCCCGGCGGCGGGCTTGACCGAGGTGTCGGGGGCGGGGTCGGGCCAGTAGGAGGCGCGCTCGATGTGGCCAAAGGCGAGGGCGGGCAGCAGGACGGCTGCGCTCGCGATCGCGATCGCGACGATCAGATTACGACGCCGATGTCCAGCCATCCTGGCTCGCATCCCTCTCCTCAGACGCTAGTGGGGCCCTCTCCTGTCCCGAATTTAACAAAGGGGGACCCGACCGTGCGGCCAGAGTTGCGCCTCTGAGTTAGCCGATCTGCTGTGGGGTGGTCGAGCCGCTGGGGAGCGTGAACTTGGCCATGCTGGTCGCCTGGCCGCGGTCCCTCGTCTGCGTCTGCACCCGCTTGAACTCGCAGGTGGCCTGCGTCGGAGTGATCTCGAGCACGGCGTAGCCGCGGTTGTCGAGGTCGGTGTAGGTGATGTGATGGTCCAGCGCGCTGATCAGGCCCTTGATCGTGCCGGAGGGGATGCCGGTCTCCTCGGGCAGCCCGAACGAGGTGGTGGAGCCGCCGACGAACTCTCCGCAGACCGGAGTGCCCGTGTCGCTTCCGTCGGTGGTGGCAGTGCCGACGAAGAAGTTGTGGATGTCGCCGGTGATCGGGAGCAGGTTGCTGACGTTGTTGGCCAGCACGAAGTCGAGGAGCTCCCTGCGCTCATGGGCGTATCCGTCCCACTGGTCGTTGTTGGCACCGTTCTGAGGTGCGTTCTGGAACCCCATCAGCATCACCTCGTTCGCCCAGAGCTTCCACGTCTGCGGGGATGAGGCGAGGGTCTGCTTGAACCAGGACTTCTGGGGGATGCCAAGCATGGTGCGCTCCGGGTTCTGCTGGTCCGGACAGGGCACGAGCTGGGCGTCCTCGCAGGGCTGCTGGCTGCGGTACTGGCGTTCGTCGGTGAGGATCAGGTCGACGAGCTTGCCGATCCGGGCGTGCTCGTAGATCCGGTTTCGGTCGCCCTCGAAGCGGATCCGCGGCATGTAGTTGAAGTAGGCCTTGTAGGCGTTTGCGCGGCGCTCCTCGATGGAGACGCGCCGGGGATGGCCGTTGTTGGTGAAGCCGGGCTCCGCGTGGGAGCTGGCCAGGCCATCGGCGTAGTTGTCCTCGACCTCGTGGTCGTCCCAGACCGCCACGAAGTTGTGGGCCGCGTGCATCGCCTGCAGGTCGGGGTCGCTCTTGTAGAGGTTGTACTTCTGCCTGTACTCGGGAAGGAATTCGACGGTCCCGTCGTGGTTGAAGCCGCTGGTGTCCTGGCGGGGGCCCGTGTAGTAGTGGGACTCGTAGATGTAGTCCCCGAGATGCAACACGAGGTCGAGGTCGGGTTCCTTGGCGATGGCGGCGTGGGCGTTGTAGAAGCCAGCCTCATAGCTCTGGCAGGAGAGGAAGGCGATGCGGAGTGGCGCGTTGGAGTCGTGGGGCGGAGCGGTGCGGAACCGGCCGATCGGCGATCCCTTGTCCTTGGTGTGGAAGCGGTAGAAGTACTCGTGGGCCGGCCGGAGGCCGCGGACGCGGGTGCGCGCGGTGAAGTCCCGGTCCTTCCGTGCCGTGACGGTCTTCTCGAGGACCACGCTCTTGAAGTCACGGTCCTTCGCCACCTGCAGCTGGAGCCTTGTCGTGCGCTTCGCATGCCCCAGCTTGGTCCACAGGATCGTGCCTTTGGGATAGGGGAAGCCGGCGGCGACGCCGAGGGGGAAGGTCCCGGACTTTGCGATGGGGATGCGCCGCTTGCGGGCGATCGCGGCGTAGTTCGGCAGCGCGGTGGCGGCGATTCCGGTGGCGAGCCCCGCCAGCAGGAACTGGCGCCGCCCAAGTCGGGGTTCGCTGTCCAGCGACTCCAGATCGAGGCGGGCATCGTCGAAGGTCTCCAGGTCCATCCTTCTCTCCTCTCCCCGGCTGGCTGTCCCTCGGCCGGACCGGGGTACTAAATCACCTCAGCGGCCTTCAGTCGGTACCGAGAATTCCCCGACTTCGCTGAAGGCGGGCCGAGCGACGGTTCATCCGGTAGGGTGCCCGGCCGAGGAGCGTCGGGAGTGGGCGCGCAGAGACAAAGCAGAGGGACGACCTTTGGAGCGGACTGATTCGCTGACGCGTGGGATCGCGGTGGCGCTGGCGGGACTGGCGTTGCTCTGTGTCGGAGTGCTGGCCGGAGTGGCAGATGGCAAGAAGAAGGGCAAGGGGAAGGGCGGCAAGGTGACCGTCCTCAGCTCACAGCAGCAGTCCATCCTGAACGCCGGGGCAATCACCGTGAAGGTCAAGGGCGGCAAGGGCAAGCGCGTCGTCGTCGACGGCATCCAGAGCAGCGGCAAGCTCCAGCTCACCAAGCCGAAGAAGGCCAAGTCCGGAAAGCGGATGAACCTGGCCCTCAGCGGGTCCGGTAGGACCGCGATGGGGAGCTGCTCCGTCGACGGTCTGCGCGGCCGATTCGTCACGGGCAAGAAGAGCAAGAAGAAGAAGGCCAAGAAGAAGCGGAAGGGCTCCCCCATCACTCCCCTGGTGCGAAATCTCGCAGCCTGCAGCGGGAACCAGGGACCGCACTGCGATCCGTTCGACCCGTCGCTCTGCATGCAGCCGTTCCCGAACGACTACTTCACCGTCGCCGATTCCTCCACCGACACAGGCCGGCGACTGGACTTCCACGCGGATCAGATGCCTCAGAACAAGAACGGCGTGCCCATCGACCCGACCGACTTCAACCGGGCCGACGGGTTCAGCCCGGGCAGCGCGATCACGGTGAAGATCCCGGAGGTCGAGACGCAGCAGGCGTTCGACAACACGGGGTTCGTGCCCCTCACCGACCCCGGGCAGTACGCGGACGCCAACCAGCCGGCGGTGGTGATCGATGCGGCCACCGGCGAGCGCCAGCCAATCTTCGCGGAGCTGGACGCGAACCCGAACCACTACCAGCCCGGCGACACAGCGGACGTCAACCTGATCATCCGCCCGACCGTCAACTTCGAGGAGGGGCACCGGTACATCGTCGCCCTGCGGAACATCCGCGACGCCTCGGACAACGCGGTGGACGCGCCACTTGCCTTCCGGGTGTACCGGGACAACATGGCCACGACCGATCCGGCGGTGGAGTCGCGGCGACCGCACATGGAAGACGTGCTGTCCACCCTCGCGAGCGACGGCATCCAGCGCAGCAGCCTCTATCTGGCGTGGGACTTCACGGTCGCCAGCGAGCACAGCCTGGCCGGGCGCGCGCTCGCGATCCGGGACGACGCCCTCCATCAGTTGGGCGACGACACGCCGGGTGACGGCACGGTGGACGGCGACGCCCCGACGTTCCACGTCACGAGCGTGCTGAACGTCGGTGATCCGGGGCTGCCCGACAACACCTACCGGCAGATCGACGGCGAGCTGACCAACATTCCTTGCTACCTCAACAACGGGAACTGCCAGCCCGGCGGGAACTTCAACTTCCAGTCCAACGGGGACGTGAACGCGACCCCCACGGGCATCGCCGACGATCCCGACTCGGCCACGACCGGAGTTCGCTTCGAATGCGTGATCCCGAACTCGGCCGTGGCGGGGACCGATGTCAACCCGACCAAGAGCGGCATCTTCGGACACGGGCTCCTGGGCGACTTCACTCAGGTCGACGACATGATCCGCTTCTCGAACAGCGAAGCGAACATCAGCAACACGACCTGGTGTGCGACGAACTGGGCCGGCTTCTCCGAGGACGACATCGGGACGGTGCTGACGTCGCTCGCGGACCTGTCGAACTTCAGCAAGCTCACGGACCGGATGGTTCAGGGCTTCGTGAACATGATCTATCTGGACCGGGCGATGCTCCACCCGGACGGGTTCGACACCGATCCGGCGTTCCAGCTGGATCCGGATGGCGCGGGTGGGAACGACCCGGTGCCGGTGCTCGATCCTGCCCAGGGGCTTTTCTGGGAGGGGATCAGCCAGGGCGCGATCATGGGCGGAGCCCTGACCGCGCTCGAGCCGGACCTGACCCAGTCGGTGCTGAACGTGGTGGGAATGAACTACTCGACGCTGCTGACCCGCAGCACGGATTCGGGCCAGTACCTGGACATTCCCAACCTCGGCCTGTGGGCCAACTATCCGGGTCTCGAGCGGCGACCCTTGGTCCTGTCGCTGATGCAACTGCTCTGGGACCGCGGCGAGGCGGACGGCTACGCACATCACATGACCGACGATCCGCTGCCGAACACGCCGGAGCACCATGTGCTGCTCCAGACGGCGTACGGGGATCATCAGGTCACCAACGTGGCGGCAGAGGTGGAGGCGAGGACCATCGGGGCGCAGGTCCATACGCCCGAGCTCGATCCGGCGCGGCACTGGGGTGTTGACCCGCTGTTCGGCCTGACGGCCATCGGCTCCTACCCGTACAGCGGTCCGGCGGCGCTCGTCTACTACGACGGCGGGACGCTCAACTTCGACGGCACGCACGGGACGGCCGCGCAGACCTGTACCGATGAGAACAGCGCCACGGTGCACGGGACAGCCCCGGCGCCTCTGGTCAACCTGCCGCCGAACCCGGTGAGCGTGTACGGCTGCGATCCCCACCAGTACCCGCGGCGATCGCTGGACGGCGTGACCCACGACGCCACCTGGCTGCAGAACGACGGGTTCATCGACCAGTGCGTTGATCCGGGTCCGGTGGCGCGGCCGTGCTACTCGAACGGGTATACCGGGCCCTAGGCCCTGACTTCTCGAACGGACGTCCAGAGGACAGCTTCGGCTTGAGGTACAGGCGGCCACTTGTGGCCGTGGGTTTGACCACCCGTCATCCCGGGGACCGATCGGTTCGAGGTGGAGCAGATCGGCGATCCCCGTGGCTACGCCCGAGCCTGCGCCCGGATTCTGCTGCTGCTCGTAATCGCCGCCGCCTTTCTGGTGGGCGCTCGCCCGGCCCTCGCCGCCGCGTCCGACTCGGACCTATTCAAGGACCGCGTCATCGGCGGCCCTGTTCCGGCGACCGCGAGCCCGACGGCATCGTCCCCGACTGCGTACCCGGTCCCCGGGGGCGGCACCGTCAAGCTCCAGGTCGACGCAGCCTACGCCGGGACCGATGCCCAACAGCGGATCCTCGAGACGCTCGGCGCGACCGTCCACGGTCCGGAGATGAGCAGGCTGACTGTCCACATCGCCGACTCGAACAATCTCTTCCAACTGTGCGGTCAAAACGCGACCGCGTGCTACTTCCCCTCCTCTCAGACGATGGTGGTCTCCGGCAGCCCGATCAATCCGAACAACCAGATGCCGCAGGGGATGGTGATCACCCACGAGTACGGCCATCACATCGAGGCCAACCGCTCGTTCCCCGGCTGGTATGCGAGCAACCTCGGCGCCCGGCACTGGGCCACCTACGAGCATGTCTGCGAAGGAGTCGCCGCCGGCCGGCTATTCCCCGGCGACGAAGGCCTGCACTACTGGGAGAACCCGGGCGAGGCGTTCGCGCAGGCCTACGCAACCATGCATTACCCCAACGCAGTGCCCTGGTGGTGGAGCTTCGCCGAGCCCGACCGGGGCGCCTTCGACGCGATACGGGCCGACGTCGCGGACACTTCCGACGGCACCCATACGACCTGGTCGGAGAGGCTCGCCCCGGCTTCCCCCAGCGCCTCCACCACGATCCACGCTTCGCTCGATGGGCCGATCAGCGTCAAGGTCCGGCAGCCTCGCTCAGCCAGATTCAGAATGCAGCTGCTCTCCGCGGATGGGAGCGTTGTTAGCAGCGGCGAGAGCCGGCTGCGGCGGATCGGGAAACAAAGGAAGGGAAAGAAGCGGCGAAAGGGGAAGAGGGCGACCAAGGCTGCAATAAGCGAGCTCTCCTACAGCGCCTGTGGTCCCGCCCGGACGTTCCAGCTTCAGGTGAGCCGCGTAGCCGGCAAGGGCACCTTCACCGCCGAGATCAACCGTCCCTGAACCGCTAGCGTCGAGCGCATGACTCCCCGGGTCAGCGTGATCGTGCCGTGCTTCAACGACGGCGTCCTGGCGATCGAGGCGGTCGACTCGGTGGCCGAGTCCAAGCCGGTGGAGCTGGTGGTGGTCGACGATGGATCCACCGAGGCCGAGACACGCCAAGCGCTGGCCGAGCTCGAGAGTCGTGGCGTCCGTGTGATTCGCCGAGAGAACGGCGGGCTTTCCGCCGCGCGGATGACCGGGGTCAGTGGCACGTCCGCGCCCTATGTCTATCCACTTGACTCCGATGACCTGTTGGTACCCGGAGCGCTCGGCGTGATGGCCGACGCCCTCGACCGGCGCCCGGACGCCGGCTTCGCATTCGGGGACCTCGAGGTCTTCGGCGACTTCCGCGGCCTCTACCCCTCCCCCGCCGAGTTCAGCCGCTGGGCCCAGACCTGGGCCAACTTCATTCCGGTCGGATCGCTGATTCGCCGTAGCGCGCTCGAGCAGGTCGGCGCGTGGGAATCGCTCGGTCCCGACGTCCCGAGCGGATATGAGGACTGGGACCTGTGGCTGAAGCTGGGCGAGTCCGGCTGGACCGGTGTCAGGGTGCCCGGTGTCGTCTACAGGCGCCGACGGGTCAAAGGGACACGGATGCTCGGGCGCGCACGCCCGCGTCATCGCGACCTGCTGAGGCGTCTCCGCAAGCGCCACCCGGCGAGCTTCGAACGTCGGCGGGCGCTGGCGCGGGCAGAGCGCATTCCCCTTCGCCGGCGCCTCGCCTACCCCGTCCTCTTTGGCATTCGCAACACGAACCTCGTTCCCCACGCGCTGGAGGACCGGATCATCCTCCGCTACATGGAGTGGCGCCTCCGGAGGGCCGAGACGAGCAGAGCGGTGACGGCGAGGTAGAGCAGGTCGGCGGCCAGCAGCGAACCGGTGAGCAGAACGCCGGCCGCACTGGCGCTGGCGACTGCATCTCCCCCCTTGCCGGCGGCGGCGAGCAGTGGGGCGGTGGCACCCGCGGCAGCGGTTCCGATCGGGATCACGGCTGCCGCGCCGCTCGCAACGAACACCGCGATCACCACGATCAGCGAGGAGTGCAGCCCCACGCTGGTCAGCGCGAGCCCTACCCGCCCGATCTGGCAGAGGAGCGTGGCCGCCAAGGCGGCGGTCAGACCCGCCAGGGTGCGAGGCTCTCGGGCGACGGCCAGCCCCGCGGCGAACTGGGGAGTCGTCCAGCGGCGTGCCACCGCGACCATCGCGGCGACACCGACCGCCCCAGCGACGACGATCAGCACGGCGGCGTAGAGCGGAATGCCGAGCGTCCAGGACGCCGCGAGAATGAGGAGGGAGACCAGCGCCGCCTCGACGACGAGGGAGACCGTTTCCGCCGCGATGAGCTGGGAGGCGGTCGGCGAGCGATCGGGAATCGTGCGCCGCAGGATCGCGATCCGCACCGCCCCTCCGACGTACTGGTTGAGGAGCCCGACCGTGTAGCAGACGGCGCTCGAGGCATGAGCCTCGCGGGGGTGGACGTCGCCGCCTGCGGCGTCCACGGCCACCTGCCAGCCGATCGTCCTGAAGACCAGAGCGGCCAAGGCGAGGGCGAGGATGGCGACGAACCGGCCCGCGCCCACCCGGTCGAGTGCATCGCCCACCTCGCTCGCACGCGGCACGATGACCACGAGTAGGAACGCGACCACGATCGCGGTGCCGATCGCGGTCGCCACCCAACGGGCACGGACGGGGCCGCGGCGGAGATCAGCCGTAGGCTTCGATCCAGTCCCAGGGCTCATTGCAGAGGCTCCGGTAGTCCGAGGCCGGAACCAGAGTCGTGCCACGGTCGGCGGGCTGGACGCGCTCCAGGATCAGCGGCCCGAGTGGCGCAGAACCCAGACCGCTGCCGGGATGAAGGCCGGCGTCATCGTCGTATTCGATCTTGAGCGGCGCCCGCCCGGGATCGAGGGCAAACGGGCCGAACGGCTGGTAGAGCGTCTCGTTGAGCGCCTGGCGCACGCTGGCGCTTTGCCCCCCGACGCTGACCTCGAGCGAGCCGCGAATGTTTCCCCCGACCCAGACCCGATAGTCGCCGGCCGTCGACACCGGAACCGGGACCTCGAGCGTCCCCGTAGAGCCCGGGGTGAAGATCGTCCCGCTGTTCTCCCACGATGAGGGCATCGTCGCCGAGCTCAGGTCCACCAGCATCGTGTCGTTCGGGCGCGCGGCCACGAGTGTCCCTGCTTGACCGGCCTTGGCCGCGAGCGCGGCGACATCCCCGCAATCCGGGAGCGCGCTACTCGACGGCGCCTCTCCCAGGGGCAGGCGCTCCACCAGCGACTGGCCGGCGACCGGGGATCCGCTCCGCTGCCAGACCTCGTAGTAGGTGCCCGCGTACGCGAGCCGAAAGTCGCCGGGCGGGCGGCTGGCCACAGGGGTGCGCCGGAGCACCAGCAGGTTGTACGGGGAGAGCGAGCGGGTCGCGATCATGTCGGTGTCGAGGTAGGGGACGTCGTCGGGCTTCGAGCCGTTCGTCAGGTACACCGGGCGTCGCCGCAGGTCCTTGGCGTTCTCAGTGTCCAGTCCACGCAGGAAGTGCCGGCCGCCGTAGGACGACCCCTCCGTCTCGAGGGCCGGGCCGCGCCCGTCGAAGCGCTCGCCGATCTGTTCGAGCTCGCGATGCTCGGCACGCGGGGCCAGGTAGACGCCCTGAAATGCGAGCACGGAGGAGACCAGGATGAGGCCCGCCGCGACCGTTCCGATCAGCCAGCCCTCGATGTTGAAGCGGGTTCGCTGAATCAGGAGCGCCACTCCGACGAAGGCCGCGGTCAGCAGGGCCGGCGAGATGATCGTCATCGCCTTGCCCTGGATCCAGGGCGAGCCGAGCGCGTAGGTGACGGCGAACCCGGCGACGCCGCCCACCACGTAGCCGGCGAAGGGCAGAGCGCGATCCTTGATCGCCCGGTAGGCGGCGAACACCGCCATCGCCGCCAGCACCACGATCATGATCTTCGTGACGACCTCGAAGTGCGGGCTGTCGCGGAAGTCATGGGCGGGCCAGAGCCCGATCACGTGCAGGATGCTGAGGGGCGCTCGCAGGTTGCCGAGCTCGCTCTCGGCGAACAGATAGCCCTGGAAGGGGTTGAAGAGCCCGTTGGGCCCGATCAGCTGCGGGAGCGTCGCCACCACCACGAAGGCGACGGCCGCCCCGGCGAGGATCAGCGCCTCGCGTTTGCCCAGCCGCCGGCGAGCGACCAGCAGTAGCGGGAGCATCGTCGGCACGACCCAGACCGCGCCGCCGAACCCGAGGATCGCCAAAAAGGCGGTCGCCGAGATCCCGGGCAGGATCCAAGGCCAGCGCGCCTCGGAGTCCTGGATCGCCCGCCAGGCGGTCAGCGGCCCGAGAGCGAGGATGGCCGCCGCGGCGGCCTCCTTCACCCCGCCCCAGAGCGTGTAGCCGAGCAGCATCGAGGACTGCGCCGCCGAGGAAGGCGATTCCGGCCCGGGCCGGCGCCTTCGGCACCAGCGGCCGGATCAGCTCGGTGAGCGTGAGCGCGAGGATCGCCACCATCAGCGCCATCGACGGCTGAACGGTCCAGGCGAGGTCCTGGCCGACCAGCTTCCCGATCAGCGCCATCGGCACAAAGGAGCCGATCGGGTAGCCGTTGCCGGCGTTGATCTGGACCATCGCCTCCCAGGTCGAGGGCGGGAAGTTCGTCTGCGGCCCAAACTCGAAGGAGTGATCGGCGAGACCCATCCAGGTTCCGGTGTCGTCCAGCTTGATGTAGCCCGCCCAGGTCGGCTCGCCGGAGAGCACGACCGGGGCGGCGAAGACGACGTACACCCCCAATGCAGCGACGATCTCCCACCGAGGGACGGGTCCCGTGATCAGGCCCGCGCTCCATCCCATGAACAGGCCGACGATGCCCATGCCGGCGATCAGCGGCAGGGTGAGCTCCGCGGTCGCGTCGGTGCTCACCCCGATCTGGGCGACGACGATCATCGTCGCCAAGCCGATCGCGGGCCTCAGGGTCCAGGATGCTCGGACGCCGGAGATCAGCTCGACGCCAAATGAGAGGCCGAGCGCGACTAGGAGTAGTAGGGCCGGCCCGAGTAACCAGCAGAGGAAGAGGTCCAAGCCGGGACCCTAGGAGCCGGGTGGCTCGGTGGCGGCCGGACTTCCTTTCCCATCCTCGGCGCCACCGTCCTCGGGGGGTCCCTCCCTCGCGATCGGCGTCACCCGCATTCGCAGCAGGGCGTTCTCCTGCGCCAATCTGGTGATTCGCTCGCCCTGGCGGGAAGCCGTCACCGTCGACTCGAAGGCGAGGGCGAGAAGGAGGAGGAGGAGCAGCGCGAACAGCGCGATGTTCGTGTCCCGGACCCCGAGCCCCTTGGCGAGCAGCTCGAGCAGGGTCGGGAAGATCGCGCCGGCCAGCATCCCAAGCGCGAGGACGAACCAGAGCACGGTGTAACGCTCCTGGAGGCGGCGTCTGCGGACCAGCTCGAGCACCAAGAGGAAGAAAAAGAGGGCGGCCGCCGCGGCGATGATTCGCGAACGCGTGGTCAGATGGACCGAGGGCTCCACGGCGATCAGGAGCGCCCTGGCGATGGCCGGGGTCATCGGATCGCCGCCCGGAAGCGGCCAATCGCGATCAGGATCATCGCCTTCAAGACGAAGAGGAAGGAGGGCGTCGCGGTCAGGTAGGAGGTGCCTCGCTCCCGCGCGAGCATTCGCACCGGCACCTCGTCGATGACAAGTCCCTCCTTGAGAGCGGTCTGCAGGGCCTCGATCTCCCCGAAGTCAGGCTGGTAGAGATGGGCGAAGAGCTCGATCGCCCTCCGGTTCCCGGCTCGAAAGCCGCTGGTGATGTCGGAGAACCGCCCACCGCTGGTGACGTTGACGAGCCGCCCGAGGAGTCTGATCCAGAAGCGGCGCAGCGGGCTGGAGCGAAAGTTCGGCCCGCGCCCCGGATCGGGGGCGAACCGGCTCCCGACGATCAGGTCCGCGCTGCCGGCCCAAACCGGCTCCAGGATCCGGGGCAGCTCCTGCGGGGGATGCTGGCCGTCGGCGTCCAGGTGGGCGAAGTACTGGAATCCCTCCTCCGCGGCGAAGCGGTAGCCGGTCTGGAGCGCCGCCCCCAGCCCCGCGTTGAAGGGCAGGACGGCGACATCGACACCGGCGGCGGCTGCCTCCTCTCTGGTGTGATCCGTCGACCCGTCATCGACAACGAGGACGGTCGCGTCGGGAAACTGATCCCTGACGCCAGTGATCACTTCCGCCACGCTCTCCTCCTCGTTGAGCGCAGGGATGAAGATCAGGGTCTCGCTCTCTTGGTTCGATCGTGAGGTCACCGGACACCTCTGGTCGAGGCCGAGCGTGACGGACGCGTTGGCCGGGCTCCCAGGCGCGGCGCGAGCGTACCAGCGGTTGCCGACGGCTCTCTGTGATAAACCCCCGGCGCTTGAACGGGCAGGATCCCACCCAGCGGATGCGGCAATTCACCAAGCGGTTGAGAGAGCCCCGCATCGCGGCTTTGGTTGGTGTCGGAATCGCCGTCATCGTCGTGGCGATCCTGCTGATCTCCAGCGGAGGCGACGACAACAACGGCGGCGGCAGCACCACCGCCAGCAGCACCACGAGCAACGGCGGCGCGGAAATCCTACCCAGGCGACGAAGCCGATCGAGGCGACCGTCGATCGGCTGCTCGAGCTGTCGAGCGTGGTCGGCCATCCGGTCTACTGGGCGGGAGCGCGACCGGGCAAGAAGTACGAGCTGACGATCACGCCCGACCAGAACATCTTCATCCGCTACCTCGACCCGGGCGTCCCGATCGGCTCCAAGGACGTTTCTTCCCTGACTGTGGGGACCTATCCGGTGCAGGACGCCGTCGCGGCCCTGCAACACGAGGCGGACAAGCCGGGTGCCCGCACCGCTTCGGCGCCTGGCGGCGGCTTCGTTCTGACCAGCGCCGACGCCCCCCAGAGCGTTTACCTCGCCTACCCGGACTCGAACTACCAGATCGAGGTCTACGACCCCGACCCCCAACGCGCCCTCAGCCTCGCGACATCGGGCGCCATCGTCCCGATCACGTGACCGCCGCGCGGCGGTCCTGAAGCGGGCAGCCTCGGGCTTGGAACGCACGGGGCCGGCCCTGAGGCCGGCCCCGTGTTCCCAATCGTTCGGATTGCTAGGACGTCGACAGCACACAGATGACGTATGCCGTTACTCCGCTGTTGCCGGAGCCCTGAGCCATCCAGCCGTTCGGCGTTCCGTTCGAGCCCTGAGTCGGGTTCGACCGGTGCAGCGAGCTGCTACCGCCGGCGAAGCCGCCTCCGCCGGTGGCGACATAACCCGCCGGGCACGTCACCGTGTCCGCGTTGTTGCCACTGGCACCGCTACCTAGAACGACCTGGGCCGTGGCCACCGTGCTGGGGCCGGTGGCTCCGGTCGGGCCGGTAGCGCCCTGCGGGCCGGTGTCGCCCTTGGGACCCGTGATGCCCTGGGGACCCGTGATGCCCTGGGGACCCGTGTCACCCTTCGGACCGGTGTCGCCATTGGGACCCGTGTCACCCTTCGGACCGGTGTCGCCCTTGGGACCCGTGACGCCCTGGGGACCAGTGAGGCCCTGGGGCCCGGTCTCGCCCTTCGGACCGGTATCGCCCTTCGGACCGGTGTCGCCGGTCGGACCCGTGTCGCCCTTCGGACCTGTATCGCCCTTCGGACCTGTATCGCCCTTCGGACCTGTATCGCCCTTGGGACCGGTGTCACCCTTCGGGCCGGTATCGCCCTTCGGACCGGTGTCGCCGGCAGGGCCTGTCGCGCCCGATGGGCCCGTCGCGCCGGCTGGTCCCGTCGCCCCGGCCGGACCGGCCGGACCGATTGGACCCTGGGCGCCGGCGGGACCGACGGGTCCCTGCACGCCCGGAGCGCCCTGGGCGCCCGGGAGGCTGTAGACGTCGAACTGCTTGCACGTCTTGTGAGACCGGTTGTTGAAGTAGCGCGTGATGATCGTCATCGACGGTGGGTCATCCGACTGGGTGACCCTGCTCACCACCCGCAACTGGGCAAGCGCGTTGCCCTTCTTGCACTTGGTCTTGCTCGAGATAAGCGACGCTGACGACTGAGCCGGAATGATCAGGGCACAGATCGCCGCGATACCGCACAAGAGCGAAACCCGAAATGTCTTGGCAGCCAATTTGCCTCCTGTTGGACTTGGTTATTCCCCGTACCGCGCGCGGATCTCGCCCGTGTTCCCCTATCGGCAAGTCCCCTGCGCCTTACTCGATCGAAAACGGTACCCCCTGACCGGTGGACGAACACCCGTAGTTTCCCGTCGTCGGCGTCCGTACATGCGTCCAATTACAGGCAAATTGGTTAGGGCCCGCCGCCAAAAATCCGTAAGAGTCAGTTCGATCTAGAGCCCGAGCGTCTTCGCGATGATGCCGCGCTGGATCTCGGATGTGCCGCCGTAGATGGTGGAGACGAGGGTCGAGCGGACCAGGCGCTCCATGTCGTACTCCGACGAGTAGCCGTAGCCGCCCATCATCTGCATGCCCCCGAGCGCCACGCGCTGGGCGGTCTCGGTGACGAAGAGCTTCACCATCGAGGCCTCCTTGGGGAGCATGCGGTCCGGGTCCTCGTCGGTGAGGGTGGCGACCCACCAGGTCATGAGGCGGGCCGCAGGGCGTCGTCGAAGGCGCGCTGGCCGACACCGAGCATGGTGGCGGCGAGGATGAGGCGTTCGGTGTTGAGACCGGCCATGAGCTGCGTCCAGCCGCGGTCGGGCTCGTGCCGGAAGCTGCGCTCTTCTCGATTCCTGCCGGGACCGCCGAGCAGCTTGTCCTCGCCCCGCCCCCTATCAGGGTGTCGTTGCCCGCTTTGCCCCAAAGCTTGTCGTTGCCGGGCCCGCCGTTCAAGGTCTCGTCGCCGGGGCCGCCCGCTGAGGTTGTCGTTGCCGGGCCGCCGTTCAGGCCGTTGTCGTCGCGACCCCAGCCCCAACTGCGGTCCCGGGGTTCAGGATGGTGCCGCCCTACGCTATTGGGTGAGCGTGTTCTTGCCGGGGCCGCCGTTCAAGATGTCGACGCCGGGCCCGCCGATCAGGTCGTCGTTGCCGGCCTCGCCGAAGAGGCTGTCGTTGCCGGCCTCACCACTCAGGGTGTCGTTGCCGTCCCCGCCGTTCAGAGTGTCGTCGCCGTCCCCGCCGTTCAGGGTGTCGTTGCCGCCCTGGCCGTTCAGGGTGTCGTTGCCGGTCCCGCCATTCACGGTGTCGTTACCGTCGCCGCAGTTGATCACGTCGTTGCCGCTGCCGGCGTTAACGGTGTCCTTGCCGGCGCCACAGTTGATCACGTCGTCGCCGGGCGTGCCCGTGATCACGTCGTTGCCGGACGTGCCCTCGATCGCGCAGCTCACGGTCACCGCCACCGTCGCCGTCGAGCCGCCGTTCAGGGTGTAGGTGAAGTTGTCGGTCGGGCTGCCGTTGTTGCAGTAGTTCGCGTTCGGGGTGTAGGTGAGCCCGCTGCCGCCGCCGGTGATCGACCACGCTGCCGTTGGCCGGCTGGGTCACCGAGGCGATCGTCTTCGGGCCGCCGTCGATGTCGGTGTCGTTGGCGAGCACGTCGATCGGGTTGGCTCCGGAGTTGCGCGAGACCGTGGCGATATTGTTGACCGCAACCGGGGCGTCGTCGACGCAGGTGACGGTCACCCGGACGGTGGCGGTGGAGCCGCCGTTCAGCGTGTAGGTGAAGTTGTCGGTCGGGCTGCCGCCGTTGCAGTAGTTCGGGTCGGGCTGGTAGGTGAGCCCGGTGCCGCCGCCGGTGATCACCACCGTGCCGTGACCCGGCTGGGTCACCGACTGGATCGTCTTCGGGCCGCCGTCCACGTCGGTGTCGTTGGCGAGCACGGCGATCGCGCTCGCGCCGGAGTCCTCGGCCACCGTCCTCGTGTCGTTGACGGCCACCGGGTTATCGTCGACGCAGGTGACGGTCACCCGGACGGTCGCGGTCGAGCCGCCGTTCAGGGTGTAGGTGAAGTTGTCGGTCGGGCTGCCGTTGTTGCAGTAGTTCGGCGTTCGGGGTGTAGGTGAGCCCGCTGCCGCCGCCGGTGATCGCCACGCTGCCGTTGGCCGGCTGGGTCACCGAGGCGATCGTCTTCGGGCCGCCGTCCGGGTCGGTGTCGTTGGCGAGCACGGCGATCGCGCTGGCGCCGGAGTCCTCGACTACCGTCCTCGTGTCATCGACCGCGGTCGGGTTGTCCTCGACGCAGGTGACGGTGACCGCCACCGTCGCGGTCGAGCCGCCGTTCAGGGTGTAGGTGAAGTTGTCGGTCGGGCTGCCGTTGTTGCAGTAGTTCGCGTTCGGGGTGTAGGTGAGCCCGCTGCCGCCGCCGGTGATCGCCACGCTGCCGTTGGCCGGCTGGGTCACCGAGGCGATCGTCTTCGGGCCGCCGTCCGGGTCGGTGTCGTTGGCGAGCACGGCGATCGCGCTGGCGCCGGAGTCCTCGGCCACGGTGGCGGTGTCGTTCACCGCCACCGGCGGATTGTCGACTGGGGTGGTGTTAACCGTCCAGGTGAAGCTGGCGGGGCTCGGGTCGGGGTTGCCGGCCTGGTCGATCGGCCCGCACCTCGAAGGTGTGGGAGCCGTCGGCGAGCGAGCTGTAGGCCTGGGGGCTGGTGCAGGCGCTGAAGCCGCCGCCGTCGAGCTGGCACTCAAACGAGGCGACGCCGGAGCCGCCGGGGTCGGTGCCCGAGAAGGTGAAGCGAGGCCGGCGGCCGAGAGCCGAGGGGTCGGCTGGGGTGGGTGTCGATCGCGGTCTCGGGGGCCGCGGTGTCGACGGTGAAGTTCTCGGTCGCCGGGCTCGGGTCGGTGTGCCCGACGGAGTCGGTGGCCCGCACCCGGAAGGTGTAGGCGCCGTCGGCGAGCGCCGCCGAGGTGAAGGGGCTGGTGCAGGTGCCGTAGGCGGGGGTGCCCTGGTCAACCGAGCACTCGAAGCTGGAGCCCGGCTTGGTGGGAGTGGAAGGTGAAGCTCGGGGTCGAGTCGTTGGTTGCGCCGTGGGCGGCCGAGTCGATCAGCGTGTCGGGGACGGTGGTCTCGACCGTCCAGGTGAAGCTGGCGGGGCTCGGGTCGGGGTTGCCGGCCTGGTCGATCGCCCGCACCTCGAAGGTGTGGGAGCCGTCGGCGAGCGAGCTGTAGGCCTGGGGGCTGGTGCAGGCGCTGAAGCCGCCGCCGTCGAGCTGGCACTCGAAACGAGGCGACGCCGGAGCCGCCGAGGTCGGTGCCCGAGAAGGTGAAGCTGGCGGCGGCCGAGGCCGAGGGGTCGCTGGGGTGGGTGTCGATCGCGGTCTCGGGGGCCGCGGTGTCGACGGTGAAGTTCTCGGTCGGCCGGGCTCGGGTCGGTGTGCCCGACGGAGTCGGTGGCCCGCACCCGGAAGGTGTAGGCGCCGTCGGCGAGCGCCGCCGAGGTGAAGGGGCTGGTGCAGGTGCCGTAGGCGGGGGTGCCCTGGTCAACCGAGGCACTCGAAGCTGGAGCCCGGCTTGGTGGAGTGGAAGGTGAAGCTCGGGGTCGAGTCGTTGGTTGCGCCGTGGGCGGCCGAGTCGATCAGCGTGTCGGGGACGGTGGTCTCGACCGTCCAGGTGAAGCTGGCGGGGCTCGGGTCGGGGTTGCCGGCCTGGTCGATCGCCCGCACCTCGAAGGTGTGGGAGCCGTCGGCGAGCGAGCTGTAGGCCTGGGGGCTGGTGCAGGCGCTGAAGCCGCCGCCGTCGAGCTGGCACTCAAACGAGGCGACGCCGGAGCCGCCGAGGTCGGTGCCCGAGAAGGTGAAGCTGGCGGCGGCCGAGGCCGAGGGGTCGCTGGGGTGGGTGTCGATCGCGGTCTCGGGGGCCGTCGAGTCCTCGATATAGGTGACCGTGTTGGAGCACGGAGAGTCGCCCACAGCGCTGGTCGCCTTCGCACTAAGGGGTGTGCTGCTGTCGTCGGCGACGTTGACTGCGATCCCAGAGCCGGTGAAGTCGGTAACCGAGCCTGTGACGTCCGGGCTGCCCGCACATGCCGCGGCCTTGTAGATCTTGACCTGGGTGGGCGAGCCGGCGCCGGTCGTGCCGATCACCTTGGGGTTGTTCTCATTTGCCGGGCTGGCCGGATCCGTGGCGGTGATGGTGGGAGCGTCCGGCAGGCAGCTCACCGTCATGTGCACGGTGGCGGTGGAGCCGCCGTTCAGGGTGTAGGTGAAGTCGTCGGTCGGGCTGCCGTCGTTGCAGTAGTCGGCGGTCGGGCTGTAGGTGAGCCCGGTGCCGCCGCCGGTGATCGCCACCGTGCCGTGGGCCGGCTGGGTCACCGAGGCGATCGTCTTCGGGCCGCCGTCGGTGTCGGTGTCGTTGGCGAGCACGTCGATCGCGGTGGCGCCGGAGTCCTCGGCGACCGTCTTGGTGTCGTTGACCGCGGTCGGCGGGATATCCCCGGCGCCGTTGACCGTGACCTCGCTCAGGGTCGGCGTCAGGTTCGGGTCGGTCGTGCTGAGCACCGCCCGGTACTGCACATAGCGGGTGTTCCCGGGGATGTCGCCGCCCGAGGTCGCGATCGGGGTGAAGGCGCTCCAGGTCCCGTCCGGGGTCGGGGTGTTGCCGGTGCGGACGCTCATCGCGATCCCGGTCCCCGACGGCGTCGCCGAGTTCCAGGTGAGCGCGCCCCAGTTGACGCTCTGGCCGGAACCGGCGTCGAAGACGCGCGAATCGAAGGTGCCCGAGGCCGGGTAGGGGCTCATGCGCAGCCAGTCGACCGAGAGCTCGGGGCCGCCGGAGTTGAAGTCGCTGGCGAGCGGGCGCATCTGGGTGGTGCCGAAGTTGGCGGCTGTGGTGTCGGACCAGGGCGCCGTCGACGTAGTAGCGGACCTGGGTGGCGTCCCACTCGATCCGGTAGAGGTGCGGGGAGCCGACGTACTGGTTGGCCGAGCCGATCGGCGTGTTTACCGCGGTGCCGCCGGCGTTGGTGCTCGCATAGAGCTGGTCTGGTCGTGTTGCTGGTGCTGAACATCGCCCATCGGCGTTGTTGAAGTTGACGGTGAAGCCGACGTGCTGGAAGGCGGCGGCGCCGAAGGTGGCGACGAACTCGAGCGAGTGGCCGGGGCCGAAGGTGGCGTTGGTGCCGGCGAAGGCGCCGTCGACGTGCAGGCTGCCGCCCGAGACAGTGGCGGTGCCGCCGGTCCGCCGCCCAGCCGGCCAGGTGCAGCTCGACCAGCCGGCCGGCAGCCCGGGACCGCCCGAGAACTCCTGGCCCTCGGTCGGCTTCAGGATCACCTCGCCGTTGCCGGTCTGGGAGATGTAGGTGTTGGCGTCGGGTGTGCCGGCGCTGAAGTCGGAGACGGTGGTGTCGGTGAAGTTGAAGCTCGGGGCCGCGGTGGTGAAGCTCCAGGTGTCATCCGCCCCGAGCGGGATCCCGTTGGCGTCCGTGACCGTGCCGGCGACCGTCACGTTGTAGACGGCGCTCGGATCCAGGTCGGCGTTCGGATCGAGCGTCGCGGTCGTCCCCGAGTAGCTGACGGTGGCGGCGACGTCGGTGCCAGAGCCCTGCTTTCGCAGCCGAACGGTCGAGCTGTTGATCGTCGCCGGGTTCATCGGCTCGCTGAACTGGACGTCGACGTTGGTGTTCCGTGGGACGTCGGTGGCGTTCGGCGCCGGCGTCCTCTGCGTGATCGTCGGCGGTGTCGTGTCGGCCCCCGTCGTGTAGCCGATCGAGACCTCGTTCAGGGTCGGCGTCTGGGCCGGGTCGCTGCTCGTCAGCTCCGCCCGGTACTGGACGAAGCGGCTGTTGCCCGGGATGTCGCCGCCGCTGGTGTTGATCGGGGTGAAGGCGCTCCAGGTCCCGTCGGGCGTGGGCGTGTTGCCGGTGCGGACGCTGATCGCGATCCCCGTCCCGGCAGGCGTCGCCGAGTTCCAGTTGAGCGCGCCCCAGTCCGCGGTCTGGCCGACGCCGGCGTCGAAGACCCGGGAGTCGAAGGTGCCCGAGCCCGGATACGGGCTCATGTGCAGCCAGTCCACCCTGACGTCGCCGGCGTCGCCGTTGGTGAGGTCGCTGGCGAGCGGGCGCATCTGGGTGGCGCCGAAGTCGAAGCCGGCGTGTGTTCGGCGACCAGCGCCCCGTCCACGTAGTAGCGGACCTCGGTCGGCGTGCCCACTCGATCCGGAAGACGTGCGGCTGAGCCGATCAGGTTGCTCGGCAGCTGCGTCTCGGTGGCCGGGACGATCGAGCCGGCGGCCGTGCGGGCGTTGAAGGTGCCGTCGAACTTGACGCTGAACATCGCCCAGTTCGGCGAGTTGTTGAAGTCCACGCCGAAGCCGACGTGCTGGTTGTTCGCGCCGCTGAAGGTCCCCTTGAACTCGAGCGACGCGTCCCGCCCCGTAGGTCGGGGTCGTGCCGGCGCTGGCCCCATTCGCGATGAGCTGTCCGCCGGAAACCGTGGCGCTACCTCCCGTCCGAAGGGACGTTCCAGGGCGTACCTGCCAGCCGGCCGGCAGCGAGCTGCCCGAGAACTCCGACGCCCTCGGTCGGCTTCAGGGTGACCTCGCCGTTGTCGGTCTCGGAGACGTAGGTGTTGGCGCCCGGGGTGCCGGCGCTGAAGTCGGCGATGGTGGTGTCGATGAAGCTGAGGCTCGCGGTGGTGAAGCTCCAGGTGTCGTCCGCCCCGAGCGGGATCCCATTGGCGTCCGTGACGGTGCCCGCCACCGTCACGTTGTAGACCGCGCTCGGATCCAGGTCGGCGTTCGGGTCGATCGTCGCCGTGTTCCCCGCGTAGCTCACGCTCGCCGGCACGTCGCTGGCGGCCCCCTGCTTTCGCAGCCGAACGGTCGAGCTGTTGATCGTCGCCGGGTTCATCGGCTCGCTGAACTGGACGTCCACGTTGGTGTTCCGTGGGACGTCGGTGGCGTTCGGCGCCGGCGTCCTCTGCGTGATCGTCGGCGCTGTCGTGTCGGCGCCCGCTGTGTAGGCGATCGAGACGTCGCTCAGGGTGGGCGTCTGGTTCGGATCGCTCGAACCGAGCTGAGCCCGGTACTGCACGTAGCGGGAGTTGCCGGGGATGTCGCCGCCGCTGCTGTTGATCGGGGTGAAGGCGCTCCAGGTCCCGTCGGGGGTGGGCGTGTCGCCGGTGCGGACGCTGATCTGAACGCTGGTGTTCGGCGGGGCGTTGGCGTGCCAGCTGAGCGCGCCCCAGTCGGCCGCCTGGCCGGCGTCGAAGACGCGCGAGAGGAAGGTGCCCGAGGCCGGGTAGGGGCTCATGCGCATCCAGTCGACCGAGACGCTCGGGGCCGCCGGCGTTGAAGTCGCTCGCGATCGGGCGCATCTGGGTGGCGCCGAAGTTGGCGGCCTGGGTGCGCGACCAGGGTCGCCGTCGACGTAGTAGCGGACCTCGGTCGCGTCCCACTCGATCCGGTAGAGGTGCGGGGAGCCGAGCAGGTTGCTCGGAAGCGGCGTATCGGTCGTGGCGGGCCGCCGACGTTGGTGCGGGCGTAGAAGCTGGTGCCGTCGCCGTTGATGCTGAACATCGCCCAGTTGGCGACGTTGTTGAGGTCCACCCCGAAGCCGACGTGCTCGAAGGCGGCGGCGCCGAAGGTGGCCACGAACTCGAGCGAGCGGCCGGAGCCGAAGGTCGCGGTGGTCCTGGCGAAGCCGCCGTCGACGTGGAGAGCGCCGCCGGAGACCGTGGCGCCGCCGGCCGGCAGTCCAGGACTCCGCCAGGTGCAGCTCGACCACCCGGCCGGGAGCCGAGCCGCCCGAGAACTCCTGGCCCTCGGTCGGCTTCAGGGTCACCTCGCCGTTGCCGGTCTGGGAGATGTAGGTGTTGGCGTCGGGGGTGCCGGCGCTGAAGTCGGAGACGGTGGTGTCGGTGAAGGTCGCCGAGGGGGTGGTGAAGCTCGCCGACGCCGGCGGCTCCGGCGACGTGCTCGAGTTGGGCACGGGCGTCACGGCGTCGGCGGACGTCACCCGGTAGTGGTAGGTGGTGTTGGGGGCGAGGCCGGTGAGCTGGACGCTGTGGGAGGTGACCAGCGCCGGGCTGCTCTGGTTCTGGTTCAGGTTGTTCGGATCGGTCCCGTAGTCGACCCTGCGAGGTGGAGGCCTCGTCGGTGTCCCAGGTGATGTCGGCGGTGCCGTCCCCGTGGGCCGAGGCGGCGACGTTGGAGATCGTCGGCGCGGTGTTGTCGACGGCGTAGGTCGCCTCGTAGTTGCCGGCGGTCGCGTCGAAGAACGCGTACTCGCGGCCCTTGATCGTCTGGGTGGTGGTGGCGATCTGGACGCCGTCCCGCTTCAGCGTGGTCAGCGCTCCAACCGAGGAGGTGGTCGGCACCATCCCGCGGAGCCCGTTGGCGCCGGCGGCGTGGCTGACGCTGAAGCTGAGCTTGTTGCCGCTCCAGGAGATCCCGTCGAAGGAGGACTGGTTGCGCCCGTCGAGCCACTGCAGCATCTGCTGGGCGGAGACGACCGGGACGCCGCGCGACTGCGCCGAGGCGACGATCGCGTCCGAGCCCGCGCTCGAGGCGCTGTCGGTGTGCATGTTCGCCGTGAAGACGCCGTAGTAGCCCTCGGGGCCGAGCGCGTTGTTGAGCAGCGAGTCGATGTTGAACGGGTACGTCTGATCCGACTCGTCGGTCATCTGGGTGGCCGCCTGGTAGACGTCGATCATCGAGCCGTCGAGGTCGGCGAAGCGCATCGGCATCCCCGAGCCGGTGAACATCCCCGGGCGGTCCTGGATCCAGGCCGCCGGCCAGTAGTAGTAGTTGGTGTCGAGGCGGATGCCGTTCTCCAGCTCCACCTTCGGCTGGGTCGCCCAGTCGCTCCAGGCGATGCAGTGGGTGCGGTTGGTGGCCGGCGCGACTCAGGCTCGGGTAGTCGGCGGCGAAGGCCGCCAGCTGGCTCGAGTAGAAGGACTCGAGCTGGGCCTGGTCGGTCCAGTTGGCGCAGTTGGTAGTTCACGTGCAGGGCGATCTCGAAGCCCTGGCTCTGGAAGGCGGCGGCCTGCGAGTCGCTGATCGGGGTGCCCGGGTAGATGTAGGAGGTGCCGCGCACGCACTGCCAGTCGGCGACCGAGCAGCCCGGGGGGCTGTCGGCCTGGATACTGCTGGAAGCGCCCCACGGTGCCGCCGTTGCCGTGGTCGTCGCCGGTCATCACCACCGCCGCCTTCTCGTCGCGGGGCAGGAACCAGAACCGCGGCAGCGGCTTGCGGTCCAGGTTCATCTGCTCGATCAGGTTGGTGAGCAGGTGCTGCTGCTCGTCGGCCTGCGGGATCGCGACCTTGTTGAGGTCGACCCAGTCGGGCTGCACGTCCCCGGTCTTGGCGCCGAAGAAGAGATCGTCGGAGCGGATCAGCTGGCTCCCGCCCACCGAGCTGTCGCGCTCGTCTCCCGACCAGGCGGGGTTGCCCTGGCGCGTCTCGACGATCGAGCGGGCGAGGTCGTAGGTGAAGGCGGCGGCGTGGCCGCCGTTGGAGCCCACGCTTCGCAGGGTCACCGCGGGGTTCGCCGTGGCGGTGGTGGCGTCCGAGTAGAGGGTGGCGATCGTCTGGGCGCCGTTGGTCGTGTAGCGGTCGGCGGTCCCGTGGTACTGGATCGTCTGGCCGACGATCCCCGCGCCCGGGCCCCGAGTTGGTGTCGACCTGGAGGTAGCCGTTGGCCAGCGTGCCGCCGGCGCTGGTCAGCCCGAGCAGGCCGGCGAGCTGTGGATCCGGGCGCATCGCGATCAGGTTGCCGCCCGCCTGGACCCAGTCGCTGAGGTCCTGCGCCTGGCCGGCGCGTGAGCGGGCCGTCGCCGAGGATCGCGACGTCGTGCTGCGTTCAGCACCGCCGGGGTGACGTTGGAGATGTCGGTGGCGGTGAACTCGTTCAGCCCCTCGGCGCGCAGGATCTCGGCGAAGTAGCGGCTGAACGGGTTGGCGGCGTTCGAGATCACCAGGATCGGGCCGCCCGGGCCCTCGTCGGGCGGCGGCGGCGGTGGCGCCGCGGTGGTGAAGGACCAGGTCGAGTCGGCGGCGAGCGCGTTGGCGGGGCTCGCGTCGTCAGTGACGCCGCCGGCGCCGCCCTTGACGGTCGCCGTGTAGGTGGTCGAGTTCTGGAGGGCGCTGCTCGGGTCGAGGATCGCCCTTCTCTGGGCGGCGTTGTAGGTGACGGTGGCGGGGACGAGCGCGTTCGAGGGGTCGCGCAGCTCGACGTTGGTCCCGTTGATCGTGGTCGGGTCCATCGGCTCGCTGAAGGTCGCGGTGACGTTGGCGCCCGTCGAGACGTTGGTGGCGCCGTCGACCGGCGAGCGCGCGGTGATCGTCGGCGGGGTGGTGTCCGGCCCGACGGTGTTCTCGAAGACGACATCGACCCAGTAGTTGCTCGACTGGAAGGTGTCGGTCGGGAAGACGCCTCCGGACGGCCCGTAGCTGGTAGACGCCGTTCGGCCCGTCGACCCCGTCGCCGAGCGCGTGCAGCGGGGCGCTGTCGAAGCCGCCGGTGGCGAAGTAGCCGCTGGTGGCGGCGTAGTGGCCGGCAGGGGCGTGATAGGAGGCGATGTAGGTCGTATTCGGCGTCGATCGCCACCGGGCTGCCGAGGCTGACCTCCTGCCAGCCGGAGGCGGTCTCTCCGCTGAAGGTCGCCTCGGCCAGCTGGGTTCCATCCGCCGTCCACAGGTGGCCGACGTGGGTGCCGGTGTTGCCGGAGGTCTTGTAGAAGCGCAGGCCGGTGATGAAGCCGGCCTCGTCGGAGCGGAACTTGACGCCGAGCTCGACCGCGTCCGGGTCGTTTTCCTCGGGGGCGGTGAAGGAGTCGTTCCAGATCGAGCAGGGACAGGTCCGAGAGGTGACGTTGACGGTGACGCCCGCGCCGGGCGTCTCGAGATTGCCGCTGTCGTCGGCCGCCCGCGTCTTGATCGTGGCGCTGCCGGCGGCGCCCGGGGTCCAGGAGTAGGTCCAGTTCTGGCGTCCCTGCGCCGGGTGCCAGGTGGCGCCGCCGTCGGTCGAGACCTCAACGCTCCCGACCTGGCCTCCGCCGGACTCTCCCGTCGCGTCCGTGGCGGTGCCGCTGATCGTGACCGGCTGCGCCGCTCTCGACGTTGGCGCCGTCAAGCGGCGAGGTGATCACGGAGCTGGGGGGGTCCGTGTCGGTCGAGGCGGTAGCCGCCGACCAGGTCGCCCTGCAGCGTGTCGGGCTGGGCGCCCATGTCGGCGAGCAGGTTGACCGTCGCCTGCTGCATGCGCGGGTCGGGGGTGGAGCCGCCGCGATCGTGATTTCCGTCGAGCCCCCAGGACCACTGGATCGTGCCGGCGCCGAAGACGAGCGCCCCGCTGGGGGCCTTGTAGAGGGTCAGCTGGTGGGTCGCGGTGCCGGTGCCGTAGGTGGAGCCGTAGTCCTGGAGGACCTCGGACGCCGCTCCTCGTGGTCGAGGATAGCGGACCAGCCCCGCCGGGCGGAAGCTGTTGTCGGGCGCCTCGTCCCACTCGTATCCGAGGGTGCCGTCGCTCAGGGTGGCGGTCTGGCCTGGGGCCTGCGAGGCGATGCTGGTGTTGCGCCAGAGGCGCATCTTGCCGTCGGCCGCCGGCACGTCGATCGCGGAGGTGCCGGAGTTGACCCTGAACATCGTGCCCGTGAGCCGCGTTCTCCGGACGGGCCGCCGTCGGCCGGCGGGCTGAAGCGGGGATCGCGCCAGGTCCCGGTCCAGACCGGGGTCGGGGTCGATCTTGGCGTTGGCGTGGGTCTCCTTGTAACAGACGAGGGTTCGCTAGTCGGTGCTCGAGCCGTCGGCGTGCTGGGCTCCCAGCGGGTCTTCCAGAAGCTCTCGTTGCCGGTGAAGAAGGCGAGGTTGACGCCGGCGGCGCGGGCGGCCTCGACGTTGGCGCGCTGGGTCCCCGACCAGTACTCGTCGTGGCCGACCGAGAGGAAGGTCTTGTGCTCGAGGATCTCGCTCCCGCTCCGGGCGCTGTCCACCCCGGTGAAGTAGCTGACGTCGTAGCCGTTTCGCTCGAGCCAGCGGACCATCGGGTACTCGGCGTTGAACGGCGAGTCCTCGGGGGTCGGACCGCGGGTGGTGAGGGGGCGGTTGTAGCTGACCTTGTAGGCCCGGGCCGGATTCGTCCCGGGCCCGCCGTCGTTGCTCTGGTAGAGGCTCCTACCGCCGTACTGGTTGTAGGCCTCCCAGGTCGTGTCCTGGGTCTGGAAGAGGAGGTCGGAGCTGCCGTCGTCGTCGCGGACGATGAAGAAGATGTGGCTGCCGTCCGAGGCTCCGTCGTCGCGGACGAGCTTGGCGAAGTAGATGCCCGAGACGGCGTCGGCGGGGACCGCCCAGGAGGCGGACTCCGCCCAGTTGCCGCAGTCGGTCAGGCCCGTCGTCGTCGGGTCGTCGATGCAGGCGGGCTGCGTCTGCGGCAGGCTCGCCGAGGGCGTGACGGTGGCCACCTTGCGGGCGCCGTCGCCCGCCGTAGTAGCCCATCCGGTAGATGTCGAGGTGGTAGGCCGAATAGGTGGTGTCGATCTTGAAGTGGACGGTCTCGCCGTGGTCGACGCTGATGTCGGTGGCGAACCCCTGGATGTTCGGGTCGCCGGCCCCGCCGCCGGTGACGTCCCACTCGCTCGCCGGGTTGCCTGGCTTTGAGTTCTCGCAGACGATCGGGTTCAGGACTGGGGGATCACAGGGAGCGGCCTGGGCGATCTCCGCGCCCGGTCCGAGCGCGGAGAACAGGAAGAGCCCGAGCAGCGTCAGCAACCCGGCGCCGAGAGCCCGCGCCAGTCGCGGCACACCCCGGCCGACCATCGCAAGACCCGACGGCAGCCCCGTCAGGGGTCCCCGGAACCGATCCTCTCCATGTTGCATCCCACACCCTGCGGCCACACAGCCGCGCCGAACCCGGATTTCTGCGCTTACGCACGAAGGGACCCCCGGCCCGCCGCGACGAAGTTCACGCAATATGCAGGATCAAAACTAAGGTTCGGAAGCGAAGCTTGTCAATGGGTAGATATAGACTGTGCGGTTTTCTACGACCCCTCTCTAATAGTTTCCGGCATCAGTATTGAGTATCGATCCATCGCCGGATCTTGGACGGGTCACCCCGCCGGCGGACGCCCGGGGGCCCGCACCTCAACCTCGACTAGAGACCGAGCGTCTTGGCGATGATGCCGCGCTGGATCTCGGAGGTGCCGCCGTAGATGGTGGAGACGAGCGCGGAGCGGACCAGGCGCTCCATGTCGTACTCGGACGAGTAGCCGTAGCCGCCCATCGTCTGCATGCCCTCGAGCGCCACGCGCTGGGCGGTCTCGGTGACGAAGAGCTTCACCATCGAGGCCTCCTTGGGGAGCATGCGGTCCGGGTCCTCGTCGGTGAGGGTGGCGACCCACCAGGTCATCAGGCGGGCTGCCTCGAGATCGGTGGCGAGGTCCGCGAACCGGTGCTGGAGGGCCTGGAAGGAGCCGATGGGCCGGCCGAACTGCTTGCGCTCCTTGGCGTAGGAGAGGGCGTCGTCGAAGGCGCGCTGGCCGACACCGAGCATGGTGGCGGCGAGGATGAGTCGCTCGGTGTTGAGACCGGCCATGAGCTGGGTCCAGCCCTGGTCCTGCTCGCCGAGGAGATGCTCGCCGGGAACCTCACAGTCGTTGAAGTAGACGGTGTTGGTCTCGCGGCCGCCCATGGTGTCGATGGGGGTCATGTCCATGCCGTCGGTGCCGACCGGGACGAAGATCATCGAGAGGCCCTCGTGCTTGTTCTCGCCCTTGGTGGTGCGGCAGACGACCAGGACGTGGTCGGAGACGCGGGCGTTGGAGATGAAGACCTTCTGGCCGTTGATGACGTAGCCCCCATTGGAGCGGACGGCCTCGGTCGAGAGGGAGCCGACGTCGGAGCCGGATTCGGGCTCCGTCATGGCGATGGCCTCGACCGACCCGTTGGAGACGCCGCCGAGGATTCTCTCCTTCTGCTCCTCGGTGCCGAACCGTTTGGTGGCTCCGGCGACGATCAGGGTAGTGGCGTAGCCGCCGATCGGGGCCAGGCCGCGTGAGGTCTCCTCCATGAAGAGGCAGGCCTCGAGCATCGTCCCGCCTGAGCCGCCGTACTCCTCCGGGATGGTCAGGCCGAGCCAGCCGAGGTCGGCCATCTGCTTGTAGAGGCCGGCGTTGTGGAGCTCGGTGTAGTGGTTGGTGAGCTGCTCGCGCTGCTCGGGCGTGCCGCACTCGCGCCGACAGAAGTCGCGGATGGCGGAGACGAAGTCGCGCTGCTCGTCGGAGAGCTTGAAGTCCACGGCGCGAAACCTAGTCGCTGGACGGCCGGGGCCGTCCGCCGGCTCCGCCGAGAGCCCGGAGCCGGACTTGAACCGGCGACCCCTTCCTTACCATGGAAGTGCTCTACCAACTGAGCTATCCGGGCGCGCGCCCTCACTCTAGCGAGGGATTCCGGGCCGATTGGTCAGGGGTGCAGGGAGAGTCGCTGCCCGTTCATGCGGGCCGCGGAATCCGAGCAGAGGAAGGCGATTGCGTCGGCGAGGTCCTCGGCCGGGGTGAAGGTGGGGCGCTCTGCGGCGGGGTCGGATTCGCGGATCTGGGGGGTCTCGATCGCGTTGACGACGATGATGTTGGCCGTGGCCCTGCTGCCCATGAAGGAGTCGGCGAGGGCGAGGGTCCAGGCCTCGGCCGCGGCCTTCGCGGAGGCGTAGGCCGCGTTGGTGTTCATGGGGTTCTGGGCCGCTGCGGCGGAGACCAGGACGAAACGGCCGTGCTCGCTACCCGTCAGGGAAGGGTGGAAGGCGCGGGTGGTGAGTTGGAGGGTGCGGACCAGGAGGCCGTGGAGGAAGTCGTAGTCGGTGAGGTCGAAGCGGTCGATTGGGTCGCCCCCGCGGTAGCCGCCGACGAGGTGCAGGAGCCCGTCGACGTGGCCGAACTTCTGGGCCGTGGAGGCGGCCCAGTCGTCGGCCTGGGACTCGTCCAGCAGGTCGACGGCGCGGGGGTCGACGCGCTCGTCCGAGAGGCCGAGGTCCCGGGCCACGGAGTCCGCGATCTCCTGGCTGCGGTCCGCCAGGGCGAGACTGGCGCCAGCGTCGGCCAGGCGCTTGGCGACCACGGGACCGAGGCCGCCGCCCGCTCCGGCGATCGCGATCACGCGTCCCTCGAGGTCGGCCATCGGGGGTGACGCTACCCGGCTGGGCAGGGCTCTGCCGATTCCCTAATCACCCATTCGTTGCAGTCTGCGTACCATTGGAAGCAGGATCGAACGTACGTTCTGGCCATGTCCGGAGGGTTCCATCCGAGAAGACAAGGCGATCTCGGCGAAGCGGCGGCCATTCAATGGCTCACGTCGATCGGGGCGATCGTCTCTGTTCCCCTCTTCCACAGCCCGGACTACGACCTGGTCGCCGATCTCGGCGGGCGACTGGCACGGGTCCAAGTCAAGACATCTCGCCACAAGGTGGACGCCACCGGCCACTTTGCAGTGCAGCTCGCGACGTCCGGGGGAAGCCAGAGCTGGACCGGACTGGTGAAGACCTTCGACCCCTCTCGATTCGAGTTTCTCTTCGTGCTCGTTGGCGATGGGCGGTGTTGGTTCATTCCGTCGGCTGAGATCGAGGGGCGTCGCTCGATACGCATCGGTGGCGCGAAATACTCGGAGTTCGAGGTAAGGCCAAGTCGGACCATCCCGACCGGGACCGGCGAGCCCGCTTTAGAATCCTCAAGCGAGCCGGGGGAGTACCCAAGCGGTCAACGGGGTGGCGCTGTAAACGCCATGGCTCTGCCTTCGCAGGTTCGAATCCTGCCTCCCCCATCCAACTTCGTGGAGTCGTCCGACCCGCCGGCGGTCGGGCGGACGCGGATGTCAGCGAGCGATCAGGTGACGGTCCCGCTCGCGGTGGTGGCGGCCTCCTCGATCGAGCCCGGCGATCGGTTCCGCGTCGAATCGGATGGACGGGGTGGCTTCGTCATGACCCGGATCGAGGAATACATGGAGCGGCACCTCGCCCAACTCTCGATTGCAGACGAGGACCCAGGCGCGGCTGGGGCCGAACGCCTCGCCCCCGACTAGCGGAGGTTGGTCATTTGCTCCCCAGGCAGGAACCGATAACTCGGTGAAAGCTGCCGGGGTCCGGCCCCAGCCGGGCCAAAACTCAATCGAGCAAAGGATCCAACCCCAGGACCGCTGAGTCAACCCAGGGCGCTAACCCAGGCCGCGCAGGCACTGCGCCTCGGGCAGCCCCTTGAGCCGCTTGAGAGTGTTGTTCTCGATCTGCCGGATCCGCTCCCGGGTCACCCCGAAGGCCTCACCGACTTCCTCGAGCGTCATCGGCTTCCGCCCGTTCAGCCCGTAACGCAGCTCGAGCACCTCGCGGTCCCGACGCGGCAGCACCGCCAGCGCCCTCCGCACGTCCTCGCGCTGCAGGTTGTCGGAGGCGGTCTCGAACGGCGACTCCACGTTGTCGTCCGCGACGAAGTCGCCCAGCTCCGAATCGTCCTCGTCGCCCACCGGCTTCTCCAGCGACACCGGCATCTGGCTGACTCGGAGCACCTCCCGCACCTCTCTGACCGTCCAACCGAGCTCGGCCCCGATCTCCTGCGGCTCCGGCTCCCTCCCCAGCTTCTGGACCAGGTTCCTCTCCACATGAACCACCCGGTTCAGCTTCTCGACCATGTGCACCGGGATCCGGATCGTCCTGGACTTGTCCGCCAGCGCCCTGGTCACCGCCTGCCGGATCCACCAGGTCGCATAGGTCGAGAACTTGTATCCCCGCCGGTAGTCGAACTTCTCCACCGCCCGGATCAATCCAAGCGACCCCTCCTGAATCAGGTCCAGCAAGCTCAGCCCCCGCCCCAGATAGGACTTGGCGATCGACACGACCAGGCGCAAATTGGCCTCGACCATGTGCCTCTTGGCGTCCATGTCCCCACGCTCGATCCTCTTGGACAGCTGGACCTCCTGTTCGGCCGTCAGCAGGTCAACCGCGCCGATCGAGCGCAGATAGAGCCGCAGCGAGTCCAGACTCGGCTCGACGGTCAGATCCAGCTCCTGCTTCCGCCGGCCGTTCCCACCGTCTTCAGCGGCCTTGCTCTCCTTGTACGCGGTCACCCCATCCGCCGCGATCACATCCACACCCTGGTCGACCAGGTGCGCGTGCAACTCGGAGACCTGCTCCTTAGTGACCTCGACTTCCTCGAGGGTGGACGCGATCTCCTCGAAGGTCAGATAGCCCCGCTCGGTCCCCGCAGCGATGAGCCCGCGCAGTTCCTCGTTCTCCCCGAAAGGCTGTTCGTCGGCCGCAACGGCCGTCCGCATCGACGCCATTCCCTCTCCTCTCCCAACTCCTGGCTTACCCGACGCCCCGCCCCTACACGGAGGCTCGAGTCGAGCTAAGGCGGTCGGAAGTATAAGGAGGAGAACGCCGAAACACGGACCTACTAATGGGGAATTCGATTCGGCCCGGCCGAAAAGCACCGATCAGGCCGCCGAACCCGCTCAGTCATACTGACCAAATGGTCAATCCGACCGAAACCGTCTCCACTCCGACCCGCGACGCCCAGGCCGAGGCCCCCGCCACTCGGGTCAGCCTCTCCCGTGTCGGCGTCGTCGGCGTCGAGAAGATCATCCGCGTCTGCAACACCCAGAATGGCGGGCCCTCCGGGGAGGAATCGCTCTACCACGCCGACCTCGAGTGCTTCGTCGACCTCAACCCCGAGCAGGCGGGCGTCCACATGTCCCGGTTCGAGGAGGTCGTCAACGAGGCAATCGACACCGTCGTCCTCGGCGAGGCGCTCCGGGCCGAGGGTCTCGCGGCGCACATCGCCGAACGCGTCCGCGAGGCCCAGGGCGGCCTTCGCGCGGAGGTGAGGATCGCGGCCCGCTACCCCGAGACCGTGCCCGCCCCGGTCTCCGGGCTTCCCACCCAGGAGCTCTACACCCTCTTCGGCACCGCCGTCTCTTCCGAGCGCGGCACCCGCACCCTGACCGGCGTCGAGGCGCAGGGCATGACCGCCTGCCCGTGCGCCCAGGGACTGGTCGAGGACGGGGCCCGCACCCGCCTGGCCGAGGAGGGCTTCGACCCCGATGACATCGACCGGATCGTCGACGCCGTTCCCATCGCCACCCACAACCAGCGCGGCATCGGCACCCTCCACATCGGCGTCCCCGAGGACTCGGAAGTGGACATCGACGCCCGCCGGCTACTCCGGATAGTCGAGTCCTCCATGTCGAGCGAGATCTACGAGCTGATGAAGCGCTCGGACGAGCGCTTCGTGGTCGAGAAGGCCCACGCGAACCCCCGCTTCGTGGAGGACTGCGTCCGCGAGATGATCCGCCAGGTCACCGACGACTTCCCCGAGGTCCGCGACGGCGCCTTCGTCCACGCCCGCCAGGAGAACCTCGAGACGATCCACCGCCACAACGTCGTGGCGGAGCGCTACGGGCTCCTCTCCGAGATCGTGGGTGAACTCGAGAGCGGCTCCCACTCCCGCCACCACACCACGATGCGGGAGTGGCTCGAGGTACCCGCCGGCTAGCGGCTGCCAGGCTGATCAACCTCCTCCAGTCACACGACGCAGACGGCGCCGCTCGCATCACGGCCGTCCCTCGCAACGCCCCGCTCCCCTGTTCCTTCGCTCAGGAGAGGATCTGGAGACTGGCCAGCCGTCCCGGCGGGGTGGCGGCCTACACCATGGTCTCGGTGGCGGCGCTGCGCGGGAGGATCGATCTCGAGGCTGTTCGTGCCGCCCTCCAGCAGGTCGTGGCCAGCCACGAGCCGCTCCGCACGACATTTGCCGAGCGCGACGGCACGCCCGTCCAGATCGTTCACCCGCCCAGCCCCATGGACATCCCTTTCCGCGATCTGACCGGAGAACCGGATCCCGAAACCCGCGCCACCGAGTTGCTGAACGAAGATGCCTCGTCGCCGTTCGACCTCGAGCGCGGCCCGCTGGTGCGATTCCGGCTGGTCCGTCTCGCCGAGCACGAGTTCCGCCTGCTGCGGGTAACCCATCACATCGTCACCGACCGGCAGTCCTGGGACATCTTCTTCACCGAGTTCGTCGAGGCGTATGACCGAATTCGGCGCGGACGCGCGCTCCCAGCCCCGCAGCGCCTTCAGTACGGGGACTTCGCGGTATGGGAGCGATTCAGGCTGGACCCGGCCGGGCCCCACTACCGCGCGCAACTCGCCTGGTGGCGACACGAACTCGACGGGGTGTCAACACTGCAGCTGCCCTTCGCCCGGCCGTCGTCGGCTACCGGCCTGGCTCCGGAAGCCGGCAACATCTGGTGGGGAATCGATCCGAGCGCGACCGATTCCCTGGATCTGCTCGCGCGTGCGGAAGGAGTGACCCGGTTCACGGTTCGCCTGGCGGTCTTCTCTGCCCTGCTGGCGCTGGAAGCCGGCAGGGATGAAGTTGCGATCGGGACGTATGTCGACAATCGCCGACAGCGTGAGACACGAAGTATGTTCGGATACTTCGTCAATCTGATCACGCTCGTCCTGCCGTTTGATCCGGCCGCTCCGCTGCGCCGTTGGCTTGGGAAGGTGCGGGTTCTTCTCACCGAGGCGCGCGCACGGGGCGAAATTCCCTATGAGCAGGTGCTCGACGACCTGCGCGCCGCGGGAACCAACCCACCCGAGATCACGGCAATCTTCGGCGTCCGTCGGGCGCCACCCGAGCTGCCCTTCGGGGAGCTCGAGTGGCACCCTGCCACCCTGGCGCTGCTCACCATGCCCTGGGGCTTCACCTTCACGCTCGACCAGCGGCGGGAGAGCGACCGATGCGAGGTCGCCTTCGACGCCAATCTCCACGACCCGGCTGCCGTGCGCAGATTCATCGATGGCTACGCGAGCCTGGCGGAGGCCGCCGCCGCTCGACCGGACGAACCGCTGGGCGATCTTCACGCCGCCCTGCGCTAGGCCCTCAACTCGATCGCGCGTATCCGCTCCCAGGGCCACGGTTCCCAAGCTGACAGAAACTCCGGGAGGCTCTCCGGGCGGTTTGTCGGGACGACTAGGGCATTCACCGTCGCAAGGTGGTTGGTTTCGCCGGCCTCGAAGTGTGGATTCGCCGGAAGCCGAAGAAGTAGTCGATGCCGCTGATCACCGTGGCGGCAACCGCGGCGTAGACCAGCAGGTCCACGGCAAGCGGCGTCGGATCGAAGGCGATCAGGCAGATGATCGCCGCGACCTGCAGCGTGGTCTTGACCTTCCCGAGCCAGCTCGCCTGGATCACCACGCCCTGCTCCGCCGCGACCACCCGCAATCCCGTCACGGCGAACTCGCGGGCGATGATCACCATCGCGATCCAGGCCGCGAGCCGGTCGAGCGAGACCAGCGCGATCAGCGCGGCCGCGACCAGCAGCTTGTCCGCGATCGGATCCATCAGCTTGCCGAAGGTGGTGACCGCGTCCCGCTGCCTGGCGATATAGCCGTCGAGCCCGTCGGTGAGGGCGGCGAGCGCGAAGACCGCCGCAGCGATCGCATCGCCGTTCGGCGTCTCATCGAGCAGCGCCACCACGACGACCGGCACCAGGAGGATGCGCAGGACGGTGAGCGCGTTCGGCAGGTTGAGCTGGAACACAAGCTGGCAGTATCCCCTGCCCCGTGGACTGGACGGTCTATCCGAACACCCCAATCTCTCGGCTGCCGCGGCCACTCCGCTATCCGGCGCTGCTCCTGCGCAACTTCGTCTTCCTGTTCCGCCGGCCCCCCGCGCCGGGCCCCAGCCGACCAGCGTTCGACTACGTCTACGAGGCAGACGGGATCGCCACGATCGCCTACTCGCCCTTCCAGCACGACCCGGAATGGAGCGCGGCCTACGAGGAGATGGCCTCCGAGTGGTACCTCGAGACGCCGGGCCTGGACGTCCGCTGGCGAATGTGGATCCTGACGAGCATGGCCAGGCAGGCCCGCCGGCTGGCCGGCAACGTCGCGGAGTTCGGCGTCTACCGGGGCGGCTGTGCCCGGATGATCCTCGGCACGGCCGGAACGGCTCCGGGCGCCCGCTACCACCTCTTCGACACGTTCGCCGGCATCCCCGACACCGAACTCACCGAGGGCGAGAGGGCGCAGGGGTACGTCGCGCGCCTCAGCAACACCTCCGTCGACTACGTGCGGGAACGCCTTGCGCCCTGGCGCGATCGGCTCGACTTCCACGTCGGAGACGTCTTCGAGACGATCCCCAAGACGGAGACCGGGGACCTCTCCCTGGTGCACATGGACCTCAACGCCAGCGCCCCGACCCGTATCGCTATCGAATACGCCTACGAGCGCCTCGTCCCGGGCGGGATCATCGTCTTCGACGACTACGGGTACGGCGAGGTGAACGACCAGCGCACGGTGATCGAGGAAGTCTGCGGTCCGCTGCCGGAGAACTTGATCGTGCTGCCGTCCCGGCAGGCCCTCCTGATCCGGCTGCCCTGAACCCGGCCTCAGCGCCGGCGCGCGAGCTCCTTCGCCCGCTCGAACACGCCATCCATCATCGGTTCGGTGAGCTTGCCCGTGAATGTGTTCTGCTGGCTGGGGTGAAAGCAGCCGAGCAGCGACCAGGCACGCTCGCCGGTCCCAAGCTCGGCCTCGGCGCCGTGCCCGAAGCGCGGCCGCGGACGCGGCAGCTTCGCCCCCAGCTCGGCCAGCGCCAACAGCGTCCCGGTCCAGGCATACGACCCCAGGGCGACGAGCACACGGCCGGAGCGCAGCAGGCGCAGCTCCCGGACCAGATAGGGGAGGCAGTTGTCCCGCTCGTCGGGCGTCGGCCGGTTCTGGGGTGGTGGGCAGCGGTTGACGGCGGTGACGTACGCACCGCGCAGCCGCAGCCCGTCGTCCAGGTTCACAGAGGTCGGCTGGTTGGCGAGTCCGGCCCGATGCAGCGCACCGAACAGCCAGTCGCCCGATCGATCCCCGGTGAAGATCCGGCCGGTCCGGTTCCCGCCATGTGCAGCCGGCGCCAGCCCGACGATCACGATTCGCGCCTTCGCATCACCGAAGCCCGCCAGCGGACGAGCCCAGTACGTCTCCCCGCGGTACCGCCGCGGCGGCTCGGCCGCGCTCCCCTCCCGCCACTCGACCAGCCGCGGGCAGCGCCTGCAGGTGGTGATCTCTCCGGTGAGGGCGCGCAGCGAATCGGCCATCAGGTGAGCGGGCGGCGGCTCATCGCCTCATGCTGACGCAACGCCTCCGCCGCTACAGCTGGGCCAGGGGGCGAAGAATGCTCCAGTGGCTGTCTCGACCGACGTCTCCATCGTCATTCCACTGACCGACGCCCGCGGCGATGCGGTCGAGCACCTGAGCAGCTGGACCCACGCCCAGCCGCTACCGCGAAGCGCTTGGGGCGTCGCGGGACCCGACATATACTCGCCCCGCGGTGCTGCCGAAGCTCACGGTCATTACACCGTCCTACAACCAGGGCGGGTTCATCGAGCGAACCATCCGGTCTGTGGTGGATCAGGGGTACCCCAACCTTGAGTACGTGATCGTCGACGGCGGGTCCAGCGATGAGACCGTCGAGATCATCCGGCGTTACGAGGATCGGCTCGCATGGTGGGTGTCCGAGCCCGATGGCGGGCAGTCCGACGCGATCAACAAGGGGCTCCGAGGGACGTCGGGCGAGATCGTCGTCTACCTGAACAGCGACGACTACTTCCTCCCCGGCGCCTTCGAGACGGCCGTGTCGCGCCTGCAGGGATGCGGCCGGCAATTGGGTCGCGGGGGGAGCGCTGGACGTCGAGGAGGGAGATCCGCCGAGGCTGCTGCGGGTCTGGCGGCCGAAGCCGCCTGCCTACTGCGAGGGACGGCCCGCCGGGCGACACTGGTGGATGCTCGTCCCCTGGCACGTGCCGCAGCCCTCCAGCTTCTGGCGACGCGAGCTCTTCGAGCGCTTCGGCCCGTTTCGCACCGACATGCACTACGCCTTCGACGCGGAGTTCATGCTGCGGCTCGCCTTCGGAGACGAACTCCCGGAGCTCCTGCCGGACGAGTTCCTCGCCGTTCGGTCGGTGCACGCAGAGCAGAAGACCTTCGAGATGACCAACTCCTGGCCCGAGATCCATCGGTTCCGTGACATCTATGCCACGCGCCTGACTTCCCGTGAACTGAGGCTGCTGCGCACCTCGCGGGTCCTGCGCGGCGCCACTCCTGTTGCCTGGGTGAGATGGCGGCTGATGCAGCCGCTGATCCACTACGTGCTCGGGCCGCTGAAGAGAGGGCTGGTCACTCCGGCGCTGACCTGGGCCGGCGACCAGCTCGGTCGCGTCCCGGAGCGCTGGCGGCCGCCGATCCGGACCCGCGACCGCCTGGCGAGGAAGCGGCCCGGCGAGGGTGAGCCCGACGGCGCGCCGGGCGGCGCTCCTCTCACCGATCGGCCTCGAGCCGGTGACGAACGATCCCGGGCCGGGGCTGGCACCGGACGGGACCGTCAACGGAGTGGCCCGAGCGCAGCCGAGTCCTGGACCGGGACCAGGGCCGCACGGCCGCCGGCTAGGCGCCGTCCCGCTCGAGCAGCATCCAGCCGGAGGGCGAGGACGGGGCCAGTCGGTGCCAGCCATGGCCAAGCAGCGCGTCGAGCTTGGCCCGGACAGCTGGGGTCCGCCGTGAAGACGTACTCGTTCGCGTAGATGAAGTCGACCTGGGTCGAACGGGAAGGAGTGCTGCTCCCTTCCGGCGAGCTCGGGACCGAGGGTCTCGCCGATCGGGTAGTTCCACGAGACGGTCGTGCAAGGGTCGCTCCCGCCCACGTACAGGCAGGCGTCGGTCGACGGGATACACGGCCAGCAGCCCGTGCTGGCGCCCTTTCAGCTCGCTGCGATACGGGTCAAGCCGGGCGACCGCCGTCTTCAGCGGCTGGCCGGGACCGATCTGGGGGTTGCTGTAGCCGGCGCGATAGTGGTTCGGGATCAGGATCACGGCCGCGATCGCCAGTGGCGGGATCGCGGCGCGCGCCCGGTCCGGAACGCCGAGGCGGCGAGCGATCGCCACCAGGCTCATGCCGAGCAGCGGCGAGCATCAGGATGGTCAGCGGGAAGATGTAGGAGGGCCGGGGGCGGGTCATCAGACCTGCGTAGATGCCCACCGATCCCATCGCCCCGAGCACGCTCCAGCCCCAGACCCTGTCGCGGATCCACTCGTCCCACCACCTCCGCCGATCCCGCCAGATCAGGACGGCTCCGGCGAGGATCGTCGAGCCCGACCCCGATCAGCCCAGCGAGGACAAGCCACGAGCCCCGCTTGATGTCGATGTAGTCCGGGTTGGACGCGGGGCCCACCGAGCCGAACTTCGCGTTGAACAGGCCGACCTCCAGCCCGGCCGGGAAGAGGCGAGCGTTTCGGCCGAAGTGGCCCGCGACCGCGTCCGGGTTGTCGCCGATCGCCTCGGAAGAGTGAGGGCATACCCTCTCCGAAGTCCTTCCGCGTGTACACCTGGCACTGAGCCAGTGGGTTTGCGGTCCGCACATCGCCGCTGTGGTCAAGCCCGAGCGCGTAGCCTTGGCAGAGGGCCAGCTCGTTCTTCGCCGCGAGCTGTGAAAGACGGAATCCCGGCTCGGCGTCGCGCCAGCCGACCAGGCCGACAGGACCGCGAGCGCCAGCAAGCGGGATCGCAGCCGCCGCCGCCAGAGCCCTCCACGGCGGCGCCGTAGCGCTCCGGATCCGCCAGAACTCGTAGCCGAGCCAGACGACCCCGAAGAAGAACGCCCCGACGATGTACTCGTTCCGCACCAGCAGCGCCGCGGCGAGCAGTAGTCCGAACACCGTCGCCCGCGCCGCGAGCCCGAACCAGCGGAGGGCCACGAGCGCGATCGCGAGACCCGCGAGCGCGCCGAACAGGTGGATCTCGAAGAGCGTGTCGTAGGTGATCGGTAGGACGGCCCACCAGACGGCGAGGCGCCCAGGCGATGCCGGGAGTGAGAAGACGGCGAAGCACCGCTAGCAACAGGAGCGGTCGTCCCGAGCACGATCAGGACCCGCTGCAGGATCGTGACCGAAAAGGGATCGTGGACGATCCATCTCAGCGACCCACAGAGCACGTTGTAGAGCGGGTAGTAAGCCGGACTGACCAGGAAGTGGTCGGCCCAGCGGCTCGCCATCGAGAAGTAGTAGCGAGCCGTCTCCCGGAGTGAGGTCCCGGTAGTTCCAGATTCCCCAGAGGACCTTCGACTGGATCGCGAGGATCGAGCCGTACGCGAACCAGGGTGAGGCGGCGACCCCCGCGAGCCGCTTGATGGCTATGCGGAGGACGCGACCGCTGGCATGTCCACGGTGCGGAAGGAGTCGATCGTCCGCCGCAGACCCTCCTCCAGCGGCATCTCGGCCTCGAAGCCGATCAGCTCCCGGGCCCGGGTCACGTCGAGGTAGCGCTTCGGCTGGCCGTCGGGTCTCGAGCTGTCCCAGACCGTCTTGCCCTCATAGCCGGTGAGCTCGGAGATCATCTCGGCGAGATCCCGGATCCGCGTCTCGGTCCCGGTGCCGATGTTGACGGGGTCGGAGACGTCGAGCATCTCGGCACAGAGGAGCAGTGCGCGAGCCGCGTCGTCGACGTAGAGGAACTCGCGGGTCGGCTCGCCGGTTCCCCAGAGCACCACCTCGGGCTCCCCGCGCTCCGTGGCCAGCGCGTACTTGTGGACCATCGCCGCGATCACATGGGAGTCCTCGAGGTCGAAATTGTCGCCCGGCCCGTAGAGGTTGGCCATCACCGGGACGCAGGAGTCGAGCCCGTACTGGCGCCGGTAGGCGTCCGAGAGCACGAAGTTCATCTTCTTGGCGAGACCGTACGGCGCGTTCGACTCCTCCGGATAGCCGTTCCAGATCTCGTCCTCCGAGAAGGGCACCGGGGTGAACTTGGGATAGGCGCAGACCGAGCCGGCCGCGACCAGCTTGCCGATCTCGAGCTCCCTGGCCGCCTCGAAGACGTTCAGGCTCATCGCCAGGTTGTCGTGGGCGAGCGGCGCCGGGTTGCGCCGGTTGAAGCCGATGCCGCCGACATTGGCCGCCAGGTGGAGGACGACCTCGGCGCCCTCCAACGCGCGCTTGGCGGCCTCCCGCTCCCGGAGGTCGTGCTCGGCCGACCTGACCACGCCCGCATCCGCCCCCAGATCGCGGAGCAGCGCCGTCGTCGGCTTGCCGAGGAATCCGGCGCCGCCGGTGACGACCACACGCTTGCCGGACCAGAAGCCGGGATCTGGGGCTGCGGGGGCCATTCGCAGGGAAGGCTAGCGGCCGGGCTTACCAGCACTCGCGTTCTGTGTCGGAGCGACTAGGGGAAGCTGGCCCGGATCATTCCCCAGGTTCCCGGATCGAGCGCGGCGATCGCGTGCGGCACCGCCCCACGAACGAGCTCACCGCCTCTCACTTCGGGCCACTCACCTATGAAGGTGCGATAGCGATAGTCACCCAGGTCAGCCAATCGCTCGAGGCAATCATCAACCGCCTCCGCCAGCTCGCGATGGAACTCGAAGTCGATGGTGGCGATCGGGTGAGAAAGGCCCCGCAGTGCCTGCGGCTCGAACCCCTCCACGTCGATCTTGCAGTAGGAGGGCACTCCGTGCGAATCGATCAGGGAATCAAGGGTGACCACCGGGACCTCGATGGGTTCGAGCCAGACCTCCGGCGGCATGTACCCCTTCTCCATCGCGATGCGCCGCCAGTCCGTGGACATCGACGCATGGGTACTGCTCGTGGTGGACGGCCGCAACTCCCCTGTACCGATCCAGTCCGCCACCGCGGCCCGGACGGTTGAAACATCCGGATCCGCGGCGAACCTGCGCTGCATCACGGCGACGCACTCCGCCTGTGGCTCCACCGCGACAACCCGAGAGCCGAGCGAGCGCAGGACAGCGGACCATTCCCCGACGTTCGCGCCCACATCGAACGCGAGCTGGCCGCGCTGGGCCGCCGGCGCAAGGAAGCGCCTTATCCGATGCGCGCGATAGCGCTTCTGCAGCCGGCGGTGCAGAGGTCCGTGCGGCGGTGTGGCGCGGCTCATGGAGCACCGGAACGCCGGTCGCGGCGCGGACACCCCGGGTGGGATTGGGATGCCCAACCGCCTCGCCGTACGGCGGCCGATGTCCATCGCAACCAGGACGAGGCGCCGTGGGGCAAAGCGATCCCTGGCCTTCACTCCCCGAACACTAGACTCGCGCGGCTTCATGACCGAGCCATTGCCCCCGAGGCGCCGGGAAGCATGACGCTGCGCGTCGGTATCGATGCGCGTCTGGGCGCCGGGCAGTTCGGCGGCGTCGAGCAGGTGGTGATCGGGCTGGCCTCGGCCCTCTCCCGGCTCGAGGACGGAGACGAGGAGTACCTCTTCCTAGCCCACCCCGAGCACGACGAATGGATCCGCCCCTATCTCGGCGGTCCCTGCCGCCTGCTCCACACCCGCCGCGGCTACCTGGACAGGCGTTCGCGGGCGATCGCTCGCGGGCTGATCGAGCGGGTGCCGAGGATCGGCACGAGGTTCGCGGTGCGGCCCAGCGACGGCACCCTCGAGCGCGCCGGCGTCGAGGTCATCCACTTCCCGATCCAGGATGCGTTCACCACCGAGATCTCGAGCATCTACCAGCCGCACGATCTGCAGCACCTCCACCTACCCGAGCTGTTCAGCAGCTGGGAGCGCGCCCGGCGAGAGGCCATCTATCGCGCCCATTGCGCGAGGGCGACGCTGGTCGTGGCCATGACCTCGTGGGGCCGCCGCGACTTCATCGAGAACTATGGGCTGCCGGCGGAGAAGGTGACGGTGGTGCCGGGGGGATCCGTCCTCCGCGAGTACCCGGCTCCCACCCAGTCCGATCTCAACCGGCTGCGCTCCCGCCTCTCGCTTCCCGACTCCTTCCTTCTCTACCCCGCCCAGACCTGGCCCCACAAGAATCATGAGCGCCTGCTCTGGGCGCTCGCCAGGATCAGGGACGAGAGCGGCATGACCATTCCCCTGGTCTGTCCGGGCAGGCAGACCCGCTACTTCAGCCGCATGCGCGGCCTGGTCTCCGGCCTGGGTCTTGCGAAGACGACCTCGTTCCCCGGTTTCGTCAGCTCCTTAGAGCTCCGCGGCCTCTACGAGGTGGGGACCGCCCTGGTCTTCCCGAGCAGGTTCGAGGGCTGGGGGCTTCCGATCTGCGAGGCGTTCGACGCGGGTCTGCCGGTTGCCTCCTCGACCGCGACGGGTCTCCCCGACATCGTCGGCGATGCGGGGCTGCTGTTCGACCCCGATGACGTCGCCGAGATGGCCCGCCAGCTGCACCGGATTTGGACCGACGAGGGGCTCCGGACGGACCTCCGCGCGCGTGGGAAGAAGCGGGCGGCTGAGTTCTCCTTCGACCGCACGGCGCGCCTTTTCCGCGCTCACTACCGCCAGATCGGCGGGCGAAGGCTTGCAGAGGAAGACCGTATTCTTCTGGCCTCCCCGCCTCCGGCCTGATGCCGGGGCATCATGTGCGAGATGGACACCGGCTCCGACCACAAGCGCGGCATCCCGGCGGCTCAGCGCGCCGTCGCGGCCGTACTCTCCTTGCTCCGCAGGGCGTTGGGGGGCGTGTACCAGATCGTCTTCCGCGACAGGCTGCGCGACATCGACCAGCAGACCGAGCGGCTGGGGTCTGCGTCGGTCGAGGCAGTCACCCACCTCGGAAGTGAGGTGAGGGCCCTGGAGGCTCGACTCGAGAGGATTGAACGGGAACTCGCCGCACTGCTCGAGGTGCTCGAGCGCCGAGAGCGCCGAGACGCGGAGGACGGCGAGAAGGTCCCCGCCCGTCCGTCCGCTGGCTAGTGGCGCTCGACCCAGAGTCCGTTTGGCTGGACGCCCGAGGGACGCAGAGCGTTGGGCACGCTGAGCGCGGGATCGCCCGCTACGTCACCGAGCACGCGTTGGCGCTGCTCGAACTGGCGCCGGACAAGATCAGCACAGTCGGCTTGAGCCCTGAGGTGCCGGTGCCGCTCGGCGCAGCGTCGCTGCAGCACTCAGGCAAAGCCGTCTGGCAGACCTCCGAAAGTGGCCCAAGCGGGCGCATGCCGCCCATTTACCACGTCATGTCGCCGTTCGAGGCCGACCTCGAGCTGAATGAGATCTGGCCGACGTGGAGCCGGGGCGCTCGGCTGGTCGTGACGCTGTACGACCTGATCCCTCTGATCATGCGGGAGCGCTACAACGCCGACTGGGGCTATATGGCGACCGCCTGGATCGCCCGGCTCGGTCTGCTCGGGTCGGCCCAGCAGGTGCTCACCATCTCCCGGCAGACCGCCGACGACGCCATGGAGCGCCTCAACATCCCGGAGGAGCGGATCACGGTGATCGACTCCGGCGTCTCCGATCGCTTCTCCTCGCTCGTCAAGACCGACGAGGACGCCACCTCGATCCTGCAGTCGGAGCTTCCCAGAGTCCGTCCGGGATTCCTCCTCTATGTCGGAGGCGTCGACTACCGGAAGAACCTGGAGGGGACGATCGGCGCCTATGCGCAGCTGCCCGCCTCGACGCGGGATGCCCACCAGCTCGTAATCGCCTGCAATCTCGCCCACCATCTCCGCTTCACCCTCCGGATATTCGCGCAGCGGCTGGGAATCGAGTCGCGCAACCTGCTACTCACTGGATTCGTCTCCGATCGCGAGCTGGCCGCGCTCTACCGCGCGTGCGAGCTCTTCGTCTTCCCGTCCCTGTACGAGGGGGCCGGCCTGCCGATCCTCGAAGCGATGACCTGCGGGGCGCCGGTGGCAGCCAGCGGCACCTCGGCGATTCCCGAGCTCCTCGGCGATGACGAGGCCACATTCGACCCCGCCGACCCGGCGGACATCGCGCGCACCATCCGCGAGGCCCTCGAGACGCCGGGAAAGCTGCGTGTACTGCGGGAGCGCTCCGTGCAACGCGTCCAGCTCTACACGTGGAAGCGCGTCGCGAGGCGCACGCTGGAGGGCTATGAACGCGCGCTCGAGCTGCCCTTCGACCGGGTTGAGGTCCCGGCCCCGTGAGCCGAGCGCTGGTCACCGGGATCACCGGACAGGACGGGTCCTATCTGGCCGAGCTGTTGCTCGACAAGGGCTACGAGGTCCATGGCCTTGTCCACGGATCAACCAACGGGCGCTTCGAGCGGCTCGACGGAGTCATCGATCGGATTACCCTGCATCCCGGCGACGTCCTCGACGAGCACTCCCTGGTCGGCGTGCTCCGCAGGTGCTCGCCGGACGAGGTCTACAACCTGGCGGCCATGTCATCGGTCGCAGAGTCCTGGCGGCTCGCGGTGGCGACGGCGGAGTACACCGCAGTCGGAGTTACGCGCCTGATCGAGGGGATCCGGCAGGTCTGTCCCGAGGCCCGCTTCTATCAGGCCTCTTCCTCCGAGATGTTCGGCCGCGCTCGCGAAAAGCCACAGAGCGAAGCGACGCCGTTCTACCCACGCAGCCCGTACGGGGTGGCCAAGGCCTACGGCCACTTCATCACTGTCAACTACCGCGAGAGCTTCGGGCTGCACGCCAGCTCCGGGATCCTCTTCAACCACGAGTCTCCTCGGCGCGGCCAGTCGTTCGTCACCCGGCGAATCAGCCGCGGGGTAGCCGAGATCAAGCTCGGCCTGGCTGACGAGCTGGTCCTCGGCGACCTCGAGGTTCGCCGCGACTGGGGCTACGCCAAGGAATACGTGGAGGCGATGTGGCTGATGCTCCAGGAGCCGGAGGCCGACGACTACGTGATCGGCACCGGCGTCTCGCACTCCGTCCGCGACCTTGTGGAGGTCGCGTTCGCCAGCGTCGGCCTGAAGGCCGAGGACCACGTCAGGGTCGATCAGGCCCTCGCCCGGCCGGCGGACATCGAGGAGCTCGTCGCTGACGCCTCGAAGGCCAGGCGCGTGCTCGGCTGGGAGCCCCGGACTTCCTTCGAGGAGGTCGTGAAGATGATGGTCCGCACCGACCTCGAGGCTTTGGCTCCCCGCTAGCGTCGGAGACCCGGACCTATACTCGCCGCCGCTTTGCCGCCGCCTCTATCCGATCCATACCTCCGCTGCAAGGTTTGCGAGCGCGGCGACCTTCGCGATCGCCCGCTCCGAAAGCTGATCAGAGAGGTGTACTCACAGAACGGGTCGGGATCGCGCCTTCCCTTCGGGCGTCGCCCGGGGCGGTCCGGTCGGAAGCGCGAGCGCTGGGAGACGGCGATGGCTCTGCACGCGTTTGATCTGCTCGGAGTGCTCTCCGACCAGGCCGAGGTGCTCGCGGTCGGTTCCGCCCTCGAGCCGGCGGTGCGGTGGCTAACTCCGAGAACACGGCGGGTGTGCCATCTGGCCGAGGCTACGAGCCCGCTCCAGCCCGACCGCGTGGACGCCTCGTTCGGGGTCATCTTCTGCTCGGGCGCCATCGAACGGCTGGCGGGGCTCCGGGAGGCGCGGGCTGCGGTGCGCGAGCTCCACCGCGTGCTCCGGCCGGGAGGCGTCGCCGCCATCTCGACGGGGTTCCGGCTCGACGGAGCAGCACCGGGACCCTCCGGGCGGCTGCTGATGGACGAGGCGGAGCTAAGGGAGACCATCCTCGGCGACGGCCTGATCTGGGCGACGGCGAGCCCGCTGCAGCTGGCGGCTTCTTCGCCTGTGGTCGAGGAGGAGGGCTCCCACGTCTGGACAAGCGTCCACCTTCTGCTCGTCAAGCCGCTCTACCACTGACCCGCATGGAGCCGGCCCTGCGGACACCGGTGGTAATGACCATCTTCAACCGCCCCGCGACGACCTCGCGGGTGTTCGAGGCGGTTCGGGCGGCACGGCCCGAGAGGCTGCTGCTGATCGCCGACGGACCGCGGGATGACCGGCCCCATGAGGCTCGGCTGTGTCGTGAGACGCGAGCTGTGGTGGAGCGCGTGGACTGGGAGTGCGAGGTAGCGACCGAGTACTCGGACACCAACCTGGGCTGCCGCGGGAGAGTTTCGAGCGGCCTGGATTGGGCGTTCGACATGGTCGAGGAGGCGATCGTGCTTGAAGACGACTGCCTTCCCCATCCGCCGTTCTTCCGTTACAGCGAGGAGCTGCTAGACCGCTACCGGGATGACCGGCGCGTAATGCACATCAGCGGTGACAACTTCGAGCGAGCGGCGCTTCCCGAGGGAAGGCTCGCTCGCGTTGCGTGGCGGTTGCGCCGGCGGGGCGGCCCGAGCTACTACTTCTCGCGATACGCCCACGTCTGGGGATGGGCGTGCTGGCGGCGGGCCTGGGCGCTCTATGACGGGGAGCTGGCCGGCTGGGGCCCGGGGACTGCGGCGAAGGAGACCTTTCTCGAGCAGTTCTCGGATCCATCCGAGCGCTCCTTCTGGCAGAGCACCTTGGATCGGGTCGCCGCGGGCGAGATCGACAGCTGGGCCTACCGGTGGACCTTCTCGTGTCTCGCCCACGGCGGTCTCTCGGCAATGCCCCGGCGGAACCTGATCTCCAACATTGGCTTCGGCGCCGACGCCCTGCACACGACCGACCCGGCGAGCCCCCTGGCCGACCTGCCGCGGGAGGACCTCCGCTTCCCCCTCAGCCATCCACCCTCCGTCTCCAGGGACGAGAGGATCGATGCGCAGACCGCGCATCTGGCGTTCGGAGCGTCGCCGCCCGGCGGGGCGTCTTCCTAGCGCCTTCTCCGGGCGAGGATCGACCACGGCGAGCCCGGCGGAGTCGTTTCGATGAGACGCCGGCGAACCTCCCTCCCCACCATCGGCAAGCGCTCGGCGATGCGCGGGCGGAGGCCCCCCATCCTCGGGCCGAGCATCCGGACCCGCAGCTCGCGCAGCTGCTCGTCGCTGCGCACTGCCGGGAAGGCATTGATCACGGTGTCGAAGGGCTTCCACATCCGGCGCACCCGCAGGCTCCCTCCGTAGCGCCTCCAGGTAGGTCTCGATCGGGTACGCGGCCTCCGCCTGCAAGCCGATGAAGCGGATCGGTTCCCAGGAAGCTCGCGACCTGGGAATCCCTCTCGACGACGTGCTCGCGGCAGGCGAGGTCGATGCCGCTCGGGCGGAGGACCCTGCGGATTTCGCGGGCAGCCGCGACCAGGTCGTCCGAGCGTGGTGCATCGCCGACCTCGGAGTAAACGGCGTCGACGCTCTCGTCGGGGAGGTCGAATGGCCTCGCCGACGACCCTCGCATGCAGGCTCTGGATCTCGAGAACCTGGGGTCGCTGGATGGCACTGGCGCGCTCGAGGCACGTGGCGAGGGGTCCGGCCCCCGCGCGCTGGACCCGCCAGGCGCCCCGCGCAGTGCCAGCGCGTACAAGGAGATCCGCGTCCCGGCCCACCAGATCGAAGCACTACGGCGTCCTGAATGCGGCCCGGCAGAGGGCCTCTTGGCGGCTACCGAACTCCCCGGAGCTGCTCGTAGACGCATGGGCCGCCCAGTGCGGCGTCCTGTGCGAGGTAGGCATTCCTGCTCAGGTCCGCCTGCGCGGGTCGACGCGCAGGCGCTCGATCGCCTCTCCTCGGGACGGACGCGTGGGGCATGGTCGTCGCCCGCCTGGCCAAGAGTCGCAGCTAGCGCCGGCGGCGATCCCTGGACCGGATCGGGGGCCTGACACTCGCCGGCACGTGCTCCAGCAGGTCACCGGCGAAGCGTACGACCCGGGCGAACACGTAGTCGCGCAGCCACCGCCCGAGCCAGCGCCCGCCGAGCTGATCGCGGTAGGAGTAAACCTGCATCCTGTGCAGCGCCAGCACCGGTCGGAGCTTGAGCCGCTCCCAGCGAGTGAGGCTGTGGCCGAGCCGCGTCGGGAAGGTGTTTATCTCCCGCCTGAACTTCAACGGCTCGTGCGACTTCTGCTCCTCGTGCACCCCGCGGACCGAGAGCGCCTCCCCGGGGATCAGGACCAGCTTCTCCCCGGCGAGCGCCAGCCTGCACATGAACTCACCGTCGAACACGTAATGGAGGTCCCGGCTGAACATACCGTGTGGACTCGAAGACTTCGCGTCGCCAGAAGACCGATGACTGCGGCAGGTAGAAGGGGACGACCAACCACCACTGACGGCCCCTGGGAAAGTGCTCCTCGTATCGCTCGGGCGGCTCGGGTCTCCACATGGCGATCTCCGTCAGCCGCCCCTCCGTGTCCAGGTCGAGGACCGCTCCTCCTACGTACATCGCGTCGGTGCTCTCGAGTAGCTCGATCGCGCGGTCAAATGCCCCTGGCAGGAAGTAGTCGTCGGAGTTGATGTAGGCGACCACCTCTCCGCTGGTCCGCTCGATCCCCTTGTTGATTGCGTCGGTCTGGCCCTTGTCGGGCTCCGACACCCACCAGGCCAGATGCTCCTCGTACCGTCGGATCACGTCGACGGTGCCGTCGGTCGAGCCGCCGTCGACGATGACGTACTCGAGGTTGGGATAGCCCTGCTCGAGCACCGACTCGATCGTCCGCTCGATGAACTGAGCCTGGTTGTAAGTCGGTGTGATGACCGAGAGCTTCGGCGGCACGGGCGCCGGCGATTGTAGGAGGGGGAGTTCGACCGTCAATCGCCGAGGGAGGATGCGATCAGCCCTCGATCCTGATCGCCGAGCCGGCGGCCCGCGATTCGCCTGTAGTGCGCGCGGAATGTCATGGCAGCCCGCTCAAAGCTGAGCTCGGCAGCGCGTCGTCGCCCGCGCTCGATCAGGCTCGCGCGCAGCTCCGCGTCCGTCCACAGGCGCCAGGCTCCCTCGGCGATCGCCTCCGTGTCGTCCGGATCGAAGAGCAGGGCGGCGCCGGCGGCCGTCTCCGGCAGCGCGGTCACCGAGGAGCAGGCGACGGGGACGCCCAGGGAGAACGCCTCGGTCACTGGGAGCCCCCAGCCCTCGAACCTGCTCGGGAAGATCAGGCCCGTGGCCATCGCGTAGAGGCAGCGAAGCCGCGGCGGGCTGACGAAACCCACGAAACGGACGATGTTCTCGAGGCCGAGCTCCCCGACTCGCTCGGCGAGCCTCGGGTACAGGTCGTTCAGGTATCCCGAGCAGACCAGGGGCGGGGCGGTACCGCCCCGCTGCTTGAGCAGGGCGAGCGCCTCGAGCAGGCGCTCGTGGTTCTTGTGCGCCCAAGTCTGCGCCGGATAGAGCAGGAATGCCTCCGGGACCCCCAGCTCGGCTCGGGTCTCGGCGAGGTCCGCCGCGGTCGGATCCGGGTAGGCCCCGGTCACCGCTCCCCATGGGACGACCGCGGTCCTCTCCGCCCGGAGGCCATAGCTCTCGATCAGGTCCCGCCTGCCCCACTGGGTCATTGCCACTACCAGCGACGCCTGCTCGCAGAAGGCCCGGTACCAGAGCTCCCGCAGCTCCACGTCCCTGGCGGGCAGCATCTCCGGCAGGTGGACGTGCTGGAGGTCGTGGGGGTGGTAGATCGAGGGAACCTCGGTGAGGAAGGCCATCTGGCAGAGAAAGTGGACGATGTCCACCCCGGCGTGCTCGATCGTGCCGTCCGAGACCATCACGCCCTCCGGGGCTGGAGGTGGGCGAAGGCCGGGGCGGACGAATGGGAGCCGCCGGGAGAGCAGCTCGCGCAGCTTGTAGCGGCGTAGCGCCCGCCTCGGCAGCGCGCCGACGGGCATCGCCCGGCAGGGGCCGCTCAGGTAGGGCCGGATCCACTCGTCCTTCCCCGCCGTGGTCAGGAAGAGGTATTCCTCGTTCCCGTCTGTGAGACCCGAGAGGGCGTTCGCGATCCCAATCACGACCTGTTCCACCCCGCCGAGCACGCCCGTCTCCATCCGGGCGTCGATGCATACCCGCAACCGGCTCATTGGGGCCGCTCAGGGCCGGCCGACGGCCGCTGCGACCGTGGTCTGGTTGCCGGTGCGCAGGTCGAGCACCGGCATCTCTGCCATCAGGGCGACTCGGTCGGCGTGCTCTGAGATCTGCGAGAGCTCGCCGCCGGGGCCACGTGACTCGCGAAAGCGGCTCCTCACGTACGCCTCCTCCGGCCGGATCATGGGCAGGTCCCCGCGGACGTCGTCGCGGACGAAGAACGCGTTCCCGCCCGCTCGGTTGCTGCCGACCAGCGAGTAGCCCTTCCGCTCCGCGAGCCTCGCTAAGGCGCCAATGGAGGCGCCGAAGTAAAGCCAGGAGGAATGAGCCTTCTCCCGATCAAAGACGGGGTCGTAGGGAACCGTGATCTCAGCGGCCGGCCCGAAGACGCTGTTGTACTCCGCCACCAGAATCCGGGGTGTTACCACCTCGATCGCCTCCAGGACCCAGTAGTCGTTCCCATCGATGTCTATCGAGAGCAGGCCGATGTCGCCCTCGATCCCGGCTCCAGCGATCAGCTCGTTGACGTTGTCCGGGTCGACGAAGGCGCTGACCGGGTCGATCCAATGGCGCCAGCCGAGCTCCCGCTCCTCGAGGAAATCCAGGTGCGCGGCGTCAGCGTCGACGATCAGCCCGCGCCAATCGTCGTGCTCCAGCAGGAAGCGCGTGTTCGACTCCCGGTAGTCCTGAACGCCGATCTCGACGAAGACCTCGCGCTCGATCGGGACCCGCTGGATGAGGAATTGGATGATCCCGTCCTCGCCCCATTGGGAGAACACCCTGAACTCGGCGTCCGGAAGGGCTTCGGCCGCACGGATCTCTCTGCTCTGGAGCCAGCCGAGCTGCAGGCGGAGGTTGTCCAGCGCGCGCTCGAGCGCGCGCTGATCGTCCCTCGTCGGCGTTTCGCGCCGGTCGGACGGTTTTCTGCGGCCGAGCCACATTCAGGCAGCAAAGCTAGCTGTGCGGCGCGTTGGGTGGCGAATGCCCCGGCCTGTAGCGTTCCGGTGGCGATGGGCACGACCGAAGCCACGGCCGCCGAATACCCCGAGCTCGTCATCGCCCCGCCGAGGCGATGGAGCGGGCTTCGCCTGGGCGAGCTCTGGGCACATCGCGAGCTCATCTACTTCCTCACCAAGCGGGAGCTTCAGCTCCGCTACAAGCAGAGCGTCTTCGGGATCAGCTGGGCGGTCCTGCAGCCGCTCGTCTTCGCCTTCGTCTTCGCGCTCTTCTTCGGGCTCGTGCTGAAGGTGAGCGTTCCCGGCGACATCCCCTACCCGGTCTTCGCCGTCGCTGGGATCGTCCCCTGGCAGTTCACCTCGCAGGCGATCAACCGGGGTCGAGCAGCCTGGTCCTGGACGCCGACCTGATCTCCAAGGTGTACTTCCCGCGCCTGGCTCTGCCGATCTCGAAGGCCCTCGGTCTGATCCTCGACCTCGGGATCGCCATCGATCGTGGTCGTCATCGTCACGCTCGCCTACGGGGTGTCGATCTCCTCGATGGTCTACCTCGTTCCGGCCTTTCTCCTGCTCGGGGTCGTCACGGCATTCGCGATCGCAACTCTGCTCGTCGGCGATCAACGTGAAGTACCGGGACGTGCAGGTGCTGGTCCCGATGCTCGTGCAGATCCTCTTCTTCGCAAGCCCGGTCATCTACAGCGGCACGACCGTGGGTCAGACCGTCCGGCGAGTTCTGGTCCTACCTCTACTACGTGAATCCGATGGCCACCGTGCTCGACGGGACACGCTGGGCGCTGCTCGCCCAGCCTGCGCCGAGCGTCGCCAAGGTCCTGATCTCGGTCGCCAGCGCCTCCGTGCTCCTGGTCGTGGCGGTCCTCTACTTCCGGCGAGCCGAGCAGTTCTTCGCCGACGTCATCTGAGCATGGCAAACGACATCGCCATCGAGGTCAGCGACCTCAGCAAGCGCTACGAGATCGGCGGCGACCAGGCCGGCTATCTGCTGCTGACCGAACGCATCACCGAGCGGATGAAGACGCTCGGCCGGCGTCCGAAGCCGCAGGAGTTCTGGGCGCTGCGCGACATCAACTTCGAGGTCAAGCGCGGGGAGACGCTCGGGGTGATCGGCCACAACGGCGCCGGCAAGAGCACCCTGCTCAAGATCCTCTCCCGGATCACCCCGCCGACGAAGGGTGAGGCGCGCCTGCGCGGCCGGGTCGGTGCGCCTGCTGGAGGTCGGCACCGGCTTCCATCCGGAGCTGACCGGCCGCGAGAACGTCTTCCTGAACGGCGCGATCCTCAACATGAAGCGCCGCGAGATCCAGAGCCGCTTCGACGAGATCGTCGAGTTCGCCGACATCGGCCCGTTCATCGACACGCCGGTGAAGCGCTACTCGAGCGGCATGCAGCTGCGGCTCGCCTTCTCGGTCGCGGCCCACCTCGAGCCCGAGATCCTGATCATCGACGAGGTCCTCTCGGTCGGCGACCTCGCCTTCCAGCAGAAGTGCCTCGGCCGAATGGAGGCCGCCTCCAAGGAGGGGCGTACCGTCGTCTTCATCAGCCACAGCCTGCCCAGCGTGGTCAACCTCTGCGACCGGGCGATCATGCTCTCGGAGGGACGCGTTGCGGCGGCCGGCCGGGTGGGTGAGGTGGTCGAGGCCTACGTCGGCGACGTCACCTCCGACCTCGAGCGGGGAATCCGTGATCGTCGCCGCCACGGGAACGGGAAGCTCCGCCTCATCGACTTCCACCTGGAGAAGGGCGGGCAGCTGCTGGACAGCCCGGTCACTGGGGAGGACTTCGACATGGTGCTCAGCTTCGAGAAACACACCAAGGAGTCGCTCCGCGGGACCCGGGTCAACCTGACCGTTTTCACCCTGAGCGATCAAACACCCCTGCTGGATCTGGACACGGCGCAGACAGGGGACTCCTTCGCGGAGGTGCCCGACCAGGGAGAGATCCGCTGCCGGCTCCACCGCTGTCCGCTTCCCGCGGGCCAGTACTACGTCGACGTCCGCATCGACGCTGGTGGCGAGAGGCTCGACGCCCTCAACCACATCGCCGAGCTGACCGTCGCCGACGGCGACTTCCACGGCTCAGGCGGGACCCACCAGCCGATGATCGACTACCGCACGGTCCTCGTCGACCACAGCTGGTCGCTGGAGGCCGCGCTCGGACGCTGAGCACCATCCCGGCGCCGGATCAGAGCCCGAGTATCTCGGCGTAGCGCTCGGCGACCCGCTCGTAGGAGTTGGCCGCCGCGTAGTCGTCCTGGGATGCCCTGATCCGCTCGCGCAGGTCCGGCTCGTCCAGGACGCCCCGGATGGCCTCTGCCAACCTCGCCCGGGGCGCACTCCCTGGGAACGTGCAGGACGGCGGGATCCGGCAGCTCGCCCAGCCAGCCGACCGATGAGACGATGGTCGGCACTCGCGCCGCGAGGCAGTCACAGACCGCCCCGGACGCCTCGCCGTCGGAGCTGGTCCGCAGCTCGACGCCGACGTCGGCGCCCGCCAGCGCCCGCCAGTAGCCGTCGCCCTCGAGCTGCCCGGCGAGGTGAACCGCGTCGCTGAGTCCGAGATTCGCCGCGGTCTCGGCGAGGCGTCTCCCGGCTCCCGGCTCGAGCAGCCCGATCAGCACGAGCCGCGCGCCGTCCCGCTCCCGCGCAATCTCCGCGAAGGCGTGCATCAGCAGGTCGATCGCCTCGGGGCGCTCGCCGGCTCCGTGCGAGAGCACCGTCGGACCGGTGTCGGGGTCGCCGCCGTTGTGCCGGGCCGCTGCCTCCGGGATCCCCCTTCCGACGACCAAGGTCTGGGTGCCGGCTGTGCCGGGCGGTCGGTCCATCCGCAGCACGTCCGCCGCATAGCGCGAGTGGACCAGCAGCTTCTCCGCATGCGCCTGGACCTCCTGACTCATGTAGATCCCGAACTGGTCCTGCACGGCCGGATCCTCAGGCGCCCTCCGGAGATCCGCCGCGGGGATCCGGTCCCCGTACATCTCGTAGAGCTTCTCCCTGATCCAGACCGGGTTATCGGTCCACCTCGGCTGCAGGGATCGATAGAGCGAGCCGAAGCGGACCTCATGGGCAATGACCGCCCCCGGGCGCCGCAGCAGCGCCGTGATCGCATGCCGGTGAAGAGGGGAGTTGCCGAGCACGTAGAGGATGCGATCGAAGTCGCGGAGCTCGTTCACCCAGTCGAAGTTTCCGGCCGGCCAGAGGCGGACGCTCGGCTCCAGTGACCGGTCGTATGCGGCCGTGTCTTCTTCCCCCGCGACGATCACATCCACGTCGGCATGGTCGGCGAGGCGCTCCACTAACTGCCGGCTGTGGGTGGCCGCCCCTGCGGGTTCGGGCGGCCACGGAGTGAAGACCGCCAGTCTGGCTCGCTTCCGGGGTGATGTGTCTCTGTGGCTGGGAGTGGCGAGCGCTCGCTCGTAACCCTCGATCGCCTTCCGGGCCACGCGCTCCCAGGTGAAGTGGGCCGTGCGCTCGGCTGAGACGCGGCGCAGGCGCTCCAGCTCATCGTCGTCGTCGACGGTCCCAGCGATGCTCCGAGCGATGTCGTCCGGGTCCGAGGGGTCGAAGGTCGCGTGGAGGTCACCGAGGATCTCGGGGACCGATGAGACGTTGCTGCCGATCACCGGAGCGCCGCAGGCCATGGCCTCCAGAATCGGGAGCCCGGCACCCTCGTAGAGCGACGGAAAGACGAAGAGCCCGCAGCGCCGGTAGAGCGCGCTGAGCTCGCGATCCGGAACGAAACCGGTGAGCAGCAGCTGGTGGCCGTGGATCCCCAGCTCCCCCGCGAACTCCTCGAGCTCCTCTTGCGCGTTGTAGCTGAGCTTGTACGTGATGACCAGCTGATGGCGATCGCGAAACTGCTCGGGGAGCCGGGCGTACGCCTCGATCAATCCGGTGACGTTCTTGCGCCAGTCCCCCCCGCCGACGTAGAAGAGGAAGCCGTCGCGCAGGCCCGGGAACCTGCCCTCGAGGATCTTCGCCGCCTCCTCGCTAGAGCCGACCATAGAGGCGATCTGAACGGAGGTCCCCGCGTCGATAACCGTGATCCGGTTCTCATCGACTTGCAGATGCTCCACTGCGTCCGCCGCGGAGCATTGGGACACGGCGAGGATGTGGTCGGCCGTTCGAACGATGCCGAGGCGGGCGAGCCAGCGGGACATGTTGATCGGATCAGGTTCGACGTAGTGCTCGGCGAAGATCAACGGGATCAGGTCGTGGAGGGTGACCACCAGCCTCGTCCCCGGCCGCCGTGCCCAGCGGGGCCACTGCTCCTCGAGTGTCACGGACGGCGTCGGGCCCTCGAACGGGGAAGTGACGTGATAGATCGACGGCCTGGGATCGGGCTGGGAGCCCTTGCCGCTCACCCAACCCAGCTTTCCCGTGCCGTGGACGAAGTCCAGCGACGCCGGCACCGGCAGAGCCGGGGTGAGCCCGACTGTGTGCACGACTTCCGGGGCGACCTGCAGCAGCGCCTCGGTCGACTCGGCGGCCTGGCGCGCGATCCCTCGCTCGAAGTTGGCGACGTTCTGGCAGCCCTGAACATCGATCCAGACGCTCCGGTTTGGCAGGGTCATCAGCCGGAGGAACTGCGCCGGGCCACCACGATCCGCTCGGCCACCGCCCAGCCGGCGAGCTCATCCAGTGAGCCCTCGCCGAACCCGTTCCCTGAGCCGTTCCCGCCCATTCCGCTTGCGACCCCCATCACGAGTGCCCCATCTTGGGCGAGCAGCTCGGCGATCCGCTGCAGATCGAGAGTATTCGCTTCAGACGCCTCTCTCATGTAGAGCACCGCCCCGAAACGCCGCCCTCCGGCGTCCAGGTCTTCGAGGCCATCCACTTGAGTCACGTCGTAGCCGCGGGAGGTGAGCGAGAGACCGGCCTTCTCGCCGCGGCGCCCGACGACGAGTACCGGTCCGTGCACCTCCAGCCCCGCCAGGGCCGTCTCCTCGGCCGTCGGAGCGGCTTGCGCGCTTCCCCGCTCGACCAGATCCCCGATCCTGCGCAGCTCGACCCCGACGTAGGCGAGCGACTCAACGGCCGCCGCGCGCAGCGAGGCGACCTCTCCGCGAAGCTCCTTCAGCGGCAGTGTCAGCAGGCGGTAGGGAACGCGGAGCAACCGAACGAACAGCAGCAGCGTCCGGCGTTTCATCCTCTCGAGCAGCGGCCCCTTCACCGCGATCTCATGCTTCGGATCCGGCACGGCTGGGATTGAAGCAGAGGTACGGGCAACGCTCCCCCGGGTCGGATTGCAGGCCTGCCCGTCAGCCGCCCGGCTTGATCAGCGCCGCGTGGACGCTGGTCCAGAGGTGGTCCCCTTTGCGCAGCACGATGTGCGGATACGGCGTCGGCAGATGCCGGATCGCCGGCGGATGGCTTTCCCCACCCAGGCGCCTCTTGACCCGATCTGCGATCGACGGGCCATCGAGCACCTCGAAAAGGCTGTCGAAGTCCACGGGCGCCGCCATCGTTTCGTCGGAGATCGAGAAGTCGAGCGGGGAAGCAAGTTCCCAGTCGAGACCATCGAGGAGAACCTGACGCAGCTCCGACTGGTCGAAGAGGGTGGTACCGGGCAGGCCGGGCGGCGGCCCTGCCAGGCGGAACTCTGTCGCGAGGGCGACCACCCCGCCGGGCCGGACGACGCGGTACATCTCCTCGACGCTGCGGTGGATGTCGTCGAGGCCGCCGAAGTGCTCGATCGACCCCGAGGAGAAGATCCCGTCGAAGGAGTTGTCCTCGTAGCGCAGCTCGAGCGCGTTCATGTGCTGAACCACGAGCCGGCGCGGGTTCCAGTCGAGCGTCGTCTCGCTCTCCGGTGCGTGGAGCATCCCGGCGCCTGAATCCATCGCCGACCACGAGTCCTCGGTCAGGTAGAGGTCGGTCGCGAAGACCCGTTTGACGTGCCGCGTGAGCCAGAAGATCGTCGTCTCGCTGCCGGCCCCGACACCGAGGATCTCGGCGTCCTCGCGGAGCGCCCCGAAGTCGCGCAGAGCGCGGGCGCTCATCGCCACCTCCCAGGGCTTGCGGTGCTCCTCGCCGTCCGGATAGTCCGGCCGCTCCGGCCCCACCCCCGCCATGTCGCGCATCAGCTCCCGGAGGTCCGGGTCGCGGAAATCCTCGAGCTCGCAGAGCTTGCAGTAGGAGAGTGAGCTGCCTGGCATCGCGTCCCGGCCGCTAGTCGTAGCCGGAGCGCGTGACCTTGCCCGCGAGCTGGTCGTCCAGTGACGCGACATCCGCGTCCACCATCAGCTCGACCAGCTCCTTGAACCGCACGCTCGGCTCCCAGCCCAGCTTCTCCTTCGCCTTGCTGGCGTCGCCGAGGAGATGGTCGACCTCCGAGGGCCTGTAGTACTTCGGATCGATCTCGACATGCTCGTCTGGATCGAGGCCCTTGCGGGCGAACGCGATCTCAACGGCCTCGCGCACGGTGTGCGTCTCGCCCGTCGCGATCACGAAGTCCTCGGGCTCATCGGCCTGCAGCATCATCCACATCGCCTCGACGTAGTCCGGGGCATAGCCCCAGTCCCGCTTGGCGTCGAGGTTGCCTAGGTAGAGCTTGTCCTGCAGGCCGGCGGCGATCCGGGCGACGGCGCGCGTGATCTTGCGGGTGACGAAGGTCTCGCCCCGTCGCGGGGATTCGTGGTTGAAGAGGATCCCGTTGACGGCGAACAGGTCGTAGGCCTCGCGGTAGTTCACCGTCGCCCAGTAGGAGGCGACCTTGGCGACGCCGTAGGGGCTGCGCGGGTGGAAGGGCGTCTGCTCGTTTTGGGGCGGCGGCGCCGCGCCGAACATCTCCGACGAGGAGGCTTGGTAGAACCGGGTGCTCACTCCCGCCTCCCTGATCGCCTCGAGCAGCCGGATCGTGCCGGCGCCCGTGATGTCGAAGGTGTACTCGGGAATGTCGAAGGAGACTCGGACGTGGCTCTGGGCGCCGAGGTGGTAGACCTCATCGGGCTGCAGCTCGTAGAGCAGCTTCACCAGCGCGACAGAGTCGGAGAGGTCGCCGTAGTGGGTGAACAGCCGGACGCCCTGCTCGTGCGGATCGTGGTAGAGGTGGTCGATCCGGTCGGTGTTGAAGCTCGAGGAGCGGCGGACGATGCCGTGGACCTCGTAGCCTTTCTCCAGGAGCAGCTCGGCCAGATAGGAACCGTCCTGGCCGGAGATGCCCGTGATCAGGGCGCGCCTGCTCGTCCCCTCGATGCGGGGAAGGGGCGAGTTGGGGTCGTTCGGCTCCGCCACGGGGCGCCAATATAGGCCGTCCTCGGAACGCCTACTCTCCCCCGCCGGATGACGATGCTCTCTGTGATCACCCCCACGCGGAACATGGCGAGCTACCTGCCGGAGACACTCGACAGCGTCGCGGCACTGAGGACTCCGCACGAGCACGTCGTCGTCGACGGTGCATCCGACGACGGCACCGTCGAGCTGCTCGAGGGACGGGATGACCCCCACCTGAGGTGGATCTCCGAACCGGACAGCGGCCAGACGGAGGCGGTCAACAAGGGACTGCGCCTCGCCAAGGGCGACCTGCTCGCCTGGGTGAACGCCGACGACGCCTACATCCCTGGCGCGGTCGATAGAGCGCTCGACCATCTGGAGCGGCATCCGGCGGTGAGCGCGATCTTCGGCGCCGTCAACTACATCGACGAGCACGGCGAGGTCTTCCGGACCCTGGTCCCTCCGAGGTTCAGCTGGCGGAAGTATCTCTACTTCGGAGCCTTCGTCACCACGCCCACGATCATCTGGCGGCGCGAGCTGCTCGAGCAGGCCCCGTCACTGAACCCGCGCTACAAGGACGCGGCCGATTACGACTACTACCTGCGGCTGCTCCGCGGGGTGCGTGTCGATCGCATCGACGAGCCATACCTGAACTTCCGCTACCACCCGACCAGCAAGACGACCACCGACGTCTGGGTGCAGCTCAACGAGGCTCGCGAGATCCGGCTGGGTTGGGCGCGGAACCCGCTACAGCGGGGAATCATGCGCTCCTGGGAGGGGCTGCGCCGAGCGATCCTCCCCAGGATCTCCTCCTGGCCCCATCCCGAGCCGCGCGGTGTCGTCAAGCTGCTCCGCCGGATCGGCGCCCGTGGCTAGCTCCGCCGCGGCGAGGACCGAGGGGGGTCCCGTCTTCGAACGCCCCACGCCGCGGCTCCGCGTCGCGGCCTGGCTGGCGAGGGCGATCGAATGGGTGCTGCGCCACCACCGGCTCGCACGGGTCTTCTATGCCGCGGCGGACGCCAACGCGCGGCTCAGCGCCGGGGTCCTGCGCGGCCGGGGACGGGAATGCCCGTGCTGCGGTGGCCAATTCCGCCGCATGTCCCGCCGGCGGCTCTCGGGCTGGGGCGCAATCTGTCCCCGCTGCCGCTCACATCCGCGCCACCGCGCGATCGCCCTGCTGATCTGGCGCGGCGACCTGCCCGGCCACCGCCTCCTCCACTTCGCGCCGGAGCCGCTCTTCGACCCGGTCTTCGCGCGGCTGCCGGGAGTCGAGCGGGTCACGGCTGACCTCCACGCTCCCGCCGACCTCCGACTCGACATCTCCGACATGGACCTCCCGGACTCGTCCTTCGACCTCGTGCTCTGCAGCCACGTCCTCGAGCACGTCCCCGACGATCGAGCCGCCATGCACGAGCTGCGACGGGTGCTGGCGGACGGAGGGCTGGCGCTGGTCCAGGTTCCCTACCGGCCTGAGGTCACGACCTACGAGGACCCCTCGATCACCTCGCCGCTCGGGCGAATGGTCGCCTTCGGCCAGCAGGACCATGTTCGGATCTACGGCAACGACCTGCCGGACCGGCTCCGGGAGGCCGGCTTCGAGGTGGGAGATCGGACGGCCGCGGAGCTCTTCGACCCCGAGACGATGCAGCGCGCCGAGCTCGATCCGGAGGAGCACCTCTTCCTCTGCCGCGCCGCGGCCTAGCGGATCGCGGGCCGATCTCGGCGGAAGAGCACCCTCGAGTAGAGCGCCTTCTCGATCGGGGCCGGGATCGGCCGCCAGGCGAAGTATGTCCGGTAGGCGAGGCGGTGGAGCGGCCCCAGGTCGGTCTGCCGCGCGAACTCCCTGCGGCGTGCGAAGAGGGCGGCGTGCTTGGCGCGAATCTGGCGGTAGACGTGACGGTAGCGGCGGCGGTGCTCCTCGTTGCCGGAACGCTCGTGCTTGCGGTACTCGTGGGTGACGCGATCGATCTGCAGCCCGCGCCAGCCCTTCTCGAGCGCGCTCAGCGAGAAATCCCAGTCCTCGTAGCCGTCGATCGTGGGATCGAAGCCGCCCGCGTCCTCCCAGCACCGGCGCCGGACGAGGCCCAGCTGCGCCCCGGCAATCGAGCGGTGCAGAAGGATGTAGGGGTCGAAGTCGGGGAAGCGCAGGACGCCCGACCAGGTGCCCATCAGCTTCATCAGCCCGTAGCAGTACCCGACGTCCGCGTTCGCCTCGAGCGGCGGCCGCAGGACGTCGAGCGCGTCCGTGGTGAGCCGGTCGTCCGCATCGACCATCAGGAGCAGCTCCGAGTCCGAGTTCTCGAACCCGGCGTTTCGAGCGGCCGCCACGCCCGCGTTCCGCTGCCTGATCACCTCGACCTCCCCGGGGACCTCGTCGAGCGCACGCAGGGTCTCCTCGTCGGTCGAGCCGTCGTCCACGACGATCACCTGAGGCGGCCCGCCGTCCTGGCCGAGCGCGCGCTCGACCGATTCGAGCAGGAAGCGCCCGTGGTTGAAGCAGGGGATCACCACGGTGATGTCAGCGTGTCGGGCCATGGCTCGGGCGCAGGGTAGTGCGCACTAGGATCGCGTCCGATGACGGAGGACCACGAGCCGCGCCCGGTTTCCCGCTCGAGCTCGGAGCTGATCCGCTGGATGAGCATCCAGGACGCCAACTCGGCAGGTTTCGTCCACGGCGGCGTGGTGATGCGGATGTGCGATGAGGTGGCCGGGATCGCGGCGATCCGCCACAGCGGCAACCGCGTGGTGACGGCCGGGATGGACCGGATGACCTTCACGGAGCCGGTGCACGTCGGTGAGCTGCTGCGCTGCCGCGCGTGCGTCAACGCCGTCTGGAGGACGTCAATGGAGGTCGGCGTCAGGGTCGAGGCCGAGAACGCCGTCACCGCCGAGGTTCGGCACACCAGCACCGCCTACATGACCATGGTCGCGGTGGACGCGAACGGCGAGCCGATCGGAGTGCCGCCTCTCATTCCCGAGACGCCCGACGAGGAGCGCCGCCAGCGCGAGGCCGAGACGCGCCGGCGCAACCGCCTGCGGGAGAGGGAGGAGATCCTCGAGGGGCGGAAGGCGGCGGAGCGCGCGAGAGGCTGATCTCGCCGGGTCTGTCCTCCGCTCCTATCCTTGCCGGACTCAATGGCGGTCACCACCGAGAGGCGAGCCGAGGAACCCCCGCCTGCGAACGCCGATCGCGTCCGCACGAGCGTCGTGCTGCCCGCCTACAACGAGGGCGCGGCTCTGCCGCACGTGCTCGATGAGCTCGGCGAGTACCTCGACTCGAGCTACGAGGTCCTGGTCGTGGACGACGGCTCGACCGACGACACCGCCGAGGTCGCCGAGCGTTACCCGGTTCGTCTGATCCGCCACGCCTCCAACCGGGGCAAGGGGGTCGCGATCCGCACCGGCATATCCGAGGCTCAGGGCCAGAACGTGGTGATCATGGACGCGGACGCCACCTACCCGGTGCCGGCGATCAAGGAGATGGTGGAGCTGCTCGACGACCACGACCTCGTCAGGGGCGTGCGGGAGTCCGAGCCGCAGAGCATGCCCTTCGTCAACCGGGTCGGCAACTGGCTGTTCAACAAGCTGCTCGCGATCAGCCACGGACTCGAGGGAGCGGATCAGCTCACGGGGCTCTACGCCATCCGCCGCTCCGAGGCCGTGAAGCTCGGCACCGAGGCCCGCGGCTTCGACATCGAGACCGAGATCGGAATCAAGGCGAAGGCCCGCGGACTGCGCGAGGCGGAGATCCCGATCTCATACCTGCCGCGCGTCGGCGAGAAGAAGCTCAGCCCGTGGAAGGACGGCGTCCGCATTCTCGGCCGCGTGATCGTGCTGCTGCTGATCTACAACCCGACGCTGACGTTCATCGTGCCGGGCCTCGTCCTGATGGCGATCTCCGTCACCGGCGCGGTGCTGCTCTCGAACGGGCCCGTCCACACCTCCTATCTCGGGCTCAACATCCACAGCTTCATCGTCGCCGCGCTCGGAGTCCTGGCCGCCTTCCAGCTCGTGATCTTCGGAGTCGCCGCCGCCCTCTACGGGGTCGAGGCGGGCAAGCAGGTGCCGCGCTGGCTGCGCCGGGTGATCTCGGTCCGCTTCCGGCTGGCGGTCGGCCTGGTCGGACTCGTGCTGCTGCTCGGCTCGGTCGCCAAGCTGATCCAGCTGACGATCCAGTGGGCGGGCAACAACGTCTTCACCGACACCCGCGGCCTCGTGCTCACGACCAGCTTCCTGGTGCTCGGCCTGCAGGTGATCTCGGCGGTTCTCTTCATCTCCATCTTCAGCGGCCGGCTGAGCCGGACGCTCGAGGAGGAAGCCGCCACCGGGGGCGGCACGAGCTGACACCGCTGGTCTCGGTCGTAGTCGTCAACTACAACGGCGCCGACGCGCTTGGCCGCTGCCTGGAGGCCCTGGTCGACGACACGGGCGAGATGCCGACCGAGGTGCTGGTTGTGGACAACGCCTCCTCCGACGGCAGCGACCGGATCGCGGAGGCGACGGCCGAGAGGGACGACTCGGTCAGGCTGCTCCGTTCCCCCACGAACCGGGGCTACGCGGGCGCGGTCAACGTCGCGCTGGCCGAGGCACGCGGCGCCTACGTCGCGGTGCTCAACATGGACGTGATCGTCAGTCCAGGCTGGCTCGATCCCCTGATCGCCTTCCTAGAGGCGACGCCGGACGCCGGCGCGGTCTGCCCGCTGATCGTGCTCGAGTCGGATCCGGGCCGAATCAACGCGGCGGGGCAGAACGTCCACGTCACCGGCCTCGGCTTCAACCGGTGGCTGGAGGAGCCGAGGGAGCTGGCCGGCGTCGCTCCGTTCCTGGTCAGCGGGTTGCACGGTGCCGCCTTCCTGATCCGCCGCGATCTGTTCGAGTCGATCGGGGGGTGGTTCGAGAGAGGCTTCCTCTACCACGAGGACGTGGAGCTCTCCTGGCTGCTCCAGCTGGCCGGCCGCGAGATCTACTGCGTTCCTGCCTCGACGGTCAGCCACGACTACCACCTGACGATGTTCCCCCACAAGCTGTTCCTCCTGGAGCGCAACCGCTGGTCGATGCTGCTCGCCGACACCCGCCTCCCGACTCGCCTCGCGCTCGCGCCCCTCCTCCTGCTCACCGAGCTGATGATCTGGGGCTATTGCCTGCTGCGGGGTCCCTCCTTCCTGCGCGCCAAGCTCGACAGCTACCGCTGGATCTCGGGCAACCGCGAGCGGATCGGTCAGCGCGGGCAGTTCATCGAGTCCCTGCGCCGCCGGTCCGACTGGGGAGTCGTGCGCCGGCTGCACTGGGGCTATCCGGTCGCCCAGTTCGTGACGCTCGGACGGGAGCGCGGCGAGTCCGAGCGCAATCGGATCGTCTCCTAGGGCTTAGTCCGGCTTACGGGCCGACTCCATATCCTCCCCCGCCACCTACTTGGCCACCTTCTCCGGAACCTACCTCTCTGCAGGGATAATCCTGCTCGCCTCGCTTCTGGTCGGTCGCGCGCTGCTCCTGGCGCTGGGCCGTCACCGGGCGACCTTCCTCGAGGGCCCGATTGGGCTCGCGGTCCTGATCCTGATCTGCACCGTAGCGATCCGCCTGCCCGGCGATGCCGCCAGCTCGCTCGTCTGCTGCGCGATCGTCGTCGTCACGTCGATCGTGTTCCTGGTCGTCCGTCGCGAGGCGATCCTCGGCCTGTCGGTCGGCCTCGCGCTGCCGGTGGCCCTGATCGCGGGGCTCCTCGTCTCGCTGCCGTTCATCGCCAGCGGTCACCTCGGGATACCGGGGGTCGGCCTCAACAACGACTTGGCGATGCACCTGGTCGACACCGACTATCTGCTCGACCCGCACGGTCCGCAGCCGCAGAGCATCGTCAACGGTTATCCGGTGGGGCCCCACAGCCTGGTGGCGACGGTCGCCAACCTGCTCGGCACCGAGCCCCTGAACGCCTGGCTCGGGCTGCTCCTCGCCGCTCCCGTGCTCACGGCGATCACATCGCTGGGCGTGCTCAAAGAGCTTCCGGGCTGGAGGCACATCGTGGGAGCCACATTGGTGGGTCTCGCCTACCTGAGCGCGTCGGTGCTCGGCATCGCAGGCTTCAAGGAGCTGATCGCCGCCATGTTCCTGGTCGCCTTCGCGATCGGCCTGCGCGAGATCGAACGGGAGCCGGACGGCCGCGTCGCGACCGTCATCGGGCTGGCGCTGATCACGGCCGCGATGGTCCCCGTCTACAGCCTGCCCGGCGTCGGCTGGATTGCGATCACCGCGGGTCTCTGGCTCGTTGCGCACCTGGTCCGCATCCGCGCGGAGAGCGGTCCGTGGGGCGTCCGGCAGGCGATCCGGGCTTCGCGGCCGATCGTGATCCCCGCGGCGGTCGTGTTGGTCGTCGTCGGGCTGATCGAGCTCCCGAAGGTCCTGGACTTCTTTCAATCGGGCTCGATCGGCAACGTGGCGGACACCAACTCGAAGCTCCGCTTCGTCGTCTCGCCACTCGAGACCCTCGGGATCTGGCCGAGCGGAAACTGGCTGCTCGGCACCCACGACTTCTCCCATGACTGGATCTACTGGCTGTTCGGCCTGGTCGGGTTCGCCGGGCTGATCGTCGGCTTCGCCTGGTGGCTGCGTCGCCGCGACTACGCGGTGGCTGCGGCGGTCGTCGCCGGGTTCGTCATCTACGTGCTGACGAAGTTCATCGAAAACGGGGGCCTCTACATTCTCGCCAAGGCGGTCATCGTGCCGGCATCGGTGGTGATGCTCCTCGTGGTCACGGCGCTCCTGGCGCCGGGCGGGGCCCCGGCGAAGCGCGCATTCGCAGTCGCCTTCCTGGCGCTGGCTGCATATTCATCGTTCCTCGCGCTGCGGGACACGATCGTCGCGCCCACCGGCCGCCTGGAGCAGCTGGCCGGCTTCCGTGGGCAGGTGGCCGGGCAGAAGGTGCTTGCGCTGACGAGCGACCGGTTCACCGACTATGCCCTCCGTACCGCGACCGTCTACAGCCCCGCCTACAACTCGGAGATCAGGGTCCCCTCCACCGGGGCAAAGACGCAGCGCCTGCCCGTCGACTTCGACTCGGTTCCGTTCGACGTCCTCAATCAGTTCCCGTACGCGGTGACCACCAGCGCCGTCTACCAGAGCCAGGCACCACCCGGCTGGACGCTGGCCGCCTCGAACTCCTCATACAAGCTCTGGAGGAGAACGGGGTCCACTCCGCCTATCGCGATCCTCGCGGAGGAGGCGAGACCCGGGCGGATCTTCCGATGCGACCGCCCGAAGTTCCAGAAGGTCCTCGCCGGAGGCGGCGAGGCCCTGGTCTGGCCGAGGCCGGTGATCGCGAAGAGGCTCTACTGGAAGGCCGGAACGGCCGGTGGGGTAGTGAGCGAGGGAGGCGTCAGCGCCCGCAAGCAGGCGCCGCTCGACAACAACCTCTCGCCCGGGCAGACGGCGAGCCAGACGATCAACCTGCCACCCGGCCGGTGGACGCTCTCGATCCAGTACGTCAGCCCGGTGACCGGGATTCAGGTGAGGGCGCCCGGCTTCGACACGCACCTGCCGGCCGGAATGGACGCGGCCATCCCCTATCGCCCCGACCAGGGCCCGTATTGGCCGGCGGGGCAGGTGACGAGCAGCGGCGGACCGATCACCGTGAGCGTCCAGGCCGACGACGTCAGCCTGCTCCAAAAGGCGCTCGGAGTGGACGCCCCCGCGGTGATCGGCAACCTCACGGCCGTCAACCGCACCGGCTTCCGCCGGATCCGAACGGCCGCGGCCTGCAAGCTCTACGTCGACCACATCATCGAGAGCGCCGTGCCCGCCCGGGCTGGACAAAAAGGCCCGTGAGACACGCAAGCCGAAATCCAGCGGGAAGTAGCGGCGTCCTACACTGGGCGCATGAGAGTAGGGGTCGTGGGGTTGGGCTACGTCGGGCTTCCGCTCGCCGTCGCGTTCGCCGAGGAGGGCCACGAGGTCGCCGGCCTCGATGCCGATCCGCGGAAGATCGACTCGCTCGCAGCCGGCAAGAGCTACATCGAGGACGTTCCCTCGGAGAAGGTCGCAGCGCTCGGCGGGCGGCTCACGGCGACGAACAATTACGCGGATCTGAGCTCGTGCGACGCAGTGATCATCTGCGTCCCCACTCCCCTCACGAACTCACGCGAGCCGGATCTGAGCTACATGATCGACGCCGCGACCTCGCTGGCGGCCGTGATGAGGAAGGGCCAGCTTGTCGTGCTCGAGTCGACGACCTATCCAGGCACGACCCGCGAGCGGCTCCGCCCGATCCTGGAGGAGTCCGGTCTCGCCGCGGGCCGCGACTTCCACCTGGCTTTCTCGCCAGAGCGGATCGATCCGGGCCGCACCGACTACACCATCCGGACCACCCCGAAGGTGGTCGGCGGGCTGACCGACGCGTGCCGCGACCGCGCGGTGGACCTCTACAGCCAGATCTGCGACGAGGTGGTCGAGGTCTCGACCCCGGACGCGGCGGAGCTCACCAAGCTGCTCGAGAACATCTTCCGCTCGGTCAACATCGCGCTCGTCAACGAGCTGGCGATGCTCTGCGAGCGGCTCGAGGTCGACGTCTGGGAGGTCGTGGAGGCCGCCGCCTCCAAGCCGTTCGGGTTCATGCGTTTCGACCCGGGGCCGGGCATGGGGGGCCACTGCCTCCCCGTCGATCCCTTCTACCTCTCCTACAAAGCCCGCGAGCACGACTTCTACACCGAGTTCATCGAGCTCGCCGGGAAGATCAACCAGAACCAGCCGCAGTGGTGCGTGCGCCGGATCGAGCGGGCTCTGAACGAGGTCGCGAAGCCGACCAACGGCTCCAGGGTGGTCCTACTCGGGGTCTCCTACAAGGCCGGCGTCGGCGACATGCGCGAGTCACCGGCGCTGAAGATCATCCACCTGCTCCGTGACCTCGGTGCCGACGTCTCCTACCACGACCCTCACGTGCCCGAGCTGATCGACCTAGAGATGTCCTCGGCCCCGCTGGAAGAGTCGCTGGCGTCCGCTGACCTCGTCTGCATCGTGACCGCCCACCCCTCGATCGACTACGCCGATGTGGTGGAGCGCTCCCCGCTGGTCCTCGATTTCCGCGGCGTCACCCGCGAGATCTCCTCCGAGAAGCTCGTTCGGCTCTAAACGGCCACAGGGCCGCGCCTATGGCGAAGCCGTGGCCGGCTGAACCGGCCCTAGGGCGATCGTCTCCATCGTTTGAAGGCCATCCCGGAAGGGGATCCCGGCCTCGCGGAGTCGCCGAGCGATCGCTTCCTCCTCAGGGGGCACCCGTCCCTCGCGCATCTCCACCCAGATTTCGTTCACGCCGGCGTGAACCTCTTCGGCGCGCCGAGCGCTGATCTCCCCACCCTTGTCGAGATCCGGGTCGGGCCCTGGGTCTCGTATAAGCGGGGCGCCGTGCTGCAGTACGTCCGCGACATCGAGCGCCAGGGCGGGTGGCCTCGTCGCTCGAGGCGTGAGCCAACCGTCGAAGTCGAGTGGGAGCCGGCGCCAGTCTCCGTTCCAGGCGAAGTCCTCAGCCAGCTGCCGTTCGATCTCACTCCATCCGCCATCAAGACTCTCCTGATCCACGCGAATGAACTCCTTCCCGAGGGCGCGCCCGGCCTCGTCGAGGTAGCCGACCAGAAAGGAGCCCAGCAGGGCGAGCTCCAAGGTCGCGAGCGCCTGCCGGAGACTGGGATCGCCGACCTCCTCGAAGCGCCGCGGCGTCGTAATCAGATTCCCGCACAGCGACGAGTAGAGGGAGGTTGCGGAGGGGATCGAGAACTCCCGCCGGTCCTTCCAGAGGAGCACTCTCGCGTTGCTCACCCCGTACCGGTGGAACCGCTCCGTGACGGAATCGAGACGCTCGGGGACCACGTGGATCGGCGGGGTCGCTTCCGCGTCGTAGGCGGTCGAGATGCCGGCATCGCGCAGCCGGGCGCCGAACTGCAATTCGTCGCCTGAGTCCAAATCCTCGTCGAAGGCGAAACCGATCAGGTCCCGCCGAAAGCCCATGCACGACGCGAGCGGGTACTCGACAGTCGATCCGTCGAGAGGGCGCGGATGGAAGATCCGCTGGTAGTCGAGGAAGCTGGTCACGGGCCCATCGCGGCGCGTCTCGAGATGCGTGGCTACCGAGACCTCCCCCTCGCGCAGCCGCCGGGTGACTCGCTCCGCCCACGCGGCGGAGATGAAGCAATCGTCGTCGGTGAACAGGACGACGTCGTTCCCCGCCTGGGACCTGCCCGCGTTGCGGGCGGCGGACATCCGGGGGATCGGACACTCGACGACCCGGAGCCGCGGTGAGCGGAAGTCGAGGCTGCGGCGCCCCTCGGCGGGGCCGTTGGCGACCAGGATGACCTCGCCGCCCTCCATCCCGGCGACCGATGCCACGGCGGCCTCGACCACCGGCCGGACCGTGTCACGCCGCATCGTCGACGGGATGACGATGGTCGCGCTCATCACGGCTCGGAGGTGATCGCCACAGCTGCGCAGCCTATGACGCGAATCGCCGGGCGGCGGCCACTAGGGTTGAGCGATGGCCAACCCGCGGGCCGAGGCGGAGGACAAGCTGGGCGGCGACTACGAGGCGCGCGTCCTTGAGCCCTCTCCGCCCGCGGTCGGCCCGCCGCGGTACTCCGACGACCCTGTGGAGCCGGGCGAGGTCCCCGAGGGGCGGGACTTGGTCTCGCCGGTCCACAACCGCGGAGATCTCACCTGGGACGAGATCGTCCAGCAGGACCCCGACCTGCGGTCATGGTGCGCCGAGCGCTGGGTGGGGGCCTGGAAGCGGCTGGAGCCGCTGCCGTCCAGGTTCGCGGAGACGCGAGTCGCCCTCCACGAGGTGGCCGGGGCGGTCGTCGCACCTGCCCGCAAGCCCGATGGCGAGATTTCGCTCCGCTACACCCGCGGCGGCTTCGGAACCCCGTTCTTCGACGAGGGCGGGACCGACTGCCAGGTACGGGTGGACGGGGCCGAGCTGGTCCGGCAGCGCGGTCACGAGGAGACGCGGGAGCCGCTCCCGCCGGAGGTGGACGAGGCCGCCGCCCGCGCGCTCGGCGACCTGTACGGGTTCGCATGCTCGGTGCTCGAGCAGCTGCGGGCGGACGAATTCGAGGCCGACTCCTCGCTGGTGCGGGTCTGGCCCGAGCACTTCGATGTCGCGATAGAGATCGGTGACAAGGGGCGCGGGACGCGCGCCGACTTCGGAGCGTCACCCGGTGACGAGAACCACGACGAGCCCTACCTGTATGTCAGACCCTGGGACGCCGGACGCGCCTCCGGCGTGCTCTGGAACGCCACCGGGTTCACGGGCGCTCAGCTCCGGTATTCGGAGCTGCTGTCGGCCGAGGACCAACGGCGGAGCGCCCTCGACTTCTTCGCAGAGCGCTATCGCGCGATCCAGGGGGACTAGACGGAGGTGAGAAGGCGCCTCGTGTGCGCCGGGGGGGTCCTCGGCGTCGCCGTCGTCGTCGGATCTCCCGGCCTGAGCGGCGCCGAACCGGCCTCACCCCGGATCGTCGGCGGCGGCAAGGCGAACGTGGCGGGCTGGCAGTTCACCGTCGCGCTCGAGCAGAAGCGGCGGCTGATCTGCAGCGGCTCCATGATCGCGCCGAACAAGGTGCTGACCGCCGCGCACTGCGCGAGGGGCGGCAAGCGCAAGCAACTCTCCGTCTTCGCCGGCACTCCGTCGATCGCGCCGAAGCGTCGGCTGCCCCGGACCAAGGTGAGCGCCGTCGCGATCGACCCGACGTACAACGGGCGCAAGGTGGAGAGGGACTTCGCGGTCCTCACTCTGGCGAGGGCACCCGAGGCACAGCCAATCGCGCTGCCGACGCGGGCGGAGTCGAAGGCGGCAACGAGGCCCGGGCGGATCATTCGGACGGGGGGCTTCGGCACGCGGAGCGCCTGGGGATTCAACGTCGCCCGGCGCCTGAAGGCGACCAAGGAGCGCATCTACGCCGGGCGGGTATGCGACCACCTCTTCGGCAAGGACCGCGGCTTCCAGCAGGCGACGATGATCTGCGCCCTGGGCAAGCGGATCCGCCGCTTCCACAGCCGTCTCCCTTACCACTCGACCTCCTGCTCCGGCGACAGCGGCGGCCCGATCGTCGCGGACACGCCCGGGGGCCCCCGCCTGGTCGGCGTGGTCAGCGCCGGTCCCTTCCCCTGCGGGCTCGGCGGGCCGAGCATCTACGCCCGCGTGGCGAGCCGGCTCGGGTTCATCCGCCGCGCCGCGGGACTGCCCTGAGCGCTACGGGCCGGGTCCGGTGTAGCCCCCGGAATAGCAAGGGCTCGCACCGCACGGATTGGTCACCGCCCCGTTCGGCTTGAGGAAGTCGGAGATCAGCTGCAGGGCAAGCGGGGCTCCGCGTGGGGCGCCATGGGGATCCTCGCCGTCGCGGTTCGGCGTGTTTGTGAAGGGCGGGGGCGGCACCCCGATCGTGTCCGGCGGTGGGCTCGGGTTGGGGCGCACCGGGCCGATGTCGCCGTAGACGACCGCCGAGCCGTCGAAGGGATAGCTCGTGATCGCGGGGACGTTCCAGAGGATGTCGTAGTCAGGCCAGCGGCCCGCGTCGATGATCGGGGTGTGCGTCGAGGCGCCGATCGTGCGGGCCTCGACGTCGGACTGGAAGTTCGTCACCTGGTGATCGCCCAGCGCGACGTTCATCAGCACCGTGTGCGGCGGCGTCCCGGGCAGCGGATTCGTGGTCATCCGGTGGGCGTAGCCGTTCGGCTCGCCGCGATCCCAGAGCATCTGGATCACGGAGAGGATCAGCGTCCTGGCAAGCGGGTCCGTGTACGAGTTGTTGAGGATCAGCGCGAACTCGTCGTAGTCCACCGAGCGCGGCAGCAGCACCGAGTAGTTCATCGCCGGCACGTTGAGCACGGAGCGTGTGAAGTCCGGGTCGACGGCCGTGAGCGCGCCGCCCATGATCCCGCCCTGGCTGGAGCCCTGGTAGTAGAGCTCGGTGTCGTCGATGACCGAGTCGCTGCTCGTCGTGCCGTCGACGTGGAACGCTCCGTCCGACGCAAACCCGCCCGGCATCGCCATCAGCCGACCGAGGAAGATCTCGTCGAGGAGACCCTGCTGGAGGCGGTCAGCGAGCTGGTTGAACTTGGAGAGGTCGCTGAGGATCCCGAGGGTGTTGCCCAGATCTCCGTTCGACATCCCGATCTCGTCCGTCGCGCAGAGGACGAAGCCGTGGCTGTTGGCGAGTTCCTGCTGGATGTCGGCGTTGAACACCTCCGAGGCGCTCCCGAATAGGCCGTGCCCGTAGATCGCCGGGCGGGCGGGCGCAGGAGTCCCGTCGACCGCCGTGCGGGGGATGATGCAATCGAAGTTGGCGGTCCAGTCGTTGCCGGTGTTGCGGCTTGGCAACCCGTCGGCGCCGAGCTGGAAGCTGCCGCCCGGGCCGCAGTTCGGCTGCAGGTAGCAGGGGACCGTGAAGGTGCCCCGAACGCGGCGCGCGATCTCAGGATCCTGAACGGGGGTGAAATCGTTGATCTGGGTGACCTGGAAGTCCGGCGCGTTCCCGTCCATGACGCCGTTGCCGGGCGTTGTGTCGCCCTGCGACGCCAGCGCGTCGTCTCGGATGTCCAGCTCGCGCGCGGCGATGTTCTCGTCCGTCGCGACGGTGAAGTCCCAGGCCACGTAGAGGTTCGAGCGTCTGATCCCGGCGCCCCGCAGCGTGCTGAAGATCGACTCGAAGCGGGACCGCTGGGCGTTGATCGGCCCCTCGCTCGAGGGGAGCTGGTCGCGGTAGTAGCGGAATCCCTCGGGCGACTGGATCGTCCGGCCGCTCGCGTCCCTCAGGTTGCGAAGGGCGACGATGTAGCGGTGGCCGGAGGCGAAGTTGACCGCCGGATGAATCTCGAGGGCGGTGCTGTCGGGGCTGCCCGCATTCGAGTCGATCTCGACCCAGATCGGCTGGCGCTGCCCCGTGGCCGCGTCGATCACGACAACCGGCGCGTCTGGATCGGCATAGCGGCCGAGGTGGTTGATCGGTGACGCCCCCGTCTGCGCCAAGGCCCCGGCACTGTCAAGCCCGGGAACCCGGAGGACGATCCCCGCGCCGGGGCTGAAGCCGTCGTTTCGGAGGTACGGACCCGGGGCGATGGGAGTGCCGCCGGCGTTCTTGGGCATCGCGCCGGAGTGGAAGTCGATTCGCCTTCCCGTGGCCGTGGACGCGTCGGGCGTCGTGTAGTAGTCGTCCGGGAACGGCAGCAGGCAGAGCGATCCCTGTTGCTGGCCGATGAAGTCGCAGTCGGCGGCTCGGCTCAGGTCGATCGGCTTGGGGCTGCATGCCGCGCTGTCACGGACGAGCGCGGCGCTGGCCTTCCGCTTGCCGGCGCGCACCACGATCTGGCGGGCTTCGCAACTGCTGATCGCCGCCTTCCCGGCTCCCGTGAGCTTGAGGCGGACGACGCGCTTCTGACCGCGGGCGCGGGCCACCTTGGCGAGCCGCGCGGGGGATTGGTCATCGAAGGTCGTGGAGGTCGCCTTCACCTTCACGCCGCGGCGATGCTTCGCGGGCAGCCGGACGCGAAGTCCCTTCTTGAGAATCGTGTTCTGCGTCGCCCCGAGGATCGTGAGTCGCTTGGCGCCGCCGCCCTTCGACCGCTCGGCGCCGGACGCCGCGGGCAGCACGACGAGCGTTGTCCCAAGCGCGACGAGCATCGCACCTGCCACCGCCAGCTTCGAGGTCCCTCTGGTCACATCCCTCTCCTGAACACGGGACCCTATAAGCCGTGTCAAAGCCGGCAAATGAACAACCGCTTGGGGGGTTGTCCAGGTTGCTTCCTAGCCTTGAACGATCAGAGAATGAGTACGAAGGCTGAACTACGACGCTGTGGTCGCTGCAAGCTGACTTTGCCCCTCTCTGCGTTCGCCCGTTATGGCAACGGTTATCAGTCGTACTGCCGGGTGTGCCAGAGGGAGTACGACGCGGCCTGGTACCAGGAAAACAGGAAGCGAAGACAAGTCAAGGTGAAAGCCGACCGGCAAAAGTACGTGGCGTGGCTTGACTCACTGAAGGAGGGGAAACCTTGCGCCGATTGCGGGCGCACCTACCCGCCATACGTAATGGAATGGGATCACCTGCCTGAGGCGGTGAAGACCCTCGTGCTAGCTGACACGCGACGGGCGGCCCATTCCAAGGAACGGATCCTGGCCGAGCTAAAGAACTGCGAGTTGGTGTGCGCTAACTGTCATCGCGAGCGCACCTTCGGTGCCAGCCGAAAGAAAGCTGCCTAGAAAGCCCAGGGCCGGGCTCGAACCGGCGACCTCATCTTTACGAGAGATGTGCTCTACCAACTGAGCTACCTGGGCGCGCGTGCTGGCCACGCGATTGTAGGGTCCCCATCCGTGAACGATCAGCCACTGCTCACCGAGCGCCGCGACCGCGTTCTCCTGATCACCCTGAACCGGCCCGAAGCCCGGAACGCCGTCAACCTCGCGATGGCGGAGGCGATGGACGCAGCCCTCACCGAGCTCGACTCGGACGACGACCTCAGCCTCGGAGTGATCGCGGGCGAGGGCAAGGGCTTCAGCTCGGGAATGGACCTGAAGGCGTTCGCCAGCCGGCGAGCGGCCATGGTCGCAGGACCGCGGCTTCGCCGGGATCGTGCAGAAGCCGGCCGAGAAGCCGCTGATCGCCGCGGTCGAGGGCTTCGCCGTCGCCGGCGGCCTCGAGATCGCTCTCGCCTGCGACCTGCTGGTCGCGGCACGCGACGCCAGACTCGGCATCCCGGAGGCCAGGCGCGGCCTGGTCGCCGCGGCCGGTGCCCTGCGAGAGCTGCCCCGTCGCCTGCCGGCGGCGATCGCGATGGAGCTGGCCCTCACGGGCGAGACCATCACCGCCGACCGTGCGGCCGAGCTCGGGCTCGTCAATCGCCTCGCCGACTCCGGCAAGGCCCTCGAAGTCGCCCTCGAGCTCGCCGAGCAGGTCGCGGCCAACGCCCCCCTCGCGCTGCGGGCCTCCAAGACGGTCCTCAACAAGCAGTGGTCCTGGGACGACGAGACGTTCTGGGCTAAGCAGGGAGAGCTCGTGGCCCCGGTCTTCGGCTCAGAGGACGCGATCGAGGGCGCGACCGCCTTCGCCGAGAAGCGCGACCCGAACTGGAAGGGTCGCTAGGGCGGTCTTAGCGATACTGGGCGGGCGATGTCCGAGGAGCTTGAGACGTTCCGCGACTCCCTGGAAGCCTTTGATCGCCGCGACAAGGCTTCCTGGCTCGAAGCCAGGCACCCGGACTTCGAGGTCATCACCAGCAACCTATGGCCGGAAGGGGACGTGCGCGGATGCGACGCTGCCTGGGACTTCTACGTCACGATCGCGGATACGTTCGAGCGTCGGCCCTCCAGCGATGACATCGAGGTCATGGACGGCGGACCCGACAGGGTCGTCGTCCACCAGCGAAACGACGCGCGCGGCGGTGAAAGCGGCGTCAACATCGAGATCGACTACTGGATCGTCGTCAGCTTCCGCGACGGAAAGATGATCCGCGACCAATGGTTCGAGAGCCGAGACGAAGCCCTCGAAGCCGCCGGAATGTCGGAGTAGGCGATTTCGGAGGAGAACATCGAGATCGTCCGCGGGATTTGGCGCATCCGCGCCTATGCGGATCGCGCCGAGGCCCTCACTGCCGCTGGGCTTCGGGAATAGCGTTCGGACGAGAAGCGCCCGACTAGCTCGCCCCGCCCTGGGAAGAATCCGCCGAGAGGGCGAACGGGCTGCCCTCAGAGTCGCGGCAGACAGCCCACCGCTCACCGGGATGGATCACCGAACCGCCGAGGTCCTGGATGCGCTCAAGCGTGGCGGGAAGATCGGTCACTGTGAAGTAGGGCAGCGAAGCGGTGTCACCAGGACCCGGTCCGCGCTTGTGCACTCCTAGGCGCAGGTCGCCGCCGTTGGTCTCCCAGCCCGCCCCTGCGTCGCCGGCCCTCGGCGCGAGCTCTGCGCCCAGGACACCGCCCCAGAACCGCCGGGCACGTTCAGGGTCATCGGCAGGGAACTCGATCAGGGGGGCAGACACGACTCTCAGTATCGGGGATCTTTTCAGGGAGACAAGGGCCCTCGACAGAGGGCCCTTGGTGCTTCTTGAGGCTGGGTTTGCCGCAAGCTAGGCGGTTTGCGCGCGGCGCCCTCCATAGCCACCGATCGCGGCGAGCCCCAGCACACCCACGATCAGGCCGGCGCCGAGGCCCACTGCAGCGTCTCCCCAGTCGAAGCCGTCGGCTGCCGGGGCCCCGCTCGGGGCCAGGTCTGCGACGAAGGGATCGGCCTTCGACCCATCACGGCGCAGGTCCACTCGGTGGGAAGACTCTGAGGCCACTGGATACGCCCGGAAAGGAACGGCCTTCGAGCCGTCCCGATGCAGCGTGAGGTCACCCGCGGACGGGGTGCTCGCCGAAACCGTCGAGACGCCGCTCGGTCCGTCGGCCAGATGCGCGAGCCCCGCGCCCGGCCCGGCGCCTGCCGGACGAGCGAGGGCCGTGGGCGTCACCAGTGCCATCGTCGCCAGCGCCGCCGCCAACCCGAGCATCAGGCGTTGTCCCCGGGAACGCAGCGCCGCCTCCATCTTTGACTCACTCGAGAGATCCGTCATCTCGAACTCCCTTCTCCTCGATGGGCACATCTTCCCCACCGGGAAGTCCTCACCAGTGTGGGTGTCAGCACGTTGCGAGGCCCACTGTGCTGAGTCGCACAGTGGCGGAGGGGACGCCTAGCGCCGGGCTCCGTGGAGACCGCTGCTCTTCCATGGAAGGCAGCGGTTTCGCTCGCTTCTAGCTGGATGCAGGGGCGGTGCGTGAGCCGACGGGCTCCGGCGCCACGCCGTTCGATCCAGCCTCGGCCGGCACGACGCCCGCGACCGCGTGCGCGCCGCCGTCGACGTGGATCACCTCGCCGCTGATCGCCTCGGACCAGCTCGAGAGCAGGAAACAGACCACGTGCGCGACGGGGGTCGGGTCGTCCGGGTCCCAGCCGAGCGGCGCGAGCTCGGGCCAGCTGCCCGAGAGGCCGTCGAAGCCCGGGATGCCGCCCGCGGCGGGCGAGGCGATCGGGCCGGCTGAGACGAGGTTGGCGCGGATGCCGCGCGGCCCGAGCTCGCGGGCGAGGTAGCGGTTGACCGCCTCGAGTGCCGCCTTCGAGACGCCCATCCAGTCGTAGGCCGGCCAGGCGACCGAGGCGTCGAAGTCGAGCCCGACGACGCTGCCGCCCGCATCCATAAGCGGCGCCAGGTGCCGGGCGAGCGCCTGGTAGGAGTAGGCGCTGGTCCGGAACGCCTCGATGGCACTCTCCTGCGGCGTCTCGAGGAACTTCCCTCCGATTGCGTCCTGCGGGGCGAAGGCGATCGCGTGCAGCACACCGTCAAGGCCACCCCAGCGCCGATCCAGCTCGCCGGCGAGCTGGGAGAGATCGCGCTCGGAGTTGACGTCCAGCTCGAGGACCTCCGCCGGCTCCGGCAAGCGGGCCGCGGCTCGCTCGGTCATCCGCCGAGTCCGGCCGAAGCCGGTGAGCAGCACCTCCGCGCCCGCGAGCTGCGCCTCGCGAGCCACCGCGAAGGCGATGCTCTTCCGGGTCAGGACCCCGGTGATCAGCAGTTTCTTCCGGGCGACCATCAGGCGAGCAACCTGCCGTCCTGGAGCGGCGAGAGCTCGTCCTCGGCGGAGTCACCCACCGCGGCGCCCGAGGCCGCCGGCTGAGCCTCCGGCGCCTGCCGCCGCCAGAGCACGACGATCTCCAACCGGGCGACCAGTTCGTCCTCCTGGTTCACGATCCGCACGGCGAGGGTGACCAGGCCGGTCTCCTCCCCGAGGGGGCGCAACTCCGCGACCTTGGCGCGCACCCGGATCGAGTCACCGAGGCCGACCGGCCGCTTCAGGACCGCGCTGTCCATCGAGCGCAGGGCCAGGACGACCCGCGGATCGATCGGGAGCAGCCCCAGGGCGTAGGAGATCACCAGCATCCCGTGCGCAATCCGGCGCCCGAACGGGCTCTCAGCAGCCCAGGCGGCGTCGGCATGCTGCGGATGCCAGTCACCGGTGAGCGACGCAAACGAGACCACGTCGTACTCCGTGATCGTGCGGCCGGACGACTCCATCGCGTCCCCGATCCGCAGGTCATCGAAGTAGGGCGGCGCCTCGCGCCAAAGTCCCCGGGGATCGCGCTGGTCGGCCTGCTCGGCCGGCCCGGCGGGTGCGGTGGCGATCTCTGGATTCACGTCTCGTTCCTTTCGTTGGAAGTTCCCAGCACGGAGAGGGCCCAGGTGAGCCGCCCCCGCGTGTCGGCCGGCTCGACCACCTCGTCGACGTGGCCGGCGGCGGCCGCGACCTCGGCGCTCAGGTGCTCCTCCGCGTACTCGGCGGCGAGGCGGTCCTGCTCGGCGCCCGGGTCGGGCGATGCCTCGATCGAGCGGCGATGAACGATCCCCACTGCCTGTCGGGCGCCCAGCACACCGATCTCGGCGCTGGGCCAGGCGAGCGCCAGGTCGGCTCCGAGCTCGCGCGAGTTCATCGTGATGAAGCCACCGCCGTAGGCCTTGCGCAGGACGACCGTCACCTTCGGCACCCGCGCCGCCGAGAACGCGTGCAGCAGGTCGGCCCCGTGCCGGATCACGCCGAGCCCCTCCTGCTTGGTCCCCGGCAGGAAACCCGGCGTGTCGACCAGGACGACCAGCGGCAGGCCGAACGCATCGCAGCGGCGGATGAAGCTCGCTGCCTTCTCGGATGCTGCCGAGTCGATCACCCCGCCGAGGTGATGGGGCTGGTTCGCGATCACGCCGACGGGGCGCCCGTTCAGGCGGGTCAGGGCGGTCACCATGTTGCGCGCCCAGCGCGGCGACAGCTCGAGAATCGAGCTGCTGTCAGAGATCGAGCGGATCACCGCACGGACGTCGTAGACCTTGCGTGGGTCGGCGGGCACGGCGGCACCCGGGTCCGAGCCGAATGGCTCCTGTGGAATCGCCAAAGCCGGTGGCTGGGCGGAGCTCTGGGGCAGATGGCCGAGCAGATCGCGCACCAGCTCGGCGGCGGCGTGGTCGTCCTCGGCGACCAGGTCGCAGACGCCATTGCGGGAGTGGACCCGCGGGCCGCCGAGCTCGTCCATGGTGACGCTTTCCCCCATCACCTCCTCGACGACCGCGGGGCCGGTGAGGAAGAGCCTCGACCCCTCGGTCATCACCACGAAGTCGGTGAGCGCGGGCGAGTATGCGCCACCCCCGGCGGAGGTCCCGGTGATCACGCTGATCTGCGGCACGCGTCCCGCAAGGGCGACGTGCCGCCGGAAGATCGAGCCGTAGCCGCCCAGGGCCCCCGCGCCCTCGTCGATGCGGGCCCCGCCGGAGGCGATGAAGCCGACCACCGGCGCGGACGCCCGGCCGGCCAGCTCGAGCAGCCGCACGATCGTCTCCGCCTGCGCGGTGCCCAGCGACCCGCCGGCGAAGCCCTGGTCCTGCGCGTAGCAGTAGACCGGGCGTCCGCCGACGGTGCCCGCGCCGGCGACGACGCCGTCCCCGGGCGTCGACCGGGCCGAGCGGGAGGCGATCCGGGTTCGCACCAACTCGAGGGAGCCGGCGTCGCAGAGCGCCTCGAGGCGGCCGAGCGGGGTGAGTGGCTCGCGCCGGGTCGCCTCGCGTTCGGCGAGCATCAGGTTCACGAGGCGGCCTCCAGGCAGAGGACCACGTTGTGGCCGCCGAAGCCGAACGAGTTGCTCATCCCGATCGCGGGGTGACCGTTCACGTCCAGCTCCCTCGCCCCGTCGGTGACGTAATCGAGGTCGAGGCCCTCGTCCGGCTCCTCGTAGTTGAGAGTCGGAGGCGCCGTCTTCGCGCGTAGGGCCTGCAGCGTCGCCACAGCCTCGACGGCGCCGGCGGCGCCGAGCAGATGCCCGATCGCGGACTTCGTCGAGGAGGTCGGGATGGCCGAGGCCCGCTCCCCGAGCGCGGTCTTGAGCGCCTCGGTCTCGGAGCGGTCGTTGAGCGGCGTCGACGTCCCGTGCGCGTTCACGTAGGCCAGCTGCCCCGGCTCGATCTGCGCGTCGGAGAGGGCCTTGCGGATCGCGCGCGCGGCCCCGTCCCCGTTCGGTTCCGGAGCGGTCATGTGGTGCGCGTCGGCGGTGGCGCCGTAGCCGGTCAGATACCCGAGGATCTGCGCGCCGCGGAGCTCGGCGGTCTCGGCATCCTCCAGAACCATCACTCCGGCGCCCTCGCCCATCACGAAGCCGTCCCTACGGCGGTCGAACGGACGCGAGATTCCGGTCGGCGAAGTTGCTCCCATCTCGGCGAAGGCGGCCGTCGCCAGGTCGGTGATCGCAGCCTCGCTGCCACCGGCGACACAGGCAACCGCATCGCCGTGCTGGACCATGCGGGTGGCGGTACCCAGGGCGTGGGCGCCCGCGGCGCACGCCGAGACCGTCCCGAAGCACTGCCCTCGCAGGTCGTGCTCGATCGCCAGCGCGCCGGCGGCCGAGTTGGCCATCATCTGCGGGACGCAGTGCGGCGAGACGGCCCGCTGTCCCTTATCGCGGAGGATGATGTGCTCCGACTCGATCGTCGAGAGCCCACCGATCCCGGTTCCCATCACCGACCCGATCTCGGCGCGGTCGTACGGCGCCTCGTCGAGGCCGGCCTGGGAGATCGCTTCGGCGGCGGCCACGAGGGCGAGCTGCGTGAACCGGTCGGTCCGACGGACCTGGCGGCGGGTGAGATGGTCGGTCGGCTCGAAATCCGAGCAGCGCCCGATGCCGTCCTCGATCCCGGACTCGCCGGCGGCCCAGCGCTCGTGCAGGGACGAGGCTCCGACGCCGAGCGGCGTGACCGCTCCGATCCCGGTGATGGCGATCCTGCGGGTCATGACTTCTGGCGCTCGGCCACGAAGTCGACGACGTCCTGGACGGTGGCGATCTTGTCCATGTCGGCGTCATTCACCTCGATGCCGTACTCGTCCTCGATCACCTGGGCGAGCTCGACGAGGTCGAGCGAGTCGATGTCGAGATCCTCGAAGCGCGAGTCGGGCTTCACGTTCTCAGGCTCCTCGCCGAACTCGACGAGGGCCGAGATCACCCTCTCCTGTACCTGGTCCTTGGTTGCGGTTGCCATCGTTCTCCTTTCGTCAGTCAGGTCTTGTGATGAGCGGTCAGGCGGACATTCCGCCGTCGATCGGGAGGACTGCCCCGGTCACGTAGGCGGCCTCGTCGGAGGCGAGGAAGCGGATGCAGGCCGCCACCTCCTCGGGGGTCCCGGTGCGGCGAGCCGGAATCGCGTCGAGCAGCACGCTCGAGCCGTTGGAGTCCGAGCCGTTGCCGGTGAAGTCCCGAGTGAGCTCGGTCTCGATCAGGCCGGGGGCGACGGCGTTCACCGTGACGCCGCGCCGGGCCACCTCGGCCGCCACCGTCCGGGTGAAGGCGATCAGACCCGCCTTCGAGGCGGCGTAGTTCGCCTGGCCCGGGTTGGCACGCAGGCCGACGACCGAGGAGACGTTGATCACCCGGCCGTAGCGCTGGCGCATCATCGGGCCGAGCGCCTCTCGTGTGAGGCGGAACGCCCCGGTCAGGTTGACGTCGAGCACGCGGCACCAGTCCTCGTCGCTGAGCCGCATCGAGAGGTTGTCCGCCGTCATGCCCGCGTTGTTGATGAGCACCAGGACGGGGCCGAGCTCGTCCGTGACCCTGGCGAGCATCTCGTCGGCCGCCGCGGCGTCGGCGACGTCGGCGCCGAGCGCCATGGCCGTGCCGCCGCCCTCCTCGATGGAGGCGGCCACGGCTTCGGCCCCTTCGCGGTCGCGTCGGTAGTTGACGCCCACGGACCAGCCGTCCGCCGCCAGCGCACGCGCCGTGGCCGCGCCAATGCCGCGGGAAGCGCCGGTGACCAGCGCGCAGCCAACGGCCTGGGGACCACCGTCGGCGTCGCCCGGCTTCGCCGTCAAACGGGTTGCTCCTCGGCTCCGCGTGGGGAGCACCCTCGCATTCACGCGGTCCCCTCCCACTCGATGATCCCGGCGCCCCAGGTGAGGCCCGCACCGAAGGCCGAGAGCAATACCCGTGACCCCTGCCGGAGCAGACCGGTCGAGGCAGCCTCCGACAGCGCAATCGGGATGCTTGCCGCCGAGGTGTTTCCGTACTCGGCGAGGCAGTCGATCACCCGGTCGGCAGGCAGGTCGAGTCGCTCGCCGACCGCGGAGATGATCCGCGAGTTGGCCTGGTGGTAGACGAAGAGGTCGATCTCGTCGAGGGCGAGGCCGGCGTCCGAGACGACCTGTTGGGTGGTGTCGCTCATCGCGGCGACCGCCGCCCGGAAGGTGGCACGCCCGTCCATCCGGACGAGCCTGTCGTCATGGTCGACCTGGATCAGCTCAGACCGGCTGCCGTCGCAGCGCAGGGCGATGGGCCCGATCTGGCCGGCCCCGCCCGGCACGAGCACCGCCGCGCCGGCGCCGTCCCCGAACAGGCCGGCCGTCCGCCGGTCGGTGAAGTCGGTGACCTTGCTGATCACCTCGGCGCCGACGACGAGCGCAGCCCGGGCCCGCCCGGACTCGAGCTGCGCCGTCGCCAGGGAGAGGGCCGAGAGGAAGCCCGTGCACGCGGCGCCGATGTCGATCGCACCCGCCGAGGCGGCGCCGAGCCGGCTGGCGACCTGCGGGGCGGCCTGGGGCAGAAGCTGATCGGATGTGAAGGTCGCGACCAGGACGAGGTCGAGATCGCCTGGCTCGACGCCGGCCAGCGCGAGGGCCTTGGCGCCCGCGCCGGCGGCGAGGTCCACCAGGCCTTCCGCGCCCACGCGGCGGCGCCGGTGGATGCCGGTTCGCGACGATATCCAGGTCGAGTCGACGCCCAGTGGGCCCGCCAGCTCCTCGTTCTCGACGATCCGCTCCGGCAGCCAGGCGGCCACGGCCGCGATGGAGGGTCCGGAGATTCGCTTCGAGCCGTTGCTGGCCCCGGTCGCGCGCGCGACCAGGCCGTCGGGGTCGACAAGCGAGGCATCGACTTCGAACTGCTGTTCTGGACCGAGCTCAGGCAAGGGCGGACTCCCGGCTCGCAAACGTCTCCGTCTCGGCTCCGTCGAGGGTGCGGCGGACGAGCCCGGCGAGCACCTTGCCGGGGCCGACATCGAGGTAGCGCGTCACCCCGAGCTCATCGAGCCTGGCGAGCACCGCGGTCCAGCGGATCGGGCTGACCAGCGAGGCGGCGAGTGCGTCCCGGACATCGTCATTGAACGGCTCGGCCGTAGTCGAGGAGATCACCGGGGCTTGCGGCGGGCGGAACTCGATCTGATCGAGGGCCGCCCGGAACGGCTCCACCCCGGAGGCCATCGCCCCGGTGTGAAAGGCGCCCGCGACCGCGAGCTTCTTGGCGCGCATGCCGGACGCCTTCGCGGCGGCCTCCGCCGCCTCGATGGCGTGCATGGGCCCGGAGAGGACGAACTGCTGGGGGGAGTTCTCGTTGGCCAGGGTCAGGCTGTGTTCGGCGGCCAGCGTCGCCGCGCCCTCGCGGTCGCTGCCGACGGCGAGCATCCCCCCCGGCTCGCCGCGCTCGGCGGCCTCCTCCATGACACGGCCCCGCGCGACGACGATGCGCACTCCGTCGGCGTCCCCCATCGCGCCGGCGGCGGCCAGGGCTCCGACCTCGCCGAGGGAGTGGCCTGCGAAGTAGTCGGGCGACGGGCGGCCCAGCTGTTCGTAGCCTGCGATCGAGGCGCAGTACACGGCGGGCTGGGCATAGGCCGTCCCCTCCGACATCCGCTCGAACGGGTCCTCGCCCAGCAGCTCGGTGGCGTGGTCGAGAAGATCCGGCCGGACGGCCGCCACGAGCTCTCGGCTCGTGGCGTCGCCGACTCCCTGTCCCGGGAACAGGACAGCTGAGGCGCTGGCGTCCATGCCCCATCAATAACCCCGCTCCCGCGCGGGGTGAACAGCCTCCCCGGTGATGCCCCCCGATCGGGGGGGTTCACGGGGACGGCCCGGGGGGGTGTCGGCCCTCAGGAGCGCGAGCCCAGCCAGAGAGCAGCCGCGAAGTACGCGACCACGCCTCCGGCGAACACCTCGCTGTGGGGGCTGCCGTCGTTGAAGAACGCCGCGAAGGCCCTAGCCGGCGGCGCCACCCCGGGTCAGCCCGAGCTGCTCCGCCTTGCGCGTGGCCTCGGCGCGGTTCCGCACCCCCAGCTTGCGATAGAGCGCGGTGGTGTGGTCCTTGATCGTGTGAGGGGAGAGGAAGAGCCGCTCGGCGATCTCGCGATTCGTCGCGCCGGCGCCGATCAGCTGGAGCACCTCGCGCTCACGGGGAGAGAGAGGGGTCGCCGGTCCCTCGGCCTGGCGCGCGAAGACGGTCATGCCCCGGCCCACCATCCGCACAGCGTTGGCGACCTCGTCCGCGCTCCAGTCCTTCGAGATGAACCCCGAGGCGCCTGACGCCTTGGCCGCCTCGGGGGAGATCCAGCCCGCCCCGGAGATCAGCAGGACTCGTGTCTTGGGCGAGACCTCGCGGAGCGCCTCGCAGAGCTCGGCGCCCGAGCGCTCGCCGAGGAAGAGGTCGACGAGTGCGACGTCCGGCTTGGCCCTGCGGGCAGCCTCCACCGCCTCCTCCGTCGCGGAGGCGACGGTGACCTCCCCCATCCACTCCTGGCGGCCGAGCAGCAGACGGAAGCCCCACTGGACCACGGCGTGGTCGTCGACCACGAGGACGCTCAGCTTGTCGCCGCCGTTCAGCTGCTCGGCAGCACCAGGCGTACTCGCCACCTGTCCTCCTCCCGGCCGTACTCGAGCATTCCGCCCCGCTGCATCGCCTCGTAGGACGCCAGCCGCAGGCCCATCCCGGAGATGCCCCCAGGACGCTCGTGACCGTCGAGGCCGTCGTTGCGCACCTCCATCCGGAAGGCGCCCTCCGGGGCCTCGATCGTTACGCGCACCTCGCTCGGCTCAGCGTGCTTCTCGGCGTTCCGGAGCGCCTCGTTGAGGACGGAGACGGCGAGCGGCTCGAACCGCTCCGGCACTTCCGCGCCATCCCGCCAGTCGACCACCAGAGGGAGGCGCTTGTATTGGCGTCCCAGTCGATCGAGCTCCGAGCGCAGGCCTCCGTCGGCGAGATCCATCAGAGAGCTCCCGGCAGAGCCGATCAGCGCCTCGCGCAGGTCGCCGAGCGCGCCCTCGATCTCGGCGGCGCAACGCTCGCGGTCCTCGTCGGCCAGCGGCCTGTCGGATCCCAGTGCCAGCGAGACGCCGAAGAGGCGCTGGGTGACGCGCTCGTGGACCTCGCGGGCGAGGTCGATGCGCTCGGAGAGGCGGCGACTGCGCTCGAGCTGGCGGGTCACCTCGCGCACGTGGCTCGCCAACGCCGCGGTCCGCCCGAGAGCCTGCATCGTCGATCGCTCGTGGGAGGTCGTTGCGAATGGCTGCCCGTCGCGGTCGGCGAAGATCACTCCCAGCCAGCGCCCGGCGGCCGCAACCGGGGTGCAGGTGACCTTCACGATCCCGGGCAGGTGCGAGTACCGGGCGGGCACGTCGTTCTCCAGGTCGGTGGTCTCCACCACGCGGTCCTCGGCGAGGGCCCGCTGGGCGATCGGTGTCTCCTCCAGGGTCCCGTAACCGTGTTGAATGAACTCGCGATAGACGCCGTGGCTGCCGGCGGGGAGCACCATCCTGCGCTCGGCGTCGTAGAGGAAGATCACCGCGCGCTCCATCGAGGTCTGCAGGCAGATGGCCTCACAGAGGCGGTCGTAGAAATCGTCGAGACCTCGCTCCTCCTCCAGCTCGAAGAGCAGCTTCACGACCACGTCCAGTGCCTCTGAGCTGAGCGACTCTTCCTTGGTCGTCATCCGTCCGGGGTAGCCCCGCAGCGCTCCTTTGGTTACTTGACCTGCTCGCGCTCCGCCTCGCGGAGCTCGATCCGGCGGATCTTGCCGGTCAGCGTCTTCGGCAGCTCGTCGACGAACTCGATCCGCCTGGGATAGGCGTAGGCGGAGAGGTGACCGCGCACGAAGCCCTTGATGTCGCCCGCGAGCTCGTCGGAGGGGTCGGAGCCCTCGGCCAGCACGATGAATGCCTTCACGACGTGGCCCCGCCGCTCGTCCGGCGAGGCGACCGCGGCCGCCTCCCGCACGGCGGGGTGCTCGATGCAGGCCGACTCGACCTCGAAGGGCCCGATCCGGTAGCCGGCGGAGATGATCACGTCGTCGGCGCGGCCGGAGTACCAGAAGTAGCCGTCCTCGTCGCGCTCGGCGGCATCCTTCGTGTGGAACCACTCGCCGCCGAAGGTCTCCTCGGCGGCCTCGGGGTTGTTCCAGTAGCCGAGCGGATAGTGCGGGTTCGACCGGGCCCGCAGGCAGATCTCCCCGCGCTCGCCGGTTTCCACGGCGTTCTCGTCCTCGTCGAGGATCTGGACGTCCCAGCCGGGCATCGGCTTGCCCATCGAGCCCTCGCGGACCTCCATGAAGGGGAAGTTGCCACACAGCGGATATGACTCGCTCAGGCCGTAGAAGTCGAGCACCGTGACTCCGTACTGGTCACGGAACCAGCGGATCGCCTCCGGGTTGAGCGGCTCGCCCGCCGAGCAGACCCGGCGGAACCTCTGCGGGTAGCGCTCGCCGGCGTCCTCGATCGACATCATCGAGCGCATCGCGGTCGGGGTCGTGAAGACGTTGCTGACGCCGTGCTTCGAGAGCACCTGGAGCTGCTCGTGCGGGTCGAACCCGCCCTCGCGCGCGTAGACGAACTGGACGGCGCCGTAGCGCCACGGGCCGATCAGGGGGCAGATGCCGGCGGCCCAGGCCCACTCGCCCATGCCGTGAAAGAGCTCGTCCTCCTGCACGTCATGGCAGTAGACGAACTCCTCGTGGCCGAGGATGTAGCGGTGGGCGTGCAGGATGCCCTTGGCCAAGCCGGTGGTTCCGGACGTGTAGTAGATCTGGGCGGGGTCGTCGGCCGAGGTGTCTTCGGTCTCGAAGGAATCGCTCTGCTCCGCCAGCAGCCCAGGGTCGAGCACGATCACCTCGTCCACCAGATCCCCCGGCATGCGGTCCGCATTCTCCGCGTCGGTGACGATCACACGCGGCTGGGAGTCCCGGATGCGGTGGACGATGCCCTCGTCGCCGTAGAGGACGGAGAGCGAGAGCAGGATCGCCCCGGTCTTCCAGGTGCCGAGGAACATCGCGGCGGTCTCGGGCGAGGCCGGCGCGCAGACGGCCACGCGGTCGCCTCGCTCCACGCCTCTCGAGACGAGCAGGTTTGCCGCGCGGTTGGCGAGCGACCGCTGCTCCGCCCAGGTGACCCGACGCTCGTTCCCGCGGAAGTCCTCGAAGACCATCGCGGTCTTGTCGCCGGGCTGCCGGTCGCAGACGTCGGCGGCGATGTTGTAGCGCTCGGGCACACGCCATTCGTGCGCCTCGCACGCCTGCTTATAGCTGAGGGACTCCGTCGCGCTCATCGTCACCCTCCTCCGGGTTGCGCTTCGGACATCATCGCGCTTTCGAGCGGGCGGAGTTCGTCCGGTCCGCGTCCGACCCATCCGAGAAGGTGAGCGATGCAAGACGGCGAAGACCTAGATCGGGATGCCACCGAACTCGACTCAGAACCTGAACGCGAAGCTCTCCCTCACGCAGGTGGGACGCCAGCGCCCCGGCGATCCCGCTCCCGCCTTCGCCCCTCGTCCCAGCCGCGGCTCGGCGTCGCAGACGAAGATCGTCGGGGGCCCGAGCCACTATCGCGGCGGCTACCACCTGAACGTCTGAAGCGGCTGGCCTGCCTCGTCGCGTGCGGGGTGGTCGCATTGCCGGCCGGTACGGCGACCGCGGCGAAGCACGGATTTCCCTGGCACGAGCGGGTCCGCGACGCGACCCGATTCCTGGCGGGAAGAACCGGCACGGGGTCATTCGCGGTGACCGACGAGCGCGGGCGGGTCCACGGCTATCGCGCCTCCGTCCAGTACTCCTCGGCGAGCCTGGTGAAGGCGATGATCATGGTGGCCTATCTGCGCCGCAGGGACGTGAGAAGGCGCGGTCTCCATCCGGGCGAGCGCCACCTGCTCGGCCCGATGGTTCGGGTCTCCGACAACGATGCCGCCACCGCGGTCTACGAGCGCGTGGGCACGCACGGGTTGAACCGGCTCGCTCACCGAGCCGGGATGCGGCGTTTCGTCGCCTATCGGGTGTGGGGCGGTTGCCAGGTCACAGCGCGCGACCAGGCCCGCTTCTTCGCACGGATCCGGTCGCTGCTGCCGCGGCGCCACCGCAAGTACGGAATCGGCCTGCTCCGCAGGATCGTCTCGTACGAGCGCTGGGGCATCCCGCGGGGCGCCCCGGCAGGCTGGACCCCCTACTTCAAGGGCGGCTGGTTCCCCGACGACGACCGCTGGCGGGTCCACCAGGCGGCGCTCCTCCGCAAGGGCGGCCGCCGGATCTCCATCGCCGTCCTCACGCGCGGCAGCCCGAGCCTGGAGTACGGGGCCGCCACGATCAGCGGTGTCACGTCGCGACTCTTGCGCGGCTACCGCTAGGAGCCCGCGTCCTCGGCGAAGCGGTACCCGAGTCGGCGAACCGTGAGGACGAGCTCGGGGTTCTGGGGGTCGCGCTCGACCTTCTGGCGCAGGTTGGAGATGTGAACGTCGCAGGCGCGGACGTCCCCGCGAAACTCCGTCTGCCAGAGCTCCTCCATGATCTCCTTGCGCGAGAAGACCTGTCCCGGGCTGCCCGCGAGCAACCGCAGAACCTGGAACTCGGAGCGGGTCAGGTTGGTCGGCTCGCCGCGGACGGTGACGAGATGCCGCGCCAGGTCGATGGAAACCGGCCCGGCGAGGATCTCGGCCCCCTCATGCCCGTCCGTTGAGCGGTCGAGTTCGCGGCGCCGGAGCTGCGCGCGCACGCGGCCGAGAAGCTCACGCACGGAGAAAGGCTTGGTGACGTAGTCGTCGGCGCCGACCTCCAGGCCGACCACCTTGTCGACCTCGGCGTCCTTGGCAGTGAGAAGGATGATCGGGACCGGGCTGTGGGCGCGCACCTCGCGACAGAGATCGAGCCCGCTCTTGCCGGGCATCATGATGTCCAGGATCAGGAGGTCGAAGGCATCGTCGGAGATCTGGCCCTCGGCCTCCTCCCCATCTGCCGCCAGGGTCACGTCGAAGCCCTCCTGCTCGAGCGCGTAGCCCACCGACTCACGGACGGAGAGTTCGTCGTCCACCACCAGGATGCGATTGGCTGTGGGCGGCACGGGGTTCATGCGACCGGCGTGGGGGTCGGCTTGGCGGCGCGGAGACGGACCCAGAACGTGCTGCCCTCGCCCGGTTTGGAGCGGAGCCCGATCTGCCCGCCCATCACGTCCACCATCCGCTTCGCGATCGAGAGCCCGAGGCCGAAGCCCCCGCCCTCGAGGATCCCCGAGCCTCTGTAGAAGCGTTCGAATACCCGATCTTGCTCGTCAGGCGGGATTCCCTTCCCGGTGTCCTGTACCTCGATGGTCACGGTGTTCTCGGTCCCGCGAGAGGCGCGAAGGGTAACCGCGCCCGGCGCGGGCGTGTACGCGCAGGCGTTGCTCAGGAGGCCGATCATCACCTGGCGGAGGAGGACAGGGTCGCCCTCGGCGACCAGATCGTCATCCGTCTCGTCGATCAGATCGACGCCGTCCGGCTCTTCGATCGCTTGAATCGCCTCCGCGGCCGCGAGGGTCACGTCGACGACCTGGGCGGGATCTCGACCGCCGGCTGCCTCCACGCGAGCCAACGTGAGGAGCGACTGGGTCAGGCGGGTCATCCGCTCGGCGTCGTCACCGAGGCGCTCGAGGAAGCTGTCACGCACCTCCGGGTCGTCCTTCGCACCGGCCTGCAGGACCTCGATGCCGCTCTTGATCCCAGCGAGCGGATTGCGGAGCTCGTGGGCCGCGTTGGAGACGAATTCCGCCTCGGCCTGTTCGCGCTTCAACTCCTCGGTGCGATCGCGCACCACAAGCAGGACGGCGTGCTCCGCGGGCACCTGCCGCGCCTGTACGCCGTAGAGCCGCCGGTCGATGGAGAGCACGGGGATCTCATCGGCGCCGTGCTCCGCCGCGCGCCGGAGCGAGGGGATCAGGGCGGCGGCGGGCCTACCGTCGCGAACGAGGCGGCCCGCGGCCGCGTTGGTGAAGCGCACCTCGCCGTCCTCTCCGGCCACGATGACCGCCTCGGTCAGTCCGTCGAAGACGGCGGAGAGACGGTCGCGCTCGGTGGCCAGCATCCCGAACGTCTCGCGGAGCTCCTGGCGCATCTTGTCCAGCGAGCGGGTCAGGTCCCCGACCTCGTCGCCCCCGCCGGCCGGCAGAGGCGCATCGAAGTCGCCGGCTGCCATCTGTTCGGCCGCACTCGCCAGTCGACGGATCCGGGTCGCGATCACCGACGAGGTCAGGAAGCCGACCAGGACCCCGATCACGATGGCGATCATGAGCGCACGAAGCCGATCTCCGCGCAGCTCGTCGAACGCGTGGGTGAGCGCGGGGGGCGGGTCGGCGCGGACGATCACCACACCCCGCACCGGGACCTTGCCGCCGCCGAAGACCGGCGCGGCGGCGACGGTGGTGTTGTCGGCCAGGCTCGCCTTGTAGCGACGGCCATCGAGGGCGACGCGAAAGGCCTCGGGCCTCTGCGGCAGCCCGTCGAGGACGGCGAAGGTCTGGCCGGGAGCGAAGGGGTGACCGTGGCGGTTGAGGGCCCAGGCCTTGAACGTCGCCGAGTTCGACTGGGCGAGAACGTTCGCGGCGTGGAGCTTGTCGACTCGGCCGAGATCGTCGGCGAGGCTCGCCGTCTTCCCGACCGCCAGATCGGCGGACTCACTCTGCAAGGTGCGACCCGAGGAGTCGTCCACGAAGACGTAGACCGATGCGGCGGTGATCAGGCTGACCAGCGCGAACGCCGTGCCGAGCCAAAGCCGCATCGGTATGCGGCGACCTCTGCCTCTCCCTGAAACGGGTTGCTCCTCGGCTCCGCCTCGGATCACCCTCGCATTAGCCTGAGCCATCGTTGAAGAGATTGTTACCGCTTGCTCACACTTCCGGTGCAAGCGTGGCGCTGAGGCGCAGCCAGAGCGCCTCCAGGGCGAGCTCCTCCGAGACGTTCACCCGGAGGCGCCGGCGGGTGTCGAGGACCCACTCGACGGCGGTGCGCGCCCTGCCCGGGTCGAGCCCCTCCGCGTCCTCGGAGAGCTGGTCGAGCCGGTCGGTGTTGAGAACGACCTCGGTGGCGCCGGAGCCGATCGCAGCCAGGTCCCGGTACCAGTCGCAGCACAGTGCCAGGCCCAGGTCCAGGGCCTGGGTCCGGGCCCGCCGCTCCGTGCGCCGCACCTGCTCGATCGCCTCGCGCGTCAGCTTGCCCTTGCGCCCCCGTCTGGCCGTGACCTCCGCTTCCTCGAGCAGACGGCGCTCCTCCTCGGCGCCGGCCGCCTCGCCGGCCTCGCTCGCGGCAGCCAGCAGCTCGCGCCAAGGCTCGGCCACGGCGGATCCTGAGCGCGGGGCACGGGCCGCCTTCTCGGCGATCGCGCGCAGGGCGGCTCCGCGGTCATCGGTCAGTAGGCGAGCCAGCTCCACGTCGCCGCCGCTGAGGCGGGCGGCCGCGTCCGCGTCCGGCCCCACACCGAGGGCCTCGAGCACCGCGCCGGGGGCCAGCGGCCCGAACTCGATGGGGGCGCAGCGCGAGAGAATCGTCTCCGCGAGCTGCTCGGGCTCGGAGCAGACCAGGATCAGATGAGCGAAGGGGGCCGGCTCTTCGAGGGTCTTGAGCAGTGCGTTCTGGCTCTCATCGCGCAGATCCTCGGCCTCCTCGATGACGAAGACGCGGCGCGTCCCCTCGGCGGGGCTGAGGCTGGACGCCCGGATCACCTGCTCGCGGACGTCCTCCACCAGATGCTGGGCCCCGGGCGGGCGAAGCCAGACGAGGTCGGGATGCGGGGAGGGATCGAGCAGCGCTCGTCGCCGGGCATCGTCCGGATCCGCGGCTCCCTCGGCGAGCAGCTCCGCGGCGAACGCCCGCGCCGCGCCCGCCTTGCCCGCGCCGCGCGGCCCGCGGAACAGGTAGGCGTGGCCCGGGGATGAGAGCGCTGCGGCCAGCGCGAAGGCCGCTCGCGGCTGGTGCCTCGTCGCCTCGGCAAGGGCCTCGGGAATGGCCGGGTTCGTGGCCGCTTCCATCACGCGCGGACCCCCTGCACCTCGGCGAGGACCGCCGTGTGAACGTCGTCCCGGCCGCCTTCGGCATCTACCACCCGGACCCGATCGGAGTGGCGCCGCGCGACTTCGTCATAGCCCTCCGCGACCAGCCGCTGCAGCTCGATTCCCTCGCCCTCGAAACGGTCGGCCTTGCGCCGGCCGATGCGCGCGGCGGCCAGGTCGGGGGCGATGCGAAGCAGGATCGTGACGTCGGGCCAGACTCCGCCGGTGGCGAGGTCGCAGATCTCCTCGACGCGGTCGACGCCGAGGCCGCGCGCCACCCCCTGGTAGGCGACACTCGAATCGCTGAACCGATCGCAGACCACGTCGCGGCGCTCGTCCCGGGCCGGTCCGATCACCCGCGCGACCAGCTCCGCGCGCGCCGCGCAGAAGAGCAGAAGCTCGGCGAGGGGGTCGAGCTCCAGCGCCGGGTCCTTGAGCAGCGCGCGGACCCGCTCGCCGGTGTCGGTCCCACCGGGCTCGCGCACCAGGACCACCTCGTCGCCGAGCGCGGCGGCGAGCAGCTTCGCCTGAGTCGTCTTGCCCGACCCGTCGATTCCCTCGAGTGAGATGAACATCGGCATCCAGGCTAACCGCCGCCCGGACGCGGCCCCCGGGAGCGAGCGGGAACTACCTGCATTCCGCGTTTTATTTCCGGCGGCTCAGCCGGTAGCGAGGAGGAACCACACCAAAGCGGCTTACTTCTCGGCCCGTCTGAGCACGGCCTACGAGCGCACCGTCCGTGGAAGCCCAAAGTGCTCGAAGAGGGCGGTGTCGGCGAACCAGGTCATCGCCGCGGCGGCGTCCCCCTCGAGCGTCAGCACGAACAGGCCGGCTGGGCTGGCGATCCCCGTTTGGGCGTCGGGGGTGTAGCAGCCGAAGGCAGGCTGGGAGTTTGCCCAGGTCGGCATGACACGCAGCGGCGTGCCGCGCGCCTCCTCGCGGTAGCTGAGGAAGCCGGCGATCGCCCGGCGTCCCTGGTACTCGAGCGGCAGCGGCGGCATCGTGAGCAGGGCATCGTCGGTGAGCAGCGAGACCATCCCGTCGACGTCACCGCTCTCAACCGCGTCGGCGAAGCGCGCAGCGAGTTTGCGCTCGCGTGGCGAGCGCGGTAGCGGCGGGCGTTCGCGGTCGGCGGGAAGGCGGGTCTCGAGCCCCGCTCGCGCGCGTTGCAGGGCGCTGTTGACCGAGACCTCGCTGCTTTCCAGCATCTCCGCCACCTCTGCCGCGTGGAAGCCGAGCACGTCGCGCAGCACGAGGACCGCCCGCTGCCGAGGTGGGAGGTGCTGCAGGGCGGCGACGAACGCAAGGGTCACGGCCTCCTTCGTCTCGTAGCGCGCCTCCGGCCCGGGCGCGGTCTCCGCGAGCCCCCCGAGCAGCCCGTCGGGGTACGGCTCGAGCCACAGCGGCTCCCCTCGGCGAGTGGGCTCGGGGACCTCGAACGGGAGCCCCGGGGCCTCGCGGGGGCGCCGCAGGCTGTCGCGGAGCGCGTTCAGGCAGCGGTTGGTCGCGATGCGGTATAGCCAGGCGCGGAGCGAATCGCGCTCCTCGTATCGCTCAAGTCCGCGCCAGGCCGCCAGCAGGGTCTCCTGGACCATGTCCTCCGCGTCCTGAACCGAGCCCAGCATCCGGTAGCAGTGGAGGTGCAGCTCGCGGCGGTAGGGGTCGGTCAGCGCGCGGAACGCCTCGTTGTCCCCCAGACGAGCGAGACGGAGCGTGCTCTCGGTCACCGCAGGATCCTCGCACGCCCTCTTCGTCTCGCCACCGACGGGATCGCAACACCACTCGCGCCGCAAATTCATCGCTGAGTTCCCGTCGCCTCGGGTGTTTCGTCAAGCAGAAGGACAACACGAAGACGAAAAGGAGAACGGAAATGGGAAGGATCGTGATCAGTGGCCCGCAGAACGTCTCACTCGATGGAGTCGTCCAGGACCCGGACGGTGAGGAGGGCTTCAGGCTCGGCGGCTGGTTCGTCCAGTTTGGGGGCAAGGACCTCGAGGAGTGGAACAAGGTCGCGCTCGCGGAGGCGCTGGGCGCCGAGGCATGGCTGCTGGGTCGGCGGAGCTACGAATTTTTCGGGGTGCGGTGGCGACCCCGGAGCGGCGAGCTCGCGGACAGGTTGAACAGCATCCCCAAGTACGTCGTGTCATCCACTCTCGTAGATCCCGACTGGAACAACTCGATAGTCCTCGAGGGTGATGTGGTGGAGGAGGTCTCGAAACTGAAGACGGAGCTAGACGGCGAAATCGTCGTCCCTGGCAGCTATGAGCTCGGGCGCACACTAATCGCGCATGACCTGGTTGACGAGCTGCGGGTGGTCGTCTTCCCAGTCGTGCTCGGAGCGGGTGAGCGCCTTTTCGGCGAGATCAGCGACAAGAAGCCCATGCGCCTCGTCGATACCAAGGCCATTGGGGACGGCCTCGTCTTCCTCACCTACGAGTTCGTCCGGTAGCGGAGTACTGCTTTCCATGCGAAGCAGGAGCTCCGATGCTCCCGGAAATCACAACCCCAAATGGTGAAGCGTGGCGGGCCTAGCTCTTCGCGCGAGGCTTCGAGCGGGAGCGGTCCTTGGCGCCGTTGCCCGCGCGCGAGCCGGAGCCGTTCCGTGCGCGCTTGACCTTCGTCGCGGAGACCTGGCCGGCGATCTTCTCGGCTTCCTTGACGGCCTCCTCGCCGCTGGCGCCATCCTTGGCGGCGGCCTCCGCCGCCTCCTTCTCGGCCTTAGCCTGCTCGCGCTCCGCGCGGCGGCGCTTCATCTCCGCCATCGAGGGACACTCATCGTTCAGGCAGAGCTTCCAGGGACGGCCGCGCCAGGGGATCACCTGGAGGCGCGGGGTCCGGCCGCAGACCGAGCAGACCTCCTCGATCTTGTAGAGGCCCTTGACCCGCTGGGGCAGCGGGAAGGTCTGGTCGCACGAGTCGGGCGAGTCGGGGTTGTCGCCGTCCCAGCCCTGACAGCCGACGAAGCGCTTTCCTGACTTGCGCGCCTTGATGATGCGCAGCATGTTCGGGGACCCGTCCTCCTGCTTGCGGCCGGCCTCCTGGCAGACGATGCAGGGGCCCAGGATCCGGTCCTGGTCCATCCCCGCCCAGACCTCGCGGGCGAACTTCCGCCACTTGGCTTCCTCGTCCTCGGTCTTGACGTCGTCGCCCATCTCATCGAAGGCCGAGCGGAGCATGTCGCGGCTGTCCTTGAGCACGTCGTCCTTGGTCATCTGGCCGGCGGCGATCTGGTCCATCTCGGCCTCCATCTCGGCCGTCATGTCCGGAGTCGCCATACGCGGCACGTAGTGCTCGAAGGCCTTGGACATGGCGATGCCGGTCTCAGACGGCTCTGGCGGGTTGCCGAAGACGTAGCCGCGGTCGTAGAGCTTCTGGATGATGTCGGCGCGGGTCGCCTTGGTGCCGAGACCGCGCTCCTCCATCATCTCGATCAGCTTGCCCTGGCTGATCCGAGGCGGCGGCGGTGTCTCCTTGCCCTCCATCTCGACGCCCTGGAGCACCAGCTCCTGGCCCTCCTCGAGCTTCGGGATCTCGGTGTCGGCCGAACGGGCGTAGGTGTAGATCGCCGCGAAACCCGGGTCCAGCACGACCGAGCCGCGGACGAAGTACGTTTCGCCTGACTCGGCCGAGGATGTGCCCTTGGCAGTTTCGATGTTGGCCCGAGTGGACTCGCTGATCATCGGCGGGGAGAAGGTGGCGAGGAAGCGGCGGGCGACCAGCTCGTAGACGCGGCGGTGCGCCTCGGAGCGCGCCTCGAGGCGCTTCGGGTTGACCGCCTGGGTCGGATAGATCGGCGGATGGTCGGTGGTCTCCTTCTTGCCGCGAGTCGCCTCGAGGTCGGGCTTGTCGAGCAGGAACGAGGCGGCCTTGAAGTCATCGACCGCGACCAGCTGCTTGACCAGCTCCCTCGTCTCGAGCGACTTCGGGTAGACGGTGTTGTCCGTCCGCGGGTAGGAGATGTAGCCGTCCATGTAGAGGTCCTCGGCGATCCGCATCGCCCGCGACGGGGTGATGCCGAGCCGGTTGGATGCGTCGGTGGTGAAAGCGGTGGTGTTGAGAGGGGTAGGCGGCTGGCGGGTGTTCTTCCGCGCCGAGATCTCCCTGACGGTGCCCGGGGTCTTCGAGTTGGCGACGGCCGCCTCGGCCTCCTCCTTCTTCCAGAAGCGGTCCGTGGTGTGCTCGGCGACGAACTCGCCGTCGGGGTGGCCGAACTTGGCGGTGACCTCCCAGAAGGGCTCCGGCTCGTGGGCGCGGCGCTCGAGCTCGCGCTGCACGATCAGGCCGAGCGTCGGGCTCTGGACGCGGCCGACGGAGAGGAAGTTGGAGCCGAAGCGCCGGGTGGCCATAGAGACGGAGCGGGTGAGCGTGGCGCCCCAGATCAGGTCGATGTCCTGGCGCGCGGCGCCGGCATTGGCGAGCGGCATCGAGAGCTCGTCGAGATTGTCGAAGGCTCGCTCGATCTCGTCCTTGGTGAGCGCGGAGTACCGCGCGCGCTTCACACCCACGAAGTCGCCGTTCTCTCCGTCCGCGAGCGCAGCGTTGGCCGCCACCACCTCCTGAAGCGCCTCGAGGCCGATCAGCTCGCCCTCGCGGTCGAAGTCGGTCGCGATCACGAGGTCGTCGGCGTCCTCGGCCACCTTCTTCAACGCCCGGACGACGTTCTTGTCGGTCGGCTCCTTGATCAGCTCGGCGTCGATCAGGTCGCGAGGATTGGTCTGCTGCCAGTTGTTGTACGACTCGGGGAAGGCAGGGTTGAGCACGTGACCCTTCAGCCCGATGGTCATGTGCTCACCGGACTCGTCGGACCACGTGTAGAACGGCGTCTTGTAGGACGCGCCCTCGGAGGCGCTCCCACCGCTCAATATCTCCGCGATCTTCTTCGCGCTGTTGTTCTTCTCAGTGACGATCAGTTGCATGTCGGTCTACTCACGGTAGCCATGGCCGAAGATGCCCCCTGGTGATACGTCGATTCGGCCGCTGCGGTCGGCGAGCGTAGCAGGGGGTTTTCTGCATCTTTGGCAGTTCGCCTCTCATCCGGGTGTTACGTACCGGTCAATTCCGCATTGCGATGCGCTTAGGCTGTCTTCGATGAGATCGCTGGTGACAGGGGGCGCGGGCTTCATCGGCTCGCACCTGGTCGATGCTTTAGCGGCGCGAGGCGATGACGTCCTCGTGCTCGATGACCTCTCGAGCGGCAACCGCGAGAACCTCGCCGGCGCCCTCGACTCCGGAGCAGAGCTGATGCAGCTCGACGTCGCAGACGCTCAGGCGATCTTCGACGCCGTCGCCGGATTCGAGCCCCAGAGCGTGTTCCACCTCGCCGCGCAGATCGATGTGCGGCGCTCGATGGCGGACCCGGGCTTCGACGCCCGCCTCAACGTGGTGGGCACGGTGAACGCGCTCGAGGCGGCCGCGCGGGCCAAGGCCTCGAAGTTCGTCTTCACCTCCACCGGCGGCGCCATATATGGAGAGGGGGACGAGCGAACGGACGAGCTTCCCTTCTCCGAGACGGCGGCATGCGAGCCCTTCTCGATCTACGGCCAGAGCAAGCTGGCGGCCGAGGGCTACATCGACCTCTACGCGCGGACGCGGGGGCTGCTGGCCACGGTCCTCCGCCTGGGGAACATCTACGGGCCGCGCCAGGATCCCGCCACGGAGGCGGGCGTCGTGGCGATCTTCTGCGAGGCGGGCCGGGACGGTGGGCGCCCGACCGTCTTCGGGACGGGGCAGCAGACGCGGGACTACGTGCACGTGGCGGACGTGGTGGCTGCCCTGCTCGCGGCGGAGGCGAGGGACGTCGCCGGGCCGATCAACGTGGGCACCGGGGTCGAGACGAGCGTGCTGAGGCTCGTCGAGCTGGTCGGCGCCGCCTCGGGGCGTAACGACTTCGAGCCCGAGTTCGCCCCGGCACGCGAGGGCGAGATCGAAAGGACCGCGCTCGACACCGCCGGCGCGGCCGAGCGGCTCGGCTGGCGGGCCGAGTGGACCATCGAGACCGGCCTCGAGCAGACGATTCAGGCGGTTCCCAAGCCCCTCTAACCTCTGCCGCATGCCTGCTCAGGCCTTCGAGGGCAAGGAGTGCATCTGCCAGTTCCGTCGCGGGATCTGCGACCAGAGCTGCGTGCGGGACATGCTCGACACTCCCTTCTACATGGCGGCGATCAAGCTCAAGGGCCGCCGCTGCGTCGTCATCGGCGGCGGCGACGTCGGCCTGGAGAAGGTCGAGGGCCTGCTGCTCTGCGATGCCGACGTCACCCTGATCGCCCCCCAGGCGGTCTCCGAGCTCGCCCGCTACGCGGCCGAGGGCTCGATCGCCTGGGAGCAGCGGGAATTCCACGACGGCGACCTCGACGGTGCCTTCATGGCGATCGCAGCCACCAGCGATACCGACGTCAACGTCGCGGTCTTCGAGGGTGCCGAGCGCCGGGCGATGCTGGTCAACGTCGTCGATGTGCCGCCGCTCTGCAACTTCATCCTGCCGGCGATCGTGCGCAGCGGCCCGCTCGCGATCGCGATCTCGACGGCCGGCGCCTCACCAGCGCTCGCCAAGCGGATGAAGCGGGAGATCGCCGAGGCCTACGGCGAGCCGTACGCCCGCCTCGCCGTGATCCTCAACGACCATCGCGGCTGGGCGAAGGCGACGCTCCCCACATATCAGGACCGCAAGGAGTTCTTCGAGGGCATCGTCAACGGCGACCCCGACCCGGTCGAGCTGATCAAACAGGGGCGCGGCGACGAGGTGCAACGCCTCATCGAGGAGCACAAGGAGCGCGTCACCAGCGCGCTCGGCGCGTCGGCCTAGCCCGCGGGCAGCGCGTAGACCGCGATCGCGGCGAAGTCGCAGGCGGCTGCCGCGATCACCAGCAGGTGGAAGATCTCGTGATAGCCGAAGACGGCCGGCCTCGGGTCGGGGCGGCGGCGGGCGTAGACCACGGCTCCCGCCGTGTAGAGGATCCCGCCGAGGACGATCAGGCCGAAGCCGACGGGTCCGAGGCCGTTCCAGAGCTGTGGGATGGCGAGCAGGGCGACCCACCCGGTGGAGATGTAGACCGCCGCCGTGACCCGCTTCGGGGCGTTCCACCAGAGCAGGTTGAGGACAGTCCCGGCGCCGGCCATGACCCAGACCGCGATCAGGACGATCCGGGCGAGGTCGCCGTGCAGGACCAGCAGCGCGAAGGGCGTGTAGGTCCCCGCGATCAGCACGAAGATCATCGTGTGGTCGAGGCGGCGCATCCAGCGGCGCGCCGTCGGCTGCCAGTTGAGGCGGTGATAGAGAGCGCTCACCCCGAGCAGCGCGGAGAGGCTGAAGGCGTAGATCCCGGCTGCGATCGTGGCCGTGGAGCCGTTGGCCAGCAGGACCAGGGCGGCACCGGCGGCGAGAGAGACGAAGAAGGCCCACTGGTGAGAGACCCCGCGCAGCCGCGGCTTCTGGTTGAGAGCGACGGCAGCCGCCTCAGCGGCAGCCTGGGCGTGCACGCGGGCGGCCGACAAGCTCCGCCCCGCCGCGTCTCGCGCCGCTCCCAGCCGCTCGCCGGCTTCCACGCGGGCCTGGCCCAGGCGCTCGCCGGCCTCGGCGCGGGCCTGGTCGAGACGCTCGCCCGCGGCCTCCGCCGCGTCGCGTGCCATCCCGACCGGATCCGGGCCCGATCGTGCTTCGTCCCCCGTGGACGCCATCGTCAGGAACCATAGCCCGGGTGGGCGAGGCGGTTGTCAGCAGGTGGTGATCGTCGACTAGACGCCCTCACCGGCGGGCGTCGCTGCAGTGGCCCGATCGCGGGTGGTCTGCCGCGCCCTCGAGACCAGAGCCGCGGCGGCGAGGGCGAAACAGGCCTGCACCGCGAGTGCGACCGAGAAGGCGTCCCCGAAAGCGGCTGTGCTCGTCGCGGAGCCGAGCTCGGAGAAGAACACGGTCCCGACGATCGCCACGCCGAGGGCGTTGCCGATCTGCTGCGAGGTGACCATGGCGCCGGACGCGGCGCCGGCGCTCGCTGGGGGAACAGCCTTGAGGACGAGGTGGATGAGCGGAGGGATCGCGAGACCCATGCCGGCACCGACCGGCACCATCGCCAGGAGCAGCCAGGCCGAGACCGTGCCATCGCCGGTCTCCTGCACCGCGAAGATCGTGGTGAGCAGGCCGAGCCCGGCGATCGTCGCGCCGATCTGGGGCATGTACTCCCGGACGCCTTCGGACAGGCGTGGGCCCGCCAGGGAGCTGGTGACGAACGCGATCGCGATCGGCGTGAAGGCGAGGCCTGACTCGAGGGCGCTCAGGCCGAGGCCCTCCTGCATGTAGATCCCGAGGAGGAAGAAGAACGAGATCACGAAGTAGAGGACCGTCGCCGAGAGGAGCCCGATCCGGAACCCGCGCGTCTCGAAGAGCCCGAGCTCGATCAGCGGGGAGCCACCTCGTGCTGCGATCCGCCCCTCGAGGGCGAAGAAGAGGGCGCCGGCGGGAATGGCGGCCGCGAAGGAGACGAAGGTCCAGGCCGGCCAGCCGACCTCGCGGCCCTCGACGGCCGGGACCATCACCAGGCTCAGAGCTGAGCGTGGCGAGCGCCACCCCGGCGATGTCGAGTCGGCGCGCGGTCTCAGAGCGGGACTCCGGGATCAGGCGGTCCGCCGCCAGCAACGAGATCAGGCCGACGGGAATGTTGATCAGGAAGACAGAGCGCCAGCCGAGCCCGAGGACGTCCAGCGCGATCAGGCCGCCGCCGACGATCTGGCCCGCGATCGCCGCGAGGCCCTGGACGAGGCCCTGGAAGCTGAGCGCCTTCGGCCGCTCGGCGGGGGAGAACTCGACCTGGATGATCGAGAGGACCTGCGGCCACATCGCTGCGCCGCCGAACCCCTGCAGCAGCCGGGCAGCGATCAGGGCGCCGGCGGTGGGAGCCGCGGCGCAGAGCGCCGAGGCGATCGTGAAGCCGGCGATGCCGAGCTTGAACAGGCGGCGGCGCCCGAAGACGTCGCCGAGCCGGCCGCCGGTGATCAGCGAGATCGCGTAGGTGAGCAGGTACGCAGCCACGACCCATTGCAGATCCGAGTCGCTCGCGCCCAGGTCGGTGCGCAGCGAGGGCGCCGTGACGTTGACGATGAAGACGTCGAGGATGACCATGAAGACCGGGGCGAAAAGAACCGGGAGGAGCCAGGGGCTCCGAGGCGCCGGCCGGGGTGTGGGTCCCGTCTGATCCATCCCGGAATTCAACGGCCGCGCCGCCTTGGCTGTGACATCACTCTTCGCGGGTTCCCTTGCCATCCGGAACCCAGTGTGCGACGATGGTCATCCGGGTACAAGAGAGGGCTTTATCCTGGTATCAAAAGCACCACCCAAGAACCGTAGGAAGGGCAGCGCGAACGGGAACGGCCCCGGCGCGGGCGCCGATGGATCCCCGCGCAGGGCCGAGCTGGCCGACTTCCTGCGAAGCCGCCGCGAATCGCTCCAGCCCGAGGACGTCGGTCTTACAGGCGGCGGCCGGCGCCGAACCCCGGGGCTGCGGCGCGAGGAGGTTGCTCAGCTGGCCGGCGTGGGCACCACCTGGTACACGTGGCTCGAGCAGGGCCGCGACGTCCGCGCCTCGTCGTCCGTGCTCGAGGCGATCTCCGACGCTCTCGATTTGACCAATGCCGAGCGCTCACACGTGATGCTGCTCGGCCGCGGCGAGGAGGTCGCAGTGGGCCGATCCCCGAAGGAGGAGCTCCACCCCACGATCGAGAAGCTGGTCGCCAACCTCGGGCCCAACCCCGCCTGTATCACGGGCCGCCGCTTCGACTTCCTCGCCTGGAACCGCGCCCACTCGGCCGTCTTCGGCGACCCGATCGAGATGCCGGACGGACGGCGCAACCTGCTCTGGCGCCTCTTCATGGACCCGGCGAGCCGAAAGATCCATCCGGACTGGGAGGAGGGCGCTCGCCGGATCGTCGCCCGCTTCCGGGCGCAGGCGGCCCGCTACGTCGGCGACCCCGACTTCGATGACCTGATCTCGGCCTTGAAGGAAGGCAGCCCCGAGTTCCGCGAGTGGTGGGGCCTCCACGAGGTGGCGTCCAGCGGGGTCGGCCGCAAGGTCGTCAAGCACCCGCGGGTCGGCAAGCTCGTCTTCGAGCACGCGGCCTTCTTCCCGACGGACGAGAGCCCCGACCAACGGCTCATCCTCTACACGGCGACCCAGGTGGCCAACACGCCCCAGAAGCTCGCCAGGCTGCTCGCCGGGCGGTCGTAGTATGTCTTGTTTGGTATATAGCTAGTTGGTTATACTCGTCGGCCGTGGCGACGGCAACCACATTCGACGTCCTCGCGGAGCCGGCGCGGCGGCGGATCCTCGATCTGCTGCTCGACCGGGAGCGCTCGGTCGGGGAGCTCGTCAAGCGGCTCGAGCTGAGCCAGCCGGGGGTCTCGAAGCACCTGAGGATCCTGCGCGATGCCGGCCTTGTCTCGGTCCGAACCGAGGCTCAGCGGCGCATATATGGAGTCGAGCCCGCGCCACTCGCGGAGGCCGCCGAATGGCTGGAGCCCTACCGGCGGCTCTGGGCCGAACGCCTCGACGCCCTTGAACGACACCTGAATGAGGAGGACCGATGACTTCCACGACACGAGATGGCGAGCTGGTCGAGCTGGAGGGCGGCAGGGTCGCGGTGCGGTTCGAGCGCCGCCTCGCCCATCCGCCCGAGCGGGTCTGGCGTGCGATCACGGACGCCGAGGACCTGGCGGCCTGGTTCCCCGACACGATCGAGGGCGAGTTCGCGCCGGACGCGGAGGTCCGGTTCCCGAGGTTCGTCGAGATGGGACTGCCCGCAACCGGCAGGGTGACGGAGTTCGAGCCACCCCGCCTGCTCGCCTACACCTGGGGCCCCTCCACCCTGCGCTTCGAGCTCGAGCCGGACGGCGACGGCTGCCGCCTCGTCTTCACCGACACGCTGCCGCGCGAGGAGACGGCCAAGAACGCGGCTGGCTGGGAGGTCTGTCTCGCGAATCTGGAGGCGCGCCTCGCCGGCGAGGAGTTGCCGCAGACGGACTGGTCCGAGCTCCACGAGCACTACGCCGAGCGGTTCGGGGTCGACCCCGAGGTTGGGCGCCGGGCGATGCGGGAGTACTCCGACCGGCCCCGGTGACGGTCGCCCGATGCGGCACCGCTCCTAGCCGGCTAGGAAGCTCCCTCGGCGCGCAGCCAGACCGACCAGGGCCGGATCGAGTCGATCGAGAGAACCTTTCCCGACCAGGGGTCCTCCGCGAGGCGATCGCGGACGGTCGCCTCGTCGTCAGCCTCGATGACGAGCAAGGTGTTCTCGCCGTCTCCCTCGCCGACCGGACCGCCGAGGACGATGAAGCCTCCCTCCGTGAGCCCATCCATGAAGGCCGCGTGCTCCTCCCAGCCCTCCTGCTCGCGCCGACCCACTGAGTGATCCCAGGCGGGGCCTTTCGCGTTCTCGACGAGGAAGTAGTCCGCCATCGACCGGAGAGTACGACCCAACTTCAAAACCTCAACCCCGGCAATGAAGTGGGGCGGGTCCGGCCTTTCTGCGTCCCAAAAGGCCCGCTGAGCGGGACCAACTCGACGCAGAACGAAGACCGATACGTGGGCACTACATCTAGCGCCTGGATTCATTGCCGGGGTTGGTCAACCACTACGCCTCGGTACACTGTGACGAGTGACCTGCCCCCGCTGCGACTCCCCCACCCGCACCCTCGAGACCCGCCGCGTCCCGGACGGCGCCGTCCGCCGCCGGCGCGAGTGCACCTCGTGCGGCCATCGCCTCACCACCTATGAGCGCGCCGTCCCGGAACGTCTCGTCGTGATCAAGCGCGATGGCAGCCGGCAGCCGTTCGATCGGCAGAAGCTGCTGGGAAGCCTGGCCGGGGCCACCCATAAGCGCGACGTGGATCCCCGCCGCCTCTCGCTCATTGCTGATGCTGTCGATCAGGAGATCCGGACTGCCGGCGGAGAGCTCGAGGCTGCCAGGATCGGCGCGCTCTGCCTCGACGGATTACGGAAACTCGACCGCGGCGCCTATCTGCAGTTTGCGGGAACTCTCCCGGACGCCGCTCGGAGCGGGTCATGAAAATCCCCGCAAACACGGCACAACTGGCGCCCCGGTTCCGTCCGGCTCACAGAGGATGCTGTTCTGCTCACCCCGATAGACGAGCGAGAGGAGAAAACTGATGGCCAGGGCCGCTTCGAAGGCAGCAAGGACAACCGAGAGAGGCCTCGTCATCGAACGCCGGTTCTCGACGGCCGGGGTGCATCCCTACGACGAGCTGGACTGGGAGACGCGAGACGCGGTCATCGGCGATCCGGAGAAGCCCGCGTTCGAGCAGGAGAACGTCGAGTTCCCGACCACCTGGTCGCAGAACGCCACCAACATCGTCGCCCAGAAGTACTTCCGCGGGCAGCCCGGCTCCCCCGAGCGTGAGACTTCCGTCAAGCAGATGGTCAGCCGCGTCGCCGGCCGGATCGCCGAGGTCGGCCGCGAGGCCGGTTATTTCTCGAGCGAGGAGGACGGCGCCGCCTTCGAGGACGAGCTGACCTCGATCCTGGTCAACCAGAAGGCCGCCTTCAACTCGCCGGTCTGGTTCAACGTCGGCTGGAAGGAGCCCGGCTCCGAGCAGGCGTCGGCCTGCTTCATCCTCTCGGTAGAGGACGACATGGACTCGATCCTCTCCTGGAACACCAAGGAGGGGATCATCTTCAAGGGCGGCTCCGGCTCCGGGATCAACCTCTCGAAGATCCGCGGCTCGATGGAGCCGCTGTCCAAGGGCGGGATCGCCTCCGGTCCGGTCAGCTTCATGCGCGGCGCCGACTCCTGGGCCGGCGCGATCAAGTCGGGCGGCGGCACCCGCCGCGCGGCCAAGATGGTCGTGCTCGACGTCGACCACCCGGACATCGAGAAGTTCATCTGGTGCAAGGCGGACGAGGAGAAGAAGGCCGCGGCACTCAAGGCCGCCGACTTCGACATGCGCCTCGACTCAGACGCCTTCGCCTCGGTCCAGTTCCAGAACGCCAACAACTCGGTCCGCGTCACCGACGAGTTCATGCAGGCGGTCGAGAACGACGAGGACTGGGACCTGGTCGGCCGCGTCGACGGCAAGCCGGTCAAGACCGTCAAGGCCCGCGAGCTGATGGACCAGATCGCCGATGCCGCCTGGCAGTGCGCCGATCCGGGCATCCAGTACGACACCACGATCAACCGGTGGCACACGGATCCGAATACCGGTCCGATCACCGCCTCGAATCCTTGCTCCGAGTACATGTCGATCGACGACTCGGCCTGCAACCTGGCCTCGCTCAACCTGATGAAGTTCCGCAACGAGGACGGGACCTTCAACGTCGACGACTTCACCCACGCGGTGGACATCGTCTTCCTCGCCCAGGAGATCCTGGTCGGCTTCTCCAGCTACCCGACCGAGCAGATCACCCAGAACGCGAGGGCGTTCCGCCAGCTCGGCCTCGGCTACGCCAACCTCGGCGCCCTGCTGATGGCCGGCGGCATGCCGTACGACTCGGCCGAGGGTCGTGCGCTGGCCGGCTCGATCACCGCTCTGATGACCGGGCGCGGCTACCGGATGTCGGCGCAGGTGGCCGGGTGCCTGGGGCCGTACGACGGCTACGAGGTGAACCGCGATCCCCACAACCAGGTGATGCGGATGCACCAGTCGGCCGCCTACGAGATCGAGGACGAGCTCGTGGAAGAACCGCTGCTCCACGCGGCCCGTGAGTCCTGGGACGAGGCGGTGGCCCTCGGAGAGCAGCACGGCTACCGCAACGCGCAGGCGACGGTGCTGGCTCCGACCGGGACGATCAGCTTCCTGATGGACTGCGACACGACCGGCATCGAGCCGGACTTCTCGCTGGTCAAGTTCAAGGAGCTGGTCGGCGGCGGCCAGATGAAGATCGTCAACGGCTCGGTCAACCTGGCGCTCGAGACTCTCGGCTACTCACAGTCCGAGGTCGAGCAGATCGACGCCCACATCAACGAGCACAACACGATCATCGGGGCGCCCGGCCTGAAGGACGAGCACCTCGAGGTCTTCGACGTGGCCGTCGGCGAGCGCTCGATCTCGCACACCGGCCACATCGACATGATGGCCGCCGCCCAGCCGTTCCTCTCGGGCGCGATCTCCAAGACCGTCAACCTGCCGGAGACGGCGGCGATCTCCGACATCGCCGACGCCTACGCGGACGGCTGGAAGAAGGGCCTCAAGGCGCTCGCGATCTACCGCGACGGCTCCAAGACCGCCCAGGCGCTGAAGACCGATGCAGGCGAGAAGAAGTCGGCAGAGGTCGAGGTGACCGCCAAGCCGGAGCGCCACAAGATGCCGCGCGAGCGGGAATCGATCACCCACAAATTCCGGATCGGCATGCAGGAGGGCTATATCACCGCCGGCAAGTACCCGGACGGGTCGGTCGGCGAGATCTTCCTCACCGACATCGGCAAGGAGGGCTCGACGATCAAGGGCCTGATGAACGCCTTCGCGACCGCGATCTCGATCGGCCTGCAGTACGGCGTGCCGCTCGAGGATTTCGTCAGGAAGTTCAGCTACATGCGCTTCGAGCCGGAGGGGATCACCACCAACCCGGAGATCCCGTTCGCGAAGTCGATGCCCGACTACATCATGCGCTGGCTCGCCAGCCGCTTCATCGAGGACACCGACTACCTCGAGAACCTCGGCATCCTCACCGACGAGGTCCGGGCGAAGAAGGAGGCCCAGCAGGCCTTCCCGATCGAGGACACCAACGGCGGCAACGGCCACGCCAATGGCGAGGGGAAGGCCAATGGCTCGACGGAGTCCGAGCCCAAGCCTGCGACCGCGGCCCTCACCGACACGCCGCCGGTGGTCCCAGCGAAGATGGGCGCCGACCTCGAGCTCGGCCCCGCCTGCGACCAGTGCGGCGGCATGATGCAGCGGACGGGCAGTTGCTACACGTGCTCCTCGTGCGGCAACAACACCGGCTGCGGCTAGCTGTAGAGCGTCACCTGAATGTCACGCGTGTGCGCCGGGGGCGTCCCGATCTCCCGCGCCGGCTACCCCGATAGGCGGATCGTCAGGGGTGTCGAGGCTGCCATCTACGGCTCTCGAGATATGGGACCGCGATAATCCGGCTGTATGGAGTCCGGTAAGAGCGGAAGTCCGATCAGCCACATCAGCCAGGCCTATCCCGACCGGGTGGAGGTGCGGGGCCGCGACCTGACCGGCGATCTGATGGGCCGCCTCAGCTTCACGCAGTACTTCCACCTGCTGATGACCGGCCGCGAGCCGACCGAGGAGGAGACCTTCTTTCTCGACCTGCTGCTGGTGGCGATCGCCGAGCACGGGATGATGCCCACGAACGTCGCCGCCCGGATGACGCTGGCGGCCGACCCCGACTCGCTGCAGGGGGCGGTCGCGGCGGGGATCCTCGGCTGCGGCCCGGTGATCCTCGGCACCGCGGCGGAATGCGCCTGGCTGCTGGAGGAGGCGCAGCAGCGCGTCACCTCGGGCGAGCAACCCGAGGCGGTTGCCCGCGAGTTGGCTGTGGAGGTGCGCGAGGCAGGTAACAGATTGCCGGGATTCGGCCATCCGGTCCACCGGCCGCTCGACCCGCGCGCCGAGCGGATCCTGGAGCTCGCCGACCGTCACGGGGTGGCCGGGGCACACGTGCTGCTAGCGCGCTGCTTTCGCGAGACCAGCGCCGAGGTGTGGGGGAAGCCGCTGACGCTCAACGTCTCAATGCCGATCGCTGCGGTGATGCTCGACCTCGGCTTTTCGTCCGCCACGGTGAAGGCCGTTCCGATCCTCGCCCGCACCGCAGGCCTCCTGGCCCACCTGACCGAGGAGCGGGATCAGCCCATCGGCTTCCTGATGGCGGCTGGTGCGGAGGAGGCGATCTCCTACCAGCCTCGGGACGGCGACGCGCCCCTTGATAAGAAGGGCTGATGCTCGAGCCCGCGGTCGAGACCCGGCCCTGGGCCGAGCAGCTCGAGCTGGACGATCACTCCTACCGCGCCCAGCTCGGACTACCTGCTCGAGCGCTCCGCCTTCTACCGCGAGAAGCTTGCCGCGGCTGGACTCGGCTCCCACGCGCTGAAGGACGGGCTGGCGGGGATCGCACGGCTGCCGCTCACCGACAAGCGGGAGCTTCGCGAGACCGCCACGGCCGAGAACCCGATCGGGTCGCATCTCTGCGTCGACCCGACCGCCATCGTCCGGATCTACTCGACCAGCGGCACCACCGGCAGGCCCACGTACATCCCGCTGACCGCCTCGGACCTCGACAACTGGGTGGCCGGCTCAGCGCGGAGCTACGCCGCCTCGGGGGTGGAGGCCGGTCAGCGGATCGTCTCCACCTACGACGCCGGCCCGTTCGCCGCAGGCGCTGCGCTCGCCTCCTTCGAGCGGATCGGGCTCACCCACATCCCGCTCGGCACCGGGAACACCGAGCGCCTCCTGCGGGCGATCGAGCAGCTCCGTCCCGACGCCGCTGTTCTCACGCCCTCCTACGCTGCCTACCTGGTCGAGGCTGCTGCCGAACGCCGCTTCGATCTGCGCGGCTCGAGCGTCGCCCGCGTCCTGGTGGCGGGGGAGCCCGGCGGCGGCGAGCCCGTCTTCCGCGCCCACGTCGAGGAGGGATGGGGGGCGAGGCTGACCGAGGCGATGGGAATTGGCGACATCGGCGTCTCGCTCTGGGGCGAGTGCGAGCAGCAGGACGGGATGCACCTGGGGGCGCGCGGCTTTGTCCACCCCGAGCTGATCGACCCCGAGAGCGGTGGTTCCCTCGAGCTGGCCGACGGCGCCAGCGGTGAGCTGGTCCTCACCCACCTCCGTCAGCGCGCCGCGCCCCTGCTTCGCTTCCGCACCCGCGACCACGTCCGGGTGTGGACGGCCCCGTGTCCGTGCGGCCGTACCGGCCCCCGGATCCGCTGCCTCGGCCGCACCGACGACATGCTGATCGTCCGCGGGGTGAACGTTTTTCCCTCCGCGATCCGCGAGGTGGTGGGGGAGTTCGCGCCCCGGGTGAGCGGCCAGATCGTGGTCAAGCCCCGAGAGCCTGGGGTGAAGCAGGAGCCGCCGCTCCCGGTCGCGGTCGAGCTGGCGCGGGGCACGGGACCCGACGCCGAGCTGGCGGAGGCGATTGGTGCGAGACTGAGGGAGGTGCTTGTCGTCGGCACGAGCATCGAGCTGGTCCCGTGGGCGAGCCTGCGGCGAAGTGAGTACAAGTCGAAGCTGGTCGAGCGATAGGCAGGAGTCCGAGGTAGATGCGAAAGCTCCAGAGCCAGGGTGTCCACCACATCACGCTCACCGGCGCCGACCGGCAGACCTCGATCGACTTCTGGGAGGGCCTGCTCGGGATGCCGTTTGTCTTCGAGCAGCCCAATCTCGACAACCCCGCCGAGAGCCACCTTTACTTCGACCCTGGCGACGGGCGCCTCATCACGGTATTCACCAACGAGGATCGCGAAGCCGATCCCAGCCGCACCCCGACCGACCCGGGCTGTGTCCACCACATTGCCATCTCCGTCTCGGCGGCCACCTTCCAGCAGGCGGTGGAGCGGCTCGACGAGCGCGGGATCCGCCATAGCGAGGTCAAGGACCGTGGCTTCATGGACTCGATCTACTTCGAGGACCCGCTCGGCTTGCTGATCGAGCTTTCGTCGTATCGCTTCGAGCCACCGGCCGGCCATACGCACGCCGAGGTGCTGCTCGAGGCCCACAAGATCCGCACCGAACGGGGTGACTACAACATCGACCAGGTCCACCTGGCGGACGCGATCGAGGCACTCGCCGGGCGCTCGCGAGAGTCACTCTCGGAGGACCGGTCGCCGAAGCAGCCTTATCGAGTCGAGGAGAGATCACATGGCTGAGAACACGCTGAGCATCCTGAAGCCGAGCGTCAACAACCTGGCGGCCCGTGTCTTCGTCCGGGCCGCGGGGCTCGACTTCGACGAGGTCGACATGTGGGGGAACAAGGGCACCCCCGAGTTCCTCGCCAAGGACCCGGCCGACCTGACACCCCTGCTCGAGTGCGATGGGCTGCCGAAGGGTTCACTCTGGGAGAGCTGCGCGATCATGCAGTACCTCTGCAACAAGCACGGGCTCGACCAGTTCTATCCCACGGACCCGGCGGAGCGGGCGATGACCGACAGCGCGATGTTCTACCTGATCGGCACGCTCTATCCACTCGTCGCCCGCGCCACTTACCCGAGGCTCGCCTTCCCTCAGTACGCGGGCGAGGCAGCGACCTCGGACGCCGACGACGAGGTGAAGGCGAAAGCGCAGAAGGAAGCGGCCGAGGCGATCGCCGAGCCGCTCGAGGCCTTCCACAGGTTCTTCCTCGACGGGAGGAAGTTCATCGGAGGCGAGCGGCCCTCGATCGCCGACATCCGCCTCGCCGTCACCCTCGAGTTCCTCCGGGTGATCGACTACGGATTTCCCGCCTGGTGCGAGGAGTACATGAGCGCCGTGGAATCGGCCCTCGGCGATGCCTACTCCGAGCCGGCCGCAGACGTCCGTGGTTTCGTCAGTCAGATGAGGGAGACGGCCTCAGGGGCCGGGGCCGAAGCTACGGCCTGAGCGTCGGCGGCTGAGCGAGACCGTTAGCGCGCGATCATGGCGTTCGGATGACGTTCTAGCGGCCACCAGGCCGCACTACTTCGAACGGCCGGCGAAAGCCGGCCGTTCTTATTCGTGGGGCGGCCGGTCGTGGCCGCGATCTGATGGCGAAGCCGTCCCCAGCAATTGGTTTGCGCTCGTCACCTCGGCATAGCCATCGGCGAGCGCGGCCATGAAGGCCGCGTGGACGGCGGCGCCCGGAACGTCCACACCGTTGAACTCCAGGTCCGGGGCGGCGCAGGCGTCGTGGACTACGGTCGCTGAGAAGCCGAGGTCGGCCGCGGCGCGGACGGTCGCGTCGACGCACATCGAGCTCATCATCCCGGCGACGACGAGCTGGCCCGGATCGCGTTGCCTGAGCTCCTCCTCGAGCGGCGTCTCGACGAACGCGTTCGGGCTGGTCTTCTCGAGCACGAGCTCCCCGTCGGCCGGCGCCACCGTCGGGTGGATCTCGATGCCATCGGTGCCCGGCCGCATGAACTCCGCTTCCGGCGCGTCCCAGACATGCTTCATGTGGATGACCGGGTCGCCAGCGTCGCGGAACGAGTCGAGGACCCGGCGGGCCGCTTCGGCTGCGGCCTCGGGCTCGACCAGCGGGTAGGCCCCGCCGGGGAAGTAGTCGCGCTGGATGTCGATGATCAGCAGCGTCCTGGGACTGGCCATTCGGCGAGGCTACTGATCCACTCCCGTCGCCTCTCGGTTGGCGAAGGAGTCGGGTCGGGGAGACCACCACCGCGTGTAGTGTCGGAACCCAGTGGAACGCAAGTGGTGGACGCTGCTCGCGAGCTGCATCGCGATCTTCATGCTGCTGCTCGACGTGACGATCGTGAACGTCGCGCTGCCGTCGATCGAGCGCGCCCTCGGCGCCGACTTCAGCGACCTCCAGTGGGTGATCGACGCCTACGCGCTGACCCTCGCGGGCCTGCTGCTGGCGGCGGGGTCGCTGGCCGACAAGGTCGGCCGCAGGCTCGTCTTCATGCTCGGGCTGGCGGTCTTCACCGCTTCGTCGCTGGCCTGCGGGCTGGCTCCCGACCCGCTCTTCCTGCACGTCTCGCGCGCGGCGCAGGGGGTCGGCGGGGCGATGATGTTCGGCACCTCGCTGGCGCTGATCGCGCAGGAGTTCCAGGGTCGCGAGCGCGGGACCGCGCTCGGCATCTGGGGCGCGACCACGGCCGCGGCGGTCGCGACCGGGCCGCTCGTGGGCGGAGCGCTCGTGGACGCGCTGTCGTGGCGCTGGATTTTCCTCGTGAACGTACCGATCGGCCTGGCCGCGCTCGTGGTCGCGCGGCTGCGGTTGCGCGAGTCGCGCGACCCGGCGGCCTCCGGCGTCGACCTCCGCGGCGTGGCGCTCCTGTGCCCCGCGCTCTTCCTGCTCGTCTACGCGCTGATCCGCGGCAACGAAGAGGGCTGGGGGAGCGCCCTCATCATCAGCTGCTTCACGGCCTCCGCCCTGCTGCTCGTGCTGTTCGTGGTGGTGGAGCGCCGCGCCGCCGACCCGCTGCTCGACCTCTCGCTGTTCCGCAAGCCGGCCTTCACGGGCGCCACGATCGTCGGCTTCGCGCTGTCGGCGTCGATTTTCTCGATGTTCCTCTACATCACGCTCTTCTTCCAGAACGTTCTCGGCTTCACGCCGTTCGAGGCGGGGCTCCGGTCGCTGCCGGTCACAGGGATGCTGCTGTTCGTCGCGCCGCTGAGCGGCCGGCTGACGGCGCGCGTGCCGGTGCGGCTGCTGCTCGGGACGGGGCTCGCGTTCGTGACGGTCGGGCTACTGCTGATGGGGAACCTGTCCGACTCGTCCGGGTGGACCGCGCTGCTGCCCGGCCAGATCCTGGCCGGCATCGGGATAGGCCTGGCCACCCCCGCGCTGGCCTCGACCGCCGTCGGCGTGGTCCGCCCGCAGCTGAGCGGCATGGCGTCGGGCGCGAACAACACCGCTCGCCAGCTCGGGCTAGCCACGGGGATCGCCGGCCTCGGCTCGATCTTCCAGTCGAAGATCGAGTCGACGCTCACCCCGCTGGTCGCGGGCATGCCCGCGTCGTCGCACGTCCACGAGCTTTCGCGAGCTGTGGCGTCGGGCGGGACCGGGCGCGCCTTGCAGGCGGTGCCGGTCGCCGACCGCGACAAGGTGGTGGCCGCCGCGCACCACGCGTTCGTGACGGGCTTCAACACGATCGCGCTGGTGGGCGTCGCCGTGGCGGCGGTCGGCTCCGTGGCGGGGTATGCGCTGGTGCGGTCCCGGGACTTCGTGGGCGGCGGCGGCCCGGCTCCGGCTCAGCCGGAGCCGGAGCCGGAGCCGGCGCGAGCGTAGGCAGCGGTGCGGGCTTCGGCACCCCCCCGGCCCCGCTAGCCCAGCGAGAAGCGATGGGGGGCTGATCCCTAACGGGAGGCCCGGCGTGGACGCGCGCCGGCTCGCTGCCGCCGCTTGCGCCTTCTCCGGACCACCTGCCGGCGGCGCAGGAAGAGCGCGATCACGATCAGCGCGAGCGCCCCGAGCACGATGTAGAGCACGGTGTTGCCGTTGCCGCCCGAGGGCGCCGGTCCCGGCGGCGGTTCCTGCGGGAAGTCGCTGCGATCGAGGGTGTCGCGGGCCTGAGCGCAGTAGCCGTAGGCGGTCAGGTTGGCGGATCCGAACCAGCCGTACCCGGTCGCGGCCCAGCGGCCGCCGCGGGTGAAGTAGCCGTCCGCGAAGAGGGCATCGTGTGAGCCGCCGAAGCTGAAGCCGCCCGAGATCAGGGCATACCCGTCGGGACAGGTCGGCGTGGTCGCGGACGCTGCCTTCCCCTCGCCGACCGACACCTCCGTGGAGACCTCCTTGATGGGCAGGCTCGGATCCTCCCCGCAGTAGGCGATCGCGGTGAGCTCGCCCCCGTTCTCACCGGTTGCGCCGCCGCTGACCCGCCAGGCGTCCGTGCCGTCCGCCCTCGACTCGGTGATGTAGTCGCCGCCGTAGATGTGGCCGCCGAACCTCTTGACCCCCGGGGTGGTGAAGTTCGTTCGCTGGAAGCCCCCGGAGAAGATCTGGGTGCCCTTGGGGCAGTGGGCGGTCACCGTGGCGGTCTCGTGCCGGTGGACGTAGGTGGTCGCGTGCGGGGACGCCGTCGGAACCAGCCCCTGCCCGCAGATGACCTGGAGCACGACCCGGTGCGCCGTCGTGATCTTCTGGCTCGGGTCGACCAGCGTGGCGGTGTCATGGAAGCCGCCCTGGGCGCCGAGCCGCTCATAGGAGTGCGAATAGACGCCTTCCCCGTCCGTCCCGAGGGGCGTGGCGTTGAAGAACCCACCGCCCATGGGGTGGTCCCCTTCGGGGCAGAGCACTTCGAGGCGCGAGGTCCCGTCCGGCTCCCGCATCCGGAACTCCTTTGAGGCCGAGGTCAGATCCCTGAGCGGGCCGGCCGCGCCGGCCTCCGGTTCGCCGGTGTTCTTCTTCCCACCGGCGAGGTAGACCGGGCCATAGTCCGAGTCCAAGACGAAGACTCGCTGCTTCGTTCCCGCCCGAATCGCGAGGACCAGACGGTCACAGTCGGTCTGGTCGGCGATCACGTTGATCAGGTTGAGGCCCTGAATCGAGTCCAGGCTCGAGCTGACCACGACCTCTCTGTGCAGTTCCTGCCGGAGGACCGTCGCGACCTCGTTCGGCGGCGGGTAGCACTCGTCCTCGGAGAAGACCCGCTTGATCGCCATGATCTTGAAGCCGCCCTCCAGCGCCCCGGTCGCCTCGTCGTAGCCGCCCTGGACCAGGCCCTGCGGCGTGCCGAGGGCCGGCTGGGCGCAGGCGAGCAGGGCCGCCAGGGCAAGCGCAAGTGGAAGGAACCTCTTCACCGAGGGGCGGAGGTCTAACAGCAACCGCCCTGCGGGTAGCCTCCCGCGCCGTGACGCGGCCAGTCCAGATCAGCGACCTGCGCAAGCGCTACGGGAAGACCCTGGCCGTCGACGGCCTCAGCTTCGAGGTGGGTGAGGGGCGGATCGTGGGCTTTCTCGGCCCGAACGGCGCCGGCAAGACGACCACGCTGCGCTCGCTGCTGGGGCTGATCCGGCCCACCTCCGGCGAGGCCCTGATCGAGGGCAGGCCCTTCGTCGAGGCGAGGGACCCGGGCCGCACGGTGGGCGCCGTGCTCGAGGCCGGCGCGGCCCATCCCGGCCGCTCCGGCCGCAACCACCTCCGCGCGCTCGCGCTCGCCGCCGCGCTGCCGGACGGGCGGGTCGAAGAGGTGCTGGGGATGGTCGACCTCTCCGGCGCGGCCAACAGGCGCGTCGGCGGCTACTCGCTGGGCATGAAGCAGCGCCTCGGCCTGGCGGCCGCCCTGCTCGGGAATCCCCGCATTCTCGTCCTCGACGAGCCCGCCAACGGACTCGACCCCGCGGGGATGCGGTGGCTCCGCGACCTGCTCCGCTCCCTCGCGAGCGCCGGCCACTCGATCCTGATCTCGAGCCACGTCCTCTCCGAGGTCTCCGCGATCGCCGACGACGCCGTGGTCATCAACCACGGCCGCAGCGTCGTGCAGGCACCGATCTCCGAGCTGACGGGCGGCACGGCCGGCGGCATGAGAATCGCGGGCCCCGACGCCGAGTCCCTGGTGGCGAGGCTGCGGGAGGCCGGGGCGTCGGTCGAGCCGGCCACGGACGGCGCGTTCGTCGTAAGTGGGCTCTCGGGTGAGGAGATCGGCCGCGTGGTGGCTGAGTCGGGCCTGGTCATCTCCGAGCTCTCGCCTGTCGCCCGCTCGCTGGAGGACGTCTTCCTGGAGCTGACCTCCGGAGAGGAATGAGCTCGCTGATCCACAGCGAGATCGTGAAGCTGCGCACGGCGCGCAGCTTCATCGTGCTGATCTGCATCGCGGTGGGCTTGACGGTCCTGATCTCCACCCTCAGCGCCTTCCTCACCAAGTTCGCGGACCCGGGCGCGACCCCGCCTGCGATCGACGCCACGCTCAACGCCTCGTTCGTCCTCTTCTTCGCTTTGATGCTGGGCGTCCTCTCGGTCACTACCGAGTACCGGCACGGCAGCATCGCCTCGACCCTGCTGGTCGAGCCCGACCGCCCACGTCTGCTCGCGGCGAAGCTGATCGCGGCATCGGCGGTGGGCGCCGCGATCGGCCTGCTGGTGGAGGTGGTGAGCCTGGCGATCGAAGCGGCGATCCTTCCCACCCGGGACCTGTCGCTGCACCTGGGCTTTGGCGAGCTCCTCAAGCTACTCGCCGGGATGGCCGCGGCCGGGGGGCTGGTGACGGCTCTGGGGGTCGGGGTCGGCGCCCTGATCCGGCGTCAGACCGCCGCGATCGTCGGGGTCCTGGTCTACCTGTTCGTGATCGAGACGATCCTGACGGGAGTCGTTCTCAACTCGAGCCTGGTGAGGTTCACGCTGAACGCGGCGATCGCCGAGGTGACCGCAACCAGCGAGCAGGCGGGCATCGACAAGCTCGACGAACCGCTCGGCCAGATCGCCGGCGGGCTCGTGCTCCTCGCCTGGGCCGTGGTGTTCGCCCTGATCGGCGGCGCCGTGATGCGCAATACGGACGTCACCGACTAGCCGTTCCCAGCCGCTCCGATTACCAACTAAAGAGGCTTGCCTGCACCACCCGAATGGACGATGTTGAAGGGAGCGATGGGCAGGCATGGGCGACGGGCATTTCAGCCTCTGATCGAGGCGGCGTTGAACGCATCCCGCGGCAGACCTCTCGAGGGCGAGGGGGCGGGGCTCCGGCTGCTGCCCTGGGTCGGTTCGGGGATCCTCGCGTTCGTCCTGCTGCCGCTCCTGCCCGGCGGCGGCAACCTCGGCAACGTGCTCGCCGGGATCCTGATCCCGGTCAGCATCGCCTTGGCCCTGCTCCCGCGTTGGGAGCGCCACCCGGCCTGGGTGCAGGCGCTGCCCTGCCTGCTCCCGTTCGTGATGATCGGTCTGGTCCGCGGCTTCAACGGGAGCCCGATCGCCGCCTACAGCCCGGTCGTCCTCCTGCCCGTCTTCTGGTTCGCGCTCTACGGCACCCGGCCTCAGCTCCTCGTCTCGGTGGTCTGCGTCGGCATCACCTACGCGGTGCCTTCGCCGGCGCTGGGCAGCGGCTATCCGGCCACTGAGCTGGTCGCGGCTTTCCTCTGGATGGTGATCGCGGGGATCGCCGGGGTCACGCTCAGCGAGCTCGTCCGGCAGCGAGAGATGTTCGCCGCGACGCTCGAGCGGACCGCCCGCACCGATGCGCTCACCGGCCTGCCGAACCGTCGCGCCTGGGATGAGGCCCTGGAGCGCGAGATCCTGCACGCCGCCCGCACCGAGACGCCTCTCTGCGTCGGCCTCCTCGACTTGGACTACTTCAAACAGTTCAACGACATGAACGGCCATCCCGCGGGGGACTCGCACCTGAAGGAGGTGGCATCGCTCTGGCGGAGCCGGCTTCGCTCCGCCGACCTGATCGCTCGCTACGGCGGCGAGGAGTTCGCCGTCCTCCTGACCGCGACGGACGCATTCGAGGCGCAGAAGCTGATCGAGCTCCTGCGCGACTCGGTGCCCCTCGACGAGACGGTCTCGGCCGGGGTTGCGGAGTGGGATCGGCGGGAGTCCGGCTCGGAGCTCTTCGCCCGGGCCGATGCCGCGCTCTACCAGGCGAAGCGCTCGGGCCGTGACCGCACTTCCCTGGCGCCAAGCGGCGAGCTCAGCCCGGCCTGACCACGTCAGTAGTCTCGGTCGGGTGCCCGACTGCACGCACTTCGACCAGATCACCGTTGAGAAGCCGACCGAGGTCGAGGGCTGCGAGGACTGCCTCAGGATCGGCGGGACCTGGGTGCACCTGCGCGTCTGCCGGAGCTGCGGCCACGTCGCCTGCTGTGACTCCTCTCCGAACCGGCACGCCAGCAAGCACGTCGCGGAGACCGACCACCCCATCGTCAGTTCGCTGGAGCCGGGTGAGGACTGGTCGTACTGCTACGTCGACGACGTGGCGTTCATCGTCTGAGCGCTGCCGAGCTTCGCGGCCCTCAGCGCCACAACGTCACACCTTCGAGCTCTTCCGCAGGTAGCGGTCCAGCCCAGCCCACTGCTGATCGGGCGGAACCGCCTGCAATATCGCCTCCGAGCTGCCGGGGTCCGCGCGCGCCGCGACCTGTTCCCGGATCCTCTGCTCGAACTGCTCGGCTGTGAGCTCCCGCGCCAGCCCGACCTGCTCGCGAAGACGCTCCCGCACCACCTCCAGGTGGCCTTCCGGATCGTCGACCTCGCCGAAGTGAGTGAGTCCCAGGCTGGTCGGGCGCCACTCCAGAATGAGATCGATCGACTGCTCCCAAAGCTCGAGGTCGATGTCGGGGGGCGGGGTCGGCGGCATGACGAAGTCGCCGGGCGGGATCCGGACCGCCGCCGTGTCGCCGACGAAGGCGCGGCCGCTTGCCGGGTGGAAATAGCTGACGTGGTGAGAGGCGTGCCCCGGCGTGTAGGCGACCTGGAATCCGAGCACCTCCTCTCCACCGCTCAGGGGCCGCAGGTTCTCCTGGGGGACCGGTGCCACCTCGCCCCAGAGGCGCTCCATCTGATCGCCGTAGAGACGTTCGGCGCTCGCCAGGAGCTTCGAAGGATCCGCGAGATGGCGGGCGCCCCGCTCGTGGACGTAGACCGGCAGATCGGCCCAGCGCCGGACCATCGATCCGGAAGCGCCGGCATGATCGAGATGGATGTGGGTGAGCAGGATGGCCCGCGGCTGTTGGTCCCCGATCCTCTCGACCAGCGTCTCCAGCGAGCTGGCCGGGCCCGGATCGATCAGGACCCCGTCGAGCTCCCAGCATCCGATCACCCGCTCCCGGCCGAGGTGCCGGACGTCGATCAGGTTCACCCTGTGATGATCCGGCCGCCGAGCCGCCTGAGCGCCGGCGGCGTCGACCACCGCCGCGCCCTCCGCCGCCTGTACCTCGACCGCCGCCCGCCGACCGGACTGGATCGCGCCGTCCATGTAGCCCATCCAGCGGGTCGCCGTCTCCGTCCCGGCCCAGTGGATGCGGCCGACCGGCTCGCGCAGCCACCGCCCGTATGCGGTCCAGGCTCCGGGCCCGAAGACCCCGGCGTAGCAACCACGCGAGTAGGGCTCCGCGCTCCAGTCCTTGTCGACGTACTCGACGGGATGGGCGGCGCGGCGTCCGAACAGCCGCTGGAAGCCGCGCAGGACCGCCTCGCGGCGCTCGGCCTCCCCGACGGTCGCGAGGTCGCGTGCGTCCTTGCCCTCGAGGAAGGCGATCAGGCCGGCGCTGCCGTTGGGCGGCGTGTTGTCGAAGACGACCTGAGCGGGGCCGGGCAGGCTGATCGCCTGGCCGGTCAGCCCGTCGTCCCGCCAGAAGGGCTCCTCATAGACCGCCATGCACTTGATCACCGTGCCCATCGGCATCCGCTGGGTGAGCTGATCGCGCATGCCGGGCAGGGGCGGGTCGTATTCGATGCGGCCGGCGAGCACCGGCGGGATCGCGACGATCGCACGGCGGGCGCCCACGTCGCCCACGACGACGCCCTCGCCCTCCGTTCGGATCGAGCGCACCGGCGCCGAGAGCTCGACCCGGTCGCCGAGCTCCTCGGCCATCCGGATCGAGAGCTGCTGGGTTCCGCCGGCGAGACGGTCCTGCTGGGCGCCACCCTCGGTGTCGAGCAGGTCGTCCCAGCCGCCCGCGGCCGCGGCGTAGAAGAGGACGTGAAGCAGGGAGACGTCGGCCGGCTCGACCGAGAAGACCGCGCGGATGGCCGTGGTGAGCGCCTCGCGCGCCGTCCCGGTCTTCGCCGTCCGGCGGATCCAGGTGGCGAAGCTCTGCTCGTCCAGGCGCTTGGCGTTCTCCGCGGCCCACGGCGCCTCCGGGTCGACCGTCTTGATCAGCCGCTTCAGCCGAATGTCCGCCTGGCCGTAGTCCACCATCACCTGGGGCTGGAGCATCGGGATCGTGCCGCTGTAGCGCTTCAGCTTGCCGCGCCCGTCCTCGAACAGGTTCTTGCCGGTCGCGTGCGTGGGGTAGGTCCGGATGCCGAAGTCCTGGGCCAGGCTGAGCACCGCGTGCTGGGTCGGCCCGACCCACTGGCCGCCGAGCTCGACGATGTCCTCGGGGTGCTCGCCGACCGACTGGCTCAGGGTCCGGCCTCCGACGCGGTCCCGGGCCTCCAGCACCCGCACCTCGAGGCCGGCGCCGCTCAGCTCGCGCGCCGCGGTCAGCCCGGCCAGACCGGCGCCTACGACAACGACATCGCAGTCATCCATCGGTTCGAAGTATCGCGTGCCTGGCGCTTCAACCGGCAGCTCGGGCGTCGCACACGCTAAACTAATTCTTACGTGAACGTTAACTTTATCAGGCCAGCTACCACCCGCAGCCGCTTGCGCCCGGGAGTGGAAGCCGGCCACGAGCACTACAAGTGGTGGGTCCTCAGCACAACCAGTCTGGGGATGCTTCTCGTGACGATCAACTCCGGCACGCTGATCATCGCCCTGCCCGACCTCGAGCGCGCTCTCGGCACCACCCTGCTGCAGCTCGTCTGGGTGATCCTCGCCTACATGATCGCCTCGACCGTGCTGGTCCTCACCGCCGGTCGGCTTTCCGACCTCTTCGGGCGGAAGAAGGCGTTCGTCGGTGGCTTTCTGCTGTTCACCGCGGCCTCGCTCGGCGCCGGCTTCTCCGCCGACGGCACCCAGCTGATCCTCTGGCGGATCCTGCAGGGCATCGGAGGAGCGTTCATCTTCGCCAACGGGCCGGCTCTCGTCACCGACGCCTTCCCCCGCGAGCAGCTCGGCGTGGCGATGGGCACCAACACGATGGTCGCGGCGGTGGGACTCGTGATCGGGCCCGTTCTCGGCGGCGCGCTCGTCGCGATCTCCTGGCAGTGGGTCTTCTGGTTCAACGTTCCGCTCGGCCTCGCGGGTGCCCTCTGGGCCTGGCTCGTCCTGCACGAGATGTCGACCCGTGACACGCAGCGCGGTCTCGACATCCTCGGCACCATCACCTTCGTCGCCGGCCTGACCGGCCTGGTCTACGGTCTCTCGCGCGGCGGCATCTCCGGCTGGGACGACCCGCTGGTGATCTGGTCGCTGATCGCCGCGGTGGTGCTGTTGCCGGCCTTCGTCCTGATCGAGAAGCGTGCCTCGGCGCCGATGCTCGACCTGACGATCTTCGACAACCGGATGTTCGCCGCCGCGACCGCCGCCGCCTTCATCAACGGCCTCTCGCGCTTCGCCCTGCTCTTCGTCTTCGTCTTCTACTTCCAGGGCGTCATGGGCGACGACCCGATCACAGCCGGCATCAAGCTCACACCGATGGCGATCGGGATGCTGATCGCCTCGCCGCTCGCCGGGATCTGGGCCGACAGGCACGGCTCCCGGATGCTCGCGGCGCTGGGCATGCTCGTCAGTGCGGTCGCTCTCGCCGGGATGACCACGCTCGGCGAGACCAGCCCCTACTGGGAGAGCACCCTCTGGCTGGGACTGGTCGGGATCGGCTCCGGGATGTTCAACTCGCCCAACACCGCGGCGATGATGGCGACGGTGCCGCCGAAGCGACGCGGCATCGCGTCGGGCGCCCGGACGATGCTCCAGAACACCGGCGCGGTCATCTCGATCGCGTTCGTGCTGGCGATCGTGACGGCCGCCGTCCCCAAGACCGTCCTGTTCCAGATCTTCTCCGGACTCGCCACCGGTCTCTCGAGCGAGCAGCTCGCCCCCTTCATCCACAACATGCACACGGCCCTCTGGGTGCTGTCGATCACTTCGCTGATCGGCGCCGGTGTCTCCCTGCTGCGGCCGCGACACGAGCCGGTGCGCGAGCCGGGCGTCGATGCCGGACTCGAGAGGATCGCGGCATGAGCGAGGAGCGCTACCGCATCGGGGATCTCGCCAAGCTCACCGGGACGACCCCGCGGACCATCCGCTACTACGAGGAGATCGGCCTGCTTCCTTCGGAGGAGGAGCGCGAGCCCGGAGCCCATCGCATCTTCGACGAGGGAGACCTCGAGAGGCTGCGCGAGCTGCTTCGCCTGCGCGAGCTGCTCGGCGTCTCGCTGGAGGAGCTGCGCGAACTGGTCGCCGCCGAGAGCGCCCGCGCCTCGCTGCGGCGCGAGTGGCACGAAGGGATCGAGGACCCGGTCCGCCAGCGCGAGGTCCTGGAGCAGGCCCTCGGACACATCGAGGACCAGCTCGAGCTGCTGCGCAACCGGCGAGCTGAGATCGAGAAGCTCACCGGCGAACTCGAGACCCGGCGCAGGCGGGTCCGCGACAGGATGCGATCGGTCAAGCGCCGCGGCGTCAGCTCGACAGGCTGACCTCGCCGTCGATCAACGGGATCACGCCTCCGCCGACCCGGGGACGCCCGTCCAGCATCTCTACCTCGAGCACGCTCGGGCGGCCCATCTCCTCGCCCTGCCGAATCCTGACCTGCTCGAGCCCGGCGCGCTCGGCCAGGTAGGCGCCCAGCGGCCCCGCCGCCGAGCCGGTCGCCGGGTCCTCGCCGCCCGGGACGACGGTCGCGAACATCCGCGCCCGGACCTGGCCGGCCTCCAGGTCGGCCCAGACGAGGTAGAAGTTCGGCGTCTCGCCGGCGTTCGGCTCGGTGCCGGCGAGGGCGGCGTCGATCGCCGCGAAGTCGGGCTTCACCCGCTCGAGTGAGTCGGGCTCCGAGAGCGGCACGATCGCGGTGGGCAGGCCGGTCGAGACGACTTGCGGGGCGAGTTCCTGGTGAGCCTCGGCGGCGCTCAGGCCCGCGGCGTGCATCAGTGGCTCCGAGTCGAGCTCGCTGCCGAACTCGGCCTGGTTCTGGACCATCTCGGCGCGCCAGCCCTGGCCCTCCGAGCGCACCTCGATCGGCTGCAGCCCGGCCGCCGTCTGCTGCGTGAAGCTCGCCTCGTCCCGGCCGCGCCAGCGCGCGACCGCGACCGCCGTACCGAGCGAGGGATGGCCCGCGAAGGGCAGCTCGGTGGCGACGGTGAAGATCCGGTTGCGGTAGTCGGCGCCGTCGGCGTCGGCCGACTGGACGAAGGTGGTCTCGGAGAGGCCCATCTCCTTGGCGAAGGCGAGCATGGTGTCTTCGCCGAGGTCATCCGCGCCATCGACGACGGCGAGGGCGTTGCCCGCGAGCGGCCGCTCCGCGAAGACATCGAGCCAGGCGATTCGATGGTTCACACCCGAATCATCGCGCTTCGGGTTGGTCCGGGCGGCTCCGTACGTTGTCCCTGGCGTTCAACCAAGGGAGAGAGATGAACGAGGACTATCCGCTGACCTACTCGGTCGAGTATCCCGATCGGCCGCTCAATCGTTTGAGCACGTTCTTCCGGATCTTCGCCGTGATTCCGATCGCGATCGTGCTCGGCACGGTCGCTCACGCCACCTATGGAGGCGAGAACGGATCGACATATGTGGCCGCGGGTGGCGTGCTGGTCGCCGGCCCGCTCCTGATGATCCTGTTCCGCAAGAAGTACCCGCGGTGGTGGTTCGACTGGAACCAGGAGCTGCTCCGCTTCGGCGCGCGCGTCCACACCTACGTCGTGCTGATGAACGACCAGTACCCATCGACGGACGAGCGCCAGTGGGTCCAACTCGACATCGAGTACCCGAACGTGGAGACGGATCTCGCGCGCGGCATGCCGCTGGTCAAGTGGCTGCTGGCGATCCCGCACTACGTCGTGCTCTTCTTCCTGGGGATCGCGGCGTTCTTCGCGGTGATCATCGCCTGGTTCGCGATCCTGTTCACCGGGCGGTACCCGCGCTCGATCTTCGACTTCGTCCTCGGGTTTCAGCGCTGGGCGCTGCGCGTCGTCGCTTACGCGTTCATCCTCACCACGGACAAGTACCCGCCGTTCTCCCTGGAGTAGCCGCCCCGAAACCGGCTCAGTCGCCGTGGTGCTCGTGCATCACGGCATGGCCGCGCCCGCGGGCGATCAGGTAACGGTTGGCGAGGAAGGCGAACGGATAGGCGATCGCGAACCCCGCCGCGATACTCGCCCAGAACAGCGCGTCGCCGAGCCCGGCGTCGAGAGCGCTCGGGATCAGGAGCACCGTCCCGTTGTCGATCAGCTCCATGATCGTGATCGAGACGGTGTCGGCGGCCAGTGCGGTCGCCACGATCGTGCGCGGCGCCAGGCGCGCGCGGATCAGTGGCATCGAGGTGAGCAGAAAGCCGAAGAAGTAGGCGAGGGCGACCGCCAGCGCGATCTGCGGCAGGTTCCCCCAGCCCAGGGCCTCCGCGATCGCCATGCCCAGGACCTCGCCGATCACGCAGCCGGTGAGGCAGTGGTTGGTGGCCGCGATCGCGAGCCCGTTGAGCTCGGGGCCGGTCTGGGTCTGAGAGGAGGCCTCCATCAGTGCGCGTGGCCGGCGGCGCGCGCCGCGGTCGCTTGGGGCTTTCTCCGGGTGTATCCGTCGGGGTCCGCCGCGAACTGATCGCGGCAGTCCTCGGAACAGAAGAAGTAGGTGCGGCCCGCGTGCTCGGCTCGCAGCGCCTTCGAGCGGTCCACCTTCATCCGACAGACCGGGTCGGTCGCGCCGCGGCGCACGGTCAGCCAGAAGAGGGTGGCGAAGATCGCCACCCCGAGCAGGTTGAGGACCAGCTTGTAGTCGAGCTCGACCGAGCCGAAGATGTCCGAGCGCGAGGGATGGGTGTCGGGGATCAGTCCGAGAGCGCTGAAGAGGCCGTCGACGACGAGTGCCGCGATCACGATGGTCACGAACATCAGCGCGGTGATCCGCAGGGCGTAGGCGCGGCCGTAGTACTTGATGTACGCCGCGACGATCGGCAGCACGATCAGGTCGGCGAAGATGAACGCGATCACCCCCGCGAAGCTGATCCCGCCCGACCAGAGAACGGCGGCAAGCGGCACGTTGCCGACCGAGCAGACGAAGCTGAGCACGGCGATGATCGGTCCCACGATCACGTTCTGAAGCGTCTGCACCGCCGGCGGCGCGTCGGTAATGAAGAGGGCGTTGAAGAAGTCGTCGCCGAGCAGGCCGATGAAGCCGGCCAGGAAGAAGCCGATCGTGATCTCCTTCCAGAGCATCTGCCAGTCGCCCCGGAAGTTGTGGGCGACGTCTGACCAGGCGGAGGCCGAGGTGAGCCGCTCGCGCCAGCCCATCCGCTCGCCCGCCGCGTGGTGCTGATGGCCGGCCTGCGCCTCCTGCGCGTGCTCCCGCGCCCGCTCCTCGAGCCTCGGGGAGACGAAGCGCCGCAGCAGGATCGCCATCAGCGCGATCAGCACGATCCCGCCCACGAACTCAGCCAGCGCGAACTGCCAGCCCAGCAGGATCCAGATCACCAGCCCGAGCTCCCAGACGAGGTTGGTCGAGGCGAACTGGAACGCCAGCGATGTCGCCGCTGAGGCGCCTTTCTGGAAGAGCGACTTGGCGATCGCGATCGCGGCGTAGGAGCAGGAGGAGGAGGCAGCGCCGAGGCCGGTCGCCCTGGCGAGCGGGCCGACGCCGGTGCCGGAGAGGGCCGACTCGATCCGCTCACGCGGGACCCAGGCCTGCACGATCGCCGAGATCGCGAACCCCAGGACCAGGGCCCACCAGACCTCGTAGGCCATCAGGAAGGACTGCTTGAAGCCCTCGCCGATCGTCGAGATCACATCCGCCATGCTTGACGAATATACCCCATAGGGGTATAGTGATTGGCCATGGCCAACACACAGGCACCCGGTTACAAGGCATCGAAGGAACAGCTGCTGAAGCGGCTCGCGCGCGTGGAGGGTCAGGTCCGCGGCGTGACCCGGATGGTGGAGGAGGAGCGCTACTGCATCGACGTCCTCACCCAGATCGAGGCTGCGCAGGCGGCGCTCAACAAGATCGCCCTCGGGCTGGTCGACGGCCACGTCCGCAACTGCATGCGCGCCGGCGAGGTCGCGAGTGAGGAGCAGGTGCAGGAGTTGATGGGCGCAGTCGGGCGGCTGGTCAGCTCGTAGAGGCGGACTGCGAGGCCGAGTCACCGGCCTGGCCGGTTTCGAAACGGGCGACCTTGTCGGCCAGGACCGTGAACTCCCAGTACGTCCGCATCAAGCCGTAGGTCGAGTTCGTGTAGTTGACGATCAGCGAACGGCCGTCGTCGGACTGCGACTCGACCTCCATGCGCCCGTCGGCGGAGAAGATCTCACGGTCGACCCATTCGGTGAGGTCGCGCTCGGAGCCGTCGTCGGACATCGTCGCGCCATCGGCGAGCAGGGCGAAGAACCTGTCGCGATCGCCGGCGTTGACGGCCTCGATGAACTTCCGAACCACCGGATCGGTGAGGTCCTTCAACTCGACCACGCGCCGAGTCTATTTCCGAGAAAGCGAGCGGCCCGCGAAGCGGGCCGCTCGGAGTTGAAGCCGGGGCTTACCCCGGCGCACGAATCAGTGCCTGAAGGATAGGCGCGGAGGGCGCCGGACTCGAACCGATACCAGCCCGAAGGCTGATCGCAACGATCCTGATTCGTGCCTCTCGCCTTGAGAGTTCAACCCTCCGCGCACGACAAGTCCAGGGGGCCGGGTGTGCTCAGTGGCACGGGGAACGTGACGAGCCTGTGACGTGTCAGTCGTAGAGCGCGAACGCCGCCAGCACCACGTAGATCGCGATCAGTGCCAGGCCCTCGAACGTCTGGGCCTCCCCATCGCCCGTGATCTGCCAGACCGCGATCGCGGTGAGGAACAGGGCGCCGATGTAGACCGGCGCCAGCTCGAAGGTGAGATGGGTGCTGAACAGGAGCGACGCCAGCACCAGCGCCGGGAAGAGGAAGGCAGCGATCTGGGCGACCGAGTTCTTGACCACCGAGATCGCCAGGTCCGACTTGCCCTTGGCGGCTAGGAAGACCCCGGTGAAGTTCTCGACGGCGTTGCCCGCGATGGCGACGATCACGAGGCCCGCGAAGGCCTTGGAAATCCCCAGCGACTTGACGGCCGGATCGAGAGCGTGAATGAACCAGTCCGAGACGAACGCCGCGCCGGTTCCTGCGATCGCGAGCAGGGCGATGGCGACCGGAAAGGAGATCCGGGGTGTCTCCGCTTCGGTCGCTGCCCGTTCCCCTTGAGGATCGGAGCGCAGGTAGCGCCACAGCCACGCCCCGTACACCACGAGCAGGCAGATCGCGCCCACCGTGGAGATCCCTTCGATGTGATGGCTCGCCTTGTCGGAGGAGGCCACCGACAGCCCGATGATCACGATCACGAAGATCGAGACGAAGAGCAGTGTCGCGGTGTCCTGGGGAAGCCGCGGCCGGAAGCGCATGCACCCGTCCGGCGCCCGCAGGGTCCCCGCGACGATCACCAGCCCGAGGACAAGCAGGGCGTTGGCGAAGATCGATCCGATCAGCGAGGTCTGCGCCACCACCAGCTCCCCGGACCCGAGCGCGAAGAGGACGATGAAGAACTCGGGCAGGTTGCCGAGCGTCGACTGAAGGAAGCCGGTCACCGCCGGACCGAATCGAATCCCGACCTGCTCGGTGGCGAGCGCGACCACCCACGCCAGGCCCGGCGAGTGCGAGCGCGGCGGCGGCGAAGCGCGACCACAGCCGAAGCGTTCGAGTAGCGGAGCACGCCTGCGATCGCCGTGATCGCCGCCGTCACTCCGAGAAGACCCCGCTCCATCCGGCTCACGACCGGCAGCCTCTCACCTTCTCCACACGCTTATAGGGTCACCGCGACGACGGCTCTAGATCGGGGTTTCTGCAGCAGCTACAGAAGGGAGCGAGATGAGCCGATTCAGACGGCATCTGACCTACGCAAACGTGGCCGCAACTCTGGCGCTTGTGATCGCGATCGCGGGCAGCACAACGGCAATTGCCGTGAACAACGCCCCAAAGAACAGCGTCACGAGCCGTTCCATCAAACCGTTCAACGTCACCGCGCGAAATCTGGCGGGAGTCCGAATCGTCGAGGCCGACTCTCAGTTCAGCGCATTTGCCCAGTGCAAGAAAGGCGAACGGCTCCTCGGTGGAGGAGGCAGCACGATTCCTCCGGGAGGACTTGTCGGACTAGGCGTGTCACGGCCTGGTACGAACGGATGGTTCGTCCAGCAAGACGATGGACCGGACACAGTTGATGGCGGCCTATGCGCTCTGCCTCAAGTCCAAGCCCGGGAACTAGCCCGTAGCCTGATCAGCCCGCGTTCTGAGCCAACGCCTCAGCCCCGCGGACGACCAGCTTGCGCTTACGCGAGCTGCCTGGCTCGTACGGATAGCCGCTCTGGCGCTTTACGAGTGCTCGGAAGACGTACCGAACACGCCCTCTCGTTTGGGTAAATCGGTATTTCCCGCGGAATCGACCGTCCGAATCGGTCCGCAACTGCTTGAACGTGCGCCATTTGTGTCCGACCCGTGCCTGCATTGCTATTGCACGGCCGTCGGCGTTGGGACCCGGGACCTGTCCTTTGAACAGGGCGGCCTCGCCATTCTCGAGATTCTTTCTGGGGATCGTTGAGAGTCGGAACCACCCGCGAGTCGAGCTGGACCCTCCCGCCAAGAACCCTGTCGTTGTAGCGATAAACGAGATCCAGGCGACGGGAGGGACCCGCGTCGAGTCTGGTCGCGAACCGGCCATTGCCCTGAGTCGTCGCGCGTGCCCACGAGTTCCCGAGAGGAATCGGGCAGATTGACAGTCTCGTAGACGCACACCGTCGCGCCTGCCACAGCGTTCGATGCGCCGTCCCTGAGGGAACCGCGGATGACCGGCTCAATATTTGACGTAACGAGCGCCCGTCCCTTCAGCTGCCCGCCGACGTCAGCACCAGCATCGAGCTCGGCGGCTGCGGTTCCACCGGAGCTAGGGCATGAATTGTCGACATTCACCGTCCGGCGGACGCAGGGCGAAGAGACGTTTCCACCCACATCCGTGGAGCACATCTCGACGTCGTTCGGCCCATTAGTCCATCCAGGGTCCTTTTGAGTGTCGATTGCGAGCTGCTGCAACCAAGATGGGGGGCACGGTCTTAGCGCCGTGTATTCGCTTCCGTGATCCGGTGGGCAGAAATCCACGCTTCGCGACTTGATCCCGTTGACGTAGATCGTTGTCCCCCGGCCGCCACCACCGTTGTCGGTCACTAGCGATTGCAGTCCTTGGACTCCGCGGACCACTGAACCGGACAAGAGCGGACCGCTGACCGCGATGCCGGGCGCGAGTAGATCGCGGACCGTCGCAGTGAACCCAGTCGTCCATGCGTATGCCCAATTACTGTGGCAGTTCGGCGACTTGAAGCACTGAAGGCGGACCTCAAAGACCGTCGCGCTGTTGGCTCCAGCCGACGTCCAGCAGCTGGATGGGGTTTGGCAGGTCCCGAATACGGTGAATGGAGGCGCACCATCGCTGAAGGATGCGGCGGCGAAACCACCGTCATTTCCGTAGTGGACCGTGGCGTTTGCGGTCACGAGTACTGTCCCAGCCGGCGCGGTGAAGCGCCAGGCGAAACCCGCCCCGTTGGCGGTCCAGCCAGTGTTGGAGCCGGTATCGAGACGGAATCCGTGGTCGCCGCCACAACTCTTTGCCGGCCCAAATGCTGAAAGGGCCGAACGCGTAAGCACCAGCATCTGTGTATGCCGACGGAGTTGGGTACGCACTGATTCACGGTGTACTCGCCATGAGCTCGTGAGGGTGAGCTCGCGGCAATGACCGCGATGACCAGAGCACTCAAAACGAAAATGCGGAGACGCGGGTGGCGAATCACGCCTTCCCTTTCCCGCAGCGCGCCGGTTTCGCTATCCATCAGGTCACTAAGAACGGACAGGCCGAAAGTCATCCCCACCTCACCCCTCGATCCCGAATCCGCCGCCGCCGGATCCGCCACCACCGCCACCTGAGCCTCCCCCGCCGCCGGAGACGCCGCCGAACTCGCTGCCGCTGCTGCTACTCGATGAGGAGGGGGCGGAGCCCGACTCGAAGCTGAATTGACGCGCCTTCTGCTGGACGGGGGTTGGCTCTTCTGCGGGCGGCGGGCTGTCCTGGGACGCGACGGGCTGCGGCGGAGACGGGGGCGTTTGCTTGAACTCCCGGTCAGGGACCGTCACTGGTGCGGTCGGTCTAGCCGGGCGTTCGACTGTCGGCGTCTGATGGTTCGACGTGGATCCCACCCCCACCCCGCCGGGGTCGACCAGTCCTGTTGCAACGCAGGTCGCCCCACCAGCCGCCGTGGCGCCACAAACCGCAAGAACCTTGGCGACCGCCGCGACTCCTGCCCCACGAGTTCCGCCGGTGGCGGCCAGTGCGGTCGCCTCGCTGCCGCCTCCACCACTCCCGCGGGCCAGCAGCGAGTAACCGGCTTCGCGAATCTTGTCGACGACAGCTGCTGCTCGATCGGCGACCCATTCGTGGGCTCCTCCGCCGAACGAGTGATCGAGAAGAGGGCCGGCCGGCAGCAGATCGAAGACGCGGCCCGGGACTGCCCGATAGGCCCTGAGCTTCGCCCGACAGGTCGCGCAGCTCCGGAGGTGGAACTCCACCGCGCGGGCCGACCCCTTCACGCCCTCGCCGTCCGCGAACTCCGAGAGCGCTGGGGCTAGCTCCTCGCAGCGGCGGCCCTGCTCGATATCGGCGAAGACCTGGAGGAACCGCTTGCGGCCCTCCGCCATACAGCGATTGATCTTCGTATATGACCAGCCCGTGATCTCGCCGATCTCGGCGTAGGAGTAGCCCTGCGCCTTCAAGGTGAGAGCGCGGACCTCCTGGGGCTTCAGCGCTTGCAGGGCCTCCCCACTTCGCGTGACGCGCTCCCGACGAGCGAGCTGATCGTTCGGTCCAGGGCTCTCGGAGGCGATGAATTCGAGCGGATCCCGGTTGGCATCGTCGTCAGGACCCGGCGGCCTCGGCGAGCCGAGCAGGCGTTCGCGTTGGCGGCGAACGGCCAATGACTCGCGCTTGGTGACCGTCTGCATCCAGCGCACAAGCGCATCTCCCTCGATCGGCGGCGCCTTGGTGAGCAGGATCTCGAGAGCCCGCTGGTAGGCATCGTCGGCGTCGTCGGCGCAGATGGAGTAGCGCCGCGCCGTTCGCCGGAAGACGGCATCGTGGCTGTCGATCAGGCCGCTGGCGGCACGGCGGCGGGACTCGGTCGCGGCCGTCTGCTCCCCACGATCATCGGCAGATCGCTCTCCAGCCCCAGCGTCAGCGGTTGTTCCTCCCAACAAACCCAGACGGCTCACCTCCGACACACTCGGGATGAGGTGAAAATTGGCACGACTCGCCCCATGACTCCAGTGGGCTCGTCCGCAATTTCCGTAGTCAGCGTCGAAAAGCTCCGCAAATTGCGGAGTGGTCGACAGTGCGTTTCCGGCCCATCGTGCGCTTGTGGCGCCTGCGGCGTCCTGCGATAGTCAGCCCGTGTCGATCGGGAGGGAAAAGATCGCTGTGGCTGCTCTGGCGCTGGCGCTCGGGCTCGCCGGCAGCGCGGCAGCTCAGCCCGTCGCCCAGTCCGCTGCGAAGAAGAAGGTGAAGGTCGTGTTCTTCAAGGCGCACGTCCGCTCTGACGGCTTCCTCACCCCGGGGCAGCCGGAGACGGTCACCGTCTTGGACATGCCGCCGAAGGCCCACTTCAGGATGGCGATCGAGCCTCCGCCCATCACCCTCCAGTGCGGCCAGTTCTTCTTCTGCGACTTCGCGCCGGCCCTGCCCGCGCCGGGCTCGCCGCCCTTCCGCACCAACAAGAAGGGCAAGGCGGTGGTCACCTTCATGACGCCGACGACCTACAACATCTCCACCGACCCGTTCGACCCCTCGACCCGCCGACCGGTCGCCTGGGCCAACGGGCAGCGTGTCCACATCGACATCCAGGGCGTGAAGCGGCTGCCCCACAAGCGAAAGATCGGCTTTGGCTTCGGCCGGGCGGCAATCCAGCAGTAGTACGCGAACTTGGTATTGCCGGCGGCCGGCGGCGCTGGCATAGTCGTCGCCGTGGATCAAGCGGCGGGTACGCGACACCGTCGACGCAGTGAGCGGTTCGATCGCCATGGCCATCGCCGTCGTCGAGGTCCCGCCGGCGCCGTAGCTGCGAGCTACTTTCCGCCGGCTCGGGAACCCGTAGCTATCCTCGCGCGGCCATGACCACCAGCATCGTCACCGGAGGGGCGGGCTTCCTGGGCTCGCACCTGTGCGAGCACCTGCTGGGCAAGGGCCACCGGGTGCTCTGCATCGACAACCTGGACACCGGCACGCTCGAGAACCTCGAGCACATCGAGGACGAGAACCTCGTCTTCTCGAACCACGACATCACCGAGTTCGTCGAGGTCGACGAGCAGGTCGACTTCGTCTATCACCTGGCCTCGCCGGCGAGCCCGATCGACTACCAGCGCCTGCCGCTGCACACCCTCAAGGTCGGCTCCTACGGGACACACAACATGCTCGGGGTGGCGAAGTTCAAGCGGTCGCGGATCCTGGTCGCCTCGACCTCCGAGGTCTACGGCGACCCCGAGATCCACCCCCAGCCGGAGGACTACTGGGGGAACGTCAACCCGATCGGCCCGCGCGGGGTCTACGACGAGGCCAAGCGCTACGCCGAGGCGTTGACGATGGCCTACCACCGCCAGCAGGGAGTCAATACCTGCATTTCGAGGACTTTCAACTCGTACGGCCCGCGGATGAGGGCGCACGACGGCCGCGCGATCCCCACCTTCCTGCGCCAGGCCCTCCAGGACAAGCCGCTCACGGTCTTCGGCGACGGCAGCCAGACACGGAGCTTCTGCTACGTCGACGATCAGATCCGCGGACTCGTCGCCCTGGCGGAGTCCGACGTCCACCTGCCGGTGAACGTCGGTAACCAGGACGAATACACGCTCCTGCAACTCGCCGAGACGGTGATCGAGGTGGCCGGCTCGCGCTCTGAGATCGTCTTCGAGCCGCTGCCCGTCGATGACCCGAAGATCCGCCAGCCCGACATCAGCCGAGCGAAGGACATGCTCGGCTGGGAACCGCAGGTCTCCCTCCAGGAGGGGCTGAAGCGGACGATCGACGAGGCCGGCGTCGAGCGCCTCGTCGGCCAGCCCGGGTAGCCAAGAAGAGCTGCGATCTAGTTCTGGGGGACGAGCTGCTGGAAGGCAAGTCCGTTCCCATCGGGGTCGCGGACGAACACGAAGCGGCCCCAGGGGAACTCCTGGACCTCGCCAACCTCAACGCCGCGCTCGGCAAGCTCGGCCCTGACCGCGTCCGCGTCATCGATCACGAACTGCAGTCCCTCGAGGATGCCCGGCTCCATCTCGTGCGCTCCGGCAGTGAGGGCGATCGAGCAGGCTGAGCCAGGAGGGGTCAGCTGCACGAAGCGCAGATCATCGCTCACCTGGTGGTCGTGGTCGGCGTTGAATCCGAGTTGGTCGACGTAGAAGGACTTCGCCCGGTCGACGTCCGACACCGGCACCGCCACCAGCTCCAGTCGCATCTCGGTTGTCATCTGGATCTCCTTTCGATCGGCGGAGGCGTCTAAGCTTCCGCTTGCTCGCTGAGTTACTTACGTGCTAAATATCTTAGTCGATAAGAGACTGCCATGTCGCCTGCCCACAACAAGAAGGACCTGATCGCGGAGCTGGTCAGCGAGTTCCGGATCGCCGGCAACCAGGACGCTGCCTTCGACAACCTGGCTGCCGAGCGGCTGGGCCTCAACCGCACCGACCTCCACGCCATCAACATCATCGAGAACAGCGGAGGGCTCACCGCGGGCGAGCTGGCTGCGGAGGCGGGGCTCACCACGGGTGCGGTGACGGGAGTGGTCGACCGGCTGGAGCGAGCCGGCTACGCCCGCCGGATCCCCGACCCCGAGGATCGCCGCCGGGTGAAGCTCGAGGTGACGCCGAAGTTCTATTCGCGGGCCGAGAGTATCTGGGGACCGATGGCTGCCGACTGGGCCTCGCGACTCGGCCACCGCTTCACCGCCGAGGAACTCGAGCGGGTGATCGAGTTCCTGCGCACGACGAACGAGCTCGGCCGCGAGCACATGGAGCGGGTCCGCCGAATGAGGTGACGCGGCGGCGTGCTATGAAGGCCGGGTGGCGCTGACCCAGCAGCAGAAGGGTGAGACCTTCCGATCGCTCCACGAAGGCGACCCCTTCGTCATCCCGAACCCGTGGGACGCGGGCAGCGCCAAGACGCTCGCCGGGCTCGGCTTCAAGGCGCTCGCCACGACGAGCAGCGGCTTCGCCTTCACCCTCGGGAGGAGCGACGGCACGGTCAGCCTGGAGGAGATCCGGGCGCACGTTGCCTCGCTTGCCGAGGCCACCGACCTGCCTATCTCGGTCGACCTCGAACACGGCTACGGGCCGGCGCCCGAGGATGCCGCGCTGGCGATCGCGGGTGTCGCGGGGGCCGGGGCGGTCGGCGGCTCGATCGAGGACTACGACCGCGACGACGAGCGCCTCTATGAGCCCGACGAGGGCGCGGCACGGATCGCCGCTGCCGCCGAGGCCGCGCGGGCGCTCGACTTCCCCTTCACCCTGACCGCGCGGGCGGAGAACCACCTGCGAGGCAACCCCTCTCTCGAGGACACGATCGCCCGCCTCCAGGCCTACGAGGCTGCGGGGGCGGACGTGCTGTACGCGCCGGGCCTGGTCACCGCAGAGGAGATCAGGACGATCCGCGACGCCGTCTCGAAGCCGCTCAACGTGCTCGCCTTCTCGCGGCTGAACCTGCGCTTCGCCGAGATTGCCGAGGCGGGGGCACAGCGGGTGAGCGTCGGCGGCGGCCTCACCTGGGCCGCGGTCAACGGCGCGATCGAGGCAGCCGAGCGGATCATCGACGACGGCGACTTCTCCGGGCTCGGTACGCCCGGGCGGGTCAAGGAGTGGCTCGGGCCCTAGGTCCCGCTACTCCGGCGGGACGTCGGACGGCATCTTCATCTGCCGAGCGGCGAGGTGGTGGAACGCCCGGTCCGGCAGGGTGCCCTTGAGGCGGGCGCCGATCTTCGCGTCCGTACCGACCAGGTAGCGGTGTTTCGGGTTCTCCGAGGCGATCGCCCTGTGGACCACCTCCGCCACCTTCTCCGGCGAGATCCCGCGGGACGCGGTCTCGTTGATCACCTCGCTGAAGCGCGTGAGCTGGCGGCCATAAAGGCGTAGGGCGTCATCGGGCATCTCGCCGAGCCGCTCCCGGATCTGCTCGTTGCCCTTGGCCCAGATCTCGGTGTCGATCGAGCCCGGCTCGACCACCGCCACGTCGATCCCCCACGGGCGCAGCTCGTGCCTCAGTGACTCGCCCAGTGCCTCGATCGCGAACTTCGAGGTGTTGTACGAGGACATGAACGGGCTCGCGACCCGGCCGCCGATCGAGGCGATGAAGACGATCGTGCCCTTCGCCTTGCGGATCAGCGGGAGGAACGCCTGGGTGACGGCGACCTGGCCGATCAGGTTCACCTCGAGAGTGCCGCGCAGCTCGTCGAGTTCCATGAACTCGATCGGCCCTCCGCCGCCGACGCCGGCGTTGTTGACGAGCCCGACCACGCCCTGATCGCCGGCCGCGTCGGCGACCTGCTCCCTTGCCGACTCGATCTGGTCGACCTTCGTGATGTCAAGCGTCACCGGCGTGAGACGATCCGATCCCGACTGGGCGAGGTCCCTGGAGTCCGCCTCCTTGCGGACGCCGGCGAAGACGGTGTAGCCCTCGGCGTCGAGCCGGAGGGCGCTCGCGCGGCCGATGCCGGTCGAGGCGCCCGTGACCAGAACGGCGCCGCTTGCGTTCGCGGCCATGACGGGAAGACACTACTGCAGGCGGGTCGGCCCGCTACGGTGGCGCGCTGTGAATGCCTCAGTGCTCGCGGTCGTGGGGGCGCGGCCGAACTTCGTCAAGGCGGCGCCGGTGATCGCGGCCCTGGAGGGGACCGACGGGATCTCCGTCCGGGTCCTCCACACCGGCCAGCACTACGACCGAGCGCTCTCGGGCGGCTTCATCGAGCGGCTCGGGATGCGGGAGCCGGACGCCAACCTCGAGGTCGGCTCCGGGACCCACGCCGAGCAGACCTCCGGGGTCCTGATCGGGGTCGAAAAGGACCTGCTCGAGCACCCCGCCGACCTGGTCCTGGTGCCCGGCGACGTCAACTCGACGGCGGCGGCGGCGCTCGCCGCGACGAAGCTTCACGTCGCGGTCGCCCACATCGAGTCCGGGCTTCGCTCCCGTGACTGGGGAATGCCCGAGGAGGTGAACCGGATCGTCACGGACCGGGTCTCCGATCTGCTCCTCTGCACCTCCGAGGACGCCGTTGACAACCTCGCCGCGGAGGGAATCACCGGGGAGGGCGTCCAGCTGGTCGGGAACACGATGATCGACAGCCTCTTCCGCCTCCTCGAGGGGATCGACCGCCCGGCTCTGCTCGAGCGAAACGGCCTCCAGGCTCGCGGCTTCGCGCTGGTCACCCTGCACCGCCCGGCGCTGGTCGACGATCCGGAGCTGCTCGGCCTGACGATGGATGTGCTCGGCGAGATCGGCGAGGAGCTGCCGGTCGTGTTCCCGGTCCACCCGCGGACCCGGGCGCGCCTGGAGGCGATGGGCTATTCGGCATCCGGGAAGGTGACGCTCGCTCAGCCGATGGACTACACCGACTTCATCGGCCTCGAGGCCGAGGCCCGGCTGGTGGTCACGGACTCCGGCGGGGTGCAGGAGGAGACCAGCGTGCTCGGCACCCCCTGCCTCACCTACAGGACCACGACGGAGCGGCCGATCACGGTCGAGCTCGGCACCAACGAGGTGACCGGCGTCGACCCGCGGGCCCTGCGCGCGGCCGCCCAGCGCGTACTCGCAGCCGGGATTTCCGCCGAACCGCCCGAGATCCCGCTCTGGGACGGGAGGGCCGGCCCGCGCGCGGCGGCGGTGGTCGAGGGATATCTCGCCCAAAACGGATAAGCGGCAGGACCGCGCCGCGGTGGCGCGAAAACGCGGGGCATGCAGAGCGCAAGCCGAACTCTGGTCATGTCTCCGCCTGAGCTCTGGGAGCTGATCGATCAGCCCGACCGCATGCAGGGGCTGATGTGCGCCCTGATCGGGCGGGCCACGGAGGTGACCGTCAACGAGCGCGAGCCCGAGTCGGTCCTGCGCTGGGAGGCGTCCGACGACGGCGCCGATGCCTGGATCGAGGTCGAGCTGGCCGAGAAGGGCTGGGGGACGAACGTGAAGCTCAAGGCCGAGAACGGCGGAGAGCCGACCAAGCTCGAGGGGTGGCTCGACGCCGTCCTCGACGAGCTCGCCACGCCGCAGAAACGGCCCTTCGCCGAGATGGGCCAACCCAGCGAGCCGAAGCCCCCGCCTGAGCTCGCCGCCATTGAGCCGACGGTGAAAGAGACGCCCATGGCCGAGCCCTCCCCGGCCGAGGCCACCCCGCCTCCACCGCCGAAGAAGAAACGTCGCCGCTTCTTCGGCTTCTGACCAGGTCGGCAAGTCTGCGGGCGGGCTAGGACCGTGCCCTGCCGCGTGTACGTGATCGAGCTCGAGGCAGCCGCCGGGCGACGGCGCGATCCGCGCATCCCCTGGGTCTATGTCGGTTCGAGTGCACGCAGTCCCGAGGAACGGCTGCGGCAACACCGGCGCGGCTACAAATCCTCCGGATTGGTCAAGCGCTTCGCGCGGCGGCTGCGGCCCGACCTCTACGAGGACCTCGGACCCTTCAAGGGCTCGAAGACTGCGCGTCGTGCCGAGACCGAGCGGGCCAAGGAGCTCGCGGCCTGCGGCTTCGTCGCCCACAGCGACGGCACCTCCTACGGGAAGGGGCGAGGTGATTGGGAGGAGTGGGGCTCCGAGCGGCTCTCACAGGTGGCCGGGCGCGTCGACGCCGCGGCCGCCGAGCTCGCCGAGTCGTCGTTCAAGCCGCTGCCGGCCCTGCAGTGCGCCAAGCTCCTCCGGGGAGAGCTCGGCTTCTGGGTCGCTGACTACATCGATCAGCTCGACCCGCCTCCCTCCTATGGGCTCTTCGCGCACGTACAGCTCGACGCACTGAGGGAGCGGATCGAGTCCCGGGCCCGATACTTGAGCGGTGCGATGATCCTCGGGGATGAAGGGATTCGTCCTCGAGGAATTCGGAGCTGAGCCGAGGCTCCGCGACGATCTGCCGGAGCCCGAGCCGGGCGAGGGCGAGCTGACGGTCCGGGTCCGCGCGTCGTCGGTCAACCCGATCGACAACGCGATCGCCGGCGGCATGATGCGCGAATACGCCGACTACCGGTTCCCCGTCGTCCTCGGCCGCGACTTCGCGGGGGTCGTCGAGCGAGTCGGTACCGGCGTGGACTCCCTCGAGGCCGGTCAAGAAGTCTTCGGCTTTGCCCCCTCGACCGATCCGGACGTCCACGGCGGCTCGTGGAGCGAGGTCTCCGTCGTCCCGGCCGGCCACGCCGGCCGTAAGCCGGACGGCGTGGACTTCGCGCCCGCCGGGGCCGCAGCAGTCGCCGGCCTGACGGCGCTGGCGGCGATCGAGGCGCTCGATCTGCAGGACGGCGAGAGCATCCTGATCATCGGAGCCGCTGGCGGCGTCGGCAGCTTTGCGGTGCAGCTCGCCAGGCGCGCCGGTGCCCACATCGTCGCTCCCGGCTTCCCGGAGGACGAGGGATTCCTCGTGGACCTGGGCGTCGACCATGTGATCCCGCGCGACGGCGACGTGGTCGCCCAGACCCGTGAGCTCGAGGATGGCGGCGTGGCCGCCGTGTTCGACACCGTCTCGTACTCCGCGCAGGAGTTCGAGGTCTACGCAGCCGCCCTCGCCGAAGGTGGGCGGGCCGCCTCTCCGGTGAGGGCCGCCGGCGAGGGGCCCGGCCGCCACAACGTGGGTGGTTCCGCCGAGGGCGGCGCCCTGGAGAAACTCGCCCAGCTCCTCGAGGAAGGCGCGCTGAGCGTGCCGATCCAGCGTACGTATGGCCTCGAGGATGCCGGAGTCGCGCTCGCCGATCTCTCCGGGAAGCACACGCAGGGCAAGCTGGGCATCGCGATCGCGGCCTAGCGCCGAGTCCGCCCGCCGGCGCCGCGACCCCTATCTATCCTGTCGCCATGGCCACCCGGCCAAAGGACGAGGCAAAGACCGAGGGGGCGAACGGCGGGGCTGCCGACGGCGGGGCAGATCCCGAGCGCCAGCAGGCGGCGGTGGACGAGGACCTCCACCGCTACATCGCGCCCGTCCTGCCGGAGGAGGAGCGCGCCGAGCACCGGATCACCGACTCGGGGATCGAGATCAAGCGCCTGTACGAGGAGGACGACGTCGCGCCGGGCCTGCAGGAACGGCTCGGCGAGCCCGGCGAGTACCCCTTCACGCGCGGCATCCACCCCGGCATGTACCGCGACCGGCTCTGGACGATGCGTCAGTACGCCGGCTTCGCCAGCCCGGAGGACACGAACGAGCGCTACCGCTATCTGACCGAGCACGGCTCGACCGGGCTCTCGATGGCCTTCGACCTGCCCACACAGCTCGGACGCGATTCAGACGATCCCCTCTGCGCGGGCGAGGTGGGCAGGACCGGGGTCCCGATCGACACTGTCGAGGACATGCGGATCTGCTTCGACCAGATCGACCTGGGCGAGGTCTCCACCTCGATGACGATCAACGCCCCGGCGGCGATCCTGCTGCTGCTCTACGAGCTGGTGGGCGAGGAGCAGGGCGTGCCGGCGGCGGAGCTCCGGGGCACGGTCCAGAACGACGTGCTCAAGGAGTACGTGTCGCGCGGCAACTACATCTACCCGCCCGAGCCGACGATGCGGCTGACCACCGACATCTTTGCCTACTGCGACGCGAACGTCCCGAAGTGGAACACGATCTCGATCTCCGGCTACCACATGCGGGAGAAGGGCTGCTCGGCGGTCCAGGAGGTCGCCTTCACCCTCGCCAACGCGATCGCCTACGTCCAGGCGGGGATAGACGCAGGGCTCGACGTGAACGCCTTCGGCAAGCGGCTCGCCTTCTTCTTCAACGGCCACAACAACGTCTTCCAGGAGATCGCCAAGTTCCGGGCGGTGCGGCGAATGTGGGCGAAGATCATGCGCGAGCGGTTCGGCGCCACCGACGAGAAGGCGCAGACGATCCGCTTCCACACCCAGACCGGCGGCGTGACGCTCCAGGCACAGCAGCCCGAGGTGAACATCATCCGCGTCGCCCTCCAGGGATTCGCGGCCGTCGCCGGCGGCACCCAGTCCCTGCACACCAACGGCTTCGACGAGGCCCTCGCCCTGCCCACGGAGCGCTCCGCCCGGATCGCGCTGCGCACCCAGCAGGTGCTCGCCTACGAGTCGGGCGTCGCCGACAGCGTCGACCCCTTCGCCGGCTCCTACTTCGTCGAGTCGCTCACCGACGAGATCGAGCTGCGCTCCTGGGAGCTGATGAAGAAGGTGGAGGACCTCGGCGGCTCGGTCAACGCCCTCGAGTTCATCCAGAAGGAGATCGAGGAGTCAGCCGTCTCCTACCAGGAGCGCTACGCGACGGGTCAGGACGTGATCGTCGGGGTGAACAAGTTCGTCACCGACCAGGTCGACGACGTCGACATCCTCAGGGTCGACCCGGAGGCGGAGAGGCGCCAGCTCGCGCGCCTCGCGAAGTGGAAGGAGAACCGCGACCAGGCCGAGGTCGAGCGGCGGCTCGAGGAGCTCCGCGACGTCGCCCGCGGTGACGGCAACCTGCTGCCTCCGATCAAGGAGGCGCTCCGGGTCGGCGGCTCGATCGGCGAGGTCTGCAACGCGATGCGCGACGTCTTCGGCGAGTACCGCGGCGGCGCGTTCTTCTAGGTTTCCTGCACATGAGAGAGAAGAACCCGGTAACCCACGAGGAGAAGCTCGCCTACCTACGTGAGCTCCGGGAGGAGGCTGTCCACGCCGGCTCCGAGGAGGCGGTCGAGAAGCAGCACGCCAAGGGCAAGCTCACCGCCCGGGAGCGAATCGAGAAGCTGCTCGATCCGGGCTCCTTCGAGGAGCTCGACACCTTCGTCCGCCACCGCACCCACGAGTTCGAGATGGACAAGCGCCGTCCCTACGGCGATGCGGTGGTGACCGGCTACGGGACGATCGACGGCCGCACCGTCTTCGTCTTCTCACAGGACTTCACCGTCTTCGGCGGCTCGCTCGGAGAGGTGATGGCGGAGAAGATGGTGAAGGTGATGGACCTGGCGGCGAAAGTCGGGGCGCCCGTGATCGGCATCAACGACTCGGGCGGGGCGCGGATCCAGGAGGGCGTCGTCTCGCTCGGCGCCTACGGCGATGTCTTCGTCCGCAACGTGCAGTGCTCGGGCGTGATCCCGCAGATCAGCCTGATCATGGGCCCGTGCGCGGGCGGCGCCGTCTACTCCCCCGCCATGACCGACTTCATCTTCATGGTCAAGGAGACCTCGCACATGTTCATCACCGGCCCCGAGGTGATCAAGACGGTCACCGGCGAGGAGGTCGAGTTCGAGGAGCTCGGCGGCGCCATGACCCACAACACCAAGTCGGGCGTCGCCCACTTCGCCGCCGAGGACGAGGAACAGTGCCTGGAGGACGCCCGCTACCTGATGAGCTTCCTGCCGCTCAACAACCTCGAGCTGCCGCCCCGCGTGGAGCCCACCGATGACCCGGACCGCGAGGACCCCGAGCTCGACACGGTTGTCCCCGACGATCCGCAGAAGCCCTACGACATGCGCGACGTGATCGCCAGGATCGTCGACGACGGCGAGTTCTTCGAGGTCCAGGAGCACTTCGCGCAGAACATCGTCATCGGCTTCTCGCGGCTCGATGGGCATCCGATCGGCGTCGTCGGCAACCAGCCCAAGCACCTCGCCGGCGTCCTCGACATCAACTCGTCCGAGAAGGCCGCGCGCTTCGTCCGCTTCTGCGACGCCTTCAACGTCCCGCTGCTCACCTTTACGGACGTGCCCGGCTTCCTGCCCGGGACCTCCCAGGAGTGGGGCGGGATCATCCGTCACGGCGCGAAGCTGCTCTACGCCTTCACCGAGGCGACGGTCCCGAAGCTCACCGTCGTCACCCGCAAGGCCTACGGCGGCGCCTACGACGTCATGAACTCCAAGCACATGCTCGCCGACTTCAACTTCGCCTGGCCGACGGCGGAAGTGGCCGTGATGGGCCCGGAGGGCGCGGTGAACATCATCTATCGCCGCGACCTCCAGAAGTCGCCGACCCCGGACGAGCGCCGGGCCAAGCTGATCGACGACTACAAGGCCCATTTCGCCAACCCGTACTCGGCGGCGGAACGCGGCTACATCGACGACGTGATCGAGCCGCACCAGACCCGGCCGAAGCTGATCCGCGCGCTGCGCACCCTCCAGACCAAGCGCGTCGAAGGTCCGAAGCGAAAGCACGGGAACATCCCGCTCTAGGCATGGCCCGGAACGGCAAGGGTCGACCCCCTCGGCCCCGGATCGAGATCGCCAAGTCGGCGGCGTCCCCTGAGGAGGCCGCCGCCATCGCGGCCGCGCTCGAGCGCTTCCTCTGGGAGACGGCGCCCGCGCCGCAGGCGGCCCCCGTGAGCCGCTGGCAGCAGGCCGCCCTGCGCGAGGGCGTCTCGGTTCACGGGCAGCGGTCGCGCGGCTGGGGCCTGAGCTGAGGCGCAATTTGCGGACTTGCCCCGAGGCGCCGGTTCGAATAGAACAAGGGTCACAAACCCATCGCGGCGAGAGGAGAAGGAGGGCTCGTGGCCGTCGTAAAGATCATCGAGCTGGTCGGAAGCTCCAAGAAGTCTTCGGATGACGCAGCGCAGCAGGCCCTGAAACAGGCGCAGAGCTCGCTGCGGAACATCCGGGCGGTCGACGTGGTCTCCACGGGGCTGCGTGGCGAGAACCTCGACGAGTGGCGCGCCCACGTGCGGGTCGCGTTCCTGGTCGAGGGCACCGACGTCGACTAGACCTGGGAGGAGAGGCGGCGGCGGGTGGGCGCCTCAGAGGCGGCGCCCGCCGCCGCTGTATCCCCTGAGCGGGTTCAGAGCGTGACGACCGGCGCCTCGACCTCGCCGCTCCGCCAGCGGTCGTAGACGGCCTGGCAGATCGCCAGATCCTGGATCGCCAGGCCGGTCGAGTCGAAGAGCGTGATCTCGTCGTCGCCGGCGCGGCCGGTGGCGCCGTTCAGCACATCCCCGAGCTGAGTGACGCCGTCGCGACTCACGAGTCCGGCATCGACCCCATTCGCGAGCTCGCCGCCCGCGCTCGCCTGCTCCCACTCGTCGCAGAAGAGGTGACAGCGCTCGATCGCCGCCAGGTCGACCTCCTGCTTGCCGTGCGCGTCGGCGCCGAGCACGGCGAGGTGCTGACCCGGCCGCAGGTCGGACTCGAGGATCACCAGCTCCTCGCCTGGCGTGACCGTGACCACGACGTCCTGGGCGGCTGCCTCACCGCGGTCGCCGGCCCGCCAGCCGAGCTCATCGGCGAGCGCCTCCGCGGGATCCACCCGCGGATCGGCGCAGACCCCGGGCCCGTAGCCGGCGGCGGCCAGGCAACGAGCAGCCCAGGCGCCGTTCACGCCGCAGCCGATGATCCCGACCGTCGTCGCGCCCTCCGCGGCGAGCACCTGCGCCGAGACGGCAGCGGCCGCCCCCGTCCGCAGCGAGGTCACCGAGGAGCACTCGATCACGGCCAGCTCCTCGCCTGTTTCCGCGTCCGAGAGCAGGACCTCGCCGCGGACCACCGGCAGCCCCTTGGCAGTGTTGTGCGGAAACGAGGTGACCCACTTGAGCAGGGCGAGACCGTCGCCCAGTGCGGGCATCGCCCGGAAGTCGCCGTGCGGCGGGCTGTCGAGATAGACCTTCGCGGGCATCGACCAGTCGCCGCCGCCGTAGCGCTCGAACGCCTCCCGGGTGCGGTCGATGGCCGTCGTCGGGTCGATCGCCGCGAATACGGCCTCGCCGGAGATCACCGGAATATCGGTCACGACCCGATCTATACGCGATCCTCCGACCGATGAGTCTCACCGGCGTCGCCGGTCCCAATTGGTGAACTCAGAGAAGAGAGGAGACAGCATGCTCGACGCAAGCAAGTCGTACAGCGGATTCGCCGTCACCGACATCGAGCAGGCGAAGCAGTTCTACGGGGAGACGCTCGGGCTCGAGGTCGCCGACCTCGATGTGGGAGCCCCTGCACCGCTCCTGGAGCTTCGCCTCGGCGACCGCCAGGTCCTGATCTACCCGAAGCCCGACCTCCAGCCGGCGAACTACACGATCCTCAACTTCCCGGTCGAGGACGTGGAAGCAGCCGTCGACGAGCTGGCCGGCAGCGGCGTTACGTTCGAGCGGTATGACGGATTCGACCAGGACGAGAAGGGGATCGATCGCTCCGGACCGGCCGGCGGAATCGCCTGGTTCACCGATCCGGCGGGCAACATCCTCGCCGTGCACGGCCAGATGTGAGAAAGGAGTGCCGGGCGGGGGCCGTCGGGAGCTGTCAACCGTTTCGCGGAGCGAAGCGGGCTAACCTCGTCACCGGCGCCCGCCGATAAACACCTGAAACTCGATCAGGTTTGATAGATTGGGCGACCGGCCAAGGTCCGGGCAAGTACGTCGTCGACCAGAAGGAAACGGCTTTCGATGGAGCCAGTCTCCGCACCCGAGAAGAAGGGCGCCAACGGCGCTGCGAAGCGTGCCAAGAAGCTCGCCGACCCCTCGACCCTCGAGCAGGACGCCGCCAAGAAGCAGCACGGCAAGGGCAAGATCGGCTCCCTGGAGAACCCCGAGGTCTACGACAACGTCCCCGGACACGTGATCCCGATCCTGGAGCGGGAGTTCGACGACTTCGACACCGAGGCGGCCAGCTTCCTGCGGGGCGAGCAGACGGAGGAGCAGTTCATCGGCTTCCGGCTCAAGCAGGGCGTCTACGGCCAGCGTCAGCCCGACGTGCAGATGTGCCGCATCAAGCTTCCGTTCGGCGGGGTCAACCCCGAGCAGATGGAGACGTTCGCGGATGTAGTCGAGCAGTTCGCGCCCCTCAACAAGGGCCACATCACGACCCGTCAGAACATCCAGATCCATCACATCCCGCTCGCCGACATGGCTGAGCTGATCCGACAGATCAGCTCAGCGGGCCTTTCTTCGCGCGAGGGCTGTGGAAATACGATCCGCAACGTCACCGGCGACCCGTGGGCCGGCGTGGCGGACGACGAGCCCTTCGACATCACGCCCTATGCGGCGGCCTACACGCGCTACTTCGTGCGCCACCCGACCACCCAGCTGATGCCGCGGAAGGTGAAGACCGCCTTCACCGCCAGCGACGCCGACCGCGCCATCACCGGCATCCACGACGTCGGCTTCATTCCCAAGGTCAGGGAGATCGACGGCAGGCAGGTGAAGGGCGTCGAGATCCGGATCGGCGGCGGCACCTCCATCCAGCCCCGCATCGCCCCCACCCTCAACGAATTCGTCGAGCTCGACAACGGCGACTACCTGAAGTGGACCGAGGCCGCCCTGCGCATCTTCGACCGCCAGGAGTGGCTGCGGGAGAACCGCATGCGGGCTCGCATCAAGGTGCTGGTCGACAAGATCGGCATGGATGCCTTCCGCGAACTCGTCGACGAGGAGCTCGAGGGCGACTGGGTCTCGGAGCGCGACTTCTCCATCGATCACCTGCTCTACGTCCACGACGAGGAGGCCGACGCTCCACCCGTCCCAGAGAGCTACGGCTCGCCCAACGGCGACGCGAGCGAGTTCAACGCCTGGGTGGACACCAACGTCGCCCCCCAGCGCCAGGACGGGTTCGTCACCGCCACCGTCAAGGTGACTCGCGGCGACCTCACCCCCGAGCAGTTTCGCGGCCTCGCCCAGATCATGCGCGAGTTCACCGGCGGCTTCGCCCGCACCACCGTCCAGCAGAACCTCGTGCTGCGCTGGGTCCGACCGGAGTCGCTCTACGACCTGTGGCTGCGCCTCAAGGAGCTCGGTCTCGGCGAGGAGGGCGCGTTCAGCGTCACCGACGTGGTCAGCTGCCCAGGCACCGACAGCTGCAAGCTGGGCATCACGGCCTCCATGGGCCTCAACAAGGAGCTGCAGAAGCGGCTCGATGAGATGGAGATCACCGATCCGCTGACGAAGCAGATCCACATCAAGATGAGCGGCTGCCCCAATGGCTGCTCACAGCACCACATCGCGACGATCGGCTTCTACGGCGCCTCGATCAAGGTCGGGGAGCACACGATTCCCGCCTACATCCCCCACATCGCCGGCAACTTCGAGGGCGGCGACGTCGTCTTCGGCCACCGCCTCAAGGCCCGGCTTCCCGCCAAGCGCGTGCCGGAGGCCGTCGAGCGCTGGATCCGCCGGTACGAGGAGAACCGCGAGGACGGCGAGAACTTCAACTCCTACGTCGACCGCACCGGGTTCGACCAGTTCGAGGAGCTGATCTCGGACCTGAAGCTGCCGGTGGAGTTCAACGCGGACAACCTGCTCTTCTTCATCGACTGGAACCGCTCCGAGCCCTACAAGGTCGAGCGCGGGGAAGGCGAGTGCGCGGTCTAGTGGAGCCGACCGCTACACAACCCGCCGTGGAAGACGCGAACCGCAACGGCGCCGCTCCCTCACAAAACGGGTCGCGCTCGGCTACGCCTCCCGCGCCCTCGGGTCAAGGGGCGGAAGGGCGTGCTGCACGAGGCGGCCGCCACCGAGCATGCCGCCGTCCCCGAGGCCCAGCTCGAGGGGCTCGGCTTCGATCCCGAGGAGAAGGCCGCGGAGCTCGAGGACGCGAGTGCCGAGGAGGCTCTCGGCTGGGCGCTCCAGACCTTCAATCCGCGCATGTACATCGCCTGCTCGTTCCAGAAGACGAGCTCGGTGACGGTGCACATGGCGAACGCGATCGATGCGGATGCCCGCTTCTTCTATCTCGACACCGACGTGCTCTTCCCCGAGACCTACGAGACGAAGGACCGGCTCGAGCGGCGCTACGGCATCAGGTTCCATCGCTACAGCTCGATCACGCTCGAGCAGCAGGCGGGGCTCTACGGCGATCAGCTCTGGAGCCGCGACCCAGACTCCTGCTGCGGGATCCGCAAGGTGGAGCCGATGCGTTCGGCGCTAGCCGCGGTCGACCTCTGGGTCTCGGGCATCCGCCGCTCCGACTCCCAGACGCGGGCGAAGGCCCCGAAGTTCGACTGGGACAAGCGCTTCGGGCTCTGGAAGCTCAACCCGCTGGCGGACTGGTCCGAGGAGCAGGTCTGGGCCTACCTCAAGGATCACGAGATCCCCTACAACCCCCTCCACGATCAGGGCTATCCCTCGATCGGCTGCACCCACTGCACCCGGAAGCCCGCGGCCGGCGAGGACGCGCGGGCGGGTCGCTGGGCCGGACTCGAGAAGACCGAGTGCGGCCTCCATGGTTAGTGGGCGCGCGTAGGCGCGACCTGCAGCCGTTACCCTGCTTCTTGACCACCACGATCCACTTTCCCCCTCCCTGAACCCATGACCAAGACCGCAATCAAGCTGCAGCTGACCGACCGCCAGACCGCCGACTTCGAGATGATCGGCAACGGCGGCTTCGCCCCGCTGACGGGCCCGCAAGGGTCCGAGGACTGGAAGAGCGTCGTCGAGAACATGACGCTCACGAGCGGCGAGTACTGGCCGATCCCGATCACCCTCGCCACCGACCTCGACGTCTCCGAGGGAGACACCGTCGAGGTGTCGAGCGACGAGGGCAAGCCGCTCGGCCGCCTCAACGTCACCGAGATCTTCGAGCGAGACATCGAGGCCGAGGCCGAGAACGTCTACGGCACCACCGACGAGGAGCACCCTGGCGTCGCCGCGATCCGTGAGGAGGGGGCCCGCTGCATCGCCGGCACCTATGAGGTCGACGAGCTTCCCGATCACGAGGAGGCGTTCACCAGGCGCTACCTGAGCCCGGCGGAGTCGAAGAAGGCGTTCGAGGACCGCGGCTGGAAGCGGATCGTCGCCTTCCAGACCCGCAACCCGATCCACCGCGCCCACGAGCACGTCACCAAGACGGCGCTCGAGATCACCGACGGGCTGATGATCCACCCGCTGATCGGCAAGACCAAGGCGGGTGACATCCCCGCCGAGACGCGGATGCGCTGCTACGAGGTCCTGATGGAGGACTACTACCCCAACGACCGCGTGATCCTCAACGTCTTCCCCTCGAAGATGCACTACGCGGGCCCGCGCGAGGCGGTCCTCCATGCGATCGCCCGCCGCAACTACGGCTGCACCCACTTCATCGTGGGCCGCGACCATGCCGGCGTCGGCGACTACTACGGCACCTACGACGCCCAGAAGATCTTCGACGACCTCGACATCGACAAGCTCGGCATCCAGCCGCTCTTCTTCGAGCACACCTTCTGGTGCAACAAGTGCGAGGGGATGGCGTCGGGCAAGACCTGTCCGCACGGCCAGGAGGACCACGTCTTCCTGAGCGGCACGAAGGTGCGGGAGATGCTCGGCAACGGCGAAAAGCCGCCGCAGGAGTTCAGCCGCCCCGAGGTGGCTCAGATCTTGATCGACGAATACGCAAAGGAAGGCAATGGCTGACGAAAAGGGCTTCACACTCTGGTTCACCGGGCTTTCGGGCGCCGGCAAGACCACCATTTCCAAGATCGTCGAGGACGAGCTGCGCGACCGCGGCTCGAAGGTCGAGGTGCTCGACGGCGACGTGGTCCGTGAGAACCTCTCCAAGGGCCTCGGCTTCTCGAAGGAGGACCGCGACACGAACATCCGGCGGATCGCCTTCGTGGCGGACCTGCTCTCCCGCAACGGCGTGCCGGTCATCACCGCTGCGATCTCTCCCTACCGCGAGCTCCGCGACGAGGCTCGAGAGCTGATGGGCGACCGCTTCATCGAGGTCTTCGTCAAGGCCTCGGTCGAGGTCTGCGCCGAGCGCGACGTGAAGGGCCTCTACGAGAAGGCGTTCAGGGGCGAGATCAAGGAGTTCACCGGTGTTTCCGACCCGTACGAGCCCCCTCTCAACGCGGAGCTCACCCTGGACACCGAGCACGACTCGGCCGAGGAGGACGCGGCGAGGGTCCTCTCGCTGCTCGAGGAGCGGCAGCTGATCCCGGCCGCTCAGCCGGCCTAGCCGGGTTTCGCGGGCAGTTCCGGCTCGCCGAGGTCGTACGTCGAATAAGCGCCGAAGGAGTTGAACATCTTGTGGGAGGGGCCGTGAAAGTCCGAGGAGGCGGTAGCCGCCAGGCCCCTGTCCCCGCAGAGCTCGACGAGGAACTTCGTCTGGGCTCGGTCGTGCGCGGGGTAGAAGCACTCCACCCCCTCCAGGTTGAGTTCTTCGACGATCGCCGCGACCTCGTTCGGATCCTTCATGTCCCAGAAGGGGTGCGCGAGGACAGCGACCCCGCCGGCGCCGTGGATCAGCTCGATGGCCTCGGGCGCGTGCGGCCAGCGTCGCGAGACGAACGCCTTGGCGCCGGGAACGAGCCACTCCTCGAAGAACGCGCTCATCTCGTCGGGCTTCACGCCGGCCGCCTTCGCGATGTGAGGGCGGCCGACCGAGGAGGCGTCACGGCCTGCGCGATCGCGTCCTCGAAGCGGACCGGAACGCCCTGCGCGTTGAGCCGCTCCACGATCTCCTCCGCCCGGCCGATCCGCTCTCGCTGCGCGCGCCGCATCGCCGGGGCGATGGCGGTCGTGTCCACCCAGTAGCCGAGCATGTGCATGTCATCGAGGCTGCCGTGAACGCAAGAGATCTCCGTCGCCGGGACCAGCGCGATGCCCGCGTCCACGGCCGCACGGGACGCCTCCGCGACGCCGTCGATCCCGTCGTGATCCGTCAGCGCCAGCGTGGTGACGCCCTGATCCACCGCCGTCGCGACAACCTGCGCGGGCGGCAGCTCGCCGTCGGAGAATGTGGAATGGCTCTGCAGGTCCAGCACTGGCGGCGCAGGATATGAGGATCAGCGCGAAGGCCGACTACGCGGTCCGGGCGGCAGTCGAGATGGCCGCCGCGGGGGACGAGCCGGTCAAGGGCGAGGCGATGGCCGAGGCGCAGGACATCCCGCTCCAGTTCCTCGAGCACATCCTGCTCGAGCTCAAGCACGCCCGCCTGGTCCGCGCACGCCGCGGCGCGCGGGGTGGTTACTGGCTGGCCAAGCCGCCGGAGGAGATCACTCTCGCGAGCGTGATCCGAGCCGTGGAGGGCCCGCTGGCGAACATCCAGGACCAGGCGCCGGAGCAGACCTCCTACCCGGGAAACGCGGAGCGGCTCTCGGACGTCTGGATCGCGGTCCGCGCGTCGCTGCGCCGGGTGCTCGAAAACGTCACGGTCGCGGACCTGCGGGACGGCAGGATTCCGGACGAGGTGCTCGAGCTCACGCGTGACGAGGGCGCCTGGGTCACCCGCTAGCAACGCCCATCACAAGAAAACCAAGCAATTAGGGGGAAAAGGCGGCGTCCGCTAAGGTCGCCGCTCCCTTTTAGGACTGACTCGGTCATAAAAGGGAACAAGGTTGGAAAGCGGCCATCGTCCAAGCGGCCGCAATTCACTCCAAATTCCCCATGGATCCCAAGATCGTCTTCTTCGGCTTCGGTGTGGGCTTCCTGGTCGGCATGACCGGGATGGGCGGCGGTTCCCTGATGACCCCGCTGCTCGTCCTCCTCTTCGGCGTCAAACCGACGACCGCGATCGGCACTGACATCGCCTATGCGGCGATCACCAAGACGGCCGGCAGCTGGCGCCACCTGAAGCTGAAGACGGTGAATCTCCCGCTCGTCTACTGGATGGCGATCGGGAGCGTGCCGATGGCCATCCTGGGTGTCTGGGTGCTCGACATCCTCAAGCGCAAGCTCGGAGACCAGCTCGACGAGACCGTGTTCGCGATCCTCGCGGCCTGCCTGCTCGTGGTGGGCGCGGCCACCCTCCTGAGGGGCTTCTTCCTCGCCAAGAAGATCCAGGAGCGCGATGACTTCGAGATGCACACTCGCCATAAGGTCGCGGCCGTGCTGATCGGCGCAACGACGGGCTTCGTGATCGGCCTGAGCTCGGCAGGCAGCGGGACGCTGATCGGGATGATGCTGCTCACCGTCTATCGGCTGCGCCCGCAGAAGGTCGTGGGCACCGACGTCGTGCACGCGGCAATCCTGCTCTGGGCCGCCGGCCTGGCCCATGCGGTCAGCGGCAACGTGGACTACGGCCTGATGGTCAACATCCTGATCGGCTCGATTCCGGGCGTGATCATCGGCAGCCAGCTCTCCGTCAAGTGGCCTCAGGGCGTGCTGCGTGGCGCTCTCGGGGTGATCCTGATCGCCGCCGGGATCACCATCATGAACAAGGCGAACACCGACCTCGTGCCCTGGGTTGTCCTGGTGGCCGCGGTCGCCGTCACGGCCCTCTTCGCTGTCCAGATGGCCCTTCGCAAGGAGGTCGAGCTCGACCCGGAGGAGCAGGAGGAGCTCGAGGCGGAGCATCAGCGAGAGGTCGAGCGAGAGCAGGAGCCCGTTCTGGCGGGCATCAAGGAATAGCCACCCACGCAATACTGCGCCGCCGTGTTCGAGAAAGTCCTGATCGCCAACCGCGGCGAGATCTCGATTCGCGTCGCGCGAGCCCTGAAGGAGATGGGAATCGGCTCGGTCGCCGTGTACTCGGAGATCGAGCGCGACGCGCCGCACGTCCGTGAGGCCGATGAGGCGTTTCTGCTCGGCCCCGCGGTCCCGGCGGAGAGCTATCTGAATGTCGAAAAGATCCTCGAGGTCGCCCGCGACTCGGGCGCCGAGGCAATCCACCCCGGCTACGGCTTCCTGGCCGAGAACGCCCCGTTCGCGGCCGCCGTCGAGAAGGCCAAGCTCACCTGGATCGGTCCCCCGCCCAAGGCGATCGAGGCCATGGGCTCCAAGACCGAGGCGCGCCAGATCATGCAGAAGGCCGGCGTGCCGATCGTGCCGGGATCGACGAAGCCCGCCAAGGACGTCGACGATGCGCGCACGCAGGCGCAGGAGATCGGCTACCCGGTCGCCTGCAAGGCTGCCGGCGGCGGAGGCGGCAAGGGCTTCCGGGTGGCGATGAGCGAGGAGGAGCTCGAGGCCGCCTTCGAGGGAGCCTCGCGGGAGGGCGAGAAGTTCTTCAGCGACCCGACCGTCTACCTGGAGCGCTACCTCGAGGACCCGCGCCACGTGGAGGTTCAGGTGCTCGCCGACTCGAAGGGCAACGTGATCCACCTCGGCGAGCGCGACTGCTCGATCCAGCGCCGCCACCAGAAGCTGATCGAGGAGGCTCCCGGCCCGCACGTCGACGACGAGATGCGCGAGCGGATCGGCAAGATCGCGACGGACGCCGCTGCCGCCGTCGGCTACCGCTCCGCCGGCACGATCGAGGGGCTGCAGGTGGGCGAGGACTACTTCTTCCTCGAGATGAACACGCGTGTCCAGGTCGAGCACTGCGTCACCGAGCTGGTCACCGGCTTCGACATCGTCCGCGAGCAGGTGAGGATCGCCGCGGGGGAGGAGCTCTCGATCAGGCAGGAGGACGTCGAGCTGCGCGGCCACGCGGTCGAATGCCGGATCAACGCCGAGGCCGCCCACAAGAACTTCGCGCCGGCGCCCGGCCGGATCACCACCTACCGCGAGCCGGCCGGCCCCGGAGTCCGCGTCGATTCCGGCGTCGTGGCCGGCTCCGAGGTGACTCCGATGTACGACCCGATGTTCGCCAAGCTGATCGTCTGGGACCTCGACCGCGAGAAGGCGACGGCCCGGATGCTGCGGGCGTTGGGCGAGTACGAGATCGGGGGCATCACGACGCTCGTTCCCTTCCACCAGACCCTGCTCGCCACGGAGCAGTGGGCCAAAGGCGAGACCTGCCGGGACCTCACCGAGGACAAGGACTGGCTCGAGTCGCTCGCACCCGAGGACGCCCCGGCGCCGAGCGACGAGGGCGCGGCGGAGGACGGCAAGGCCGAGCGCAGCTACCAGGTCGAGGTGGAAGGCAAGCTCTTCGACGTCAAGGTGATCGGGGACGCGGTCGCGGCTCCGGCATCGGGATCGGCCGCCGGGGGCCCGGGACTTCGCAAGCCGCCGAAGCGCGAGCGCGGCGGAGGCGGCGGAGCGGCCGCCTCGGGAAACAACGTTGTCGCGCCCCTCCAGGGCAACGTCTTCAAGGTCCCTGTCGAGGAGGGCCAGGAGGTCTCCATCGGCGACGTGATCCTGGTGATCGAGGCGATGAAGATGGAGAACGAGATCACCGCCCACAAGGACGGCAAGGTCACCAAGCTCGTCGTCAAGGAGGGCGCCGCGGTGAACTCCGGGGACCTGCTCGCGACGATCGAGTAAAGAGCTAGACGGGTTGCTCCTCGGCTCCGCCTGCGGAGCACCCTCGCATCTACTTCGCGCCGAGCTTGGCCGCGGCCTCGCGGATGTTCTTGACCGTCGCATCGGGGGCCTTGCGGCCCTCGAGCTTCTCACCGTGCCGGTTCACCCAGATCACGGGCACGTTCATCTTCAGCGCGGGGCCGATATCCGTCTCGTAGCCCGCGGCGATGTGGACCCAGCCCTTCTTGCCTCCGATCCGGCGTGCGCACTCGCGCAGATGGGTCGGGTCAGGCTTGTAGCTGCGGACCTGCTGCGCCGTGACCACGAGGTCGAGCTCGGTACGCAGGTGCCGGCGAGAGATGCCGAGCAGCTTGTCGTCGACGTTGGAGACGATCCCGATCTCGTAGCGCTCCTTGAGCCGGTCCATCGCGGCGTTTGCCTCTCGAAAAGGGGGCCATGACCCCACGCTGTCGGGCAGGAACTGAGCGCGGGAGGGCTCAATCGTCCAGCCGATCTCCTCGGCGGTCTGCACCGCGGCGCGGCGCAAGACCTCGGCGTAGAGCTCGTACGAGCCGGACATGATCTGCGCCTGCATCTCGAAGAACCGGTCGAGGAACGAGCGCTCGTCGATGGTGAGGCCGTCGCGATCGGCCTCCCGCTTGAAGGCGTCACCGATGCCCTTCTCCCAGTCGACCAGGGTGCCGTAGCAATCCGTCGTCACCCACTTGATGTCTTTCAGCTTCGGCAGCGCCATGAGAGCCGCGGGATTATGGCAATTTGCAACTTTCGGCCGCGGTCGCGTCGTCGCTGGGGCCAGCCGTGGGCCGGGCCCGGAGGGCCGGATCGGGCCCTCATGTACGCTCTCGCGGCTCGTGGATCTGCTCGAGTACCAGGGAAAGCAGCTGTTCGCCCGCCATGGGGTCCCCGTACCCGATGGGCGCGTGGCCGACACCGTCGAGGCAGCGGTCGAGGCGGCGGAGGAGATCGGCTACCCCTGCGTGATCAAGGCGCAGGTTCAGATCGGCGGCCGCGGCAAGGCCGGCGGCATCAAGGTCGCCGAGAACCGCGACGAGGCCGAGGAGCACGCCAGCGCGATCCTGGGCATGGACATCCGCGGGCCCCACGGCGAGGGCCCGTTCACCGTGCATCAGGTCTGGATCGAGCGCGCCTCCGAGATCGAGTCCGAGTACTACGCCTCGATCATCCTCGACCGCTCCGCCAAGAAGCTGCTCGCGATGCTCTCGACGATGGGCGGCATGAACGTCGAGGAGATCGCAGAGAAGGATCCGGACGCTCTCGTCCGTGCGCACATCGAGCCCCATGAGGGATTCGGAGACGCTCAGGCGAGCACGCTGGTCGCTGATGCCGGTGTCAGCGAGGACGCCCGGGCGAAGACCGCGGAGATGATGGTGAAGCTCCACACGGCGTTCAACGAGAGCGACGCCACCCTGATCGAGGTCAACCCCATGGTCGTCACCAAGGAGCGCGACGTGATCGCGCTGGACTCGAAGGTGACGATCGACAACTCGGCCCTCTTCCGACATGAAGACCTCGCCGGCTTGGAGGAGAGCTTCATCGAGGACCCGCAGGAGCGGATGGCGAAGGAGAAGGGCCTCACCTACGTCAAGCTCGACGGCGACATCGGCATCCTCGGCAACGGCGCCGGTCTCTGCATGTCGACTCTCGACGTCGTGGCGCAGGCCGGCGGCAGGCCCGCGAACTTCCTCGACGCCGGCGGCGGTTCCAAGGCCGACGCGATCGTCGACGCCCTCGAGGTGATCACCTCCGACGAAAAGGTCCGGGCGATCCTCTTCAACATCTTCGGCGGCATCACCCGCGGGGACGAGATCGCCAAGGGCATCATCGAGGCGTCGAAGCGCGTGGAGATCCGGGTGCCGCTCGTGGTCCGGCTCGACGGCACCAACTCCGAGGAGGGGCTGGGGCTGCTCGCCGGGGCCGACCTGCCCGACCTCCACGTCGAGAAGACCATGCTCGGCGCCGCCGAGAAGGTCGTCGAGCTGGCGAAGGCTTCCTGATGTCGATCATCGTCGACAACGAGACCAAGCTCGTCATCTCCGGCCTGACCGGCCGGGAGGGCACCTTCCACGGGCTGCGCAACCGCGACTACGGGACGGACGTGGTCGCCGGCGTCACACCGAAGAAGGGTGGCCAGGACGTCGAGGGCATCCCGATCTTCGACACGATCAAGGAGGCGGTCGACGAGCGGGGCGCGAACACCTCGATGATCTTCGTGCCGGCCCGCTTCGCGGCCGCAGCGATGAACGAGGCGATCGACGCCGGGATCGAGACGGTGATCACGATCACCGAGCACATCCCGGTCCACGACATGCTCGACATCTACTGGAAGGCTCGGGACGCCGGTGTTCGGCTGATCGGCCCGAACTGCCCCGGCGTCCTCAGCCCGGGAAAGGCCAACGTCGGGATCATCCCGGCCCAGTTCTTCGAGCAGGGCTCGATCGGCGTGGTCTCGAAGTCCGGGACGCTCACCTACCAGATCGGCAACGAGCTGAAACAGGCCGGCCTCGGGAACTCGACGATCGTCGGGATCGGCGGCGACCCGATCGTCGGCTCCGACTTCATCGACATCCTGGAGCTGTTCGAGGACGATGACGAGACCGAGCTGATCGTGATGGTCGGCGAGATCGGCGGTGACGCCGAGGAGCGCGCGGCCGACTACATCGCGGCAAACGTCTCGAAACCGGTTATCGCCTACATCGCAGGGTTCACCGCACCGCCGGGCAAGCAGATGGGCCACGCCGGGGCGATCATCTCCGGCTCCTCGGGCACGGCCGAGGCGAAGAAGCAGGCACTCGAGGCTCAGGGCATTCGCGTCGGCAAGAGCCCGACCGAGACGGCCCAGCTGGCGGCGGAGACGATCGGCGCGAAGGCCTGAGCGCTAGGCGCTCTGGCGGGAAGAGCGGCGGAGCCTGGCGCGCGCGCGCGCCGCTCGCTTCTGCTCCTCGCTCTTGGTCAGGATCCTCTTGCGCGGCCGCTCGCCCGCCGGTGGCGGAGGCGGATCGGCCGCGTCGAAGTCGAACAGCCCGGGGGCCTCGCCCTCGACCGGCTCGGGAGAGTCGGCCACCACCGGTTCTGGCTCCGGCTCCGGAGCAGGCTCCGGCTCGGGGGCCGGCGAGGCCACGGGCTCGGCGACCACCGCGGGGACGGGTACCGGCTCGTCGGGGGTGGCGCTCGCGGGTGGGGCGACCGGCTCGCTCTCGACCCGTTCCACCTGCGGGCCGACGAGCTCCTTCGCGGCCCTGACCGCCTCCCTCGGCGTCAGGTAGGTCGTCCAGGAGATGATCTTCCCCTTCTCCACGACCCAGAGGCCGCCGAAGCGCCTGTCGATCGCGGGCCCCTCCTTCGGCTTGCCCTGCTCGCGGCAGATGCCGACGACCTTCCCGGGTGCCACCTCAGCGATGTCCTCGAGCTGGAAGCGGTACGTCTCCCAGCCGTCGAGGTAGCGGCGCATCGCCCGCTGGACCTTGTCGTGGCCCCAGACGAGATCTCCGTCTGCTCGGGATGCCCGCTCGTCCCAGCGGACCTGCGGACCGGTGAGGGCGATGGCGATCTCGGAGTCGCCGTTGCCGTAGGCCTGGAGGGCGATCTTGACCAGTTCCAGCGAGGCCGGCATCTGGCAACAGTATTCCGAACGGGTCGGCGGCCTCCATCCCCCGGGCGATGGAGTATCGCACCGTTCGTATACTCGACGCGCCAGTGGCCGAACGGACCATCAGCTTCGCGCGCGGCGCTCCGAGCGCCGACATCCTTCCCCACGAGGCCGTGCGTGAAGCCGCGGCCCGGGCACTCGAGTCCGATTGGGAGAAGGCGCTCAGCTACGGAACCGGGCGCGGTCATCTCGGGCTCTGCGAGTGGATCGCGGACCACCACGGCGTCGACGCCGAGCAGGTGATGGTCACCAACGGATCGATGGAGGCGGCGGCGCTGCTCTTCCGTCACCTCGTCGCGGAGGGGGACCGGGTTGTCGTCGAACAACCGACCTATGACCGCACGCTGCTTCTCCTGAAGCAGGCCGGCGCCGAGATCGTCGGGGCGCGACTCGAGGCGGACGGCGTCGATCCCGCCGAGGTCGAGACGGCGGCGACGGATGGTCAGGTGAAGCTCGCCCACGTCATCCCGAACTTCCACAATCCGGCCGGCTGCACGCTCTCGCTCGAGAAGCGCGAGGCGCTCGTCGAGCTGGCGGCGGATCACGGATTCATGCTCTTCGAGGACGACCCCTACCGCCTGATCGCCTTCGAGGAGGCCCGGGACGCGACCATGCTGGAGATGGACGGCGCGGATCGCGTCATCCACGCGTCCTCGTTCTCGAAGTCGGTCAGCCCGGGGGTTCGCGTCGGCTATCTGGTCGGGCCGGCCGATCAGATCGCCACGCTCGCCAAGCGCGCGAACGAGACCTATATCTCCCCCAACATGCTCGCCGAGTCGATCGTCTTCGAGCTCTGCCGCTCGGGCGGCCTCGACGAGAACCTGAAGGTCGTCAACGCCGCGCTGCGGGAGCGCCGTGACGCGCTGGTGGAAGCGCTCGGAGAGCACATCCCCGAGGCGAAGTTCGTCGTTCCAGAGGGGGGCTACTTCCTCTGGCTCGACCTGAACGACGACGTCGACACCGAGGCGCTTCTCGCCGAGGCCAAGGAGCAGGGCGTCACCTTCGTCGCCGGCCCCGACTTCATGATCGAGAGGGGCACCTCGAGCCTGCGCCTCTCCTTCGCCCCCGTTCCGGCGAGCGACGTCGCCGAGGGCGTCCAGCGGCTCGCGCGTGCGCTGGAGCGGCTGCGCTCCGGCAGCCGCGCCGGCGCCGAAGCCGCCTAGATCCGGTCGGCCCCGAGAATCTCACGGGCCCGCCGATAGAGGTTGAGGTCCTCCGTACGCGTCGGGTAGGGCTTGCGCCTCTGCTCGTTCTTGTGAGCCTCGATCGCCCTGGCGATCGCGACGAGCCGGCGCTCGGCAATGTTCCGGTCGGCGATCAGAATGCTCGTGTTGCTGGTGGCTTCCATGGGCTTTCCCCTGTTTCTTGAGTGACTTACTCGACTATCCCCATCGGGAGACTAGCAACAAGTCTGCGCCGCTCACCTGAAGCTGGAGAAAACGATTGGTAAAGACGGCTTCGCCATCAGGTCGCGGCCACAAGCGGCCGCACTCAGCAACCGCTCGGGGCTCCGCCCCCTCGCTCAGGATGGAGCGGCCTGGTGGCCGCTAGCGGCCGTAACGGTCGCTGGAGATGACCAGCTGCTCCGGCAGAGGGGGACGCGCCGGCGGAGCGGGGTCCGCCCTCACCGACACCGTCTCGCTGACGCTCTTCGAGACCGCGTGTCTGCCTTCCTCGGAGCTCATCACGACCTCATCGTCGTCGGAGCTCTCGAGCGTGCCCTCGAGCCCTGGGTAGATGCCCGTCCCCCTCAGATAGTGGAGGATCTCCTCGGCCTCGTTCTCGAAGCGAAGGACCCGGACCTCGGCGCCCGGCTCGACGTCGGCGAGCAGGACGCCCTCCTCCCTGGCGCCCTCGACGATCGGGTGCCCGTGGGGACAGGTCTTCGCGTCGCCGATCGCAGCGAGCATCCGCTCCTCGAGCACCGGCGACATCGCGTGCTCCAGGCGCTCGGCCTCCTCGTGGACCTCGTCCCACGGGATTCCCAGAACGTCGGTCAGGAACCGCTCGATCAGCCGGTGGCGGCGAGAGATCGCCTCGGCCTCGTCGCGTCCCTTGTCGGTGAACTCCAGGGACTTGTCGTCGGCGCGGGCGACGTACCCGTCGCCCTCCAGGCGACCGATCATCTCGTGGACGGTCGGAGGCGAGAGCTGCATGGCCCGCGCGATGTTCGCGCCGTTGATCGGCAGCCCGGCCTCCTCGAGCCAGAACATGATCTGGAGGTACTCCTCCTCGGCGACCGTCGCTTTGGCCATGGGGCGATGCTACCGAGCGTCGCTTCGCCGGTTCTCGACCGAGCGCCGCAGCGCGTCGAGCCGGCCGTCCCACTCGGCCCCCACCATCTGGATCCACTCGGCAGCCTCGTCGAGCGGCTGCGGGCGCAGCTGGTAGTGGGTCTCGCGGCCCACGCGGGTCGAGGTGACGAGGTCGGCGCCGCGCAGGGCGGAGAGGTGCTTGGCGACCGCCTGTCTCGTGATGGGAAGCTGCTCTGCCAAACCGCTCGCGGTCACGGTGCCGCCGCGGGCGAGCGTCTCGACCACGCGCCGGCGCGTGGGATCGGCGAGGGCAACGAAGACGGAGTCGACCTGTCGGTGCGGCGGTGCCCTCAAGCGACGAGAACGAAGCGCAGTGAGCGTTCCAGGCGCGCGAGCCGCGGACCCCATCCGCCGAATGCCATCGGCGTCTCGACGACCGTCACGCGTGTGCCGGCGGGGATCGCCTCGATGGTGAACTCGACGAAGCTCTCGCTTTCGCCGGGGCGCGACCAGGTGAAGGCGAACCTCTCGCCCTCCTCGACCGTCTCGATGGTCCCCGTGCGCTCACCGTCGCCGTCGCGGACCGCGATCTCACCGCCCTCGTACGGATCGAGCTCGACGTCGGGGGCGAGCCATTCCTCGAGTCGGTCCGCGTCCGTGAGCGCCTCCCAGACCTCTTCCGGGGTGGCCTCGATCAGAGTCTCGCGCTCGACCCAGGGTGCCTTCTCGTCGGCCTTCGCGGGCGGCTCGTCTCGCAACCTCATGGTTGCTCTATGTTACCGTACTCGTTGTGCAACCTGTTGGTTGCGTATCGTCGAACACTCGGATAGGAGGTCGCCATGCCGCTGGTCCCAATGGTCGTCGAGCAGAGCGCCCGCGGGGAGCGCTCCTTCGACATCTACTCCCGCCTGCTCAGCGAGCGGGTCATCTTCCTCGGCCAGGCGATCGACGACCAGGTCGCGAACCTGATCGTGGCGCAGATCATCCATCTCGAGTCCGAGGATCCGGACAAGGACATCTCGCTCTACATCAACTGCCCGGGCGGCGTCGTCTACGCCGGCATGGCGATCTACGACGCCATGCAGTTCGTCAAGCCCGACGTGCGGACCATCTGTTACGGCATCGCGATGTCGATGGGCTCGCTGCTCCTCGCCGGCGGCGCGAAGGGCAAGCGGATGGCGCTGCCGAACTCCCGCATCCTGATCCACCAGCCGAGCGGCGGCTTCGAGGGCGTCGCCGCCGACATCGAGATCCACGCCAGGGAGACGCTCGACCTGCGAGACCGGATCGACGCGATCTATGCGAAGCACACCGGCAGGTCGAAGAAGCAGGTCCACTCCGACATGGAGCGCGACCGCTTCTTCAAGGCGAGTGAGGCGGCGGACTACGGCCTGATCGACCGGGTGATCGAGCAGCGCGAACTGGAGCTCCGGCGGACCGGCTTCTCGGCGAACGGGGGCGGCTAGGAGTCCGGCCCTCCGCGCTCGACCATCCGCTCGACGTCCTCGAGGACCCGACGGAAGCCGCGGGCCAGGGCGTACGCCCAGATGCGTTCCTGGGGGCCGGCGAGCGCCCCGGGGACGCGGAAGGTCGAGGTCCAGTCGACCCTGGTCCAGCCGCTCATCTCCTGGAGAAGGATCCTGCCGCCGTCATGGTCGTAGGGCGAGTTGATGCGGACGATCAGGTACTCGAGCCGCGAGGGACGCTCGTAGGCGGTGATCTCCTCCTCGAAGCGCAGCGGGCCGATCAGCACCTTTCGCAGCGCCCCGACGCCGTTCGGAGGCGGGTCGCCCTCGCGCAGCACCTCCGAGCCGCGGATCCCCCGGAAGCGCTCGTAGCCGGCGTGGTCCGCGAGCAGGTCGAAGACGGGCTCCGCGGGCGCGGGGATCGAGCGGGTGACTCCGACGGTCCGCATCAGCCGCCGGCGAGCGTCGAGACGACGGCCTCGTAGACACCGTCCCCCATGCGGCCCTCCGTCACCGTGACGTTCGGACGGCCGGCGATCGCCTCGCGAAGGGCCGGATCGCGCTCCGGCCCGTTGGCGGGTACGAAGAAGCGGCCGACGACCTCGGCCACGTCGAGATCCTCGACCGAGTCGCCGATCGCGATGCACTCCTCGGGCGCGTAGCCGCGCGCCCGCATGTGGAAGGCGACGGCTCTCGCCTTGCTGGCCCCCTCGGGGAGCAGGTGGTAGGCGTGAGCCGGCCCCTCGATCCCCTCCATCGGCGCGAAGATCGCCCCATTGTCGATCAGGCGAAGGCCGGCGTGGCCGCGCTCGGCCAGGAACCGGTTCCCCTCGTCGGTGTCGACCTTGCCGCGAAAGAGGAGTGACAGCTCTCGCTGCCTGTGCCAGGGGTTGTGCCACTCGAGCTTCCCGTCGAAGTGGTCGAAGAGCTCCTCCGGGATCCCGCTGTCCACCATCGTCTCGGCGAGGGTCTTGCCGGGGTCCGGCTCGAGGTCGCCGACCAGCTCCGTCCTCTCACCGTCGATCACCACCAGGCAACCGACCTCACAGATGTATGACCTCGAGCCGATGAGCTTGGCGTCCTCCATCACCGAGGCTTCGCGCCGCCCGGACTTGATCACGACCTCGACGCCAGCGCGGTGGCAGGCCTCGAGTGCGCGGGCCTGGAGCATCGAGAACTCGCCTTCGGAGTCGCGGAAGAGCGAGCCGTAGCGGCCCAGCAGTGTGCCGTCGAGGTCCGTATAGACGCAGCGGAGGGCCAAGGGCCGTCAACCGTATTGGGGTTTACCGTTGACCAGTGGCCAGCTGGAAGCTCACCGACCGTCAGCTCGACCTCGCCTCGCCGATCGGCGCCGGCATCGTCAACGTCACCGACGACTCGATGTTCGAGGGGGCGCGCAGCGGGACGCCGGCGCGGGCGATCGAGGACGGCCTCCGGCTCGCGGGTGAGGGCTTCGAGATGCTCGACGTGGGCGCGGTCGCGGCACGCAGCGGGGCACCGGTGCCGGCCGAGGATGAGGCGGCTCGGCTGGTCCCCGCGATCGAGGGCCTCGCGGCCCGGACCGAGCTGCCAATCTCGGCCGACACCTTCTCCTCCGAGGTCGCCCGCCGCTCCCTCGAAGCCGGGGCCGTGGCGATCAACGACATCGCCGGCGGCTCGGAGGCGATGCTGGAGCTCGCCGCCGAGACGGGCTGCGGCCTGGTCGTCATGCAGATCGAGGGTCCGCCCCGGGAGGACCGGGAGCCGCCCCGCTACGACGACCCGGTCGACCACCTGAAGGGATGGTTCACGGCGCGGCTCGAGGCAGCGGCCAGGCGGGGCGTGGACGAGGAGCAGATTGCGCTCGATCCCGGGCTCGACTTCGACCTCTCGGTGGACGATGACCTCGAGATCCTGCGTAGGCTCAGCGAGCTCAAGGAGCTCGGTCGCCCGCTGTATGTCTCCCTCTCGCGCAAGGACTTCCTCGGGGCGGTGCTGGCCGGCTCTTGGGAGGAGCGACTGCCGGCGAGCGATCGCGAGTGGGCGACCGCCGCTGCGGTGGCCCTGGCGGTGACGGCCGGCGCCGACGTGCTGCGGTTGCACGACGCGAGCGCGCTCCAGGCGATGCGCATCGCCGCTGCGATCGACGCGTCCAGGGGTGCCAAGGTTGGCTAGCCGGGCCGCTGTGGCGGGGGGCGCCTGGGAGCCGGCGCTCGGGCCGGCCCGAGAGGACGGCAGGGTGGTCGCCGAGTCAGCCGAGGCGGCGACCATGGCGAAGCTCGCCGGGCTGCCGGAGGATCTCAACCCGGCCCTCCGCGAGGCGCTGCTGGGTGCCGGAATCGAGTCCCTCTACTCCCACCAGTCCGCCGCCTATGAGACCGCCAGGCGATCGAACCTGATCCTGACCAGCGGCACCGCGTCGGGCAAGTCGCTCTCCTTCAACCTGCCTGTGCTGGACGGCATCGCCGAGGAGCCCAAGCGCCGGGCGATCTACCTCTATCCGACCAAGGCCCTCGCCCAGGACCAGGCTCGCAAGCTCGGCGAGCTGCGGCCGCCCGGTCTGCGCGAGGCGATCTACGACGGCGATACGCCGCGCGAGGACCGCCCCTCGATCCGGCGGCGCGCCAACCTCGTCCTCACCAACCCCGACATGCTGAACGTCGGCGTCCTTCCCCACCACAAGCGCTGGGGGGACTTCATCGCCAACCTCGGCTGGGTGGTAGTCGACGAGGCTCACACCTACCGCGGCGTCTTCGGCTCACACGTCGCCAACGTGCTCAGGCGGCTGCGGCGGGTCGCCCGCCTCTACGGCGCCGAGCCGCGCTTCATCCTCGCTTCCGCGACGATCGCGAATCCGGGGGAGCTCGCCGAGCGCCTCACAGGGCTGCCGTTCGAGCTGCTCGACGACGACGGCGCGCCGCGGGCCGGACGTGAGATCGCGATGTGGAATCCGCCGGTGATCGAGCACCGGACGATGACTCGCCGCTCGCCGGTCTCCGAGGCCGCCGACCTGCTCGTCGAGCTGGTCTCGCGTGGCGTGCGGACGATCTGCTTCATGCGCAGCCGCCGGGGGATCGAGCTGATCAACCGTTTCGCCTCGGACGAGCTGGTCCGGCGGGGGCAGGGCGACATGGCCGACCGCATCGCCCCATATCGCGCCGGCTACACGCCGCAGCAGCGGCGCGAGATCGAGTCGCAGCTCGCCTCCGGGGAGCTGCTCGCGGTCGCCGCCACTGACGCCCTCGAGCTCGGCATCGACGTCGGCGAGCTCGACGCCGCGATCTGCGTCAACTTCCCGGGCACCGTCGCCAGCCTCAGGCAGATGTGGGGGCGGGCGGGGCGCCGGCGCCGCGGCCTCGCCGTCTACGTCGCGGGCGAGGACGCGCTCGACCAGTTCTTCTGCCGCCACCCCGACGAGTTCCTGGAGCGGCCGGTCGAAGCGGCGATCCTCGACCACCGCTCCCAGCAGATCCAGATGCAGCATCTGCTCGCCGCTGCGTACGAGGCCCCGCTGGGGCCCCAGGACGACGACATCCTGGGCGAGGGCTGGCGGGAGCGGGCCGAGCGGATGGTGACCGCAGGCGAGCTGCGCCGCGGGCGCGGCGAGCGCTACCTGACCCGCTCGGGCGACTTCGTGGCCGGGAGGATCGCGCTGCGCTCCTCATCGGCGGACAGCGTCGCCGTGATCGACGCCACCTCGGGCGAGATGCTCGGCAACGTCGAGGCCGAGCGCGCTTTCTCGACGGTCCACCCGGGCGCCGTCTATCTGCACCTCGGCCGCTCCTACCAGGTGACCGAGCTCGACATCGGCTCCCGCCGGGCGATCGTGAAACCGTTCGACGGCGACTACTACACCCAGGTGAAGAAGGAGACCGAGGTCTACATCGAGGGGATCGAGACGCAGCGGTCCGCACTCGGCGTCGAGCTCAACTTCGGCACCGTTTCGGTCTCCGAACAGGTGATCGCCTACCAGCGCAAGCGGCTGGGCGACAACAAGGTGATCGACATCATCTCGCTCGACCTGCCCGAGCAGGACTTCGTCACCCAGGCGCTCTGGTACGTGATCTCAGAGCGGATGGCCGCGGCTCTGCCGAGCGAGGTGCTGCTCGGTGCGCTGCACGCCTCCGAGCACGGACAGATCGCAGTGCTGCCCCTGATCGCGATGTGCGACCGCTGGGACATCGGCGGGCTCTCCACCAATATCCACTTCCAGACCGGCCAGCCCACGATCTTCATCTACGACGGGCACCCGGGCGGCGTCGGGATCACCCGCCGGGGCTACGAGGAGTTCGAGCGCCTGGTCGGGGACGCGGACCGCCTGATCCGCGAGTGCCCCTGCGACGACGGCTGCCCCTCATGTGTCCAAAGCCCCAAGTGCGGCAACCTCAACGAGCACCTCCACAAGGGAGGGGCGCTCGAGCTGATGGGCCGGATGCTTCGCGAAGCCGCAGCCGCCGCGAAGCCCAGTCGTTCAGCCGGCTGACCTCTGGACGGCCGCGAGTGCCTCGGCCTTCGTGGGAAAGCCCTGCACTCGCTGTATCCGACCGTCCTGGAACCAGAAGACGTCCGTCTCATCGGCTTCGACGCGGAGGTCGCTGCCTCGCCCGCGGGCCACGAGCCTCGTCTCGGCTACCACCACGTCCCCGAGATCGGTGAGCGCGATCGGCTCCCATCGCAGCTCGGTGAATATCTCCTGCAGCATCCGCCAGAACTCCTTCGATTCCGCCCGGCCGCGGTACGTCCTTGCGTCGGGTACGTCGGAGCGGCCGCTGATCTCGAAGTCCAGTGCCAGGCCGGCCCAGAGGTCGGGCGCCGCGATCTCCGGATCGACGAACTCGTCGCCCGAGCGGTCGATCGAGTTGATCACCTCGTAGTTGCGCCGGACCAGGGCGACGTTCTCCTCCGACACCGCCTGCAGTATCGCGTGGCAGACTCGGGTTGTGGCCCGAGGAGTACAGATCTCGGTGATCGGCGCCGGCCAGGGCGAGGAGGAGATCCTCCGCGACGCCGAGGAGGTCGGCCGGCGGATCGCGGAGGCGGGTGCCGTGCTGGTGTGCGGCGGGCGCACCGGCGTCATGGAGGCCGCCTCGCGAGGGGCCTCCGAGGCCGGCGGCACGGTGCTCGGAGTGCTCCCCACCGTGTCCTTCGAGGATGCGAACCCGTATGTCACCCACGTCGTCGCCACCGGCATAGGTGAGGCTCGGAATCTGGCCGTGGTCGCCTCCGGCCAGGCGGTGATCGCCGTGGGCGGGGAGTGGGGAACGCTGGCGGAGATCGCGTTCGCTCGGAAGCTACGGCGGCCGGTGGTGGCGATCCGGAGCTGGACGCTGCAGAACCGCTCTCGCACCGAGCTCGGGATCGTCGATGCAAAGACCCCCGAGGAGGCCGTCAGCACCGCGCTGTCGGCCGCCGGCGAGCCTCAGCCGTAGCGCGCCCGCAGCGCCAGGATCGCGAAGGCGTGCGACCACGCCAGGGGGGTGGTCGAGGTCGGCTCGCCTGTCCTCGCATCCACGCGCTCGGGCAGGGTGCCGTGCGGGGTCTCCGCCCGGCGCAGCTCGGCCAGCAGACGGTCAGCCGCCCGCGCGTCGCCAAGCTCGACCAGGGCCCACGCGGACCAGGCGGTCGGGGCAGTCCAGGTCTCCCCGGGCGTCCAGCCCTCGATCGGGGGGATGCCGTAATGGGTGGAGGCGCGGCTCAGGGCGAGAAGCGTGCTGCGGGCGGCCTCCCCCAGGGCCGGGCGCGGAAAGACGGTTGCCGCCCAGGCCGCCGACGAGTCCAGCTCGCCGCTCCCCTCCCCCCGGGTCAGGCCCCGAGGAGTGAGGAATCGCTCTTTGATCTCGATCGTCGACGCCCTCCCGGCGATCGCGTTGCCGAGCAAGTCGCCAGTCACGTTCTCCCCGTAGTCCTGGCGGCCGCGCCAGTCGTAGGCACTCGAGCTCCGCCGGTTGACGAATCGCTCGGCCGCACCGACCCAGCCCTGCCCGTCGCCGGCGGCAGGGCGACCGGGAACGGGCGAGCCGTCGGAGTAGAAGCGCGCGGCTCTATCTGTGTCGAGGCCAGAGAGGAACGACACGACCCGCCGTGCCTCCGGCCGCAGGCCGGCAGCCTCGAGGGCGATCGCCCCGGCGGCCGCGTCGCGCGGCCAGACATAGTCCCACCCGTCCCGCTCGCCGGCGATCATCGCGCCGCTGCGCGCATCTGTGAGGGCAACGAGGACCCGGACTGAACGGGAGTAGAGCCGTCGCGCCCACCGCGGGGCCGCCGGCCCGAGCGGGATCGTGCGCTTCCTGACCCCCGCCGGGGAGAACGCGCCCGAGCCGACCGTGCCGAAATAGGGCGCCGGCATCCCGGTCTGGATCGGCTCAGGCGGCACCTGGCGGGCGCCGGAGACGGAGGCCGCAACGAGGACCGCGACACCGACCCCGACGATGCTCCTGATCACGGGGTGGACGCTAGCCTGTGCGCGTTCCCGGCGAGGTAGCTCAGTTGGTAGAGCACACGACTGAAAATCGTGGTGTCGCCAGTTCGATTCTGGCCCTCGCCATCGCGTACGCGGCACTGCCTCGAACGGCGTCTCTCGGGAGCCGCGAACTACCCCTCCGGCGGTGCGTCTGCCGGAGCTGATCCCCCTTCGGGCCCGCCGAGCGCGAAGGCGCTTCCTGGCACTCGGGGTCTCTGACTTCTGCTTGATGTATTGCTCGGCGGTCGCGGCGAGCAGCGCCACGAAGACGCCCAGTCCCGTGAGGAGGTAGATGATCGTGAAGATCTGCGTGCCGGCGCGGGTCCCTGCGAAGATGGTGGCCTCGGCGGGGCAGGATTTCCCGAGCCAGACCAGCGCCCTGGAGTCATTCGTCTCGACCCTTTCCACCACGATCAACACGCTGCCCCCGTCCGCGACGCCACAGCAGATCGATGCCGACGCCGACGAGCTCAAGCGCGAGATCGACGCGGCAGCCAAAGAGGACGCTGGCTAGGACGTCACCACGTTGAGAACGAGGGCTAGGCCGTGAAATAGCGATGGGGACCTTCTTTCTCTTCGCCTTCACGGCTGCGCTCAACCCAACCCTGCTCGCGGCCACAACCGTGATGCTGCTGCTTCCCAACCCGAAGCGGCTCCTGATCGGCTACCTGCTCGGCGCGATGCTGACGAGCATCACGCTCGGCCTGGTGATCGTCTTCAGCCTGGAGGACTCGAGCTTCGCCGACACGGCAAAGAACACCCTGAGTCCTGCGGCTGACTTTGCCCTGGGCGGAATTCTGCTTGGCGATCGCATTGGTGCTCGCCACCGGTCGCGATCAGGAGCGGAAGGCGCGGAGGGAGCAGAAGAAGGCCGCGAAGGGACCCAGCGGACCTCCGCGATGGCAACGTTTCATGGCGCGCGGAACCGCCCGCGACACCTTCGTCGTCGGAGCCCTGCTCACCCTTCCAGGCGCCTCTTACCTCGCCGGCCTCCACCACCTGGCGGGGGAGGATCTGAGCACGACCGCGACGGTCTTGGCGGTGCTCGCCTTCAACGTGATCATGCTCGCCCTGCTGGAGATACCCACCCTCAGCTACCTGCTGGCTCCCGAGAAGACGCCCGCTGCCGTCGATCGTTTCAAGGCCAGCCTCTCCCGCCACGGCCGCAAGGCTGGGATTTGGGGCGCCGCGGTGATCGGCAGCCTGTTGGTGCTGCGGGGGGTGATCGAGCTCCTGAGCTGAGGGTCGGCTCTACGGGCCGGGAAGCCCGTTGACCGTGCTGTCGACACCGCCGAGGGTGTTGTTGACGCTATCGACCGTGTTGTCAACGGTGTCGCCGACGGTGCCGACCGTGTTGTTGACGGTGCCGACCGTGTTGTTGACGGTGTTGCCGACGGTGCCGACCGTGTTGTTGACGGTGTTATTGACCGTGTTGTTGACGGTGTTGCCGACCCCGCTCGTACCCCCACCCGTGTGCGGCGGGCTGGTCGTCGAAGGATCCGACGAGCCTCCACCTGAGCCACCCGAGCCGCCGGTTCCCGTGCCTCTGCCGGTGCCCCCGGATCCCGCGCCCGGATGCGAACCAATCGAGGAACCGGACCTGCTCGCCAGCGCCACCGTCGCTCGGTCGACCCTGCTGGTCGTGCTGGGCTCGGTCTGAGCGGAAGCGGGAATCGTGTCGGGACCGCCAGTGACCGCGGAGAGGCCGCTGGCGATGCCCGGGAGGCTCGTCTCGAACCCGATCAGGGCGGCGACCGCCACGGGAATGGCACACAGAGCCGCGCCGGCGAACCCGCGCGACGCGAGCCGGCGACGCCACCAAGCGAGTAGTCCATTACCCATTTAGGAACGTCCGGCTCACAGTCCACTCTCCACGCTGTGTTTACCCAGGTGGCCTGGTGTTCAACCGACAGGGGCTGGTTCCCATCCTGCGCCGCTACAGCCCCAAGGTCTCATTCTTCGACAAGAGCTGGCGGCCGAGCGAGATCGAGCCCGAATAAGGAGGAGAGATGGTTGACCCAGTGACTGGAGCCGAGGTACGCGTGGCCACCGGAGGCTGGTGGCTGCTCCTACTCGTCGGCGTGCTCAGCATCGCCGCGGGGATCATCATCCTGATCAAGCCGGGTGACAGCCTGGCGACGCTGGCGGTGATCGCGGGGATCTTCCTGCTCCTCGACGGGATCCTCGAGCTGGCGGCCTCCCTGATGCGCGGCACCCAGAGCCGCGGATCGCTCGCGCTACTCGGGGTGCTCACCGCGATCGTCGGAGTCCTGCTCATCCGCCACCCCATCGGAGGCGTCGCGGCCGTCGCCTTGCTGATCGGGATCTGGCTGATCGCGGTCGGCGTGCTCCGCGTGATCGCCGCTTTCGAGGTGGATGAGAACCGCGGCTGGAACATCTTCGCCGGAGCGGTGGAGCTGCTCGCCGGCATCGTGATCGTCTCCGATCCGAACATCGGCTTCGCGACGCTCGCGCTGCTCGTCGGTCTCGGGTTCATCCTCAACGGCATCGGCATGTTCGCCCTGGGGTGGAGCCTGCACACGGTGCGGCGAGACGTGGCGGCTTCCTGAGGTCAGGCCTCCCGCTGGGCAACGGTTGGGCAACAGGATGTCCTGAAGATGTCGCCAGCTCGATTCTGGCTCTCGCAATTTCCCGGACGCATCTGCAGCGGTTGGAGTGGTGGAGAGTTCAGTTGGTCAGCGCGGCCTCTTCGGACTGGTCAACAACGCGGGCATCGTCGAGCCCAGGCCCCGCGAGCTCCAGCCGATGGCCGATTTCCGCCGGCCGGTCTTCCGCATTCGCTGGGCAACCAGGAGCCGGGGGATCTGCAATGAAGGACGACTCATTGGAACGCCCGAGAGAACCTTGGTCCAGTGGATCGGTGAATTCGATTCGCGCTTGGGGTGACGTCATTGGGCCTCCTCAATCACCTGTGCAACCCGGCCCATTCGTTGGCTGAAGGTGAATAGACGAGCAGGGCCCTCGGGTTCATGCGCTCCCCTCGGACATCTTCTGCTGCGCGTCCGCTAGCGCGCCCTTCACGGCCTGGACGTGGCGCCCTTCCGCCTCGCCCTTCTGTTTCTGTACGGCGCGCGTCACGGCCGGCTCGACCCGCTCGGCCTCAGACTGCGAGTAGACGACGATCAGGCCGGCGCCGCCGATCGGAATCGTCTCCCCCGCCTGCTCGCCGATCTTGTCGGCAGCCTTGTGGTGAAGCAGCTTGCCGGCGCCGGCGCCCAGGGCGGCCCCGATCGCGGTGGTCGCCAGAAGCGGGGGGGCGGCCAGCCCGATCGCCAATCCGACGCCGCCGAGGGCCCCCGCTCCCTCGCGGACCATGTGATCGGTCTCCTCCACCGACAGGCTCGCCCTCCAGGTCCTTGGCGACGAGGGCCATGCCCTGCAGGTCGGCGCCGCTGTTGCGGACGGCTTCGTAGTCGTCCTCGGCGGCCTCCTTCGACATGTAGCCGCCGATCAGGACGTCGATCGTGTCATGGAGCTTCATCGAGACCTCCAGTCCGAAGGACCGGTTGCGTCAGGCAGAGAGGGCGTGCGCGGTGTGTCCGTGGTGGTGGGCCGTGTGTAGATCATGTGCCTCCTCCTTCGAGGGGTGCGGCTCGATCTCGAATACGACCTTCCTGATCGTCCCGGTGAACTCGAACGGCTTGCGATCCTCGTAAGCCAGATCGACCACACCGCCGTTGTCCCGCCCGATGTCCATCCCGGCATAGCCGGAGAAGCGGATCGGGACCGTGTGGTCCATGCGGCCCTTGCCGACGGCCCGGTCTCCGATGAAGAGGGTCACCTCTCCCCCGGTGGCGGGCTTCGCCTCATCGGCGGCGAACTCCATCCTCACCGAGACCTCACCCTCAGGTAACTCCTCCTCGGCGACCTGGCGGAAGACGAAGACGCCCATCATCGAGTAGGTGTGCGTGAGCTTGCCCTTGTCGACGAACAGCGAGAACCCGCCCAGATGGTCGCGCCTCGGCGACGATCACCCCTTCGGCGCCTCCCTCTGGGATGACGAGGTCGGCGCTGATCGAGTAGGAGTGGTTGTAGATTCGCGGGATCATGCCCGAGAGGACGTTCTGAACGTCGCCGCGGAACTCGAATTTGGGGACCTCCGGGAGCGGCGGCACTATGCCGAAGAACGACGTCAGGGCGGACAACAGGGGTGTCACGTTGTACTTCTCTGCCTCCTGCCAGAAGAGCTCCCTGAGCTCCTTCACCTTGTCGGGGTTCTCCGCGGCGAGGTCATGGGCCTGCGAGAAGTCGTCGGGCAGGTAGTAGAGCTCGACCGGGTCCTGATCGGGATCCCAGACCCCCGGCTTGTACGGTTCAAGCGCCTCCGGGGTGAGCACCCAGGGGATGCGCTCGGTCCGCATCGCGAGCCACCAGCCGTCCTTGTACATCGCCCGGTTGCCGATCGTCTCGAAGTACTGCTGGGTGTGGTGCTCGGCAGCTTCCCCGTCCGTCAGCGAGTCGGCGAACGTCTCACCGTGCATGGGCTGCTGCTCGATGCCGTCGATATGGGTTGGCATCGGCACGCCGGCGATGTCGAGGACGGTCGGCCCGATGTCGATGACGTGGGTGAAGTGGCTGCGGAGCGCGCCGCTCTCCTTGATTCTGTCGGGCCAGTGGACGACCATCGGGTTGCGCGTGCCCCCGAGGTGCGAGCCGACCTGCTTTCCCCACTTGAACGGCGTGTTGCCCGCCCACGCCCAGGCGGCCGAGTAGTGGGGGGCCATCATCTGGTTACCCCACGCCTCGACCCCTCCGTAGCGCTCCGAGAGCTGCAGCTGCATCTCATCGGTCAGCGGGATCCCGTTCTGCATGGTGAGCTCGTTGAATGAGCCCGTGATCGTCCCCTCCATGCTCGCGCCGTTGTCGCCCCAGATCCAGAAGATGAGCGTGTCGTCCAGCTCGCCGAGCTCATCGATCGCGTCGATCACCCGGCCGACGTTGTGGTCGGCGTTCTCCGAATAGCCGGCATAGACCTCCATTTGGCGCGCGTAGAACGCCTTGAGCTTGTCCGGCACGTCTTCCCAGGCGGGGAACGCTTCGTCGCGTTCCGTCAGCTCCGCGTCGGGCGGGATGACCCCGAGCTCCTTCTGCCGGGCGAAGGTCTCCTCGCGCAGCTTGTCCCAACCCTGGTCGAACTTGCCCTTGTACTTCTCGGCCCATTTGTCCGAAACGTGGTGCGGAGCGTGACTGCAGCCAGTCGAGAAGTAGCTGAAGAAGGGCTTGTTCGCATCCTGCGCCCGGACCGCGTGGAGCCATTCGATCGTCTTGTCGGCCATGTCGTCCGGCAGGTAATAGGGGTCCTCGCCGTCGTCGCCGTAATACGCCTCGGGGGTGCCGATGATCTTCTGGTTCTCAGCGAGACACGGGTCCCACTGGCCCGATCCTCCTCCGAGGAAGCCGTAGAAGTAATCGAACCCCCAGCCCACGGGCCAGCGGGTGAACGGCCCGGCCGGGCCCTGCTGCCCGTCGGGGGTCAGGTGCCACTTGCCGAACGCGGCGGTGCTGTAACCGTTGTCCCGGAGGATTCTCGGGAACGGAACGCAGTCGTCGGGGACGAACGCCGTATAGCCGGGGAACCCGGTCGAGAACTCGCCGATGGAGCCGAAGCCGACCGCGTGGCTGTTGCGGCCGGTGAGGAGCGCTGCCCGGGTTGGAGAGCAGAGGGCGGGGACGTGGAAGCGGTTGTAGCGGACACCCTCGTCCGCCATCCGGGTGTAGTTCGGCGTGTCGATTGGCCCCCCGAAGGTTGCGGGGTTGCCGAAACCCGCGTCGTCGATCAGCACCACCAGGACGTTCGGGGCCCCATCGGGCGCCTCGACGTGGCCGATCGCCTCCCAGTCGGGCTGCGAGCCGTCGAGCGTCCGTTTCGTGACGCCGCCGAAGGGAGGCATGCGGATTGGCAGCTTGCTTCGATCGGGCTGGCTCATCATCTACCTCCGAGGTCTGGCGACGCTTGAGGATTCGTTTTCCATGTCTGCTTGCGGACGAAGCCAACACTGCGATCACATGGACCGCATCATCCGAAGCGGGTGAAACCCGGTCAGCTGGTCAGCCGGAGCCCAGCAGCTTGGCCTTCTCCCGCTCGAACTCCTCGTCCGAGAGCACGTTCTGCTCATGGAGCTCGCCGAGTTGCTTCAGCTGCTCCATCACCTCGGGAGTGAGCCCGCCCGCGGCGGCCGGCTCAGGCTGCTGCGGCGGCGGCCTCTTCTTCCTGTTGGGCTTGCTTGGCGTCGTGGTGCTTCTTCGCGGCCACAGCGGCTCCGCCGACCACGGCCGCGCGCCGGCGGCGTTGACGTCTGTCTCGTCCTAGTGGCATCTCAAGTCCTCCTTGAATTGCGTGTCATGCAAGCGGAAGTGGACATCTAAGCCACCCGTTCTCAGACCTTGATCAGGTCATTGGGGTTGAGCACGAACTTCCTGGCCGCCCCTTGATCGAAGTCCTTGTATCCGTCGGGCGCCTCGTCGAGCGAAACCACGGTCGCGTTCACGGCCTTGGCGATCTGGACCCGGTCGCCGAGGATGGCGTTCATCAGCCCGCGGTGGTAGCGCATCACCGGGCACTGCCCGGTCGTGATCACATGGGACTTCGCCCAGCCAAGGCCGATCCGGATCGACAGAGAGCCCACCTTGGCGGCCTCGTCGACCGCCCCCGGATCGCCAGTGACGTAGAGGCCCGGGATGCCGAGATTGCCGGCCGCCTTGGTCAGCTCCATGATCGAGTTGAGCACCGTGGCGGGCTCCTCGACCGCCGAGCCCTCCTCGCCGTGGCCGCGCGCCTCGAAGCCGACGGCGTCCACTGCGCAGTCCACCTCCGGGACCCCGAGGATCTGCTCGATCTGGTCCTTGGGATCTCCCTTGGAGACGTCGACCGTCTCGCAGCCGAATGAGCGCGCTTGCTCCAGCCGCTCGGGAATCAGATCGCCGACGATGACCACGCCGGCGCCCAGGAACTGCGCCGAGTGGGCCGCGGCAAGCCCAACCGGCCCGGCCCCGGCGATGTAGACGGTCGAGCCCGAGGTCACACCCGCGCTGACGCAGCCGTGGTAGCCGGTGGGGAAGATGTCGCTGAGCATCGTCAGGTCGAGGATCTTCTCCATCGCCTGTTCCTTGTCGGGGAACTTGAGCAGGTTCCAGTCCGCGTACGGGACCATCACGAAGTTGGCCTGCCCGCCGACCCAGCCGCCCATGTCCACGTAGCCGTACGCCGATCCGGGGCGATCCGGGTTGGTGGTAAGGCAGACCCCGGTGTGGCCCTCCTTGCAGTTGCGACACCGGCCGCAGGCGATGTTGAAGGGCACCGAGCAGAGGTCGCCCTCCTTGATGAATTCGACGCCGGGGCCGGTCTCGATCACCTCGCCGGTGATCTCGTGGCCGAGAATCAACCCCGCCGGCGCCGTCGTGCGCCCGCGAACCATGTGCTGGTCCGAGCCGCAGATGTTCGTCGAGACGATCCGCAGGATCGCCCCGTGCGGGGTCTTGCGCCCGACGTTGTCCGGGTGAACCCCGGGACCGTCCTTCAATTCCAACTCCGGGAAGTCGATGTTCTGAACCTCGACCTTGCCCGGCTCGATGTACGCGACTCCTCTGTTGTCCGCCATTACGCGCTCCCCGGCTAGAAGGCCGCGACCCCGGCCTCGGCCACCTCGTGGTCCTCTTCGACCGACCCGCCGCTGACACCGATCGCGCCGACCACCTGATCCCCGGACATCAGGGGAATGCCGCCCGCGAAGACGATCAGGCGGCCTTGATTCGAGGCGTCGATGCCGAACAGCGGCTGATTCGGCTGCGCCAGGGGCGCCAGATCCTTCGTCGACATGTCGAACGAGCGCGCCGTGTAGGCCTTGTTCTGGGCGATGTCGATCGATCCCAGCCACGCTCCGTCCATGCGGGCGAAGGCAGTCAGGTTGTTACCGGCGTCGACGACCGCGATGTTCATGGGCACGCCGATCTCATCGGCCTTTGCAACTGCGGCATCGACCGCCGTCTGAGCACTACTCAATGTGACGCTGTCCGCCACGTTCGTTCCTCCTTGGTCGGGGACGTCGTGGCCGACGCTAGCTCTATGCCCGTCGAGTGTCGCCTGGCTCGTGGGGTTGCAGGGGGGTTGCAATCACCGGGGCAGGCCGGCTCACGGCGCTCTCGGTCCGGCTGCGCGCCGCCTCGATCGCAGGGATCTCCGAGCCAACCAGCAGCGGGCCTGGACAGTGGTCCGCTGCCTGCGCGACATCGCCACGCCGGAGCAGTCGCTGGACCAATCCCCAGTCCGAGTCGAGGTCGGCCTCGAACCGATACGGGTTCGAGGCCAGCACGTCGCCCAGCAACTGTCTCAGTCGCGAGATCTCGGCCCGAACGGTGATCGGGTTGGACCCGGGCCCGTAGAGCTCATGGGCGAGCTGCTTGCTGCTCAGTCCGGCTGGTTGAAGCATCAGGAGGACGGCGATTTCGCTGTGGCGGGGTGAGAGCGTGCTCACCTGATCACCTAGCGTGATCCGTGCCCGCCGCCGTCCAAGCACCTCCAGGTGCACTCGTGGAAGCGTGCGATGCACCTGCAGTCCGGCCGCGGGGAACACGATCCGGGCACCCTCTCGCCCGATCGGCTCGGCAGTCACCTCGGTCCCGTCCGCGAGGGTCAGGCTCTCCTTATCCGCAGGCGGCTCGATCCGGCGACCCAGCCAGCCGCGAGGTGAGGCCGCCAGAACCCGGCCGGTCCGGCTGACGAGGGCACTCCGCAGGCGCGACCGGGCGCCGATTCGCTCGAGAAACAGCTGACGAAGACGCTCGTCTCGGCGGGCCTGCTCTTCCGCGAGCTTGTCCTCCACGACCCGGGCCACCGCCCCCACCAGGGGCAGACTGTGCGGGTGTCCTGAGCGGAACTCGCCCGAGAGGTCCAGGACTCCGAGGATCTCGTGGGTCTCCGGGTCGTGGATCGGTGCGGCGGAGCAGGTCCATCCGTGGAGGAGCCGGCTGAAGTGCTCGGCCGAAAAGATCTGGACTGGATGATCGAGGACCAGGGCGGTCCCGATTGCGTTGGTGCCGACGGCGCTCTCACTGGCGAGATGACCGGGCAGAAACGCGGGCGCTTCCGCAATCTCCAGCGCTCCGGAGTGGCCGCCCGCCCAGAGCAGGACCCCGTCGGCGTCGCTCAGCGCGGCGAAGTAGCGAGCGTCCTCGGTCGCGTCGGCCAAGAGGCTCTCGACCATCGGCAGCAGGTGCGAGATCGGGTTCCGGGCCAGCGATCTGGCCGTCTCGGCGTCATCGAGCATCCGCGGCGCCGGTCGGTCGGGATTGACCCCTGCCGCAGCGGAGCGCTTCCAGGATTGGGCGACCAGGGTGCGCAGGATCGACGGTGAGTTGCCGTCAGTGAGGGCAAGCTCGTGGGCACGCCTCAGGAGCTTCGCCCAGCGGACGGGATCCACCTGTGTATCGGTCCCTATCCACGGGCTACGGCCGCTCCTCGCAACTCGCTGTCCATCAGGGCTCATGCCATCGGACGCCACAGGTTGATCCGCCACGAGCCTACCACCGGGTCGACCAGCCTCTTAGCGGCCGGCCGACGGCGTCAGTACTTCCAGTCCGTGCTCCCACAGACCGTGACCGGCGCCCGTGAGCGCAGGGCGAGCTCCCACGGCTCGGCCGCTCGGTCGGGCGGGATTCGCGCGACGCCGAGCTGCCCCTTCGCGAGCGGAGCCGTCGCGAGAGGAAAGGACTCGGCCGCAAAGCGGCGGAGCGCGGCGGAAACATCGGACCGCGAGGCGCGGACGGCGGCTCCACCCAGCGGCAGGCTCAGGATCGCCCCGGGCGGATCGGCGACGACGCAGCTCCCGACCGTGCGTGCAGTGGCCCCGGGCGGCCCGACCACCCGCGGAGGGGGGCCGGATGCCGCCGGCGCATTCTTCGCGGGGGCGAAACTGACCCCCAGTCGCCCGCCCCAGGACCCTGTCGGCGGCCACCCTCGCGGGCTCCGGCTCGGCCGCGATCTCGCTCGGGCCGTCGGCCGGCGAGCCGTACGCATCGGCGGCGGAGAGATACCCGCTCGTGGTCACCGGGACATAGGCCGTGCCGGCTGTGTTCTGGTCGAGGAAGAAGGGCATGGCGATCCTGTCCCGCGCGATCTCCACAGCGCCGAGATCGGCTTTGACGATGTCACTGGTGTTCCGGTAGGCGATGTAGGCGTCCCTCAGGACGTAGACATTGTTGGCGACGACGAGCGCCCCGAGGACGTAGGCGGCGACGATCGCCGCGCGCGGTACGCGGACGCCGCGCAGGAGCTCGCCGGCGATCATCAGCACGAAGACCGCGCCAGGAAGCAGGTAGCGGCTCTCCGTCGGCCCACGGCCCGCCTTCACGTTCAGGCCGGCCAGCACCCAGAACGTCGCCGCAAGGGCCAGCACGATCCAGAGCTCGTGGGAGATGCGCCCGATCCTCCAGATCCGCCACGCGCCGAGCCCGAGCACCACGATCAGCAGCGGCCGCCCCCAGTCGAGCCCGCCCGGGCCAGCACCCTGGCCGAACTTCACCAGCCCGAACAGCGATGCAACCGCCGCGGAGGCCGCGTCGAAGACGAACTCCGGCGTTCTCGCCGCGTTGTGGAACGAGACCGCCGTGTCCGCGTCGTGTCCCCAGCCGGCCCACCAGATGGCGTAGAGAAACGCGGGCACCGCCGGGACGTAGAGCCGCCGCAGCCGATCCGGCCGAGGAGGACGTCGATCAGTGCGGCGGCGATGAAGGCGAGCTCCAGGCTCGAGAAGGTCATCCCCACGGAGAGGAGCCCGCAGGCCGCGAGGTCCCCGCGCCGATCGCCCCGCTCGAGCATCACCAGGGCCCCCAGTCCGAAGGCGAGCGAGCCGTTGAAGCCCATCTGGAAGTCCCAGATCAGGTCGTCGAACGCGGGACCGAGGAAGAGCACGATCCCGGCGCCGAGGAGCGCCAGCCAGGGGTCGACTCGGCGCCGCAGGTAGATGAAGAGCAGAGCGACCGATGCCAGGAAGAGCGACACCGAGACGGCCAGGTAGGGCAGCGACGAGGACATGCCGGCCGTCTCGAGGAGCGTCTTGTAGATCAGGACCGGTGCGGCGGAGATGTGCTCCCCGTGCGGGGAGAGAATCGAGTCCGCGCTGAAGCCCGGGCGGTAGAGGAGGAACTCCCAGTCGTCGAGCAGGAAGGTGAGCTTCGAGCCCCAGACGAGCAGCAGCGCCGCCGAAACCGACATCGCCCCCGCCAGCAGCACCCACATGCCGGGCGTCTCGCCCCGCCCCAGCCGGTCTCGCATTCGCGCAATCTATGCGCCCTCCGACGGGTTGGCTGGCTGGCTGAACAGTCTGTTAGGTTCCGTTTGCGCGATCAAAGGAGTGGACCGCGCAGCGGAGAGAGGAGCGGGCGGGATGCGGCGAGTTGTAGTTGCAATGGGGGCAGTGCTGCTGATGCTGGTTGCGTGCGCAAACGCGCTGGCGAAGGCACCGAAGGACCCGACGATCATCGCCCGCAACATCCTGCCGTCGGGTCAGTACGGGATCGCCGAATCCCAACGCCGCCACCCAGGCGAACCTGTACAACGCGCTCACCCCGCTCTTCGATCAGGTCACGCCGAACGATCTGTTCACCGACTTCAAGTCGGAGAAGCTCGGCGTCGACACGGACGGTCCCACCACGCAGGAGCCCGTCCCGTTCCCCGGCGTCACGCTCCTGCGCGACCGCTTCAACGTCCCCCACGTCTACGCGAGCACCCGCGACGCCGGCATCCAGACGGCCGGCTGGATCCTGGCCGAGGATCGCGGGCTGCTGCTCGAGCAGGCCCGATACAACTCGCGCGTCGCGGTCATCGACGCCCCCGGGCTGAGCGCCATCGACCTCACGGCGGGCCTGCAGAACTTCAAGCCGAGCGCCCAGACCGAGGCCTCCACCGCCAACCGAGACGAAGGCGCTGAAGCGGCACGGCAAGGAGGGCAAGGCCCTCCTGCGCGACATCGACACCTACATCTCGGGCATCAACGCCTACCTGGCCGCCACGCACTCCCCGAACGCTCCCTGGACCCGCAACGACGTCTACGCCGTCAACGCGCTGAAGGGGCAGTTCCTCGGCCAGGGCGGCGGGCGCGAAGCGGCCGACTCGATGTTCCTGAGCGGGCTCCAGCAGCAGCTCGGCAAGGGCAGGGGCTTCCAGGCGTTCAACGACCTGCGGCAGTTCAAGAACCCACGCAACGTCACCACGGTGAAGGGCAAGTTCCCCTACGGCCACATTCCGCGGAAGCACCCGGGCAGCGTGGTCCTCGACAACGGCAGCTTCACGCCCACGCCCGCTGTTCCGGCGAGCATCGCGCGCAAGTACGCGTACAAGAGGACCTCGGCGAGCAACGAGCTGATGGTGACCGGCAGCCACTCCACGCACGGGTCACCCGATCATGGTCGGTGGGCCGCAGATCAGCCACTTCTTCCCCGGCCTCGTTCTCGAGATCGACATGCACGCCCCGCACCTGCACTGGCGCGGCGCCACCTCGGCGCCGTTCCCGGGCTATCTGCTGATCGGCCGGACCCCGCGCTTCGCCACCACGCTCACCTCTGCCAGCTCGGACATCATCGACCAGTACGCCGAAACGCTCTGCGGGGGCAGCAACGAGCGCTACCTCTACAAGGGCAAGTGCCGGCCGATGGGCCACTTCAACGCCGGCACACTCGACGGCAAGCCGGTGAGCTTCCTGACGACGGTTCACGGGCCCGTCCAGGGCTACGGCCGGGTGCACGGCCGCACTGTCGCGATCACCTCCAAGCGCTCGAGCCGCGGCAAGGACGTCCTCGACCAGCTCCTCTTCCGCCGCCTCTCCAACGGCTCGATCAAGAACCCGAAGGACTTCTTCAAGGCCGCGTCGCTGACACCGCAGACCTTCAACTCCTTCTACATAGACTCGAAGCAGATCGCCGAGTACACGAGCGGCCGCCTGCCGATCCGGAACCCGAACGTCGACCCCGGCCTGCCCACGAAGGGGACCGGTCAGTACGAGTGGCGAGGGTTCGTCAAGGCCATGGACCACATCCACGGCAAGGACAACAAGCAGGGCTTCATGACCAACTGGAACAACGGAACCGCTCGCGGCTTCGGCGCCGCCGACGACGATTGGGGCAAGAACTCCTCGGTGCAGCGCGTCAACCTGCTCAATTTCAATCTGAAGCGCCTGAAGAAGAAGGGGAAGTGGTCGCCCGCAACCATCGCCTCGGCGATGAACGCAGCGGCGACCCAGGACGTGCGCGCGATTGTCATGGTCCCGGTGCTCGCCAAGCTGCTGCGCGGATCGACACCGCCCTCGCCGCAGGCGAGGCAGATGGTCGAGCTCCTGAAGCAGTGGCGCCAGGAGGGCGGGAGCCGGCTTGACCGAAACGGGGACGGCCTGATCGACGCCCCTGGCGCCGCGATCATGGACGCGGCCTACCCACTGATCGTCAACAACGCGATGGCGGCCCGCCTCGGCCAGTCGCTGCTACCGCAGCTGAACACGCTTCTCTCCCGCTTCGATCAGCCGCCCGCAGGCCAGGAGGTCGGCTGGTTCCAGTACTTCGACCGAGACATCAGGGGCCTGCTCGCCAAGAAGCGCAGCAAGCTTCCGGACCACTTCAACCTGACCTACTGCGGCAAGGGTCACCTGGGGCTCTGCCGCTCGGAGGTCTGGACCGCGATCCAGGCTGCGGCGGGCCAGCTCACCAGCCAGCAGGGGACGGCCGACCCGGCCGCCTGGCGCGCCAGCGCGATAGCCGACCAGTTCACCTACGGGCCCCTTCCCCTAGTGACCTCGCCGTACTCGAACCGGCCGACGGGTATCCAGCAGGTCATCTCGTTCAAGAAGTAGCGCGGGAGAGCTGCTCTCAGGCGCCCTGCTGGTTGAGCATGGCGCGGAGGGTCTCGTGGTCCTCGGCGCAGGCCGAGCACCCCTCGAGGTGCGCCCGCATGCCGGGGATTACGGCGTCCGCATCGGCTCCCGCGCGCTCCAGCTCCACGTAGCGGTCGAGCTCCTCGAAGCAGCGCTCGCAGCTCAGCTCCGGGCCGGCAGGCCCGAGCAGGCGCCCGATCAGCCGGTTCTCTCGCGATTGCCCGTTCATTCCGTTTCCTCCATCCGCTCGTCCACGATCATGCCCCGTTCGGCAAGAGCAACGCGCAGCCGCTTGCGCGCGTCGTGCAGCACCTTGTAGAGCGCACCCCTGGTCGTGTCGAGGCGCTCTGCGAGCACATCGATCGGCACCTCGTTCAGGGCGAGCGCGACCAGCACCTCACGCTGGCGCGGGGTGAGGCTCGTCTCGATCTCCTGCCGGATGGCGGCGAGGAGCTCATTCATCTCGGCCTCGCCGTGCGGCGCGGGGCCCGGGTCCGGCACCTGCGGCCACTGCTCCGCCTCGAGCGGCAGCTCGCGTCCCTGCCAGGCGAGCTTACGGAGCTTCGCGGCGGCCTCGTAGAGGGCGAACTTATAGGCCCAGGTCGTGAACTTGCTCTGGCCCCGGAAATCGTCCAGCTTGCTGAGGATCGCCACCATCGCGTCTCCCGCGCACTGCTGAGCCAGGTCCTCCTGGTCACCGCCGCGGATCTGGGAGAGCCTGTCGCAGCGCCGGCGAACCTCGAAGCGGGTCGCGCGCAGCAGCAGCTCCCGGAGCTCCCCGAGCGCGGCTTCGCGGTCGCGGCTCCCCGCGCTGAGGCGCTCCACCCATCTCCGGGATTCGGAGTCCATTCGATTGGCGACTTCGGTCGGCTCAGCCACAACGGTTGCCATGTCTCCTTAGCGTCACCGGCAACCCACTTCTTACCCGAACGGACGGGGACGTAAGAACTGGCGGGGTGGCGACGCTGAACAACCAACAGGCAAAACGGCGCGGGCGCCGGGTGGTCCGCGCATCGACAAGGAGGCTTCATCGATGTCAAGCGTCACCACCATCAGATCGGAGGCCCCCGCCCACGGGCCGGCTGCATCTTCAAACGGACAGGCGGCGGCGGCCGAGGGGCGCAGGCTGGGGATCGCCGCGCATCAGGCGTTCTGGCTGCTCCGGATCGCGTTCACGGTCGCCCCGATCCTGTTCGGGCTCGACAAGTTCTTCAACTGGTCGGTCGACTGGCCCGACTACCTGGCCGGCTGGGTCAACGACATCGTCCCTGGCAGTGGCCAGGACTTCATGTACTTCGTCGGCGGGGTCGAGATCCTGGCCGGCTTCCTCGTCCTGCTGGCCCCGCGAATCGGCGCCTTCGTGGTCGCAGCATGGCTCGGCGGCATCGTCGTCAACCTGCTCACTGTCAACCCGCCGCAGTACTACGACATCGCGCTGCGGGACTTCGGGCTGATGCTCGGCGCGCTGACGCTCGGCCGGCTCGCACTGGCGGTCGTTCCGGCGCGAAAGTCGGGGGTTCTGCCCGAGAGGCCCTGGTAGGGAAGCTCGCCTCAAGGCCGAACCGAGCAAGTCACCCGGGACCCTCCCCCGGACGTGCTGGGGAGGGTTCCGGGAGACTGCCGTTCAATGGCACGGAGGAAGAGAATCGTCGGGGCGCACCTCTCTCCTCGCAAGCCGCTGGAGTCGGCGGAATCCGTCGGCGCCGATTGCGTCCAGATCTTCCTCTCCGACCCGCAGGGCTGGGAGAAGCCGCCGAAGCGCAGGGACGCTGATCAGCTGCTCGCCTCCAAGCTGCCGATCTACGTCCACGCCCCTTACCTGATCAACGTCTGCTCGCCGCGCAACAACGTCCGCTACGGCTCCCGCAAGATCCTCCAGCAGACCTGCGACGCGGCCGCCGACGTGGGCGCGACCGCGGTGATCGTCCACGCCGGCTACGCCGAGGATGGGATCGACGAAGGGGTCGGGCGCTGGCCGCGCACGCTCGAGATGCTCGAGTCCGAGGTACCGGTCTACATCGAGAACACAGCAGGCGGGGAGAACGCGGTGGCCCGCCGCTTCGACGCCCTCGCCCTGCTCTGGGAGGCGGTCGCGAAGGCCAAGACGAGCGTCGAGGTCGGCTTCTGCTTCGACACCTGTCACGCCTGGGCGGCCGGCGAGGAGCTCTCCGACGCGGATGAGAGGGTGCGCGCGATCGTGGGGACGATCGACCTGCTGCACGCCAACGACTCGCGCGACCCCGCCGGCACCGGCGCGGACCGCCACGCCAATCTCGGCAAGGGCCAGATCGGCGCGGACGTGCTGCGGGCGATGATCAAGGAGGCCGGGCCGCCGGTCGTGGTCGAGACCCCCTCGCGCGGGATCCCGGCCGACATCGAGTTCGCGCGCAAGGCGCTCGCCCGCTAGCCCTCCTCAGCCCGGAGCGCGGTGGCCTTCTCCGGCTCCAGTCCATCGGCAGCGTTGCAGGCGCCGAGCCCTGCGACCAGCACCGCGAGCTGAACGAGCGCGGACGTCTCGGTCCCGAGCGGGATCGTCGCGAGCGCCAGCAGCAGGGCGACCGCGCGCCACGGCCTGAACGACAGCCCGAGCGCGGCCCGGAAGAGGGCGTGTCCGGCCAGGTAGAGGGCCGTCCCGCCGCCGAGCTCCAGGGCCTGGGCGAAGCTGAGCGCGTCGAACGCGTGCCCGATCGCCCGCTCGAGCCCTGCGGCGATGCAGACGATCCCGAGAAGCATCACGAGGTGGGCCCAGTAGTAGGCGACATTCGTGGCGAAGAACTCCCGACGCGTCGGGGCCATCTCGCGCAGGGCCTCCTCGGCCTGCTCGTCGTCGCCCATGAAGTAGACCCACCAGAGCTCCGCGCTCAGGGTGAGCCCGAGGGTCGCGACCGCGAGCAGCTCCCAGGTCACGTCCAAGCCGGAGGCGCCGATACCGACGGCGACCACGGACTCCCCGAGCGCGATCATCATCACCAGTCCATGCCGCTCGACGAAGTGGTCCGGTCTGATCCAGCCGGCCTCCTCGGGGACCAGCGCGGGGATCACGAGGAAGATCAGGACCGCGAGGCTCCAGAACACGTATTCCGCCGTCCCGCCGATGATCGCTCCGACCAGGATGAGCGCGCCGGCGACGAGATTCATCCGCGCGAAGCTCCAGACGCCCGCAACCGTCCAGCTGGCCGACTGCGTGTACAGGACGGTGTGGACCGCGATCACGACCAGGTACGCGCAGGCGAAGACGACGCCGTCCTCGGTGAAAGCGGTCGGGATGGTCAGCGAGATCGCGAAGAAGGCCAGCATCCCGCCAAGCAGGGGCAGGCGGAGCCCCCTCCGGTCCGGCGGCACCGCGTTGGTGAGCCAGGCGAAGGCGCCGTACATCCACCAGATCGCGGCCAGCATCAGGACGATCTGCGCGAGCGCCTCGCCGTTCGGGTGATGCACCAGCACCGCGGTCAGCTGCGTGATGGTGAAGACGAAGACGAGGTCGAAGAAGAGCTCGAGCGTCGAGACCCGAAGCTCGTCGTCACTCACGACCTTGGTGCCGATGGCTCCTCCTTCGCCAACTCGCGCAGGTTGCCGAACACCCTCACACCTAGCAGAGCCAGCATCACGGCCACCCCCTGCGCTGGTTCGAGAGCTTGGGTTCCCGTTCGGCCTCGAAGCCCCGATTGACCTCGGCGACCATCGCGGGCCAGTCTGGTCGCCGGATCGGCCGGAGAGTTCGGTCCGGATGCGCCTCTACTTTCAATTGGAAATGGAAGAGACGCTCTTCGAGAACGGCGACGCAGGGGATTCGCGGGAGGCGGGCCGGGCGCGCCTGCTTCGCGAGCTCTGCGATGGGGATCAGGTCGCCGGCGCGTTCGTGGTGCGCGAGCGTGAGCGGCGCCAGAAGCGCAATGGCGAGGATTTCCTGCGTGTGGTCCTCGCGGACAAGACCGGCACCGTCCCCGCGATCGCCTGGGAGGACGTGGCCGAGTGCTTCGAGATCTGCGCGCCCGGCGCCATCGTCCTGGTCACCGGAAGCTTCTCGATCCACTCGCAGTTCGGGCGGCAGATCAAGCTCGCGGGCGTCCGGGTCGCCGGCCCCGGCGAGTACGACGCCGAGCAGCTGGCCGAGGGCCCCGCCCGTTCGGTCGAGCTGCTCGAGACGGATCTGCGCGAGCTGATCGGCACGGTCCAGGACCGGTCCCTACGGACCCTGCTCGAGCGCTTCTTCGGCCCCGAGACCGAGAACTGGGCCCGGTTCCGCGAGGCGCCTGCTGCCAAGCACTACCACCAGGCTTACGCCGGCGGGCTGCTCGAGCACACGCTCTCCGTCGCGCAGGCCGTGAGCGCCGCCGCCAATTTCTTTCCGGGCATCGATCGCGAGATCGCGGTCACCGGGGCGATGCTCCACGACATCGGCAAGACCGAGGCGTACAACGAGGATCCGCTCGCCATAGAGCTCACGGACGCGGGCCGGCTCGAGGGTGAGATCCCGCGGGGCTATTACCTGGTCCGGCGCGAGATCGAGCGGATCGACGGCTTCGACCCCGACCTCGCCCAGGCCATCCTTCACATCATCCTCTCCCACCACGGCCAGCTCGAGCACGGCTCACCCGTCGTTCCGGCTACCCGCGAGGCCACGCTCGTGCACGCGATCGACAACCTCGGCGGCAAGCTGGGGAGCTTCGACCGGCTCGAGAAGGAGCTGCCCGAGGGCGAGAGCTGGTCGCGCTTCGATCGAGGGATCGACTCCTCGGCCTTCTTCGGCTCCCGCGCCGCGTAGCACGTACACCGCCGGGTGCAGGCGAAAGATCGCCCTGGAGGGCGACGAAGACTCGGCCTGCGGCAGCAACCATCCAAGACATGCAAGCCGTAGCACTCGATGGGCGTGGGAGGCCCCCAGAGTCCATCTCTGGCGGGACCCGAGTCGTATTACGGCGGGGCAAATCCGACCCAGAAGGGACAACTTGATGTTCAGCAGAACACGACGGTTGATCGTGGCCGGGATCGCGGCGCTGGCGCTCTCAGTTGGCGGAGCGGGAGTCGCGGTCGCCGGACACCACCACCATCATCATCACCATCATCACCACGGCATCCCGCAGCACAACGGCGGGGACCACGATGCCGACAACAATGGCGGGCCCAGCGACGGCGATGGCAACGTCTAGGCCGACTCGCCGGCACAGGGCTCTGGCCGCCGCGCTCGTTCTCGCGGGCGCGGCGGCGCTTGCCGCCTGCGGCGGCTCCTCGAACGGCGACGAGGTCTCGGGCACGCCCCCGCCGTCGAGCCGGGAAGCGTTCGCCTGGCTCCATCCGCAAAGACCTCCCGCGGGTTGGAGCGTCCGCGATCTGCCCTCGGGAGAGGCGACGCTCGCGTACCCGCCCGGATGGAGGCTGATCAGGACGGATCCGGGCACGGTCACTGCGGCGACCCGTCACGACGACCAGATCACCGGCTATCTCAACATCACGCCGCAGGGCGGTGACGAGACCCTTGCCAACTGGGCCAGCTTCAGGCCAGCGCACAACCGGGAGGAAGGCGACCGAAACCTGGTGACCGTCGGCTCGGCCGGCGGCCTTCGGTTCACCCACGGTCAGGGCTCATGCGTCAAGGACTCCTATTCGACGTCCACCGACCGCCGATACACAGAGATCGCATGCATCGTGCGCGGCACCTCGGCCACGACCGTGATCGTCGGCGCCGCCCCGCCCGGCCAATGGCATCGGTTCTCGCCAGTCCTGGAGCGGGCGATCTCGAGCTTCGACGCGAGCGCCTAGGCGGATACGGCGACGCAAATTGCGCAAATCGTTTTCTGATCCGTAATAGGTGCGGATGGGCGGCGCGACGCCCGGTCTATCCTGCCTCGCGCATGGCCAAGGACACCGAGAAGCTGATCCGCCAGCTCTCGCTGATCTCCTACCTAATGGCCCAGGGCAGGCCTACCTCCGCGCTCGAGATCAAGCGCGAGGTGGAGGGATACAGCGATATGAACGACGACGCCTTCGCGCGCCGCTTCTACGCCGATCGCGCGGAGCTCGACGCACTCGGCATCACCCTGCAGGTCGAGAAGCCGGGCGAGAGCCTCCAGGGCTACGAGTCCGAGCTCTATTCGCTGCCGCCGGAGAACTACTACCTGTCTGAGATCCGCTTCTCCGACGACGAGCTGGCGGCGCTGCAGACCGCGCTTCAGCTTCTCGACGGGGAGTTCGCCTACGCGGAGCCGCTGCGACTGGCGCTGCAGCAGGTCTCGTGGGGGCGTCCCAGCCCACTGACCGCCCCGGAGCAGTCTTCGGTCGAGGTGCGGATGACGGCCAAGGCGGACGGCGCCGAGGTCTCCCAGCGCCTCTCGAAGATCGAGACCGCGATCTCCCGGCGCAAGACGATCGAGTTCACCTACTACACGATCGAGCGGGACTCCGAAGAGAAGCGCAAGGTGGACCCCTACCACCTGGTCTACCGGGGCGGTCAGTTCTACTTGATCGGCCACTCGCACGAGCGGGACGGAATTCGGGTCTTCCGCCTCTCGCGGATCCGGGGCAAGGTCTCCTACGCATCCAAGGCCGAGCACGACTTCTCGCCTCCTGAGAAGTTCGAGCGCCGCGACTACGCCCGGCGGGCGGAGTGGCAGCTCGGCGAGACCCAGGGCCGGGCCAAGATCTTCTTCCGCGACCGCATCGCGTGGCTGGTCGAGCGGGACTTCGGCAGATACGGCCAGTTCCGCGATCCCGGTCGCGGCGACGGTTCACCGGGCAAGGGCCGGATCATCGAGACCGAGTACGCCTCCAGCCGCCAGATGGTCGCCTGGGTGCTCCACTGGCGCCGCAACGCGACCGTGCTCGACCCGCCCGAGCTCGCCGAGGAGGTCGCCGAGCGGCTCGAGCTGCTCAGCGAGCGGCACTCCTCGGACTTCGAGCCGGCAGACGTGGTGCGAACGGTGCCGCCGGCCCCCCGGTCTGCCCGCTCCAATGGTCGCTCCGAGTCCTCGATCCGGCCCGAGCGCTTCGCTCGGCTGGTGACCCTCGCCGGGATGCTGATCGAGTCGGCGAAGGGCGACACCCGCCTATCAACGGCCGACGTCGTGGACCGGCTGCACGTCACGGAGGAGGAGCTTCGAGAGGACATCGACCTGCTCAACGTCGTCAACTTCGGCGGCGGGACCTACGTCCTCTACGCCGAGCTGCAGGGCGACGAGATCGAGGTCGACGCCGAGCCGTACGGCGACAACTTCGCCCGTCCGGCGCGGCTGCTGCCGCTGGAAGCGAAGGCGCTGGTCGCCGCCATCGACCTGTTCGGCGACCACCTGCCGCAGAGCGGGCTCGTCAGCGCACGCAAGAAGATCGTCGCTGCGCTCGGCCACGACCCGTCGGAGGAGGGTCTCGAGATCGCCGCGTCGGGCGGTGACGACTCGGACGTCGCCCGCCAGGTCAACAAGGCGATCGAGGCCCGTCGGGTGCTCGCGATCCACTACTACAAGGAGAACGAGGACGAGTTCACCAAGCGCGAGATCGAGCCCTACCAGCTCGCCAATGGGCCGGAGGGCTGGTACGTCGCCTCGTACGACCGCCGGCGCGAGGACGTTCGCCACTTCCGTCTCGACCGAATCAAGGAGGCCGAGATCTCGAAGGAGGGATTCGAGCCCCGTCCGGAGGTCGAGGAGATCGCCGCGATCGAGGGCACCTGGCTGTCCGGCGAGAACGTGCCGGCCGCAGACGTGGCGCGCGTCTGGGTCTCGCCCGAGCGGGCACGCTGGGCGCGGGAGGACCACACGGTGGTCGAGGAGCTCGCCGACGGTGCCCTGGTGATCGAGGTGCCGTACGGCAGTCCCGAGTGGCTCTTCCGAGAGATCCTCAAGGGAGCGGGCGAGCTCGTCGTGCTCGAGCCCGACTCCGCGCGAGGGATGATCGCGCAGGAGCTCGAGGTCGACGCCGTCGCCACGCTGAAGGCCGCCTAACCGGAGCACCACCCGGGTTCCCGGCGGCATGTGCTTCGACTTCGATTCTCGGCCACCACCCCTTCCAGCTGACCTGATCCCGCCGATCGCCGGGGGGGCCGCGGCGGAACCGTCGGCGCTCAGCTCAGCCGACGGGACCGAGTTCGCCACGGCGCTGGCCGAGGCTCCCGAGGGCGATGCGGCGGGCGTGGTGATCATTCCCGACGTGCGCGGGCTGCATCCGTTCTACGTCGAGCTCGCCGAGCGATTCGCGGAAGCCGGGCATCACGCGATCGCCTTCGACTTCTACGGGCGGACCGCAGGGCCCGGACCCCGCGACGACGGATTCGACTACGGACCCCATCGCCAGCAGGTGAAGCTGGAGAGCGCTCTCGAGGACATCGCGGCGGCCGCCGCGGAGCTTCGTCGGCGAACCGTCGCCGAAACCGTCGCGACGGTCGGCTTCTGCTTCGGCGGCTCGCTCTCGTTCGTGGCGGGCACACGTCCAGGGCTGGGTCTCGCAGCTGTGGTCGGCTTCTACGGCGTTCTCGACCCCTCGCGATTCGAGGGTCACGGGGTGCTGACGCAGGCCGAGCGGACGATTCTGCCGCTGCTCGGGCTGTTCGGCGGCGCGGACCAGGCAATTCCCCAGGAGCAGATCGAGGAGTTCGAATCCCAGCTCGGCTCAACTGGGGTCGAGCATGAGATCCACGTCTATCCCGGCGCCCCCCACTCCTTCTTCGACCGCAATCAGGACGAGTTCGCCGAGGAGTCCGAGGACGCCTGGCGGCGCATCCTTGCCTTCCTGGCCGGGCTCCGCAAGGGCGCCGCCGGCTAGGTCCGCCCGCCGCTAGAGGTCATTTGCGGGCTCCACCAGCTCGGCGCCCAGTTGCCAGAGGCCGTCCAGGTGCTGGCTTGCCCACAGCAGGCTCAGTGCCGAGGCGGGCGTGACGCCGGGCCCGGCCGCGAGGGCGTGGCTGACACAGCGCACGACGGGGCCACGGCCGCCCGCGTCGCGGTCACCCGGTGGTTGCGCCTCCGCTCCCTCGGCCAATGTCCGGCCAAACCCGGCGTACCAGGAGTCGAGAGCTCCGGCATCGGCCAATAACGCGTCACCGCAGGATTCGAGACCGTGTTCGTCCAGCGTCGATCCGAGCATCGACATCGAGTACGCGGCCAGCCGCACACGGACTGCCCCGCTGACGAGGGTCCCCAGATCGTCCAGGTTGGCGCGGCGGGCGGAGGGCTCGGACAGGTACTGGCGGAAAGCGTCGTCGAGCCGGAGCGCGGCGGAACGCGCCTCGGCGCGAACGGCACCGATTGCAGCCTGCCGCTCCCCGTTCGCGAGTCGCCTCGCCGCCGCCGCCACGTAGTCAGCGCTCCGCGCGTAGGCCGCCGCGAGGGTCTCACGGACCAGCGTCTCGGCGCCCCGCGGCCAGAAGAGAGCGCCCACGACCAGGCTGATCCCGCAACCGATCGCGACGTCCTCGACCCGCAGCAACCCGATGGTCCACCCGGTCGGGACGATGATGTTGAAGATGATCAGGAGGACGACCGTGAACCCTGCCTGCCCGGCCGCGAACGAGATCGCTCGGGGCGCGTATGCGGCGAGCACGATCGCGGGCGGGAGGACGATCCAGAGCACCGCTTCGTCCGTGCCGATCGCGTAGATGAGGGCACCGCCAACCGTGATCCCGGCGACCGTTCCGGCCAGCGCCTGGAAGATCGTCGCCCCGGTACCCAGCGCGTTGGAGCGCAGCACCTGGAGCGTCGCCAGCACCACCCAGAACGAATGCTGGAGCGTGGCCACCTGAATGATGAGGACGGCCGCACTGAGCGCCGCGGCTCCCCGGACGCTGTTCCGGAACCAAGCGGACCCCGGGCCCGCGTACTCCAGCAACAGCCTCCCAGTCGCCTCGGAGGTGGAGCGGCCGCGTGCCGCCGCTCGCTCGGCGCGGGCGGGGTGATACCAGGCGACATCCGTCAGCCCGGTGCCCGGCGCCGAGACACCCGCGGCGCGCAGGGCGCCGATGCCGATCTCGCGCGACGCGAACGAGATTTGGCGCATCCGGAAGGAGGGCTGCGGCGCCTCGAGGGGCTCAATCTCGCCCTGGGTGGAGGTGTGCTCTCCGATCCGCCGAGCCAGGGCTTCCGCCGCCGCGTCCCTCGCCCGGTCCAGCCTGTCGAAGTCGGGCTCCCGGCGCTCGCCGGCGAGATTCGCGGCGCTCTCACGGAGCACGTCGATCGCCGCCTCCATCAATTCTCGGTTCTCAGCGCGGCAGGGGTCGAGTTCCGATTCCACGCGATCCGAAGCGGAAGCGATGACCGCGAGGAGCCAGTCGACAGCATCGACCAGAAAGGACAGGGCCTCGGTTGGACCAGTAGGGCCGGTCGGGCGGTATGGCGTCCCCACGAAGATCCTTCGCGCCTGCCCGACCGCGTCGCTCGCCGCGTGCGCGCTCTCGCCGATCGCAGTCTGGTCGAGGGAAAGCTCCGCCTCCATCAACTCGGCGAGCGCGGTGCAGGCTCGTGCGGTGGCCACGCGAAGTCTGTCCCGGGGCCTGCTGGGCCAGATCAGCATGACGGCGCAGATGCCGACTGCGGCTGCCAGGCCCCACCCCTCGAGCCGCGCGGGGATCGCCGATGCCGGAGCCGGGATCGCCACCGGCAGGATGAACAGCAGCAGGGCGGCGAATCCGGCGGCTGCGAAGTAGCCGCTGATCGCCCCCGAGAACAGGATCGCGAACCCCACGACCGCCATTCCCGTGACGGCGAGCCATGGTGTTTCCGAGCAGAGCGTCCCGAGCGAGATCAGGACCGCTCCCACGACGACAAGAGATAGGTAGGCGACGAGTCGGGTTCGCCAGGCACCGCCGAAGTCGGCGAGCACCAGCACTGCGAAGGACCCGAAGGCGGAGAACAGGGTCGTGTTCGGATCCCCGATCACCCCGTCAGCGAAGCCGAAGACCGCGGGCATGACGATCGCCGCGCGCGCGGCGGACTTCAGGGCGAACGGATCGATGTGTCGCCTCAGCCAGACGATGCTGAGGGACCTTCTCAGACTGGGAGGCCGCTAGCCGGAGGCGTAGCGGTGGTGGATCGCCAGTGAGTTCCCGTCCGGGTCCTGGAAGATCGCCTGCTTGCAGACCCCGCTGTCGATCGTTTCGGTCACGAAGTTCACGCCGCGAGACTCGAGCTCGGCCTTCGCCGCGTCGTAGTCGTCGACGTGGAACTCCAGGGGAGTGTTGTTGGGGCTGAAGTCGATATTGAAGGCATCGACCTGCATCAGGGCGATCGTCACTGTCCCGGTCTCGAACTCGCCGGCCGGCATGCTCCCCCACTGCTTCCCGAACGGGAGCCCGAGGGTCTCGCCGTAGAACTTCCTGGCGACCTCGTAGTCCTTGACCGGAAACGCGATGAAGTCGACGCCGTTCAGCAGTTGTGTGTCGGTTGCCATGTCCTCACCTTCGCAGATTCGTCCGGGTTCCTACGGATGGCCGGAGTGCCTCGCCGGCGCCTCAACCGCCAGGATCTGGCCGGTTCGGGGCCCCCTGCCGATCGCCTCCGGCCCGGTCCATTCCTGTGTCGCGACGAAGAGGGTCCTCTGGTCGCTCCCACCGAGCATGCAGGCGAAGCACCCGCGGTCGGCCTCCACGGTCTGCAGGATGCCGCCGCCCTCGGTCACGCGAACGCAGTGCCGATGCGGAACGTCCGCGTACCAGACGGCCCCCTCAGCATCGAGGCAGATGCCGTCCGGGTTGTCGTCGCGCAGGGGCGCCCAGACCCGCCGGCCCGAGAGCGTCCCATCGGAGGCGATGTCGAAGCCGATGAGCTGATTGCCATAGGAGTCGGCGACGATCAGGGTGCCGCCGTCGTCAGTGATCGCCATCCCGTTCGGGAAGGCCACTCCGTCGGCCACGACCTCGGTGGACCCGTCCGGCCGACAGAGGGCGACGATGCCTGGCTTGAACTCGCCTCCCCCCATCAGGTCGAACCCCGTGCCGTTCACGTAGACATGACCGCGGTCGTCGATGACGATCTCGTTCAAGCCGAACTCTGTGACGCCGCTCAGGTCCGCATGCGTGTTCAGCGAGCCGTCGGCCTCCCTGCGGAGCAGCTGCTGCCCGGCGGTGATCAGCATCCGCCCGTCGGGCAGCCAATCGATCGAGAAGGGGAAGGCGTCGACCTCCGCCATCACCTCCAGCCCGCCGTGCCGATCGACGGCGATCACCTGGTGGGCGATCCAATCCGAGAACCAGAGCCGCCCGTCGTGCCAGCGTGGGGACTCGGGAAACGCGATCCCCTCGACCAGGACCTCAGACGCGGACGCGGACGTCTCTGCCATCTCGTCAGGATTCCCGGCCCGCGCCCGAGTAGCGGAGGGAGCCGGGGGTGGTGAGGTCCTCGCCCGTCTCCAGGAGCGTCTTGAGCCCGGAGAGGATCTGTGGCCAGCCACCGTAGAGCTCGCCGTTCGCACCGGGCTGGAGCTGGTCGTGGATGACCGTCAGCCGGCACGAGTCGTCGCCGACCGGCTCGATCTCCCAGGTCACCCGCGAAGCGCCGGCGCCCCTCACGTCATCGCTCCAGAGGGCGGTGAAGGTCTGCACGAGACGCCGGGGCGGATCTACGTCCACGTTCTCTCCCTCGGCGATGTCGATGACGCCGGGCACCGACGACGTGTAGGTGGAGCCCTGCGACCAGTCGGATTCGGTGCCGACGCCGAAGCTGTATCTCGCCCTCATCTCACCGTCGGTGATCGCCTCCCAGAGCCGCTCGGGCGTCGTCTTGATGTAGATCTCGAAGACGGCGGCGGTGTCATCGGGATGCAGCGTGATCCCGGCCTCGGGGTACTTCTCCATGCTGTTCCTCCTCTAGTTCTCTTTTGATTCCGCTGAGCGTGGCCGCCAGCGGCTCGGCGTACTTGCTCACCCAGCGGTCGTGGATGAGTCGGATCGGGACGGGGTTGAGGAAGTGGAGCTTCTCGCGGCCTTTCCTGCGCGTCACCAGGAGGTTCGCCTCCTCGAGCACGCCGAGGTGCTTCATCACCCCGAAACGCGACATCGGCAGCTTGCCCGCCAGCTCGCTGAGCGTCTGGCCGTCCCTGCGGCGCAGCTCGTCGAGGAGCCTCCGCCTCGTCGGCGCGGCGAGCGCTCTGAAGACCACGTCTTCCTCGTCCATCGTCGGTCGAGTATATGTGACTGTTTAGTCACATGTCAAACCGGCAGAATGCTGGCGCGTGAGCCTCGACGTCGAGCGGATCACCGCGCACAACCCGAGCCCGATGACGCTGGAGGGCACCAATACCTACATCGTCGGGCGGGACCCGGCGGTGGTGATCGACCCGGGCCCCGACGAGGCCGAGCACATCGAGGCGGTCCGCCGGGCGGCCGAAGAGCGGGGCGGGATCGGAGCCGTCCTGCTGACTCATGGTCACGGCGACCACAGCGACGGGGTCGGAAGGCTCGGCATCGAGCCGCCTCATCTCGAGGACGGGGAGACGATCGCGGGACTGACCGCGATCGCAACCCCCGGCCACGCGGCCGATCACTTCTGCTTCCTGGTCGACCGAGCCTGCTTCACCGGCGATCTGATCCTCGGCGCGGGATCCACGATCGTCGGCCCTCGCGAGATGGGCGGCTCCCTCCGCGACTACATGGACTCGCTCCGGCGGCTGCAGGCACTCGACCTCACGGTGCTCTATCCCGGGCACGGCCCCGAGGTCCACGATCCCGAGGCCAAGATCGCCGAGTACATCGCCCACCGCCAGGAGCGCGAGGACCGGCTGGTGGCTGCCATCGAGCGCGGCGAGCGCTCGCGCGCCGCGTTGCTCGCCGAGGTGTGGGACGACGTCCCGGAGCAGCTGAGAGGGGCCGCGGCGATCGCGATGCAGGCGCACCTGGAGAAGCTCGAGGACGAGGGGCGCCTCCCGTCCGATCTCCGGGACTGACCCCGGGGCGGCGCCCCTGGTATGACACTCGGATGGGTATGGAACTAGGCCGGCTGGCGCGGACCGGCGCCAAGGGCATGGGGATAGGGACCGCGCTCTTCGGCGGGACCGCGGCGGGACTCTGGTGGCAGCTCTTCCGTCGCCCCCTCCCCAGGATCTCGGGCGAGCTCAGCGTCCGGGGCGTCGAGGGCCGGATCGAGATCGTCCGTGATCGTTGGGGGATGCCGACCGTGCGGGCGCGGACGCCGGCTGACCTCTGGTACGGGCAGGGCTTCTGTCACGGCCAGGACCGGCTCTGGCAGTGCGAGGTCAACCGCCGCGTGACCTCCGGCCGGATCAGCGAGATCGCCGGACAGGCCGGGTTGCCGGCCGACAGGCTGATGCGGACCCTGGGCCTCCGCCGCGTCGCGCTCCGTGAGGAGAGCGAGCTCGAGCCGGATCTCCGCCGGCTGCTCGACGCCTACTGCGCCGGGCTCAACGAGGCGGCGCGGATCGCCTCGGCGCCTCCAGCCGAATTCCAGCTCCTGCGCCTGAAGTTCGAGCCCTGGCGGCCTGCGGACATGCTGGCCGGCGGCAAGCTGCTCTCGTTCGGGCTGTCGACGAATTGGGAGCGAGAGCTGCTCCGCGCCGACCTAGTCCGCGAGTTGGGCGAGGAACGCGCCGCGAAGATCGATCCCACCTACCCGAAGGGCAACCCCATCGTGCTCCATCCCGGACAGGGATTCGATGGCGACGGACTGCGGTTGGCGGAGCAGATCGGCCGGGTCCGCGAGCAGATCGGACTGGCGACGGCGGCGAGCGGGTCCAACAACTGGGCGGTGACGCCGGCGCGCTCGGCGACCGGCGGCGCACTGCTTGCCGGCGATCCGCACCTGCCCAGCGGGATGCCGGGCGTCTGGTACGAGGTGGGGCTGGAGCAGGGCGACCGGTTCTGCCGCGGGGCCTCGATCCCAGGTCTGCCGGGCATCTCCCTCGGCCAGAACAACGACGTCGCCTTCGCCTTCACCAATGTGATGGCGGACGTGGAGGACCTCTTCGTCGAGCGGATCGAGGACGAGAGCTATGAGTTCGAGGGCGAGCGCCGGCCGCTCGAGATCATCGAGGAGGTGATCGCGGTCCGGGGGCAGGACCAGTCAGAGCGCCATGAGGTTCGCCTGACCCATCACGGGCCGATCGTGAACGGAGCGCTAGGTGCGGACGACCAGCAGCCGCTCGCTCTGCGCTGGGCGGGGATCGACGAGCCCGCGATATCCCGAGCTTTCCTCGATGTGCTCGAGCCCCGCACCGGCCCGGAGCTCGTCGAGCTCCTGCGCGACCTGGCCATGCCGGTGTCGAACCTCGTCTGGGCCGATCGGCAAGGCTCGATCGGCTACAAGATGGTCGGTCGCATCCCGATCCGGAAGGGCGACTGCCCGGACCTCCCGAAGCCCGGCTGGACGGGCGAGTTCGAATGGGAGGGCTGGATCCCGTACGACGAGCTGCCCGAGCTGGTCGATCCCGACGAGGGCCAGATCGTCACGGCCAACAACCGGGTCGTCGACTCCTCCTATCCACACCACATCACCAGCGACTGGCTGGACGGCTACCGCGCCGCGCGGATCGAGCAGCTGCTCGGCGAGCGAGAGGAGCATGATCTCGACGACTTCCGTCGCATGCAGACCGACCTCTACTCGATCCCCGGGGACGAGGTGGTTCACCGGCTCGCCCGCCTGGCGCCGACGAGCCAGCGGGAGGTTCGCGCGATCGAGCGGCTGAAGAGCTGGGACCGGACGCTCGGCCCCCGGACCGTCGCGGGAACGATCTACCAGGCCTTCCTGCTCCGGCTGGCCCGGGAGTTCACGCGCGCGGCGATCGGCGATCGTGACCTCGCCGAGCGCTATCTCGATCGAGCCGACAACGGCTTCATCGCTCACGTCACCTCGCCGTGGCGCTGGCACTCACACCTGCTCGAGCTCTGGGATGAGGCGGATGAGGAGCTGATCGGCGGCTCCTGGGACGAGCTCGCACTGGAGGCGCTCCGGGGCGCCCTCGACGACCTCGAGGAGCGCTTCGGCCCCGACCCGGAGGGGTGGCGCTGGGGAACCGTGCATGCGCTCGAGTTCCCCCACCCGCTCGGAGCGCGACACCCTGTTGCCGACTGGGTCTTCAACCGCACCCTCCACCCTGGCGGCGCCCAGGAGACGGTCGCACAGATCGCCTACAACCCGAATGATCCCTTCCACGCGATCTGGGCGCCCAGCTGGCGGATGGTCGCTGACCCCTCTGCGCCCGACCGCTCCCAGTGGCAGGCGTTCACGGGCCAGTCCGGCCACGCCTGGAGCGTCCACTACGACGACCTCCAGCCGCGCTGGGAGGTGGGAGCGATGCAGCCGATGGCCGGGGAGGGCCCCTTCGAGACCCTGGTGCTCATGCCCGCCGGCGCCTGATGCCCTCCCGACGGGACCAGATCAAGCTCAGCGAGGAGCAGCAGCGCGAGCTGGTCGACAGCGAGCGGATCGCGGTGATCTCCTCCCTCGGGCCCCGTGGCTGGCCGCACGTGATGCCGCTCTGGTACGTCCCACGGGACGGCGAGATCTGGATCTGGACCTACGCCAAGTCCCAGAAGGTGAAGAACCTGGAGCGCGACCCGCGGGCGACTCTGCTGATCGAGACTGGGGTGGAGTACGGCGAGCTGCGCGGAGTGCAGATCGAGGCCGAGGCGGAGATCATCCGCGACCTCGACCGGATCGTCGACTACGCCAAGGAGATGACGGTCCGCTACAGCGCGGGAATCCAGTCGGTGGAGGGCGATGCGGAGGCCGCTCTGCGAGAGCAGGCGCCGAAGCGCGTCGCCATCCACTTCCACCCGAAGCGGGTCGCCAGCTGGGACCACAGCAAGCTCGGCGGGATCTACTGATTACTGGGCGGTTTCACGCAGAAGCCCCCAATTTCGAGGACCTTGGTCGGCTTTGGTGGCAGAATCCCGGCCGCTCCACGGACGGATTCCAACTCGAGGGGAACAAATGCGAAGGATCGCCGTGCGGCTCGTGCACGCTCGCTTCGCCGGTCGGGCTGCGTCCTTGCGCTGCTTGGTTCTCGCGCCTTAGAAGCTAGCCTGCGCCCGACATGGAAGCGCTGAAGGGTTTGATCCTCTCGGGGGGTGCCGGGACGCGTCTGCGGCCGATCACCCACACCTCCGCCAAGCAGCTGGTGCCGGTCGCGAACAAGCCCGTTCTCTTCTACGGGATCGAAGCGCTGGTCGAGGCCGGGATCACCGACCTCGGCGTGATCATCGCCCCGGAGACCGGTGGCGAGATCAGGCAGGCCGCGGGCGACGGCTCGGATTTCGGGGCGCGGATCACCTACATCGAGCAGGAGGCGCCACTCGGCCTCGCCCACGCCCTGCTGACGGCCGAGGAATACCTCGGGCAGAGCCCGTTCGTGATGTACCTGGGTGACAACCTGCTCCGCGACGGGATCACCGACCTGGTCGAGGTCTTCCGCGGCTCAGAGCCCGACGCCCTGATACTGCTCACTCGGGTCGACGATCCCTCCTCCTACGGGGTCGCCGAGCTGAATGGAGATCGCGTCGTGCGCCTGGTCGAGAAGCCGAAGGACCCGCCCAGCGATCTGGCGCTGGTCGGCGTCTACATGTTCACGCCTGCGATCTTCGACGCCGCGCATTCGATCAAGCCGTCAGGCCGCGGCGAGCTCGAGATCACTGACGCGATCGACACACTGATCGGCAGGGACCTGCGGGTCGAATCACACATCGTCAAGGGCTGGTGGAAGGACACCGGGAGGCTCGAGGACATGCTCGAGGCGAACCGCCTGGTGTTGGAGGACATCCAGCCGCGAATCGAGGGCGAGCTGGACTCCGAGTCCCGCGTCGAGGGCCGGGTAGCGATCGAGGAGGGGGCGAAGCTCGAGCGGACCGTCGTCCGCGGCCCCGCGATCATCGGCGCCGGTGCACGGCTTACCAACGCCTATGTCGGTCCCTACACGGCGATCGACCGGGACGTGGTCATCATCGGCTCTGAGATCGAGCACTCGATCGTGTTGGCGGGGTCGAGCATCCGGAACCTGCACGCGCGGATGGAGGCGAGCCTGCTCGGCAAGAACGTCAGCCTGAGTCGCAGCGAGGGGATGCCGAAGACTCTGCGGTTCTTGGTGGGCGACAACGCGGACATCTCGATCCCATGAGGGTCGTGATCACGGGAGCCAACGGGATGCTGGGTCACGACGTCGTTCGCGTCGCCGAGGACATGCGACACCAGGTGATCGCCCTCGGGCACGAAGACCTGGACGTCACCGACCCCGCCAGAGTGGAGCGGCTGATCACACGAGAGCGGCCCGGAGCGGTGATCAACTGCGCTGCCTGGACCAATGTCGACGGCGCCGAGGAGTCGGAGCAGGAGGCTTCGCTTGTCAACGCGCAGGGCGCCGGGTTCGTCGCCGACGCGGCGGCGAAGGTCTACGCCAAGGTCATCTACCCCTCGACCGACTATGTGTTCAACGGCGAGGGTGGCCCCTACGGCGAATCGGACGACCCTGACCCGATCAACGCCTACGGCCGAACGAAGCTCGCCGGCGAGCGCGCGACGGCGCTGGTCAACGGCCAGAGCTTCATCGTCCGCACCTCCTGGCTGTTCGGCTCACACGGGGGCAATTTCGTGGAGACGATGTTGCGCCTGGGCCAGGGCGGCGGCCCGGTTGTGGTCGTCCACGACCAGGTCGGCTGCCCCACCTACACGGGCCACCTCGCGGTGGGACTGCTCCGCCTGATGGAGAGCGCGGCGTACGGCATCCACCACATGGCCGGCGAGGGCAACTGCTCCTGGTACGAGTTCGCGATGGAGATCTTTCGCCAGGCCGAGGTCGTGACGCGGGTGATGGCGTCGACCTCGGACATGATGGAGCGGCCGGCGAAGCGGCCGGCGAACTCGGTTCTGATCAGTCGCCGCTCCGCTCCGATCAAGTTGCCGCCCTGGCAGCGCGGGCTCTCCGACTATCTCGCCCGCCGCGAGCAGGAGCAGGACACCGCGCCGAGAAAGCGCTCGAGTGCCTCCAAGCGACAGCCGGTCCTCGACCACTGGCCCGAGCGGGTCCGCGAGGAGACCGAGTTCGAGAACGGAGAGCTGGAGAGCGAAGGGCCCGAGCATGCCGGCGACGACGAAGGTCAGGACGCCGCGTGAGGCTGCTCGTCGCCGGTGGCGCCGGGTTCATCGGCTCGAACTACGTCCGGCATCGTCTCGAGACGCGCCCGGACGACGATGTGCGCGTGCTCGACAAGCTCACCTACGCCGGACGGCGGGAGAACCTCGAGGGGATCGCGGAGGACCGGTGGGAGCTGGTTGAGGCCGACATCGCGGACCGCGAGGCGGTCGCCGGGGCGATCGAGGGCTGCCACGCCGTCGTCAACTTCGCCGCCGAGTCCCATGTGGACCGCTCGATAGAGGCCCCGGGCGAGTTCATCACCACGGACGTCTACGGCACCTACGTGCTGCTCGAGGCTTCCCGCGACGCCGGAGTCCGCCATCTGCAGGTCTCCACCGACGAGGTCTACGGCGACTTCGAGATGGGCTCGGCGACGGAGGAGTCGCCGATCAACCCCTCCTCCCCCTACTCGGCCTCCAAGGCCGGTGGCGACCTGCTGGTCTCGGCGTTCGCCCGTACCTACGGCTCCGAGGCACTGATCATCCGGGCCTCCAACAACTACGGCCCATGGCAGCATCCAGAGAAGCTGATCCCGCTCTGCGTCCTCAATGCCCTCGCCGGGGACCCGCTGCCGGTGTACGGCGACGGGATGCAGGTCCGCAACTGGCTCTACGTGGAGGACTGCTGCGCCGCGGTCGACGCGGTCCTCGAGCGGGGTGAGCCGGGCGAGGTCTACAACGTCGGCGGGCCCGACGAGCTCCCGAACATCGAGGTGGTGAAGCGGATCCTCGCCCTCACCGACCGTGACGAGTCGCAGATCGATTACGTCACCGACCGGCCGGGCCATGACCGCCGCTATTCACTCTCTGCGGCACGCCTCGAGGCCCTCGGCTGGAGCGCGGCCGTCTCATTCGACGAGGGCATCGAGCGGACTGTGAGCTGGTACCGCGAGAACCACTGGTGGTGGGAGCCGATCCGCTCCGGCGAATACCGCGCCTACTACGAGCGCCAATACGGCAAGTCGCTGAAATGAGCCTGCGGCGGCTGCCCACCGAGATCGACGGGGTCGTGCTGATCGAGCCGGACGTTCACGGCGACGAGCGCGGATTCCTGGTCGAGACCTTCCGGGCCGAGGCGATGAAGCTCGTCGGGATCGAGGTGAACTTCGTCCAGGAGAACCACAGCCGCTCCTCCGCCCGGGTCCTCCGGGGCCTCCACATGCAGAAGGGACAGGCGAAGCTCGTCCGCTGCGCGCGCGGCCGGATCTTCGACGTCGCCGTCGATCTGCGGCCTGACTCCCCCACTTACAGGCGCTGGGAGGGCTACGACCTGGACGACGTCGAGCACCGCCAGCTCTTCATACCCGAGGGGTTTGGGCATGGCTTCTGCGTGCTCTCCGACGAGGCCGACGTCATCTACCGGCTCTCGAGCTACTACGACCCCGAGCTCGAAAGCGGCATCGCCTGGGACGACCCCGAGGTCGGGGTCAACTGGCCGATCTCGGACCCGGTCCTGTCCGATCGAGACCGGAACGCTCAGTCGTTGGCGGACCTGGCGGCTTCGGGTTCGGGCCTGGGGTCCGGTTAGGGGAATCCCCAATGGACGATGCGGGCCTCGGCTGGCATCGTCGCGCCGATGAGTTTTCGCGCCGTGTCACGTCTAAGAGTCGTGTCACGTCTAAGTGACGGAAATCGCAGAAACGAGAGAACGAATTGAGCATGTTTCGCTGCTACAACGCACCGTCGAATCGACCAGAGCCCTGGATGGGGCTCTAAAGGAAGGGGGAATGCTGGATGACGCGTCACCTCGCCCGACTAGCTGAAATCTCCTATCGCCACCGCGGCAGAGTCGTGCTGCTGTGGGTCGTCGCCATGGTCGCGATCATCGCGGTCGGCTCGGCGCTGAAGGGGGACTTCAACGCGAACTACGACACGCCGGGCTCGGAGTCCAAGGCCGCCGGCGACATCACCAAGCAGCGCTTCGATGGCTACTCCGCGCAGGAGGTCTTCGTGGTCGCCAAGGATCCGAACGGGTTCGCCAACCCGAGCGAGGCCCAACAGCGACTCGCACCGTTCTTCACGCAGGCCCAGAAGGTCGAGCACATCTCCAACCACACCACGGTCCGCCTCTCCGCCAATCGGCAGATCGCCTCGACCACCCTCCCGATGACCGTTCCCGGCTGGGAGATGACCAAGGACCAGGGCAAGCAGCTGATCAACGCGGCCAACGACAACGCCGGCAATGGGCTCGAGATCAAGCTCGGCGGGGACCCGATCTACGCCGCCCAGTCGCAGTCCAGCCCCGAGGGCTTCGGCTTCCTCGGCGCGGCGATCGTCCTGCTCATCGCCTTCGGGTCGATCGTCGCGGCCGGGCTCCCGCTCGGCATCGCTCTCGTCGGCCTTGGGATCTCGTCGGCGGGCCTGATCCCGCTGCTGGCGAATGTGATCGACGTGCCCGACTGGACCACGGCGGTCTCCGGCCTGATCGGGATCGGCGTCGGCATCGACTACGCCCTGCTCGTCCTGACCCGCTTCCGATCGGCGATGAAGGACGGCAAGGACCGCCACGACGCTGTGGTCGAGGCCGTCACGACGGCCGGTCGCAGCGTGCTGATCGCCGGCTCCACGGTGGTGGTCGCCGTTCTGGGGCTCATCCTGACCGGGCTCAGCTATATGTACGGCGTCGCCATCGCGACATCCCTCGCAGTGCTCGTCGTGATGGTCGCCTCGATTACGCTCCTCCCCGCGTTCCTCTCCTATCTGGGGCCGCGGGTGGACAAGCTCCGGATCCCGTTCCTCGGGCGCGCTCTGCGACCCGATCGGCAGCCGACGGGCGAATCCCCCGCCGCGCGCTGGAGCCACGCGGTGCAGCGACGGCCGTGGCCCGCGGCGATCATCGCGCTCGCGATTCTCCTCGCGCTGGCCGCGCCCGCGCTCGGCATGCGGCTCGGCTTCCCCGATGCGGGCAATGACCCGCCCGACACGATGACGCGTCAGGCCTACGACCTGAACACCGAGGGCTTCGGGCCAGGCAGCAACGGGCCGATCCAGGTGGTGGCGGAGCTGAACGCCCCGGGAGACAAGGCCGCGACCGGCAATCTCGCGAGCACGCTGCGGAGCGTGCCGGGGGTCAAGTTCGTGACCCCGCCTCGCCTCAACCAGGCCCAGGACGCCGCGCTGATCACGGTGATCCCGACGACCTCGCCGCAGGACAAGGCAACCCAGGACCTCGTCCATCACCTGCGAGACGACGTGGTCCCGGCGCAAACCCAGAACACAGGGCTCACCGTCGACATCGGTGGGGTGACAGCGGCACTCGAGGACCAGAGCAACTACATGAAGGACCGCATGCCCCTCTTCATCGCCGGGGTCGTGGGGCTTTCATTCCTGCTCCTCCTGGTCGCGTTCCACTCGCCGCTGATCTCACTCAAGGCGGCCGTGATGAACTTGCTCTCGGTGAGCGCCGCCTACGGCGTGATGACGCTGGCGGCGAACGGGGGCGGGCTCAGCAACCTGATCGGGATCGACCACGAGGTGCCGATCGCCCCGTTCATGCCCGTGATGATGTTCGCGATCCTGTTCGGGCTCTCGATGGACTACGAGGTCTTCCTGATCTCGCGGATCCGCGAGGAGTACCAGAAGGATGGGAATACCCAGCGTGCGGTGGCGGACGGCCTGGCCAAGACCGCGCGGGTGATCACCGCCGCCGCGGCGATCATGGTCGTGGTCTTCCTCTCGTTCGTCACCTCGCAGGAGGTCTTCCTGAAGCTGTTCGGAATCGGCCTGGCGTCGGCGATCTTCCTCGATGCCACCCTGGTCCGGATGGTCCTCGTGCCGGCGGTGATGTCGCTGCTCGGCAAGTGGAACTGGTGGATCCCGAGCTGGCTGGAGCGCACGCTCCCCTCGCTCGACGTCGAGCCGGGTGCGCCTGCCGCCGCCGAGGGAAGCCGTCCGTAGGGATACCTCGCCGATTCGGCGCCTTCTTCCGGGATAACCGGCGGAAGGCGCCGATCGGCTGCTGCATCTGATCCCGAGTGGGGTGGTCGGTAAGGTCAGTAGGTTGGCCATGAGTACGTCCGCGACCCAAAAGTCACCCCTGGAGCCCTTCTCCGAGCCCGTCCGGAAGTGGTTTCAGGCGTCGTTTGAGGCCCCCACGCCCGCCCAGGCGGCGGGCTGGCCGGCGATCGGGTCAGGTGCGCACACACTGATCTGCGCTCCGACGGGCTCCGGAAAGACGCTCGCCGCCTTCCTCTGGGGGATCGACCGCCTCGCGCGCGAGCCCGAGAGGCTCGGCTCGGGCGTGCGAATCGTCTATGTCTCCCCCCTCAAGGCGCTCTCCTACGACATCGAGCGCAACCTGCGCGCGCCGCTGCAGGGCATCGCGGCGCCGATCTCGGTCGCCCTGCGCACCGGCGACACACCACAGTCCGAACGGCGTGCGATGCGCCGCGAGCCGCCGGACATCCTGATCACCACCCCCGAGTCGCTCTATCTGATGCTCAGCTCGCAGGCGCGCGAGATCCTCACCGGTGTCGAGGCCGTGATCATCGACGAGATCCACGCGGTCGCCCCCTCGAAGCGCGGTTCTCATCTCGCCCTGACCATGGAGCGTCTCGACCATCTCGGAGAGGAGCCCGTTCAACGGATCGGACTGTCAGCGACCCAGCGCCCGCTCGAGCGCATCGGCGACTTTCTCGTGGGAGCGGGTCGTAGCTGCGAGATCGTCGATGCCAGCGAGCCCAAGCAGCTCGACCTCGAGATCGTCGTGCCGGTCGAGGACATGGTCGAGCCGAGCCCCCTCGACAACAAGCGGCGAGACGGTGCCGACACCGGCAAGACACCACCGCCCAACCTCGAGCACTCACCGGAGCGGATCGACCCGGGCCCGATAGAGGCCTCGCTCGACCCAGCGACCAACACCCGCTCGATCTGGCCCGCCATCTACCCGGAGCTGCTTCGCCTGGTCCGCGAGCACAACTCAACCATCGTCTTCGTCAACAACCGCCGGGCCGCCGAGCGGATCGCCAAGCGCCTCAACGAGATGCACAACGACGATGATGCGAGGGCGAGCGACAGCGAGACCCGTGAGATGGTGGAGTTGCCGGCGACCGAGCACGCCGGGAACGCCAAGAACGGCAGCAAGGGACCGGCGGAGATCGCTCGCGCCCACCACGGCTCGCTCTCGCATGAGGAGCGAGCCCTGGTCGAGGAGCTGCTCAAGTCCGGCGAGCTCCCCTGCCTGGTTGCGACCTCGTCCCTCGAACTGGGCATCGACATGGGAGCCGTCGACCTGGTCATCCAGGTCGAGTCGCCGAAGTCGGTGACGCGCGGCCTCCAGCGGGTCGGCCGCGCCGGCCACACGCTGGGGGAAGTCTCGAAGGGCCGGATCTTCCCCAAGTTCCGTGCCGACCTCCTGGAGTGCGCGGTGGTCGCCCGCCGGATGCGCACCGGGGAGATCGAGGAGACGGTGATCCCCCAGAACCCGCTCGACGTGCTCGCACAGCACCTCGTCTCGATGGCGGCTCTCGACGAGTGGGAGGTCGACGACGTCGAGAAGCTCGTTCGCTCGGCGCAGCCCTTCTCCGAGCTCTCCCGCGAGCAGCTGGAGAACGTCCTCGACATGCTCGACGGCCGCTATCCCTCGGAGAGGTTCGCCGAGCTGCGCCCCCGGATCGTCTGGGACCGGACCAAGGGCACCATGCGCGGCCGTCCCGGCGCGCGTCAGCTCGCCGTCGCCAACGCGGGCACGATCCCCGACCGGGGTCTCTACGGCGTCCACCTTCCAGACGGCCGGCGGGTCGGCGAGCTGGACGAGGAGATGGTCTACGAGGCGCGCCCCGGCCAGACCTTCCTGCTCGGCGCCAGCACCTGGCGGATCGAGGAGATCACCCGGGACCGCGTGATCGTCACCCCGGCCCCTGGAACCCCCGGAGCCGTCCCCTTCTGGCGCGGCGACGGCATCGGCCGCCCGGCGGAGCTCGGCAAGGCGATCGGCGCCTTCTCCCGCGAGGCCGTCAACGCCGACCCGAAGCAGCTCGCGAAGGAGAACGACCTCGACAAGCTCGCCGCGCAGAACCTCGTCAACTACCTGACCGAGCAGCAGGCCGCGACCCGCGTCGTCCCCTCCGACGAGGCGATCGTGATCGAGCGCTTCCGCGACGAGATCGGTGACTGGCGCCTCTGCGTCCTCTCCCCGTGGGGCGGCCGTGTGCACGCCGCCTGGGCGCTCGCCCTCTCGGCCAAGATCCGAGACGAGCGCGACCTCGAGGCGGACGCGATCTGGTCGGACGACGGGATCGTCGTCCATCTCCCCGACGCCGACGAGCCGCCGCCCGCCGACCTCGTGCTGATCGAGCCGGACGAGATCGAGGACCTCGTCATCCGCGAGCTGGCCAGCTCAGCGCTCTTCGGCGCCCGCTTCCGCGAGAACGCCGCCCGCTCCCTGCTGATCCCGCGCGCCTGGCCCGGCAAGCGCACGCCTCTCTGGCAGCAGCGGCTCAAGTCGCAGAGCCTGCTCGAGGTAGCCCGCGACTTCCCCCGCTTCCCGGTGATCCTCGAGACCTACCGGGAGGTGATGCGGGACGTCCTCGACCTGCCGGCGCTCAAGGACCTGCTCCGCGACCTGCACTCCCGCCGGATCACGATGGTCGAAGTCGAGACGCCGACGGCCTCGCCCTTCGCGTCGTCCCTTCTCTTCGACTACGTCGCCACCTACATGTACGAAGGCGATACTCCGAACGCGGAGCGCCGCGCCGCCGCCCTCGCTCTCGACCGTGACCTGCTCGCGGAGCTGCTCGGCCAGGAGGAGCTCCGGGAGCTGATCGACCCGGAGGCGCTGGAGGAGGTCGCCGAGCAACTTCAGCACCTGACCGAGGTCGCGAAGGCCAAGGACCGCGACGGTCTCCAGCAGATCCTGAGACGCCTCGGCGACCTCACCGAGGAGGAGGCCGAGGAGCGGGTCGAGGAGGGCTACTCCGCCAGGTCGATGCTCGACAAGCTGGTCAAGGAGCGTCGCGCCGCCCTCGTCCGCATCGCGGGCCAGGAGCGCTACATCGCCGCCGAGGACGCCGGCCTCTACCGGGATGCGCTCGGGGTCCCGCCGCCCGCCGGACTGCCGGAGAGCTTCCTCGAGCCGGTCGACGATGCCCTCGTCTCGCTCATCCGCCGGTATGCGGCCACCCACGTCCCCTTCCCCACCCGGCAACTCGGCGACCGCTACGGAGTCGATCCAAGCTCCGCGCTCAAGGAGCTCGAGCGCTCCGGGCAGATCGTCCGGGGTGAGCTCCTGCCGGGAGGCACAACGCGCGAGTGGTGCGAGTCCGACGTCCTGCGCAGGCTGCGGCGCGCCAGCCTGGCACGCCTTCGCAAGGAGGTCGAGGCGACCGATCAGCGCGAGCTCGCCCGCTTCCTGCCGAGCTGGCAGAACGTCGACGCCCACGGCCGCAGCGGCGCCGGTCCGGACCGCCTCCGCGAGGCTCTCGTCTCGCTCCAGGGGGTCGCCCTCACCCCGAAGACCTGGGAGCGGGACGTCCTGCCTCGGCGCTTGGGCTCCTACAGTCCGGCTTGGCTGGACGAGCTCTGCACGAGCGGCGAGCTCGTCTGGGTCGGAGCCGGAGCACTGGGACGAAATGACGGCAAGGTGGCCCTCTACTTCCGCGAGGACGTCAGGCTGGCCGGCCCTCCGCCGGGCAACGCGAAGCTCGATCGCCCCGACGGGGAGACCCATGACGCGATCCGCGAGCGGCTCGCGCAGGGGCCGTGCTTCTGGCTCGACCTGCTCGAGCTCGAGGGCTCGGCCGAGGAGCTGCACGAGGCACTCTGGGACCTGGCCTGGTCCGGAGAGGTGACCAACGACGCCTTCGCGCCGCTGCGCGCCCCTCGCTTGCGGGCAGCCCAGCGAACCCAGGGGGGCGGCCGACGCTTCGCCCGGCGCCGCGCGGCAGCCTCGGGGACCGTGCTCGGCCGCTGGTCTCTGACCGCCCCGCTGTTCGCCGAGGCGCCCTCGGCCGGCCCCCGGAGTCGCGCCCTCGCCGAGCTGATGCTGGAGCGCCACGGCATCGTGACCCGGGAGACAGCGATCGCCGAGGGCATCCCCGGCGGCTTCGCCTCGATCTACGGCGAGCTCCAGAACCTCGAGCTGCTCGGCACCGCCAGACGCGGCTACTTCGTGGAGGGCCTCGGCGGGGCCCAGTTCGCCCTGCCCGGCGCCGTCGAGCGGCTCCGCAGCCTGCCGAGGGCGGACGCGTCGCTCCAGGTCCTGGCGGCGACCGACCCCGCGAATCCCTACGGAGCCACTCTGTCGTGGCCGAAGCTCGAGGGGCAAAGGCGTCCGGCGCGCACCGCGGGCGCCTACGTGCTGCTGCGCGATGGCGAGCCGCTGGTGTATGTCGAGCGCGGAGGCAAGGGCCTGCTCCGCCTCCAGAAGATCGACGACGGTGAGTTCATCGAGTGCCTCGGCGCGCTGGCCGAGGCGGCGCAGGCGGGCGAGATCGAGAAACTCGCAGTAGAGCGGGTCGATGGCGAGCCCGTCATCGGCTCGGGCATGGAGGCGGCGCTGATCGAGGCCGGCTTCCGCCGCCAGCCGCGCCGCCTGGTCGCGTAATGAGAGGGTGCAGCGGAGGTGAGAGGGTGCAGCGGACGCGAGCGGAGCAGCACCCGATTAGTTCTTGGCAGCAACCCGATTCGTAATGGAAGGGGACTCGATCCTCCGCATCGCTCGGCGGATTGATGCCGCCCTGGCCGGCGAACCGGTCTCGATCCGGACTCCGGGTCCCCGCCGGCCCGAGGGCCTCGCGCCCTCCGCCATCGACGGCCTGGTGCTCGAGCGGGTCGAGAGCCGCGGCAAGCACCTTCTCCTCCACTTCGAGGATCGGCTCGTCCTCCACAGCCACCTGGGGATGCGGGGCACCTGGCAGCTCTATCGCGAGGGCGAACGCTGGCGGCGGCCGCGCTCCCAGGCCTGGATCGCGCTGACGGGCAACGGCGCCGAGGCGGTCAACTTCGGCGGATCGAGGATGCGGATTGCGACCGAGGCTCAGCTTCGGCAGGATCCGCGGCTGGCGCGGCTCGGACCCGACGTCCTGGCCGACGATTTCGACTCGGCCGCTGTCATCGGTCGCATGCGAGCGATCGCGCCCGAGATCGAGCTCGGCCAGGCGCTCCTCGGACAGCGACTGGTGGCCGGAATCGGCAACATCTTCAAGTCCGAGGGATGCTTCGCGGCGCGGATCGATCCGAATCGCCGCGTCGACTCGTTTGGCGACGACGAGCTAGCGGCGGTGCTGAACGCGACTCGCGGCCTCATGCTCGAGGCGGTGGAGTCGGGCCGACAGTCGAAGCGCATCTACCGCCGAGCCGGCGAGCCCTGCCCTCGCTGCGGTACGAGGATCGAGTCGCGAGCCCAGGGCGACGACGCGCGTACCACCTACTGGTGCCCGGGCTGCCAAACGGGCTGAACCCGTGATAATCACGAATGGGTATGGAGAGCGGAGTTAGGCAACAGACCGTCGAGCTGCTCGGAGGGGTTCCGCTGTTCTCGGAGCTCACACCGGAGGACCTGGATCGCGTCGCCCAGGTGGCGATCCCGCGCAGCTACCCGCGAGAGACCCGTGTCTTCCACGAGGGCGACCCCGGCGACGCCTGCTACATCGTCAGCAAGGGGAGTTGCCGTGTGACGCGCCAGCACTCCGATGGTCGCGTGATCACGCTGGCGACCCTCGGCCCCGGCGCGATCTTCGGCGAGCTGGCGATGCTCGACGGCGAGAGCCGCTCGGCCAGCGTCGAGGCGGCGGAGGACACCGAGCTGCTCGCGCTTCCAGCCAGCGACATGCGCAACCTGATTCGCAGCCACCCCGAGATGGCCGAGAAGCTCGTTGTCGCCCTCACCCGGCGCCTCCGGGAGGCGAACGAGCGGATCGCCCGCCAGTCCTTCCAGACCGTTCCCAGCCGCGTCGCGGGCGTCCTCAACCAGCTGCTCGCCGAGGAGGCCGTCACCCCACTCGTCAAGGACGGCGTCACCATCCGCCTGCGGCAGTCGGACCTCGCCCAGATGGCGGGGACTTCCCGCGAAAGCGTCAGCCGCTTCCTCGCCACCCTCGAGCGCGCAGGCGTCGTGCAGGTCGGACGCGGCCGAGTCACCGTGATCGAGCCCGAACGGCTCGACGCCTACATTTTTTGAGTGTCCTTCGGACGCTCCACCGACTTCTCGGAGCAACGCCATTCGATGGTCGAGCGGCAGCTGCGCCGGCGGGGCATCTCCGACGAGCGGGTCCTTCGGGCGATGGACGCGGTGCCCCGCGAGCACTTCGTTCCCGAGGGCGTGCGGCGGAGCGCCTACAACGACTCGGCCCTGCCGATCGGCCACGAGCAGACGATCTCCCAACCCTGGGTGGTGGCCGCGATCTGTCAGGCGCTCAACCTCCGCGGGAACGAGTTGGTGCTCGAGATCGGGACCGGCTCCGGCTATTCCGCGGCGGTGCTGTCCGAGCTCGCGGACCACATCGTCAGCATCGAGCGGGTGCCGGAGCTGGGCGAATGGGCCCGCGAACGGCTGGACGAGCTCGTCATCCGGAACGTCGAGGTGGTCATCGGCGATGGCAGTCGCGGCCATCCGGAGCGAGCCCCGTACGACGCCATCGCGGTGCACGCCGCGTCGCCCGAGGCCCCGCACAGCCTCCTCTCCCAGCTGGCGCCGGACGGCCGGCTGGTGGTGCCGATCGCGACCGGGTCGGCCGACCTGCTCACGGCGTTCATCAGGGAGAACGGGGACCTGCGCCAGGAGACGATCGGGCCGTGCCGCTTCGTTCCGCTGATCGGCGCCGAGGGCTTCCAGCCACCGGACTGAAGCGGCGGCCGCAGCTGCCGCGCCTGAAGTAGGCTCGGGCCGTGAACTCGGGGCTCTACGTCCTCAACTTCTACTCGCCGATCTTCGTCGATCAGCTCCGCAGCGGTCGCAAGACGGCGACGATCCGGCTCGGCGACAAGTCCCGCAAATACAAGCGCGGCCAGGTCGTCTGGATCACGATCGGCTACCGCCACCAGCCGCGGGAGAAGATCTTCGCCGCCGTGATCGACGACGTCGAGGTGAAGAGGGTCGGGGACCTCTCCGCCCGGGACATCGAGCACGACAACCCCGAGTTCCGCCGTCCCGAGGAGACCGTGGACTTCCTCCGCACGATCTACACCCGGACGATCTCCGACGACGACACGGTCACCGTGATCCGCTTCTCCCAGATCGTCGAGCGGCCCTCAACGCAGTTCGGCAACGGCGAGACGCCGTCCCGGAACTAGCTCGGCTTCCGGGTGATCCGTCCGTGCTGGGGCGAACGTAGATTCCCAGCATGGGCGACTACCGTTTCCTGACCACCTGGCTCCTGGAGGCCGAACGCGAGCGGGTCTGGGAGGCGGTTTACGACTCCGAGCGCTGGCCGCAATGGTGGAAGGGGGTGCTCGAGGCCGAGAAGCTCGAGGAGGGCGATGAAGACGGGGTCGGCCAGTACGGCCGCTACGTCTGGAAGTCGAAGCTCCCCTATCGGCTCGAGTTCTTCGTGCGCACGACGAAGGTTGAGCGGCCCCGACTGCTAGAGGGGGAGGCGAGCGGGGAGCTCTCTGGAACCGGTCGCTGGCGGCTGTTCGACCAGGACGGGGTCACCGCCGTCCTCTATGAGTGGAACGTCCGCACGACCCGCGCCTGGATGAACGCCCTGGCACCGGTCGCGCGGCCGATTTTCGCCGTCAACCACGACTACGTGATGCGGAACGGTGGCAAGGGCCTGGCGGGGCTGCTCGGTGCCCGCCTGCTGGCACTCGACTAGCGACTGTGCCACGGCAGCTTTGCCCGAGCTCGCTGTCTAGCTACAATCACTCCGTCTGGCACTCTTCTATCGAGAGTGCCAAATTCCCGAAACGAACTTTCATCGCCTATTTGACCCAGGAGGAATGCCAATGAACCTGAAGCCGCTAGGCGACCGCCTGATCGTTCAGGCGGTCGAGGAGGAGGAGACGACCGCAAGCGGGATCGTCCTCCCCGACACCGCGAAGGAGAAGCCCCAGAAGGGCAAGGTGCTGGCCGTCGGTGACGGCACCGTCAACGAGGACGGCAGTCGCCGCCCGCTCGACGTGAGCGAGGGGGACGAGGTCCTCTACTCCAAGTACGGAGGCACCGACATCGTTGTCGACGGCGAGGACCTGCTCGTCCTCCGCGAGTCAGACGTGCTCGCGAAGGTCGCGTAGGCAACAACTTCGGAAGGAGGAAGCAAACACATGGCTCATAAGGAGCTTTTGTACGAGGAGGATGCGCGTGGCGCTCTGCAGGACGGGGTCGACGCCGTGGCCAATGCGGTCAAGGTGACGCTCGGTCCGAAGGGACGCTATGTCGTCCTCGACAAGAAGTTCGGAGCGCCCACAATCACCAACGACGGCGTCACCATTGCTCGAGAGATCGAGGTAGAGGACGTCTTCCAGAACCAGGGTGCCCAGCTGGTCCGTGAGGTGGCGACCGCCACCAACGACGTGGCCGGTGACGGCACCACCACGGCGACGTTGCTCGCTCAGACCATCGTCCGCCACGGTCTCAGGAACGTTGCGGCCGGCGCCAACCCGCTGGGATTGCGCCGCGGCATCGAGAAGGCCGTCGACGAGGTCGTCGAGAACCTCCGCGAGAAGCAGTCCAAGGACATCGCGGGCAAGGAGCAGATCGCCCGAGTCGCCGCCATCTCGGCGGCCGACGACGAGATCGGGAACATCATTGCCGACGCGATCGACAAGGTCGGCAAGGACGGCGTGGTGAACGTAGAGGAGGGCCAGACCTTCGGGATGGAGCTCGAGTTCACCGAGGGCATGCAGTTCGACAAGGGCTACATCTCGCCCTACATGGTCACCGACCAGGACCGCATGGAGGCCGTTCTCGAGGACCCCTACATCCTGATCGCGAACCAGAAGATCGGCTCGGTGCGCGACATCCTGCCGGTGCTGGAGCAGGTGATGCAGGGTGGCAAGTCGCTGCTGATCATCGCCGAGGATGTCGAGGGTGAGACCCTCGCGACCCTCGTGGTGAACAAGCTACGCGGCACGTTCACCGGCGTTGCCGTCAAGGCGCCGGGCTTCGGTGACCGCCGCAAGCGGATGCTCGAGGACATCGGCATCCTCACCGGCGGCGAGGTGATCACCGAGGAGATGGGCCTGAAGCTCGAGAACACCGCTCTCGAGCAGCTTGGCCATGCCCGTCGCGTCGTGGTCTCGAAGGACACGACCACGATCATCGACGGCGCCGGCGAGGCCGAGCAGATCAAGGGCCGGATCAAGCAGATCAAGCAGGAGATCGACACGACCGACTCCGATTTCGACCGCGAGAAGCTGCAGGAGCGGCTGGCCAAGCTGGCCGGCGGCGTCGCTGTCGTCAAGGTCGGGGCGGCCACCGAGACCGAGATGAAGGAGAAGAAGCACCGCGTCGAGGACGCCCTGCAGGCGACCCGAGCGGCGCTCGAGGAGGGCATCGTCCCGGGTGGCGGCGTTGCGCTGCTGAACGCTCAGGACGCGATCGCCCTCGACTCCTACGAGGACGACGACGAGCGGACTGGCGCATCGATCATCCAGCGCTCGCTCGAGGCCCCCATTCGGCAGATCGCCGAGAACTCGGGCTTCGAGGGCTCGGTCGTGGTCGAGAAGGTCCGTGGCATGAAGGACGGAGAGGGCCTGAACGCGGCGACTGGCGAGTACGGCGATCTGGTCGCCGACGGCGTCATCGACCCGACGATGGTCACCCGCTCTGCCCTGCAGAACGCGGCCTCGATCGCAAAGAACATCCTCACCACCGAGGCCATCGTGGCCGAGCCGCCCGAGAAGGACGGCGCCGGCGCGATGCCCGGGGGCGGCATGCCCGACATGGGCGGGATGATGTAAGGACTACTCTTGCCCTAACAGGCGAGTGTTCTGAGGGGGTGCTCCGCAGGCGAAGCCGAGGAGCAACCCGATTCAAGCTGGGGCCCGGGCGACCGGGCCCTTCGCTTAGCTGGGGACATGAGCAAGCTGCGGATCGCCGGCCTGCTGCTGATCAGTGGGTCGGCGATCACCCTCGGCCTCCACGCCCTCGACGCCCCCGAACATCTCTACCGCTGGCTCTACGACCACCTGCTCTCCGGGCTCGACGTGCCGGAGGATCCTCCGCAGTGGAGCCTCGACCTGATCGGCCGCGTCTCGATGATCGGCGGCCTCCTGGAGCTGGTCGCCGGCCTGGCCGTCCTGCTCGTCGAGCGAACCCGCTCGGCCTAGCCGCGCGCGCCGAGGACGTCCCCCATCGACCGCGGCTCAACCCCCAGACGCTCGGCATCGGTCGTGTCGCGCCGGCTGGTCATCGGGACCTCCATCAGCTCCGCCTCCTCCCAGGTCGCGAACACGGAGGGCCCGGCGAGCAGCTCGAGCGCTCGCAGCCCGGTGTGCACGAGAGGCAGCGGCACGTGGAACAGGGGGCGTCTGCGGCCGCTCGCCTCGATCACGACCTCGACGATGTCGTCGTAGGAGAGCAGCTCGGGGCCGGCGAGCTCGAAACGACCGTCGGAGCCCGGGTTCGAGCCGCTCGCCTCGAGGGAGCCGGCAACGCAGCGGGCCACATCCCGGGCCCAGATCGGCTGGTAGAGCGCATGACCCGAACCCGAGACCGGCACGGCGGGCAAGAGGCTGAAGCGCTGGAGCAGCGTGATCCAGGGGTCTCCCGGCCGGTAGATGATCGATGGCGCGAAGACCGTGGTCTCGAGAGGGGACTGCTCCACGGCGTGCTCGGCCAGCGCCTTGGAGCGGAAGAAGCGGGTCCGCTGGAAGGCCGTCGCTCCCATCGCCGAGAAGAAGACGAAGCGCCCTATCCCGGCCCGCTCGGCGGCGCGCAGCAGGCGGACCGTGGCCAGCCCGTTGAGCTCCTCGATCGTCCCGCCGGGCTGGTCGCGGATGGTCGCCGCCAGGTGGATGACGGTGTCCACGCTTCGCATCGCGTGGCGGAGGGAGAACGGGTCGCCGATGTCGCCGAGGGAGATCTGGACGTCGACCCGGTGTTCGCCCAGCTTCCGAGGATCGCGGACCAGGGTGCGCACGTCGCGGCCTTCGGCGAGCAGAATGGGCAGGAGCTCTCCGCCGACCACGCCGGTTGCTCCCGTGAGGAGGATCACGACGCGGACTGTAACCACCCGACCTCGGCACCCATCGAGGGGGCGCCTAGCCTAAAATGGCGCGTCCCCGCGGCGCCCGATGGGCGCCGCAATCGCAACCACGACTCGGGAAAGGAATACGCGCCTTGGCATACGTCATCGCAGAGCCCTGCATAGGCGAGAAGGACAACTCCTGCGTAGAGGTGTGCCCGGTCGACTGCATCCATCCCACGCCGGATGAGCCGGACTACGACAACGTGCAGCAGCTCTTCATCGATCCGGACGAGTGCATCGACTGCGACGCGTGCGTCGAGGCCTGCCCTGTCGACGCGTGCTTCGCCGAGGACCAGCTCCCCGAGGAGTGGACCAAATACACGCAGATCAACCTCGAGTACTACAAGTCGAAGGCCTAGAACCGCCCCAACGAATGTAGGGGGGTCGCGGCCTGACAATGACGCGGCGATTGCCGTCGCAATTTCCCAAAGTTCCCCCAGATTTGCCTCATTTGCAGGGCTTTGGCGAATCTGCGCCGATCCCGGCCGGCTCGAGATCTCGACATTTGTCGCACCGAAGGCGCGTTGTGCTCCCGCTCTGGCGGGGCTACCTTCCTGTGCAGGGTTGATGGGCCGAGCTTGGGGGAACCTGGCGGGGGCTACACCGGGGCAGCAGCGGCCGCGAGGGAACGGGTTTCTTCCTCGCGGCCGCGCGAGGCCCCGGTGCGCCTGGAGAGGATCGGCGCGGCGACCATCGCCAGGTAGACGAGCAGGAGCAGGTTGCGAATCGCCAGTGGCCAGACGAAGCTGCCGGCCAGGCTGTCCACACCGTCGTAATGCTGCAACTCGATCTGGGTGAAGAGGATCGCCAGCAGCAAGACGACGTTCTCCTTCCGGAGCCCGTAGGCGCACGCCGATACGGGCAGCAGCCAGAGCAGGAACTGCGGCGAGAGGACCGGGGCGAAGACGACCAGCACCGCGAGCAGGGCGCAGACGAGCTCGAGGTTCGTCGCTCGCGAGCGCCAGCCGGCCCAGACCAGCCACAGGTAGCCCACCGCGCCGATCACGACCAGGAGCCACCGAACCGCGGTCGATGCCGAGGTGGAGATCTCGAACCCGCCGTGGCCCACACCCGTCGCGATCCCGGATGCTCCGAGAGCGTGAGCGACCTCGAACCCGCTCGCGCCCAGACTCTCCACCTGGAGGGTTCGCTCGGTGTGGTAGGTGATCGCCGATCCGAACTCGTCCCCCGTCGCGATCACAGCGACGGCACAGAGCACGAGCGGGATCGCCCCGGCGACGATCACCCGCCGCACGTTCCGTTCCCCGCGGAGGAGCGCCGGGTAGAGGAAGATCGGAAACGCCTTGATGGCCACCCCGATCGAGAGCAGACCCGACCAGGTGGCCGAGCGGCCTCGGTCGCGGGCGAAGACCGCGGCCAGCACGAACAGGGCGGGGACGAGGTCGAATCGGTCGAGCGCGAGCGGCCCGTAGTCGATCAGCGATCGGTCGAGGAGGACCCCCGAGAGAGCCACCAGGCCGACGGTGTAGATGCCCAGCGCCTCGAGGATGCGCCGGCCATCGCCCGGCAGACCGAGCGCGATCAGCGCGACGATCGCGAGGTCGAAGGCGAGCATCTCCCACATGAAGCCGTCGACGAAGCCCTGGGTGCTGTCGTCGATGTAGGCGGGTGCGATCAGCACGGGGATCGAGAGCGGCGGATACTCGATCCTCTGGTCCCGGTAGGGGAGGTCTCCGTCCTTGATCGCCTTCGCCTGGGGCGCGAAGTCGTTGACGAGGATCGACGACCAGTCGCCGATCGTCGGGACGAAGAGAGCGAGATGGAGGGCGCAGACGAGAGCCGCGGCGGTCGCCCGCCAGCGGGAAGGCATTCGCCTAGGGCGCCATCGGGAGCTCGGTGCCGCTGACCCCGCCGTTCGTCGCCGGCGCGGCCTCCATCCGGGCGACCTGCATGACCGGCAGTTCCACCGGAGTCGCGGCGATGATGCCTCGCGCCGCCTCGCGAATCATCTGCGAAGCAGGTGCATCCGGGTCGTCGATCACCAGAGGCCTGCCCTCGTCGGCGTGCTCTCGCAGCTCGGTCGAGAGCGGGACCTTGGCCAGCAGCGGCACATCGAGCTCGTCGGCGAGCAGCTGGCCACCGCCCTCACCGAAGATCGCGACGCGCTCGCCGTCAGGCCCGGTGAAGGCGGACATGTTCTCGATCACGCCGAGCATCTCGAGGTCGACTTTCGAGGCCATTTCGGCAGCGCGGCTGGCGACGCTCTGCGCCGCCGGCTGCGGGGTGGTGACGAGCAGGATCTTGGCTTGGGGCAGCAGCTGGGCGAGCGTCATCGAGACGTCGCCGGTTCCCGGCGGGAGGTCGAGCAGGAGGTAGTCGAGCTCATCCCAGGCGACGTCCTCGAGGAACTGCTGGATCGCCTTGTGGAGCATCGGTCCCCGCCAGACGACCGCGGCGTTCTCCTCGACGAAGAAGCCGATCGACATCACGCTCGGGCCGGCGGGCGAGACCGGCGGGATGATCTTTCGCTCCGGCGAGACCTCGGGCTTCTGGTTGATCCCGAGCATGCGGGGGATCGAATAGCCATAGACGTCGCAGTCGAGCGCGCCCGTCCGATGGCCCTCCGCGTGTAGGGCGGCGGCCAGGTTCGCGGTCATCGTGGACTTGCCGACCCCGCCCTTCCCGGAGGCGACGCAGATGACGTTCTTCACCTGAGCGAGCGCGCCGTCGGGCAGCTTCGGGCGGCCGAGCTTCTGCTGCAGGTCGGACTTCTCGCCCTCGGAGAGGACGTCGAATCCGACCTCGACAGATTTGACGCCCTCGAGCTCGGCGACGTTCTGGACGACAGCCTGCTGGAAGTGCGAGCGGATCGGACAGCCGGGCGTCGTCAGCGAGACGACCACCTCGACGCCCCCGTCGTCGCGGATCTCGATCGAGCGCACCATGCCGAGCTCGACGATCGAGCGGCGCAGCTCGGGATCGATCACCCGAGTCAGCTTCTCGGTTATCTGTTCCTTGGTAGGCATGACTGAGAGTCTAGGGACCACGCCGGGTCCGCCCATCAAGCCCTCCATGAATGCGAAAACCGGGCCACGAGGGCCCGGTTTTCGAGGGAGGAGAGGTACTGCCTTCCGCCCGTCCTGACATCGGGGGCGGAACTTCTCCGGGCGCGCCGCTCCTCGAGGCGGCCCGGGCTAAGCGGCTAGACGCGCTCGACGACCTTCTTGACGGTCGGCTCCACGCGCTGCTTGTAGACGGGCTCGACGCGCTGACGCGCCTTGCGCGCCCTGCCGACGAGCTGGTCGGTGACCTGCCGGCGGACGTCCCCACCCTTCGCCTCGGCCTTCTCGACCTCCGCGGCGAGGCGCTTGCGCAGCGTCTTGATCTCGCTTTTGCGGCCCTTCGAGTTGCGCAGGGTCTGGACCCGCCTCTGAAGCTCATCGATCTCCTGCGAGCGCGCCTCGGAGTTCGTCCAGGTCTCGGCGGTCTGACGGACGTTGTCGGCGACCGTCGGGCCGGCGCCGAGCGCCACGTCCACGGCCTGTAGCGCCTGCTCGGACGGCTTGCGGTCGGTGGTGGTTGCGGCGGCGGTGCCACTCTTCGCCTGGGTCTTGGTCTTGGTCTCTGTCTTGGTAGGCATCTCGGCTCTTGATCCCTTCAAAGTTGCTTACGTCGGACTCGTCGCTCTCGGCGAGTTCGGCAGGCTAGCACCGAACACATGTTTTGGCGAACACATGTTCTTACCCCGCTTTTGGGAGCGGTTACACGCGGCTGAAAAGGGCAAGCGAAGCGACGCTCGCGGGCCGCCCCCACCCGCTCCACCCACCGTTCAGGGCGCTCGAGCTCGTCGGCCGTGGGGAGCGCGTCCGGCCCGGTCCAGGCCCGGTTGAGCGTCCTGATCCCGTGGGAGCGGACGACCTCGTCCGCGAAGATCTTGCCACGACGGTACTGGGCGAGCTTCATCTCGAGGCCGAGCACCTTGGAGACGATCGAGTCGAGCAGGCCGCGGCGCTCCCGGTCCTGGTCGAGGGCGCGGCGCAGGTCGGTGTAGCCGGGATCGAGCCGGTCGCCGACGGCATCCATGACGTGCTCGGCGTACCCCTCGACGAGGGTCATGACGGCCGTCAGGCGGTCCACGAGCTGGCGCTGGTCGTCCGGCAGGAGCAGTGTGGCGAGCTCTCCGCTCTTCACGGAGCGGAGCAGCTCACGTGGGTTCAGCCGAGCGAGCTTGCCGAGGATCTCGGTCGGCTTGACCTCGACGGCGGCCTTCTCGAAGAGCTCCTCGGCGATCCCCCCGATGTGCTCGCGCAGCCACGGCACGGAGGCGAAGTGGACGGCGTGGGTCGTCTCGTGGAGGGCGATCCAGCGCAGGAACAGGTCGCGGTCGACGCCGAGTCGCGCGCGCGCCGACGACAGGTTGGGTCCCACGAAGAGCAGTCTGGGCGCCCGGGCGGGGCCGATCAGCGCAACGTCGTACTGGCCGATCACCCGCTGCGACAGGTAGCCGACGGCCAGACCGACCTCAGCACCCGTCGCGGTACGGACGATCGTCCTCTGGATCCCCGAGACCCTGCCGTTGTTCGGGCCGGACATCCGCTCCTGCAGGTGTTCCTCCACCCTCGCCGAGAGTTGCTGGAACGACTGGAGGTTGACCCTGGCCCACTCGGCTCTGCCGACCAGCTCGGCCTCGGGCAGCTGGCCCTTCGGGCGCAGGCCGGTGTAGCGCCTGACCAGATGCGCGGCGCGGTCGGACTCCGAGCGGAGCTCGACTTCGCTCCCGTTCCATTGCGGCCCGGATCCCGACAGCGCGAGAGCGAGCCGCTCGGCGAGGTTCCAGTCAACGAGTCGCTCAGCCATGCACCGCGTCCTGCGACCTCGCGGAGCACGCGCAGGTCCTCGACCGTCCGGGCGGCCGCGACGTCATAGCGGGCGCTCAGATCGAGGGGTGCGTCCGCGAGCCCACCGCCCGCGAACTCGAGTGCGGCGCCGGCGCACCTGGCAACCAGCTGGCCCGCCGCCGCGTCGACCGAGCGCGCGTTCCGGGTCGTGATCATGCCGTCGTAGCGACCGGCCGCCACGTAGCAGAGTGCCACCGCGATCGAACCCGGAACGCGGATGCGATACGCCCGGCCCTGGAGCAGCTCGGCCGCCTTCAGGACGCGCTCCGGCTTGGTCGCCTCCAGTGCGATCACCTCGAGCCCCTCCCCGGTGGCCACCTCCAGCGGGCGGCCGTCGAGCAGCGCGTCGCCGTCGATGCTGGCGACGAACTCCTCGCCGGCACCGAATTCGTAGACGTAGCCGAAGCTGACGTCGTCCATCGAATCGCCGTCGGCCACGGCGACACTGAGGCTGTGCAGGGGGATGGTGCGGCGCGCGTTGAGCGACCCGTCGATCGGATCGATGACCACCCGGAGCGGCGAGTCGCCGTCTCCGAAGGTGACGGAGCCCCGCTCCTCCGAAACCGCCGTGAAGCCGTACCCCTCGCTGTGCAGAGCCTCGAGCTCGTCGAAGACCGCGTCCTCGCAGAGGCGGTCGATCGTGAGGGTCCGGTCGCCCCCGGCGCCGACGTCCTCGTACTGCGTGCGCTGGGCGATGGTGCGGTGCTCCTCGAAGATCCGTCGGTGGACCTCGACCGCACTGCGGCAGGCGGCGGTCCAGCGCTCGTCGGAGGGGCCGACGGAGGCGGATGCCGGCGCCTGCTCGCCGCCTGTGGCATCAGTCATGGGCGACCATCGGGCGAGATTAGCGACTGGCTTTCGCGCGCCCAGCGGGACCTGGGCCGGGCCGCCTGACGCATGATCTAGCCTGAGCCCGGATGGGAGACGAGGGCGATCCCGCGGCCCCGAGGCTGAACGAGCAGCAGGAGGCGGCCGTCGCGCACGGCGACGGCGTGCTGCTCGTGGCTGGGGTCGCCGGCAGTGGTCGCACCGAGGCGGTCGCGCGGAGGTTGGCCCGCCTGGTCGGGGAGGGGCAACGCGCCCTGGTCCTGACGCGCTCGGTGGCCGCGGCACGCCGGATCACTGCGCGGGCCGAGGCGAATATCGACACGGGCTACGAGGAGCTGGTCGTCCACACCCACCCCGTGGCCGCGGCGAGGCTCCTCCGCGAGCACGCGACCGAGGCCGAGATCGACCCGTTCTTCGAGTCCCTGAGCCCGGCCGAGCGCCTCGCGATGCTGCTCGACCGAATAGACGAGCTTCCCCTCCGCAGACACGAGATCCGAGGAAACCCCGCCGGACTGCTCGCCCGGATCGTCGACCGCATCGACGCCCTCAAGTCGGCGGGCGTGACGGCCGAGCGCTTCGGCCGCTGGGCCGAGGAGCAGGCGGGGGGGTCGCGCTCGGAGCGCGACTCCTCGGCGAGGGAGCGGGAATTCGCGGAGATCTACGAGCTTCACGACTCGATGCTCCGCTCTGCGGGTGCGATGGACGACATCGACGGAGTGCTCGAGCTGACCAGGCTCCTCGGCGAGCGGCCCGCCCTCGCGGGATCGGTCGCGGAGCGCTTCCCGCACCTCCTGGTCGACGAGCTGGAAGACGCATGCCCGGCCGAACGCTCGCTGATCGAAGCCCTCGCGCGAGGCGCAGGCTCCACGGTCCTGTCCTGCGATGACCAACAGGGGCGGGGCCCGTGCGACGCGGCCTCGTCCTGGGCGCGGCAGGCGCTCGCCGCAGAGGAGATCGCTCTCGAACCGACCTGGCGCTACGGCGGGGACCTGCTCGATGCCTCGCATGCCGTGGTGGCCTCCGCGGCTCGCGCTGGCGACGTGCCGCGCCGCGCCGCAGGGCCCCCCACCCGCGTCCGCTTCTGGTGCGGGACCAACGAGCGCGCTGAGGCCCAAGCGGTCGCTCGAGACATCGAGGCTGGGCTCGCGGCCGGCGAGGTGAAGATGGACGAGACCTGCGTCGCGGTGCCGCGAGGAGGCGGGCCGGCGCGCGCGATCGCGGCGGCCCTCGAGGAGCGCCGCGTCCCGTACCGGATGAGCGGGCCCGGAGCCTTCTTCCAGCGGCCGGAGGTCCGGGACGTCATCGCCTGGCTCCGCCTGCTCGCCGACCCGACTGACGCGGCTGCCGCGGTCCGCGCCCTCAGCCGGCCACCGATCGAATTGCGCTCCGTCGATCTCGCACGCTGCACGACGATCGCGCGGCGGCGGAAACTCGACATGGTCTCCGCGCTGGAGGCGTCGCTCGAGAGCCCGCAGATCCCGCCGGAGGCGCGCGACCGGATCAGGGAGTTCCTGCAGCTTCACCGCGCTGCCGCTCGCGCGATGGGTGAGATGCGCGCCGACGTCTTCGTCAGGCGGCTGATCGAGCGGATCGGGTTCCGGCGCCACCGGCTGTTCGCGGCGCACCCGGAAGCGGCCGAGCGCCTGCGGAACCTGTCGCGGCTGGGCGAGCTGGCCGAGGCGTGGATGCGCCGCGAGCCCGGCGGCTCGAACCGAGACTTCGTCCGCTACCTGGTCGCGGTCTCCGAGGCCGGCGTCGCTCCGGTGGAGGAGCAGAACGAGCCGATCGCCGCCGCGGTCAGGGTGATGCCCCTGGAGCGGACCAAGGGCCTCGAGTTCAAGCGGGTCTACATCGTCGGTCTCAACGCCGGAGCCGTCCCCGGCGCGGCGCCGGCAGGGCCGCCGGCCGTTCCCGCCGGAGCCGGAGGGGCAACGCCCTCCCACGAGGAGCAGATGCGGCGCCTCCTCTACGTCGCGATGACGCGGGCCACCCAGGATCTGGTCCTGGCCCGGCCCGCCGCGACCGAAGCGGGTGAGGCCCGCCCCTCCCCCTTCTACGAGGACGCGCGCGCCGTGCTCGACGCTCCGGAGCAGGAGCACGGCGAGGAGCTCTTCGGTCCCGCTGAGGGTCTCCAGGCGACCTACCGGATGATCCAGGACGAGGTGCTCGAGGAGGCCTGGCGCGCGGGCGGCAAGCTGCGGGAGCCCCGACTCGATACCTACGTCGACGTCAACCGCGCGGTGGCCCGCTTCCTCGAGCTGATCAAGCTCGCCGGCTTGATTCAGGGCTCGAGCGAGGAGCCGGTCTCCGATTCGCTGTCCGTCGTCAACGATCTCCTCGAGCAGGCGGCCTCGCCCGAGCAGCGAGCGGCTCTGCGCGACTCCGGCCTCGACGCCTACCTGCTCGACGAGGAGGGTGCCGCCAAGCGCCGCCGCGAGCTGATCGCGCAGCGCGACGAGCCCTCGCTCGAGGCCTTCCTGCCACGTCGCGGCGAAGGTCTCGCGCTGTCGGCCACGGACATCGGGCTCTACAGGACCTGCCCGCTCAAGTACAAGTTCGCGCGCGTCTTCGGCATCCCGCAGGAGACCACCATCAACCAGCGCTTCGGGATCGTCATCCACCAGGTCCTGGAGCGTTTCCACGCAAATTCGGCGCCCACGAACACCGGCGCCGGATCTACGGGAAATGACCCGAACGCGGGCAGCCTCGAGCGGCTGATGGGCCTCTTCGCCGTCGCCTGGCGGAGGGCCGGCTTCGGCGAGTCCGACGACGAGCTCCAATTCCGCGAGAAGGCGATCGACGCGCTCCACCGCTACCACGCGCGCGAGGTGTCGAGCGGATCCCAGCCTCGCTGGGTCGAGCGCAAGTTCGACTTCCGCATCGGCCCCCACCACCTGCGCGGCCGCGTGGACCGTGTCGACGAGCTGCCGAGCGGCGGCTACGAGCTGATCGACTACAAGACGGGCGACCCGAAGCCGCCACGCGAGCTCGAGTCGGACGTGCAGCTCGCCATCTATCGCCTCGCCGCCCGGGAGGCGTGGCGCCTCGAGGGAGCGGCGGGGAGCTACTGGTACGTGCTCGCCGATGAGAAGGTGGCGGTCGGCGGCTCGCCAGACGATCTCGAGCGGGTGGAGGGTGTGGTGCTCGAGGTGGGCGAGGGCATCCTCGGCCAGGACTTCGAGCCCCGCCCCTCCCCTGAGATCTGCTCCTGGTGCGATTTTCGCTTGATCTGCCCCGCCTCCGAGGCCTGAGCCGCAGCTGGCTGTACATATGTACAGAAATCTGGTACATTTGTACACATCATGTTGGCGTGGATCTATCTCTCAGGAGCAATCGCGACCGAGGTGGTCGGGACCGTCTTCCTCCGGTACACCGACGGCTTCACCCGGCCGGCGCCCTCGATCCTCGTAATCGCCACCTACGCGGCCTCGCTGTGGCTCACGGCCCTGGCGCTGAAGCAACTCGAGATCAGCCTGGCCTACGCGGTCTGGGCCGGCGTCGGGACGGCTGCCGTCGCCGTGATCGGCATGGCCGCACTGGGGGAGTCGGTGACGACGCTCAAGCTGGCCAGCATCGCCCTGGTGATCGGCGGCGTCGTCGGGCTCAACCTCTCCGGTGCCAACTAGTCTTTCCCCAATGGCCGAGCTGGCAACGGCGAGCCGCCGCGAGCAGATCCTCGAGGCGGCCCTTCGCGTCATCGGCCGCTCCGGGACCCAGGCCGTCACCCACCGCGCTGTCGCCCAGGAGGCGGGAGTCCCGCTCGGCTCGACGACCTACTACTTCAAGTCCAAGGACGACCTGCTCCGGCAGGCGCTCGAGCACGTCGCCGCCAGCGAGGTCGATCGCTACCGCGATCTGGGCGAGGAGCTCCGCGAGGTGAAGTCGTCTCGGGACCTGGCGGACCGGCTGATCCAGAAACTGGTCGCGGCGGTGCAGGACCGAACCGCCTACATCGCGGAGTACGAGCTCTGGCTCGAGGCCGGACGGCGGCCGGAGCTGCGCGAGGCGGCGCAGAGCTGGTGCGACGCCGAGCAGCGCTCGGTCGCGGGCGCGATGGAGGCGCTCGGCAGCACGGATCCCGCTACGGACGCCAGCCTGGTGGTCGCCGCCCTCGATGGCCTGGGCGAGCGGATCCTGGCTCGCGAAGACGATCCGGCGGAGGCTGCGAAGGAGCTGCGCCCCGAGTTACGCCGCCTGATCGAGCGCCTGGTCGGCTAGGCGTCGCGCTAGCCGTCGCCGTGCTGGCGCAGGTAGCGCTCGAAGTCGCGAGCCAGCGCATCGCCGGAGGGGACGTCGTCCTCGACGTCCAACCGCTCCGCCTGCTCCTCCTCGAGCCGCTTGACCAGTTCCTCGATCTCGGGGTTGGCCGCGACGGCCCGGCTCACCTGACTCTCGTAGGACGCCGTCTCCTCCTCCAGCTCGGAGGCCTCGACGGCGACGCCCACCAGGCCCTCGAGCCGGCGGAGCAGCGCCAGGGCGGCCTTGGGATTGGGGACGGCGGCGACGTAGTGGGGGACCGCTGCCCAGAGACTGGCCGACGGTATTCCCCGCCTGCGGCAGGAGTCATGGAGCACACCGACGACGCCGGTGGGGCCCTCGTAGTTCGAGCGCGCGAGATCGAGTTGCTCGACCAATTCCTCGTCTGAGGCGAGGCCGGTGATCGGCACGGGAAGCGTGTGGGCGACATCGGCGATCAGCGCCCCCAGGGTGACGACCATCTCGACACCGAGCATCTCGGCGGTCTCGGCGATGCCGTCGGAGAAGGTCCGCCAACGCAGGTTGGGCTCGGTGCCCGCGAGGAGGAGCAGGTCGCGCTCCGCCCCACTCGGCGTGGCGGCGAGGAGCACGTTGCCCGGCCACTCGATCTCGCGCGTCTGGCCCTCGGTGAGGGTGATCGTCGGGCGGTTGGCCTGGAAGTCGAAGAACTCCTCCGGGTCGACCTGCGCGATGACGTCCGCCTCGAGGGACTCGGCGGCCGTCGTCAGGGCGGTCGTCGCCGAGCCGGCCGCGTCGTTCCAGCCGGCAAATGCACAGACGAGGACGGGGGATCTGAGCTCCGGTGGCTCGGCCTCCCAAGCGAGCGCGTCCATTGTTCGAGACTAGCGAGTCGGGGGCGCCGAGGTGTCCGGTCGAGCCTGAAAACTCAACGGTAGGTGGAAGCAATCGCGCAGACGACACGGATCGCCGAGCTCCGCCCCGGGCAGCGGTTTCAGGGCGTCTATGCCTGCGTCCGCAAGGACCGGCTCTCGGCGCGCAACGGGTCGATCTACCTGTCGCTCGAGCTGCGCGACCGCAGCGGGTCGATCCCGGCGCGAGCCTTCCGGGACGTGGACGGCCTCGCGGGGCGCTTCGAGCGCGGCGACCCCATTCGCGTTTCCGGGAAGGTCGAGCGCTTTCGCGGGGAGCTGGTCGCCGAGGTCGAAGACATCCAGCCGATCGAGCCGGCCGACCTCGACCCGGCCGAGTTCCTTCCCGCGGCCTATCGCGACGCCGAGGAACTCGAGGGATTCCTGGAGCACCTCACTCGGGAGGTGCACGACCCGGCGCTGCGCCAGGTGGTGGAGCGGGTGCTGTTCACGGAGCCGGTGGCATCCGAGTTCCGCCGCGCCCCCTGCACCCGGGCCGGACACCACGCCTACGTCGGCGGGCTGCTCGAGCACACGGTCGCGGTGAGCACGCTGGTGGGAGAGGTCAGCCAGCTGCATCCGCGTCTCGACTCCGATCTGCTGATGGCCGCCGCGCTGCTCCACGACGTCGGGAAGTCGCGCGAGTTCACCTACGGGGCCGAGTTCGGAATCACCGACGAGGGCCGGTTGCTCGGGCATCTGGCGCTGGGGGCCGAGATCGTCGGCTCCGCCGCGGGGGAGCTGCCGCCCGATCGGCGTGCCACGCTGCTCCACTGTGTGCTCTCCCACCATGGGGCGGAGGGCGGCCGCGGCCCGGCCGGGCGCGGTTTCGCCATTCCCGAGGCCCTCGCGCTGCACCGGCTGAACGCCCTGGATGCGGGGATCAAGGGCGCGCTCGAGCAGGGCCTCTAGGCGTCGGGCTCTCGCGCGGGCCTGAGCGCCCTGATGACCAGCTGCGTGGCGATCACCAGAGCCAGCCCCGCGAAGATCAGCTCGAGCGCTCGTTGGGAGATCTCGTTGGAGGTGATCACCCCGATTGCGACACCCACCGGCGAGAGAGCGCCGATCACCAGGCCGTCGCGGACCCGCACGTTGCCGTAGCCGAGCTGGCGCCAGACGGCGACCATGGCCACGGGGACGATCGCGAGCAGCGAAGTTGCCTCCGCCCTCACCTGGGTCTCGTCCATGAAGATGACGAGCGCCGGGACGAAGAGGACGCCGCCCCCCACTCCCAGCAGGCCGCCGACCATACCGCCGCAGAACCCCAGGATTGCCGCCGCGATCTCGCTCACGGCACGATCAGCTCGATTGCGATCACGACCAGGAGAACGGCGAACAGCACCGAGATGAGGCGCTCCGGGATGCGCTGCTGGAGGGCCGTCCCCGCGAACGCACCGGCAATGGCAGGGACTCCCACGAGGGCCGCGTTGGGAGGGTCGACGTTGCCGTAGAACGCCTGGAGGGTGACCGCGACGGCCGCGATCACCACGATCGCCATCAGGCTCGTCCCAGTTGCCTCGCGCGGCCCGTAGCCCAGCCAGATGATCAACAGTGGGACGATCACGCTGCCGCCGCCGACCCCGAGCAGGCCGCTGAAGATGCCGCCCGCCGTGCCGATGGCCGCCAGCCTCAGGGTCCGAGACGTGGCGACCGGGTCCCTAGATCTCGGCATGGCGGGCGATACTAGAGCGCGTGAACGGCGGGAGCGCACAGGCCGACGACGTCGATCGCGACCGACTAGCCGCCCTGATAGCGCCTCTCCGAGGGCGGCCGGACCGCTCGGCGATCCTCACCGACATCGATGGCACGATCGCTCCGATCGTCCATGACGCGTCCAAGGCCGGCGTCCCCGACCACACTCGCGAGCTTCTTCGCCGCCTGGCCGGGCGCTATGCACTCGTCGGCTGCCTCAGCGGCCGCCGCGCCCAGGACGCCCGCCGGGTGGTCGGGCTGGACGAGCTCTTCTACTCGGGAAACCACGGGATGGAGCTGCTGATGCCCGGGGACGCCGAGGTTCGCCCCGATCCGTCGCTCGACGGCCACGAGGACGACGCCCGACGCTTCGTCGACGCCCTGGACCGATCCGAGCTCGCGCGGGCCGGGATCCGTATCGAGGACAAGGGGCCGATCATCGGCCTGCACTGGCGCGGAGCGCCGACCGAGGAGGCCGCCGAGTCGCTGGCGCACGAGATCGCCAGCAAGGCGGAGTGGCAGGGGCTCGTTTCCCACCAGGGAAAGAAGGTCCTCGAGATCCGCCCGAACGTGCCGATCAACAAGGGCATCGCCGTGGCGGCCCTGATCCCGGCCCGTCCGGTCCGCGCGGCTCTCTACGGCGGCGATGATCGCACCGACGTGGACGCCTTCATGGCCCTACGAGCTCTTCACGACCAAGGGGAGCTGGAGACCGCCGTCTGCATCGCGGTCGGCTCCGACGAGTCCCCGCCCGAGATCTCGGAGGCCGCCGATCTGACCGTCCCCGGGCCCCAGGGGTTCGTGCGTGTCCTCGAGGCGCTCGCGCAATAGGGTCGTCACCCGATGGCGTTCTGCGACCTGCTCCGGACGACGGTCCTGCTCGCCGCGGGCGCGGCGACCGTGCTGGCGGCCGTGACCGCGATCGTGGTGGGAACGACCGGCGACACACTCACCCTCTTCGTCGCGCTCGGCTGGTGGGTCATCGCGCTGATCGGAGGCCTCATCCTCGGTCGCCCCTCGCAGGCGGCGGAGGCCATGCAGCCCGTCCTTGCTCAGGCTCGCACGTCGAGCGCAATGCCTGAGATCGGCAACCCGGCCCGGGCCGCTCTGGGCCGCCTCTGGCCGATCGGAGCCTTTGCCGTGCTCGCCGGCGGGCTCGGATTCGTCTTCCCCGGAGTGTCGGCCGTCGGCGCCGGCTTCGCGCTCGCCGCGGCGTTGATGTGGCGCGCACGGGAAGGCGCCGTCGCCGCGATCGAGGAACGCGATGGCATCCGCTTCTACGTCGAGCCGGGCTCGGCGTTGCAGCCGGTCAGATTGATCCGGACGCCGGGACTGCGCCGCGACCGCCCGCCTGCTGGGCACCCGCCGCCCCCGCCAACGGCCGCCTAGGCCGCTGCACTTGGGGAGCGAAGGGCGAAGCCCGAAGCGACTTGTGGGGGGCGGGCGACAGGCGGCCTGACGGCTTCGCCACCAGTCGCGACCGACTTCGGCCGCCCCACCTCAGTCACTCCGGGCTACGCCCTTCGTTCCAAAGTGGAGCGGCCTGTGCGGTCGCTACCGCCCCAGCCGGAGCGGCCTCGGCGGCGCCGCCTCGGCGTTCGCCATCTCCACGTGCGCCTTGCTGTCACGCGTCCGGATCAGGACCAGGGTGGCGACGAAGCCCAGCGCTGCGATCACCGCGCCGCCGAGGAAGGCAGCCTGGAATCCCTCGGTGAGCCCGTTGGGGAGCGTCGAGGTACCGGTCGCCATCACGTCGTTGGTGCGAGTCGTCGCGATCGTCGACAGGACCGCGAGCCCGAGCGCCCCGCCGATCTGCTGCGAGGTGTTGATCAGCCCGCTCGCGAGCCCCTGCTCCTTCTCTTCGACCCCGGAGACGGCGGCGATCGTCGAGGTGACGAAGCCGAATCCGAGCCCGATCGCCGCCAGCAGCGAGGCGCCCAGGATGTCTGTCAGGAAGCCGCCGCCCACCGAGACCTGGCTGAACCACAAGAGGCCCGCGGCGACGAACAGCATCCCGGCCGCGAGGATCGGCTTGAAGCCGAAGCGGGTGACCAGCTGTCCACCCAGGCCGGCGGCCACGACGATCGTCAGCGCCAGGGGAAGGTAGGAGAGCCCGGCGTGGATCGCGCTGTAGCCGAGCACCTGCTGCATGTACAGCGAGATGAAATAGAACATCGAGAAGAGGGAGGCTCCGAGGAGCAGCCCGACGATGTTCGCCCCAGTCAGCGTCCTCAGCCGGAAGATCCGGAATGGCACGAGCGGCGCCTTCGAGCGCAATTCGATCGCGACGAAGATCGCGATCAGCGCCACCGATCCGGCCAGCAGGCTGATGATCTTCGTGGAGCCCCAGCCCGAGCTGCTGGCGTCGAGGAACGCGTAGGCCAGCAGGGAGAGCCCCGCCGTGATGCTCACCGCGCCGGCGGCATCGAAGTGGCGGGTGGCCGACTCAGAGCGGCTCTCCGGGATCAGGCCCGGGGTGAACGCCAGAGCGATCGCGGCGACGGGGACGTTCACCCAGAGCACCCATTCCCAGCCGAGGTACTCGGTGAGGATGCCGCCGAGCAGCACTCCCGCGGCCCCGGCCGAGCCGGCCACGGCACCCCAGGCGCCGAGGGCCTTGTTGCGCTCGGCACCGTCCTTGAACAGTGTGGTGACGATCGACAGTGCCGCCGGCGAGACGATCGCGGCGCCAAGGCCCTGGGCCGCACGGGCGGCGATCAGCTGGCCCTGTGTCGCGGAAAAGCCCGCCGCCAGGGAGGCGATTCCGACCACGGCAAGGCCCGCCATGAACACCCGACGCCGACCGAGTAGGTCAGCCGCTCGACCCCCGAGCAGCAGGAAGCCGCCGAACGCGATCACGTAGGCGTTGACGATCCAAGGCAGGTTCTCCTCAGAGAAGCCGAGCCCCTTGCCGATGCTCGGCAGGGCGACGTTGACGATTGATGCATCGAGAACCACGATGAACTGCGCAACGCAGAGCAGGATCAATGCGGTCCAGCGCTTCTCTAGATATTCCTGGGCTGTGGTCATCCCCCTTGACTCCTTTCGGTCGCTTCCCGACTTCTCTCGCCGGTTTCAACTAGACGACGAACGGGGTGTATCGAAATCGACATCTTCGTCATGTAAGCTCTCAATCGGAAGCGGAGTTCCGGTTTCGCTTTGGACTATACGGAATTCTTATTCCGTTTGCAGCGTGAGCTTCGACACACCTCGACAGCATCGCCTCGAAGGGAAGCGAATCCGATGACAACCGTCACAGAGGTCAAGCCGGACGAGAAGAACGACGCGCCCCGCGCCCTTCGCGCCGATGCCCGCCGCAACCGCGAGGCGGTGATCGCCGCAGCCAAGAAGCTCTTCGCGGACGAGGGGCTGGACGCGCAGATGCCGGACGTCGCCAAGGCCGCCAGGGTCGGCGTGGGCACCGTCTACCGCCACTTCCCAACCAAGGAAGACCTGATCGCCGCGCTCGCCGCCGAGCGCTTCGAGCGGCTCGCTGAGAAGGCGCGCGAAGCGATTGCGGCCAAGGATCCATGGGAGGGGCTCTGCGACTTCATCCGGTTTTCGGCTCAGATCCAGGCCGATGACCGCGGGCTCTGCGAGGTGATGGGATCCCGCCCCGAGGTGATGGAGGCGTCGGCCTACGTGGTCGGCCTGGACGAGCTTGCGGCCGAGATGGTCAAGCGCGCCAAGGGCTCGGGCAAGCTGCGCAAGGACCTCGAATGGCGCGACATCCCCATGATCGCCTGCGGCCTCGGGCGAATAACTCCGGCGGAGATGGGTCCGGCCGCTGGCCGCTGGCCGAGACTGGTCGAGATCGTCATCGACGGTCTCCGGGCGCCCGGCAGCTCGAAGCTGCCCAAGCCCCTCACCTGAGGCGTTACTTCTTCGCCCGCTTTCGCAGAGGCGCGAACGAGCGCCAGCTACGCGTGTTCGCCACCTGATCGGCGCTGAGCCACGCGCGCCGCGCTGTCGCCACGGAGTAGCGGACGTTGGCGAGCGTCTCGGTGCCGTGGGCGTCCGTGGTGCAGACGATCAGCACTCCCGCCTCGGCCGCCAGCTTGGCGTTGTGCTCGTTGAGGTCGCGACGATTCGGATTGCCGTTGATCTCCATCATCGTCCCGGTCCTCGCAGCCGCCTCGGCGATGCGCGGCATGTCCACGGCGTACGGCTCGCGACGAAGCAGGAGCCGACCCGTGAGGTGTCCGATGCAGTCGACGAGCGGGTTCTCCATCGCCGCGATCACGCGCTCGGTCATCGCCTGCTCCGAGATCGCGAAGGAAGTGTGGACGCTTCCCATCACCCAGTCCAGCTCGGCGAGCAGCTGCGTCGGGGTAGTCGAGTGACCCGTCGAGCCCGATGTTCACCTCCGAACCCGCCAGCAGCCGGAAGCCGCGCGGCGCCGACTCGTTGAAGGCTCGGATCTCCTCGATGCGCTTGGCGAGCTGCTTCTCGGTGACGTGGTTGCCGAATCCGTGGCTCGCGGAGTGGTCGGTGATCGCCAGGTAGGCATAACCGCGCCGACGGGCCTCCTCCGCCATCTGATCGAGGCTGTTGCGGCCGTCGGAGAGGGTCGTGTGGCAGTGGAGATCACCGCGGATGTCGTCGACTGTGACCAGGTCGGGGAGCTCCCCGGTGTCACCCGCTTCGATCTCGCCGCGGCCCTCGCGCAGCTCAGGCTCGATGTAGGGCAGGCCGAGGAGCTCGTACACGCCCGCCTCCTCGGAGAAGCGGTGCACCTTCTTGCCCTCGACCTCCGCCACGCCGTGCTCGCTCACCGAGTAGCCCCGCTGAAGCGCGCGCTCGCGGAGCTCGACATTGTGCTCGGCGGAACCCGTGAAGTGCTGGAGGAGGTTGCCGAATGCCTCCTCCGTTCCGATGCGGAGATCGACCTTGAGGCCCGCGTGGGTGAGGACGCTCGCGGCGGCGTCTCCGCCCCGGCGTGACTCAGCCGACAGCCCGTGCGTCGCCAGGGCTTCGACGAGTCCTGCGGGGTCGTCTGTCGTCGCGATCAGGTCTAGGTCCTTGCAGGTCTCAGTCCAGCGCCGGGCCGAGCCGGCGATCTCGATCCGGTTGGCGACGCCGAGCCCGAGCAGGTCGGAGCTGATCTCCTCGGCGACAGGGAGGACGTTGGAGAGCAGCAGGCGCTCGCCGATGCCGTCCTCGGTCACCCCCTCGAGCGAGGAGAGGATGTTCTCCTCGGTCTTGGCGCCGAGTCCGCGCATTCCCGCAATCCGCCCCTGCTCCGCGGCCTCCTTGAGCTGGGTCAAGTTCTCTACTCCGAGCTCGTCATAGATGCGCCGGGCGGTTTTGGCCCCCATGCCGGGCACGCGAGTGACCTCGACCAGGGTGGCCGGGAACTTCGCCTTGAGCTTGTCCGCCGAAGGGATGCTGCCCGTCTGGATCAGCGTCTCGATCTTCACCGCGAGCGTCTTGCCGATGGCCGGCAGCTCGGTGAGCCGGCCCTCTTCGGCCAGCTGCTCGATCGACACCGGGCTTTCGGCGACGGTGCGGGCAGCCTCCCGGTAGGCCTGCACCCGGAAGCGGTCGGCCCCGTCGAGCTCATAGAGGATCCCGAGCTCCCGAAGGGCGGCGGCGATCTCCGCGTTGCGCATACCAGACAAGTTTGCCGCTAACTAGTCTTGCCGCCGTGCCCGCCCCCTCCCCCGGGTCCGACGAGGCCTGGGTCATCCTCCCGACCTACAACGAGGCCGAGAACCTCGAGCGAGTCGTCGGCGCAGTGCTCGAGCAGCTGCCCGAGACCGGCAGGGTGCTGATCGTGGACGACAACTCCCCGGACGGCACCGGCGAGATCGCCGACCGGCTGGCGGCGTCGAGCGACTCGATCACTGTCCTGCACCGGCAGCGCAAGGAGGGACTCGGCCCCGCGTATCTGGCGGGCTTCCAGGTCGCGCTCGACGCCGGAGCCCAGCGGATCGTCGAGATGGACGCCGACTTCTCCCACGATCCGGCCTACGTGCCGAAGCTGATCGCCGCGGCCGACGACTACGACCTCGTGATCGGCTCGCGCTACGTGCCCGGCGGCGGAGTCACGGACTGGGGGCCGATGAGGAGGCTCATCAGCCGCGGCGGCAGCACCTACGCGCGCCTCGCGCTCCGCCTGCCGGTCAGGGACCTGACGGGCGGCTTCAAGTGCTTCCGCAGAGAGGTGCTCGAGGCGATCGACCTCGACACGATCGAGGCTCGCGGCTACGCCTTTCAGGTCGAGACCACCTATCGGGCGCTCAAGGCCGGCTTCCGGGTGGTGGAGATCCCGATCGTCTTCAGGGACCGCACGGACGGCACGTCGAAGATGAGCCGCTCGATCGTCGCCGAGGCGATCTGGCGGGTTCCCGCCATGAGATTTCGGCGCTGGTGAGGTACTTCACTTTGTATAGTGATGTTGCCACCCGGGGCTAGACTGGGTATCGACCTTCCAACCACGACCGAGGAGACCACCGTGCCGGGCAAGCTCGACGATGTAACCGACGCCACCTTCCAGTCCGACGTGCTCGAGGCCACGGGTCCCGTGCTGGTCGACTTCTGGGCGCCCTGGTGCGGTCCCTGCCGGGTTGTTCACCCGGTCCTCGAGGAGATCGACTCCGAGCGGGACGACCTCAAGATCGTCAGCCTGAACACCGACGAGAACCCGCAGACCGCGGCGAAGTACGAGGTCCTCTCGATCCCGACGATGATCGTCTTCAAGGACGGCGAGGTCGCCACCCGCCTGGTCGGCGCCCGGCCGAAGTCACGGCTGGAGTCCGAGCTCGAACCAGTGTTCTGGCTTAGCTCGAGTTTCTGCTCGAAGCCGTCGAACAGGACCGTAGGATGCGCGCGTGTCCGGAGATCGGCAGCGCATCGAGTCCGGGTCCCCATACGAGGAGCGGTTCGGCTTCACGCGGGCAGTCCGGGTCGGCGACCAGGTGCAGGTCGCGGGGTCTGCGCCGATCTGGCCGGACGGCTCCTGCGACCCGGACCCCGGTGTTCAGGCGCGCCGCTGCCTCGAGATCATCACGACTGCGCTGGCTGAGGCCGGCGCGAGTCCGGCCCAGGTGACGAGGACGCGGATCTTCATCACCGACGCGGCCGACTCGGAGGCGGTGGGTCTCGCCCACGGCGAGGTCTTCGGTGAGGCTCGGCCCGCGATGACGATGGTGGTCGTGAAGGGGATGGTCGATCCTCGCTGGAAGGTCGAGATCGAGGCGGAAGCGCTGATCGAGTGAGCCTCGTCCGCTACTACGCGGCCCAGACCCTCGATGGATACATCGCGGAGTCCGATGACTCGATCGACTGGCTGACCGGCTACGAGGGCAGGTTCGAGGGCGCCGACTCGGACGCGGGTCAGGCGGGCTATGACGAGTTCTACGAAGGGGTAGGGGCTCTGGTGATGGGCTCGACCACCTACGAGTGGGTCCTGGCACACGGGCGCGGCTGGGCGTACAGCGGGAAGCCGACCTGGGTGCTGAGCTCCCGCGAGCTCGAGCTTCCGGAGGGCGACGACGTCGACGTCCGCATCGCCGACGCGGAGGTTCCCGAGCTGATCGACGAGATGCGGGACGCCGCCGGAGATCGGGACATCTGGATCGTCGGTGGCGGACCGGTGGCGTCTCAATTCGCGGACCACGGACTGTTGGATCGGGTCGAGGTGACGGTCGTGCCGGTCGTGCTCGCCGAGGGCAAGCCCCTGTTCGAGCGGCGGCCGCCGGGCGGCCCGATGCAGCTGATCTCCGCCCGCACCTTCTCGAGCGGCATGGTCGGCCTGGTCTACGAGATCACGCGGTAACCAGGCTCCGGACCCGCTCGGGGGTGAGCTCCTCGAGCGAGTCGAGCACCTGGGCGGCCAGCGCCAGCGCATCGGCTTCTGGCGGGAAGTCCCCGTTGGGCACCGCGATCACGGTCATCTCCGCGGCGTGCGCTGAGCGGAGGCCGTTCGTCGAGTCCTCGATCGCCACGGAAGAACTGGGATCAGCATCGAGGCGCCGCGCGGCCTCGAGGTAGACGTCGGGAGCGGGCTTGCCGGCTCCGACCTCCTCCGATGAGACCGTCGCCTTGAACTCGTTGACGATGCCGGCCTCCTCGAGGACCAGGTCGATCACGTGACGGTTCGACGACGAGGCGAGGCCGAGTGGCCACTCGGTCGCCAAGGCCCGGACCGACTCCACCGCCCCAGGCAGCAACGGCAGGTGATCGCGATAGAGGTCGGCCACGCGGTCGGCGACCTCCTGCGAGATCCGCTCGGGATCCATGTCCACGCCGAGCCGGTCGCGGACATAGCGCGACCACTCCACCGAGCTCATTCCCATCATGTCCCGCTGGGCGTCCTCGTGCCACCGGCCGCCTTTCTCCTGCACGAACTCCTCGCGGACCTCGTCCCAGACGGCCTCCGAGTCGACCAGCACCCCATCCAGGTCGAAGACGACCGCGTCGATCGCGTCCAGTGTGCCCACTCAGGCCTTGCTGACGGCGATGCGGAGCTCGCGGCCCTCGATCATGGCGCTCTCGCCGGCGCCGTCCGCGCCGTAGCCGACCGACGTGGCGAGCGTCTCGCCGGCGATGTAGGACTCGTGCTCCCGCGCCGCGTCGAGCAGCTCGTCGTCACCGGCGAGCTCGAGCGAGATCCGGTCGGAGACCTCGAGTCCCGCCTGCTTGCGTGCCTCCTGAACCGCCCGCACGACCTCTCGGGCAAGGCCCTCCCGGCGAAGCTCCTCGTCGAGGTCGAGCTCCAGGGCGACTGCGTGGCCCGCCTCGGCCTCCACCTCGTAGCCCTCGAGCGGCTCCATCACGAGGTTGAGGTCATCGGTGCCGAGCGTGTGATCCTTGCCGCCGACCTGAATGCCCACCTCCTCGCCGCGCTCGATGGCCGCGGCGACCGCGGCCGGTTCGAGGGCCTCGACGGCCGCGGCGACCTGCGGCATGTCCTTGCCGAAACGCGGCCCAAGGGCCCGATAGTTCGGCTTGACGCGGTGGGAGACGAGCTCGGCTTCCGAGTGCACGAAGTCGAGCTCCTTGACGTTCAGCTCGGATGCGACCACCTCGGCGAGCCGCTCAATTGCCTCCCGCTCTGCGTCCGAGGCGACCACCACCGCCTTGCGCAGGGGCTGGCGGAGCTTCACCTTCGCCTGGGCGCGAGCCGCACGGCCGAGCTCGATGGTGCGGCGGACGGCGTCCATACCCGCCTCGAGCTGAGCGTCGACGAGGCTTTCGTCGAACTCGGGGTAGTCGCAGAGGTGAATCGAGTCCGGGTCCTCACTGGTCCACTCACTCACCGGCTTCTCCAGTCCGGTCTCCTCGCCGAAGAGCAGGTTCGCGTAGATCTCCTCGGCGATGAAGGGCGTGAACGGCGCCAGCAGCTTCGCCGTTTCGCCGAGGCAGAACCGCAGGGTCTCGAGCGCAGCGAGGTCCCCGTCCCAGAAGCGGCGGCGATTGAGCCGCACGTACCAGTTGGAGAGCTCCTCGGTGTACTCGGCGATCGCACGGGACGCCGTGGTGCAGTCGAAGCCCTCCATCTGCTCGCGTACCTCCGCGATCGTGCGCTGCAGCCTCGAGACTGCCCAGCGGTCGAGCTGGGTCACCTCGGCCTGCTCACCCGAGGCCCACTTCGGCACGTAGGGGAGCTCGCCGGTCTCGAGGCCGGAGGCGTTCGCGTAGGTCACCCAGAACGCGTAGGTGTTCCAGAGGGTGAGGAGGAACTGGCGGACCGCCTCGCCCACCGTCTCGACCGAGAAGCGGTAGCCGGTCCACGGCTGCTGGGAGGCGAAGTAGTACCAGCGAAAGGCGTCCGCGCCGAAGCGGTCGATCACGTCCCAGGGCTCGACGACGTTGCCGCGGCTCTTCGACATCTTCTGGCCATCGGGGTCGAGGATCAGCCCGAGGCAGACGACATTGCGAAAGCTCGAGGTGCCGAAGAGGAGCACCGCCTCGGCGTGCAGGGTGTAGAACCAGCCACGGGTCTGGTCGATCGCCTCGCAGATGAAGTCGGCGGGGAAGCGCTCCTCGAACAGGTCCTCGTTCTCGAAGGGGTAGTGGTACTGCGCCCACGGCATGGACCCCGAGTCGAACCAGGCGTCGATCACCGAGGGGACGCGCCGCATGGTCCCGTCGCACCCGTCCCGCTCGCATGACCAGGTGACCTCGTCGATGTAGGGGCGATGGAGGTCGTCCGGGATCTCCCCGGCGCGCTCCCGGACGTCGGCGATCGATCCGGCGCAGAAGCTCTCGTCGCAATCGTCGGCGTCGCACTGCCAGATCGGCAGCGGGGTGCCCCAGTAGCGGTCCCGGGAGAGCGCCCAGTCCACGTTTCCCTCCAGCCACTTGCCGAAGCGGCCGTGCTTGATGTGCTCCGGGTGCCAACCGATCTCGTCGTTGGCGGCCAGCATCTGGTCGCGGACCTCGGTCGTCTTCACGTACCAGCTGGCCTTCGCGTAGTAGAGGAGCGGTGTGTCGCACCGCCAGCAGTGCGGATAGGAGTGCAGGTAGGTCTCGGCGCGCAGCAGCTTCCCCTTCTCCTCCAGCGCCTCGATGATGGCCGGGTCCGCCTCCTTGACGAAGCGGCCCGCGAAGTCGGTGACCCGCTCGTCGAAGCGGCCGCGATCGTCGACCGGGTTCTGGAGCTTGATCCCGTACTGCTCGCCGAGCCGGAAGTCGTCCTCGCCGAACGCGATCGCCGTGTGAACGAGGCCGGTGCCCTCGTCGGTGGTGACGAAGTCGCCGAGCAGCACGGTGTGGCCCCGCGGGCCGTAGTCCGTGATGTAGTCGAAGGGCGGTTCGTACGAGGTGCCGGCGAGGGCCTCCCCGGGGAAGTGTGCGAGCACCTCGGCGTCCTCGCCGAGCACGTGCTCGAGGCGGTCGCGGGCGAGGACGAAGACCTCCTCGCCGAGACGGGCGCGGACGTACTCGATCTCCGGCCCGGCGGCGATGGCCGCGTTGGAGATCAGGGTCCAGGGAGTCGTGGTCCAGATCAGCAGCGCATCGCCGGGCTCGAGCGGAGACTCGGGGATCGCGTCGCTCGGCGCCGGGTGCCTGACCGGCATCTTCACGTAGACGGATGGGTCCTCGACATCCCGGTAGCCGAGCGCCACCTCGTGAGAGGAGAGCGCGGTGCCGTCCCGCGGGCAGTAGGGAACGACCTTGTAGTCCTCATAGAGCCGGCCGTCGTCCCAGATCCGGCGCAGTGCCCACCAGACCGACTCGATGTACTCGTTCGTCATCGTCACGTACGGGTCATCGAGGTCGATCCAGAACCCGATCCGCTCGGTCAGACGGTTCCATTCCTCGACGTAGCGGAAGACCGACTCGCGGCAGCGCCGATTGAACTCAGCGATCCCGTAGTCCTCGATCTCCTCCTTGGAGGTGATCCCCAGCTCCCGCTCCACCTCGAGCTCGACAGGCAGGCCGTGGCAGTCCCAGCCCGCCTTGCGCGGAACCATGTTGCCCGCCATGGTCCGGAAGCGCGGGTAGATGTCCTTGAAGACGCGGGCGAGGACATGGTGCGACCCTGGCCGGCCGTTGGCCGTGGGCGGTCCCTCGTAGAAGCCCCAGAGCGGCGCGGACTCCCGGTTCGCGAGGGAGCGCCGGAAGACGTCGCGCTCGCGCCAGCGCTCGAGGATGCTCTCCTCGAGCTCGGGGAAGGACTGCTTCGGGTCGACTGGTCGGAATCCGGCCACGGAGCCGGATTCTGGCAGTCGGTCGCCGCCCGCCTCGCAGTGCGGCGGTCAGTCTCCCGGGAGTGTCACGGAGCCGTCCTCTTCGATCGTCCAGCGCGGGTTGTGCGCGACCTCCCAGGGGTGGCCGTCGGGGTCGACGAAGACGGCCGAGTAGCCGCCCCAGAAGGTCTCCGCCGGCTCGCGCCCGATCGTTGCGCCGGCTTGGCGCGCCTCCTCGATCACCCGGTCCACCTCGTCGGTCGAGCGCGTGTTATAGGCCAGGGTGATGCCGCCCCAGCCGGGCGAGTCGCTCACGGCGCTGTCCTCGGCGAGCTGGTCGCGGCCCCAGAGGGCGACGACCATGCAACCGGCCTGGAAAAAGGCCACGTCGTCGCCCTCCTCGGCGCCGGTCTTCCAGCCGAGCGCCTCGTAGAAGCGGCGAGCACGGTCGAGGTCGGAGATGCCGAGGGTGATGAGGCTGAGTCGCTGATCCATCGCGGGCTCCTTCCGAGATCGTGGTCGGTCCCCACGCTACCCGGCGATCGCGCCCCCGCCTTGAACATTTCGGACGTTCGCTAGCTTCAAGGCGTGAGCTTCTACCGCGAGCTCGCTCCATCGCGCGACCTGCACGCGCTGGTCTCCTGCCGCTGGGAGCGGGTCGCGCCCGCGGACTCGGCGTCGACGACATTGGTCCTGCCGGATGGCTGTGTCGACTTGATCTGGCGGGGCGGTGAGGTCCTGGTCGCCGGTCCCGACCGTAGCGCGAACCCCACCGCGGTTCGGCGGGGGGAGCGGATCAGGGGCCTCCGACTCCGTCCGGGGGTGGCCGGCGCCGTGCTTGGAATGCCGGCCACCGAGCTGCTCGATGCCCGGCTTCCCCTGGAGGGCGTTCTCGGTCGAAAGGCGGGCGATCTCGCCGAGCGCATCGGCCAGACCGGCGGTAAGGCGGCGTTCGAGCTTCTCGAGGCACTGGTCGCCTCCCGAATCCGAGAGACCGGACCGGATCCGTTCGTGCTGGCGGCGACGCGCCGCCTCGGCTTTCCCGGCAGCCGCGTGCAGTGGCTTGCCGACGCACTCGGGATCAGCGACCGGCAGCTGCGGCGCCGATTCCACGCGGCGGTGGGGTACGGGCCGAAGACGCTCGATCGCGTGCTGCGGTTCCGGCGGTTCGTCTCCCAGGCGCCGGCCGTGGCATCGGGCGAAATCGACCTGGCCCGGCTCGCCGCGGACCTCGGCTACGCCGACCAGTCCCACCTGACACGCGACTGCGTGCGGCTCTCGGGGATGACGCCGGGACGCCTGGCCCGGGGCTGGACTTCTGAGCCGGCTCCATCAGGGGACTAGCAGGGCGATGGTGGGGTTTCAGACTCCGCCGAGGCGAGCAGCATCCACTCATGACGATCGGCTCATCCCTGTTTCTCATCGCCGTCGGGGCCATCCTGCGCTATGCGGTCAAGGACGAGTGGAAGGCCGTGGACATTCCCACGGTCGGTCTGATCCTGATGATCGTGGGCGCGGTCGGACTTCTCCTGGGGCTCTACCTGACCTTCGTGCGAGGGAGGCCAGACCCGACGCTTGGGGAACCCGCCCGGCCTCGCCGCAGGCCGCCGCCCGAGTAAGCGCCGAGTCAGGCTGCGCGGTCGAGCTTGCGGCAGAGGTCCGCCAGCTGGCGCTTCTCGGCCTCGTCGAGCACCCCGAACGCCTCCCGCACTCGCTCGGCGTGCGCGGGGAACGCGTGGGTGACGAGGTTGTAGCCGGCCTCGGTCAGGGCGACGGCGACCGCGCGGCGGTCACTCTCCAGACGGCTGCGACTGACGAAGCCGCGGTTCTCGAGCGTGTCGAGCACCTCGGTGGCGGTCGCTTTCGAAGCGCCGAGGCGGCGGCGCATCGTCCGCAGCTCGAGGCGACCTCCGGCGCTGGTCAGCAGGACCAGCATCGTGAAGCCGGTCGCGGAGACGCCGATCCTCTCCAGATCGGCGGCGAGACGCCGGGTCAAATTGGCCTGCGCTCGCACCAGCGCCTCCAGGGCACGGTGCGCCAGCGGATCGATGGGGCGAATGGGCGTCGCCTCGTCGGTCACGACTGATCAAGTTATGGCCCACGGCGGACGTACGTACGATCAGGGTGTGCTCGAGCGAGTCGCCGCCGCGCTACTGACCGGAGCGATCGTCCTGATCGCGGGCTGCGGGAACAGCCAGAATGACCAGGCGCCCGCCGCCTGCCTGGTGGGCAACGAGGCTTACCTCAAGGCGCTCGAGAAGGCCCCTGCACCCGTCCTGCTCGGAGGCACGACTCCGATCTCCGACTGCCTCGTCCCGGAGCAGGACGCGGGGCAGCTGGCGAGCATCGGCCAGGAGATGATCGTCGCGGCCACGAAACTGAACGCGCGCTCTCGACAGGACCCGGGCGGCCCGTCGTCGGTGCAGCTCGGCTACCTGATCGGGGCTGTCAGCAAGGGCGCCGATCCGATCCACACCGATCTGGTCCGGCGGCTCAACTCGTCCGCGCGCTTCAGCGAGGCCGGTGGGACCCTGCCGGCGAGCTTCGAGCGCGCCTTCGGGCGCGGCTACGCGGCGGGCAGGCAGTCCGGCTAGGTAGCCTGAGAGAAGATGGAGGCCAAGGCCACGGAACAACTCTGGGGCGGCGAAACCACGAAGGCGGTTGAGAACTTCCAGATCTCCGGCCAGCCGATCCCGGCACCCGTGATCCACTGGTTGGGCAGGTTGAAGGCCGCCGCGGCGCGCGCGAACGCCGAGCTGGGGGAGCTCGACGCCGACCTCGCCGAGAAGATCGCGAAGGCTGGCGACGAGGTCGCCAAAGGCGAGCACGACGACGAGTTCCCGATCGACGTCTTCCAGACCGGCTCCGGGACCTCCTCCAACATGAATGCGAACGAGGTGATCGCGGAGCTCGCCGGCGACGAGGCGCACCCCAACGACCACGTCAACCGAGGTCAGTCCTCGAACGACGTATTCCCGTCGGCGGTCCACCTCGCGGCCTTGGGTGAGGTGCACTCGGACCTGCTCCCCGCGCTGGACGAGCTGCGGGCCGCCCTGGAGCGCAAGGCCGACGAGTTCGCTGATCTGGTTAAGACAGGCCGCACGCACCTGATGGACGCCGTCCCGGTCACCCTCGGCCAGGAGTTCGCCGGCTACGCAGCTCAGATCAGACTTGGTGCGGAGCGCGTTCGCTCGACGCTCGGTCGCGTGGGGCAGATCCCGCTGGGCGGTACCGCGACCGGCACGGGGCTCAACACCCACCCGGAGTTCGCCGCCAAGGTCAGGGAGCAGCTCAGCGCTGACACCGGCCTCGACATCTCCGAGCCCGCCGATCCCTTCGAGGCCCAGGCAAATCGGGACGCCCTCGTCGAGCTATCCGGCGCGCTCAAGACCGTCGCCGTCTCGCTGCTCAAGATCGCCAACGATCTCGCGCTGATGGGCTCGGGACCACGGGCGGGCCTCGCCGAGCTGCGGCTTCCGGAGCTCCAGAAGGGATCGTCGATCATGCCCGGCAAGGTCAATCCCGTCATCCCGGAGGTCGTCATCCAGGTCGCGGACCAGGTGATCGGCAACGACGCCACGATCACGATGGCGGGGAGTCAGGGCCAGTTCGAGCTCAACGTCAGGGTGCCGCTAATCGCCCGCAATCTGCTCGACTCGATCAAGCTGCTGGCCGCGGCCGCCCGCCATCTGGACGAGAAATGCGTCAGCGGGATCGAGCCGAACGAGGAGATGCTCGAGCGCCACCGGGAGGCGAACCTGATTGTCGCCACCGCCCTCAACCCGCACATCGGCTACGACAAGGCGGGGGAGATCGTCAAGGAGGCCGCCGCCTCGAATCGCTCGATTCGCGAGGTGGCGAAGGAGATGGGGGTCGACGAGAAGATCCTCGATGAGGCGCTAGACCATCGCAAGATGGCGCACCCACACGACTGACCTGGGGCGCGCCGCCTAGCGGCTCAGTGTCGCTTCCCCTTCTTCTTGCACTTCTTCGTCTTGGCGGCCGCCGCGCGGTGCTTCTTCTTCTTGCACTTCTTCCTCGCCGCCGGGACGGAGGCGGCCGGTGGGTTGCCGGCGGGGGGCGGACCGGGGGCCAGCGACGACAGCACGGAGACCGAGTTCGAGTCGTAGTTCGCGACCACGACGTCGTCCCTGGCGTCGGCATCGAACGCACCCGTGGCGATCGCGTCAGGCGCATTCCCGACCGCCGGTGACGTGTCCGCTGCGACGTCGCCGTTCCCATCGGACAGGATCACGGTCGCCGTCCCACCGCCGCGGTTCGCAGTGACCCCGTCGTCGTCACCGTCACCGTCCAGGTCCCCCATCGCAATGGCGACGGGATCGGCTCCGGTCGTCTCGACACCGCCGAAGTCGAGGCGGAGCGCCCTTGGCCGGCTGATCTAGACGCGAGGACTATCCCTGGATGGTGACCAGGCGCTCCTCGGTGAGCTCGCGGACCGCGTAGGCCGGGCCCTCGCGGGTGTTGCCCGAGTCCTTGACGCCCCCGTAGGGCATCTGGTCGGTGCGGAAGGTCGGCACCTCGTTGATCAGGACGCCGCCGAACTCGAGGGTCTCGCCGGCCTTCTTGGCGTTGCCCACGTCTCGGGTGAAGACACCTGCCTGGAGGCCGTAGCGGGAGTCGTTGGCCATCTCGAGCGCCTCATCGAACGTCTCGAACGTGTGGATTGTGGCCACCGGGCCGAAGATCTCGTCTTTCCAGGTGTGGCACTCGCGCGGGTCGTTCCTGATCACGGTGGGGGCGATGCAGCGGCCCTCGTCGACGAGCTCGCCACCGGTGAGGATCTCCCCTCCCTTCGATGCCGCCTCGTCGATCCACTCCTTGACGCGGTCCCGGTCGCCGGGCGAGATCACGGGGCCTATGTCGGTGTTCTCGTCCATCGGGTCGCCGGTGACCAGTGACTCGATGTTCTTCACGAACCGCTCGGTGAACTGATCCGCGATGGACTCGTGCAGGAGGATCCGCTGGACCGAGATGCAGCTCTGGCCGGCGTGAGAGAACGCGTGGATCTGCGCCTTGTCCGCGGCGGTCTCCCAGTCCCCGTCCTCGTTCACGATCAGAGGCGCGTTCGAGCCGAGCTCGAGGTTCACCTTCTTGTGAGGGGCCTTGGAGCGGATGCCCCAGCCGACCTCCGCGGAACCGGTGAAGGTGATCGCACGGGTTCGGTCGTCCTCGACGATCGCGTTGCCTACCTCGGAACCCGAGCCACAGACGACCTGCAGCCAGTTCTCCGGGAGGCCCGCGTCATAGAGGACCTCGGCGAGCTTGAGGGACGAGATCGGGGTCTGGCCCGCCGGCTTCAGGACGACGGCATTCCCGGCGGCGATCGCCGGACCGAGCTTGTGCGCCACCAGGTTGAGCGGAAAGTTGAAGGGGCTGATCGCGCCCACGACGCCGTAAGGGACTCGGAGCACGATGCCGAGCTTGCCCTCGCCGGCCGCGCCGGCGTCCATCGGAACCGTGTGCCCGGTCAGGGTGCGGGCGGCGACGGCCGAGAACTGCAGGGTCCCGACGCAGCGCTGTGCCTCTACGCGCGCCGTCTTCACCGGCTTGCCGGCCTCGGCGGCGATCGTCATGGTCAGGTCGTCCTCGCGCTCCGCCACGAGCTCGGCGGCGCGGTCCAGCAGGGCGGCGCGCTCGTGCGCGGGGAAGCCGCCAGACTCGAAGGCGGCGTGCGCTGCGCCGACGGCCCTGGCGACCAAGGCCGCATCGCCCTTCGGCACTCGCCCGACCACGGTGCCGTCGTAGGGCGCCTTCACCTCGGACCACTCGCCGGTCTCGATCCATTCACCGGCGACGTAGAGCTTGTGGTCCGTTGCCTGAATCGTCTCGGTCGCCATCTCAGTCCTCTCTTTCTCGCCTTCGCACAGCCTAGCCCGCCGCAACTTCCCGCCGCCGGAGCCGTTATCCAGAGTCGATGCCTCGGGGGACGCGCACGATCCTGCTCGCGATGCTGATCCTGGCCTTCGCCCTGCCTGCGGCAGCCTCCGCTCTCGTTCGCAGCGGGGGCGCCCACAAGGCCGTGAAGGCGAAGTCGTGGGTGGTCAAGGGCGCCGGCTTCGGCCACGGCGTCGGCATGAGCCAGTACGGCGCCTACGGCTACGCGAAGCACGGCTTCGGCTACGGGGACATCCTCACCCACTACTACACAGGCACGACGATCGGCACGACCGCCGATCGGTCGGTGCGTGTGCTGCTCCGGGACGGAGCGCGCAGCCTCTCCTTCCGCGGTGCCGGCTCGGCGTGCGGCGCAGGCCTACGGCCGGGCAAGGGTTACGTGGCGAAGCGCAAGGGCGCCGGCGTCGTGGTCCGCAGCAAGAAGGGTCGGCTCATTGCGCGCTGCGGTGCGGCGATGACGGCTGCGGGAGCACCCACCTTCACGCTCGCCGGCAAGGGCACCTACCGCGGCTCGCTCGAGGTGAGAGCCTCGGGCGGCTCCCTCCAGGCGATCAACGTGATCGACGTCGAGGACTACGTCCGCGGCGTGGTTGCCAGGGAGTCACCGGCGTCCTGGCCGATCGAGGCGCTCAAGGCGCAGGCCGTGGCAGCTCGCTCCTACGGGCTCTCGAGCGCGGTCGGCGGAGGCAGCTTCGATCTCTACGACGACACCCGGAGCCAGGCCTACGGCGGTGTCAGAGCCGAGACCGCCAAGACCGACCAGGCGGTCAGCTCCACCCAGCTGCAGGTCGTGCTGTACGGCAGCAGGATCGCCCAGACCTTCTTCTTCTCGACCTCGGGCGGCCACACGGAGAACAACGAGTTCTCCGCGCTTGGCTTCGGCCAGCCGCCAGTCCCCTACCTGCGCGGCGTCGACGATCCCTATGAGGCCGACGCCGGCTCGCCGTACGAGCACTGGAAGCGGAAGTTCTCGGTCAGCCGGATCAGTTCCGCCCTCCGCTCGATCGGTCTGCGGGGCAAGCTCAAGAAAGTCCTCGTCACCCAGCGGGGCACCTCGCCGCGAATCGTCCGCGCCAGCCTGATCGGCAGCGGCGGCCAGACGACGGTCAACGGGCCTCAGCTGCGTACCGCGCTCGGGCTGCCCGACACCTGGGCGTTCTTCAAGAAGAAATAGCGGACGTCGCTAGCCGTCGGGATAGGGCTGCAACGGGATTCCGTGATCGCGGTCGCGGGTTCCGAACTCGTACGCAGCGGCGCCCTTGACGGTGAGCGTCTGGGCCGGGCGGCCGTCGAGCCGGACGTGGAGCTCCAGGTCCGAGATCGAGCAGTTGAGCGTGTTGTGCTCGGGCCCGACCGGGTCGGCGTAGACCCAGGCGACGAAGTCCTTGGCCGGCGCCCTGACGCGGCCGCTCACGCGCGCGTCCTTGCCCTTGAGCTCGAAGCTCGCGGCGGTCGGCGCCTCGGAGACCTGGGTGCTCGGGATATGCCCGAAGCCCCCGAGGCGATGCGCTCGGCCGTCGAGGAAGAGCATTCCGTTCCCCACCCAGGGGGTCGTGCGGCCGCCGACCTTGATCCGGCCGACCGCCATGTCGAAGTAGTCCTCGGGTGAGTGGTCCTCGAAGCCGGAGCCCTGGATCCAGACCCAGCGCTCGGCGTGCTCTGCACCCCAGTTGTGGCCGATCATCCCGCGCCAGCCCTCCACCTCGATTCGCTCGCCGTCCAGCTCCAGATGACCGTTGAAGACGGCATCCGGATACGGACTGAGGAACTTCGTCTTCGGCAGGGGCGCGCGGTAGAGGAAGTCCCGGGGCAGGTGATGGAACGGCTCATGGTCGTCGGCGAAGGTGAGGTCCCAGCTCGCATCGAGGGCGTCGGTCTCGACCCGTCCGACCGCTCGCCCGTCGGTGAGGGTGGCGTCGGCGACGCGAATGTAGGTCCGCGCGTCGGCCGCGAGCTCCTCCGCACCGAACTGACGCTTGGTCGCCCGCGGCCCCGCCGCGCTCGAGTCGAAGAGGACGAACCAGAGCGCGCAGGTCGCCGGCTCTCCCGGGCGCTTGTGGACGGTGTGCCGGATCCAGGCGGCGCGGCCGCCGCCGGGCGCGGTGAGCTTCAGATAGAAGCTCTCGTAGTGCCCGGCCTTCTCCGGGATCTCCGGGAATCGCGCCTGGGTGCGCACGGCCGGGGACGCTATCGGTCGTCAGGAGGTGAGGCGCGCCGCTCGTGCGCGTACTTCGGCAGCCAGCTCGTCCGCGCCGGGCACCACCCGATCGCGCATCAGCACCCGCCCGGCAACGACCGTCGTGTCGACGATCGAGCCACCGGCCGCGTAGACCAGGTCAGTATCGAGGTCACCGGCGGAGAGCTCCGGATCGGAGCCGCGCAGGAGCAGGAAGTCGGCGGGCTGGCCAGGCTCGAGCGGAGTGCCGCCCACGACCTCTGAGCGCAACCCCCGCGCGATCGCGATCGCTTCGTCGGCCGGCAGCGTCGCCGGGTCGCCGCTCGAGTGCTTCTGGATCAGGGCGAAGAGCTTCACCTCCTCGAACATGTCGAGGTTCGAGTTGGACGAGACGCCGTCCGTGCCCAGGCCAATCGAGACCCCGGCCTTCTCCGCGCGCGGGTAGGGGAAGGATCCGCCGACGGCGAGCTTCATGTTCGCAGCGGGATTGGTGACCACGGTCGAGCCGCGCTCGGCGATCAGTTCGAGCTCGGAGTAGTCGAGGCGGGCCCCGTGGGCGAGCACCGTCCTCGGCCCGAGGAATCCGAGCTCGTCCAGGTAGGCGGCCGGCCGTTTGCCGTGTGTGTGGAGACAGTCCTCGACCTCCTGCTCGGTCTCGGAGAGATGGATCTGGAGTGAGATCTCCCGCTCGGCGGCCACCTCGGCGAACCAGGAGAGAGAGTCGGAGCTGACCGTGTAGATCGCGTGAGGGCCGAGGCTGGGTGAGACGCGCGGACCGGCCTCGGCGATGCGGTCGAGTGACTCGATCACCTCCCCCCGCATCTCCTCCCCCTTCGCAGCGTCGAGCTGGTCGATCATCACCGAGCTGACCTCAGCGCGGAGGCCCGCGTCGACCACGGCACGCGCGGCCTCAGCACCGTGCCAATACATGTCGAAGAACCGGGTGGTCCCCGAGCGGGTCATCTCCAGGCAGGCGAGGCGGGTCCCCCAGTAGACGTCGTCTGGGTGGAGCTTCGCCTCGGCGGGCCAGATCTTCTCCTCCAGCCACTCCATCAGGGGCAGGTCGTCGCTGAAGCCGCGGAAGAGGGTCATCGCCGCATGCGTGTGTCCGTTCACCATCGGCGGGCTGAGGAGCAGACCGTCCGCATCGATCACGTCGTCGCCGATCCTCGGCTGGACCGACGGGCCGACCTCCGTGATCAGCCCATCCTCCTCGCGCAGTCCGACCGTTCGCCCATGGAGCGCTGCGCCGGTGACGGTGAGGCTCATCCGGCCGCCTCGGCGGTGAGGGCCGGCAGCACGCCTGCCAGAGCCTGCTCGAGCGCCGCGGCGGTTTCGTCGCGTCCGCGCCGGTATTCCTCGATGGTGAGCAGCTCATCCGAGATCCCGTTGGCGAGGTTGTCGACGGAGCAGATCGCCGCGTAGCGAAGCGAAGCCTCGCGGGCAAGCACCGTTTCCGCCGCCAGGGTCATGCCGACCAGGTCGGCCACCCGCGCCAGCGCCCTCACCTCGGCGGGTGTCTCGAAGCGCGGGCCGATCGTCTGCGCGTAGACGCCGCCATCGGTCAGCTCGGTCTCGCCGCGCTCGACCCAGGTCCTCAGGATCGCCTCCCGCCAATCGCCGTCGAAGCCCGGAACCGAGTGGCCCCGGGGGTCGTCATAGAAGCTCGGGGCGGTCTCGGGCGCGTAGAAGTCGTTCGGGCAGACGAACGAGCCGACCTCGAGATCGATTCGGAGGCTCCCGGCCGAGCCGAGCGCGAGGACACGCCCGCAACCCAGCTCGCAGAGCGCCCGGATGTTGGCGCGGTGGTCGACCAGGTGAGCCGGTGTGCCCCTGTCGAATCCGTGCCGGGGCAGGCCGACGATCTCGCCCGCGTCGATGGCCTCTACCGGCCGCTCGCCGCCGATCTCGACCTCGACGCGCTCGCCCTCCACCGGGTGCGCCCCCTCGGGGAGGCTGTAGCCGTAGATCACGGCGAGCCGGTCGCCGGTCCGTCGGGGAGCGTCCATGGCGGCGACTCTAGTCCGACGCCGCTAGGTCCTGATGTGCACCACGTCGCCGTCCCGCACGACGTAGTCGCGGCCCTCGATGCGGAGCGTGCCGCGGTCGCGTGCGCGGGCGTAGCCACCCGCGTCCACCAGCTCGTCCCAGGCGATCACCTCGGCGCGGACGAAGGCCCGCTGGATGTCGGTGTGGACCCGGCCGGCGGCGTCGTAGGCGGTCCCGCCGCGCGACAGGGTCCGGGCCATCGCCTCGTTGCCGGTGTCCGCGGTGAAGAAGCTGATCAGGTCGAGCAGCTCGAAGGCCGCGCGGATCAGGCGCTCGAGGCCGGAGCGCTCGATGCCGAGCTCGTGCCGCATCTCCTCGGCCTCGTCCGGATCGAGCTCGCGGAGCTCGGCCTCGACCCGTGCGGAGATCACGACGACCTGCGCCCGCATCTGCTCTGCGTGGGCGAGCAGGTCCGGCGGAGCCTCGGTGACGCCCTCATCGGCGTTGACTACGTAGAGGACCGGCTTGGCGGTGAGCGGCGAGAGCTTCCGCAGGGAGTCCGGGGCCGCCTCCGGCACGGGTATCTCCCGGGCGGGACGTCCAGCCGAGAGTGCCTGGACGACGGCCTGGAGCCAATCGCGCTCGGCGATCGCGTCCATGGCGCCGGAGCGAGCCTGCTTCGTGACGCGCTCGAGGCGACGTTCGGCGCTCTCGAGGTCGGCCGCGAGGAGCTCGGTCTCGATCAACTCCGCGTCGGCGATCGGGTCGACCCTGCCCTCGGGATGCGCGACCGAGCCGGCGCCGTGCACCCGGATCACGTGGCAGATCGCATCGGTCTCGCGGATCGACGCGAGGAACTGGTTGCCGAGGCCCTCCCCCTGCGAGGCCCCCTTGACGAGGCCCGCGATGTCGTGGAAATCGATCGTCTCGTGGACGACCTCCGAGGAGCCCAGGGTGTCGGCGACCCGCTCCAAACGCTCATCCGGCACACCAACGACGGCGACGTTCGGCTCGACGGTGGTGAAGGGGTAGTCGCCCGTCTCTGCTCCGGCCGCGGTCAGGGCGTTGAACAACGTCGACTTCCCCGCGTTGGGCATGCCGACGATCCCGATCTTCATCGGCATCGGTTCGTCACCTAGAGGGGCGCAATCAGGCCGAGGCCCACGCCCAGTGCCGCGCCCGCGAGCACGTCGGAGGGGTAGTGCATCCCGAGGTAGGGGCGGCTGGCCGCGATCGCCGCCGCGAGGATGAAGAGGAGGGCCGCCTCGGGGGCGATTCTCGTCATCGCCGTGGCGCAGGCGAACGACGAGGTGGCGTGCGCCGAGGGGAAGCTGAGGGAGCTCGGGGCTCCGCCGAGCGGCGGCAGCCCCTCGAGCGTGGGCCGGGGCCGCCTGACGATGACCTTGATGATGAAGTTCAGCCCGATCGCGATTGGGCCGAGCAGGCCCGCCACGACCCAGTCCTCGCCGTTGTCCGGATCGGCGAAGGCGAGCACGATTCCGATCAGGAGCCAGACGGCGCCATAGGAGCCCATCCAGCCGAGCGCCCTTCCCAGGGCCTCGATCGCGGGCCCGTGGAAGCGCGTCCGCATCGCGTACAGCAGGCGGTTGTCCAGGCGGGCGAGCACGGCGGCGCAGGATAAGGGCGCGGTTGGGCTGACTGCGAGAATCAGCGGATGGCAGAGACCGCGAACAGGGTGATGGTGCCCGGCTATCGGCACGTGCCTGGCAACCACTGCGGCTCGACGGCGCTCCGCAACCTGCTCGGCTTCCACGGCATCGAGATCTCCGAGGAGATGGCGTTCGGCCTCGGCGCCGGCGCCTGCTTCTACTACGTGGTCCTGGGCGAGCATTCTCCGTCGCGGTTCACGAACGGCCGGGCGGCGAGGCTCGAGGAGAACTTTCTGGAGCTCACCGGCGCGCCTCTGCGGCTCCGCACCGACGCAGACCCGGATGCCTCGTGGGTGATCGCCAAGGAGGCGGTCGACGAGGGGCGGCCGGTGCTGCTGCTCACCGACCTCTACTACCTCGACCACTACGGCCGCTCCGCGCACTTCCCGGGACACGCCGTGGTGCTGGCCGGTTACGACGAGGAGCTCGCCTGGCTCTCCGACACTGCCTTCGAGGACCTGCAGACCACCTCACTCGAGGGACTGCCTGAAGCACGCCACTCGCAGCAGCCGCTCTTCCCGCTGGAGGGCCATGCGATCGACTTGCCGGAGGGCACGGAGATCGACCGCGACGACCTGCTCGCGCACGCCCCCAGGGCGATCGAGCGCGCGGCGAATCAGATGCTCGAGGCGCCCTTGGGCGAGTTCGAGGGCCTGGTGGCGCTGCGGCGATTCGCCGCCGAGGTTGGCGATTGGCCGCAGGTGGCCGAGGACTGGCAGTGGTGTGCGCGCTTCCTCTATCAGGTGATCGAGCGCCGCGGGACAGGCGGCGGCAACTTCCGCAGGATGTACTCGCGCTTCCTCGAGGAGGCCGGCTACGACGAGTCGGAAATCGCCGCCGAGGCGGCCGAAGACTGGGCGCGCCTCGCCACGGCGGCCCGCACCGCGAGCGAGCCCGAGCAGCCGGATCCCGCGCATTGGAAGTACTTGAGAGAGGAGGCGCAGCGGGTGCTCGACGCCGAGGAGCGCCTCTGGACCGCGCTGGCAGAGCGCTCTAGGACTTGATGAAACGGGCGAAGTAGCCGAGGGCGTTCCCGGCTCGGCGCTCGTAGGCCAGCCCCGCCCCAGTCGCCCGGAGGCGCATCGGCGCCAGTCGGACGTAGTGCGGATCCCCGACCAGCTCGCCGACGACCAGGCGCCCGCCCGGCTTCAAGACTCGTGCCAGCTCGCGGATCGCCGCGTCCTGATCGGGGATTTCGCCCAGCACCGTGACGAGGTAGGCGGCGTCGAAGCTCCCGTCCTCGTAGGGCATCGAGGTCGCATCGGACCGGGTCGGGGTGACGTTGGCGAGGCCACGCTCACCGGCGCGGCGCATCGTGTGGTCGAGCATCTCCTGCTGGAGATCGACGACGTCCACCTCGCCGTCGGGCTTCACCCATTCGGCGACGTCGAGCGTGTAGTAGCCGGTCCCGGGACCGACCTCCAGGATGCGCTCGCCGGGTCCGGGGTCGAGGGCCTCCCTGAGGCGGGCGCGGGTGATCAGCGGGTGAGGTGCCTCGACCCAGAAGCGCTGCGAATAGGGGCACGCCGACGGGTTCTTCCGCCACCAGAGCGCCGCCCCGGCGATGGCGGCGGCACCGCCGATCACCAGGTGGCGAGGCCTCATCCAGTGAAGCCGATGCGGTGCTCGCCCGGGGCGCCCCGCAGGAAGACGACCTGGCGGAGGTCGAGGGCGATGCTGCCGTCCTCGGTCTCGATGTCGGTCCAGCCGTCCGCCTTGTCGAGCTTCTTGCGCAGGTCCTGGACCTTGTCGTCGCTCATCCTCACGGCGACCACCTGGCCGCCGGCGAAGCCGATCTCGACGCGCCCGGAGGCCATCAGCAGACACCCTTTCGTCTGTGGCTCATGAATGAGCCTCCGACGGTTCGACGATCTCGGTCAGCACCCCGCCGGTCGACCTCGGATGCACGAAGGCGACTCGTGAGTCGCGAATCCCGACCCGGGGCTCGGAGTCGATCAGCTCGACCCCGGCCTCCTTGAGGCTCCCCAGCGTGCCGTCGATGTCTTCGACCGCGTAGGCCACGTGGTGCAGGCCTGGGCCCTTGCGCTCGAGATACCTGCCCACCGGTGTGTCGGGCCCGAGCGGACGCAGCAGCTCGACGTGGCCGTCGCCGACGTCGAGCAGCACCGCCTCGACGCCCTGGCTCTCGACAGTCTCGCGATGGGCGATCGGCATCCCGAGCGTCTCCTCGTAGAGCGCGATAGCGCTGTCGAGGTCGTCGGTGGCAACGCCGATGTGATCGATCCGGCCGAGCATCGGGCGTGGAGTCTACGTAGCGGGGAGTGGATCGATCGGCCGGCTGGCGCTCTCAGCTTCCTGCTCGACGCGGAGGATCTCGCTGAGCGCCGCGACACCGACCTCGAGCTGCTCGGCAGTCGGCTCCTTCGTCGCGATCAGCCGCTGGATCTCGTGACCGGGGCGGTGGAACGCGCGCGCAGCCGACGTCTCCGGATTGCGGTCGCTCCAGGCGAACATCTCGGCGGCGAGGGAGGCGCTCGCCACTCCGACGGCCGCCCTCGCCAGCGGCCCTGGTCTCTCGAGCGTCCGCTCCAGCAGGACCTGGCCGGCGGCGGAGAGGACGAGCATCGGGACCACGAGGTTCGACCCGCATCGGTCGTGCTCCTTGGTCGCGGATGCCGGATCGTCCGAGCCGGACTCGTACGCCCCGATGGCCTTGTGCTCGACGCCGTGATACGCGGCCAGGTTGCGATCGCTGAGCGCGACCATCGCGGGTGCCAGGCCGAGAGCGGCCTGCAGCAGCTCGTTGGCGGCGCTGGAGCGGCGGCGGCGGAGCGCCCTGCTCGCGCCCGACGCGATCAGCATCGCGGCGATGACGCGGACGTCCTCGAAGGGCAGGCGCGCGGCGCGCAGGCGCATGCGGACCATCGGGATCAGGATGAACGCCTCGGTGAGCCGCAACGGCCCCCGCAGAAGCGGGACCCGAACCGCGAGCTCCGGCGCGAGCGCCGGCTTCGGTCCCGAGGCAACCTGGATCTCGCCGTTCTCGTCCCGCGCCGCCGCGGCCCAGGACGTCGGCCCGTGAATCAGCAGTCCGTTGCGGAGGGCCATGCCGCCGAGACGCAGGACGTACTCCTCCTGGACGGTTTCCCCCACGTCGCCGTTCTGGCTCACGTCGCCGTTCTGGCTGGCATCGCTCACCCGAGCATCCTCCTGGGCAGCTCGTAGAAGAAGCTCGCCGCGAGCTCGATGTCCGAGGCGGGAATCCGCTCATCGGGGGCATGAATCAGGGGCGCGGACTCGAGCAGGCCGATCTCCCGATGCGGGCAGAACCCGTAGACCACGGCGTCCGGGAAGGCGGTCCGGAACGGATTGCTGTCGCTGAAGCCGGGCATCACGATCGGCCCGATGCCGGCACCCGGGTCGACCTCGCCGAGCCATTCGCGGATCGCATCGGCCAGAGGCGACTCCAGCGGCGAGGCGTTCCCGACCACGGCCTCGCTGAACTCGACGCTGTAGTCACCCTCGCCGATCACGGACTTGAGCGCCGCCAGCGCCTCCTCCTCGCCATAGCCGGGCGGAACGCGGCAGTCGATCAGCACCTCGGCCTCGGAGGGGATCACGTTCGCCTTCTTGCCACCCTGAGCGATGGTCGGCGTCAGCGTCACGCTGAGCATCGGCTCGACCAGGAAGTCTGCGATCAGCGGCTGCTCCGCCCGCAGGCGCTCGAGGCCGTCCCTGGTCCCCTCCGCGCTCGTGAAGGGCTCGCCCAGCAGCTCCTCGAGCAGGGCCTCTCCGACCTCCGTCGGCTCCGGCGCCGGCTGCTCGGAGAGCGCCGAGATGTAGCCCGCCAGCTTGAGCAGCGCGTTGTCCCCTATCCGCGGCACCGAGGCGTGGCCGGCGCGGCCGTGCGCCCGCAGCTTCATCCGGAAGATGCCCTTCTCGCCGACGCTGAGCACGTAATGACGTCGGTCGCCGAGCTCCACGTGCTCCCCGCCGCCCTCGTTGACGACGAAGTCCGCGCGCACCTTGTCCGGGTGGGCCTCGCAGAGCCACTGGGCTCCCAGCCCGCCGCCGACCTCCTCGTCCGCGGTGACCACCAGCAGCAGCTCACCCGCGGGGCGCCAGCCGCTCTCGCCAAGCGCGATGCAGGCCGCGGCCTCGGCGGCGACCTGTCCTTTCATGTCGAGCGCGCCGCGGCCGCGGACCCAGCCGTCGACCACGTCGCCCGCCCAGGGGTCGAAGCTCCACTCGTCCGGGTCTGCTCTGACCGTGTCCATATGGCCCAGTAGGGCGAGCGTCGGCCCGTCCTCGCTGCCTCGGAGCCGCGCTACGAGGTTCGGACGCCCGGGCTCGGCCTCGAGCAGCTCGCACTCGAAGCCCGCCGCCCTCAGCCGCTCGCGCAGGAGCTCCTGCCCACCACCCTCGTTGCCGGGCGGGTTGACGGTGTTCATCTGGATCAGGCGGCCGAGCAGCTCGACCGCGGAGGGGCCGAGGCCCTGCGGGACTGCCGTCGTGGCGGTGCCCTCCTCCATGCGGCCAGCTTAGGGACTCCGGCGTCCCGGACCATGCCCTACGGGAGCTGAGCTCCCGCCAGGGCGAGCACCGCTCCGATCGCGCCGGCGGCCACCAGGGTCCCCACGATGCTTCTTCGCAGAACGAGCAGCGCGATCGCCGCGCCGGCCAGGACTCCGACCTGCCAGCCCTCGCTGATAGCGCCCGCCAGGGTGACGGCCGAGCCGAGGATCGCTCCGATCGCCGCGGGTCCGGCGCCGTCGAGAAAGCCCCGGGCCCTCTCATTCCCGCGCAACCGCTCGAAGCGACCGCCCCCGAGCAGGATGAAGGAGAACGAGGGCGCGAAGGCGACGGCCGCGGCGAGCAGCGCGCCGCCGACGCCGTGGGCGGCGTAGCCGACGGCGGCCACCGTCGCCACCACGGGGCCGGGCGTGACCTGGCCGATGGCGACCGCGTTGAGGAACTGTGCGTCGGTCATCCAGTGATAGACGTCGACCGCGTCCCCCTGCATCAGCGGGATGATCACGAAGCCCCCTCCGAAGGAGAGAGCGCCGACCTTGAACGCCGTCCAGGCGAGGGCGCCGACGCCGCCGGTCGACGCCGCGCCAGCGACCAGCGCGGCCGGGCTCAGGCTCGCGGCGTTCCCGCTGAACCAGGTCCGCCGAGCCACCTCGAACAGCCCGCAGGCGACCAGTACGAGCACCAGGTACGGCCCAATCACGATCGCCGCGATGACGCCCGCGAGCAGATACGTGAGCCAGCGGAGCCGGTGTCCGTGGCCCTCCATCGCGTGTTCGTAACTCGGCCCGACCAGCTCCCCGCCGGCCCGCACGGCGACCGCGGCGACTGCCGCTCCGGCCCCGGCTCCCGCCCCACGCACCCATTCCGGCGGCGCGGAGGCCAGGAAGAGCACCGAGAGCGCCAGCACCATCAGCACCGCGGGCAGGACGAAGCCGAGTCCGCCGACCACAGCTCCCGCGGGGCCGCCGACGCGATAGGCGCAGAAGATCGAGAGCTGGGTCGAGGCGGGTCCCGGGAGCAGCGAACAAGCGGCGTTCGCGTCCTCGAAGGAGCGGGCGTCCATCCAGCCTTTCCGGCGCACCACCAGATCGCGGAGCAGGCTGATGTGCGCGGGCGGGCCGCCGAACCCGGTCAGTCCGATCCGCAGCCACTCCCGCGCGATCACGCTCAGGGGCGCCATGCGCCGGTTCATACTTGACGGCATGGCCGAGCGCCTATTCGAGACCGGGGGTGAGAGCCCCCGCACCGGCGTCCCTCCCGAGGATGCGCCGCTCGCAACCCGCATGCGGCCTCGCGATCTCGACGAGTTCGTCGGGCAGTCGCACCTGCTCGGGGAGGGCTCCGCGCTCCGCGTGGCAATCGAGTCCGGCGAGCCGCACTCCGCGATCTTCTACGGGCCCCCCGGCACCGGGAAGACGACCCTGGCCAGGATCATCGCGGCGCGAGTCGAGGGAGCCTTCGAGGAGCTCTCCGCGGTCAACGCCGGGCGCCCCGAGGTCCGGGAGGTGATCGCCCGCGCCGAGGAGCGGCGCGCCTCCGGGCGGCCGACCATCTTCTTCCTCGACGAGATCCACCGCTTCAACAAGGCGCAGCAGGACGCGCTCCTGCCGGCGGTGGAGGAGGGGCTCGTGACGCTGATCGGGGCGACCACGGAGAACCCCTACTTCGAGGTCAATTCGGCGCTGCTCTCGCGCGCCCAGATCTACGAGTTCCGGCCGCTCACCGACGAGGAGATCGAGGGGCTGCTGCGGCGGGCGCTGAGTGACGAGCGGGGCATCTCCAGCGCTCCGCCGGTGCCCGACGACGCCCTAGCGATGCTGGCGGCGCGCTCGGGCGGCGATGCCCGCGTCGCCCTGGCGGCGCTCGAGCGCGCGGTAGAGACCACCTCCGCCGCCGGCGAGGGCGAGGTCACGATCGCCGCTGTCGAGGACGCGCTCCAGCGCAAGGCGCTGCTCTACGACCGTGAGGGCGACAGGCACTACGACTACATCTCGGCCTGGATCAAGGCGACCCGTGGCTCGGATGTCGACGCCTCCATCTACTACCTGGCCGTGATGCTCGAAGGCGGCGAGGACCCTCGCTTCATCGCCCGCCGGATGGTGATCTTCGCTTCCGAGGACGTGGGCAACGCCGACCCGCAGGCTCTGCTGGTCGCCAACGCCGCGGCCCAGGCCGTCGACCGGGTCGGGCTGCCCGAGTGCGCGCTCAACCTCGCCCAGGCGGCGGCCTACCTCGCCCTGGCACCGAAGTCGAACGCCTCGACCCGGGCGATCTCGCGAGCTTCGGCGCACGTCCGCGAGCACGGCGCCGCGGAGCCTCCCCCCTACCTGCAGGACGCCCACTACCCGGGCGCCCGCAAGCTCGGGCGGGGCGAGGGTTACCGCTACCCGCACGATGGGCCGGAGGCGGTGACCGACCAGCCGCTCTCCCCGGAGTCCGTCCGCGACCAGCGCTTCTACGAGCCGACCGACCGCGGCTTCGAGGCGCAGCTGGGCGAGCGCCTCGAGCGGCTGCGACAGCTGCTCGGCAAGCGTTAGCCGCAGATTAAGAGCGCTCGAACCCGGCTTTGCTGAACGCGCAACCTTTCGGAGAAGACCGTGTTCTGGAGATCGTCTGACGCTCTGGCAAGTAACGCGAACGGCGGCCACAAACACCGCCGCCGGATCAGCCGGAGCCGGCGCGTAAAAAGCCGGGGAGTGGACACGGAGGCCGGGAGCTCGGGGATTGCTCTCGGCCTCCACATCTTTCGTCGGACGAAAGAGCAGGGAAGAGGGGAACAGCGGCCTCGGCGGGAGGCCGCTGTGCTCCGCGTAGAATCGGCCTCGACCGAGCGGAAGCGACGAGAGGAAGTCACAGCGATGGAGGCCAGCTCCAGCAAGACCAGTACCAGCCGCAAGTCGGGGGGCAATGGGCGGAGCGGCAACGGTGCCGCGACGAAATCGCCGAGGAAGGCCAAGTCGCAGCAGGGCTCCGGCTCGAAGGGACTCGAGTCCTTCAACCCCGCAACCGGGGAGCTGGTCGGCCGCGTGGAGACCCTGACCCCGTCCAAGGTGCAGGGGGTGGTCGACGACGTCGCCGAGGTGCAGCCCTTCTGGGCCGCCCTGACGCTCCAGGACCGCGCCCGCTACCTGCGCCGCGCCTGCGACGTGGTGCTCGAGGACATGGACGACCTGGCAGAGCTGCTCACCAACGAACAGGGCAAGCCGCGGGTCGAGAGCTACACGATGGAGCTCCTCCCCACCGTCGACTCCCTCAAGTGGATCGCCGACAACGGCCCGGAGATCCTGGCCGACGAGAAGCAGTCGATGCCGGTCTTCCTGAAGTCGAAGAGCGCCAAGTTCACCTACGAGCCGATCGGCGTCGTGGGAGTGATCGCTCCCTGGAACTACCCCTGGTCGATCCCCTTCGGCGAGGTCGCGATCGCGTTGATGGCGGGCAATGGCGTGGTGTTGAAGCCCGCCAGCCTGACGCCCCTGATCGGCGATCGGATCCGCCAGACCTTCGAGAAGGCCGGCCTCCCCGAGGGCCTCGTCCGCACCGTCCACGGCGGCGGCCGGATCGGCGACGCGCTGGTCAAGTCGACCGCGGGAAAGATCTTCTTCACGGGCTCCGTCGAGGTCGGCCAGAAGGTCGGTGTCGAGTGCGCCAAGCGAATGAAGGGCTCGGTGCTCGAGCTCGGCGGCAAGGACCCGGCGATCATCTGTCCCGATGCCGACCTGGCGAATGCAGTCTCGGGGACGGTCTGGGGCGGGTTCGCCAACGCGGGACAGACCTGCTCGGGGATCGAGCGCGTCTACGTCCACAGGGACGTCGCCGACGCGTACCTGGACGGTCTCGTGCGCGAGACGGAGCGCCTCAGGGTCGGCGATCCGCTCGAGTGGACGACCGAGATCGGCCCGATGGTCTCGGAGGAGCAGGCGAAGATCGTCAGCGAGCTGGTCGAGGACGCCGTCGAGAGCGGCGCCACCAAGCTCACCGGTGGTCCGACGAAGGTCGAGGGGATGAAGGGAAGCTTCATCTCGCCGGTAGTACTCACCGGCGTCACGCACGAGATGCGGATCATGAAGGAGGAGATCTTCGGCCCGGTGCTGCCCGTGGTGACGGTCGACTCCGAGGAACAGGCGATCGGGCTCGCCAACGACTCCCGGTTCGGCCTCGGGGCATCGGTCTGGACCAAGGACCGCGCCAAGGGCGAGCGCATGGCTCACCAGATTCAGTCGGGAATGGTCTGGATCAACGACCACTCCTTCTCGCACGGCGCCTGCGTCTGCGCCTGGGGCGGCGTCAAGGAGTCCGGCCTGGGCCGCTCCCACTCCAAGTTCGGCTTCTACGAGTGCGTGAACATCAAGCAGCTCGCCTGGGAGCCCGGCTGGGCCCGCGACATGTGGTGGCAGCCGTACGACCGCAAGCTGGGGGACGCGATCCGCTACTCGGCGCAGCTGCTCTACAGCCGCAACGGGAACCGCCTCCAGGCGCTGCGCGAGGGAATCCGCCCGCTGGTGGAGGTCACCCGCCGGACGATGCGAAAGGGCGCCTAGAGACGTCCGCATCGCTCCGATTCGGCGTATTTGGCGCAAATAGGGAGGGCGAACCGAAAAGTGGGTGTGAGGCGCCTCGCGCCTTGCTAACCTGCCGACCGCATTTCCGCTGAATCTCCAGTCCACAGGAAGGACGGAGATCGGGGGAACCACAGAGTTGGGGCGAATCGCGGGCAGTACGCCGCGTAGCGCGATCTTTCAGCGCGAGCCCGTCAGCTAACCCCGTAAGCAACGAAAGAGGAAGGTTTTGACGAGCAAGCGTCAAAGGACGGGGTGCGTCCTGCCGCGACTGCATGATTTAGGTAGCTGGATCGGGTCTTTTTGAGTAGCCGGCCCGTGGACGCCAGGAGGGCCACAAGCTCACCGTCGCTCAAGCACGGGCGGGCGAATTGCCGATGAACGTTTTGCGGAGCGCTGCGACACCTGTCCAGATCGGACTAACGAAAACCGCGTAGGAAATCACCAAACCATGACCGTCAATCGACGCTTCCGCTCCCTTCTCAGCGCCGCCGGACTGCTGGCCGTGCTCCTCCTCGGCGTCCTGGCCGTGAGCTCCGCCTTCGCCGGCGGCGCTCACAGCTCCAAGGCGAAGGCCGCCGGTTCGGTGACCATGCGGAGCAAGAGCTTCACCCTCTCCCGTCCGGACGAGAAGCGCCGGCTGACCGTCGGTTGCCCCGGCAAGCAGCGCCCCCTGGGTGGCGGAATGACGAGCTCCCCGCCCCCGACCGCCGGTGGCGAGGGTGTCTACCCCCACTCCTACGAGCGGCTGGGCGTCCAGCGCGGCTGGCACGTCACGGCGGTCCTCTACGACCCCGACCACCACAGTACGCAGCCGCGGAACGTGACGCTGCAGGTCACCTGCGGCCCCCGCATCGGGCACGTGACCCCGCCGCACAGGACGAAGTACGTGAAGCCCGGCCAGACCAAGACCGTCGTCGCGACCTGTCCCGGCCGCCGTCACCTCTTCTCCGGCGGCTTCCAGCGCACCGACTTCATCTCGCAGGGCGGCAACTACGTGATCGAGTCCCGCGCGATCTCCGACAAGTCCTGGCGTGTGATCGGCCATGCCTTCGGCCACTTCGGCGGCGAGCTCACGGCGATCGCCTACTGCACACGAAGCAAGCGGCCGATGATCTCCGAGGTCTCCCAATCCACCTCGCTCGGCGCGGGCTACGGTACCGCGACCACACCGACCTGCCCGCCCGGAACGCGGATGACGGCCGGCGGCTTCTCGAGCAACGGGTCGACCACCACCTTCCTGACGAACGGCCTGATCAACCTGGACGGAACCTGGTCGGCCTCGGGCTACAACTGGGGCTCAGCGGCCACGCTGACCGCCTACGGCTACTGCCTGCGCGCCTGACGCGCCCGGGCCCCGCTCCACCTCAACCGTCTAGATTCGGCTCCGATGATGGAGCGGACGGCCGTCGAAGGCCGCTCGGCTGAGGTGCACACCGCGAGTCGGGGGCTCGAGCCCGCGATCGAGCTCGCCGGCTTGAGGCGCGACTTCGGCGACCGCACGGCCCTCGACGGCGTCGACCTGCGGGTGGACGCCGGCGCGAGCGTTGCGATCCTGGGTCCGAACGGCTCGGGGAAGTCCACCCTGCTGCGCATCCTCGCCGGGCTGCTCCGACCGACCGCGGGCGAGGTCTCCGTGCTCGGAGTGAGCCTGCCGAAGGAGACCCACCGCCTGCGCGGGAAGGTGGGCTATCTCGGCCACGAGCCGCTGCTCTACCGTGACCTGAGCCCGCGCGAAAACCTGCAGCTGGCGGCCGCTCTCAACGGGATTCCTGAGGAGACGGCTGAGCCCCGCATCGGTGCGCTGATCGACACGGTTGGCATGCGCCCCCGGGCGGACGACCGCGTGGCCGAGCTCAGCGCCGGGATGAAGCAGCGGATCGACATCTGCCGCGCGGTCCTGCACGAGCCGGAGCTGCTCCTGCTCGACGAGCCCGACGCGCATCTCGATCCCGAGGCGCGGAGGCAGATCGCTCCGCTGATCGCGGCGGGAGATGGACGCACTCGCTTGGTGGTCAGCCACGACCGCGGGGCGGCGACCGAGGACTCCGACTTCGTGGTGGAGCTGGGATGACCGCCTTTGGCGCGCTGCTGCGCAAGGACCTGCGGGTAGAGCTGCGAACGCTCCGCTCGATTCCCGCGATGGCGCTGTTCGCCGTCACTGCCTTCGTGATCTTCCGCTTCGGCCTCGATCGCGAGCGGCTCTCCGGGGAGCTCGCCGCCGGGGTCCTGGTGCCGACGCTGCTCTTCGCCGCACTGCTCGCCATCAACCGCCTCTTCGTCGCCGAGCGCGAGGAGGGCGGCTTCGACCTCGTCCGGCTCGCCCCCGTCGACGGCACCATCCTGTTCGCGGCGAAGGCGAGCGCCCTCGTCGTCTATCTCGTCGTGCTCGAGCTGGTCGCGGTGCCGATCTTCGCCCTCTTCTTCCTCGACTCGGCCTCGGGGCTCCTCCCCTTCGCGCTCGTCCTCCTGCTCGCCGACATCGGGCTGGCGGCCACAGGAACCGTGATCTCGACCATCGCGACGATGTCGAGCGCGCGAGACCTGCTCGCACCTCTCATACTGCTGCCGCTGCTCGTCCCCCTGGTGATCGCGGCCGCCGGGGCCGGCGAGCACCTGCTGGCCGAGGGCGGCCCGGACTACGGGCGCTTTGGTACGTGGCTCGGATTGCTCGGCCTCTACGATTTGATCTTCCTCCTGGTCGGCTACGCGACCTTCGACTTCCTGCTCGACGACTAGCCAGGGACAGATGGCCAACGCGCTCAAATCGATAACCCTGCGCCGCCTCGCGGTCGCGACCGTCCTGGTCATGGGGGCTGGCTACGCGCTCGCCTTCTTCGCCGCGCCGGAGGACGCCGACCAGGGGTTCATCCAGAAGATCTTCTATCTGCACGTGCCGCTCGCGACCGTGGCACTGGGCGGCTGGATCGTCGCGGCGATCCACGCCATCCGCCACCTGCGCACGGGCGACCCCAAGTACGACGCCCGCTCCTACGTCTCGATCCACATCTCCGTGATCTTCGGGCTGGCCGTGCTGCTCACCGGCGCGATCTGGGCGAAGGGTTCCTGGGGCGTCTGGTGGGAGTGGAAGGAGCCGACGCTGGTCAGCTTCCTGATCGTCTTCCTGCTCTACGCGACCTACTACCCCCTGCGCTACGCGATCGAGGACCGCGACCGCCAGGCGCGCTACGCCTCCGTCTTCGCGATCACGGCCGGCGCCTTCGTCCCGCTCAACTTCCTCGCCGTCCGGCTGGCGCAGCCGCTGATCCACCCGCGCACCTTTTCCTCCGCCGGAGGCCTGCCGGATTCGATGCTGTGGCCGTTCCTCGTCTGCCTCGTCGGGATGGCGATGCTATGGGCCACCCTGGTCTGGTTCGAGCTCGACTCGAAGGCCGCCTCGGCCCATCTGAAGCGGATCCGCCGCGCGCTGGAGGCCACGGCGTGATCCCGCTCCTCGCGATCGAGAACTCCGACCGCTACGTGGGCGGGGCCTATCTCGTCTTCCTGCTCCTGCTGCTGATCTACGTGGCGATCATGGCTGCGAAGCTGAGCCGCATCCAGCGCGAGCTCGGCTCGCTCGCCGACCTGGCCGAGAGGCAGCACCCGCGCCGGCCCGATCACGACGTCGGGCAGATCCGCGAGCGCGAGCAGGACATGGACTCCGTCAGGGAGGAGACCCAGAGGGAGGAGGCGGCCCGATGAGCGGCCTCCTCGCCCTCGGCGTATCGCACCGCACTGCCCCCCTTGCGCTGCGCGAGCAGCTGGCGCTGACCGAGGGACGGGCCGCGGGAGTACTGAGCGCGCTGGTCTCAGAGGAGCCCATCTCGGAGGCCGCGGCACTCTCCACCTGCAACCGCACCGAGCTCTATCTCGTTGCAACCGACTCGGTCGAGGCCGAGACGGCGGGGCTCGGCGTCCTCGCGCGCGAGGCGGGTATCCCTCCGACGGAGCTCCTCGGCCCGCTCTATTCGCTCCGAGGCACCGAGGCCGCGCGGAACCTCTACCGGGTGACCGCAGGTCTCGACTCGATGATCCTCGGCGAGGCCGAGATCCAGGGCCAGGTGAAGCGCGCCTACGAGCTCGCTCTGGTCGAGGGCGCCACCGGGCCGATCCTGAACCGGATGTTCCGGGGCGCCCTTGCCGCCGGCAAGCGCGCGCGGACCGAGACCGCGGTCGGCGAGAAGGGCGTCTCGATTCCGTCGGTGGCGGTCGAGCTCGCCCAGCGCAACCTCGGCGACCTCTCGGCCCGGCGCGTTCTCCTGATCGGCGCCGGCGAGACCTCCGAGCTCACGGCGCGCGCGCTCGCGGCGCGCGGCTCCGACGCCGTCTTCATCGCGAATCGCGGCTACAAGAGGGCCATCTCGCTGGCGGAGAAGTTCGGTGGCATCGCCGTTCGAATCGACGAGCTGCCAACCCAGCTGGCGAGCGCCGACATCGTCGTCTCGACGACCAACTCGCCACACCACCTGATCGAGCGCTCCGAGCTCGAGCTGCTGATGAGCCAACGCGAGGGCGCGCCGCTCCTCCTCATCGACCTGGCCGTGCCGCGGGACATCGATCCCGAGTGCCGGGAGATCGACGGTGTGAGCCTCTACGACGTCGACGAGGTGCAGGCGATCGTCGAACGCAACGCCTCCGGTCGGGAGGCCGAGGCCCGCCGCGCGAGCGGGATCCTGGACGCCGAGCTCTCCCGCTTCGAGCGCTGGCTCGGCGCCCAGGAGGTCATGCCGACGGTCACGGGCCTGCGCGAGAGGGCCGACGCGATCGTCTCTCAGGTGCTCGCCGAGAACGCCACCCGCTGGGAGAGTCTCTCGGCGACCGACCGCGAGCGCGTGGAGATGCTCGCCCGCGCGATCGCCAACCGGCTCCTCCACGAACCCACGGTCCGGCTCAAGGGGGTGGCCGATCGCGAGGACGCGTACCTGCAGGTGAGCGCCCTCCGCGAGCTGTTCGGCCTCGATGCCGGCACCGAGCCCGAGGCCGACTCCGGCGAGGGCGCCGATGTCGCCTCTCTCGACGAGAGGCGACATCGCAGCGAGCGTGGCTGAGCGACCACTTCGGCTCGGGACGCGCGGCAGCGCCCTCGCCCTCGCGCAGGCGAACGCCGTCGCCAAGCTGATCGGCGGCGCAGAGGTCGTGCCGATCAAGACCTCTGACCAGCCTGAAACGGGTCGGGCTGACGCGCGCCCTCGCACACACTCGGACAAGGCCCGCTTCGTCATGGAGATCGAGCAGGCGCTGCTCGCCGGAGAGGTCGACCTCGGGGTGCATTCGGCAAAGGACCTGCCGACCGATCTTCCCGATGGGCTCGAGATCGCCGGCGTCCCAGAGCGGGCGGACCCTCGCGATGCGTATCTCGGGCGGGTCAACTCCCTGGGCGACGCTCCCCTCGGCCAGAGGATCGGTACCTCGAGCCTGCGTCGCCGCGCCCAACTCCTGGCCCAGCGCCCGGATCTGGAGGTGGTCGCGCTGCACGGCAACGTGGATACACGGCTGGCGCGCCTCGAGACGGGTGACTTCGATGCCCTGGTGCTCGCCATGGCCGGGCTGATGCGCCTCGGGCGGGCGGAGGAGGCCATGCCCGTGGAATTCGACGAGCTGATTCCTGCGCCAGGGCAGGGAGCGATCGCGATCGAGTCCCGCCACTCGGACAACCGCGGAACCACCGCAGCAGAATCGATCACGGACCGAGGGTCGCTTGGCAGGCTGAGCGCCGAGCGCTCGCTGGTTGCGGCTCTCGATGCGAGCTGCAACACCCCGCTCGGGGCCATCGCGACGCTCGAACGGGGAGGCCGCATGCGCTTGCGCGCCTTCTGCGGGCTGCCGGACGGCAGCGAATGGCTCCGCGACGAGCTCGAGGAGGACGCCTCGGACCCCGAGGGGCTCGGCGTCGCCCTCGCTCAGCGGATGAAGACGGCGGGGGCGGCGGACATCCTGAAGCGGGCCGAATCGATGATGGCCGGGACATGAGCGAGGGCACGGGCATCGTCTTCCTCGTGGGTGCCGGCCCGGGCGACCCGGGCCTGATGACGATCCGGTCCCTCGACCTGATCGTGGCCGCCGACGTGATCGTCCACGACCGCCTGATTCCCGGCGACGCCCTCGTGGCGGCGCGGGCGGACGCCGAGATCCTCTACGTCGGCAAGGAGCCCGGCGAGGCGAGCGTGCCGCAGGAGGGGATCGAGGAGCTGCTGATCGAACGGGCGCGCGCCGGCAAGATCGTCGTCCGGCTGAAGGGCGGCGACCCGTTCGTCTTCGGGCGCGGCGGCGAGGAGGCCGAGGCGCTGGCCGATGCCGACATCCCCTTCGAGGTGGTTCCCGGGATCACCGCCGGCGTCGCGGCTCCTGCCTACGCCGGCATCCCGGTCACCCACCGGGACGACGCCTCCGCCGTCGCCTTCGTCACCGGCCACGAGGACCCCGAGAAGGCGGACTCGGCTCTCGACTACGAGGCACTGGCGCGGTTCCCGGGGACGCTCGTCCTCTACATGGGCGTCCGGGCACTGCCCCGGATCGCCGAGGCGCTGATCTCCGCGGGACGTGACCCGTCGGAGCCCGCCGCGGTGGTCGAGCGGGGCACGCTTCCCGGTCAGCGCACCGTGAGCTCGACGCTGGAGGGCATCGCGGGCGCCGCCGATGAGGCGAACATCGAGCCGCCGGCCGTCACCGTCGTCGGTCAGGTCGCGGCTCGCCGCGAGCGGATCGCCTGGCTCGAGCGCCGCCCGCTCCACGGCCAGCGCGTCGTCGTCACCCGCGCTCGAGCGCAGGCGAGCGAGCTTGCCCGTCAGCTGGACGCGCTCGGCGCGGAGCCGATCGAGCTGCCCGCGATCCGGATCGAGCCCCGGCTCGACTCGGACGAGGTCCGCCGCGCCGTCGAGAGCCTGCACGCCTACGCGCTCGTCTGCCTGACGAGCCCCAACGGAGTCAACCTGCTGTTCGAGGCGATGGCGGCGCAGGGACGTGACGCCCGCGCTCTGGCGAACGCGAGCGTCGCGGCGATCGGCGCCGGCACAGAGGCGGCGCTCGCGGCCCACGGCGTGCTCGCCGACATCGTCCCCGAGCGCTTCGTCGCGGAGGAGCTGGTCGAGGCGCTCGACCGGCTCGAGCTGCGGGACAAGCCGGTGCTGATCGCGCGCGCCGCCGAGGCGCGCGAGTTGCTGCCCGACGCGTTGCGGAGGAAGGGCGCGCAGGTCGACGTGGTCACCGTGTACGAGACCGTCGCCGAGGCACCGGAGCCCGAGGCGCTCGAGCGCGCCCGGGATGCCGACTTCATCACCTTCACCTCGTCCTCGACCGTCCGCAACTTCGTCCAGGCGGCGGGGGACGGCATTCCGGGGGGAGCTCGCATCGTCTCCATCGGCCCGGTGACCAGCCAGGCAATCCGCGAAGCCGGGCTCGCCGTAGACGTTGAAGCTGAACGGCACGACATCGAGGGCCTCGTAGGCGCTCTCCTCGACGCGGCGGCGAAGACAGCTGCCACCGATTGAACGTCCAACTCGACCAGGGGAGGAGACCAATGAACGGTCGGAAGCCAATGATCAAGCCATTCATCGCGGCCGCGGTGGGCGTCACAGCTCTGCTCGCGACGACGGGAACTGCGTTCGCGGGCACCGCGGACTATGCGAGCACAGCGACCTTCGGGATTCCAGGCGACACCGGGCAGGCAGGATTGCCATCACAGGTCTTCGTTCCGCCCGGGCGGACGTCGGTGCAATCGCTTCAGCTGACTGAGGTCGGGCCCAGCTATGGCGGAGGCGGGGGCGCGGACTTCTCAATGAGATTGAAAAGTCCCACCGGAACCGAGATAACGCTGATCAGCAATGGCTGCGCCACTTACCCCAACACCTCTGCGTTCACGATCAGTGATACGGCCACGAACCCCATCGACGGCAACGGCGCCTTCTGCACAGCGCTCAACGGAGGGAATCCGACTACGGCAGGCAAGCCCACCGAGCCGCTTTCAGCCTTCAATGGGCAGCCGAGCGTTGGAACATGGACAGTGACGGTGGTCGATGCGCCACTTGGCCCGCCGCGGGGCAGTTGGAACGGGTGGAATCTGGAGATCAACCATGCAAATCCCACCCTGAAGGCCGATCCAGCGCCGTTCAAGATCAAGAAGAAGTTCGCGATCAGCGCGGTCTGCGACGCCAACTGCAGAGTGACCACAGGCGGTGCGGCCGGCGCGACCACCACCCAGCTGACCGCCAACAGCCCGGGCACGATCATCGCTCCCGCGTCCAAGAAGGCGCAGAAGAAGGGCAAGGGAATGGTGACGCTGGCCGCCACCGATGAGACCGGCGGCACGGCGACCACAACGGTCAACGCGAAGACGCTGAAGACCAAGAAGAAGGCGACATAGGATCCGGCCGTGGCGACGCCGCGGCCGATCACCTTCCTCTCCGACTACGGGTACGAGGACGAGTTCGCGGGCGTCTGCCGGGCGGTGATCGCGCAGATCGCGCCGGGGGCGCCGCTGATCGACCTGAGCCACGGGATCGCCCGCCAGGACGTGAGTCAGGGGGCGATCGTGCTCGCCAACGCGCTGCCCCCCTGCCCCCCCGGGGTGCACCTGGCAGTGGTCGACCCGGGCGTGGGCTCGGCCCGGCGAGCGGTCGCGGTGGCCGCCGCCGAGGGGCGCATCCTCGTGGGACCCGACAACGGCCTGCTCACGCGTGCGCTCGATCGGCTGGGCGGCGCCCTCGACGCCGTCGAGCTGTCGCGCTCCCCCTTCCGCCTCGAACCGGTCTCAGCGACCTTCCACGGCCGTGACCTGTTCGCGCCGGTCGCGGCCCACCTCTCGCTCGGCGCGCGGCTGGACGAGGCCGGTGAGGCGATCGATCCCGGGTCACTGGTGACGCTCGACCTGACCACACCCGAGATCGGAGCGGATGAGGTAGTCGCTCACGCGATCCACGTCGACGGCTACGGCAACGTGACCCTCGATCTCGACGCGTCGATGCTCTCCGACGGACCGTTGCGGCCGGGCGGGGCCATGGACGTGCGGGCGCCGGACGGCCGCTTCGAGGCGGTCTGGGCGCGGACCTTCACCGACTTCGACTCCGGCGCCGTGCTGCTCTTCGAGGATTCATCGGGCGCGATGGCCCTCGCGGTGAGCGGCGGCAGCGCCGCGGGCCTGCTGAACCTCGAGGCCGGCGGCGAGGTGGCGCTGCGACCGCTGAGGTGAACAAGGAGGCCGGATCAGGGGGCGCGACCGTGGGCTTCGGCAGCCCCCACCGCCATTTGCGTCGCACCGACTCGACCAACGAGCGCGCCAAGGACCTGGCCCTCGGCGGAGCGCCCGGTGGCCTGGTGATCACCGCCGACGAGCAGAGCGCCGGGCGCGGCCGCCGCGGGAACGAGTGGTTTGCCACCTCGGGTGCCAGCCTGCTCTACTCGGCCCTGCTGCGTCCCTTTGAGGCGGACGGCGCCGCCCTTCTGCCGCTCGCCGTGCCCCTGGCGATCTGCGAGGCCGCCGAGGAAGTCGCGCCGGTCCGCTGCCAGGTGAAGTGGCCGAACGACGTCTGGATCGACGAGCGCAAGGTCGCGGGCGTGCTCGTCGAGGCGCGCCCGGAGGAGGGCTGGGCCGTGATCGGCGTTGGCGTGAACGTCGCGATCCCGCAGGAGCACTTCCCGCCGGAGCTTCGTGAGACGGCGACCTCGCTGCTCCCCACCGAGGCCGAGGACGGGGTGCCGCCGGGCGGCGCGCCGGGCGTCCGGCACGCGCTCGCGGCGCTGAACGAATCACTCGGCCGCTGGGTGTCTACCGGCGGCGACGAGGTGCTGGCCGCCTTCCGGGCTCGGGACGCGCTCTCCGGCAGGCGGATCTCATGGGAGGACGGCGAGGGCACGGCCGATGGGATCGACGAGCGCGGCCACCTGGTCGTGAAGAGGGCCGACGGTGAGACGGTCTCGCTCGGCGCCGGGGAGGTCCACCTCGCGCTCGGGCGCTAGCTCATCACGTCCCAGAAGGGCCCCTGCCGCGCCACCCGGCTAGGACTCTTCGGCGGCCTCGGAGGGTTCGGGCTCCTCGCCGTCTGTCTCCACCTCGTCCGGCTCGCGCTCGGGCGCGTCGCCGTTCTCGCCGCCGGCCTCGAGCTCCTCGACCTCGCCGTTGACCTCCGAGGCGACGCTCGTCTTCTCGGCGGCGCCACTGTCCTTGGACCCCTTGCGCTTGCGGCGCCTGCGACGGCCACCCGACTTCGGGAAGTTGCGCAGCAGCTCGCGGGCGACGGCGGAGGGCTTGCGGGCGGCACGCATCCGGGCCCCTCGCAGGACCTCCTCCCCTTCGGGCGTGTGCGCGATCCCGGCGGCCAGGAGCGCCGCGGCGAGGCGGCGGTCCTGGTTGCGCGAGGCGTGAACCAGGCGGCGGGCGTTGCGGCCGTGAGCCCGGCCGGACGAGTTGACGAGTAGGCCGAGCAGCCGCTTGGTCTCGGGCCAGCGCTGGACCGCGTACTCCTCGTGCAGATCGCGGGTGTAGTCGGCGAGCCGCCAGACCCAGGCCTGGGCCTGATCGCGACGCCCGATCCGGCGCTCGGCGAGCGCCTCGAGCATGACCTTGGTCCCGGCCCGCCGGTCGTCGCGCGACCAGGTGCCGATGGTGTCGACCGCGTCGTCGAAGGCATCCGCGTCGCGCATCGCGGCGATCTCGGTGAGCGCCTTGATGCGGAGCTGCTGGTTGCGGTTCCGCTGCACGCAGGTGAGCAGGAAGCGCCGGCGGAGCTCCTTGGTGGTGTCGTGCTGGAGCATCGCCTTGGCGCGGCGCCAGCCGGAGGGGTTGACACGGGCCCCGGCGAGCGCGGCCCAGACGTGCTGCTCGGAGTGGTTGAGGTTCTCGACGGCGATCCGCCAGAGCTCGCGCTCGAGCACCCGCACGCGACGGTTCGCGTCGTCGGACACGGGGACCACCCGCTTCTCCACGCGCACGCGGCGACCCCGGCCGCGGCGTACGGGACCGACGACGATCGCGCCGCCGCGGTAGACGTCGCGGTCGAGCAGGCTGTGGAGGGTGACGATCGTCTCGTCGTGCGTGGTGGCCGGGTGGACGAAGTCGATCACCAGACCGGCCTCCTTGCCCGGATTGCGTCGAGTCACGCGACCGACCCGCTGCTGGTAGACGCGTCGGGACGCGGTCGGGGCGAGGTGCATGCAGATCGTCGCGCGCGGGCTATTCCAGCCTTCGGCGAGCAGCATCGCGTTGCAGAGCACATCCACTTCGCCTCTTTCGAACCCGGCCAGGATCTCGGCCAGCTCGCGCTTGGGAGTCTCGCCTGAGACGGCGCGGGCGTTGATCCCGGCGTCCTGGAAGGCCTTCGCGACGTTGTTCGCGTGCTTGACGCCGGCGGTGTAGACGACGCCCGGGACCCGGCGGAAGCGCGAGCGGTAGAGGTCCGCGATGGCGACGTTGAACGGCGTCTGGTCGAGGAGCTTGGCCAATTCCTCCTGGTCGAAGTCCTGATCCACCTCGCCCTTGCGAAGCGGCACCTTGGCGATCGTCCGCACGCCTGGACCCGGCGGGATACGCACGCAGCGCAGCGGCGCGATCACGCCGCGGCGCGCGGCCTGGGCGAGGTCGAAGCGGGAGGTCTGGGTCGGGAAGAGATCGGTGACATGCCGCGCGATCAGTGCACCGGTCGCGGTCATACCGATGAAGACCGGGCCGGGCCAGGCACGGATGCAGGCGCTGGTCTTCTCGCCGAGCGCGGTGTGGGCCTCGTCGCAGATCACGACGCAGTAGGCATCGGAGATCCGGCCGGCGTTGCGAACGAACCACTGGTAGGTCTCCACGGTGACCGGGCCGTAGGGATGATCGGCGCCGTCGAGCAGGGCCGGCGAGAGACGGTCGGCGTAGCCGCGGTCCGAGATCTCACCGATGAACTGGTCGACCAGGTTGCGCCGGTGCGTGAGGATCAGGATGCCGCCCGTCCTGGAGGCCTCGATGAAGCCGACCGCGGCGACGGTCTTGCCGGAGCCGGTGGCGTGCTCGAACCAGAAGCGGCGGGCCGCGCCGGGGTCGTCGGGCGCCTCCTCGACCACCTCAGCGTCCTCGTCCTCGATCCAGTCCTCGGCCTCCTCCTCCTCGGTGGCCTCCTCTTCCTCTTCCTCCTCGCTCTCGAAGGCCTGTCCGTTCTCGGAGCCGTTCTTCGGCTCCTCGCTCTCCTCAGCCTCGACCGTCGCGGCGGGGGCGCCGCGGCCATTGCCGTTGCCCGTCCAGGGATGCCCGTTGAGGCGCTCCTGGACGTCGGCGATCAGCGCGGCGAGTGTGCCCGAGAGGGCATCGACCTGGTGCGCCGAGAGTTCAGCGCCGTCGGCGAGATGCGGGGTCTCCTCGGAGAGCAGGCGCTCCAGCCCGAGCAGGAGCGAGAAGTCGCGTCGCCACTCGATCGACGGGGCCTCGTGGCCCTCGTCGATCTCCGCCAGGGCAGCGTCGAGCGCCCGCCGCCGAGGTGTCCCCGGGGCGAGGTCCTTGGGTGTCTCGCCTTCCAGCAGGAAGGGCTCTCGAGCGAACTCGCGAGCACGTTCTATGTCGGCGCTCGTAGGCGCCTTCGCCGCTTTGGCGGCTGCCTTGGTCTCTTCAGCCATCTGAGGCTTCTCTGATCCGCCGCTCCCCGCCAATCGCAAAAATGGCGAGGCGCATGTGGCCTGATCACGGGGGACACCCGAATACGGCTCTCCGCTCCGGGCTCTCCCTGGGTCCAGGAACTTGATGGACCAATAGGAATTAAAGCACTCTTGATGGCTGACCCGTATTCCCTGGTTGTGAAAACCGATTCGCGCGCCTCATCCGGCGTCGGCTTCCTGCTTGCTCTGGTGCTCGTGATCGCGGTTGCGATCGCCGGCTGCGGAGGCTCGAACAGCGGCAATCCCGACTCCCGGATGACCCTAGATCAGGCGAAGGCGCCGATCTCGGGCGCGCCGCCGCAGCTCGCCGCGATCCGCGCCCAGGCGAACCAGCTCCTCGACGGCGGGACCGACGCGTTCGACGCGCGCCTCGACCGCAGCTCAGCGGCACGCCGATCGTGGTCAACAAGTGGGCCTCCTGGTGTGGGCCCTGCCGCTTCGAGTTCCCCTGGTTCCAGTCGCTCGCGGAGAAACGCGGCGGGCAGATCGCCTTCCTGGGCGTCAACTCGAATGACTCGAGCGGCTCGGCCGAGACGTTCCTGTCCGAGCTGCCGCTGCCGTATCCCTCCTACAGCGACCCCGACCTGAAGATTGCCCAGGACCTGGGCGGGCCGCCCCAGGCGTTCCCCACCACGACCTACTACGACGGCTCCGGCAAGCAGGTCTTCACGCACCCGGGCGTCTACGCAAACGAGGCGGATCTGGTCGCGGACGTGAACAAGTACGCCGCAGGCGGATAATGGGGCTATGGAAGCCCTCGCCGTCATCCTGCTCGTGCTGGCGCTGCTGCTCTTCATCGCAGAAGCCCACGCGCCCACCACAGTCGCCGGACTGCTCGGCGTGGCGGCCCTGGTCGGGGCGGGGTTCGCCTGGCGCGACGCTGGCCACGACCTGCCGGTGGCCGCGATCATCGTCGGGGGTGTGATCCTCGCGGGCTTCGTGGTCTTCGCCTCGCGGAAGGCCATCGCCGCGAATCGGGACGAGCCGGTCCGCACCGGGTCGGAGGAGCTGGTCGGGGGGGTCGGTGAGGTGCGCGAGCCCCTCGATCCCGACGGTCAGATCTTCATTCAGGGCGCGCTGTGGAGAGCCCGAGCGGCCGGTCCGGAGCGGATCGGGCCAGGCAATAGAGTCCGGGTGAAGGCGGTGGATGGCCTGACCCTCGAGGTCGAGCCGGTACCCGACCGAGACCCGGCATCAGTCGAGAAAGGAGCCTGACCCATGGCGGTACTGATCGGCGTCGTCGTCGTCATCGCGTTCTTCGTGCTGATCTTCCTCGGCTCCTCGGTTCGGGTCCTGAGGGAGTACGAGCGAGGCGTGATCTTCCGCCTCGGCCGGCTGATCGCCCAGAAGGGCCCCGGACTGATCCTGCTCGTCCCCATCATCGACCGCATGGTCAGGGTCGACCTGCGGACGGTGACGCTCAACATCCCGCCCCAGGAGGTGATCACGCGCGACAACGTCCCGGCCCGCGTCAACGCGGTGGCCTATTTCCGGGTGATCGACCCGAACAGCTCGATCGTCGAGGTCGAGAACTTCCTGCTCGCCACCTCGCAGATCGCGCAGACCACGTTGCGGTCGGTGCTCGGCAAGGCCGAGCTCGACCAGCTCCTCTCCGAACGCGAGAGGCTCAACGAGGACCTGCAGAAGATCATCGACGAGCAGACCGAGCCCTGGGGCGTGAAGGTCAGCACCGTCGAGATCAAGGACGTCGAGATCCCCGAGCAGATGCAGCGGGCGATGGCGCGCCAAGCCGAGGCCGAGCGAGAGCGTCGCGCGAAGATCATCAACTCCGAGGGCGAGTACCAGGCGGCCGAGAAGCTGGCGCAGGCGGCTGACATCATCTCCAAGAACCCGGCGACGCTTCAGCTCCGCTATCTGCAGACGCTGCTCGAGATGGGCGTCAACCAGAACACGACGATCGTCTTCCCGCTGCCGATCGAGTTCATCGACGCCTTCCAGCGGTTCACCAGGGACAAGCCGAGCGGCGACGCGGCCGGCTCGTGATCCTCGCGGGTTGACCGCCGAGTGCCGCCTCACCGTCACGGTGCGCCAAGCCCGTGATGCGGGGGAGATCCAGGCTGCGATGGATCTCCGGGTCCGCGTCTTCGTCGATGAGCAGGGCGTCGACGCCGAGGAGGAGGTCGACGATCTCGACCGGGAGTCCCTGCAGATCGTCGCTCTCGACGACACCGCCGTACTCGCCACCTGCAGGCTGCGGGAGCTCGGCGAAGGCGAGTGGAAGCTGGAGCGCATGGTGGTCGAGCGGCGGGTGCGCCGGTGTGGCGTCGGCGGCCGGCTGCTCGCCGGCGCGGAGCGGGAGGCGCGCGAGCGGGGCGCTAGGGAGATGGTCCTCAACGCGCAGCGGCGGGCGGAGGGCTTCTACGCCTCGAACGGGTACCTGGCGGAGGGAGACACCTTCATCGAGGCCGAGATCGAGCACGTGCGGATGCGGAAGGCGCTCTAGGTGGCCGACGAGAAGCCCACACCGGAGGTCCGCCTCGATCAGCTCACGGGCCTGCGGACGATCCTCTCCCCCGCGCGGGCCGACCGCCCCTTCGACTTCGGTGGCGCACCGACGGGGCCGAACGACGAGGCGCGGGAGAAGTGCCCCTTCTGCGAGGGCCGCGAGGACCGCACCCCGCCGGAGATCTGGGCGGATCGCCCGGGCGGCGGCGATCCCGACACGCCGGGGTGGCGGGTTCGCGCCGTTCCCAACCTCTACCCGGCGCTGGCCCAGACCTGGGAGGACGAGTCGGCGGGCGCGCCCGAGGGTGGATCGGAGGACGGCGGTGGGCTGTCCGCAGCCGGGGACCCGCTGCGGGCGTCCTCCCGTGGACGGGAACCCGACCTGTTCCGCGCCTCGGTGGCCACCGGCTTCCACGAGGTGATCGTCAACGCGCCCGAGCACCACACCTCTCTCGGACAACTGGACGATTCCGAGCTCGCCGCCGCGGTGGCAGGCTGGCGGGAGAGGATGCGGGCCTACGCCGAGCGGGCGGCTTACACGCAGCTGATCGTCAACGAGGGGCCCGACGCCGGCGCATCGTTGGAGCACAGCCACGCACAGCTCTACGCGCTGGGCTTCGTCCCCGCTGCGGTCGCCCGCGAGCGGGAGCGCTTCTCCTCCTACAACCTGCACACGATGGGCGGCGACCTACTGGCGGAGATCGCCTCGGAGGAGGTGCGCCGGCGCGAACGGCTGGTCGCGATCGACGACGATGCTCTGCTCATCTGCCCGTGGGCGTCGCGTTCACCGTTCGAGCTGAGGATCATCCCCCGCACCGCCGCGCAGAGCTTCGAGCGGGACGGGGAGGTGGGCCTCGGCATGCTGCGGACCGCGCTGCGGGCGCTGGATGCCCGTTTCGGCTCGGTCCCGCAGTTCAACGCCTGGACGATCACCGCCCCGCGCGGGGCCGAGACCTTCCACTGGCACCTGGACATCGCGCCGCGAATCGGGATCCGCGCCGGATTCGAGATGTCGACCGGCGTCGAGCTCAACGTCTTCCCTCCAGAGCGCGCCGCGGCTGAGCTGCGCGAGGCGCTTGGGTAGGGTCATCCCTTCGTGCCGCCCGTCCGTCGCCCGATTCCCCGCTTCATCGCCGACGCCAGCGTCGAGGGGCTTCCCTATGGCCGCTGGGGGCAGCGGCTGCGCGACGAGTTCGCCAAGGCCTGTGAGCCCCACCTCGCCGAGGCCGGAGGGCCGCCCGGCGAGGTGACCTGGTTCCCGGAGCGTGCCTGGGGCGGCCGGGTCTACGTTCCCGCGGTCGCCCCCGTTGATGGCGCGGCCGAGCCGAGCGAGTTCTTCGGGTTCGTCTCCTTCGTGCGACCGGCCGAGGAAGAGGAAGGCGAGGCGGGCGACTTCGAGGCCAGCGCCGACTTCACCGACGTGACCGCCGACCAGAACCCGGACTGGATGATCGATCTGAACGAGGAGGTGATCGGCACCTGGCGTGGTGAGAGCGATCGCCGGGGGGACGTCACGCTGGTCTGGGGAACGCCCCTGATCCCGGGCGCGAAGGCGGCGACGGCCGAACTCGAGGCGGAGGTCGTCGACCAGACGCCGATCGCGGACGAGCGCTTCTCCCTGATCGCACTCGACGCCGTCAGGGGGTTTCCCGATGAGCTCTTCCTCGAGGTCAAGGTCTGGAGCAGCCAGGGGCAGCAGCTCGCCGCCGAGAGCCTCTACGAGGAGCCCGAGTAGGCCTCGCTCGGCGCTGGCGAGGTGCGCGCGGAGCGAATTGCCGAGCGGTGTCGGAGGCCTTCGGGTTCGGGGTCTCGTCGAAGGCGGCCTCGAAGCCGACGCGGTGAAGCAGTTCCCTGCCATGTCGATCAGCGGGCCGGCAGCCGTTAACAAGACCGGCAGGCTGCGCATCCGCATCCAGCGATTCAGCCGCCGTCGAGGTGGAGATCCATCAACTCAACGTCGAGGATCCGCCCGAACTTCTCGCCGCATCGGCGCTGGGTGCCGATGCGGGTGAAGCCGGAGCGCTCGCACAGCCGGATGCTCGCCTCGTTCGCCTCGCCGATCCTTGCGAGTACCACCCCGACACCGACCTCTCGCGCTCGCTCGACGAGGGCCTCGAGCAGTGAGTGCCCGACCGCGCGACCACGGAAGTTGCGCTGCACGTAGACCGAGCCTTCACCAGTGCGGGCGTACGCTCCACGTGACGACCACGGGTTCAGGCTCGCCCATCCGACGACGCGACGGTCGATCTCCGCGACGATTACGGGATGGCGATCAGTGTCGCGCTCGGTGAGCCAGCCATCATCGCGACCGATCACCAGCGGCTCGGTATCGAAGGTCGCGGTGCCGTGCAGGACCTCGTGGTTGTAGATCTCGAAGATCGCCTCGAGATCGTCGATTCGAGCCTCACGGATCGTTGCCTGGGCGGCCAGGGTGCGACGACTGTATTGAGCCGGGTCGTGAGCTGAGTCGCCGTCGATTCGCTGCCCGGATGCAACCTTCCGCTCGCATATGGCGGCCTAGCATGGGGTAATCACCGACGACCCTCTCGAGCTGAACCGGGCGCGCTGGGACGCCCTGGCCGCCGTCCACGGCCAGGACGCCGTCTACGACTCCGAGGGCCTCGTCGCCGGCCGCTACGACTTGCGGGAGGCCGAGGCGGCGGCCGTGGCGCAAGCCGCCCCCGAGCTGCGCGGACGCGACGTCGTGCACATCCAGTGCCACATCGGGTTCGACACGATCGCGCTCGCGCGCCGCGGCGCGCGCGTGACGGGCGTGGACTTCTCGCGCGCCTCGCTGACCAAGGCCGCGGACCTGGCCGAGCGCTGCGGCGTTGAGATCGAGTGGGTGCAAGCCGACGCTGCCGCACTGCCGGACAGCCTGCGCGGCGGCTTCGACCTCGCCTACGCCACGATCGGGGCGATCAGCTGGATCGAGGACATCGGCGCGTGGATGCGCTGCGCCGCGGCGACGCTGCGGCCCGGCGGCCGGCTCGTGCTTGTCGAGATCCACCCGCTTTATGGGATGGTCGAAGCAGCGGGCGAGCCGCTGCGGCTCGACTTCCCCTATGCGTTCGACGGGCCTCGCCGCTTCGACGAGCCCGGTTCCTACGCCGACCCGGACGCGAACGTGTCGGTTACCGCCGAGGTCGGCTACGGGCACTCGCTGGGGGAGGTTGTCAACGCCGCGATCGCCGCGGGGCTGCGGATCGACGCGCTACGAGAGCACATGGAGACCGACCTCGATCCCCGCGGAGACCTGCTGACCCAGGGGGAGGACGGCCGCTACCGGCTCGAGGTGTCGGGCGAGCGCCTCCCTGTCCTCTTCACGCTGATCGCGACCCGCCCTGCCTGACCGCGCCCTCGATTGGGCAGAAATGGTCAGAAACTCCGATTCCGCCGATACGCTGGATCGGTTGGTGGACGCCCCCGAGTCGGCGATTCCAGGCCTGGAGCGGAAACCAACACTTGGCCCCGATAGCTCAGCTGGATAGAGCGACTCCCTCCTAAGGAGTAGGCCCCAGGTTCGAATCCTGGTCGGGGCGCTCTACCTGAGCGCTCGTACGCGCCGGCTGATCGCGCGAGCGGTGAGGGGCTGGCCAAGCGGCGCGTAACACGTCCGTCACCCCGCCCGGCGCCCGAGGGTGATAGGACTACCGCGTGATCTCCACCGTCGCTGTGGGCACGGATGGCTCCGAGACGGCCGGCGAGGCAGTCCAGCAGGCCGCCGAGTTCGCGCGCCGCTTCGACGCGAAGCTGGTCCTGCTCAGCGCGTTCAAGGAAGGGGCGCCGCCGACCGTCACCGACGAGGCCCAGTGGGCCTACAGCCCGGCGGCCCAGCTGCGGGAGATCCTCGCCCGGACCGAGACCGAGTTGAACCAGCAGGGAATCGAATGCACGACCCTGGTCGACGAGGGAGACCCGGGCGACGTGCTGGTGCGCCTGGCAGATGACTGCGGCGCAGACGTCCTCGTGATCGGCAACAAGGGCATTCACCGACGGGTCCTGGGGAGCGTGCCGAAGTCGGTGGCGCACAACGCCGACTGCTCGGTCTACGTCGTCAAGACGACCTAGCGTCGCCGCGTGGAATAGTCAGCGCGTGGCCGAGACCCTGTCGGTACCGCGTCGCTTCAACGGGCCGCTCGAAAGCGGTCACGGCGGTTACTGCTCTGCGGTCCTCGCCGCGTTCGTCGACGGGCCGGCCGAGGTCACTCTGAGAAGCCCCGTTCCGCTCGAGACCGCGCTCGATGTCGTTCGCGGGGATGACGGCACGGTCCGAGTGGCCGAAGGCGAGACGCTCGTCGCCGAGGCCGCGCCGACGCCCGAGCTCGATCTGGAGGTTCCCGACCGGGTGAGTGTGGAGGAGGCGCGCGCGGCGAAGGCCCGCTACCGGGGATCGACCGAGGGCCTCTTCAGTCATTGCTTCGTCTGCGGGCCAGGTCGCGAGGATGCGCTGGGCGTATTCGCGGGCGAGGTTGAGGACCGTGAGGTCGTCGCGTCGACATGGACGCCGCCCGAATGGACGGCGGACGACGCGGGGGCCGTGCTGCCCGAATTCATCTGGGCCGTCATGGACTGCCCCACCTACTTCGCCGCCTACCGGGAGGGAGCGATGCCGATGAGCTTCCTCGGTCGGATGGCGGCGCGGATCGACGCGCCGGTGCTCGCCGGCGAGGAGCACGTCGTCATGGCCTGGCCGATCTCGCGGGACGGGCGGAAGCAGGACGCCGGAGCGGCGGTCATCTCGAGCGAGGGCGAGGTGCAGGCTGTCGCGCGGGCTCTGATGATCGAGCCGCGGGAGGCTCACGGACCGTGATCGAGCTGACCGGCGAGGGGCTGACGCCAGCGCAGGTGGTCTCCGTCGCCCGGGACGACGCGGAGGTCGAACTGGCCGATCGGGCTCGCGCGGCAATGGAGAAGAGCGCCGCTGTCGTCGACGGGCTGACCGCCTCGTCGGAGCCCGCCTACGGAGTCTCGACCGGCTTCGGCTCCCTGGCGACGACGCGGATCCCCGCGGAGCGCCGCGAGGAGCTCCAGCGGGCGTTGCTTCGCTCTCACGCGGCCGGGATGGGAGATCCGGTCGAGCGCGAGGTCGTGCGGGCGATGATGCTTCTGCGGGCCCGATCGCTGGCGATGGGGTATTCGGGCGCGCGGCCGGAGGTCGCCGACGTCATCCTCCGGCTGCTGAACGCGGGCCTCACCCCTCTCGTTTTCGAACACGGCTCGCTCGGCGCAAGCGGCGATCTGGCGCCGTTGGCGCATTGCGCCCTGGTGCTGATCGGAGAGGGAGAGGTCAGCGACGGGTCGGGCGGCAGGCGGGCGGCTGCTGAGGCGCTGGCGGAGGCCGGACTCCAGCCGCTCACGCTGCGGGCCAAGGAGGGGCTCGCGCTGATCAACGGCACGGACGGCATCCTCGGGATGCTGATCCTGGCCGTCGCGGACCTCCGCTCGCTGCTCCGGGGGGCCGACATCGCGGCGGCGATGTCGGTCGAGGCTCTGCTGGGGACCGACCGGGCCTTCGCCGAGGATCTGATCGCGCTGCGGCCGCAGCCGGGACAGGCCGACAGCGCCGCCAACCTGCGCCGTCTGCTCGCCGGCTCGCCGATCGTCGCCAGCCATCGCGAGGACGACCCCCGGGTTCAGGACGCCTACTCCCTGCGCTGCGCCCCGCAGGTCAACGGCGCCGCCCGGGACGCGCTCGCCTACGCCGAGCGAGTGGCCGAGCAGGAGCTCGGCTCGGCGATCGACAACCCGATGATCCTGCCCGACGGCCGGGTCGAGTCCTGCGGCAACTTCCACGGTGCGCCCCTCGGGCTCGCCTGCGACCTGCTCGCTATGGCGGTCGCCGACACGGGGGCGATCGCCGAGCGCCGCACGGACCGCCTGCTCGATGCCAGTCGCTCGGAGGGGCTCCCCCCGTTCCTCGCGGAGGACCCGGGAGTCAACTCCGGCCTGATGATCAGTCAGTACACCCAGGCGGCGATGGTGTCCGAGAACCGGCGGCTGGCCGTTCCGGCGGGTGTCGATTCGCTGCCGACCAGCGCGATGCAGGAGGACCACGTCTCGATGGGCTGGTCGGCGGCTCGGAAGCTGCGCACGGCCATCTACAACCTCGGCCGGATCCTCGCGGTGGAGGCGGTGTGCGCCGCGCGCGGGCTCGAACTGCGTGCCCCGCTGGAGCCCGGGCCGGGAACCGGGGCGGCCGTTGCGGCGATCCGGGCGGCGGGGGTCCCCGGGCCGGGTCCCGACCGCCGGGTGGCCCCAGAGCTCGAGGCCGCGGAGCGGCTGGTGGCCACGGGTGGGATCGTGAGCGCCGTGGAAGAGGAGGTCGGGGAGCTCCGATGAGCGGTCCTCGCGAAGTCCGCGCCCCGCGGGGCGGCAAGCTGTCATGCAGGGGCTGGCAGCAGGAGGCGGTGCTGCGCATGCTGATGAACAACCTGGACCCCGAGGTCGCGGAGAATCCCGACCAACTCGTCGTCTACGGCGGCAGCGGCCGAGCCGCGCGATCCTGGGAGGCGTTCGACGCGATCGTGCGGTCACTGCGTGAGCTGGGCGACGACGAGACGCTGCTCGTGCAGTCGGGCAAGCCGGTCGGTGTCTTTCGCACCCACGAGTGGTCGCCCCGCGTCTTGATTGCGAACTCGAACCTGGTCGGCGAGTGGGACAACTGGGACCAGTTCCGCAGGCTCGAGGCGGAGGGCCTGACGATGTACGGACAGATGACCGCGGGCTCCTGGATCTACATCGGGACCCAGGGGATCGTCCAGGGGACCTATGAATGCTTCGCGGAGATCGCCAGGCGCCGCTTCACGGGCTCGCTCGAGGGAACGATCACCCTGACCGCCGGACTCGGCGGAATGGGAGGCGCACAGCCGCTCGCGATCACGATGAACGGTGGCGTTGCGCTCTGCGTCGAGGTCGACGAGAGCCGCCTGCGCCGGCGCATCGATACCCGCTACCTCGACGAGGAGGCGAGCGACCTCGACGACGCGATCTCACGGGTCCGGGAAGCGAAGGCGGAGGGGCGCGCGCTCAGCGTCGGGCTGCTGGCCAACGCGGCCGATGTCCTGCCAGAGCTCCAGAAGATGGGGTTCGAGGCGGACATCGTCACCGACCAGACCAGCGCCCACGACCCGCTCAGCGGCTACGTCCCGAACCTGATGACGCTGGAGGAGGCGCTGCGGCTGCGCGAGCAGGATCCCGATCAATACGTCAGGCGCTCCCGCGCCGCGATCGCCGCCCACTGCGCCGCGATGGTCGGCTTCCTCGACGCCGGGGCGGAGGTCTTCGACTACGGCAACAGCCTGCGTGCCGAGGCGGAGCTGGGCGGGTTCGAGCGGGCCTTCGCCTATCCCGGCTTCGTGCCCGCCTACATCCGCCCGCTGTTTTGCGAGGGGAAGGGGCCCTTCCGCTGGGTGGCGCTCTCCGGGGATCCGGCGGACATCGAGGCGACCGACCGGGCGGTGCTCGAGGAGATCCCGGACGACGAGGCGCTCCATCGCTGGATCACGCTCGCCGAGGAGCGGATCACCTATCAGGGCCTGCCGGCCCGGATCTGCTGGGCCGGGTACGGGGAGAGGGCGCGTCTCGGGCTGCGCTTCAACGAGCTGGTGCGCTCGGGCGAGGTCTCGGCGCCGATCGTCATCGGACGCGACCACCTGGATTCCGGCTCGGTCGCTTCCCCCTACCGCGAGACCGAGTCGATGGCGGACGGCTCGGATCCGATCGCCGACTGGCCGCTGCTCAACGCTCTGGTGAACACGGCCGCCGGAGCGTCGTGGGTGAGCATCCACGACGGGGGCGGGGTCGGCATCGGGCGCTCGCTCCATGCGGGAATGGTCTGCGTGGCGGACGGCACCGATCTCGCTGCGGAGAAGCTCGAGCGCGTGCTGACCAGCGACCCCGGCACGGGCGTGATGCGCCACGCGGATGCCGGCTACGAGAGGGCGATCGCGGTCGCCTCCGAGCGCGGAGTCCGGCTGCCGATGCGGGACGCCGAGTGAGCGTTCGCGAGGTCGTGCAGATCGGCGACCCGGTGCTCCGCGAGGCCAGCCGGGACGTTGCCCCCGGTGAGATCTCCTCCTCGGAGATCCAGCAACTGATCGACGACCTGATCGACACCAAGCGGGCGACCCACGGCGCCGGGATCGCAGCCAACCAGGTCGGTGAGGCGGTGCGCGTTGCGATCGTCGAGGTCGAGGAGGGAAATCCGCGCTACCCCTACAAGCCCCCGGTCCCGCTCACGGTGATGATCAACCCGGTCCTGGAGCCGCTCGGCGACGAGGTGGTCGAGATCAACGAGGGCTGCCTCTCGGTGCCGGACCTGCGCGGGAGCCTCTTGCGCCAGCTCACCGTCCGGGTTCGCTACCTCGACCGGGAGGGCCTCGAGCACGAGGAGGTCAGGCGCGGCCTGACGGCCGGCACCTTCCAGCACGAGATCGACCACCTGAACGGCACGCTGTTCGTCGACCGAGCCGATCCGAGGACGTTCGCGACCTGGCAGCAGTTCGACCGTCATCAGCGCGAGCAGTTCGTCGAGCGCGTGGCGCGGCTCGTCGACGAAGTGGGATCGTGAGCGACGACCGAGCGGCCTCACTGTGGTGCGAATTCGGCTGGCTCGGCGGCGAGCGAGCCGAGGCGGGGGTCCTGATCGAGCTGGATGGCGAGCGGATCGGCTCGATCGACACAGGTGTGACCGAGGCGCCGGCCGAGGCGACCAAGCTGATCGGCCTGACGATCCCGGGAATGGCCAACGCCCACTCCCACGCATTCCAGCGCGCACTGCGCGGGCGCACCCAGGGGGAGCGGGGCGACTTCTGGACCTGGCGCGAGCGGATGTACGAGATCGCCAAGGGGATCGACCCCGACTCCTACCTCGCCCTGGCCCGCGCGACCTTCGGCGAGATGGCGCTCGCTGGGATCACCGCGGTCGGAGAGTTCCACTATCTCCATCACGCCCCCGGAGGCGACCGCTACGAGGACCCGAACGCGATGGGGAGGGCCGTGATCGACGCGGCGCGCGAGGCGGGAATCCGGATCACCCTGCTGGACGCGTGCTACCTCCACGGCGGGATCGGGCAGGAGGCGGAGGGAACCCAGCTCCGCTTCTCGGATGGCACGGCCGACGACTGGGCGGAGCGCGTCGACGGGCTCGAGGAAACCGCGGGCGTGCGCCTCGGCGCGGCTATCCACAGCGTCCGCGCGGTCGACCCGGAGTCCGCGGCGCGTGTCGCGGCCTTCGCCGGCGAACGCTCCTGGCCGCTCCACGCCCACCTCTCCGAGCAGCCCGCCGAGAACGAGGACTGCCGGTCCGCCTACGGAATGACCCCGACCGCGCTCCTCGGGAAGGCCGGGGCGCTCTCGGGGCGCTTCACCGCGGTGCATGCGACCCACCTGGCCGGTGACGACTTCGAGCTGCTGGGAGGGACGGAATGCGGGGTCTGCCTCTGCCCGACGACCGAGCGTGATCTCGCCGACGGCGTCGGCCCGGCGCGACGGCTGGTCGAGGCCGGGGCACGACTGTCACTCGGTACCGACTCGCACGCACAGATCGATCCCTTCGAGGAGGCCCGTGCGGTCGAGCTCGACCGGCGACTGGAGAGCGGGGAGCGGGGAGGGCATTCAGCCGGCGAGCTGCTCTCGGCAGCCGCGGCCGGCGGCTGCGCCTCCATCGGCTGGCCCGAGGCCGGGCGGATCGATCCCGGTGCGCTCGCCGACCTCGTGACCGTCGGGCTCGACGGCGTCCGGCTAGCCGGGGCCGATCCGGATCACCTGATCGAATCCCTGGTCTTCGCGGGAGCCGCCGCCGACGTGCGGCACGTCATCGTCGGCGGGCAATTCATCGTCAGCGATGGCGCGCATCGAAGACTCGACGTCGCCGCCGAGCTCGCCGAGGCGATCGCCGGGCAGCCCGGATGAGCTCGCTGGCGATCGACAACATCGGCCTGCTGGTCACCAACGACCCGTCGCTGGGCGAGGGACCGCTCGGGATCCTCCGGAACGCCTCGATCGTCTTCGAGGACGACCGGGTGGCCGGGCTGGAGGGGCCCGGCGCCGCCGCGGACCGGCGCTTCGACGCCGCGGGCCGCTGCGTGATCCCGGGTTTCGTCGACAGCCACACCCACCTCGTCTTCGAGGGCGATCGGTCGGAGGAGTTCGCCGCCCGGATGGCGGGGAGGCCGTACGAGGCGCGCGGGATCATCACCACGGTGGAGGCGACCCGAGCTGCCGGCGACCGGGAGCTCCGCGACGGCGCCGCCGTGAGGCGGCGGGAAGGCCTGCGGGCAGGGATCACGCACGTCGAGATCAAGTCCGGCTATGCGCTCGACATCGCCGGCGAGCGGCGCCTGTGTGAGATCGCGGCGGAGCTCACCGACGACGTCACCTTCCTCGGGGCGCACGCGGTCCCACCCGAGTACGAGGGCACGCCGGACGAGTACGTGGAGCTCGTCTGCGGCGAGATGCTGGAGGCCTGCGCGCCCCTCGCCCGTTGGATCGACGTCTTCTGCGAACGGGGCGCGTTCGACGCCGAGCAGTCGCGGCGGGTGCTCGCCGCCGGGCGCGAGGCGGGCCTCGGCCTCCGCGTGCACGGCAACCAGCTCGGCGAGGGACCAGGAGTCCGCTTGGCGGTGGAGATGGGCGCCGCCTCGGTCGACCACTGCACCTATCTCGACGACGCCGACATCGAGGCGCTGGCGGCCAGCGAGACCGTCGCGACCTTCCTGCCCGCCACCGATTTCTCGACCCGCCAGCCCTATCCGGACGCGCGCAGGCTGATCGATGCCGGCGGCAGGTTCGCGATCGCCACCAACACCAATCCGGGGTCCAGCAACACGACCTCGATGAGCCTCTGCATCGCCCTCGCCGTCCGCGACATGGGGATGACCGCCGAGGAGGCCCTGGTTGCCGCGACCCTGGGTGGCGCCAGGGCGCTCGGTCGCAACGACGTCGGCCGGCTGGCTCCGGGTGCGAGGGCCGACGCGGTGGTGCTGGACGCTCCCTCCTACACCCATCTCGTCTACCGACCCGGGGTTCCGCTGACCTTCGCGGTGTTCGTCGCCGGGGAGGCGGCGTGGGGTCCCGGCTCGATGGCCTAGCGATCGTGCCGATCTAAGAAGCAACGGCCGCACCCCGGTTAACGAGGTGACCACTCCTTGTATCGATTCTGTGAATTGCTTTGGTCAGCCGCGGCGGGCCGCGGCGAGGAAGGCCTCGAGGCGATCGTTGTAGGGCGCGCCGGTCGAGGGGACCGTGTGGCCTCGGCCGCGAATCACCTCGCGCTCAGCCGAGAGGGCTTCCGCCAGGGCGTCGCAGACCGCCTCGAAGGCGGGCGAATGGCCACCGGAGAGCACCAGCACCGGGAAATCGGCGGCGGCCAGCCGGTTCAGCGGGACGTCGGCCTCCCACGAGGGCCGCTCCCGCTTGAGCAGCTCGACCCCGTGCAGGAGCTCCTCCGGCAGCTGATCCGGCGTCCCGAATGCCGAGCCGGCGCCGCCACGAAAGAGGCGCAGGAAGTCCTCCGACGGGATCGACGATGCACCGGCGAAGAGGCGCTCCCCGTTGGTGATCATCTCGTCGACCTCGGGCGTGCCCTCGGCGACTCTCAGGCAGCCGGGCTCCGAGACGGTCAGGGAGCGGACCGCGTCAGGGCGCTCGGCCGCGGCGAGCAGGGCGATCACCGCGCCATAGGAATGTCCGACCAGGTGCGCTCCGTCACCGAGCAGCTCGGCGAACATCGGTGCCTCGACCTCGAAGTCGTTGCGCTCCAGGGGTGGGCTCTCGCCGAAGCCGGGGCGGCTCGGGATGACCAGCGTCCAGCGTTCGGCCAGCTCGCGCTGCTTTCGCCAGGTGAGCGCCGGTCCGACGATGTCGCCGTGGACGAAGAGGATCGGCGGCCCCTCGCCGAAGCGCTCAACGGCGAGCATCTCGCACGACGATTCGTAGCAACCGCGGCATAGCCGAACAAACCCTACGATCACCGCGGATGAAGCTGATCATCCAGGTCCCCTGCCTGAACGAGGAGGAGTCGCTGCCCCGCCTCCTCTCGGAGCTGCCGCGGGAGGTCCCCGGGTTCGACGAGGTCGAGTGGCTCGTCGTGGACGACGGTTCCACTGACCGCACGGTCGAGGTGGCGCGTCGGGATGGCGTCGACCACCTGGTGAAATTGACCACGAACAAGGGGCTGGCGACGGCGTTCCAAGCGGGGCTCGACGCAGCCCTGAAGCTCGGCGCTGACGTGATCGTCAACACCGACGCCGACAACCAGTACCGCTCTCGGGACATTCCGCGTCTCGTCGAGCCGATCATGGCCGGCCGCGCCGACATGGTGGTTGGGGACCGGCAGGTGCAGCGCATCGACCACTTCTCGCCGACGAAGAAGCTGCTCCAGCGACTCGGCAGCTGGGTCGTCCGTCGTGCGTCCGGCACCGACGTGCTGGACACGACCTCCGGGTTCCGCGCCTACAACCGCGAGGCCGCGCTGCAGCTGATCGTCGTCTCCCGCTACACGTACACCCTCGAGAGCCTGATCCAGGCGGGCAAGATGTCGGTGGCTCTGGAGGACGTGCCGATCTCCACGAACCCCACCGACCGCGAGTCCCGGCTGGTGGGCTCGACCTCCGCCTACGTCCGCCGCAACGCCTACGCGATCTTCCGCGCCTACACGCTGTACGAGCCACTACGCGTCTTCATGCTGCTCGCACTCGTCTTCGCCGTGCTGGCGGTGGCCGCGTGGTCTCCCTTCCTGATCGACTGGATCCTGAACGGCGACCGCAGCGGCCACGTCCAGTCTCTGATCCTGGGCGCCGTGCTGATGCTGGCGGCCGTCCAGATGTTCGCGCTCGGCATCATCGGTGACGCGCTCGCCGGGCAGCGGGCGATCGCCCAGCGCGTCTACGAGCGGGTCAGGCGCCTCGAGCTCGAGGCGGGCGTCAGGCCGACGCACTACGAGCGACTCGCCTCGGACCGCCCGCTCACCGTGGAGACGATCGAGACGATCGCCCGGTGAGCGTCGACGGCGGAGGGAACGTCTACGACAAGTACGGGACCTCCAATCCGATCGCGCGAAGGCTGATGGCGGGGTTCATGGCGGATCTCGACGAGCTGGTCGAGCGAAGCGGCGCGCGCGAGGCGCACGAGGTCGGCTGCGGCGAGGGCGAGGTCTCCATCCGGCTCGCCCAACGCGGCATCCGGGTGAGGGGCACGGATGCCTTCCCGCAGGTGCTCGAGGAGGCGCGGCGGCGGGCGTCCGCGGCCGGCGAGCAGATCGACTTCGAGGCAAGGCCCGTCGAGGAGCTCGATCCCGAGACGGACGCGGCGGAGCTGGTGGTCTGCTGCGAGGTGCTCGAGCATCTCGAGGACCCGCAGCGGGCTCTGGATGTCCTCAGCCGCCTGGCCAGACCGTGGCTGATCGCGAGCGTCCCGCGCGAGCCGCTCTGGCGGGCACTCAATCTGGCGCGGCTCTCCTATGTCGGGGACCTGGGCAATACGCCTGGGCACCTGAGCCACTGGTCGAAAGGCGGGTTCGAGCGATTCCTCAGCGAGCGATTCGAGGTCATCGAGGTTCTTAGCCCGCTCCCCTGGTCGATGGCGCTCTGTCGTGCTCCTGAGGCAGACTGAGGTGGGCGGGACACCGCCCTCTAGAATCGCCGACCTCCATGAGGCGCGTGCGCAAGGCGCTCCAATCACTCCGATCGAGACGTGGCGTGGCCGCGGTAGTCACGCTCGGCTTCGCCTGGGGGATCGTCATCCACCAGCTCGGCTGGGCCCAGCTCGGGCACTTCGCTCAGGTGCGCGCGTTCGCCGACGGACAGGCGCAGATCGACCCCTGGCATTGGGAGACCAACGACAAGGCCTGGGTCATGACCGATGGACAGGGGCACTTCTACTCGGTGAAGAGCCCGGGGACGGCAGCGCTGACGACACCCCTGTACATGGCGATCGAGGGACTCGGCGGCGACAAGCTCGCGCGGGCCGCCGTCGACAACGAGAACCGGACCGCCCACCCCAAGTGGCACCCGGACAGCGTTGTTCCACTGGAGAACATGGGCTACGACGTCCAGCGCGGCCTGCGCGTCCAGGCGCGCGTCGAGGAGAAGACGCCGATCGTCTGGGCGCTCACGCTGATCGCCGCGGTGATCCCGGGGGTGCTGATGTTGCTCGCCGTGCGTTGGGCGGCGGACCGGTTCGTCCCCGGCTACGGAACGGCGGCGGCGATCACCCTCGGCCTGGCGACGATCGTCATGACCTTCTCCGCGGAGTTCTTCTCGCACGTGATCTCCGCCGCTCTCGCCTTCGCGGCGTTCTGCGTGTTGATGAAGGAGAGGGACGGGCCGCCGCGACGCTGGTCGATGTTCGCGGCGGGACTGCTCGCCGGCCTCGCCGTCACCTTCGAGTTCCAGACCGGGCTGGTCGGGGTCGTGCTGATCTTCTACGCCCTCGCCCGCAGGTCGGACCGCCTGCGGCGGGCGGCCCTCTACGCCACCGGGGCCGTTCTGGGCGCGGCGCCGATGCTCGCCTTCAACACCTGGGCGTTCGGTAATCCGCTCAAGCTCGCCTACAGCGACGCCGTCGCCTTCCCCGGCAGGAGCGGCCACGACGTCCTCGGGCTGAACAGCGACGGCTTCTTCGGCATCACGATTCCCCGCTTCGACAGCGCCTCCGACCTGCTCTTCGCGGGTCGCGGCCTGCTCGTGCTCACCCCGATCCTGGTGATGGCGGTGATCGGCGTGTTCATGATGCGGCGCAAGCATCGCGCCGAGGCCAACACGATCCTCGCCGTCGCCCTCGTCTACTTCATCTACAACTCGGGCTACTGGCTGCCCTACGGCGGGGGCACGCCCGGACCGCGGTTCCTGATCCCGGCGCTTCCCTTCGTCGCCATCGGGCTCGCGTACGCCTACAAGCGGCTGCCCGCCTTGACCCTGGGACTCGCCATTCCCTCCGCCCTCTTCATGGTCGTGGGGACGCTGACCTATCCGCTGATCGGCAAGCAGGGAATCGGCACCTGGGCCGACTGGCTGGTGCAGGGCCGCCTCGAGCACACGGTCCTCACGGCCTTCGGGGTGACCAATGCCTGGCTGGCGCTCGCGCCATTCTTCGCGGCGGTGGCGGTCGCGATCGTCCTGGCGGTGCGGGCGACGCCGGGCACCCTGTTCGCCGACTACCGGGCCGCGGTCCCGGTCGTGATCGGCTGGGCCTGCGTTGCCGCCGTCGCGCCCTCGCTCGCGAACTACGAGCCCGGCTTCCTCGAGCGCGGCAACCAGTCCGCCCTCTGGCTGATCGCGGCGGGCGCCCTGCTCTCGCTGCTGACGATCACCGCCATCCGGCTCCGCGAGGGCCGGACTCAGCCGAAGTCGCAGGCCGCCGCGCGCGAGCCGGTCGTCGGTCGCGAGCTCGCGTCCGACGCGCCTACCTCGTAGACGATCAGTCCGGGGAGGCGGCACACCGTCAGTGGCAGGCCTTCGATCGACTTGCGGGCGGCGCCGGCCTGGGGTGTCCCCTCGCTGAGACCCGGGTGGAGGATCACCGTACGGACGCCATAGGCCTGGAGCTCGCGGACCGTCGCGGCGTCGGGGAAGTTCGCCATGTGCTTGACCAGGTCCAGGACGACGGCGGGGTTCGTGCTCGCCCGGCCGTTGACCATGTCCGGGAAGCCCTCGGTCGAGGCCAGCTGGAACGCCCGGTTCTCCTTGGCGGTGAGAGCCGGGAGGTGGAGCTGCGGGGTCGGGATCTCGTTTGTCGAGGGCTGGGCTCGTGGCACCTCGGGCATGGCCTGGTTGCCGAACGGGTCGAACGGCAGGCTCCGGCCTTCGGTGACGATCACCAGCGCCAGAAGCCCCGCCACGGCCGTTCCCGACCAGGCGGGAAGCCGGGTTCTCCTGACCGCGCGAATCGCCGCCTCCCCGCCGGCCGCCGCGAGCAAGGCCAAGGTCAGCGTCGAGAACGTCGCGAGGCGCCCCGGGGTCCGGATCGCATCCCACCCGGGAAGCAGCTCGTAGAGGACGCGGTAGGGCCAGAGCAGGCCGCCCTGCTCGCGAAAGCCGAGCTGGAGGACCAGGATCGCCGCCGTCGCGATTCCGAGGCCGATGCGCGTTCGCCTGCTCAGGCTGCTCGAGAAGATCCCGACCACCGCGAGCGCCACGATCACCAGGCCGGGAAAGAGGGTCTTCTCCTGCAACGTCGTGAGGCTGTTGCGGAAGCCCGCCGTCGCCGCGCCCCAGACCCAGTTCTCCTCCGGGGCCGTCAGAAACACCTTCACGGGACCGGAGAATGCGGCGACCTCATGAGGACTGCGTCTTGAGGCCGGAAAGTTGTCCGCGATATAGAGATAGTGGTGCGCGATCCAATACGAGATTGCGATGAAGACGACGGCGCCCGCCGCGCTTGCGAAGAGCATGTTGCGCGGCAGCGCCGGCCGTCCGCGGACGAGCCAGGCGATGATCGCGACCAGCACCGCCCCGGCGATCCCGTAGGCGAAGGGCAGGCCGAGCGCCCAGCCGAGCGACACTTGCCAGACGGCCAGGACCCATGCCCAGAAGAGCCACCAGGGGCTGCGCACCCGGATGCCGCGGACAGCGAAGGCGATGGAGAGCGGGATCCCGCCGCTCGAGATCACCTGCAGGTGGCCGTCCTGCTCGAGCCTGTAAGGCGCGAAGGCGAACGCAGCGCCAGCGATCACGGCACCCGCTGGGCTCAGTCCGAGCTCGCGGGCGAGCAGGTACGCGCCGAAGAAGGCCAGCGCGTAGGCGAAGAGGAAGAGCAGGTCGTAGCGGACCATCGCCGCGTGTGGCCCGCTGCCGATGATCCCGGCCGGCGCATAGCCGATCAGCGCGTCCCCGAATGCGAGCGAGTCCTTCAGCGGCCAGAAGCGGTTCGAGTCGAAGTAGTGGAGAGGCTGATGGAGCAGCGCGTGGCCGCCCCACGCCGGCTGCCACGCCTCCGCCAGCGGGTCGCCGATGTCCCGCGGGACGACGCCGCCCAGGTGGATCAACAGCGGCCAGGTCATCACGATCGCGAGCAGCGACGCTCCGACCGCCGCGAATATGACCTCCCGCCGGGTCATCTCACTTGCTCGCATGAGCCGGGCATCCTCGCAACTCACGGGATACGACGGCGCGAGCGGCCGGGGGTGGAGCCGGACCGTCGTCGGCACGGTGGGGGCCACCGAGCTGGGCGACTACACGGTGACCGCCGGCCTGGCTGTCGAGGGCGTCGAGCCGAAGATCCTGCTCGGGAGGTAATTCAATCCCTGTCCGGGCGCTCCGGATAGAGCTCGTCGATCGTGACGAGCGAGCGATACGGCGCCTCGGCGGCCCGCTCGATCGCCTCCGCCCCGCCGGCGAGCCGATCCACGACCGAGGTCACTCCCGCGACCTCGAATCCCTCCTCCCTGATGCGCTCGATCGCACGGATCGTCGATCCCCCGGTGGTCACCACGTCCTCGACCACCAGGCAGCGCGTTCCGCGCTCCAGCACCGGGCCCTCGATCCAGCGCTGCAACCCGTGCTCCTTGCGCTCCTTGCGCACGAAGAAGGCGACCAAGCCATCGCCCCGCTCGGATCCGATCGCCGCGCAGGCGAGTGGGTCCGCGCCCAGCGTCATCCCCCCGACCGCCGTGGCGTCGCGTTCGGCCGCCTCGGCGGCTATCAGCTCGCCCGCGGCTCGATAGGCGGGCGGCCGAAGCAGCGCTCGCTTGGCGTCGACGTAGTACTGCGCCTTCCGGCCGCTCGACAGGGTCACCTCGCCGATCACGAGGGCGTGCTCGCGCAGCTCGGCGAGCAGCGTCTGGTGGGCTGCGTCCCGGTCCGGCATCCGGCTGATCCTAAGCATCATCCGGCGTGCGGCGGGGCCGGGCCCTGGTCGCTAGAGGTACACGTGGATCGCATCCCCCAGATGGATCCAGTTGTAGATGTAGACCGAGAACGTCTCGGGATTGCGCACGCACCCGTGGCTGGCGGCCTCGTGCATCGGCACCGACGGATAGCCGTGCGTCGCATAGCCGCGGACGAAGTACACGGACATGTACATGCCGTGCGAATTCGTCCCCGGCTCCTTGCGGTAGAAGTGGTAGGTCCCGCGGACGGTCGGGGTCGAGGGCTTCCCGGTTGACACGTGGAAGGTGGCGACCACATGGTCGCCGTTGATCAGGGCCATCACCTGTCGCGAGATGTCCACCTCGACGTGGTGCCCGGAGTGGTATCGGGGCTGGAACGCGCCGCGACCCATCAGGAGCTTCCGGAAGATCACCGGCTTGTACTGCATGTTCCGCGCCATGCCGTTGACCTTGCGGAAGGCGGCAGTGGCGAGGCGCGAGCCGGGAGTGAACCGGCTGCTCATGTTCCGGCCGATGTAGTAGCCCTGCTTGACCAGCGATTCGTTGTAGAGGCGCGTGAGCGGGCCCTTGCCGATGTGCTTCGGGACACTCACGTTGAACCGCTCCGGAGCAGAGTTCTGGCCGCCGCTCGTCGCGGTCACCTCGTAGTTGCAGCAGGAGTCGACCGTGAATGGGAACGAGAACTTTCCGCTACCCGCGTCGACCTGCTGCTTCGCGAGCGTCCGGCCGCTCGCGGTGACGGTGACCGTGACCTTGTCGCCGGGAAGCGCTCCCGGCAGCGTCCCGACGGCGTTGACCTTGTCGAGCAGCCCCGGGTTCTTCGGGCCGTTGAGGTCGAGGGTGGGCGCGCCGGTGGCCGCGCTCGCAGAGGCAACCGGGAACGCCAGCGCCGCGACCGCCGCCACGAGTGCGATCAGGAGTCCTCCCCGCCGATTCACGTCGCGGCATTGTGCAGCATCGGGCGGTCGGGTGCTCACGCCACGAGCTTCCTGCGCAGGGCCCGCACGGGGATCGTGAAGAGCAGGGTGGTCAGGGCGGCGAGCCAGACCGAGTTCCCGACGACCGACCAGAATTCCGGCCCCGTGGCAAGGCCCCGGGTGATCTCGACCAGGTGGTAGAGCGGCATGAACCAGGCGACCACGTGCACCCAGTCGGGCAGCTGGTTGAAGGGGAAGAAGAGCCCCGAGAACAGGAACATCGGGGTGATGAACAGGGTGAAGAAGTAGGAGTAGAGATCGATCTTCGGGATCAGGGTGGTGAACGCGTAGCCGATCACCGAGAAGCAGAGGGCACCGAGCAGCACGAAGGGCGGGATCAGAAGCGCCCACCAGGAGGAGACCAGGCCGAAGAGCGCGATCACGGCCAGCACGACGATTCCGTAGACGGTCGCGCGGGTGGCGCTCCAGGCCAGGTCCCCCGCGACCAGGTCCTGGACCTCGACCGGGGTCGAGAGCACGTTGTCGTAGAGCCGGAGCTCGTTCATCCGGAAGTAGACGTTGTAGGTCGTCTCGAACGCCGAGCTCCACATCGCGGCGGAAGCGATCAGGCCCGGCGCAATGAAGTCCTTGTAGGGAATGCCGTTGATGTGGGCGACGTAGGTGCCCAGGCCGAAGCCCAGCGCCAGCAGGTAGAGGAACGGGTCGAGGAAGGTGGGCAGCAGCGCGCCTCGCCAGAGCTTCGAGAAGACCCGCGCGTTGCGGAGCCAGACGGCGCCCGCGAGGCGCGGCATGGGAACGAGGTCGCGCAACGGGATGCGCGGGCCGATGCCGGCGTAGCCCGGTTCCTCGAGCATCGCCATCTACTCGCGCAGGCTCCTTCCGGTGAGTCGAAGGAAGACGTCTTCGAGCGTTGCACGTCGGACCAGGGCGGATTCCGTCGGGTAGGCGTCGTGGTCGAGCTCCTCCAGCACCGCCTCGGCGTCGTCGGCGTAGAGCATCAGAGTGCGCTCTGAGCGGTCGTGGCCCTGGATCCGGCCGTCGAGAGAGGCGACCAGCCGCTCGGCGTCGCAGCCCTCGTCGAGCTTGAGCTCGAGGACCTCCCGCCCGACATGGGCGCGGACCAGGTCCGCCGGCCTGCCCTCGGCGACGATCCGGCCCTCGTCCATGATCACCAGCCGGTCGCAGAGGCGCTCTGCCTCCTCCATGTAGTGAGTGGTGAGCAGCAGGGTCACCCCCCGCCGGCGAAGCCGGTCGAGCGCTCCCCAGACGGCCAGGCGCGCCTGCGGATCGAGGCCGGTGGTCGGCTCGTCGAGCACGACGAGCTCGGGGTCGCCCATCAGCGCCCGGGAGATCAGCAGTCGCCGCTTCATCCCACCCGAGAGGCCGTGGATCCGCTCGTCCCCGCGGTCCGCCAGCAGCGAGAACTCGAGCAGCTCGGCGGCTCGCTCCTCCGCCCTGCCGGAGTCGATGCCGAAGTAGCGAGCCTGCTGGAGGAGGTTCTCGCGGACGGTCAGATCGGCATCGAGGTTGGTCTCCTGGGGCACCACGCCGAGCCGGCTCTTGATCTGGCGACGCTCCCGGCGTGCGTCCATTCCCAGGACGGTGAGCTCACCGGCGTCGACCGTCGCGAGGCCGTAGACCATCTTCATCGTCGTCGTCTTGCCGGCTCCGTTGGGCCCGAGGAAGCCGAAGCAGATTCCCGGTTCGACGTCGAAGTCGATCCCGGCGACCGCGGTGCGCTCGCCGAATCGCTTGCTCACCCCGCGGGCTCTGACCGCGGCACTCGAGGCCGCGTCCTCGGGCGCAGCCAGTTTCGGGCTGGCCATCTCCATCAGCTCACCAGGGCCAGCGCCAGGCCGTTGTTGATCATGTGCGCGATCACGCAGGGCCACAGCGACCCCGTCCGGTCGTAGAGCCAGCAGAGCGCCAGGCCGAGAGCGGCGAGGGGAACGACGGTTGTGATTCCGGTCGGCGCATGCACCAGTCCGAAGATAAGACCCGAAGTGAGCGCTGCCGGCCAGAGCGACCAGCGTGTGCGCAGGCCGGCGAACAGGAACCCGCGGAAGAAGAGCTCTTCGGCCACGGGCGCGAAGCCGACGATCATCACCACGGCGAGAACGGCGATCACGATGCTCGGGTTGCCGACCCCAAGCTCGCCCCCGATGTCCTCCTGGTCCGGCTTCAGGACGAGGCTCGCAAACAGCGCGGCGGCGATGTAGTACGCGACCAGCGTCCCGAGCATGATCCAGATGGCCTTTGGGCGGAACGGGCGGAGGCCGAGCAGGTGCAGAGGCCGACCGAGCGGCTTGAACTTCCAGTCGGAGGCGACGCCGAGCGCGACGAGGAGCAGTAGGCCGTCGAAGATCGCCTGGGCCGCCAGGAGCGCGCCGTCCGAGTCGAGGTCGGGGTCGAACGGCGCCACCACGAGCGGCGGGATGATGATCGCCAGGAGCAGGCCGCCGAGCAGCCACCAGAAGGTCGTCCTCGGGGTCCAGGGCACCGGTTGCACGCCGACCTCCATCAGACAGTCCGCTCCAGGACCGTTCGCGGGGCCCGGCGCAGCACCACGGTCTTCGCCGCCAGGTCGCCCAACCTCTGCTTGTGTCTGCCCCTGACGATCATTGCCTCTCCGATGACGAAGAAGTCGACGAGGCGCAGCAGGTTGCGGATGCTCGCCTGACCGTAGGTGAGGCGGACGGCGCCATCCAACGAGCGCACCTCGATTCCGGTCGCGTTCTTCCCGATCGTCTGGCCCCAGCGCCACTCGCAGAGGGCGAAGTAGTTGAACCAGAGCGAGAAGAAGACGAGCACGGCCACCAGCCCAGCCGTGTCACCGGTCAGGAAGGCGCCGCCGACGATCCAGATGTAGATCCACAGGTAGAAGAGGATCCAGACGACGTTGTCGAGCAGAGACGCCAGCGCCCGGCGCCAGAACCCCGCGTAGTTCGGCTCAGACATCCGAGAGATGCTCGCGGATCTCCCTCAAGGAGGAGATGTCGCCCCCGTTGCCGTCGCGATCGATCAGCAGAGATCTGATGCCGGCCGCCCGCGCTCCCTCGACGTCCTCCCTACGAGTGTCACCGACATGGAGCGCCTCGTCCGGACCGACGCCGGCGAGCTCGAGCGCGGGCTCGAAAATCGCTGGGTCCGGCTTGCGGGCGCCGGCTGCGGCCGAGCTGACCGAGCCGTCGAGCAGCTCGCCGACGCCGACGCGGTCCAGAACGTCCGGGAGCGAGCAGTCCCAGTTCGAGACCGCGACGAGCTTCTCACCGCTGTAGCGAAGCTCGCGCAGAGCGGGGGCGGCATCCGGATATGCCTCGAAGCGGATCGCGTCCACCAGCTCCTCCGCCGTCACCTCGACACCGAGTTGCTCCGAGACGACGGCGGCGCAGCGCTCGCGTAGATCCGCCAACGAAGCATCGTCCCGGCCCTCGTGGGCGTGGTCGCGGTAGTACGCCATCTCGGCGCGCAGGGCGGCCTCGAGGCGCTCGTCGCTTACGTGCGCCGGAACCCGTGGACGGAGGGAGATCCAGGGCGGCTCGAGCTCGACGAGAGTGCCGAGGACATCAAGGAAGACAGCGCGGGTCATCCCGTTAATACTGCCCAACCTCATGCTCCTGGCCGCGGACCAGAGCTTCTGGCAAGAGCACGGCGACGAGATCTCAGCGGCGATCACGCTGGCCGTCGCGATCCTGATCGCGATCATCGTCGACCGCGTCCTGATCGGCCGCGCGGTCAGGGCGACCGTCCGCCTCGACACCGGCGAGCTCTCCAGAGAGGCACGAACGCGGCTCCGCCTGATCCGCCGGCTTCTCTTCCTGACGATCATCCTGATCGGCGTGGCGCTGGCGCTCAGCCAGTTCACCTCGATCAAGCGGTTCGCCGCGGGCGTCCTGGCCTCGACCGCCGTGCTCGGGATCATCATCGGCTTCGCCGGCCGCCAGGTGATCGCCAACCTGGTCTCGGGTGTCCTATTGGCGATCACGCAGCCGATCCGGATCGGAGACCTGGTCTCGATCGGCGACGAGGTCCACGGCCGCGTCACCGACATTGCGCTGACCTACACGCGGGTGGACGCCGGCGACGGCAGCCTGATCGTCGTGCCGAACGAGAAGGTGACGACCGACGTGGTCGTGAACCACTCCGCGGGAAACAGCGCCGCCCCGGTGACCGTCGACATCTGGTTACCCACAGATGCCGACGTCGAGGCCGCGCGCCGCAAGCTCGAGAAGGGGGAGGTGACCTCCGCGCGGCTGGTCGAGGTCACCCCCGAGGGCGCGAGGCTGCAGGTCAAGGCCGCGATCGACGCGGGCATCGATCGTGAGGCGCACGAGGCGGAGCTGCGCGAGCGCGCGCAATCTGTCCTGCGAGCCAACGGTCTGCTCAGCTCCTGAGGAAGCCCTAAGTACCCTTTTCGGTCCATGAGCGCCCGGTCCCGCCGGCGGCATCGACGCACGAGCCGCAAGAAAAACCCGTTCCTCGTGGTCCTCCTGGTCCTCGGGTCGATCTTCGCCGTCGGCGCCCTCGGATCCGGTCTCTGGCTGTTGAGCGTCTACAACTCGGCGCCCTCGCTCGCGAGCCTGACGCCGATCAAGGAAGGCACGGTCTCGAAGGTCTACGCCGCCGACGGCTCCCTGCTCGGGGTGATCCACTCGGACAAGATCCGACAGCCGATCCCCAGTTCGAGGATCCCGGAGGACCTCAAGGAGGCGACGGTGGCGATCGAGGACCGCAGGTTCTACAGCCACGGTGGCATCGACCCCTCGGCGATCATCCGCGCCGGCTGGGAGGACCTGACCGCCGGCGGCAAGCCGGTGGAGGGCGGCTCGACGATCACCCAGCAGCTCGTCCGCAACCTCTACATCCAAGACCCGCAGGACACGCTGAAGCGGAAGATCATCGAGGCGCGCCTGGCCAATGACGAGGAGGACCAGCATTCCAAGGACTGGATCCTGACCGAGTACCTGAACACCGCTTCCTACGGGACCAACGAGGGCGCCACCGCGATCGGGGTCGAGGCGGCCGCCGAGACCTACTACTCCAAGCATGCTGAAGATCTGACGCTGCCCGAGGCCGCGACCATCGCGGGCCTGCCGCAGGCGCCGTCCCAGTACAACCCGCTGCTCAACCCCAGGGCGGCGCTGGCCCGGCGCAACGAGGTGCTGCAGGCGATGGAGCAGCAGGGCAAGATCAGCGCGGGCGAGTACCAGGACACGATCAACCAGGGCCTGGGCCTCGATCCGGGAAGCAAGTACAGCCGGATCCGCGACCCCTACATCTTCGACCTCGTCAAGCAGGAGCTCCAGGACCGCTACGGCGTGAACACGGTCCAGAACGGCGGTCTCAAGGTCTATACGACTATCCAGCCGCGGCTCCAGGAGGCTGCGCAGAACGCCGTCGACTCATGCTCGGTCTGCTACTCGGGTGGCGGACCGGCATCGGCACTGGCCTCCGTCGATCCCGCGAACGGGAAGATCGTCGCGCTGGCCTCGACGCAGCGCTATTCGGAAGACAGTCAGTTCAACTTCGCCGCCCATGCCCAGCGCCAGCCGGGCTCCTCGTTCAAGGTCTACGACCTGACGGCGGCGATCAAGCAGGGGATCGACCCGGACACGACCTACTACGACGGCTCATCGCCGAAGACGCTGGAGACCCCGGGGGGATCGCCCTGGACGGTCAACAACGCCGAGCAGGGTGGCGGCGTGATGCCTCTGACCGAGGCGACCTGGGAGTCGGTGAACGTCGTCTTCGCTCAGCTCGGTCTGGACGTCGGGCCCGAGAACATCGCCAGGACCGCGTACCAGATGGGGATCACCTCGCCGCTCGGGATCAAGGGGTCGAACGAAACCCCCTGCAAGCTCGGCCCGAACTGCTTCATCCCGCCGGCCGACGCGATCGGCGGGCTGAGCGTCGGCGTCACCCCACTCGAGCAGGCCAACGCCTACGCCACGCTCGCCAACGGTGGCGTGCGTCACGATGCGACCGCGATCGACAAGGTCGTCTTCCCCAGTGGCAAGGTGGACGAGCCGAGCGCGGACGAGGGCAAGCGAGTGCTGACTCCCGGTGAGGCCTACGAGGTCACCAAGGTGCTGGAGGGCGTGATCACCAGCGGGACCGGCGCCGGCTACACGTCCATCGGCTGCCAGTCGGAGGCCGGCAAGACCGGCACCAGCGAGGATCTGTCGGACGCCTGGTTCGTCGGCTACACCCCGATGTATTCCACCGCCGTCTGGACCGGGCATCCCCTCTCACGCGACTCCACCGGCTTCGGCGGCCCGACCTCCGGGCCGATCTGGCGCTCCTACATGGAGGCCGCCCAGGGCGGCGAATGCCCTGACTTCGAGGTTCCCTCGAGCCTGCCGACCTTGTCCGCGTACCACGGGGAGCACACGGCATCCAGCTCGAGCTCCTGCAGCAGCTCGAGCTCCTCTTCCTACTCCTGTGACTCCTCGTCGTCCTACACGCCGAGCTACGGCGGCGGCGACAGCGGCGGCGACAGCAACCAAGGCGCCTACGCTCCGGGGGTCGGGCAGAAACCGGCGCCGGCACCGACACCGAAGCCGACGCCGGCGCCCGCGCCGGTGCCCCCGCCGGCCGCGCCGCCGCCCAGCGGGGGTGTAAACCCCGGGTAGTGGCAAGCAGCGAATTCGACCTGATCGCCGCCATCACCGAGCGCCTGCCGGCGCCGGGGCCCCGCGTGCGCGTGCCGAGCGGGGACGACGCCGCGGTCGTCGAGCCCCGTGCCGCGAGCGCGGTGACCGTCGACGCAATCGTCGACGGCGTCCATTTCGTGCTCGATTCGTTTGGTCCCCAGGCGGTCGGCAGAAAGGCGCTCGCCTCGTCGCTGTCCGATCTCGCCGCCATGGGCGCATCCCAGGGTGAGGCGTACGTCGTGGTCGCCGCCCCCGGAGACCTCTCGGACGAGGACCTGCTCGGCATCGCCGACGGGCTCGCCGAGACGGCCATCCGCGAGGAGGTCACGATCGCGGGGGGCGACCTGGTTCGCTCGCCGGTCCTGGTCGTCTCGGTGACCGCGATCGGCTACGAGCCCGGCGGTGCCCGCTTCGTGACGCGAGGCGGCGCCAGGCCCCGCGATCTGGTGGCGGTGACAGGCGAACTCGGCGGAGCCGCCGCCGCCATACGGCTGATGGAGATGGGCGAGCGGCGGGGCGATCCCGCCGACCGCGGGCAGGGCGTTCTCAATCGCCAGCTCGACCCGAGGCCCCGCTTGCGAGAGGGCAGGGCCCTGGCCAAGGCGGGCGCGACGGCCATGATCGATGTCAGCGACGGGCTCGGGGCGGACGCCGGGCATCTGGCGGAGGCGGGGGCCTGCCATCTCGAGATCGAGCTGGACCGGCTACCGGTGGCGCCCGGAGTCGCCGACGTCGTCGGCGGAGACGAGGCCGCGCTCGGGCTCGCGGCATCGGGCGGGGAGGACTTCGAGCTGCTGCTCACCGTGGCCCGCGAGCACTTCGATGCCGCGGCTCAGGCCGTTGCGGATGCCGGCTCGGAGCTCACCGAGATCGGCTACGTGACCGAGGGCCAGGGCGTGACCCTGAGGCTGCCGGGCGGAGGTGAACTCGAAGCACGAGGTTTCGACCAGAGGCGAGGGTCCCTCTCCGGCTCCGGCTGAGGGTGCTCCGGCTCGACCTCCGGCTCGGCGCCCGTGTCCTCCCCCGGGTCGGGCCGGCGATCGGCGGGCGGCGTGGGCTCGGGCGCCCGCCGGCGCACCGAGATCTCTCCCTCGATCCGCATCTCCGGCGCGGGCCTCGCCGGGCTTCGAGGCCCACGGCCGGCGAGGGCGATGATCGCCACCCCCGAGCCCGCGAGCAGACAGGCGAGCACCATCAGGGTCGCGCCGATCTGCCCGTCGGCGACCATCAGGACCAGGTCGTGCCATACGCCGAGGCCGGCGTCGAAGCGCCCCGCCAGGTTGGCGAGCAGCACAAGGCCGGGCACGAGTCCGAGCAGCACGAGACCGGTGGCCGGCAACCGTCCCGGGGCAAGCCGCGCCGCGGCCACCACCCACGCCTGCAGCCCCACCGAGACCACCAGTCCCAGATACGGATTGACGATCCAGATCCCGAGGGCGGCGAGGCAGGCGAGCATGAGAGCCGCCGGGGCGGCCGTGGCCACCGCGCGCGACGGAGGCGGCCGGAGCGGACGCACGAAGAACGCCATGGCGCAGTAGACGAGCAGGGCGAGGAGAACCGCCAGCGTCCCCCCCGTGCCGAGGCCCTCGATGCGGGGGTCGAAGGGGAAGTCGGGGCTCGGCAGCAGGCCGACGAGCGTGGCGAGCAGCACGACCAGCAGGGCTCCGAGGAAGGGCAGCGACCGCAGCAGCGTCCAGACCAAACCGCGGATCCCCTCGATCGGGCTCCGCGCCGCCGAGGCGAGGCCGGCCCCTGCGGCAAGTGCCGCCGGAACCAGCAGGGATAGGGCCAGGAGCGCGATCGTCCAGCCCGGCAGCAGGTTGCCGGCGAGGCCGATGTATCCCCTCGGCCCGTGTTCGACGGCGCCCGGGGAGGCGTCGAGGGCGAGGACGAGGGAGAGCGCGGCGCGGCCGAAGCGGTCGAAACTGTCGCTGTCGAAGGCCTCGGGAGTGTCGCTGCCCGGATCCACGGGCAGCTCGCCGTCGGCCGAGAGGCGGACGGCAGGCAGGCCGTGTTCGATCAGGGGTGCCTGGTCGCCCAGACCGGCCGGCAGCGCGAGACGGAAGAGGTCGCCGAGCGGGCCCTCGTCTCCCGCGGGTGTGGCGAGCTCGTTCGAGGTGATCGAGTCGGCCGTCTCGGACAGCTGGCTGGCGGTGCTCTGCGGTCCCGTCGACCAGGGAATGACCAGCGGAGGGGTGGGATCGGGAAGGGCGGGCTGGCTGAGCACGATCGCGGCGTCCAGCAGCGACGAGTCGCTGTACCCGTCGATGAAGCGCTTCGTTCCGAGAGCGCCGATGCTGGACCCGTCGGCAGAGACGAAGACCAGCGTCTTGCGATGCGCCGTTCCGGAGAAGGCTTCCGCGATCTCCAGAAGGGCGGCCGTGGCGGCGGCGCTCGTCGTCGCCCCGCTCCCCTCGGCGACGTCGCGCGGGGCGATCAGCGCCACCTGTCTGTTGGACTCACCCGGCAGCGTCGCGATCAGGTTGCGGAGGTGGACGTCATGACCCCTGAACGAGCCGTCGAACGTCTGCTCGGAGACCGCGGCGTCTTCGATCGCGGCGAAATGGCTCTTAACCTGGTCGCCGAGCTTCGCGTCCGCCACAGAGCCCGGGGTCGGGTAGGGAGCGTCGGTGCCCAGCTCTTTGGCGAGCGGCAGCGCGCTCGCCGGGTCGAAGGCGTCGGGCGGGATCCTCGCGGAGAGGCTGCGCGGCACGTCCTGGAGCGAGAACCCCGCGATGACGAGCACGAGGGGAACGGCGAGCAGCGCGTATCTGTAGAGGCGCAAGTCGATCATCAGCCGGGCGTGAACCGCCTTCTAACCTTCAGGCATGGCGCGAGGACAGGCTCGGATCCTGCTCGTAGACGATGAACAGGCCGTGCAGACACTTCTCACCTACCCGCTCCGCAAGGAAGGTTATGAGGTGGTGGGAGCAATGGATGGGCAGGAAGCCCTGGATCGCTTCGGTGAGGAGCGGTTCGATCTGGTGGTCCTCGACATCATGCTCCCGAAGCTCGACGGGATCGAGGTGTGCAGGCGCCTTCGTACCCGTAGCCAGGTGCCGATCATCATGCTGACGGCCAAAGGGGACGAGATCGACAAGGTCGCCGGACTCGAGATGGGCGCGGACGACTACATCACCAAGCCGTTCTCGCTCCGGGAGTTCCGCAGCCGGGTCAAGGCCGCGCTGCGGCGCGGCAACATGGCCGGCCCGGCGCTCGCCGGCAACGAGCCGATCCGCGCCGGTGATCTCGAGATCGACTTCGAGCGGCGCTCCGTGATGCTGGCTCGAGAGCCTGCGCAGCTGACCTACGTCGAGTTCGAGATCCTGGCCGCGATGGCGGCCGCGCCGGGCCGCGTGTTCACCCGGGAGATGCTGCTCGAGCACATCTGGGGGGACTCGACCTATCGCGACCCACGCACGGTCGACGTTCACATCAGGCACCTCCGCGAGAAGCTGGAAACCGACGCGAAGAACCCGGAGTACCTGTTCACGGTGCGCGGCGTCGGCTACCGCTTCCGCGACGCGGACCGCGATTGACCACCGGTCGCCGGACGAGACGATGAGACCGGCCTGGCTCCGCCTCAACACCCTCCGCAACCGACTCGTCGTCCTGATCACGCTGATCACGGCGGGGGCGATCGCGTTCGTCTACCTCTACGTCGTGCCACAGCTCGAATCGAGCCTGACCGCTGAGAAGCTACGGCGGCTCGAGCGGCTCGGCACAGAGCAGTCCCCCAGGCTCGCCCGGGCGCTCGAGTCGGGGGCACCACAGGCCCAGATCTCCGAGCTCGTTCGCTCGACGGCGCAGGGGACCGAGAGCCGGGTGACCCTCCTCGCCGTCCGGGACGGGCCGGGCGGCCCGGTTCCCACGTTCGTCGTCACCGACTCGCAGTCCGAAGCGACGGCTCTTCAGGGCCGCTACCTGACGGCGGAGGCGGCGATCTCCGACGGGCAGATAGCGACCGGCGTGGAGCGCGTCGCGGGAACGCGGGTCGGGACCTCCGCCGTCCCGATCCGGTTCGGCGACCAAACGCGGTGGGTGGAGGTCTTCTCCACCCGGCTCGCGGAGGTGAACGACGACGTGGCGTTGGTGCGCCGCCAGATCCTGATCGCGGGGCTGATCGCACTGGTCACCGCCTCGCTGATCGGGTTCTGGGCGTCGGGGGCGGTCTCTCGCCGGCTGCGGCGGATGCGGCGCGCGGCCGAGGCGGTCGCCGAAGGGCACTTCGACCAGCCGATTCCCGTCGACTCCTCGGATGAGCTCGGCCAGCTGGCGCGCAGCTTCAACGAGATGCAGCGTCGCCTCGCGCGACTCGACAGCTCCCGCAAGGAGTTCATCGCCAACGCCTCGCATGAGCTGCGGACCCCGATCTTCTCCCTCGGCGGCTTCCTCGAGCTGCTCGAGACGGAGCAGCTCACGGCGGCAGAGCGCCGGGCCTTCGTCTCCGAGATCAGGGCCCAGGTCGAGCGGCTCCAGAAGCTGACCATCGACCTGCTCGACCTCTCGCGCCTGGACGCCGACGTGATGGAGATCAAGCGGGAACAGGTCGACCTCAAGGATGCGGCGCGCGTCGTCGCCGACGAGTTCCGTCCCGAGGCCAGACGGCACGAGTCCTCGCTGCAGGTGCGCGGGCGGGGACAGGTGGTCGCTCTCGCGGACCTAAACCGAGTCTCACAAATCATTCGTATCCTGGTCGACAATGCGCTCACGCACACCCCGCAGGGGACGAACGTAACCGTGACCGCCGTGCGCGGGACGAACGCGGCGGAGCTGATCGTCGGGGACGACGCGAAGAAGGGGATCGACCCCCGCGCGATCCCGAAGGTCTTCGATCGCTTCTACACCGGCGACACCGCTTCCGGGTCCGGGCTGGGCCTGGCGATCGCCGAGGAGCTCGCGCATCGCATGGGCGGGCAGATCGCCGTGGTCTCCCGCCGCGGGCACACCGCCTTCACGCTCAGGCTGCCGGTGGCCGGCGGGCGTCGGCGACAGCGCGAGCCGGCCGGGATCGCGGCATGAGGGCAGGAAGGGCGCGCCACGGGCGCGCCCTCTTCAGCTGGATTGCGGTCATCGTGGTGACGGGCCTGATCGCCGGCTGCGGCGGCGGCGGGGACGACTCGAGCAGTTCGGCCGCCTCAACGCCTCAGACCCAGACGCAGGTCGTGATCCAGGCCAGCGGTGGCAGCTTCAACCCCGCCCAGATCTACAAGGACGTCTCGCCGGGGGTCGTGACGATCGACTCGGTCTTCGAGGGCAGCACGAGCGACGTGCTCGGGGGCGGCGGCTCCGCAGGCCAGGGATCCGGATTCGTGGTGGACAAGGACGGCGACATCGTCACAAACGCCCACGTGGTCACCAGCGGCGGCCACCTGAACGGCGGTGGGACGCCGCACGAGGCCAAGCAGGTCTTCGTGGAGTTCGGAGACCGCAACCGAGTCCCGGCCGAGATCAAGGGCTTCGACGCGGACGCCGACGTGGCGCTGATCAAGGTCGATCCTGACGGTCTCGACCTGCAGCCCGTAGACCTCTCGGATCGCTCGAGCTTCACGGTAGGCGAGCCGGTGGCCGCGATCGGCAGCCCGTTCGGCGAGGACCAGTCGCTCTCGATCGGCGTGATCTCGGCAACGAACCGGACGGTCGAGGGGCTCACCAACTTCGGCATCGACAATGCAATCCAGACCGACGCCTCGATCAACCCGGGCAACTCGGGCGGCCCGCTGCTCGACGCCAAGGGCGAGGTCATCGGCATCAACGAGCAGATCGCGTCCAGCTCCGGCAGCAACTCCGGCGTCGGCTTCGCGATCCCGGTGACCTCGGTCCGGTACTCCCTCGACCAGCTCCGGGCCGACGGCAAGGTGGAGTATGCGTACCTGGGCGTAACCAGCGAGTCGCTGTATCCGCAGCTGGCCGATCATCTCAACCTCGACACCGACGCGGGCGCTCTGATCACCGACGTCGTCAACGGCAGCCCCGCCGACAACGCGGGCCTGAAGGGCTCGACCGGTGAGGACACCTTCCAGCTCCAGCAGGTGAAGACCGGGGGCGACGTCGTGCTCGCGGTCGACGGCAAGCCGGTGCTCGAGAACAACGACCTCTCGAAGCTGGTCGCCGCCCACAGGCCGGGGGACAAGGTGACGCTCCAGATCCTCCGCGACGGCAACAAGCAGGACGTAGAGGTCACGCTGGGCTCGCGGCCGGCGGACGTAAACCAGTAGCGGCTGCCAGGCCGCACCACTTCGGAGCGAAGGGGCAAAGCCCGTTTGATGCGAGGGTGCTCCGGAGGAGCAACCCGTTTAACTCTGGGGGCGGCCGCTTGCAGCCGCGGCTATATGGCGAAGCCGTCAATGACAAACCTCGTAGTGGACCTGGCCGCCACCCTGCGCGAGGAGGTCCTGCCGCACCTCGGGGCACACGCCGGCCGCGCCCACTCCGGCGAGGCGGAGGGCGGCGACGTCACCTTCCAGATCGACGAGCACGCCGAGGCGCGGATGGAGTCCTTCCTCGCCGAGCGGGCGCCCGAGGTCTCGTTCTTCTCCGAGGATCGAGGCATGGTCTCGCCCGCGGGCGACCGCGCCCAGTGGGTCCTGGTGGTGGACCCGATCGACGGCACCCGGCCGGCGTTGGCCGGGCTCGAGTCGTGCTGTGTCTCGGTCGCGGCGGCGCCGCTGGACGGCGAGCCCACCATGGGGGACGTGCAGGTCGGCTGCGTGCTCGAGGTGAAGAGCGGGCACAGCTTCGTCGCGCAGCGCGGTCAGGGCCTCGAACCGGAAGCGAAGCTCTCGAACAACCGCTCGCTGGAGCGCATGTTCTGGACCTACGGCTTCCGCGGGCGCCCCGCGCGCGCCCTGATCGAGGTGATCTGCGATCTGATCGACGTCTCCTCGGTCGGCGGCGGGACCTTCGATCTCGGCTCCGCGACGTACGACATGACTCGGATCGCCACCGGCCAACTCGACGCCTACGTCGAGCCGGGGCCGCGGATGATCGACGACGTGCCCCAGGTCCGCGCCGAGTTCGAGCGCGTCGGCGCCGGCGCGGTGCTCAACAACTCGCCCTACGACCTGGCTGCGGCGACGATCTGCCTCGAGGAGTGCGGAGCGGTGGTGACGGACGCGTACGGCGAATCCCTCGCTTCACGGCCGCTGTTGGGCTCGGATCACGAGTTTCAGATGTCGTGCGTCGCCGCGGCCAACCGGGATCTGCACTCCGCGATCTGCGCGGAGATCGACGCCGGCATCGAGCGGCTCCGCGCCACCGGCTCCTGACGAGTACTTTTCCGCCCTTGTCCAGTAGTCGATCTCCCATGGGGGGGCCGTGCTCCAGGAAGTAGCGCTCGGCACCAAGTCGCTGGCCGACTACACGCACCTGGCCGGGCGCGGCCTGGTCGACGAGATCAGGGAGCTGGCGGAGAGCCTGAAGGGAAAGCGGGTGCTGCACGTCAGTGCAACCGCGTTCGGCGGCGGGGTCTCCGAGATCCTCTACACGATCGTCCCGCTGATGCGGGACGTCGGGCTCGAGGCCTCCTGGCAGGTGATCATGGGCAGGGAGGAGTTCTTCAACGCCACCAAGCTCCTCCACAACTCGCTGCAGGGCGATCCGAACACGCTCACCCCCAGCCAGTGGGAGTTGTTCGACCACTACAACAAGATGAACGCCGAGAGCCTGGAGGGCGAGTGGGACGTGATCATCGTGCACGACCCGCAGCCCGTGGGGATGCGACACAACGCCACCGACCACGCCAAGAACTGGATCTGGCGCTGCCACATCGACCTCTCCGAGCCGAACCCGGAGCCGATCAACCGGCTGCTGCCGCTGATCTCGGGGTACGACGTCACGGTTTGGCACCTCGAGCAGTACGTGCCCAAGGGGCTCGACGGCCACGGCGGCGTGCGGATCGTGCCCCCGGCGATCGACCCGCTCTCGCCGAAGAACATGGCGCTCTCTCCCGACGATGCGGCGTTCGTCTGCAATCAGTTCGGGATCGACGTGGACCGGCCGATGATGTGCCAGGTCTCGCGCTTCGATCCGTGGAAGGACCCGATCGGCGTGATCGACGCCTATCGGGAGGTCACCAAGGAGATCCCCGAGGTGCAGCTGGCGCTGGTGGGCTCGATGGCGACGGACGACCCGGAGGGCTGGGAGTTCTTTCACCGCACCTTCGAGTACGCCGGGTCGGACCCCGACATCAAGATTCTCAACAACCTCAACAACGTCGGTGCGATCGAGGTGAACGCGTTCCAGTCCCAGTCCGACGTCGTCCTGCAGAAGTCGATCCGCGAGGGCTTCGGGCTGACGGTGTCCGAGGCGCTCTGGAAGGGACGGCCGACCGTCGCCGGGGACGTCGGCGGGATCCCGCTGCAGATCATCGACGGCGAGGACGGCTACCTGGTCTCCTCTCCGGAGCAGGCCGCAGAGCGCTGCGTCGGGATCCTGCGGGACCACGAGCTCGGGCGGCGCCTCGGCCGGGCCGGCAAGGAGCGGACCCGGGAACGGTTCCTCTCCCCGAGGCTGCTGCTCGACTGGATGCGGATCTTCGCCTCGCTCGACTGACCGGGCTGCCGCGGTGACCGAGATCACCTGGGAGCAGTTCGAGGCGGTCGACATGCGCGTCGGCCGCGTGGTTGGAGTAGAGGAGTTCCCCGAGGCCCGGGTGCCGGCCTGGAAGCTGGAGATCGACTTCGGCCCCGAGATCGGCCGCAGGCGCGCCTCGGCCCAGATCACCCACTACGCGCAGGAGGACCTCGAGGGGCGGCTCGTGGTGGGCGTCGTCAACTTCCCGCCGAAGCGGATCGGGCCTTTCCTCTCCGAGGTGCTCGTCCTGGGCGCGCTCGACGAGGCCAAGGGAGTGGTCCTGCTTCGCCCGGACGATGACGTCGCGCCGGGTGATCGGATCGCCTGAGCGCCTGGCGTCATTAGCTCAGCCTGGTACAAACGGGATGTGGCCGAGCACCCACTGACGATCGTCTCGAACCGCGGCCCGGCGGAGTTCGGCCGGGACGAGACCGGTCAGCGGGTGGTGCATCGCGGCGGCGGCGGGCTGGTGACGGCGCTCTCCGGGCTCGTCTCACACCGAAAGGCGCTCTGGATCGCGTCGGCGATGACGGAGGAGGACGTCGTGGTCGCGAACGAGAGCGAGGGGCCGGTTGAGATCGAGGTCGACGGAATCGACTACGACGTGCAGATGGTCGCCTCGAACCCCTCCGCCTACGACCGCTTCTACAACGTGATCGCCAACCCGATCCTGTGGTTCATCCAGCACTACCTCTGGGACCTCTCCAACGCGCCGGACATCCGGCAGGCCGAGGTCGACGCCTGGGAGGAGGGCTACAAGGTCGTGAACGACGACATCGCCGATTGCGTGATCCGGGCGATCGAGGGCCAGGAGGAGCCGGTGGTGATGCTCCACGACTACCACCTCTACACCTGTCCCGGGCTGATCCGAGAGGCGAGACCCGACGCCTTCCTCCACTACTTCGTGCACATCCCCTGGTCGCAGCCGGATTCCTGGCGGATCCTTCCCAACCGCTGGCGGGAGGCGATCTACCAGAGCATGCTGGCCAACGACATCATCGGCTTCCACACGACTGCCTACTGTCGCAACTTCCTGCAGTGCTGCCGGGAGCTGATGGAGCTCGAGGTCGACTTCGAGCGCAATTCGGTGATCCACGAGGGACGCGAGGTCTGGGTGCGGGCCTACCCGCTGTCGATCGACACGGAGCGGCTCTACCGCGTCGCGCAGTCCTCGGACGTCGAGTTCTACGAGAAGGAGGTGCTGCGCCGCCGCCGCGACCACCTGATCCTGCGGGTGGACCGGGCGGACCTCTCGAAGAACGTGCTGCGCGGGTTCACGGCGTTCGACGTCTTCCTCGAGCAGCATCCGGAGTTCCGGGAGAAGGTCACCTTCATCGCACACCTGCAGCCCTCGCGTCAGGACGTGCCCGAGTACGCGGAATACCTGGAGCGCATCGAGGCGTTGGTCGCCGTCGTCAACCACCGGCACGGGACCACCGACTGGATGCCGATCGACCTCCGCATCTACGAGAACTTCCACGAGGCCGTGGCGCGCTACAAGCAGTTCGACCTGCTCATGGTCAACTCGCTGTTCGACGGGATGAACCTGGTCGCCAAGGAGGCGCCGACGGTCAACACCCGCGACGGCGTCGTGATGCTCTCGGAGAACACCGGTGCGCACGAGGAGCTCGGGGACTGCACGCTGTCGGTGAACCCGTTCGACATCCAGGAGCAGGCCGACACGATCTATCGCGCTCTGACCATGGAGCCGGAGGAGCGGACCCTGCGCGCCAAGCGGCTCAAGGAGATCATCACCGAGCGGGATCCCGGCGATTGGGTCGACGAGCAGATGGACGACATCCGCCTCAAGCGCTCGCCCGCGGAGGTGCGCTAGCGCTCGATGCGGAACTCGCCCGGTGAGGGCGGTGGGACGTAGGAGTAGGCGGGTGGTGAGTAGGCCGCAGGAGCAGGCGGCGGCGCTGGCGCCGGGTGGCGCTCGACGCGACGGTGCGTCTGGGGCCACCGGCGGCCGGGGCGCCGGCGCCTCTCGGCTGCGTGGCGGTGCCGAGATCCGTGCCGCCGTCGGTCACGCTCGACCAACCGTCGCCTAGGCCGTTTGGACGCCGAGCGTGGGGGAACTGCGACGGGCGCCGGTTCGGCACTCACGGGCGGTGGCGCCAGGCCGACATCCGGCGGCACCGGCGGCGGCCTGTCGCTACCGAGCAGCGCGGGCAGGGAGACGATGCCCGCGATCGCCGCGGCGACGACCGCGGTGGCGCGGCCCACGCTCCGCCATCTGATCTGCACTCGAGGCACATCCCGGTGAGCGGTCTGATCGGCGTCCTCTCCCCTCGCCCATCCCCTATAGTCGCGCGTCGCTGTGAACCGGCACTACGAACTCGTACTGATGCTCGACCCCGAGGCCGCCGACGAGGCGCGCGAGAAGGTCGCGGGCGACGTGCGCCAGCGGATCGAGGGCGCGGGCACGCTCGACCGGGCGGACGTCTGGGGGATGCGCAAGATGGCCTACGAGATCCGCCAGCGGAACGAGGCGGACTACCGCTACTACCGCTTCCAGGGCGAGCCCGACCTGCTCGAGCAGCTCGACCACAGCCTGAAGATCACCGATGGCGTGCTGCGCTTCCGCATCTTCAAGGTCGACCCAGACGCGCCGAGCAACCCGCCGCCGACCTCCGACCGCCCGGCGCAGGTCGGCGACGGACGCGGTGACCGCGACGATCGGCCGCGCCGCGGGCGTCGCGACGACCGCGACGACTGAACTGAACGGCTTGCTCCTCGCTTCGCGTCGGAGCACCCTCGCATCAACGCACTTTCCGGGCTTTGTCCCGTGTGAGGGGAGAGGGCAGCCGGGCGGCTGCTTAGTATCGATGTTCGGAATCGAAGAGATAGAAGAGGAGCTGATCACGTGGCAGCAAGCAACATCAACTCGGTCGTCATCACCGGGAACCTGACCAAGGACCCCGAGCTGCGCTCGACACCGGCCGGGACCGCCGTCTGCAAGCTGCGAGTGGCCGTCAACAGCCGCCGCAAGGACGGTCAGAGCGGCGAGTGGGTCGACAAGCCCAACTACTTCGATGTCACCGTCTGGGGTGCGCAGGGCGAGAATTGCGCCCAGTACCTCTCAAAGGGACGCCCGGTCGCCGTGCAGGGCCGCCTGGACTGGCGTGAATGGGAGTCTCAGGACGGCGGCAAGCGGCAGGCCGTCGAGATCATCGCCGAGAGCGTCCAGTTCCTCGGCTCGCGCTCGGACAACCCGGGTGGCGGCGGAGGCAACGGCTTCCAGCCGCAGTCGGACGTGCCCGCCGACACCTCGGACTTCGAGGGCGCCGGCGTCGGCTCGAGCGGCAGCAACGCGGACGACGACATACCCTTCTAGGGACGCTCCTACGGATAGACGCTTGCGAGGTCGTCGCCGATCGTGATGACCTCGTCGAGCCTGGTGCGATCGAACGCCTGGCGCACGCCAGCCGGCGGACGGACGATCGCAAATCGCCGGCCGGCCTCCAGAGCCCGGACATGAGCCGCGGCCACCGCGGCCATGCCGCTCGAGTCCATGAAGGCCAGTCGGCTCAGGTCGATGACGAGCAGCTCGGGCTCCGCTGACTCGATTCGCGCCAGCACCTCGGTCACCTGATCGACGACCTGGAGGTCGAGATCGCCTCGAATCCTGACCAGCGCGCTGGTCCCTTCGGTCTCCGTCTCGAGCTCGAAGTTGAGCATCAGGCGCATTAAAACCGACCATCGCTACCATTCGCGCCCCTCATGGCACGACAGCAACGACAGACCCAGTCGACCGGCGGCCGCAGGCGCCGCGGCCTGAGCGACCGCGGACGGCCGCGCAAGTACACGCGGATCAACGCCGAGACGATCGACTACAAGGACTTGAACCTGCTGCGGCGATTCCTCTCGGACCGCGGCAAGACGCGTTCCCGGCGCGTCACCGGGCTCTCGAGGAAGCATCAGCAGCAACTCGCCCTGGCGGTGAAGCGAGCCCGCGAGCTCGCCCTGCTGCCGTACGTCGGCGAGCGCTAGGTGCGATGAGGGGGGCCACGACGACGCACGCCTGGATGACGGCTGCGGCCATCGCATCTCGGCGTCCTCGGGCTCGCGCTTGCAGCCAGCAAGCGCTTCGCCCTGCGTCCACCGATCTGCTTGACCGTAACCGCCCCCAGGCGCACGTCGCCATGTCCCCCCTCATCTAATGGCCCAGGCGGTGCTGCTCAAGGACGTGGAGGGGCTCGGCGAAGCCGGCACCGCCGTCGATGTCTCCCCTGGGTACCTGCGCAACTACCTCGTGCCGCGCAAGCTGGCGCAGCCCGCAACCAAGGGTGCGCTCGAGGAGGCCCAGCGCAAGCGCGACCGGGCCGAGGAGGCTGAGCGACAGGCCGCCGAGCGCGCGGGCGAGACCTCGGCGCTCCTCTCCAAGACCGTGCTCACGATCAATCACCGCGCCGGCGAGGACGGCAAGCTCTTCGGCTCGGTCACCTCGAGCGAGATCGCGGACGCGATCCAGGCCGCGCGAGGCATCAGGGTCGATCGCAAGAAGATTCGCCTGGAGGACCCCATCCGCGAGACCGGCACCTACATGGTCGACGTCGAGGTCGGCGGCGGCGTCACCGCGTCGGTCAAGACGATCGTCGCTGAGGCGAAGGAGTAGCGGGCGCAAACACCGCCCTTCCGCGGCCGGCGCAGATCGTGCCCAGGACGTGAGTGCCGCAAATAGCCACAACTCGCCTGCGGCGAAGGGCGGCCTGTGATTTTCTAGCCACGCTCGCGCGGATCTGGTTCCACTTCGGGGCAGAAGCGAATCCGCCGGGTGCTTATCCAGACTTGGAGAGGAGGCTCGGCCAATCGGTCGGGCGATCCTCTGCGACCAACCGGAGCCTTGGCAACCAACGGAAAGACCAACATCGTTCCGCCCCAGAACCTGGAGGCCGAGGAATCCGTTCTCGGGGCGATGATGGTCTCCGAGGCGACGATCGAGCCCGTCCTCCTCGACGTCCACCTGCGGGTCGACGACTTCTACAGGGACCGCCACCGCACGATCTACGAGGCGATCATCGGCCTCCACGAGAACGCGGACCCGGTCGACGTCCTGACCGTCTCCGAGGCGCTCGCGCAGCGGGGCCAACTCGAGGAGATCGGCGGCCGCGATGTCGTCGCCAGCATGGCAGCCAGGGTTCCGGCCCCCGGCAGCGCGAAGCACTACGCGCAGATCGTCAAGCAGAACTCGCTGCTGCGCCGCCTCGACCTGACGGCCAAGCAGATCCAACAGTCGATCGTCCAGCGAGACGGTGAGCCTCGGGCCCTGGTCGAGAACGCCGAGCGCCTGCTCTTCCAGGTCGCCAACCAGGAGCAGGCCGACGACTTCCGCGAGATCGGCGACATCCTCCATGACGAGATCGACAAGCTGGAGGCGCTCGCCAACGGCAGCTCCGAGATCACCGGCACACCGTCCGGGTTCCGCGACCTCGACGACAAGACCGGCGGCTTCCAGCCCGGCAACCTGGTGGTGATCGCGGCGAGGCCGGCGATGGGAAAATCGACGCTCGTCTGCGACTTCGCCCAGAACGTCGCGATGAAGCACAAGAAGCCCGTCGCCCTCTTCTCTCTTGAGATGTCGGAGATGGAGCTCGCCCACCGGTTCATCGGCTCCCAATCGCGGATCTCCAGCGACCGGCTCCGCAAGGGCAAGGTCGCCAGCAAGGACTGGCCGAAGGTGGTCAAGGCCTGCAACCAGCTCGAGTCGGCGCCGCTCTGGATCGACGACTCCTCCGACCTGGGGCTGCTCGAGCTGCGCGCCAAGGCGCGACGGCTGCACGCCCAGGAGCGGGGCCGCGGCCACGAGGGCCTCGGGCTGATCATCGTGGACTACCTACAGCTGATGCGAAGCGACGACCCGCGGGCCAACCGCGTCGAGCAGGTCGCCCAGTTCAGCCGCGGCCTCAAGATCCTCGCCCGCGAGCTCAACGTGCCGGTCATCGGCATCTCCCAGCTCTCACGCGCCCCCGAGCAGCGGCCCGACAAGCGGCCCATCCTCTCCGACCTCCGCGAGTCGGGAGCAATCGAGCAGGACGCGGACCTCGTCGGCTTCCTCTACCGCGACGAGTACTACAACCAGGAGGACTCCGAGGATCCCGGTGGGGCGGAGCTGATCCTCGCCAAGCACCGCAACGGGCCGGTCGGGACGGTCCGCCTGGTCTTCCTGGAGCACTACCCCAAGTTCGCGGACCGGGCGCGCGACGAGAAGCCGATCGAGCAGCGGGCGGGCGAAGGCCCGCCGATGCCCGACGCCGCCCCCGACGCGGACGACGACTTCGCCGACGCCGGGGAGCTCTAGGTGGCGATCGATCGGCGATCCGGCGAGCGTCAGCCCTGCCGTCTCGGCATCTGCGACGGCTCGGGCTGGATCCTCGGCCCGGAGGACGTCGCCCGGCCCTGCGATTGCCGCTCGCGCATGGTCGCCCAGGCCCGCCTGCGCGGCATCGACTCGGTGATCCCGCCGAAGTACCGCGGTGTCTCCTTCGACCGGCCGCCCGTCACCCAGATGGACGCCTTCGTGGTGAAGCGGGTCCGCGACTTCTCCGAGCACCTCGACGAGAACCTGGACGGCGGCCGCGGGATGTGGTTCTTCGGCAGCTCTGGCACGGGCAAGACCACCCTGGCGATGCTGATCTCACGGACCGCCCTCGAGTCCGGCCGCTCGGTGGCGATCTACTCGCTGCCGAAGCTCCTCAGCCGGATCCGCCAGACCTACGACGCCGAGACCGGGGAGCAGTCCTACTCGCAGTTCTTCGAGCGGCTGGCAAGCGTCGACCTGCTCCATCTCGACGACCTGGGCGTCGAGAGGCAGACCGAGTGGGTGCTCGAGCAGCTCTACGCGCTGATCAACGAGCGCTACGAGCGGCAGCGCTCGCTGATCGTGACCAGTAACCTCGAGGACGACGAGCTCGAGCGCCAGCTCGGGACACGGGTCGTCTCCCGCCTGGTCGAGATCTGCGGCGACCCGGTGCTGCTCTTTGACGAGGACCGTCGCATGAGCGTCCCGCCCGGCGTGGCGACGTCGCTGGGCGACGGCGGCGGCTCAGCCCTCGGCCCGCTCGACCACTAGATCTGGGCGAATCCGGTCCTGAACCTCTCATAATCACCTGGTCATGCCTGGAATCGTCATAGTCGGCGCCCAGTGGGGCGACGAGGGGAAGGGCAAGGTCACCGACCTGCTCGCCGAGCAGGCCGACGTCGTGATCCGCTTTCAGGGCGGCAACAACGCCGGCCACACGATCATCCGCGACGGCGAGACCTTCAAGTTCCACCTGATCCCCTCCGGGATCCTCTATCCCGGCAAGACCTGCGCGGTCGGCAACGGCGTCGTGATCGACCCGGCGGTCATGACAGGCGAGATCGAGGAGCTGCGCCATCGCGGCATCGACGTCAGCGGCCTGCGCGTCTCGGCCAACGCGCACCTGATCATGCCGTACCACGTGAAGCTCGATACGGCCGGCGAGCTCAAGCTCGGCAGCTTGGAGATCGGCACAACCCGTCGCGGAATCGGCCCCTGCTACGCCGACAAGGCGTCCCGCCTCGGGATTCGCGTCCAGGACCTCCTCGACGCGAAGATCCTGCGCAAGAAGATCATGGCCGCGATGGAGCCGAAGCAGCAAATGCTCCGCCCCTTCGCCAAGGACCCCGAGCTCGACCTCCACACCATGGTCGAGACCTATCTCACCTACGGGCATCGCCTCGAGCCCCACATCGCGGACACCGCGCGGCTCTGCTGGGAGGCGCTCGATGCCGACCGCACCGTGCTCTTCGAGGGAGCCCAGGGGACCATGCTCGACCTCGACCACGGGACCTATCCGTTCGTCACCTCCTCGAACCCGATCTCGGGCGCGGCGACCGTCGGCGCGGGAGTGGGCCCGGGCGACATCGACGAGGTCTGGGGAATCGCCAAGGCCTACGCCACGCGGGTGGGCGCCGGCCCGTTCCCGACCGAGCTGGAGGATGACCTCGGCGAGACGCTCCGCGAGCGCGGTGGCGAGTTGGGCACCACCACGGGGCGCCCACGGCGCTGCGGCTGGCTCGATCTGGTGGCGCTCCGCTACGCCGTGCGCATCAACACGATGACCGCCCTCGCGGTCACGAAGCTGGACGTCCTCTCCGGTCTCGACCCGCTGCGGGTCTGCGTCCGTTACCGCCATCCCGAGGGCGCGGTCTTCGACGAGTTCCCCTATCACCAGTCGATCCTCCACACGGCCGAGCCGGAGTACGAGGAGCTGCCAGGGTTCGAGGGCGACATCGGCGACTGCCGCCGGGAGCAGGACCTTCCGGCGGAGGCGCGCGACTATCTCGCCGTGGTCTCGGATCACCTGGGGATCCCGATCCGCCTCGTCGGCGTGGGCCCCGGCCGCGACCAGGTGATCTGGATGGGCCAGGAAGAGCCCCGGCTCAGAGCCGCTGCCTAGGCGAGAGCCCCGGTCACCCGCATCCCGTCCTCGCCCACGTAGGCGGGGATCAGGCCCTCCTCCACGCCCTTCTCCTCGCCGCGGCGCAGCATCCGGAGGCCGAGGATCGAGGCCGCCAGCGTTGCCGTGACGCCCAGGCTCACCTGCACGCTGAGCAGCCCCTGTCGCGTCCAGTAGACGTCCTCGAGGCCGAGGAGCAGGGCCGCCTCGTCCATGGTCAGGCCCATGCCGATGCCGAAGGGGATCGCGAGGGTCTCCTCGACGCCCTCGCTCCTCGTCGTGATCGCCCCGATACCGGAGGCGAACGCGATCAGGATCCCCGGGATGAAGTGGTGGATGTGGCGGCCGCTGATCCGGACGTTCCTGAACGGGCCCCGCCCCCGCCGGATCCCCCAGGTCGAGAGCCTGGCGATCGCGAACGCACCGAGGAATCCCTGCAGCAAGTTGAAGAGCGCCGTCTCGTGGTGGGGCGTGGCGCGGATCCCGCGGCGCGCGACTGTGATCGTGTCCAAGGTGGCGTGGCCGGCGGCATCGACGAGGCTCTCGGGCGTGTCTGCCTCCGAGCTCTCGCGCCGCCGGCGGGCCATCCGCAGCAGCTCCCCGCTGAAGAGCGTGCCCGCCGCTCCGAGAGCGAGCACGGCCAGGCCGACCGTCGCACGCTCGGCGCTCGCCTCGCCGGCGAGAGCCGTCAGTCCCCGCTTTCGCCGCGTTCCGAAAAGCCTCCTCATGAGCCGAGGATGCTAGCCGCGGCCTTGGTTTGTTGAGCCCGCAATCTGGGCAGGAATCCGGCTGCAGTGGGCTGAAATGGGGAAGTAATGGGGACCATCTGATCCGCCCGGGTTCATAGGATTCCGGCCATGCGGAGGTTTCTCACACCGGTCAGGGGGGGCTTCACCGCGGCCCGGCACATGTTCTGGTACCTGAGCTATCACTCCGCACCGCGCCAGCGCCCGTAGTCCCATACGCCGCCGCGGCCCTCGTGGTCTATAGGGTCCCGCCCGGATGGGGATCATCGCCTGGATCTTCCTGGGACTCTTCGCCGGCCTGATCGCACGCGCCGTGGTCCCCGGTCGAACCGAGCCCGGCGGCTGCTTCGGCACCACCGCCGTCGGCATCCTCGGTGCCCTGATCGGCGGATTCATCGCGAGCGCGCTCGACATCGGCCACATCGAAGACTTCTTCGATGTCGGCACCTGGCTGATCGCAATCGGCGGCTCGGTACTCCTGCTGCTGATCATCCGCGCGTTCGCACGCTGATCGGGCTCATCAGTCGATCTCGACGACCATCACCGTGTTCCCCTCAGGGTCACGGAGCCAGAAGAGCGGCGGAACGGGCTCGCCCATCTCGCTGATCTCGTCGTCCACGTCCACCTGGCGCTCCTTGAGCTGCGCGTGGTACGCCTTGATGTCAGCGGTCCGCAGGCTGATGCCGGTCTCCCTTCCTCCGGCCTCGTCGTCAGGGCCGGGCGGACAGAGGGCGATCGGGGTCTCCGCGCCGCTCGGGGCCACCTCGACCCAGCGACCCTCGACGCCCTCGCCGAAGGGGACATCCGCTCGCTTCTCGAGGCCGAGCGCCTCGGTGTAGAACTCGACCATTCGGTCCTGGTCGGCGACCGGGACGATCACGGCCGCCAGGTTGGTGATCGCTGGGGTGGTTGTGGTGCTCATCGGTCCTCCTGGGGTTGGAAAGTTCGTTCACCCCTGAGACCCCAGCCGGCGTCCGGGCTCATCGGTGCCTGTGCAGATTTCTTCTAGGAGCTCGCGTAGTCCTCGCTGCCGAGGATGTGAAGCGAGACGTACTCCTCGTCGCCTACGACCCAGGACCAACCCGACGTGCTCGACCTGGCACGACGCCTCTCCCGTCGCCGGGCCGAGGTGCTCGGACCACCTCCAGCCCGGCTCATAGGTCGCGCGGCCGATCGTGGTCGGCCCCACCCTGTAGAGCTCGAACCTCCCTTTTTCGAAGGTGCGAACCTCGCTCGGGTTGTCCAAGTTGAGCAGCTCGAGATCCACGCGCCCTCCGACTAGCGGCTGAAGCGCGCCGCCTCCTCGGAACCCTCGGTGGCGGAGCCCTCGCTGTAGGAGTGGGCTCCTGCACCGGCGAGGTGGCCACCCTCCACGATCAGGTACTCCTCGCGGATCGGCTTGCCCTCGAAGTGGCACTCGAGGATCTCCCTCGTCCCCGCGGCGTAACGCGCCTGGGCCGACAGGCTCGAGCCCGAGGTGTGCGGGGTCATCCCGTGCCAGGGCATCGTCCGCCAGGGATGGTCCTGGGGCGCCGGCTGGGGGAACCAGACGTCGCCCGCGTAGCCGGCGAGCTGCCCGGATTCCAGGGCGCTGACGATCGCGTCGCGGTCGCAGATCTTGCCGCGCGCGGTGTTGATCAGGTAGGCGCCGCGCTTCATCCGGGAGAGCATCCGCTCGTCGAAGAGGTTCTCGGTCTCGGGGTGGAGCGGAGCGTTGATGGTGACCACGTCGCACTCGCCCACCATCTCCTCCGTGGTCTCGTGGAACTTGGCGCCGAGCTCGTCCTCGACCTCGGACGGGAGGCGGTGGCGGTCGGTGTAATGGAGACCCACCTCGAACGGCTTCATCCGGCGGAGAACCGCCGTGCCGATGCGGCCCGCGGCGACGGTCCCGACCTGCATCCCCTCGACGTCGTACTCCCGCGAGACGCAGTCGGCGATGTTCCAGCCACCATCGACGACCGTCTTGTACGACGGGATGTAGTTACGAACCAGCCCCAGGATCATCATCACGACGTGCTCGGAGACGCTGATCGAGTTGCAGTAGGTCACCTCGGCGACCGTGATGCCGTTGTCGATCGCTGCCTGGAGGTCGACGTGGTCCGAGCCGATTCCGGCGGTGATCGCGAGCTTCAGATTCGGCGCCCTGGCGATCCTCTCGGCGGTCAGATAGGCGGGCCAGAAGGGCTGTGAGATGACCACCTCGGCATCGCCGAGGTTCTGGTCGAACTCGGAGTCCTCACCGTCCTTGTCGGCGGTGACCACGAGCTCGTGGCCGGCGTCCTCGAGGAACTTGCGCAGCCCGAGCTCTCCGGAGACGCAGCCCAGCAGCTCTCCGGGCGAGAAGTCGATCGCGCTCGGGGTTGGGTGTGGTCTGCCCGTCTGGGTATTTCTCGATCTTGGGGATGTCATCCCGCGCATAGGCGGGCGGATAGCCGTCCACCGGGTCGTCGTAGAGAACGCAAACGATCTTCGCCATCTTGATCAGCCTCCTGCTGGGTTGCCGTCTGGATCGGAGTCGGAGGAGCGCCCGGGCACCCAGTCGGTCCCGGCGAGCGGGATCTTGGCCATCGCCGCCGCTTCGACCGTCAGGGCGACCATGTCTTCGGGCTCCAGGTTGTGGACGTGGGACTTGCCGCACGCCCGCGCGATCGTCTGGGCTTCCAGGACCATCGCGCTCAGGTAGTTCGCTATCCGGCGGCCGCCGAGCTCCGGGTCGAAGCGGCTGGCGAGCTCGTCGTCCTGGGTCGAGATCCCGACCGGGTCCCGTCCCTCGTGCCAGTCGTCGTAGAAGCCGGCTGCGGTGCCGATCCGCTCGTATTCCTGCTCGAAGCGGTGGGAGTTGTCGCCGAGCGCGACGATTGCGGCAACCCCGATCGAGACCGCGTCCGCGCCAAGGGCGAGCGCCTTGGCCACGTCGGCGCCGGAGCGAATCCCCCCGGAGACGATCAGCTGCACCTTCCGGTGCATGTCCAGCTCCTGGAGCGATCGGACCGCCTCGGGGATGGCCGCCAGGATCGGGATGCCCACGTGCTCGATGAAGACCTCCTGGCTGGCGGCCGTGCCGCCCTCCATCCCGTCGAGCACGATCACGTCGGCACCCGCCTTGACGGCGAGAGCGACGTCGAAGTAGGTGCGAGTGGCCCCGATCTTCACGTAGATCGGCTTTCGCCAGTCCGTGATCTCCCGGAGCTCGCCGATCTTGATCTCGAGGTCGTCGGGTCCGGTCCAGTCCGGGTGGCGGCAGGCGCTGCGCTGGTCGATCCCCTTCGGCAGGTCCCGCATCTCGGCGACCCGGTCGGAGATCTTCTGCCCCAGCAACATGCCCCCGCCGCCGGGCTTCGCGCCCTGGCCGACGACCACCTCGACGGCGTCGGCTCGGCGCAGATCGTCGGGATTCATCCCATAGCGCGAGGGCAGGATCTGGTAGACGAGCTTGCTCGAGTGCTCGCGCTCCTCGGGCAGCATGCCGCCGTCCCCTGTGGTCGTGCTGGTACCCATCGCGCTCGCGCCGCGCCCGAGCGCCTCCTTGGCCGGGGCCGAGAGGGCGCCGAAGCTCATTCCGGCGATCGTGATCGGGATCTCTAGATGGACGGGCGCCTTGGCGAAGCGGGTGCCCATCGTGACGTCCGTGGCGCAGCGCTCCCTGTAGCCCTCGAGCGGGTAGCGGGAGACGCTCGCCCCGAGGAAGAGGAGATCGTCGAAGTGCGGCACGCGGCGCTTCGCGCCGAAGCCCCGGATGTCGTAGATCCCCTCGCGCGCCATCCGGTGGATCTCGTGGATTGCGTTGCGGTCGAAGAGGGCCGACTCTCGCAACCCCGGTCGCCAGCGATCGACGAGCTCCGAGTCGTAGGGCTCCTCCTTGCGCAGGGCGTCGAACTCGGTCATCAGTACGCCCCCGCATTGTCGACGTGGAAGTTGTAGAGCTGCCGGGCGGACCCGTATCGGCGGAAGTCGGCGGCCTTTGCGTCCGCTTCGCCGAGCTCGAGCAGGCGCTCGAGCTCCTCCAGGTGCTCGCTCCGCATCTCCTTCTCCACGCAGTCGGCACCGAGTTCCGCGACGTCGCCCCGCACATAGAGGTGGGCTTCGTAGATGGAGTCGCCGAGTCCCTCCCCCGCATCGCCGCAGACGACGAGCGCGCCCTTCTGGGCCATGAAGCCGCCTACGTGCCCGATCGAGCCGTGTACCACGATCTCGATCCCCTTCATCGAGATCCCACAGCGGGCGGCTGCGCTTCCTTTGATCACCAGCAAGCCGCCCCGGCCGGTCGCCCCGGCGGACTGGCTCGCGCTGCCCGCGACCACGACGCGTCCGGACATCATGTTCTCTGCGATTCCCACACCGCAATTGCCCGCGACCCTCACGGTCGCGTGCTTGTTCATCCCGGCGCAGTAGTAGCCGACGTGCCCGTCGATCTCGACCTCGAGCTCGCCATCCAGACCCGCAGCGAGCGCGTGCGCTCCCTCCGGATTCTCGATCCGCCAATGGCTGCCGCCCGCGCCGCCCGCGTCGTGCAGTCGCTGATTCAGGTCCCTCACGGTCGTGCTCGCGAGGTCGACCGACTCCAGGGCGGCGGGCGCCGTGCTCACGCCACCTTCGTCCGCTGCCAGGAATAGACGCGCCCGGGCTCCGGCTCCCACTGGCGCGCATCCTCGGCGCCGGGCAGGGCGGCGATCGCCCGGTACTCCGAAGCCATCGCGACCCATTCGTCGGTCTCGGCCATCACCGCCGGCTTGCAGGCGATCGGGTCGCGCAGCACGGCGAAGCCGTCCGCGGTGCCGACCGCGAAGGTGTAGAAGCCATCGAGGTCCGTCAGGCAGCGCTCCAGAGCGGTCTCGATGTCGTCGCCCTCCGACAGACGCCAGGTGAGAAACCCCGCCGCGACCTCGGAGTCGTTGTCGGTCTGGAACTGGATGCCCTGGCCGCGCAGGAAGACGCGCAGCCGGTTGTGGTTGGAGAGCGAGCCGTTGTGGACGAGGCAGAGGTCGCGCCCGGTCGAGAACGGATGGGAGTGCTCGGTGGTGACGCGGCTCTCGGTCGCCATCCGCGTATGCCCGAGGGCGTGGGTGGCGGATACCTCGTCCAGACCGAAGCGCACGACGAAGTCTCGCGGGTCCCCGGCCTCCTTGTAGATCTCGATGCGCTCGCCGACGCTCATCACCCGGAGCTCGGGATGCCGTGCGGGGAGCCAGCGCTGGAGCTGCTCGCCGTCGTCGCCCACCACGAACAGAGCGTGAGTGGCGCGGATTTCCGGGTCGCTGACCTCTCCGAAGCTCTCCGACAGCTCGGTGTGGAGCTCATGCCACGGGTAGTCCTCGTCGGGAGAGAAGAGCGACACCTTGCACGACCCAACGGGTGCCGGGTCGCGGTAGAAGGCAACGCCGGCGCTGTCCGGCCCACGGTCGGCGAGCTGCCCGAGCATCGCGCTCAGGTGGGCGCCGAGGTTCTCCTCAACGGTGCTTGACTTGCTGAACAGGCCGGCGATGCCGCACATCGGGGAACCTCACTCTCAGGCGAGCTGCAGGTAACGGTCGATCTCCCACTTCGTGATCTGCTCATGAGCCTGCTGCCACTCGCGTCGCTTGCAGCGGATGAAGTAGTCGACGTAGTCCTCGTCCCGCGCCCGGCCGAGAGCCTTGCGTAGGACCTCGTCCTCCTCCAGCTCACGCGTCGCATCGAGGAGGTTCTCCGGCAGCGTCTCGACCCCCATCTTCTTCCGGTCCTCGACGGTGGTCTCGTACATGCTGCCCGAGCTCGGGTCGCCGGGGTCGATCCCGTTCTCGATCCCGTCGAGGCCCGCGGCGAGCACTGCGGTGGCCGCCAGGTACGGGTTGCAGGCGCCGTCCACCGTCCGGTCCTCGATCCGGCCCTCCTCCGGGATGCGCAGCATCATCGTCCGGTTGTTCCATCCGTAGGTGACGTAGGCGGGGGCCCAGGTGGCGCCACTGGTCGGGGCGCCGATGACGAGGCGCTTGTACGAGTTCACCGCCGGGGCGGTCAGGGCGATGTAGGCCTTGGCGTGCTTCTTCAGGCCGCCCACGAAGTTGTAGCCCTTCTCACTCAGCCCCATCCCCCGCTCGTCCTTGTCGCGGTCGGCGAGGAAGACGTTGGTGTCTCCGTCCCAGAGGCTCATGTGCATGTGGCAGCCGTTGCCGGTCAGGGTCCCGAACGGCTTCGGCATGAAGGTGGCGATCAGTCCGCGCTCCTGCGCCATCGCCTCCACCATGTAGCGGTAGAAGACGGCGCGATCGCTGCTCGTCAGGGGGTCGGACGGGCCGAAGTTCTGCTCGAACTGGCCGTTGGCGTCCTCGTGGTCGGTGGCGTACAGCCCCCAGCCGAGCGAGTTGACGTTCTTGATCACCTCGGAGACGAAGTCGAAGCTCCGGGTCAGCGCGCGGATGTCGTAACAGGGAAGCTCGAGGGTGTCGAGCTTGTCGGCGATCTCGATTCCGCCGTCCTCCGTCTGCCGCAGCAGGAAGTACTCGAGCTCGTAGCCGATCTTGAACTGGTAGCCCATCTCCTCGCAGCGCTCCATCTGGTGCCGCAGGATCGTGCGGGGGCAGTACGGCCATTCCTCACCCTCGACCGTGACGTTCGAGGCGAACCAGCCCACGTTCGGCCTCCAGGGCAGCTTCGTGAACGAGCCGACGTCGGGCATGGCGATCATGTCGGGGTCGTTGGGTTGCTGGCCGATGTCACCGGCGGCGAACCCGGCGAAGCCGGCGCCGTCGGTGAACAGTGACTCCAGCTCCTCGGCGGGGATCAGCTTGGCACTCGGTCTCGCGTGCATGTCCACGAAGTTCGCGAACAGGAACTCGATCCCGTCGTCCTTGACTGCCTTGCGAACATCGTCAGCCGTTGGGCGGTCGCTCATAGCTGTATGTATGCCACACACGCGGCGCCCCGGCAATGGTTGGCGCCGCCAGGATTGGCTGAGACTCTATGTGTGTCGACGACATAGCTCATGCTTATCCGCTGCCCCGCGGTCTCGGCGATCATGGAGGCGTTCATCAGATGCCCGAACCTCTTTTGCGTCTTTGGACCAATTTGTCTAGTATGCCGCAAGAAGGTTACTTTGACGGGCCAACAGCAGCAATAGCGCCATGTCGTTCCTCCTCACCTGTCCGAACTGTGGCGCCCGGGAGGTCACTGATTTCGTCTTCGGGGGCGAGGTGGTCCCGCGGCCGCAGAGCAAGCCGTCCCAGAGGGAGCTGAACACCTACAACTACTTCCGCCGCAACATCGCGGGCGTCCAGCGTGAGTGGTGGTACCACCGGTCCGGGTGCCGGACATGGTTCGTGGCCGACCGGGACACCACCACCAACGAGGTGAGCTGGGTCGGGCTGCCCGAATGAGCGACCGGCTTCCTCCCGGCCCCAACCAGCGAATCGACCGCGGCCGGCCAGTCGCCTTCGAGTTCGACGGCAAGCGAATCGAGGCGTACGAGGGCGACACGATCGGCTCGGCGCTCCATGCCTCCGGGCGCCGGATGATTTCGCGCAGCTTCAAGTACCACCGGCCCCGCGGGCTGCTCTGCTGCGCGGGCCAGTGCCCGAACTGCCTGGTCGAGGTGGACGGCTGGCCCGGAGTCCGGGCCTGCACCGAGCCCGTGCGGCAGGGGATGGACGTCAGGCACATGAACGCGAGCCCCTCGCTGGAGTTCGATGCGATGAGGGCCACCGACCTGGTCGGGAGCCGACTCACGCCGCCCGGCTTCTACTACAAGACGTTCATCCGACCCCGGCGTCTGTGGCCGCTCTACGAAAGGGTCCTGCGGCACGCCGCGGGGCTCGGCAAGCTGCCGAAGAAGCAGGCCGAGCGGGAGTGGCAGACCGAGTACCGCCGCCGCCACGCCGACGTTCTGGTGATCGGAGGCGGGATCGCCGGCATGGCGGCCGCCCTGCAAGCCGCCGAGCTGGGCGCCGATGTGGTCCTCGTCGACGACGGCCCTGAGCTGGGCGGATCAGTTCTCGCCGGCGATCTGGCCGGCGAGGCCAAGGAGCTGGCCGCGAGGGTTGCGCGGGCCGGGGTGGAGATCCTCGCGCCTGCGGCCGCGGTCGGCTGGTTCGACGGGCTCGTGCCGGTCTGGTGCGGCAGCACGCTGCATCAGATCCGGGCCGGCGCCCACATCACCGCGACCGGCTCGATCGAGCAGCCACTGATGTTCGAGGGCAACGATCTCCCCGGAGTGATGCTGTGCTCCGGCGCCGAGCGGCTGGCGTCGCTCTACGGGGTCCGGCCCGGGAAACGTGCGTTGATCGCGACGACCACCGATCGTGGGCTCGAGTCCGCGCTCGCCCTGCACGATGCTGGGGTCGCCGTCACGGGGGTCGCCGACGCCCGCCCGGCGGGGGCCGACGAGGAGCTCGCGGCGCGGCTGGAGCGGGAGGGCATCCCGCTGCTGCGCGGCACCGTCGTGGTCAGGGCCTTCGGCCGCAAGAAGGTGAAGGGGGCGGTGGTCGCCTCCCTGGGCATCGACGGCCAGCCTGACGCAGGGACCGATCGCGGCATCGACTGCGACCTCGTGGCGGTCTCCGGCGGCAGCGTCCCGTCGGGCTCGCTGCTCCTTCAGGCCGGCGCCAAGGCGCGGTGGGACGAGGACGCCGGTGCATACGTGCCGGGCGAGACCCCGCTGGGCGTGTTCGCAGCGGGGGCCGTCGCCGGGCACGTCTCGCCGGACGACGCCGAGGCTTCGGGGCTGCTGGCGGGGGCGGAGGCCGCGCTCTCGCTGGGCTACGGAGACGACCAGACCCGTGCCGGGCTGGCCGAGACACGCGCGAACCTCGGACGCGGCGATCGACGCGTCAGGGCGGAGCCGCCGGCAGCGGCGCACGCAGGCCGGGGACACGGCAAGTGCTTCGCCTGCCTCTGCGAGGACGTCACCACCGACGACATCGACTTCTCGATCGACGAGGGATTCGACTCGCTGGAGTTGCTGAAGCGGTACACGACGGTGACGATGGGCCCCTGCCAGGGGCGGATGTGCCAGCTCGCCGCGATCCGCGAGATGGCCGCGCACAAGGACGAGCCCCTCGACGAGGTCGGGCTGACCACCGCCCGGCCACCGTGGTCGAGCATCCCGATGGGGGTGATCGCCGGCAGGCCATTCGAGCCCGCCAAGCGCTCGGCGGTCCACGGTCGTCACCGGGAGCTCGGAGGCGACGTACTCTGGGCGGGCGACTGGCGGCGCCCCTACGACTACGGCGATCCGAAGGGCGAGACCATGGCGGTGCACGACGGCGCTGGCCTGATCGACGTCTCGACCCTCGGCAAGCTGATCGTCCGCGGGCCTGATGCGGGCCGATTCCTCAACCTGCTCTACCCGAACCGGTTCGACAACCTGAAGCCGGGTCGGATCCGCTACGGGGTGCTCGGCGACGACGCCGGTCGGATCGCCGACGATGGGACGATCTGCCGCCTCGACGACGAGTCCTATTACGTCACCACCACGTCGAGTGGGGCCGACGCCGTCGAGGCGTGGTTCGCATGGTGGCTCGCCGAGTGGGACCTCGACGTTCACCTCACCGACGTCAGCCAGGGCCTCTCAGCGTTCAACCTTGCGGGGCCGCGCTCGCGGCAGATCCTCTCCGGGCTCACCGACCTGGACTGCTCGAACGAGGAGTTCACCTACCTCGACGGGAAGCGAGCCCACGTCGCGGGCGTTCCTTGCCTGCTCCTGCGGATCGGGTTCGTGGGGGAGCTGGGCTACGAGCTCCACTGCCCGGGCTCCCTCGCGGAGGACCTCTGGGACGCCCTGATGGAGGCGGGGGAGCCCCACGGAATCAGGCCCTTCGGCCTCGAGCCGCAGCGGGTACTCCGGCTCCAGAAGATGCACATCCTGGTCGGCCAGGACACGGACGCCGAGTCCAATCCGCTCGAAGCGGCGATGCCTTGGATCGTGAAGCTCGACAAGGAGGAGGACTTCATCGGCCGCTGGGCACTGGAGCACCTCCAGGAGCGCGGGGACGAGAACAGGCTGGTCGGCTTCACGATGGCCAACGGCGCGGTGCCGACCGAGGGCGCCGCGGTGGTGGGAAGCGGGGACCAGCCGGTCGGCCGGGTGACCTCCTCGCGCTTCTCGCCCAAGCTCGAGAAGACGATCGGGATGGCGTGGGTCCCGGCGGCGCTGGCCGAGGACGGCACGGAGATCACGCTCGCCGACAACGGCCGGCGGCTGACCGCACAGGTGCAGACGACTCCGTTCTACGACCCCGACCAGGAACGGCTGCGCGGATGAGCTTCGAGTTCCTCGCCCCCGATGCCGCCCGGCCGGTCAACGGTACGGCGCCCGCGCTTCGCAGCCCGATCGAGTGGGCGCTGCGCGACCAGGGCGCGAAATTCACCGACCGCGCCGGCTGGCGGGTCGTCACCGACTACGGGAGCCCCGCGGCCGAGCTGGCCGCGTGCCGCGAGTCCGTCGGCGTGGCCGACCTCTCCTACCTGGGCAAGCTCGAGCTTCAGGCGGAGCCCGGGATCGTCTCCTCGATCGTCGCGGAGCTCACCGAGGGCGGCGCGGTCGCACTGGGGAAGGCAAGGCTTCATGAGGGGGTCTGGTGGTGTCCGATCACGATGGGCCGCGTCCTGGCCCTGAGCCCGCCTGAGAGGACGGCAGAGGTGCGCGACCTCCTCGAGGCCGCCGCCTCTGCCGCTTCCTTCGCGTCCGTGGTCGAGATGACGTCGGCGTACGGATCGAACGCTCTGGCCGGCCCTCTGGCCCGGGAGACGTTCGCCAGGACCATGGCACTCGACCTGCGGCCGGGCCACTTCGAGGTCGGGGACTTCGCGCCGGTGTCGGTCGCGCGGACGCCAGGGATGGTGCTGCGGCAGGGGCCCGACCTCTACCTCCATCTCTTCGGGGCGGGGTTCGCCGACTACGTCTGGACGGTCTTCGTCGATGCGGCGGAGCACCTGGAAGGGCGCGCCGTCGGCACCGCCGCGGTCGATGCCATGGCGAGCACCGGAGAGGGCGTTCATGCGTGACCTGTTCCGAAAGCGCCGCATGTGGCGCCGGACGCCGGACCTGAAGGACCGCTATGACGTCGTCATCATCGGAGCCGGCTCGCACGGCCTGTCGCTCGCCTACTACCTGGCTCGCGACCACGGGATCACCGACGTCTGCGTGCTCGAGCAGGGGTACATCGGGTC
>CAWDQZ010000010.1:0-27675 GCA_963804595.1 uncultured Solirubrobacterales bacterium
GTAGAGGTCGGGAATCGAGCACGGGCCCGAGCCGCCGGTCGCGTTGGTGGTGGTCTGAGCCGGCTTCTTCTTCCCGCCGCCGCGTGGTGGTGGTGGTCGTCGTCGCGGCGGTCGTGGTCGGGATCGGTGAGGTCGGCGACGGGATCGAGACCTCCGTGGAGGTCGGGGCCGAGGCAGTGGTGCTGCTCTCCCCGCTCGAGTCCGAGCCGCAGCCGGAGAGCACGGCCAGGGCCGCAGCCGTGCCGAGCAGCATCAGGAGTGACCGCCCTACCCGCATCGGCCCGGCAGGGTAGCTAGATCGAACTGAGCGTCTCGGCGAGTCGCCTCAGCGCCTTGCCGTTGACCCGCCTCAGGTACGCGCGCTGTAGCGGCCCCATCAGCTTCTCGGCGGTCGGCAGGGAGAGGAACTCGAGGGTGAAGTCGATGCGAGTACCGCCGCCGGGCAGGTCCTCGAGCGTGTACGTGCCGCGCGTCTGCCGCTTTCCCCTGGATCCGCCCGTCCCGCGCTCGACGATCCGGCGACCGGGCTCGACCTCCACGGTCTCCATCTCGGTCCGGTGCTTCTCACCTGGTGCCTTCACCCGGACGTTCGCCTTGGCGCCGACGCCACGCCTCGGCCCCGAGAGCTCCCAGTCGATCATGAAGTGGTCGGTGAACTGCTCGTGGTTGGCGAGCACGTCGAGGAACTCGAAGACCTCCTCACGCGTGGTCGGGACCTCGACTGAAACGGTGACCGGCTTCAAGCCTCGGGGAGCGGCTCGAGGCCCTCGTCGAGCTCGACCCCGAACGTGTTCAGGGCGAAGGCGACCATGTGGTAGTGCCCGACGACCATCGTCGCCTCGATCAGCTCCTCCGTGTCGTAGGCCTCGGCGAGCGTCTCCCAGGTCTCGTCGGAGATCCGGGAGCCTTCGTGAAGCTCGTCGGCGGCGCGCAGCAGGGCGGCCTCGTGCGTCGACCAACCGTCGGCGCCCGGCCCCTCGAGTACGCGATCGACCGTCTCGCGCTCCATTCCTCCCGCCAGCGAGATCCGGACGTGCTGCCCCCACTCGTATGAGGAGCGGCAGTTGAGCGCTGTGCGGAGGATGAGCAGCTCGCGGTCCGAGCCTGGCAGCTTCCCCGAGGTCAGCAGGTAACCGCCGAAGCGCAACCAGGCGTGGAATAGATCCGGGTGTCGGGCGAGCGTCGGGAAGATGTTGTTTTCCCCGAGGCGGTCCGAGACACCGCTCGGCACCGCCTCGAGGATCCGCTTGATGTCGCCCTCCCACTCGTCGGGGGGAAGCGGCGGGACGCGCGGCTCGTCATTCATCGGCTGACCGGCCCGGAATCACTCACTTAGTTGACCCTATCCGCCCAAGCTCAAGGGCAGCCGACGCAGGGTCGACATCCCAATAAGTGACGTAGAAACTGGCTGACCGGCCAACTAGAGTCCCCTGATGCTGAAGACGCCCGACCCCAACGCCTCCACGCGCCCCGAAAAGAGCAACGGGGTCGATTTAGGCAACCTCGACTCGGTCGACGTTCCGGACCGCGAGAACTGGGAGGACGGCCCGCCCCACGAGCTCTTCACGGAGCTCCGCGGCCGCTGCCCTGTCCACTGGTCGGAGATCAACGAGTACCCGGACGAGGACGGATTCTGGTCGGTCACCAAGGCGAGCGACGTTCGCGGCGTGAGCCTCGACTGGGAGACCTACTCGTCCGAGCGCGGCGGCGTCACCGGCCTCACCCACGCCGTGCCTCTCGAGCTTCAGCAGTCCATGTTCATCGGCATGGACCCTCCGAAGCACGATCGCCTCAAGATGCTCTTCCAGCGGGGCTTCACCCCGAAGCGGATCGCCGAGCACGAGGACCGGATCCGGGCGATCGTCGAGAAGGTCCTGGACCGCGTCGCACCACGCGGCGAGTGCGACCTGGTCAGCGACGTCGCACAGCCGGTCGTCGCGCGCGTGATCGGCAGCTTCATGGGCATCCCCGAGGAGGACGACATCGTCTGGGCCACGCTGATGAACTCGGCGCTCGGTCTCGGCGATGACGATCTGAACCCCGGCGGCCTCGATCAGATCCTCGAGCAGGACATCCCGGAGATCTTCGAGCGCTGCCGGAAGATGATCGAGGAGCGGCGGGAGAACCCGACCGACGATCTGACCAGCGTCCTGGTTCACGCCGAGGTCGAGGGCGAGACGCTCCAGGAGCACGAGATCGTCATGGGCTTCTTTCTCCTTGTCGCGGCCGGCAACGATTCGACGAAGGCGACCTACACCAGCGGCATGCGGGCGCTGATGGAGCACCCGGAGCAGATGCGCGAGCTGGCGGAGGACCCGTCGCTGATCCCGGCGGCCGTCGAGGAGTGCCTGCGCATGTACCCGGCGTTCGCTCACTTCCGCCGCACCACCACCCGCGACACCGAGATCGCCGGCCAACCCGTCAAGGAGGGCGAGAAGGTGGTCATGTGGTACGTCTCGACCAACCGGGACGAGGACGTCTACGAGGACCCGGACCGCTTCGACGTCCACCGGAACCCCGAGCACCAGGCCTTCGGCGCGGGCGGCCGTCACTTCTGCCTCGGCGCAGCGCTCGCCCGGCTGGAGCTGCGGATCCTCTTCGAGGAGACCGTGCGGCGCTTCCCGGAGATGCAGCTCGCGGGCGAGCCTCAGCCGGCCGTCTCGGCCTTTCTCAACCAGCTGAAGACTCTGCCCGTGCGCTGGCCGACGGCCGACTGAGCGTCCCGCACGATCCCCCAGGGGGAACACTCCGGGACGTTCGGGCGGGATAGCTTTAGATATGTCCCAAATGGGAGGAACGACGCGACAGCGTGGGAGGCCCGCCGCCGCCAGCCGCGAGGACGTGATCGAGGCGGGGGTGCACCGCTATCTCCGCGGGCGGCGAGTAGACGTCCAGGCGATCGCGGCCGAGATCGGTGTCGGGCGCGCGACGGTCTATCGCTGGTTCGGCTCGCGCGACAACCTGATCGGGGAGGTCGTCATCTGCGCCACGGAGCCGGTGCTTGCCGACGCCCGCTCCGGCCGCGAGGGCAAGGGCGGCGAAGGCCTGCTCGACACGTTCGACCGCTTCAACCGAGCGCTCGCTGACGCGCCCGCGCTGCGCGCCTTCGTCGAGCAGGAGCGGGACGCGGCGCTGCGCCTGGTCGCCTCCGGAGCGGGGATCGTCCAGCCTCGGATCGTGGAGCTGATCACGGGCATGATCACCGAGGAGGTCGACGCGGGGACCTATGACCCGCCGGTCGAGCCGGCGATTCTCGGCTACGCGATCGTCAAGCTGGCGCAGGCGTTCCTCTTCAACGATGCCGTCGCCGGCATCCGCGGCGACGTGGACCGCCTCCGCGAGGTCGAGGCGGCGCTGCTCGGCGTCCCGGCCTGAACCGACGCCCGCGTCGCGTTAGCTTGCGGGGCGTGACACGTCCTCTGCTCGCAGTCGATGCCCCCTCGATGCTGTTCCGGGCGTTCTACGCCCTGCCGAAGTCGATCAAGGGGCCGGACGGCAATCCCGTCAACGCCCTGCTCGGCACCGCGAACCTGATCCTGCGGGAGGTCGAGACACACGATCCGCGGGCGGTGGTGCTCTGCTTCGGCCCCGACGCGGCGGCGTACCGCGTCGAGCTGTTCCCTGCCTATCACTCAGATCGCGAAGCAGCCTTCCCCGACGAGCTGCGGCCCCAGTGGGAGGACTCCGGCGACTTCTTCGGAGCCTTCGGCTGGAAGATCGCCACCTCGGAGGACCTCGAGGCGGACGACCTCCTCGGCTCCCTCGCCACGAAGGAGAGCAAAGCGGGCGGCCGCAGCCTGCTGATGACCGGCGACCGGGACATGTTCCAGTGCGCGGACGCGCACACGAAGGTCCTCTACGTGAGCACAGGAAAGCAGGGCGGCCAGCCTATGGGCCCGGCCCAGGTCAAGGAGCGCTACGGGATTCCTCCGAAGCTGGTCCCCGACCTGATCGCCCTGCGCGGCGATCCCTCGGACGGCATCCCGGGCGCCAAGGGCGTCGGAGAGAAGACGGCCGTCGAGCTGCTGCGCAGACATGGCTCGCTCGAGAAGGTCCTCGATGCCGCGATCCGCGAGCCCCGCCCGGCACTCCGGACCTCTCTGGTCGGGGACCGCGATCAGCTGCTGGCCTTCAAGGACGTCGCGACCCTGCGCTCGGCCAAGGTGAGCCGCCCGCGCGACAAGAGAACCGACTACCGCGGCGCCGCCAAAGCCGCCCGGGAGCGCGGGATGAACCGGCTCGCCGAGCGGCTGCTGGAGAAGGCGCGCTAGCTCACCGAGCCCGATACTCGAAGCGCCCCGCCGGGGCGGGGCGCTAACGGTGCTACAGGGAGGAGAGGTACTTCTATGTGTTGGCCGGTTTTTTGGGGCCGCTGGAACTTCACTAGCTAGCGACCGGTACTGCACCGACCTGGAGATCAGATTAGGCCGGTCGTCCCCCAGGACCAAGGGAACGGGGGGATTGGTGGGCGCGATCGGTTATGACGCTCATAACCATTGGTTATGAGTGCGAGCTGTTTTGCCTGCGTCGACGGATGAAGTCGACGAAGTCGCGATCCGCGCGCGCCAGTGAGGCGAGCGACCGGCAGACGACCACGAACCGCCTCGGGAACCGGAGCCCCTCCACGGGCCGCCGGTAGAGGCGGTCGCGCGCCTCGTTCAGCGAGAGGGAGGAAAGGAGCACCGGCGCGGAACGCTGCAGCGCCTCGCGCTTCGCCACCGCCGTCGTCGCCGCCTCGATCAGGGGATCGGCGAGGCTCAATCCTTGCCCGGCGAGCTCCGCCTCGACGCGGCGGCGGACATGCGCGTCCTGGTCCCGCATGACCATCGGGGTTGAGAGGAAGAGCTCCCGGGGGATGCGCTTACGGCGGTACCAGGCGTGGTCCTGCGGCACCGCGAGCACCACCTCGTCCTCGAGCAGCTCGAGCTCCTCGAGATCGTCACCCCCGTCCTCGCCCTCAGGGCCGGCGGCCGCGATCCCGATCGAGGCTCGGCCCTCCGCGACCATCCGGCGCACCCCACCCGAGTTCGCGATGGTCAGCTGGACCGATGGCCGGCGGCCGTCGGCCTGGTACGCGACCAGTTCGGGCGCGAGGAAGAACTCCGCGATCGTGTGGCTCACCGCGAGCTCGATCGGCGCCTCCTCGCGCGGCGCTGACTCGAGCACGCGCTCCACCACGTCGGCCTGTTCGAGCAGGCGTCGGGCCTCCGGGTAGAGGCGCCGCCCGGCGGCCGTCGGCACGACGCCGCGACGCGAGCGCTCGAGCAGCTTCGCCCCGGCCGCGGCCTCCAGCGCGCGCAGCCGCTTCGACAGCGCGGGCTGGCTGATCTTCAGCGACACGGCCGCCTTGCCGAGCGTGCCGAGGTCGACCGCGGCGCAGAAGGCGCGCAGCTCGGCGATCTCCGGGCCGCGGATCGATCGCCGCCCGCGGGTGGTCAGGTCCTGGCGGCCACGGGGGCTCATGTTGCGTCTCGTCTACTCAAGGAGGAGAGATTCGGGATCGGCCGGCCTGTGATCACAGACACGTCGGATCTGACGAGGGGGCGAGCTCTCGCACACCGGTCGGGCTGATCCGATAGCCGATCGGCTGAGCGACCTGCGGGATGTTCGCCGGCTGGCCGTCGACCGTCATCTCGACTGAGCCGTTGCCGAAGGTCACGTCGAACCGGGCAGAGCGGAACGGCCCGCGCGAGTCGTCCGCGCTCAGGGTCTCGCTGTCGACCACAGGAGTCCCGCGCTCGTCCACGAGACAGACCCAGACCGGAGCCGTGGCGCGAAGCTTGACGGACACCTCGTCGGAGGGCGTGGTGGCGGTCGTGGTCGTTGCCGACGTGGCCGGGGCCGCCGCCTTGGTCCCGGCGTCCTTTCCCTTTGCGCCCTTTTCGTTCCCGCCGCCGCCCGAGCCGCCGATCAACCCGACGATGACCAGGCCGATCACCACCAGCACGAGCAGGCCGGCGACGACCTTGGCGGTGGGTCCGAAGCTGATCGAGGGCATGCGGCGCGTTGGGCGGTTCCGCCTGAGCCCGCCCGGCTTGATCACGGATCCAGGGAGCGGCTCGTGCCGCTCGCCCTCCACCGTCGTCGAGTACTCGTCCAGCAGCTCCTGCTGGTCGAGAGCCAGGTATCGGGCGTAGATGTCGAGGAAGCCGCGGGCGTATACCGGAGCCGGCAGGTCGTCCCAGCGGTCCTCCTCCATCGCCACCAGGAACTTCACCCGGATCTTCGTCGCGACCTCGACGTCGCTCAGCTCGGCACCGCGCTCCTCGCGGGCCCGGCGCAGCTTCTGGCCGATCGTAGGCGCCATCTAGACGCCAATTGTCCTGCACCGGATGGGGACGATCAGTTCGTGCCCGTGAGCGTCGCCAGCGCCTCGCCGAACGCCTCGGTGTGGCTGTCGACGTCGGCCTCGGTCGTGGCGGGGCACATCAGCGCCATGTTGTGGAACGGGGTCAGCAGGATCCCCCGGTTGAGCGCGTGGAGGTGCATGTAGCGGCCGAGCGCCTTGTCGTCCGAGGCGTGCGCCTCCGAGCCGTTCCGCGGGGGCGTTGCCTGGAAGTGGTACTCCACGCGGCACCCGAGGCGCACGGAGTTCCACGGGACGCCATGAGCGGCAATCGCCTCGTTGACGCCGGTCTCGAAGCGCTCCGCCATCCGGGTCATGTGATCGAAGGCCGCGTCGGTGAGGACCTCCTCGAGGGTCGCCCGCGCCGCCGCGAGTGAGAGGGCATTGGCCGCCAGCGTGCCGCCGATGCCGCCCACGTCCGACGTCTCGAGGCTGTCGAGGTAGGCGGTGACGCGCTCGGAGACCTCCTCGGTCATCCCGTAGGCCGCCGCCGGGATGCCGCCCGCGATCGCCTTGCCGATCGTGAGGAGATCGGGATCGAGCCCCTCGGCGGCCGTGTAGCCGCCGGGCCCCGCGCAGAAGGTGTGGGTCTCATCGATGATCAGGAGCGTCCCGCGCTGCCGGGTGAGCTCGCGAAGCGCCTCGTGGTAGCCGGGATCGGGGAGGACGATTCCGGCGTTCGTCATGGCGGGCTCGGCCAGCACGCAGGCGACGTCGCCTGGCTCGAGCGCGCGCGCCAGCGCGTCGACGTCGTTCCACTCGACCGCCCGCGTCGTGACCGCCGGGTCGACCGGCGGCCCGATGTTGTCCGGACGCGAGCGCGTGTCCCCCTCCACCTCGATGGCAAAGCTCTCGTCGACGGTGCCGTGGTAGCACCACGCGTAGACCATGACCTTGGGGCGGCCGGTGATCGCCCGGGCGAGGCGGAGGGCGAACCGGTTGGCGTCGGTCGCTGTGAGCGCGAACTGCCAGCGCGGCAGGCCGAAGCGCCGCCCGAGCTCGGCCGCCACCCAGCTCGAGTCTTCGGTCGGCAGCATCAGGGTGATCCCGCGCGCGGCGCGCTCGCGCACGGCTGCGACCGTGGGAGCGGGCGAGTGCCCGGTCATCGCGCCGGTGTCACCGAGGCAGAGATCGACGTATTCGTTGCCGTCCACGTCGGTGAACCGGGCGCCCTCGGCGCTCGCCGCAAACACCGGAAACGGGCCCGCCCACTCCGTCATCCAGGGCATCGGCACACCGGCGAGGAGGGCCTTCTCGCCGTGCTCGAACAGCTGCTGCGAGCCGGCGTGCTGCTTCACGAAGTGGCGCTCCTCTTCCTCGAGCAGACCGGCGAGCCGGTCGCGGTCGAGCTGCCAGTCCGTGGCGCGCGCCATGCGCGCCAAGGCTATCCGTGGAGGGCTGGTCAGGTCTCGACCGCCGCGGCGAGCGCTTCGAAGCTCTCGCCCGGCTCGAGGATCCGGGTCTCATACGAGCGTTCTCCGGTGGCCGTCCTCAACCGCTCCAGAGGATCGGCGGTCGGCCGGTACCAGGGGTCGATCGTGTAGCCGCCGTAGTGGATCGGGATCAGCGTTCGCGCCCGGAGGAGCTCGGCGGCACTGGCAGCCTGCTCGGGCTCGAGCGCCGCGGCGAGCGGGCTCGGCGGCTGCAGGTGCGGAAAGTCGACCGTGGGGCCGTTGATGGGCGCGAGGACCAGGTCGAAGGGCCCGTGGCGGCGCGCCATCCGCCACCAGTAGCCGTGGAAGATGGTGTCGCCGAGATGGAGGACCCGCTGTCCGTCGGCCTCCACCAGCCATGAGACCTGCGGGTCGCCGAGACCGTCGACGGCGGGCAGGGCCGTCACCTTGAAAGGCCCCACCTCGGTCCCCTCCCAGACCTGGGTGGGGCGGCGTCGGAGCTCTGCCCGCTCCAGCTCGGCGTTGGCCTGCGCCAGCGCGAGGTTCTCCACGTCCTCCCCGCCGGGCCAGGGCGGCTCGTGCACAGAGGCGTCCGGGGCGAGAGCGGCGGCCAGAGCGCCGGCGTCGGTGTGGTCCCGATGCAGGTGACTGACCAGTCCGGCCACCGCTGAGCCCCGCGCCCTCGGAGGCACCACCGGCGGCAGCTCGACGCGCTCGAGCGCCTGCTCCCCGAGTGCCGCGAACGTGGCCGCCGGGTCCGCGAGGGGGTCGATCAGGACCGTCTCCCCGTCGGCCTCGATCTCCACCCCAGCCCAGCCCAGCCAGCGCACCCTCATCGCGTCCTCGCTCTCGTCGTTTACCGGACGACCGTACGGTATATCATGCCCAGCCATGCCCCGTCGCTCACGGGCCGCAGTCGCCGAGACCCGCGCCGCGGTCACCCGCGCGGCGATGGAGCGCGCCTCCGTCGAAGGCCTCGAGGGTCTGACGATCGGCGGGCTGGCGGGAGAGACGGAGATGCAGAAGAGCAGCGTCTTCAGCCTCTTCGGCAGCAAGGAGGAGCTGCAGCGGGCCGCGCTCGACGCCGCCGCCGCGCAATTCACCGACGAGGTCTGGCGGGCGGTCGCGGACGAGGAGCCCGGCGTAACTCGCCTGCTCGCCCTCTGTGACAGCTGGCTCGACTACCACCGCCGCGAGGTGATGCCCGGCGGCTGCTTCCTGACCACCGCGACGGTCGAGTACGACGCCCGCCCGGGCCCACTCCGCGACGCGACCGCCGAGACGATGAGGCGTTGGCTCGATTTGCTCGAGCGCGAGGCGGCCGTGGCGATCGAGGCCGGCGAGCTGGCGGCGGACACCGACCCGGCGGACATCGCCTTCGAGCTCAATGCGCTGGCCGCCGCGGCGAGCTACGGATTCCAGCTCTGGCGAGAGCCCCAGATCTTCGAGCGCGCGCGGCGCTCGATGCGTCGGGTGCTCGGCTCCTGATATAGGGCGGGCTCGATCAGGGGGCGGCGCGCCAGCGGGCGCGCCACTCCGGAGCTTCCCAGCCTTCACTCACGTAGATCGACTCGCGAGCGATCTTCCCGTCCCGGAGCTCGAGGATGCTGATCCCGAAGTTCGGAGGACCGTCGTCGTAGGCGATCGAAAGCTCGGCGGTCCAGACGTCCCCCTCACCCCTGACCTCCCGAAACTCAACACTGGTGTTCGCCGGATAGTTGCTCCTCCATCCGCGCATGTTCTCGACCCCTTCGAAGCGCTCCCCAGACTGAGGGAACTCGAGCACCGCGTCCTCGTGGTACATCGCGTGAGCTCTCGCCGGGTCGCTGCCCGAGTACTCGAAGTGCTGCTCGAGCATCGACTGGACGGTCGCTGCGTCCATGGCGTCGAGGCTAAGCGGCTTCGGCGGGGTGAGACTCGCCGTGCAACCTCGGGCCCAGGCGCCAGCCGAGCCAGTGCAAGAAGATCGCGGGCACGATCGTGACGACGAGCAGGAGGATGTGCGGATCGGGCAGGTCGACCTTCGCCTCGTCCTCGCCGCCGAGCTCGAAGCCGAGCAGGATGAAGAGGCCGAAGATAGTCCCCGCGACGACACCGCGGATCAGGGCGTCGCGGCGGCTGGCGTACTGGGCGCCTCCCGCGATTCCCCCGAGCAGGGCGATGACGACCGCGACGAGGTAGAGCGGCGCCGACACGCCCAGAGCCAGACCGCAGAGCAAGCCGAATCCGGCGGGAAGCACGAGGGCGTCGAAGAAGCGGCGCGTAGGAGACATCTCCTCCCACTTGGGCAGGAGGTTGCTCACCGATTGGCCCCCTGGGCTCTCATCCCGTCCGGAGCCTATCGGGCGAACCCGAGATCGTCTTGCGACATCGATCAGTCGGCGAGATAGGATCCTCAGACCTAGCGGGAAGGAGGAGCCCGATGACGGGAACCCGCTGCCGGCCCGACAGGATTCGAGCCCGTGACCATGGGTGACCGATGGAATGACGGGCGGCGCTTCGAGGGAAGGGTGGCGGTGGTCACCGGGGGCGGAGGGACGCTTGGCGGAGCGATCACCAGTGGCTTCGGCTCGGAGGGCGCCTCGGTCGCGATCGGCTATCGCTCCTCTCGCTCCCAGGCCGAAGATGTCGTGGCGGAAGTGGAAGGCCGGGGCGGGAAGGCTCACGCCGGCCAGCTGGACGTCACGGACCAGGACTCGGTGGACGCCTTCGTCGCCGACGCCGTGGAGCGCTACGGCCGCTTGGACGTTCTGGTCAACGCGGCCGGCCGCCTCGACGAGGCGGACACGGTGAGATTCAGCGAGCTGGATACGGCTGCGGCGAGCGCCCTGCTCCAGGTGGATGTGATCGGGGCCATGCGGATGTGTCACGCAGTGAGGCCGGCGATGCTCGAGGGCGGCGGAGGCGCCATCGTCAACTTCTCGAGCACCTACGGGAACGGGATCAACCCGGAGAACGCGATCAACTTCGTTCCCGTCACCTACTCCACCGCGAAGGGAGCGATCCGCGGTCTCACCACCACGCTGGCCCGAGACCTCGCCCCGGAGATCCGCGTGAACGCGCTCGCCCCCGGGCCGATCTCAGGCGAGTGGGAGACCGAATGGGGTGTGGCGCCCGAGCACATCGACGAGGCGATCGCCATGAACCCGCTGAAGCGCTTCGGCAAGCCGGAGGAGATCGCCGAGACCGTCCTCTTTCTGGCCTCGGACGGGGCCGGGTACATCACCGGTCAGGTCATCCATGTGGATGGCGGCTGGGTGACCGCCGGGTAGGGCGGCGGAACAGGGGAGCGCGCCGCGAGCCTGGCGGGATCCGGCTTGCCGACGACCGCATGACGGAAACACTCACGGATCCGATGCCTTGTAAGCGCAGACGATCGCCTTTAGGTTCTAGATGACGGTCCTGAGGGTGAGTTAGGCCGCATGCAAGACATCGCGGAGTTCCTGAGTACCCACGACCCGTTCAGCGGACTCGACGACGACGGCTTGGAGCGCCTTGTCGAGGGGGTGGAGGTCGAGGACTTCGAGGCCGGGGCCACCATCTTCAAGCAGGGCGAGCGGTCGCAGGGGCGGGTGCTGCTCGTTCGACGCGGGGCGATCGAGCTGGTTGATGGCAGCCGGGTGCTCGACGTGCTCGGGGAGGGGGAGCTGTTTGGACACCCGTCGATGCTGTCGGGTCTGCCGTTCGGATTCGAGGCGCGCGCCCACGAGGACAGCCGCTGCTATTCGATGGCGTCGTCCGATGTGATCCCGCTGCTGGCGCGGCGATCGAGCCTGTCGTATCTGACGCGGTCCTTGCTGCAGCCTCGCGAGCCGGGCAGCGCCGGCGCCGAGGCCGACGTCGCCAGCGCCGAAATGACACAGCAGCCGGCCAGGGCCCTGATCCGTCGCGAGCCGGTGACCTGCGCGGCGGGTCGCCCCCTTCGCGAGGTAGCACAGGTGATGTCGGACGAGAACGTCAACTCGATGGTCGTACGGGCGGAGAACGGAGATCTGGGAATCGTCACGGACGGCGACATCCGCTCCCGGGTTGTGGCTGAGGGGATGTCGGTAGACGCGCCGGTGGGCGAGGTCGTGTCGGGACCCCTGACCACCGTCGATGCGGACGCTGCCGGCGCCGACGTGATGCTGGAGATGCTCGACAAGGACGTCCGCCACGTTGGCGTCCTCTCCCCCAAGGGCGAGTTGCTCGGAGTGATCGGCGGCATCGATTTGGTGGCCGCCGAGGCACGCACGCCCTTTGCGCTTCGGCGCGAGATCGCGCGGGCGCGGGACAAGGAGGAACTGAGTGAGGCGGCCCAGCGCCTCCGCTCCACGGTTGTCGCCCTGCATGCCACCAAGCTCCCTCCCCAGCAGATCGGCCGCGTGATCTCAGTCGTCGCCGACGCGCTGGTCCGGCGCATGATCGAGCTGGCGATCGAGTCCAAGGGCGCGGCGCCGGCGGAGTTCGCCTGGCTTGCGCTGGGTAGCCACGGCAGACGTGAGACCGTGCCCTCTTCCGACGTCGACTCGGGGATGGCCTGGGTGGACGAGTCCGAGCAGGAGTCCAGCGGATCAGGCCCGCGACCCGTGATCGCTTCCGAGGCGGATTGTGGGCTACATGCGGACGATCGCGGCCGACGTGGAGGACTGCATCCGGGTCGTTGGCTGGCGTCTCGATCCACACGGCGTGACGGCGTCCAGTGAGTTCTCTGCCAGCTCGATGGGCACGTGGCGCCGGTCGATCGGGAATTGGCTGCAGAACCCGGGCGACGAGAAGGTCCTGATCGCGACATCGATCCTGCTCGACGGGCGCACGGTTTACGGGTCGGCGGGACTCGACCCGCGGGCGATCCTGCTGGAGCCCGCAAATCGCGCCAAGCTGCTGCCATCGATGCTCCGCCTTGCGCTGGCGCAGAAGCTGCCGACCGGATTCAGGGGCAACATCGTGGTCGAGAGCTCCGGCGAGCACAGCGGAACATTCGACATCAAGCACAGCGGACTGCTTTCGGTCGTCGATATCGCCCGCTTCGGCGCACTCAAGGCAGGTGCCAAGGTCACGGCGACGATCGAGCGGCTGCGGGCGGCGTCCGAGCTGGGGGCGATCGAGCCCGCGCATGCACGGACGCTCGAGCAGGCCTACGACCTCTTCACTGCGCTCCGGCTCGAGCACCAGATTCGGCAGCTCGAGCGGGGAAACGAGCCAAACGACCATGTCGACCCGAAGGAGCTCTCAGAGCTCACGCGGCGGTATCTCCGCGATGCATTCCGCGAGGTCGCCGCGGTGCAGAAGTCGCTCGCGCACATCTAGCTCGCCCCGCTGAGCTCGTGATAGAGGTCCAGCACGAGCTTCTCGACGGTCTTCTGGACAGGGTCCGATAGGCCTTCTCCGGTCTCGAAGCTCTCCCCCTCAATCGCGTAGACGATCAGTCGCGTCGGGAGCCGGTCGAGCTCGCGGGCCAGCTCGATCGCCTCGGGCAGGCCCAAGGAGTGGGTGGAGCGATTGAAAATCTCCGCCGGGAGCGGTGCGTCGGTGACGTCGAAACGGTGGAGCCTTCCCGGCGCCGAGCCGGAGCTGATCCCATCGATCACGAGCGCTTCGTCGACACTGCTCCAGGCCTCGATCAGAGAGGCCGGGTCCCCCTCCTCCTCGATCAGCCTGTACCCCCGGTGGATGCGCCAGACGTAGCCGGCGCACCACCTCGAGTCCCGCGGCGTCGTCGCGCCGAAGGCGGTTGCCAATGCCGATCAGCGACAGCAGCCTAGGCTCCTCTTTTCGCTCGATCTCCGAGTCGACTCGGACCCCGATTCTCGCCGCCAGCGATCTCGCCCGCTCGATGTCACGGGTGAGATGCTCTCGCTCGCGCTCCATTGTGTGCAGTACGCCCCACTGGCGTTCCAGGAACTGGCGCTCCTCGCGCAGGAACGCCGGATCCGTCGGTTCGAACGGTCTGTGGACGAAGGTGCGATGCATCTTCGGCGACGCCGCTCAACCGCGGTCCATCTCGAGCTTCAGGAAGTGCGTCGAGCAGCTGATACACGGGTCGTAGTTTCGGATCGCCTGTTCGCACTCCCACTGCAGGCGGTCATCGGGTAGGCCGACCCGCGGCCGGACGAACTCGAGTAGGTCCTGCTCGATCCGGGCCTGGTTCTGTGAGGTGGGCGGAACGATCCGGGCCTCGGCGATCGAGCCGTCGCCCTCGAGGCGGTACCTGTGCCAGAGCATGCCCCGCGGGGCCTCGCTCCACCCGGTCCCGATTGCGGCTTTCGGTTCAACCTCTGTCGCCGGGGCCTCCGGGGGCTCGTAGTCCGCGATCAAGCGCAACGCTTCGTCGAACGCGTAGAGAATCTCCACCGCGCGGACGACAATCGACTTGAATGGGTTGCGGCACTCCTCCCCGAGGCCGGCCTCCTCCGCCGCCTCCCGCGCCATACCTGAGAGCTGCGCGGAATTGAGCGAGTAGCGGGCCATCGGACCGAGGAAGTACGTGCCGCCGTCGCTCATCCGCGACTGCAGCGCCGTCGAGTGCGCGACCTGCTCCTCGGTGAAGTGCTCCTCGTACTCGCTGGGCCCGATGTCGAGCCCAGAGCGGGAAACAAGGCGCCCGTCCTCGATCGCATAGCGATCCGGGTGTCGGAGCGCGACGAACTCGTAGTCCTGCTCGAAGTCAGGGAAGTCCAGACCCGCAACCCAGGCCACCGACCTGCGCGCCAACTCCCTCGCCTCCTCCAGGCCGGGCACCAATGCCTCGAGGTCCGCTCTGCTCGGTGCCTTGTAGAACCCGCCCACGCGGACGTTGATCGGATGGATCGCACGGCCGCCGATCGCCCGAAGCAGCTCGTTGCCCATGGCCTTGATCTTCAGGCCGCCCTCGACCACCTCCCGGTGATCGCGGGCCATGGCCCAGGCCGACTCGAAGCCCAGAAAGTCAGGGGCATGAAGCAGGAAGACGTGGAGGGCGTGCGACTCGATCCACTCACCGCAGTACATGAGCCGTCGCAGCGAGCGGATCAGCTCGCCTACTTCGACACCGAGCGCGTCCTCCATTGCGTTGAAAGCGCTGGTCATGTAGGCGACCGGGCAGATGCCGCAAATGCGGGCCGTGATGTCGGGCGCCTCCTTGAAGTCACGACCGCGCAGGAAGGCCTCGAAGAAGCGTGGGGGCTCGTAGATCTGAAGCTCAACGCGCTCCACCTCCCCACCCCGGATCCGCACCTGCATTGCCCCCTCGCCCTCAACGCGCGCGAGCGCTTCCGTGCGAATCGTCCGTGTTTCGCCGTTCTCAGCCATCGGCTTCGAGCCGCTCGCTCTCGGAGCGGAACGGCTCGCGGGCGGTGTGGAAGGTGCGGTAGACCCGGATCACATCAAGCTCGTCCATGCCGAGTCGCTCGAACCAGCCCGAGAGCGAGGGCGCGTTCGGGGACTCCATTGGTCCGAAGCAGCCGTAGCAGCCGCGGTCGTAGCTCGGGCAGAGCGCGCCGCAGCCGGCGTGAGTCACCGGGCCGAGGCACGGCGTGCCGTGGGCGACCATCACACAGACGTTCCCGGCCCGCTTGCAGTCGACGCAGACGCTGTGGTTCGCGACCTGAGGTTTGCGCTCGTTGACGAAGGCGCTGATCACCTCGAGCAGTTGGTGACGGTTGACCGGGCAGCCCTGGAGCTCGAAGTCGACGTGGACGTTGTCCGAGATCGGGGTTGAGGTCTCCAGCGTCGAGATGTACTCGGGTGAGGCGTAGACGGCCGACATGAAGTCCTCGACGTCGGCGAAGTTCCTGAGAGCCTGGATGCCACCCGAGGTCGCACAGGCGCCGATCGTCACCAGTCGGCGTGACTTGGCGCGAACCTCCTTGATCCGCTCGGCGTCCCCTGGCGTTGTGATCGAGCCCTCAACCAGCGAGAGGTCGTAAGGACCCTCGACCGTGCCACGCGTGGCCTCGAGGAAGTAGGCCACCTCGATCTGATCAGGCAGCGAGACCAGCTCGCGCTCGAAGTCGAGCAGGGACAGCTGGCAACCGTCACAGGAGGCGAACTTCCAGACCGCCAGCTTGGGCCGCTCGGCCGTCACAGCTCTCGCACCCCGAGGAGGCTGCGAATCCGGCCGACCGGGAAGACGGGGCCGTCTTTGCAGACGAACCGGTGGGCGAGCTGGCAGTGCCCGCAGTGGCCGATCGCGCACTTCATGTTGCGCTCGAGCGAGACGTGGATGCTCTCGTCGGGCACGCCGCGGTCCTCGAGTGCCGTGGAGACGAAGCGCATCATCACCTCCGGCCCGCAGATCATCGCTGTCGTCCGCGCCCCCTCGAAGCCGGTGATCGGGATGAGCTTGGTCACCAGCCCGACGCGCCCGTCCCACTTGCCGGCGGCAGTGTCGACCGTGTACTTGACGTCGATCCCGGCCTCGCGCCAGGCTTGGAGCTCGCCGAAGAAGAGCATCTCGTCGGGCGAGCGGGCGCCGTAGAGCAACGCCACAGCCCGGTAGCTGTCACGCCTGGCGATCAGGTGCTCGATGGCCGGCCGAAGCGGCGCCAGCCCGATCCCGCCTGTCACCACGACCACGTCCCCGCCCTCGGCCTCCTCGAGCGGCCAACTGTTCCCGAAAGGCCCGCGCACGCCGAGCTGGTCGCCGGGCTCACACGAACAGATCGCCCGAGTGGCGGCCCCGACAGCGCGAACGGTGTGAACCAGGCTGCCGCCGTCGGACGAGCTGACTGAGATCGGCACCTCTCCCGCTCCGAAGGCGTAGAGCATCGAGAACTGGCCCGGGCGGAACGCACCCACCCCTTTCCCACTGGCCGGCTCGAGCTCAAGCGTCCAGGTGTCGACCAGCTCTTGACGCTTGTTGGTCACCACATACGCGCTCGGCATCATCGGCTCGGCCGGCATCGCTCAGCTCGCCACGTGTCCGTAGACGTCGAGCATCTGGACGCGGGTGGCTTGGAGCCTCTCGACGATCACCGGGATGAAGCGCCGCATCAGCTCGTAGCCCAATACAGGGTCGGCGTCGGCCTTGCCCCGCAGGCAGGCCGCATCGAAGGCGACGACGTGAACCGGGCCCAGCGCTCGGGCGTCCAGGTGCACGCGGAAGGGTGGCGTAAGCCACGACCAGCCGACCAGTCCGCCGTCATCGATCGTCTCGATCGTCGCCGCCCCTCGCTGCGGAACGAAGATCTCGAGGGCCACGCGGCCCAGGCGGATGACGTAGAAGCTGTCGGCCTCATCGCCCTCCCGCATCAGGTACTCGCCGTCTTCGAACACCCGGTTCTGTGCGCAGCCGGCGATCAGCGCGAGTTGGTCCTGCGGCATCCCGTTGAAGGCCGCCGCTTCGGCGAGCAGCTGCTCAATGGTCTGCACTGATCCCCCTCCCATTCCCCGGATCCGGACCGAGGTCCGTCGCGCGGATCGCCGCCGCCTCCTCGGTGATGTCGATCGCCACCGGGCACCAGGTGATGCAGCGGCCACAACCGACGCAGCCGGAGGTTCCGAACTGGTCGATCCAGCGTCGCGAGCTTGTGGGTCATCCACTGGCGGTAGCGCGAGCGCGCCGAGTTCCGGACGCTGCCGCCGTGGATGTAGGAATGGTCGAGCGTGAAGCAGGAGTCGAGCAGTCGCACACGCTCGGCTTCCTCGCCGGCGAGATCGGTGACGTCCTCGACGGTGTGGCAGAAGCAGGTCGGGCAGACCAAAGTGCAATTCCCGCAGGTGAGGCAGCGCTCTGAGACCTCGTCCCACCGTGGGTTCTCCATGTTCCGGTAGAGCAGCTCCTTGATCCCGTCGGTATCGAGCTCGCGGCCCATCTGCAAAGCGCACTCCTCAGAGACCTCCTCGGCCCGGCCCCGGTCCTCCTTGCGCGCCGCTTTGGACTCGACCGTCGAGAGAAGCTCCGCGCCCTGCTCGCTGCCAACCTCGACCAAGAAGCGATGGCCGCCCTCATCGATCAGCTCGGTGAGTGCCAGATCGAACCCGCTCTCCGCCTTCGGGCCCGTACCCATCGAGACGCAGAAGCAGGTGTTGCCGGCCTTCGAGCAGTTGACGGCGACGATGAAGGCGTCGCGTCGTCGCGCTTCGTAGTCGGGGTCGGTGTAGCCGTTGCCGATGAAGACCTTGTCCTGAACACCGATCGCGGCCAGGTCGCAGGAACGCACCCCGATGAAGGCGTAGCGGGGAACTTCCTGCGCTTCCTCCTTGAAGCTGATCTCGCCATCAGCTCCCTTACGGCCCCGCCAGAGAGTGAGCTTCGAGGGAAAGAGGTGGCTCTTCCACGAATTGGGCCCGACGTTGTATGCGAAGAGCGCGGAATCATCCCGCTCCACCAGCCGGTAGCTGCCGCCCTCCTGCTCGTCGGTGAGCCCCTCCGGTAGGTCCGCCGTCGAAGAGATCTCCTCGTAGAGGATGGCCCGGTCGCGAACGGTCGGGCCGATCACAGTGAAGCCCCTGCTCGCCAGCTCGGAGATCAGCTCGTCGAGCGCCGAGCGCGAGATAACGGACGGACTCGACGACGCCGCTAGCTGCTCGTCCGGTCCGGCCAACTAGTAGCCCCCACTGAGCAGGCCGAGCTCAAGAGGTCCGTAGAGTCCGAGGATCAGGCCGTAGATGTAGAAGCCGATTACGGCGGCCGCGAGAGCCCACAGAAGTAAGCGAAACCGTTCAAAGAACGACGCCAATGTCACCGATTCCTTTCGAGACCATCCTATGGCGAGCTTGGCGACTCGGTGGAGCCACCATGCTCGGGGCGGGTATTGTCGGTTTGGGATGAGCGTCGAGTCCACCTCTCCGTCAAGGCCGACGGCGAAGCACTGGGTGTTCGGGTTCGAGGAAGGATCGGCGGAGATGCGCGGCCTTCTCGGCGGCAAGGGTGCGAACCTCGCCGAGATGACCCATGTTCTCGGCTCCGGCAGGGTCCCGGCGGGGTTCACGATCACCACTCAGGCCTGCGTCGAATACATGAAGACTGACGGGCGCTTTCCGGAAGGGCTCGATGAAGAGATCGCCCAGGCCGTCACTCGGCTCGAGCGGGACGCCGGTCAGCAGTTCGGTGGCGGGGGCGATCCATTGCTGCTCTCGGTGCGCTCGGGCGCGCCTGTCTCGATGCCCGGAATGCTCGACACGGTCCTAAATCTTGGTCTGAACGCCGACTCCGTGGAGGCCCTGTCGGAGGCCAGCGGTAACCCGCGTTTTGCCTGGGACTCCTTTCGGCGACTCGTCCAGATGTACTCGGATGTGGTCCGGGGCGTTCCTGCTGAGAGCTTCGAGGATGAGCTGGCCAAGGCGCGCGAGGCGACCGGATCGGTCGTCGATGCTGACCTCGAACCGGACGCCCTTCGAGAGCTCGTCGAGCGCTTTCTGGCCCTCTTCACCGAGCACACTGGTGGGCCATTTCCGGAGGACCCGCGGGAGCAGCTTCGAGGCGCCGTCGAGGCGGTGTTCCGTTCGTGGAACAACGATCGTGCGATCGCCTATCGCCGCTTCGAAGGCATCCCGGATGAGCTCGGTACCGCGGTCACCGTGCAGCGGATGGTGTTCGGCAACCGTGGCTCGGACTCCGGCTCCGGGGTGGCCTTCACGCGAGACCCGACCACTGGGGCCCCCGCACCGGAGGGTGACTTCCTGCTGAACGCCCAAGGGGAGGACGTGGTCGCCGGCGTCCGCAACACCGAGGACCTGGCCGACCTCGCGCGCCGCATGCCGGAAGCGCATGCCGAGCTGATCGACGCCCTGAAGCGGCTCGAGCGCCATTACCGCGACATCCAGGACGTCGAATACACGATCGAGCAGGGTCGCCTCTACATCCTCCAAACGCGCAACGCCAAGCGACCAGCGCAAGCTGCTGTTCGCTTCGCCTCAGACGCGGTCGGTGAAGGCCTGCTCAGCCGGGAAGAGGCCCTCGCCACGATCGAGCCGAGCTCGCTGGACGCACTCCTCCACCCCACCTTCGACCCGGAGCAGACCTACACAGAGTTGACGCGCGCCGTTCCCGCCTCTCCCGGTGGGGCCAAAGGCGCCATCGTCTTCACCGCGGAGGAAGCTGAACAGCGCGCGGAGGCGGGAGACGACGTCATCCTGGTGCGCGAATTCACCTCTGCGGACGATGTCGGAGGTTTCCATGCAGCCAAGGGAGTGCTGACCTCGCGGGGCGGAAAGTCCTCGCACGCCGCAATCGTCGCGCGAGGCATGGGGCGTCCCTGTGTCTGCGGCGCTTCCGACCTCGAGATCGACCTCGACGCGGGTGTCGTGCGCGTCGGGGGCATCGAGCTTCATGCCGGAGACATGATCGGGATCGACGGGTCGACCGGGGTGGTGACCGCGGACGACGTGCGTCTGATCGAGCCAAAGGTGGGCAAGGACTTCGCGGCCGTCTTGAGCTGGGCGGACGAAATCCGCCGCCTCGGAGTGAGGGCCAATGCCGACAGGGCCGAGGATGCCGCGCGGGCGCGCGAGCTCGGCGCGGAGGGCATCGGCCTCTGCCGGACTGAGCACATGTTCTTCGGCTCCGACAGAGAGGAGCTGGTCAGAGACATGTTCATCGCCGGCGAGCTCTGGCGCCGCGGGCGCGAGCAAGGCACCGACGACCCTACGTTGGCCGAGGAGGAGTTCAACCGAGCGCTGGATGGGTTGCGGGAGATGCAGCGAGCCGACTTCATCGAGATCTTCGGAGCGATGAGCGGTCTGCCGGTGACCATCCGACTGCTCGACCCGCCGATCCACGAGTTCATCTCCATCCCCGACTTCGAGCAGGCCCTCGAAGAGGCAGAGCGTCAGGAGGATTCCGAAGCTGTCGACCGTGGTCGCCTGCGGCTCTCAGTGGCCCGCGAGCTCGAGGAAACGAATCCGATGCTGGGCACCCGCGGAGCGCGCCTCGGCCTGCTGCTGCCCCCGCTCTACGAGATGCAGGTGGCCGCGATCCTGGAGGCTGCCCTTGCGATTGCTGCAACGGGGAAACCGCCGAAGGTCGAGATCATGATCCCCCTGATCGCCTTCGAGAGCGAGCTCGAGAAGCTGCGGGATCTGGTCCAGCTCAGGGCCCAGCGGGTCATGCACGATGCCGGGTCCGAGCTTGAGTACTCGGTCGGCACCATGATCGAGCTACCGCGAGCCTGCGTGCGAGCCGGTGAGCTCGCGGCCGACGCAGACTTCTTCAGCTTCGGAACCAACGACCTCACGCAAACGACGATCGGCCTCTCGAGAGACGACGCCGAGGGATCGTTCCTGCCGATCTATCTCTCTGAGCGGATCCTGGTGCGCAGCCCCTTCGAGACGGTCGATGTTCCTGGCGTCGGTGAGCTGATCAAGATCGCAGTCGAGCGCGGCCGGGCCACCAAGCCCAACCTGCAACTCGGCGTCTGCGGAGAGCACGGCGGCGACCCGGCGAGCATCGAGTTCTTTGACTCCGCGGGACTCGACTACGTGAGTTGCTCGCCCTTCCGCGTTCCGATTGCGCGGGTCGCGGCTGCACAGGCTGCCGCTGGCCTCACAGCCTCGCGGCGATAGACCGGGGCCCGCCGCGGGCGGATGATTCAGCTGCTGACCGTCGGGGCCCTACCTCGGTGGGACGCTCGGCGTCTAGATCAATCGACGCGGGGGGGTTCGTTGGGGTCGATTGTCATCGGCTCCTCATGCCAGTCCTGCGGCAAAGCCACCTCCACGTCGAGCGAGTTCCCGGGTGCCTCCGGTTCGGCATGGACATTTCCGTAGTGCAGCAGTGACGTCAGGTAGCGGGAGCTGATCTTGCGAGGCGGCCACCACAGGTAGTCGAGTGAAGCGACACCCTCACCACCCCCGCCGGCGACATCCGCCCGCATGCTGATCGACTCTCCGCCAGTCAGCAGCTTGCCGCGGAGGACGGGCCTGAACGGCTCGGGCGTCTCGCTGGCGCCGACCCGGTGGGATATGTGCGCCGCAACCGCGTCCGCCTGCTGAGTTCCCAGGCCGCCCTGCTTGATTGGGAAGTTCGTGCCGTCGCCCGCCGCATAGACATCCTCCACCCCCCTCACCCGTCCGTGACCGTCTACCGGAATGAAGCCGTCCTCATCTGCCGGGAGTCCATCGATCCTGGGGCCTTCCATGCGCGGCAGGGCAATTGATTCCGCCGGCCCGATCCTTCGGTCGCCGGGCTTCAGCGTGATCCCTGCACCGCCGAGGTCTCGCACGGTGGAATTGGTGAATACCTGGATGCCTCTCGCCGCCAGCAGCTCGCCAACAGCGGCGCTCGCAGCGGGGCCGAATATCACCAGAGGAGCGGATTCCGGTGTGATGACGGCGATCTTCGCGTCGACGCCCCTCTCTGCCGCCCGGCGCTGGGTCATCAGAGCGAGCTCGTAGAGCGGCAGCGACCAAGTCACGCCTCCCGGGACGATGAACGCTACGCGGTGGTCCTTCGCTTCCGCGCGGTCGAGGAGCCTGTCGGCGCTGAACGCCTCGCCATCCGGAAAGGTGGTCGCCCCGTCGATCGCCGGCTTGAAGCGGCCCCCTGCACAGACCACCAGGTAGTCGTAAGGGAGAGTTGAGCCGTCGTCGAGTTCGACGACATGGTCTTCGGGCCGAACGGTGCTGACGGCAGACAAGATGAACTCGGCCCCCTTCTCAGCCGTGAGTGGCTCGAGTTCGTGTCGCTCGGCCGGTCCGAGCTCGAAAGGCTCCTCGACCAAAAGGGGCTTGTAGACGAAGTCCGGCTGCGGCGCGACCAGCGTCAGGGCGACTCGCTCGCCGGCAAGATCATCCAATGCCAGCAGCGTCTCGAGCCCGGCAACGCCCCCGCCCACGATGACCACCTGGGTTCCGTTTCCACGCTGCTCGTTGCTCATCGCCGGCATCGACCCAGGTTTTCCGCCATTCGCCAAAGCTATCCCCATACAGTCGCCGAATGGACGCGGGGCTCGCAATCGCGGTCTTTCTCGCTCTGGGCTTCGCGATGACGAATGGCCTCCACGACGCCTCGAACGCAATCGCGACGCTGGTGGCTACCCGCGCCGCCCGGCCCTCGCAAGCAATCGTCCTGGCCACGTTCTTCAACCTGCTGGGCCCGCTACTGCTCGGTGCAGCCGTCGCCGACACGATTGGCGGGATCGTCACGGTCTCGCCGTCGGAGACAATTGCCGTGATCGGCTCGGGCCTGGCGGCGGCCACCGCCTGGAACCTCACGACCTGGCGCCTCGGATTACCCTCGAGTTCAGGCCATGCTCTGGTCGGCGGTCTCGTCGGTGCAGCCGTCGTCGAAGGAGGCATTCATGCCGTCAACTGGGGCGGGATGGACGGACTGCACCCTGTCGGTGTCTTTGGAACGCTGATCGCACTGGCGGTTTCGCCGGTTCTGGGAGGCCTCGCCGCGCTTGCAGTTATCCGGGTCCTCCGACGGGCCGCGAGGCGTGCAACTCACCGCTGGCGCGGCGGCGCCCAGGCCGGCCAGTGGGCCACTTCTGCGGCGCTCTCCTTCAGCCACGGGGCCAATGACGCCCAGAAATCCGTCGGCGTGGTCGCGGCCCTGTTGTTGGCGGACGGACGAATCGACTCGCTCTCGGCGCCCACATGGGTGATCGTCGCCTGCTCTGTGGCGCTCACGGCAGGCACGGCGCTCGGCGGTTGGCCCATCATTCGCACCGTGGGCCGACGGATCTACCGCATTCACCCCCTTGAGGGTCTCTCATCCCAGACTTCCTCGGCGGGCGTAATCCTCGGCGCCTCGTTCCTCGGTGCGCCCGTCTCCACCAGTCAGGTCGTCGCTTCCTCGGTGGTCGGCATTGGTGCCGGACGCCGACGCCTGCGGCATGTCAACTGGGATCTGGTCCGTCAGATCGGGCTGGCCTGGGTGATCACGCTTCCGGCCTCGGCCGCGATCGCCGCGGCGTTCTTCGGTCTCTTGAGCGTGGTGAGATGACTGCTCGCAGAAACCGCCGCTGGTTTCTTCCGGAGACCCCAGACGCCATCGGGCTACTTCGCCGGCAGACGGCCATAACCCTCGAGGCACTCGAAGGGCTGAAAGCATGGGCCGACGGCGATGCCGCTGCCGCTGAGATCGTTCGCGAGGCTGAGCCCCGTGGGGACGCGGCGAAGCGGGATCTCCTGAATGCACTGCGCGAGGCATTCATCCTCCAGATGGAGCCCGAGGACCTGTTCACGCTGTCTCGTGGGATCGACTGGATCCTCGACCACGCCCGCGATCTGATCGAGGAAGCGCAGGCCATGGACGTTTCCCCTGATGCTGGGCTCGCCGCCATGGCGAACCTGCTGCTGGCGGCGACCCGGCAGATCGACGACGCCTTCGCCGGGCTCGGGTCGGACGACGAGGCCGCCACCGCTGCCGCCGACGCCGCGATCAAGACTGCGCGGCGCCTCGAGCACGTCTACTACGCCGAGACCGCCAGGCTGCTCGAAGTCGATGACACCCGCAAGCGGATCTCGCTTCGGGAGCTATACCGGCGCTGTGATCTGCTCAGCCATATCGTGGTCGACGTAGCCGAGCGTGTGGTCTACGCCGTGGTCAAGGAGAGTTGAGCACGACGGCGATCGCCGCTTGATCCTGCATGACCGTGGGGAATAGGATCGGCGAGTCCGAAGCTACCAGCCGCCCTCGGCCCGCCGGTCGTACTTGAGCTCCGCATCGCCGAGCTCGAAGACGAGCAGCTTTCGCTCAGTGAAGGATTCGAGGAACCATTCGGAGAGCTCACGGCCGACTCCGCTCCTTCCGGCTCCACCGAAGGGCGCCAGCTGGTCCCAGTAGTTGCTTGTTTCGTTGATGTTGACCGAGCCGTGCGGCAGCGCCTCGCCCACCCGCCAAGCAGTCGCGAGGTCCCTCGTCCAAAGCGAGGCGATCAAGCCGAGCTGACTGCGATTTGCGATCTCGACCGCCTCCTGCGCCGAGGAGATCTTGGCGATCGGCGCCACCGGACCGAAGGTCTCAGCCTGCATGATCCGCATCTCCTCGCTCACGTTCGTGAGAATCGTGGCCGGGTAGTAGAGATCCTCCTCAGGTCCGAACTGCACGATGTCGGCACCCTTGCTGCGGGCGTCCTCGACGTGCTCCACCACGCGCGCCAGGGTCGCCTCGGTGCAGAGCGGTCCCATCTCCGTCTCCTCCTCGGCCGGGTCGCCGATCCTGAGCGCCCTTGCACGCCCGGTGAGCTTCTCGACGAACTCGTCATAGACCGCATCGTGGACGAGCAGGCGCTCGGCCGAGGTGCAGACCTGACCGGTGTAGTAGAAGCAGCCGTTCATCGCTCCGTCGACGGCAGCGTCGACGTCGGCGTCGGCCAGGATGATGAAGGGTCCGTCGCCTCCGAGCTCGAGCAGATGAGGCTTGAGCGGGGCGGAGCGAGCGATCAGCTCACCGGTCGCGGTGGAGCCGGTGAAGAAAATCCCGTCGACGCCGTCGTGCTCGACGATCGCGGCGCCGACGTCGCCGTAGCCCTGAACCAGGTTGACCACTCCGGGCGGCAGACCGGCCTCCTCGAAGAGCTCGACCACCATCGCACAGCTCGTGGCCGCGAACTCGGACGGCTTCCAAACCGCCGTGTTGCCCGCGGCGATGATGTGGGCCATCGCGATCGAGCCGATGTCGGTCGGGAAGTTGTATGGAGTGATCGATCCGATCACGCCGAGGGGGCGATGTCCCAGCACCAGCCGCTTGTTGTTGGTCTGCTCTTGTGTCGAGGGCAGCGACAGGCCCCGATGGCGAAGGACCTCGGCGGCGGCCTTGTCATAAGAGGGCGCCGCGTACTCGTAGACCTCCTCACGGCTGTCGGTGATCGTCTTGCCGATCTCGGCGGACACCATCCGGGCGATCGACTCGGCGTTGTCGCGGAAGACCTCGGTGATCCTGCGGAGAATCTTGGCTCGGTCGATCAGCGGCATCCCCGCCCAGTCCGGTTGCGCGCGCCGAGCCGCCGCGACAGCCCGATCGACATCAGAGGAATCGCATCGGGCGACGTTGTTGATCACTTCGCGTGAATGCGGCGAGCGGACCTCGAAGGTGCCGGCGCTCCCTTCAACCCAGTCACCACCGATAAGTGCACGGTCGGGCGCTTTGCTCATCAAGGCCATGAAGACTCCTTAGGTTCGATTCGCCTACCGCTGACGCAGCGTGACGCCGTGCGAAGTACCTAAGCAGATGGGTGGCGTCTTTGCCGGCTTCGTTTGCCTGCCGAGCACCTGGAGCCACAGCCATTTGAGGCCGCAGGTCGTCAATCCAAGACGCAGAAAAGCCCCCATTAGCGGGGCTTCCTGAGACGCGCCCGACAGGATTCGAACCTGTGACCTCCGATTTCGTAGGCGCGAGCCGCTTTCCGGTGGAGTCCTGTGGGTTCGGTTACCACTCTGTTCCCACCAGCGCTGGGGGAGAGAACCGCCCCCAAAGGAGCGCCCTCGATTAATGAGCTTGACGCTGGCTTGCGGTAGTGCGAGGCTCAGACGCGCGAGCAACCGCTGATTTTGTCGTGAGGGGAATACCTCACGAGCGGCCGCCCGCCGGTTGCGACGTTCCCGGCATCAACTCGACTCGAACCAGGAGGACGGAATGAGCACTACGTCCACACCCGCAAGCACGGCACGTGAAGAGCTGGGCGGATTCAGCGGCACGCTGATCGGGCCCGAGGATGCTGAGTACGGCGAAGCGTGCAAAGTCTTCAACGCCATGATCGACAGACGGCCGGCGTTGATCGCGCGGTGTGCGAACCCCGATGACGTGGCGGCGGCCGTGGGGTTCGCTCGCGACCACGACCTGCTGCTTGCGGTCCGCGGCGGCGCCCACAACGGCGCTGGACTTGGAACCTGCGACGACGGTGTCGTGATCGATCTCTCCCTGCTTCGCGACGTCGAGGTCGATCCGGAGGCGCGCACGGTTCGGGTCGGTGGCGGCTGCACATGGGGCGACGTGGACCGAGCGACGAACGAGCACGGGCTCGCGACGCCGAGCGGGATCATCTCCACTACCGGCGTCGGCGGCCTCACCCTTGGCGGCGGCCTCGGCCATCTGACTCGCAAGTGCGGGCTGGCAATCGACAACCTGCTCGAGGCCGAGATCGTCCTGGCAAACGGGGAGCGCGTGCGCGCGAGCGCCGACGAGAATCCCGACCTGTTCTGGGCCATCCGCGGCGGCGGCGGCAATTTCGGCGTCGTCACCTCGTTCCTGTTCCGGCTGCATGACGTTGGGACAGTCGTGGCCGGGCCGACCTTCTGGCCGGTCGAGCAGGGGGCGGAGGTCCTTTCGGCATACCGCGATTTCCTGCCCAAGGCGCCGCGCGAGCTGAACGGCTTCTTCCTCTTCGGCTCGGTGCCGCCGGGCCCGCCGTTCCCCGAGGAGCTTCACCTGCGCAAGGTCTGCGGGGTCGTTTGGTGCTACGCCGGCGCGGACGAGGACGCGGCAGCCGCGGCGATGGCACCGCTGCTGGATGCCCTGCCGGAGCCGCTGTTGCATGCCCCGGCGCCGATGCCGCACCCGGCGATCCAGAGCGCGTTCGACGAGGTCTACGGCGCCGGCGACCAGTGGTACTGGCGCGCCGACTTCGTCAAGGAGATCCCCGACGAGGCGGTGGAGATCCACGCGAAGTTCGGGGCCCAGATGCCGACCTGGAAGTCGACGATGCACATGTACCCGATCGACGGCGCGGCCCACGACGTCGGCCCCTCGGACACTGCCTGGGGCTATCGCGACGCCACCTATGGCGCGGTGTTCGCCGGCGTCGATCCGGAGCCGGCGAACGTGGACGCGATCCGGCGCTGGAGCGTCGACTACCAGGAAGCGCTCCACCCGTATTCCGCGGGCGGCGCCTATGTGAACATGATGATGGACGAGGGTCAGGAGCGGGTGCGCGCCAGTTACCGCGGCAACTACGAACGGCTGGCTCGCGTCAAGCACACGTACGACCCGGACAACGTCTTCCGGGTCAACCAGAACATCCAACCGCAGGCGTAGGGATTCTTTCGAAAAGCGCTGTGTTGGGCGAGGAGGAGGAGTGGAGCAGCTGCGCG
>CAWDQZ010000011.1:0-122360 GCA_963804595.1 uncultured Solirubrobacterales bacterium
GTGCCCGGCGGCGCGGTTTGCTTCGTCTCGCCGTGGTCGTCGTGGTGGTCCTCGTATTCGTCTTCCTGGCCGCCAGGGGGCTCTTCTCCAGCGGGTCGGAGACGCACACGGCTTCCACCGCCAGGTCGAGCGCGCATTCTCGGGCCGCGCCCCCGAAGGCGGCCGCCTCGTCGCTGCGACTGCCCAATCCGCTCCACGGCGCGACCGCGGCCACCAGCGGCAACCGGCTCCTGGTGATCGGCGGCGCCGACCGGGCTGACGTCTCCACCGACATGGTGCTGGCGCTCGACCCGCGCAGCGGGAAGGTCTCATCGGGCGGCACCTTGGTGCACCCCATGCACGATGCGGCCGCCGCCACAATCGGTGGGCGCAGCCTGGTCTTCGGCGGTGGCGCCGCGACGGGCTTCGACACCGTCCAGGAGCTCGTCCCCGGAGGAGCCGCTCACCAGATCGGCCGTCTGCCCGTGGCGGCGTCGGATCTCTCCGCGGTCACCAGCGGAGGCGCGGCGTACGTGCTTGGCGGATACGACGGCCAGGGGCCGGTCGCGTCCGTCTTTCGGACCACCGACGGCCGGAGCTTCGCGAGGGTCGCCCAGCTGCCCACTGCGGTTCGCTACACGGCCGCCGCCGCGATCGGCAATCGGGTCTATGCGTTCGGGGGCGAGCTCTCCACCGGGGCGAACACCGCCCAGATTCAGGAGTACGACACCGGTACGGGGAGGACTTCCGTCATCGGACACCTTCCGCAGGGAGTCGACCACGCCTCGGCGCTCGTGCTGAACGGGGTCATCTACCTGGTCGGAGGCCGGCGAAATGGCGCCGCGAGCGACCGCATCCTTCGCTTTGACCCCTCGCGGCATGCCGTCGTTCCCGCCGGTAGGTTGCCCTCGCCCGTATTCGACGCGGCGGCCGGGACGGTCGCCGGGGTGGGCTATCTGGCCGGTGGCATCGGCGCGCAGGGAACGAGTGTGGACTCCGTGGTGTCGTTGTCAGAAATTCCTTAGATAGGCGGCGTAGCCTTTCGTGAGTGAAGTTTCTGAGGCGCATCTCGACCCGGCGGCTGCTCGCGCTGTGCGCGGCGTGCGTGGCTGGGGGGATAGGCGCCACAGCCATCGCGATGGCCGCGAGCGGCGGCGGGCCCAAGCCGCCCGCGGAGCCCCTGCCGGTCGCGGTGCACGATGCGCTCACAGCGCCGACCGTCCAGGGGGTGAGCGCGCGTATCCAATTCACCAACCACCTGATCGGCGGCGCCGACGTGCAGGGGGCGGACCCGATTCTGAGCGGAGCCTCGGGCCGGCTCTGGGCGTCGTCCGACGGACACCTGCGACTCGAGCTTCAGGCGGACTCGAACGCCGAGGGCGCCACCACCGACAGCCAGGTGCTCTCGGACGGCCATCGCGCCTGGGTCTATGACTCCGGGTCCAACACGGTCTTCGAGGGGACCCTTCCGGCAGGCCACGACGGAGCGGACGGAGGCGGCTCGGCGAACGAGCAGCCGCCGTCCCTCCCTGAGATCAAGAAGGACATCGCGAACCTGGCTGACCACGCCCTGTTGAGCGGAGCCGAGCCGACCGATCTCGCGGGGCAGCCCGCCTACACGGTTCGCTTGGAGCCCAAGCGCAACGGAGGCCTGCTCGGCGGCGCGGAGCTCGCCTGGGATGCGGTACACGGGACACCGCTGCGCGCCGCGGTCTACGCCAAGGGCGACAGCTCACCGGTGCTGGAGCTGAAGGCCACGCACATCTCCTACGGCTCCGTGCCGACGTCGGTCTTCGACATCAGCCCGCCCCCCGGAGCGCAGGTCACCAACCTCAGTGCTCCCGCCCGGCGAGGGCCCGGCCAGGGCGATGCCCAGCCGGTCATCGGTCTGCAGGCCGTCCAGCAGCAGACGTCGTTCCCCGTGGCCGCCCCGGACACCCTGGCCGGACTGCCCCGCAACGAGATCCGGCTGATCCAGAGCGGCAAGGATGCCGGAGTGCTGGTCACCTACGGGGAGGGCCTCGGCGGGATCGCGGTGATCGAGCGGCCGGCCGAGCCGGCACATGGCTCATCCGCGCCGAGCGGCGATCAGGGTCAGCTGACGCTTCCGAAGGTTTCGATCAACGGTGCCCCGGGCGAGGAGCTGGATACGGCTCTCGGGACCATGGTGAGGTTCCAGCGGAATGGCGTCGAATACATGGTTCTCGCTTCGGCGTCTCCCGCAACGGTGCAGACGGCCGCCCGAGACCTGTAGTCGATGGCGGAGTCTCCGCCGATTGAGGTCCGGGGGCTGGTCAAGCGCTACGGAGAGATCACCGCGGTCGACCACGTCGACCTGACGGTCAATCCCGGGGACGTATTCGGATATCTCGGTCCGAACGGGGCCGGCAAGACCACGTCGCTCCGGATGATGCTGGGCTTGATCCGCCCAAGCGAGGGGTCGGTGCGGCTCTTCGGTCGCGATCCCCAGGTCAGCGTCACGGCCCTCGACGGCGTGGCGGGCTTCGTCGAGGCGCCGTCCTTCTATCCGTATCTGAGCGGACGCGACAACCTGCGGCTCTGTTCCGCCCTCGACGGCGAGAGCACGACGAGCATCGAGGAGGTCCTCGAGATCGTCGAGCTCCGGGATCGCGCCAAGGACAAGGTGAGGGGCTATTCCCACGGCATGCGACAGCGGCTCGGCATCGCGTCGGCGCTGCTGCGAAATCCGCGCCTCCTGCTGCTGGACGAGCCGGCGACCGGCCTCGACCCAGCCGGGATGCGGGACATGCGGGAGCTGATCCGGGATCTCGGCGAGCGCGGGATCACCGTCCTGCTCTCGAGTCACCAGATGATGGAGGTGGAGGAGCTCTGCAACCGCGTGGCGATCATCCGCAGTGGCCGGGTGGCCTATGAGGGCTCCCTCGCCGAGCTTCGCGGCAGGGCGGGGGTCAGCTACCGGCTACGCACCACCGACGACGGCAGGGCGAAGGACGTCTGCCTGGCCCAACCGGGCATCGAAGAGGTCGCGGAAGCACGTGAGACAGGGCTGACCTTCAGGGCCTCGGACGAGCACGCGGTGGCGGCTCTATCGATCGCCCTGGCGGAGTCCGGCGCGCCGCTCCTGGAGCTCACGCCCCGCCAGGCCACCCTCGAGGATCTCTTCTTCGAGCTCACCGAGGGAGACGGCGCAGGGCGAGCGGCCAGGACAAAGCAGCTGATCGAGGAGATGGCATGAGGTCGGTGATGACCGTCTACCGCTGGGAGCTGCGGAAGCTCCGCGCCCAGAAGCGGACGTATCTGGGCCTGGGCGCCGCCGCTGCTGTGCCGATCATCTTCGTGGTGGCGCTCGTGACCGGAGGCGGCCGCCCGAACGATGTCGCCTTTGGCCGCTACGTCCACGACACCGGGCTTGCCGTGCCCCTCGTGCTTCTCCTGTTCGGCTCGATCTGGCTGTTCCCGCTGATCACGGCCCTGGTCGCGGGCGACATCGTGGCCTCCGAGGACCGCAACGCGACGTTGAAGATGATCCTCACCCGCTCGGTCGAGCGGCACCAGGTGTTCGCCGGCAAGGCCCTCGCGACGGCCACCTACGCGGTTCTCGCGATCGCCATCGCCGGGGTGGTCGCACTGGCTGCAGGGATCCTCGCCTCGGGGTTCAACCCGGTGACCACGCTCTCGGGAACTGTCGTCTCAGCGCCAAAGGGCCTCGAGCTGGTCGGAGCCAGCCTGCTCGTATACCTGCTCCCGATCCTCGCGATCGCCTGCATCGGCCTCCTGCTTTCGACGGTCTTTCGCAACAGCGGCGCCGCAATCGTCGGGACCCTGATGTTCTCGCTGCTGGTCCAGCTGGTAGGCATCCTGCCCGGGTTGAGCGGCCTGCGTCCCTATCTCCTCAGCACGCAGTTCAATGCCTGGCAGGGACTGCTTCGCACTCCGGCGGACTGGGATCCGATCCTGCGCTCTCTCTGGGTCTGCGCTCTATACGGGCTCCCGGCGCTGGCGGCGGCGGCGCTCGTCTTCCTGCGTCGGGACGTCGCAGAGAGCTAGCTTTTCATCCGGCGTTCATCTTCGCGGGACAATCTCGGTGACCCGAGATGCGTGTGCTGATCGTCGAGGACGAGGCCAAGATGGCCGGCCTGATCCGCAAGGGCCTGCGCCAGGAGGGGATGGCCGCGGACATCGCCGCCAAGGGCGAGGACGCCCTCTGGATGGCGGGCTCCACCGAGTACGACGCGATCATCCTCGACCTGATGCTGCCGGGCATCGACGGCTTCGAGGTCTGCCGCCGCCTGCGTGATGACGGCGTCTGGTCGCCGATCCTGATGCTGACCGCGCGCGACGGGGTGTCGGACCGCGTCGCCGGACTCGACGCCGGAGCCGATGACTACCTGACAAAGCCCTTCTCCTATTCAGAGCTGCTCGCCCGCCTGCGGGCGCTCGCGCGGCGCACCAACGGCGAGCGCTCGCCCGAGCTCCAGGTCGGCGACCTCCGCCTCGATCCGGCCAGGCACCAGGTCTGGAGGGGCGATGTGGAGATCGAGCTCTCCGCCAAGGAGTTCGCGGTGCTCGAAGTCTTCATGCGCCGCCCCGGTGAGGTGCTCTCCCGGTTCCAGCTGCTCGAGCACGCCTGGGACTACGAGTACGAGAACCGCTCGAACATCGTCGATTCCTACGTGCGACTGCTGCGCCGCAAGATCGACGCTCCCTTCGGGATCCAGTCCATCCAGACCATTCGCGGTGCCGGCTACCGGATGCGGGACGGCGGAGATCGATGAGCCGGATCCCGATCAGGCTGCGGATGACGCTCGCCTTCGCGCTGGTGAGCGCCGTCGTCCTCGCCGCGCTCGGATACTTCGTCTACGCGCGCTTCGACTCCGAGCTGACCGAGCAGATCGACCAGAGCCTGCGCACCCACGGCGACGACATCGCCTCACTCGTCTCCGGCGGTGACCTGGCCAGGAACGCCAAGCTGCTCGGCCGCGAGGAGAGCTTCGCCCAGGTCCTCACCGCCGAGGGCCGCATCTACGCCACCACGCCGCAGCTGGGCGAGAATCCGCAGATCACGCCGGCCGAGGCGGCACGAGCCGCGCGGGAGTCTTTCCTGGTCACCAGGCCGCACGTCCGCAGCATCACGGGCCAGGCCCGCCTCCTGGCGCGACCGGCGGGCGGGCCGCGGGGCGAGAGCTTCGTCGTCGTCACCGCCGCTTCTCTGGACGATCGCAACGAGTCGCTGGCGAACCTGCGAACGCTGCTCTTCATCGGGATTCCGGCGGCGCTGCTGCTGGCCTCGATGGCGGGCTATGTCGTGTCCGGGAGGGCGCTGCGCCCCGTCGAGGCGATGCGAAGGCGGGCCGCCGCCGTCTCCGCCGCGGAGCCGGATCAGCGGCTGCCGCTGCCCGAGGCCGACGATGAGATCCGCAGGCTGGGGGAGACGCTGAACGGGATGCTAGGCCGGCTCGAGGCCGCGATCGAGCGGGAGCGCGCTTTCGTGGATGACGCGAGCCACGAGCTCCGCACGCCACTCGCCATGCACAAGACCGAGCTCGAGCTGGCGGTTCGCTACGCGAGCACGCCGGAGGAGATGCGGGCCGCGATGATGTCCGCGATCGTCGAGGTGGACCGGCTGATCGAGCTCGCCGAAGACCTGCTCGTGCTGGCGCGCTCGGCGGAGGGCAAGCTGGCGCTGGATCTGCGGCAGGTGGGCGTCGCCGACCTGCTCGGCGACGTGCGCGAGCGCTTCTCCGCCCGCATGGACGAGGCGGGACGCCCGCTCGTGGTCGAGCCGGCCGACGGGCTGACCGTGGAGGGCGACAGGCTGCGGCTCGATCAGGCGCTCACGAACCTGGTCGAGAACGCCATCCAGCACGGAGGAGGGGAGATCACCGTCCGCGCCAGCGAGGGCGAGGAGGACGTGGCGATCCACGTCGAGGATCGCGGCCCGGGCTTCGCCCCGGAGTTCATCGGACGGGCTTTCGAGCGCTTCAGCCTCGGCGATCCCTCCCGGGGCGGCGACGGCACCGGACTTGGCCTCGCGATCGTCGAGGCGATCGCCCGCGCGCATAGGGGCAGCGCTCATGTCACAAACCGGGACGGCAAAGGCGCGGACGTCTGGATCGAGCTGCCCCGCTGAGCCGCCAGGGTCGCGGCGGCTTTCACGGGCGTTTCATCGGCCGCTTCTACAAAGCGCCCGAGACCAAACAACAGGGAGGGAAAGGAGAAACGCACCAATGCACCTATCACGAAAGGCCATGATCGTCGGAGGCTCCGTCATCGCCCTCGCGGCGGGCGGCGCGGGTACGGCGAAAGATGGGGGATGGGGTCACCGCTCGTGTCGTCCACGACGTGGTCAGCGAGGGGGGCAGGCCGGTCGAGATCACTGAGGACAGGTACGCCCAGGACAAGGACGGCAACGTCTGGTACTTCGGTGAGGACACCGCCGAGATATCGGCCAACGGCAGGCGCGACACCAGTGGCTCCTTCGAGGCCGGGGTGAACGGCGCCGACGCGGGGATCGCGATGCTGGCGCACCCGATGACTGGCCAGACCTACCGCGAGGAGTACTACGTCGGCCATGCCGAGGACCGGACCAGGGTGCTCGCCCTCGACCAGCAAGCTGAGGTCCCCTTCGGCCATTTCCGGAACGTCCTCCTGACCGAGGACTACTCGCCGGTCGAGCCGAACGTGCTCGAGCTCAAGTTCTACGCCCCTGGCATCGGCCAGGTGCTGGCGCAGACGGTCTCCGGCGGCTCCGAGCGCGAGGAACTGGTCAGCTACACGAAGTAGGCCCGCTACCCGTTCGGCAGCGCGGAGCCGGCGAAGAAGAAGAACCAGACCTCGAAGACCAGAACCGCCGCGACGACGGAGATCACCAGGACCCGCTCGATGGGGCTGATGCCGAACTTCTGCCGCGCGTCCAGCTCGCGCTCGTCGCGCATGCTGCGCAGCCACGGGGATGTGTGACGCGCCCCGGCGGGACGCCCGCTCACCTCGTCGTACTTCGCGTTGATCCAGGTGAGCGCCCAGGCGAGCAGGAAGACGAGCGCTCCGAGCACGAGGACTACCGAGAAGACCGCGGTCATGCTCAGGTTGTTGAGGTTGCCCTGCACCTTCGACCCGACCCAGACCGCGAGCAGGGGTGCACCGGTCCACATGTTGATCGAGCAAAGCGCCGAGGCGGTGACGAGTCCGATCTTCTTTAGGGCCATACCTGAGTAACTGCCCTGAGGTGATATCAGCGAACCGTCGAGACTGGGACGAGACGGCCGCCAGCCCCGCCGGGTGAGGGATGAGGGAGTGGCGGGACTGGCGGCCTGTCTCGGATACGGTTGATCGCGGCGCTGGGATTGGCTCCTAGTCGCTCGATCCCGAGAATCGTTCCGGGTCGATGACGAGGTCCATCGTCACGATCCGGCCGTTCCTGACGGTGTACGCCGTGGCGCCGAGAATCTTGCCGTCGCGCTCCGCAACCGTCCCCGGCGCGCCGTTGACCATTGCTGGGCGCACGAGGGGAAGGAATTGCCGCCCCTGCGTGACGATCCGCTCCACGACCTGCTCGGGACCGGTCGCCGCGAGCACCTCCGCGCGCGGATCGCCCTCCCCGGCGTGGACGCGGAGGACAATGTCCGGGTCGAGGACGTTCATCAGCGCCTCGAAGTCGCCCGCGCGCGCCGCCGCCAGGAAGGCGTCGATGACCCGCCGCTGCTCGGCGACGTCGGCGTCGGTGGGCGGAGTTGAGCCGCGCACCCGCCGCCTCGCCCGACTGGCGAGCTGACGGGCGGCGTCGGGCTCGCGGCCGGTGATCTCGCCGATCTCCGCGAAGGGAACGCCGAACATGTCGTGCAGGACGAAAGCGACGCGCTCGGCGGGGGAGAGGTTCTCCAGCACGACCAGCATCGCCAGCCCGACGGAGTCGGCCAGCTCGGCCTCCTCGGCCGGGTTCTCCTCGGTCGATTCGCTGACGATCGGCTGGATGTGGTCGTCGGGCTGCTCGCGCCTCGCTTTTCGCGCCCGCAGCATGTCGAGCGCGACGCGGCCGACGACCGTCGTCAGCCAGGCGCGCAGATTCTCAACCTGATCGGAATCGGTGCGGCTCAAGCGCAGCCACGCCTCCTGGACGGCGTCGTCAGCCTCGCCGGTCGTGCCCAGCATCCGGTAGGCCACGGCCTCCAGGTGGGGCCGGTGCTGCTCGAACTCCTGGGCGAGAAGTGTGTCGTCGGTCACAGTCGGTCACGTCCTTTCGTTCTGATCCGTCTCATGGCTGACGAACCAAACGCCGCCGATGTGACGGCCCGAAGGAGGAAACATGGCTCGCAAATGGTGGACCCTGATCGCAGTCTCGGTGGCGACTTTCATGTTGCTGCTCGACATCACGGTCGTCAACGTCGCGCTGCCGTCGATCCGCGATGACCTCGGTGGGAGCTTCACCGACCTGCAGTGGGTGGTCGACGCGTACGCGCTCACTCTCGCCGCCCTGGTTCTGACGGCCGGCTCGCTGGCCGACCGGTTCGGGCGTAGGCGCCTTTTCGGGTGGGGTCTGGGCATCTTCTCCGCAGCCTCGCTGCTCTGCGCCCTCGCTCCCGACCCGACCTTCCTCAACGTCGCCCGGGCGCTACAGGGCATCGGCGGCGCGGTGATGTTCGCCGTCTCCCTTGCGCTCTTGGCGCAGGAGTTCCCGGCCGGCCGGGAGCGCGCGAACGCCATGGGCATCTACGGCGCCTCGATCGGGGTGGCCGTCGCCATCGGCCCGCTGGTCGGCGGCGCCCTCACCGACGGTCTCGGCTGGCGCTCGATTTTCTACCTGAACGTGCCGATCGGGCTCGCCGCGATCGCGGTCACCTACTCCAGGCTGCGCGAGAGCCGCGACCCGAACGCGACCCGTGTGGACTGGCCAGGTGTGGCGACCTTCAGTGCCGCCCTCTTCATGCTGGTTCTGGCGCTCGTCCGCGGTAACGACGAGGGATGGGGCTCGCCCCTGATCGTCTCCCTGTTCGCAGGCTCCGCCGCCCTCTTGGCCGCCTTCCTGGCGATCGAGAGCCGCGTGCGCGAGCCGATGCTGCCGCTCGGTTTCTTCAAGCGGCCGGCTTTCACGGGAGTGCAGCTGGCGGCCTTCGCGATCTCCGCCTCGGCGTTCGCACTCTTCCTCTACCTCGGGCTCTACCTGCAGAACTACCTCGGCTACACGCCGCTGCAGGCCGGACTGCGCTACCTGCCGATCACGCTGGCCGCCTTCTTCCTCTCGCCTGTGGCCGCGATGCTCCTCACGAGGGTGCCGGCTCGGATCCTGCTCAGTGCCGGGCTCGCCGTCTCGGGCTCGGGGCTGCTGCTGATGTCCGGGATCAGCGCGGACTCGGAGTGGACGACGCTGCTCGGCGGCTTCCTGGTGCTCGGCGCGGGCGTCGGCCTCCTCAACCCGGTGATCGGGGACGTCGCGCTCAGCGTGGTCCCGAACGAGCGCAGCGGCATGGCCGCCGGAATCAACGACACCTTCCGCCAGGTCGGTGTCGCGGTCGGGGTTGCCATCTGGGGCGCGGTCTTCGTCGCCCAGGGTGCCGCGAAGGTGAGCGACCTGACGGCCGGCACGGCCACGGCAACCGGCGACCACCCCCGCCAGCTTGTCGAGGCCGCCTCGTCGGGCAGCCTCCACCAGGCGCTGGCGTCGGTGCCGCAGCAGGCTCAGCCGGCAGTCGAGCACGCGGCGCGCGAGGGCTTCCTGGCGGGAGTCAACGACGTGCTCACGCTCGGCGGCATGGTCTGCATCGCCGGCGCGGCGCTCGCCCTCTGGCTGGTCCGTGAGCGGGACATCGAGCGCGAGCCGCTCGAGTCCGCCCCCGCAGTCACCCCCGTGCCCGTCACGGAGTAGCGGACTTACGGCCCGGCGGCTCTGCGGAGCCGCCGGGCCGGCCCGGCTAGACTCCGCGCTCCGAGCGATGAGGCTCGCTCTATAACCGCGGTCCAGAGCCGCTGATGGCCTCTACCCCAGTAACTCAACAGAGGTGGAGGTCAGATGACGACGCTCATGGTTGCCGCGGGTGGATTGATCGGTGTGATGGGCCGCTACGGGCTGACGCGGCTGACGATCCACCACGAGTCCCTGCTCTGGATGACCGCCGCGATCAACATCAGCGGCTCCTTCGCGCTCGGGATGCTCACCGCCGCGGGGTGGTTCTCCCGGGACGTGCGCGAGGGGCTCGGGGTTGGCCTGCTCGGAGGGTTCACGACGTTCTCGACCTTCTCCGTGCAGGCCGTCCTGGACGTCGACGCGGGTGAGCCGCGGCGGGCCGCCGCCTACGTCGCCATCTCCATCGTCGGCGGGATCGCCGCTGCGACGGCCGGCTACGTCCTCGGCCGGCGCCTGGCCTAGGCCCGTTACTCGACCCGGGTGTACAGGAGATCGAAGTCGGTCCGCCAGCCGTCGCCCTCGTCGATTTCCCAGCGGCCGTCGATCGTGTTGCCGTCCTCGGAGATCTTCCCCGTGAAGCGCTGGTTGAAGGGCTCGCCCTCGCGGCGGAGCGTCCACTCGCCGGCGCCGATCGTCATCTCGTAGACGCGGCAGACGTTCCGGTCGTCCGTGTAGAGCTGGAAGTAGGTGCCCTTGGCGGCATCGCAGCCCATCATGCAGACGCTGTCCGGGGCCTCCGGCATCTCGACCGTCGAGCGCTCGACCAGGAGCCGGTTGTCGCTGCCCTCGAGCCACGCGAAGACCGCCCGAACCTCGCCCGGCCAGGGGTCGCCGCCCGGAGGGGTCGCGGTCTGGGTCCACTCCCCGACGAGGACCTCCATCTCCCTGAGTGCCTGCTCTGCCGTCGGTTGATCGATCATCGCGCCCTCCTTCAGCTCTTCGAGACCACGTGCTCGAGCGCATACCCGATAATCCCCGAATGAACGAGGACCGGGACCACGCGATCGCGCGGGAGATCATCGACCAGAGCTTCTACATGGTGGTCGCTACCGCCGACTCGTCAGGCCAGCCCTGGGCCTCGCCCGTCTACTACGCGTCCTCCGGCTACCGGGACTTCTTCTGGATCTCGCAGCCCGACGCCCAGCATTCCGAGAACCTGCGCGAGCGCCGAGAGGTCGGGATCGTGATCTTCGACTCCACTGTGAAGCCCGGCACGGGTCAGGGGGTCTACATCCTCGGTGTCGCGCGCGAGCTGCCCGCCCATGAGACCGGCGAGGGGGTCGAGATCTACTCGAAGCGGTCGGTGGGCCACGGATCGGACGAGCTGACCGTGGAAGACGTGAGCCCGCCGGCGCGCCACCGCCTCTTCCAGGCGACCGCGGAGGCCATCTATGTACTGGACGAGCACGATCACCGCGTCGAGGTCAGCCTCTGAAGGCGGTCGTCGCTCGTGAGCTCGGCGGCCCCGACGTCCTCGAGTTCCGGGAGGTCGAGCGGCCGGAGCCGGTCCAAACGGAAGTGGTGGTCCGGGTCACTGCCGCCGGCATCAACCCGGTCGACTGGAAGACCCGGCGCTACGGCGGTAACCCGAAGGCCGTGGGGGAACCGCCCTTCATCCTCGGCTGGGACATCGCGGGGGTGGTCGAGGAGACGGCCGACCGCGTGCAGCGCTTCGCCGTAGGAGATCGGGTCTTCGGCATGCCCTGGTTTCCGCGCCTGGCGCGGGGCTACGCGGAGTACGTCGCCTCGCCGGCGCGCCAGCTCGCACGGACCCCGGATGGGCTAACCGACGAGCAGGCTGCCGGCCTGCCGCTGGCCGGGCTGACCGCCTGGCAGTCATTGGTGGACCTGGCCGAAGTGGGGGAGGGCGACCGCGTCCTGGTCCACGCCGCCGCCGGCGGGGTCGGCCACCTGGCCGTGCAGATCGCCAAGGCGCGAGGCGCCTACATGATCGGCACCGCACGCGCCGACAAGCACGACCACCTGCGGGACCTCGGCGTCGACGAGCCCATCGACTACACGACGAGGCCCTTCGAGGACGTCGTCTTCGATCTCGACATCGTGCTCGACGGGGTTGGCGGGGACGACTACGGCCTCCGCTCCCTGGAGGTGCTCCGCGATGGAGGTCTGCTCATCGTCCTGCCCGGCGGGGTGACCGAGAAGGTGGCCGCCGCCGCGGATCAGCAGTCGAAGCGGGCCGAGGGCATCCAGGTCGAGCCCGACTACTGCGCGCTCGAGTCGATGGCCGCCCTGGTCGACGAGGGCAAGCTCACCGTGACGATCGATGAGACATTTCCCCTCGCCGAGGCCGCGGAGGCGCATGCGCGCCTCGAGGACGGCCGCGCGAGGGGCAAGATCGTGCTGTTGCCCTGAGGGCGGCTACTCGGCCCGCTCGTAGATCTGCACCCGGATGCCGTCGGAACCGACGCCGCGGTCCTCGACCAGCTTCAGCTTCCGCCGCGGGAAGCCGCCGCCGAACAGCCGCTTGCCAGGACCGAGGATCGTCGGGAAGACCATCAGGTTCCACTGGTCGACCAGATCGTTCTCGATCAGCGTCTGCACCAGGGTCCCGCTGCCCGCGACCTGGATGTCGCCCTCGTACTCATCCTTGACCTTCCCGACCTCCTCGGGAACGTTCTCGGAGATCACCTGCGAGTTGTGCCACTCGGGATCGGTCAGAGTGGTCGAGACGACGTACTTGGGCATCGTGTTGAACTTGTCGGCGAAGCCCGCCTCGTCCTCTCGCTCCGGCCACGCAGCCGCGAAGCCCTCGAAGGTCACCCGGCCGAGCAGGAGCGCGTCGGATGCCATCAGCTCGTCGAGCTTGAACTGGTCGCCGTCCTGGCCGCGGTCGTACTCGAAGCTCCAGCCGCCGTACTCGTAGTTCTCGGATCCCCCCGGATCCTCGATCACGCCGTCGAGGCTGATGAATTCGGTCACCACAACTTTCCCCATCGTTCTTCCTCCTGTTCGTTCGAAGTCAGTGGTCAAGACCGCCGGGGCGGCGAGAACTAATCGCGGGCGAGGCGCTCGGCGAGGCGCTCGAAGAAGCCTGACCAGCCCTTCTTGGCGGGCTCGATCTGCTCGGGAGGCATCGGGCCGATCTGGGTGAAGAGCATGTCAGTACGTCCGTCGCCGCTGTCGGTGAGGACGACGGTGCAAACCGCGTACTCGTCCTGATCCGGCTCATCCGTGATGGTGAAGACGAGCCGCTCAGGCTCTTCGACCTCGAGGAACTCGCCGTCCCAATAGATCGCACCGCGAGCCGCGTTCATGACGAGGCTCCAGCGGCCGCCGGGACGCACGTCCATGGCGACGGTCTCCAGCGGGATCTCGGCCGTATCTCCGCCATACCAGTCGGCGAAGCGCTCCGGCTCGGTCCACTCGCGCCAGACATCCTCGCGAGGCGCCTCGAAGGTCCAGCTGATCACGATCTCGGAGCTGCCGTTGCCGTCCGGTGTCTCAGCCATGGGTGGTCTCCCGTGAGGCGCTCTTCAGCCGTCTTTCCATCCGCTCGAAGCCACCCTCCCAGAAAGTCCTGTAGCCATCAACCCAGTCGGCGATCTCCTTCAGCGGGCCGCCCCTGAGGTGCGCAGGGCGGAGTTGGGCGGTGCGGCCCCGGGTGACCAGGCCGGCGCCCTCCAGCACCTTGAGGTGCTTGGAGACGGCCTGGATCGAGACCGGGAAGGGCCTGGCGAGCTCGCTCACAGTCGCGTCGCCCTCGGCGAGACGCTGAAGGATCGCCCTGCGGGTGGGATCGGCGAGGGCGGCGAAGGTGCGATCGAGCTGCGCTGCGGTCATGGCGTCGTATTAAACCAGATGGTTGAATACGGCTCTCGTGCCGGCCGGCGCCCGATGAGTTTCCGAGCCTGAAGCCGTCTTCTTGGAGACGGGAAACGGTCACATTTCGGTGCCGGAAATCGTCCTAGAGTCGAAAAGTCACGTTCAACGCAGAAGGGGCCACCAATGTCGCCATCACCGCAGCAGTCCACCGACGTCCCGACGGATGAGCTTCGCTCGCAGCTCGACGGAGAGCTGATCACCCCCGAGGACGACGCCTACGACGAGGCTCGCCAGGTCTTCTTCAAGGGAATCGACCGGCGACCGCTGGCGGTCGCGAGGGCCGCCGGCGCCGAAGACGTCGCGAGGGTCGTGACTGCCGCCCGGGAGACCGGCCTTGAGCTCGCGGTCCGCAGTGGTGGCCACAGCCGCCCGGGCTACGGCACCTCCGACGGCGGCCTGGTCCTTGACCTCTCCGGGATGAACGCCGTCGAGATCGACGGCGACCGACAGACCGCCACGGTCGAGACCGGTGCGACCGCCGGGCAGTACACGAACGCCACGAGCGAGCGGGGCCGCGTCACCGGCCTGGGCGACACGGGTTCGGTCGGAATCGGCGGGATCACCCTCGCCGGCGGCATCGGGTTTCTGGCGCGGAAGAACGGCCTGACGATCGACAACCTGCTCTCGGCCCAGGTGGTCACCGCCGACGGTGAGATCGTGGAGGTGAGCGAGGAGTCTGAGCCCGAGCTCTTCTGGGCGATCCGCGGTGGAGAGTCGAACTTCGGCGTCGCCACCCGGCTGCGGCTGCGGCTGGACGAGGTCTCGGAGATCGTCGGCGGGATGCTGATCCTGCCCGCAACGCCCGAGACGATCACCGGCTTCCTCGAGGCGGCCGATGCCGCGCCAGAGGAGCTCTCGACGATCGCGAACGTGATGATCGCGCCCCCGATGCCGTTCATCCCGGAGGCGGTGCACGGCAAGCCGGTGATCATGGGGCTGGCTGCCTACGTCGGCCCGGCCGAGAGGGCCGATCAGGTGCTGGCCCCGTTCCGCGGGCTCGCCGAGCCGCTCGCCGACATGCTGAGGCCGATGCGCTACCCGGAGCTCTTCGAGGGCCCAGAGCCGGAGGTCCGGTTCACGGCCGGCACCAACTTCTTCGCCGACTCACTCGACGCGGGGGCTGCTGGAGCGATCCTCGAGCAGCTGCCGAAGTCGACGGCGATGATGAAGGCCGTCCAGCTGCGGGTGCTCGGCGGCGCCATGGCGCGGGTGCCGAACGACGCCACAGCCTTCGCCCATCGTGACCGGAAGCTGATGGTCAACGTCGCGGCGATGTACATGGATGAGGCCGAGACGGACGCGCACCAGGCCTGGGTCGACGGACTTGGCGAGTCGATCGGCAAGAACGGGGCGGGCGGCTACGTCGGCTTCCTCGGGGACGAGGACGAGGAGACCCTGCGCGCGGCCTACCCCGGCGGTAACTGGGAGCGGCTGCGTGGCTTGAAGCGACGCTACGACCCGGACAACCTCTTCCGCCTCAACCACAACATTCCGCCGGCCGACGGCTGAGCCTCTGGATCAGAGCCAGCTGACGCCGGCTCGCGTCGACGCCTTGGCGTAGGCGGCGGGCCCGAGCGTCCCGTCGCGCTGCGCCTCGGCGAGGTCGCGGAAAAACTGGTCGAAGCCGCCGGGGATGAAGGCGACCAGCTCGCGTCCGACGCCGGGCTCCACCCGGCGCTGGGCATGGGGGACGCCACGCGGGGCGAAGATCGCGTCCCCGGGCCCGAGCCTGTGCTCCGCTTCCCCGAGCGTGATGATGTGCTCGCCCTCCACGATGTAGAAGAGCTCGTGCTCGCGGCTGTGGACGTGGAGGGGAGTGTCGGAGATCGGCTCGACCTCCTCGATCACCGTCATCGCGCCGCCGGAATCCTCGGCGCTCACCCGGACGACGACCGTGATCTCGCCGAACGTGAGTCGCTCCTCACGCAGTCCACCACTCGCTGCGTCACCCACGGCACGGACGATAGTGGCGTAGGGTCAGCCCATGATCGACCACGTCGGAGTGAACGTCTCGGACTACGAGCGCAGCCGCGGCTTCTACGAGCAGGCGCTCGAGCCGCTCGGCTACTCGCTGCTGATGGAGCCGGTGGACGGGCATGGCGGATTCGGCCGCGAGGGCAAGCCGGACTTCTGGATCTCCGGGCTGCGGGAGCCGACCACGGAGAACGTCCATGTCGCCCTCGTCGCTCCCGACCGCGCGACCGTCGATGCGTTCCACGCCGCTGCGCTCGAGGCCGGCGGGACGGACAACGGGGAGCCGGGTCTCCGCGAGCACTACCACCCGACCTACTACGGCGCCTTCGTCCGCGACCCCGACGGCAACAACATCGAGGTCGTCTGCCACAAGCCTGAATAAGGGCGCGGCTCGCGTCGTGACGGTGCCGGCCCGATGAGTTTCCGGCGCTCCAGTCGTCTGTAGTTCGAGATCCCGAAGGAGGGCAGCGATGCAGATCCGGACGCGCATGTGCACGAGCCTCGACGGCTACATCTCCAACGAGGACGGCCTGCCCGTGCAGCTCTCCGACCCGGAATGGGATCCCGAGGCGTACGGGTTCGTGGAGCTTCAGGCAAACAGCGACGCGGTCTTGATGGGACACACGACACTCATGCCAGCGCTCGAGGTCGCCGACCAATGGCCGTGGTCGGACGTCGATGTGTTCGTGCTCGCGTCGGAGCGCCCAGCCCGGACTCCCGATGAGGTCGTGATCGAGAGTGATCCCGAGCGGCTGCTGGAGCGCGTCCGCGAGGCCAATCGCGGCGGGGATGTCCACCTGATCGGCGGTCCGACCACGATCGAGACGTTCCGGAAGCTCGGCGAGATCGACGAGTTCGGGCTCGTCGTCCTTCCGATCCTGATCGGCACGGGCATGCAACTGACGCCTGCCCTTGAGACCGAGAAGCGGCTGGAGCTGAAGAGCCAGCGAGTCCTTCCGAAGGGCGCCGTCGAGCTGATCTACGGCGCTCCCTGAGATGGCGGCGGCCGTCGAAGAACTCCGGGGGGCGCTCAGCGGCGACGTCCTCGAGCCCTCCGACCGCGAGTACGAGCGGGCGCGGCTCTGCTTCAACCTGCTGGTCGATCGCCGCCCTGCAGCGATCGCCCGCTGCGTCGATGCGCAGGATGTCGCGGCCGCCTTGCAGTTCGCCCAGGCAAACGATCTGGAGATCGCCGTCCGCGGTGGCGGCCACAACCCGGCCGGTCACTGCGCCGTCGACGACGGCCTGGTGATCGATCTCTCGCGGATGCGTGAGGTCGAGGTCGATCCCGAGGCGGGGGTCGCCTTCTCACGCGGCGGCGCCACCTGGCTCGACCTCGACGCCGCAACCCAGCAGCACGGCCTGGTCACGCCCGGGGGCGTGGTCGGCTCGACGGGCGTCACCGGCCTTGCCCTAGGCGGCGGCATCGGCCACCTGACCGCCCAGTTCGGGCTCACCTGCGACCACCTGATCGCCGCCGAGGTCGTCACCCCTGCCGGCGAGGTTGTCCGCGCCGGTGACGACGCCGACCCCGAGCTGCTCTGGGGACTGCGCGGGGGAGGGGGCAACTTCGGGGTGGTCACCCGAGCCGAGTTCCGGCTCCACCCGGTCGAGCGGGTCGTCGGCGGGCGCCTCGACTACGAGGGCGATACGGTGCGCGACGCGCTCCGCGCCTTCGGCGACGTCGATGCGCGGGCCGGCAACGAGATCAGCATCCAGTGCCAGCTCTCGACGAGGGAGGACCTGACCCCGGTGTTGGTCGTCGTCCCGTGCTTCACGGGCGCCGGCGAGGAACCCGAGGAGGTGCTTGCCCTCCGCGCGGCGCCGGGACTGTTCAACGACAGCGTGCGCGAGCAGACCTTCCTCGACCAGCAGAGGATCTTTGACCCCGGCTACGGGGTTGACCGCAACTACTGGAAGGGGCACTTCGTCCGCGAGCTACCCGACGAGCTGATCGACATCCTCGTGGGGAGCATGGGCGCGCTCGACCGGCGGCCGGGCGCCATCCTGATCGAGTCGCTGCGCGGCGGTCCCAAACAGATTGACCCCAACGGCGCCGCCGTCGGCTACCGCGACGCAGCATTCAACGTCAGCGTCATGGCTGACTGGCTCGACCCCGCCCTCGACGAGGAGTCCATCGCCTGGGCGCGCGAGACCGCCGCCGCGGTCGAGCCCTGGTCGGTCAGCGGCGGCTACGCCAATTACATGCAGGCGGACGAGCCCCTCGAGCGCGTCCGCGCCGCCTTCGGCCCCGACAACTTCACCCGCCTCCAGGCCCTCAAGTCCCGCTTCGACCCAGACAACGTCCTGCGCCGGAACCAGAACATCCCGCCGGTGGACTAGCCCTTTCGCAGCTTGATCTTCCTGGCTGAGGGGTCCACTGGTCGGCGCCGAGGACGCCGGGCCTCAGAGCCCGAGCCCACGCACGCCGGCCTCGCCCCAGCCCAGGTGATGGGCCAACTCGTGCTTGACCGTCCGCTCGACCTGCGCCCGAAGCAGGTCCGGGTCGTGCCCGAAGTCGCGCTCCAGGGTGTCCTGGTAGATCACGATGCGGTCGGGATAGATGTCGCGCGCGACGGTGCCGCCCATGTACATGCCGTACGCGCGGTGCTCGTGCCCGAGATTCGAGATCACCACCGGCGTCTCCGCTAGCAGCGCTTGGAACTCCGACGGGAGGTTGTCGATCGCCTCAATCACCAAGAGGTCGAACTCGCTCGGCGGATAGTCGGGAGGCGGCAGAGCGGCGAGCGCCTCGCTCCGATCGACGAGCTTCCGGAACTCGGGCTCGGACATCTCCCTGCCGATCGCCATCGTCGTCGCCCAAGCGGTGATCAGAACGATCGCGATCGCCCCGACCACGATCGTCATCAGCCCGCCGAGGTGTGCGAATGACGGTGGGTTGAAGAACAGCAGCAGGCACCCGGCAATGAACGCGGCGACGGCTGCGGCCCGCAGTGGTGGTAGAAGCGCCTCCCTCATGGCTTCAACTTCCGCCCGCTCGTGAACAGCCACTGGCTCCACGCCAGCAGCGCCAGGCACATCGCCGCGACCACCGCGAAGGCGATCCAGGGGCTGACGTCCGAGGTGCCGAGGAATCCGTAGCGGATCGTCTCCACGACATAGAAGAGCGGATTGACGTGGGAGAGCTGCTCCCACGGTGAGCCGAGGCGGGAGACGGAGTAGAAGACGCCGCCGAGGAAGGTGAGAGGGAGGATGACGATGTTGTTGATGAAGCTCGTGTGGTCGAAGGTCTCGGCGTAGATGCCTACGATCGTGCCGAGGGCGCCGAAGCCGACCACCAGGAGGAGGACGGCGATCACCAAGGCTGCCGGCTGGTTGACCGGCGCGCCTGTGATCGGGATCGCGAGGGCGGCGAGGCCGACGCCGATGATCAGGGCGCGGAAAGCGCCGCCGATCAGGTAGCCGACGTTCACCTGCCAGTGGTGGATGGGAGCGGCGAGGACGTCGTCGATGAAGCGGTCGTTGCGGCCCTGGAAGATGGTGCTCGCGTTGTTGGAGTAGGCGGCCTGGGCCATCGCCATCGCGACGAGGCCGGGGACGATGAACTGGTCGTAGTCGAAGCCCTGCACCTGCTTGATGCGGCCGCCGAGAGAGAGCCCGAAGACGACGATGAAGAGCAGGGATGAGACCACCGGCGCGAGCGTCGTCTGGGTCCAGAGGCGCAGAACACGGTGGCACTCGCGCCGCGACAGCCAGAGGAAGCCCTGCCAGGGGTTGGCTTGAACGTGCTCGCTCATGGCGAACAAGGTAGCTGGGGGCCTAGGCGAGTTACGCGGCCGCGCCGGTGAGGAGGACGGCGACGCGTTGCCCTCCGAGCGCTTCAGGGTGCCGAGCAAGAGCTGCGACTCCGGCGGCCCCAGCCGCTTCCACCAGCAGGCCCATCGACTTGGCGATGAGCGCCATTGCGGCCCGCATGTCCTCGTCGTCCACAAGCACCACCTCGTCCACCAGTTCCACGATCCGCGCGAAGGACTCCGGCACCGGATCGGTCACCACCAGCGGTCCCGCGATGGTCCCTTCGCCAGTCACCGAGATCGGCCGACCCGCGGCAAAGCTCTCCGCCATGGCTGGAGCGCCGGTCGCGCACACGCCCACGATCCTGATCTCCGGCAGGCGCGATTTCAGCCAGCGGGCGACGCCGGTGATCAGCGCCCCGTCGCCGAGCTGGATGATGGCCGTGTCGATCGGATCCGCGGCGGCGAGCTCCACTCCGATCGTCCCGGCCCCCTCTGCGATGGCGGGATCGAGCCCGTCGACCACGAGGTGCCTGTGCTCACCTCCGGCGGCGTACTGGCGGGCGGCTGCCTCAGAGTGCTGGTCCACGTCGACCTGGGCGCCGAGCGCGCGCATGCGGGCGACCTTCGCTTCGGGGGCACCGGGTGGGACGAAGATCTGGGCTCGCGCCCCGCGCTCCCGGGCGGCGTACGCGAGGCCCTGACCGAAGTTGCCGGCCGTCGCGCACACCCACGTCAGCGCTGGGTCGAGTTCCCGCGCCAGCAGCGAGGTGCCGCGCCCCTTGAAGCTGCCGATCGGGTTAAGCGTCTCGACCTTGACCAAGACCTCACGCCCAAACTCCTCGGAAAGTTGGTCGCTCACGAACTGAGGGCTGTTGATGAAGACCGGATCGATCTCGCCCGTAGCCGCCTCGATTCGCGTCAGCGAGAGATCCATTTCGCTCAGCTACGCCGAGGGCATTACTGCTGCCGGTGGGAGACCACATTCACCATCGTGCCGCCGGGCTCGCGCAACATGAAGCGGCGCACGCCCCATTCCTCGTCTCGAAGCGGATAGGCGATCTCGTAGCCCTGCTCCAGAGCGCGAGCGTGGACGGCGTCGACGTCGTCGACCCCGACCGAGATCCCCGGCGCCGAGGGGTCGTCGTTGGAAATGATCGTCACCTGCGCCGAGCTGTTGTCCGGTGAGGCGACCGTTATCACCCAGCCGAGATCCATCGCCGGCTCGAAGCCCAGCAGCCCCACGAGGAAATTCCGTGTCTCATCCGGCCGCTCTGAGCGCAGGTTGGGTACGGCCCTCTCGATCAACACTCCTCCACTGAGTCGAACCTTAAGCCCCAGATCCCGTTAGCCCCGCCGCCAGATCGCCGGCGAGGCGCTCGATCGCACCCGCGCCCTCCTCGACATGGTTCGGGTTGAGCTCGGTGACCGTGACGCCGGCGAGGGCCGGCGAGGCGAGCAGCACCGCGAGCGCGGCCGCCGCCTGCACGTAGGGGATCCCCTCGTTGCGGCCGGTGTTCTCGGAGAGCGGGGTGTCGGTGAAGTCGACCACGTCGACGTCGAAGTGGATCAGCACGTGATCTGCATCAGCGAGGATGTGGAGCGCCCTCTTGGCCGCTCCGGCCGGGTCGTCGCGCACCTCGTCCACCGGAATCGCCTCGAGCTCGAGCCGGTCGATCGTCTCGCGCTCGTGCGGCCTCGCCTGCTCCGGCCCCCAGGCGAGCAGGACGACCTGCTCGGGTGCTAGCAGCGGGGTCCTCGGGCCGACCTCGACGAGCTCCCGCTCCGCGCCCTTGTCGCCCAGCATGTGGGCCATGCCCATCCAGTCGAGGGCGCCGGGCGGGGCGCTGCTGGGGATGTTGAGATCGGCGTGCAGGTCGAAGTAGATGAGGCCGACGCTTTCGGACCTCCCGACGTGTCCCGCGACGGTGCCGATCCCGACCGTGCAGTCGCCGCCAAGAACCACCGTGATCTCCCGCGCGAGGATCGATTCGACGACCCGCGCCGCGGTGTCATCGACGATCTCGACGACCTTGCCGAGGTTCTGGGCGAGTGGGCGGTCGCGGTCCGGGCGCCATCGCCAGATCTCGCGATCGCCGTAATCGGAGAGCTCGACGCGGCTCTCGTGAAGCAGCTCGACCAGGCCCGCGCGCCGCAGGGCTGCCGGTGCCTGCTCCTGGCCGGGAGCGAACGCACCCGCACTGGTCGGGACGCCGATCACACCTACCTTCCGACTGTTGTCGCTCATCGCAGACACCCTAACCAGGGGCCTCCGCCGAATAGGATCGGGCCCGATGACGAAAGAAGACGTCGACCGCTGGCTTGCCCAGTACATCGCGGCCTGGAAGAGCTACGACAGCGACCAGATCGTGGCGCTCTTCACTGAGGACATCGCCTACCGCTACCACCCCTACGACGACCCGATCGAGGGGCGCGAGGAGGTGGTCAAGGCCTGGCGCGAGGAGGGTGACCACCCGGAGGCCGGCACGCGGGATGAGCCTGGAACTTACGACGCCGAGTACAGCGCCGTGGCCGTGGACGGCGATGTGGCGGTCGCGACCGGCTGGAGCTCCTACAAGGACTCGGCTGACGGCCCGGTCGCCCGGACCTACGACAACTGCTTCGTGATGCGCTTCGCCGAGGACGGCCGCTGCCGCGAGTTCACGGAGTGGTTCATCCAGCGGAAGAGCCGGTAGGGCGGCCGATCCCGGGAGCCTCGGAAGCGGCCGCCCCGTGGCTCCTGGCTACATCCGCCAGCCGTCGACCGCGATGTACGCGGGTCCGAAATCCCTCCTGTAGTCGACGGTCTTCTCCCCACAGGGGCTGCGGGTGAGGGTCCCGGACGGTTTCGTCTGGCCCCGCGTACGCCTGCTAGGCAGGGGATTCCTCGACCTCGACCTCGCGGCGCCCGGCCGCGACCGTCTTCATGTAGACGTCCTCCAGAGTGGCGGCGTCGAAGGTCTCCTTGAGGCCGGCGGCGGTATCGCGGGCCATGATCCGACCGCGGCCGATCAGCGCGATCTCCTCGCAGAGCGCCTCGGCCTCCTCCAGGTAGTGCGTGGTGAGCAGGATCGTCGTGCCGCGTTCGTGCAGGCGGCGGATGTAGCGCCAGAGCTCGTGGCGCAGCTCGAGGTCGACACCGGCGGTCGGCTCGTCGAGGATCACCAGGCGCGGCTCGTGTAGAAGGGCGCGGGCGAGGAGCAGGCGGCGTCGCATACCGCCGGAGAGCTTGGGTGCCCGGGTGTCGCGTTTCGCGCGCAAGTCGAAAATGTCGATCATCTCTTCGGCACGTTCAGCGGCGGCGTCGCCGCTCATCCCGTAGTACCCGCCGTGGTAGACGAGCGTCTCGAACACGGTGAGGAAGCGATCCAGGTTGGGCTCCTGCTCCGCGATCCCGATCAGCCGCCGGGCCTCCATCGAGCCGCCCGGATGGCCGAAGACCGTGATCTCGCCGTCGGTCAGCCGCAGCAGGTTGCAGACCGCACTGATCAGCGTGGTCTTACCGGCGCCGTTCGGGCCGAGCAGACCGAAGAAGCTGCCCGCCGGCACCTCGAGATCGAGTGAGTCGAGGGCGAGCGTGCCGTCGTCGTAGCGCTTGCTGATGCCCCTCAGGGCGAGCGCGGGTGTGGCGGATGTCTCCATAGCTCAATGATGGCGAAGCCGTACGGCGATCCGACCTCCCGGAGAGTGACCGTCTCCTTTCAGCCCTCTGGGGCGCTTGCCTCCCATGAAAGGATCTCGACCACCGAAGACTCGAAAGGGAACCAGGGATGGAGACCACGAGCGGGGAGCTGACCGATTTCTGCCTTGTGCTGCCGCCGGATGCGGAGGCCGTCGCGAGCGCCGGCGACGCACTGCGAAGCCGGTTCACCTTTGTCGCCGAGCCGACCAGGATGGAACTCGTAGAGGCCGTCGCCGAGCGCGTGAAGAGCCTGGTCGAGCGTGGCTCCGGCAGGCCGATCATCGTGGCGATTTCCCTCGAGCCGGACGCGATCCACGGCCAGGTCGCCGACCACGATGAGCAGGGCGAGGAAGGGAAAGCCCGCTTCGAGATCTCGCATCCATGATTGCGAAGCGGTTCCCGGGGGTAGGGGCAACGTGTCGTCACTGCACAGAGGGCCAGCCCTCACCCCTCGTGCGATCTCAATGAACGAGGGCACGGAAGTGGGGCGAGAGTGAGCGGATCAGAGTGGACCTGCGCCCGTTGCGGCGTGATCGCGACCGTCATGCCAGGGATGGCCGAGCTGTCGGAGCCGCCCATGAGCTGGGAGCACCTCAACGGCATCGCCTACTGCCTCGGCTGTCGGCGCAACCTGGCGGGGGAGGCGAAGGCCGCGGCGCTGTCGGAGCTCGATTCCCCAGCCGAGCGCCTGCGGGCCGATGTAGAGGGGCGGATCGAGTTCGAGTTGAGGCGAATGCCGGACCGCTGCGACACGCGCATCGCCCGCGCTTGCGGGACTGACGTCGCGCTTGTCAGGGGTGTCCGCGACCGGCTCGGCGCGTATCCCACACGCCCGGTCTAGCGCCGCGCTAACTCGCCGGGCTCGCCTGCTCGACCTCCAGGAGCGCGACCTCGTAGTGGAGGACCGTCGCCGACTCGCCGGGCTCGGTGACCTCGTCGCGAACGCGGGCGGCTTCGTCCTCGCTGGCGTGCAGGGCGTCCTCGTCCTCCCAGAGCGAGATGACCACGACCTCCCCGCTGCTCCGGTCGGTGAGGAAGACCACCCCCTTCATGCCCTCGGTCTGCCCAGGCTCGGTCGGCAGCACATTCTTCTTCCTCTGCAGCGTCTCCTCGATGGAGTCGGGCGCTCCGCCCTCGTAACGGGTCAGGCGAGCATGCATTTTCTTTCTCCTCTCCTCTGGGTCTCTCTCCGGACCCTAGCGAGCGCGCGGTCGGTTAAACCTTGAGCTGACGATGGAGGCCAGCGCGCACCGGGTGGTGGTGATCGGCGGCGGCTTCGGTGGCCTCCAGGCCGTCGATCAGCTGCGCCACGCCGAGGTGGAGGTGACGCTGATCGACCGGCGCAACTTCCACCTCTTCCAGCCGCTCAGCTACCAGGTGGCCACCGGAGCCCTGTCGGCCGCCGAGGTCTGCTTCCCGCTGCGGTGGATCTTCCGGCGTCGAAAGGACGTGCGGGTGCTGATGGGCGAGGTGACCGACTTCGATCTCGACGGACGAGCGGTTCGCGTCCGCCCGGCGGCCGGGGACGAGAAGCCGTTCCTGGTTCCCTACGACACTCTGATCGCTGCCGGCGGGTCGCACTACTCCTACTTCGGACACGACGAGTGGCAGGAGGTGGCCCGTGAGGTCAAGTCGCTCGAGAGCGCTCTCGCGGTGCGGGCGCAGATCCTGAGTGCCTTCGAGGCGGCGGAGCTCGAGACCGACGCCGAGCGCCGCCAGGCGTGGCTCACCTTCGTCGTGGTCGGCGGCGGACCGACCGGCGTCGAGATGGCGGGGCAAATCGGCGAGCTGGCCCGGGGAACGCTGCGTCGCGAGTTCCACTCGATCGACACGGCAGAGGCGAGGGTCCTGCTGGTCGAGACGGCCGACAGGGTGCTGACCAGCTTTCCGCCGTCGCTCTCGGCCAAGGCCACGCGTTCGCTCGAGAACCTCGGCGTCACGCCGTTGCTCGGTCACACCGTGGTCGAGATCGACGAGTACGGTGTGACGACGGAGGATCCCGACAAGCGCCGGGAGCGGATGCCGTCTCACACGGTCATCTGGGCTGCGGGGGTGGCGGCGTCGTCGCTGGCCCGCCAGCTCGGGGAGGCCACGGGAGCCGACGTGGACCGGGCAGGCCGTGTCTCCGTCGGACCCGACCTGACCCTGCCGGGACACCCGGAGGTGTTCGCAGTCGGTGACATGGTCAGAGTGCTCGACGATCGGGGAGAGGCGCAGCAGCTGCTCGGCGTCGCGCCGGTCGCGATGCAGGAGGGGCGCTACGTGGCCGAGGTCGTCAGAGCGCGCCAGCTCGGGCGCGAGCACGAGCCCTTCCGCTATCGCGACAAGGGCAACGTCGCGACCATCGGACGCTCGCGCGCGGTCGCGGACATCAAGGGTTTCAAGGTGAGCGGCTTCCCCGCCTGGTTGCTCTGGCTGATGATCCACATCTGGTACCTGATCGGCTTCCAGAACCGGATCCTCGTCCTGATCCGCTGGTCCGTCAGCTTCTTCACCCACGGCCGCGGGGGGCGGGTGATCGAGGAGTTCGAGGAGGCAGACGACCGCGCGACCATCGCTGTCGGCCGTCAGTAGCAGGCGACCAGCGGCCCCGGGCGGCTAACTTTCTCTGTCGCCAGAGGAGAACGTGTGATCTACCGCAGCCCGGAACCGGACGTCGAAATCCCGCACGTGACGCTGACCGAGCACGTCCTCGGCGGGGCCGCCGCGCGCGGTGAGCGCCCGGCCTTTATCGACGGGGCCACTGGGAATGTGACCACCCATGCCGACTATGCCGCGAAGGTCGACGCGGTCGCGGCCCTGCTCCAGGCTCGGGGAATCGTCAAGGGGTCGGTGGTGGGGTTGGTCGGGCCGAACAGCGCCGAGTGGGGGATCGCCTACCACGCGATCCTGCGCGCCGGCGGCATCGTGACTCCGATGAGCCCGATCCTCACCGAGACGGAGATCGAGCGCCAGGTGCGGGATTCCGGCGCCGGCCTGGTGATAGACGACCCGCCCCCTCTGGTGGGCGAGGCGGTGCTCGGCACTAAGCCCGAGAAAGTCGATGTCGATCCGGAGGACCTCGCGGTCCTGCCCTACTCGAGCGGCACGACCGGGCTGATGAAGGGGGTCATGCTCACCCATCGCAACCTGGTGGCGAACATCGAACAGGCCTGGAACTCGATGCCGGTTGGGCCCGAGGACACGCTGGTCGGCCTGCTCCCCTACTTCCACATCTACGGGCAGACGGTGGTGCTCAACCTCGGCCTCGCGAAGGGGGCGACGATCGTCAACATGCAGCGCTTCGACTGCGACGAGTTGATCCGGATCGTCGAGGAGTACGGCGTCACCTGGCTCCACGTCGCACCGCCGGTGATCCTCCAGATCGCCACCACAGCCGACGTCGAGGGTCACGATCTCTCCAGGCTCAAGCTGGTGATCTCCGGCGCCGCGCCACTCGACGCCGATCTCGCCCGCCGCGCCGAAGAGCGGATCGGCGCTCCGATCCGTCAGGGATACGGGATGACCGAGCTCAGCCCCGTCAGCCACAAGAGCCGGCTGGTACGGGTGGAGGAGACGCCGCCCGGCAGCATCGGTGCGCTGGTCCCGAACACCGAGGCTCGCCTCGTCGATCCGGAGACCGGGGAGGACGTGTCGGAGGGGGAGGAGGGCGAGATCTGGATCCGGGGGCCTCAGGTGATGAGGGGCTATCTCAACAACCCCGAGGCGACGGCCGAGATCTTCACCGACGATGGCTGGCTGCGCACTGGCGACATCGGCCGCATCGACGAGAACGGTTTCTTCTACATCGTCGATCGGCTCAAGGAGCTGATCAAGTACAAGGGCTACCAGGTCGCGCCGGCCGAGCTGGAGGCCGTCCTCGTCTCGCACCCGAAGGTGAAGGACGCCGGCGTGATCGGCGTTCAGAACGAGCAGGGGGAGGAGTTCCCGAAGGCCTGTGTCGTGGTCGAGGACGGTCTCGAGGACGAGGAGCTGATGGCCTTCGTGGCAGAGCGGGTGGCGCCGTACAAGCGCATTCGCGAGGTCGAGTTCGTCGACGAGGTTCCGAAGTCGCCGTCGGGCAAGATCCTCCGCCGCCTGCTTCGCGAGCAGCATGGCGCCGCGAAGGCGGCGAGCTAGCCACTCCGGCTGCTTACGAGCGGACCGCGGTCGAAGCCCCGACCTTCTCCCACGTGTCGAGGTCGGAGATTTGCCCATCCAGCTTCTCGCGAATCGCCTCGATCGCCTCCTCGCCCAAGGCGAGACGCAGCGGTGGCTCCGGTGAGTCGATCGCCGCCATGATCGCCGTCGCCACGCGGCCCGGATCGTTGGGCTGGTTGCCCGCGAGGTTCGCGAACCACTCGAGGGCCTTGCCGACGCTCTCGGCGTAATCCGGATTCTCTGGCTCCGCGACGACCGCGCCATTGGCGAAGTCGGTCCTGATCGGACCCGGTTCCACGATCGTGACGCCGATGCCGAGATGGGCGACTTCCTTGGCGAGCGCTTCGTGGATGCCCTCCACGGCGAATTTGGTTCCGGAGTAGGCGGTCTCGCCGGCAAGGGCCGGCGCGACCCCTTCGAGCGAGGAGATCTGAACGATGTGGCCGGAACGCTGGGCGCGCATGACGGGGAGCGTTGCGCGGAGCACATTGACCGCGCCGAAGACGTTCGTGTCGAACTCGTGCCGCAGGTCCTCCTCGTCGATCTCCTCGAGCGGGCCGAACAGCCCGAAGCCGGCGTTGTTCACCAGGACGTCGATGCGGCCGAACCCGTCGGTCGCGGCCCGGATCGCGGCACCGGCTTGCCCAGGCTGCGTCACGTCGAGCTTCGTCGCCAGCACGCGACCCGGATTTGCCCTCTCGAAGTGGTGCAGCGACGCGACGTCACGCGCCGTCATGACCACGCGGTCATCCCAGTCGAGCGCCGCCTCGGCCAGCTGCCGACCCAGTCCTGAAGATGCGCCTGTGATGAACCAGACCCGGCCCGTCCCTGCGCCGTCCACGTGCCATCCCTTCGGTCGAATGCGCAAGTTCCACCCAATTGCTTACCCGCGATACCAGGGTGGACACGCGATCCGCCCACATAACGAAGCGGATTTGAGGCTCGATCCCTGAGAATTGAGGCAATGAACGACCTGCAGATCTTCCTCGCGGCCCTCTTCATCTCGGCCGCGCTGCTCAACTCGATCGCGAACTGGCTCAAGGTCCCATATCCGATCCCGCTGGTCATCGGCGGACTCCTGATCGGGCTGATCCCCGGGATGCCTCACATCGAGCTCGACCCGGACCTGGTCCTGCTGGTCTTCCTGCCGCCCCTGCTCTACGCATCCGCGTTCTTCTACGACCTGCGCGCCCTGCGCGACGACGCCCGGGTCATCGCTCTGAACTCGATCGGGCTGACCCTGGCGACGGCCGCTGTCGTCGGCGTCGTCGCACACGAGGTCATCGACCTGCCCTGGGCGGTCTCGTTCGCGCTCGGAGCGATCGTCTCCCCGACCGACCCGGCGGCCGCCACGGCGATCATGCGGCGGGTCGGAGCGCCGCGCCGGCTCGTGAACATCCTCGAGGGGGAGAGCATGATCAACGACGCCGCGGCGCTCGTCACCTACAAGGTGGCGGTCGCGGCGGCGATCGGCGAGGGCGTCTCCGCCTCGCACACGGTGCTGCAGTTCTTCGGCGACGCCGCGGGCGGGATCGCGATCGGCTTCGTGGTCGGCTACGCGATCGCGGAGATCCGCAAGCGCGTCAATGACGTCAACACCGAGTTGACGATCTCGCTGTTCAGCGCCTATGGCGCGTTCGTCCCGGCCGACCAGCTCGGCCTCTCGGGCGTTCTCGCCGTCGTCACCTGCGGACTGGTCCTCGGCTTCCGAGCACCGGAGATCGCGTCGCCGGAGAGCCGGATGCAGGGCTTCGCGCTCTGGTCGATCCTGACCTTCCTGCTGAATGCGACGCTCTTCATCCTCATCGGCCTGCAGCTGCCGTCGATCGTGGACGGTCTGAGCGGCGAGCCCGCCGGCCAGGTGGTGGGGTACGCCGCGCTGATCATCGCGGTGGTCATCGCGATGCGGTTCGCCTGGACCAACCTGGCGACGGTGGTCATCAGGACTCTTGACCGCCGTCCCTCACAGGTCGCCCGTCGCGGCACCTGGCAATTGCGCGTGGCCGGATCCTGGTCGGGCATGAGGGGCGCTGTCTCGCTTGCCGCTGCCCTGGCGCTGCCGCTGACCACCAACTCCGGCGATCCCTTCCCGGGCCGCGACCTGATCCAGTTCATCACCTTCTCGCTGATCCTCGTGACCGTCGTGGGGCAGGGCCTGACCCTTCCTTGGCTGATCCGCCGGCTCGGCCTGGTGGAGGATGGCGCCGACGAGGAGCACGAGGAACTCAAGGCGCGGCTGGTGATCGCCCGCGCGGCGCTCGAGCGTGTGGATGAGCTCGAGAACGAGGACTGGACACAGGACGGGACGATCGAGCGGGTCCGCGCGCTCTACAACTTCCGCCAGCGTCGCTTCAGGGCCCGTGCGGGAAAGATCGAGCAGGATGGGGACGAGAACATCGAGGACCGCTCGATGGCCTACCAGCGGCTGATGCACGAGGTCTACGCCTCCCAGCGGATCGCCCTCGTCACGCTTCGCAACGAGCGGCGGATCAGCGCCGACGTGATGCGCCGAGTCGAGCGAGAGCTCGACCTGGAGGAGGAGCGGCTCGAGATCTAGCCGGCTAGTCGCCCGGAGAGAGCACGTGCCCGATCGCCGGGTCCGACTTGCCGTCCAGCATCTCGCGATAGATCCGCTCGACGTCGTCGGGCCCGGAGCCGTGCTCCACCTGGAGCCAGCCGCGCAGCCACTTCACGTACGGGCTCCAGGAGTCGGCGAGCCGATGGTTGACGCCCTCGGCGCCCCAATCCTCGTTGCGCTTCGCCAGGCGCGTGGGGGCGAAGAAGAAGACGGGATCCGGGCCTTCGAGCTCCGAGCCCCCGCCGAGGTCCTCGTAGTGGGTGATCCCGACCATCGCGTCGTGCTTGAGATGGTCGCCGAAGTGGCCGTGCACGGCGCTGCGGACCTTGGCGTCCCCGGACATGTCGACGTAGACGGCGGGCTCGCGCTCGACCGAGTCGAGCTCCTCGTAGGGGACGACCTCGTCGTAGACGCCGAGCGACTCGGTGAACTCGACGTTCCGCGGCGAGGTGAGCCCGATCACCTCGACGCCGGCGCGCTGGTGCAGCAGGTAGGCGAGTGCCGAAGAGGTGCGGCTGGAGGCGCTCGAGAGAATGGCCTTGCCGGCGCCGAACATCCCCTCGTCGTCGAGGAAGTCGTCGATCAGGAACGAGGTGAAGTAGAGCGGCCAGAGCAGGATCTCGTAGTCCTCGTTCTCCTCCTCGTACATCTCGCTGCCTGCGGTGCGGAGATAGCGGTTGTAGGCAGCGGGCAGGTCCTGGCGGTGGGGCGTCGCGTCGACGAAGTCCGTCTCGCTCGCACGGTCCGGCCTCACGACGAGGTGGCTGGCGGAGGGGAAATACCCGTAGACCCGCGTACCGTCCGGGACGCCGTCCGCCTCGCTCGACACCACGTCCGCGAACCCCCAGACCGGCATATGCCCCCACGGTTCCTCCGCAGGGAAGAAGTTCCAGTAGTTCATCGCCTCGCCCATCACCAGGTAGGTGATGTTGTTCGCCGTGAGGCCGAAGCGGTCCACGCCGAGCAGGGCCTGTCCCGGCTCGAGCTCCGGTGTCTCGGTGTCGACGAAGCGCGTCTGCTGGAGGTCGTCTTTGCGGACCTGGAAGTCGATGCGCGGGAGCCTACTTCGCCGCGGGCGCTTGCAGCTTCCGCTTCGCAGCGATGAGGGCGCGATCCGCGGCGTCGTGGAGGCTGAGGGCGTCCCCGACCGTCGCCGCCAGGCCGTAGGAGGCGGTCACCGTCCCGTCTCCGAGCCGGGCATCGGCGAGCGCTTTGGTCAGCCGCTTCGCCGCGATCTTTGCGCCGTCCAGCGCCGTCTCCGGCATCAGCACGGCGAACTCGTCGCCGCCGATGCGGAAGGCGTCGTCGGTGAGGCGGGAGGAGTCGATCACACGGGCCACGCCCTGGAGGACTTCATCGCCGGCGGGGTGGCCGTAGCGGTCATTGACCGCCTTGAAGCCGTCAAGGTCGAAGAGGCAGAGCGCCAGGGGATGGCCGTAACGGGCGCTGCGCGCGGCCTCCACGACACGGCGCTCCTCGTACGCGCGCCTGTTGAAGAGACCCGTGAGAGCGTCGGTCCTGCCCTCCTTCGCCGCGACCTCGAACAGGGAGGCGTGGGCCAGGTGTGCGGACATCGCATCGCTGAGGAGGTTCAGCGTCTCGACGTCCGCCTCCCCGAAGCGACGCGGTTCCGGTGAGTAGACCTTGAGGACCCCGACCGCCCTGTCCTGGTGCTTGAGCGGGACGCAGATCATCGAGCGCAGGTTCACGCGCCTCGATGCGCGGCGGTCGACGCGCGGGTCGATCTCGGTGTCCTCGCAGTAGAGGACCTGGTCGCGGTCCAGCGCGAGCCCCGAGAGCGTGCTGCGCCGGTCCATGCGGATGCCGAGGTAGGGGGTCGCCTCGCCGGAGGTCACGGCGTAGACCATCTCGTCGCCCTCCGGCAGCTCGATTACGGCGGAGGTCGCCCCGGTGATCTCCTGGGCGCGGTTCGCCACCAGGTGCATGACCTGGTCGGTGTCGAGATCGGATGCGGCGATCTCGCTCTGAGTCGTGATGATCGCCATGAGACGATCGCGGCTTGCCTCCATGCACCTCATTTATCGGGAGGTCCCGGTACCGACTACTAACCGAATGGACACAATTGGACAGGCGTTGGACGGACGGCCCTCGTGAAAACTTGGGTTGGCTCCACAAAACTCGGTAGCGCAGGCTCAAACGGGCTAGAGCTCGAGCCACATCTCCTGGGCCAGGGTTCCCTCGGGGAAGGCGGGGACAGGCTCCTCCTTCGTCTGCCTGAAGCCCGCCGCGTCGTAGATCCGCCTCGCGCTCTCCAGGGGACTGACGGTTGAGAGCATCATTCGCTCGTAGCCGCGGTCGCGGGCGAACTCGATGCAGCGTTCGACGAGCTTGGACCCGACCCGGTGACCCCGCGCCTCCGAGTCGACGAAGAGCAGGCGCAGCTGGGCGACCTCGTCGGAGCGCTTCACGCAGTACACGGAGCCGACGCGCCGGCCGTCGAGCTCGGCCACCCAGGCGGCCTCCCATTCCGCATCCGGCTCCTCGAGGTAGTCGGCGATCAGCCGCGCGATCATGGCGATGAACGGCCGGCCCCAGCTCCCCTCGTCCTCGAACAGGTGGGCGTGGCGCTCGAGCACCCAGCCGTGATCGCCGAGCTCGGCATCCTTGATCTCAACCCGTTCGGAGCCTCCCCACGCCATCCGAATCAGTGTGGCAAATGCGATTTCGTGCACTTGACCCCGTATATGGGGGCGAATCGCACGAAATCGGAAAGGACCCCGAAAACGGGGCCCTTTCAGTGCCGCTTTTCCGCCCCTGCTCAGCGGATGAACAGCATCTCCGCGTACTTCGGCAGCGGCCAGAGGTCGTCGGGGACGACCTTCTCCAGCTTGTCCGAGGCCTCGCGGACGCGCTCCATCGCGGCGAGCTGCCTGTCGCGGGCATGGATCGCAAGGTCCATGCCCTCGATGCCCTCCGGATACTGGTTCGCGTCCTCGAGCTCGTTGATCGCCGCGACCAGCTCGTCGACCAGCGGCCTCGCCTCTTCGGTGATCGCCCCGATCCCGGCCTGGTCGCCGAGCGCCAGGTGGCGCAGGGCGGCCGGCACGATCATCGTCCGGGCGATCGAGTCCGCGGTCTCGGCCTCGATGTTCGCCCGCATGATGTACTGCTCGAGCCAGACCTCGTAGCGGGATTCGAGCTCGCGCTCGCTCAGCACGCTGTACTTGCCGAACATCTCCTTGGTCGGATCGGCGAGCACCTCTGGCAGGGCGTCGGGCGTGGTCTGCAGGTTCTTGAGTCCCCGCTCCTCGGCCTCCTTGTGCCAGGCCTCGTCGTAGTTGTCGCCGTCGAAGACGATCTGCTTGTTGGCGTCGTAGGCCTTCTTGACGACCGCGGTGACGGCGGCCGGCAGATCGTCTGTTCCATTGGCCTCGAGCTTGTCCGAGAGGTCGTCGATCGCCTCCGCGACGATCGTGTTCAGCACCGTGTTCGGGAAGGCCAGCGACTGGCTCGAACCGAGGGCGCGGAACTCGAACTTGTTGCCGGTGAAGGCGAACGGCGAGGTCCGGTTGCGGTCGCCGCCGTGCATCGGCAGCGGGGGCAGCACCTCCGAGCCGAGCTCGAGGAATGAGCCCGGGGTGTGCGGGTCCCCCGAGCCCGAGGAGATCGCCTCGAAGACCTTCGTCAGCTCCGCGCCGAGGAAGATCGAGATGATCGCCGGCGGCGCCTCGTTGGCCCCGAGCCGGTGGTCCTGTCCGATCCCGGCCACGGACGCCCGCAGCAGGCCCTGGTGCTTGTTCACGGCCTGGATCACGGCTGCGCAGAAGAAGAGGAAATTGATGTTGTCGGCCGGAGTGTCACCAGGATCGAGCAGGTTGCTGCCGGCGTCGGTGCCCATCGACCAGTTGTTGTGCTTGCCCGAGCCGTTGACGCCGGCGAACGGCTTCTCGTGCAGCAGGCAGACCAGCCCGTATCTGCGGGCGACCCGCTGCATCACCTGCATCGTCAGCTGCTGGTGATCGGAGCCGACGTTCGAGTTCTCGAAGATCGGCGCGATCTCGTGCTGCGCCGGGGCGACCTCGTTGTGACGTGTCTTGATCGGCACGCCGAGCTTCGCCAGCTCGTTCTCGAAGTCGAGGATGCAGGCGAGGACACGCTCCGGGATCACGCCGAAGTAGTGATCGTCGAGCTCGTGACCCTTCGCCGGCTTGGCGCCGAACATGGTCCGGCCGGTGAGCACCAGGTCCGGGCGGGCGAAGAAGTAGTTCTCGTCGATCAGGAAGTACTCCTGTTCCGGCCCAACGGTGGTGAAGACCCTTGTGGGCTCCTCGTCCCCGAGCAGGCCCAGCGCACGGACCGCCGCCCTGGAAAGCGCGTCCATCGAGCGCAGCAGCGGGGTCTTCGCGTCGAGCGCCTCGCCCGTCCACGAGACGAACGCCGTCGGAATGCAGAGCAGCGCGCCGTTCGGGTTCTCCAGGATGAACGCTGGGCTCGTCGGGTCCCAGGCGGTGTAGCCGCGGGCCTCGAAGGTGTCCCGGATGCCGCCGGTCGGGAAGGAGGACGCGTCGGGCTCACCCTGGATCAGCTCCTTGCCCGAGAACCTGGCCAGCCACTTGCCCTCGCGATTCGGCTCGAAGAAGGAGTCGTGCTTCTCCGCGGTGAGGCCGGTGAGCGGCTGGAAGACGTGCGTGAAGTGGGTCGCGCCTCGGGCCAGCGCCCACTCCTTCATCGCCTCGGCCACGGCATCCGCGAGCGAGACGTCGAGCGCCTCGCCGTGCTCGAGGGTCGCCTGCAGCTTCTCGTAGACATCGCCCGGCAGCATCTGCTCCTGGACGGCCGGGGAGAAGACGTCCGCCCCGAAGGGGTTGTTGTCGGCCTGGGTCAGGTCGACGGTTCCCAGGGCCTCACCGTTCGGGCTCCAGGTGGCGGAAATGACGTTCTGCGAGCGGGTCTTGAGCATCGTCGGGGAAGTCCTCCTCAGCGGTCCAGCGCGCCCAGATGCGCGCCGAGTTGACACGACGCGGCCAGATTAGAGCGCCGTGCGTGGCCTGGGATTGTCCGGCGGTACAAAAATCCGCAAACTGGTTTCGACACCCGGTCGGACGGCGTTTCGACCAGCGGCTGGGCGCTAGCGGGCCCTGAGCAGGACGGCGTTGCCGGACGGGTCCGTGGCGCGGACGCGCTCATCCTCGCCCTCGGGCTCGAAGCCGGCCTCGAGCAGCCGGAATGCCTCGTCAGCCACCGCGTCGTCGCTCGGCAGGACGATCTCGAACTCCCGCAGGCCGCGGCTGCCCGCGGGTGGGGGAGGGGCACCCTCGCCAGCCCAGGTGTTGAGCCCGAGATGGTGGTGGTAGCCGCCCGCCGAGACGAAGAGTGCACCCGGATAGCCGCGGACGGTGACATCGAACCCGAGCCCGCCCGAATAGAAGGCCTCGGCGGCGGCGAGGTCGCCGACGTTGAGGTGGACGTGGCCGATCCGGGTTCCGGGCGGCATGCCGGCGTTCGCGTCCTCGCGGCGGAGCTCGCCGAGGACGCCCTCGAGGTCGAGCGGCAGCGTGTCCATCTGCAGGACGCCGTCGCGAACCGGCCACTCCTCCCGCGGGCGATCGCGGTAGAGCTCGATGCCGTTCCCCTCGGGATCGCTCGTGTAGAGCGCCTCGCTGACCAGGTGGTCGGAGGCCCCGCTCAGCCGCCAGCCCGCCTCGGCGACCCGTTGCAGCGCCCGCGCGAGGTCGGGGCGGCTCGGGACGAGGATGGCCAGGTGGAAGAGGCCGCTCGTCCCGCTGGGTCGGGGCAGAGCGTCCGGGTCGCCGACGAGCTCGACCACGGCGCCGTCGGCGGGGTCGCCCGTGCCCATGCGCACGATCCCATTGGAGGTCTCGAGCTCACTGAGTCCGATCGCCTCGCGATAGAAATCGCTCAGGCGGTCGAGGTCGCCCACCGCCAGGCGGACCGCGCCCATCGAGGTGCCGGGGTCGATCGAGCCGGTCTCACTCATCCTCGTGACGATAGTCAGGCCGGTGGGCCGCCACGGGGGTACCGAGTTTTCCGGCGGAAGTGCGGGGGAAAATACCGATGCTGCTGGCCCCCGATTGGCCGATCCTAAAGATAGCTATGAGGGTGGCGTCCTCTCGGATAGGCGGGGTGAACCGGTCGTTTGACCAGCCATTGATCATGGCGACGGTCCTCGGCTTCCTCTTCATGGCCGGCGCGAGCATCGGCGCGCTCTCCCTGATCCTTCCGCACCCGAGCTCCTACGACTCCTCGGCGCTCTGGAGCAACGTCGCCATCTCCTTCGCCTTCGCGCTGGCGGTGCTGGGCTTCCGCCGGCTCCTCCCCGTCTGGGCCCTCCAGCTCTGCGTCCTCGCCGGGACGATCATCGTCACGCGGGCCGTTTACTACGGCCACGACCCGAGCGGCTACTACACCTTCTGGTACCTCTGGATCTGCGTCTACGCGTTTTTCTTCTTCGGGCCGCGCTGGGGCGCGGTCCAGGTGGGCGCCGTGGGCGCTGCCTACGCGTGGGTGCTGACGGAGGTCTCGGGCCCGACGCCCGTGCCCCGCTGGTTGGTGACCGTGGGAAGCATCCTCGTCGCCGGCCTGCTGGTCGACGCGCTCGCCACGCGGTTGAGGCGGGAGAGCGCGGCAGCCGCCACGCGAGCCTCGAACATGGAGGCCGTCAGCGTGGTCGCGCGCCAGCTCGCCACCCAGAGCGACTCTCGGGCGGTTGGTTGGGCGATCTGCTCGGCGGCGGTCAGGACCGCCGGCGCATCGGCGGCGGTGCTCTGGCGGCCGACCATCCCGGGTGACGCGCTGCAGGCGGACGCCGCGGCGGGCGCGGACGTCGAGGGGGAGCACCTGCCCTTCGTCACCCCCGCATCCGGAGCGATCAAGGTCTTCACCTCGGCGGAGAACCGCTTTGAGACGCTGCGCACGGGCCAGTCCGCCCAGGAGCTCGCGCCGACGTTCGAGGCCGGAGCCGCTCTCTGGGAGCCGGTGCTCAAGGACGAGGGCGCCGCCGTCGGAGTCCTCGCCGTCTACTGGCGCGACCGGCTCGAGCACGTCAGCTCCGAGACCCGGCGTTCGGTGCAGCTGCTGGCGCTGGAAGCGGCGATCGCAATCGACCGCGGCGAGCTGCTCGGGCGGCTCGAGATCGCCGCGCGGACGGACGACCTCACCGGACTCCTGAACCGGAGGGCGTGGGACGAGGAGCTCGTGCGGGAGATCTCTCGGGCCGATCGCAGCGGCGCCGCCCTCTGCGTCGCGATCCTCGACCTCGACCGCTTCAAGGAGTTCAACGACACGCACGGCCACCAGGCCGGCGACCGCTTCCTCAAGCAGCTCGCCGGCGCCTGGGGCCGGAACCTCCGCACGGGCGACATCCTCGCCCGCTACGGAGGTGAGGAGTTCGCCCTCGCGCTTCCCGGAACGAACCTCGAGCACTCACAGCAGATGCTCGAACGGCTGCGCGAGGCGCTTCCCGAAGATCAGACCTGCTCAGCGGGCGTCTGCCAGTGGGACGGGTCGGAGACCGCCGATCAGCTCACCGCCCGCGCCGACACCCTGCTCTACGCGGCCAAGGCGGCGGGCCGGAACCGCGTCGCCCTGGACTAGAGCGCGCCTAGCCGAGCAGCAGCTCGTCCGCGCCCTCCGGCTTCCAGCGCTGCGCGATGGCCGCGAAGGGAACGCCGAGGAACCACATGCACGCGGCGAGCGGGGTGGAGACGAAGGCCACCGGAATCGAGAGCAGGAAGAAGACGACAGGGGACAGCGACATAGCGACGCCGTAGCGATAGACGTCACGCGGCACCTTCCGCTCCAGCAGATCGTGGTTCTGCGCGTAGGCGAAGAGGACGACCTCCATGCCGCTCACCGCCGCCACGTTGACCGCGTAGATCACGATCGAGAGCGGGTTGGAGAAGTACTCGCCGAGCAGCGCCGTCGGGAATGGCAGGAACGCGATGAATGCGAGGTAGACGAGGTTGAGGCCGATCAGGCTGCGGTCGATTCGGGCAAGCGCGGAGAAATAGGTGTGGTGCGCAAGCCAATAGCGGCCGATCACGGCGAAGCTGATGAAGAAGCTGACGAACTTCGCGGTGTCGTCGTTGAGCCGGTCGGCCAGCTCGCTCACGCTGCTCTCGTGGATCAGGGTCGGCACGGCGAGGTCGACGACCAGCAGCGTCATCGCGATGGCGAAGAGCCCGTCGGTGAAGGTCAGGGTCCGAGCGAACTCGACGCTCTCGCGCCCGTACGTCCGTCGCGGCGCGAGGTTCTCCTGCACGTCGCCCCCCGGCTAGAGGCCGAGGTCTCGCAGGAAGCCGGGCTTGAAGGCGGCGAGGTTGACGAACGCCGGCAGCGGCATGTCCTCGGGGTTGCCCTGGACGCCGACGCGGGCGCCCTCCGGTACCTCTCCCTCGAGCCGCTTGCCGAGCTCGGTCGCGTCGTCCTCGGTGGTCACCCCTACCAGCAGGTAGCGGAAGCGCCGCTTCACCGGAAGGCCCTCGAGCCGGAGCTGCTCGGCGAAATCGTGGGTTCCGCGTATGTGGGGCATCTCGATGACGATCTGCCAGGGGAACTCGCCGTGGGCGGCCTCGCGAGTTCCCTGCGCCTCGTTCTCCCTCATCTCCTCCAAGGCGGCAGCCTCGTCATCGGGCAGCGGCTCCTCGGCGTCCTTCCACTCATCGGCGATCGGGTGCCAGCGCATCAGGTGGACCTGGCCGACGAGTTTCTCGTCCTCCATGATGTGCTTGACGACGCGCTCGGCCTCCTGTGCCGCCTGGTCGTGCCAGGCGTAGACGAAGATGAAGGACCCGTCGCGCGTCACGATCACGCTGCCGCCGAGGAGCTTGCGCGCTTCGTCATCGAGCTGGAGGTCGTGCAGCGCCCCCGACAGGGTGTCGGCGTGCTCGTCGCGGTCGAGTGCGACCTCGACGCGCCACTCCTCGCGGCTGCGGGGCGGGTCGTTCCAATCGTTCACGTCGTTCACGCCAGCAACTCTATGCCTCGACCAGCCTGCCGCTCGGGCCGAGGTTGATCACCTTCGTCGAACCGACCTCGTCCTCGGTGCCCCAGGCCTCGTGGATGTGGCCGCAGACGGCCAGTGGGGGGTGTTTCGCCTCGATCGACTCGAGGATCGCCTGACTCCCCAGATGGTCGCCTGAGCTCGAGGTGTCGCAGTGCCCCTTCGGCGGGGAATGGACGACCAGCACGGCGCCGTCCGGACAGCCGGCGAGGCGCTCGGCCGCCTGCTCCTCGTCGAGGTCGAAGCTCCAGTCCCAGGGCGTGACCGGGATCCCGGCCCCGAGGCCGAAGAACTGCGTCCCGTCGATCTCGGTGCCCTGGCCGTGGAGGACCGTCGCGCTCTCCCAGCCCTCGCAGGCCGCGCGCAGCGCGTCCTCGGTCTCGTTGTTGCCGGGAACGAGCACCGTCGGCACGGAGATTGGCTTCAGCGCGTCGATCGTCTCCTCGAGGCCTTCGTGGATCGAGGCGAAGTCCCCTGCGGCGATCACGGCGTCGGCCTCGGAGGAGCGCTCGACCAGGCTGGCGGCCTGCCCGAGGTCGCGATGCAGGTCGCTGAACGCGAGCACCCTCACGGCGCGCAGTCTGGCACGGGCGGTTAGGCCGCGCGCTTCTTGCGCGGGATGTCGCGCGGTCGCAGATAGCCGAGCTCATCGAGCTTCTCGGCGAGGATCCCGTGCATCTCGAGGATCTCCTCGCGCGACATGTGGTCGGCCCAGCCACCCGGCTCGGCACGGCGGATCTCGCGACCGGCCCCCTTGTCGTCGCTTGGGACGGCCGAGAAGGCGTGGGTTCCGGCTATCTCCTCGAGCTGCTCGCGGGCGACGTCGACCTCGAGCATGGCGCAGATCCTCTGCAGGGCGGCGACCGGGTCGCCGCGCATCTCCTCGTAGCGGATCAGCACGCGGCGCTCGGGGTCGGTGCGGGCGAAGGTCTCCTGCACTACCGCGGTGCGGTGGAGCCAGACGCTCGACTGCCAGCGGATCAGTGCCGGACGGCCGGTGTCGTCGAGCGGGTAGGCGCCCTCATCGGTCGCCCAGCTGCCGTCCCTGTAGGCGTCGAGCCAGGAGTCGACGACGTCGCGGCCATCGCGCAGGAGGAAGATCAGCGATGACCGCGGGAAGAGGTCCATGATCGTGTCCGCCGCATGGGAGCCGGGCTCCTTGACGACGACGATCGGGTCCTCGATTCCGCCCGCCTCGTCGATGTCCTGAGCGGCCTGTGCCTCGAAGCGGGCGCCGATCAGGTCTCGCAGCTGCGGCATCCAGGTGTCGCGGTAGCGGTCCGAGAACAGGTAGTCGCGCTTCTTGCGCTTGAAGTCCGCGAGCGTGCCGAGCTTGGGCGGGTCCTTGGCAGTGGCCCAGGCCAGCGGGATCGGGCGCCACACACCGAGATGGTGGCCGATGTGGGGATCATCGATCGGGATGACCCGCTCGAGCTCGGAGAGCATCCGCAGTAGCCAGGTGCTGCCGCTTCGCGACGAGCCGAAGATCCAGGCCAACCGCCCTGGCGCGGAAACCGAGAGGTCTCGTGTGTCTCCCTCAGGCACGTTGCCCCTTCTCAGATCGAGATGGTGACAGGATCCGCCGCGTCCGGAGGACGCAGCATTCAATTTGCGTCAGACGGAAGCGCTCGGGTCAGACCCGTCCGGCCCGTCCGGCCCTCAGGCGTGGCCAGACCAGGAGGACGAGACCGACCAGGATGCAGACGATGCCGAGCCCATAGTTGACGAGCACGGCGAGCACGATCCCGATCACGATCAGCAGTAGCGATAGTTCCATTCCGCCTTCGATACCCCGCGGAAGCGGCCCAAAACCCCCGGAGGCTCGAGGCAGGTGAATATCCGCGATCCGCGGGTAAGCACAGAGCAGTGCCTCGCATAGCGATTCTCGATGTCGATGGAACGCTCGTCGACACGAACTACCACCACGCGATCGCCTGGTTCCGGGCTTTTCGCTGCCACTTCCTGACCCTTCAGGTCTGGCGGATCCACCGCCACATCGGGATGGGCGGGGATCAGCTGGTCGCAGCCCTTGCGGGCGACGCGGTCGAGGAACGTCTCGGCGACAGCATCCGCGAGGCCGAGGGCGAGCTCTACAAGGAGCTGATCGACGAGGTGCAGCCGATGGAGGGCTCCCGCCGGCTGATCGAGGACCTGAAGGACGCTGGCAACACCGTCGTGCTCGCCAGCTCGGCCAAGGACTGGGAGGTCGACCACTACCTCGAGCTCCTCGACGCGAAGGAGATCGTTGACGACTGGACGACCTCGGCGGACGTGGAGCAGACGAAGCCGGAACCCGATCTGGTGCACGCGGCCCTCGACAAGGTCGGCGGTGGACGCCCGAGGAGGCGCTGCTGATAGGCGACACGGTCTGGGACGTCGAGGCCGCTCATCGGGCCGGCGTGGAGACGCTTGCCGTGCGGACGGGTGGGTTCTCCGAGCAGGAGCTGCGGGACGCCGGTGCCCGCGAGGTCTTCACCTCGGTCGAGGAGCTGCGGCAGAACCTGGTGGAGACGCCGCTGCGGAGTTAGGAGGGCTGATCGGGGTCGGTCGGCCGGTCGGTCCCGCCCTCGTCAGCGGCGGCGAGCCGCTTGCCCTCGCGCCGCACCAGGCCGCGGCGTTGGGCCAGCCAGAGGACATCGCCGAAGCGACCCGGTCCCCAGAACCTCGATTCGACTGCGCGACGCAGGTCCCGGCGATTCATCGGCCCGTGCTCGCGCAGGGCGGCGAGGATCTCGGTCAGCTCGCGGTCGATGTCGCGGTCCTCGGTGTCGGCGGAGGTCACGGAGAACGGCGCCCAAGCTGACCGTGGGCCCCGGGGGCGGGCCTCGGGGTCTGGCGGCCGCCGCCGCGAGAACCTGGCGCTCACGTGCTCTCCACCGCCTCGGCCGAGAGCGGCTCGGCGACCTCCTCGAGATGTCTCTGCTCCGCCCGGACGCCCAGGAGCCACTCGACCACCGCGGCGATGCCCATCAGGGCTGCCGTTATCGCGAAGGCCACGAACACTGCGTCCGGGTTCCCGCCGTCCACGACCTTGCCGTAGTAGAGCGGTCCGATCGCGCCGCCGATTCCGGTCGCGATCGCATAGAAGAGCGCGATCGCCATTGCCCTCGTCTCCAGCGGGAAGATCTCGCTGACGGTCAGGTACGCGGCGGACGCCGCGGCGGAGGCGAAGAAGAAGGTGGCGCAGATGACGGCGATGAAGACCCAGACCGATGCGCCGGTGTTCGCGATCAGGTAACCGTTGACGAGCATTCCGATCCCGCCGAGGAAATAGGTCGCCGTGATCATCTCCCGTCGGCCGAAGGTGTCGAAGAGCCGGCCCAGCAGCAGGGCGCCGAGGAAGTTCGCGATGCCGAACGGGACCAGATAGAGGCCGGCGACGCTGTCGCTTACCCCGAAGAAGCCGGTGAGCAGCCCTGAGAAGTTGAAGAGCACGGCGTTGTATAGGAAGGCCTGGGTGCCCATCAGGGCGAAGCCGAGGATGAAGCGCCGCGGGTACTTCTTGAAGAGGGTCCGCCCGATGTCGATGAATCCCGTGCTCTCCCTCGGAGAGATCTCCAGCTCCATATCCGCCTCCGGCAGGTCTCGCTTGCCGGTCTCCTCCTTGACCGTCTCCTCGATCTCCGCCACGAGCTTCTCCGCCTCCTCCTGTCGCCCGTGGACCATCAGCCAGCGCGGGCTCTCGGGCACGTAGCGCCGGACCAGCATGATTCCGAAGGCCAGCAGGGCCCCGAGGGCGAAGCCGAGGCGCCAGCCGAGGTCGGTGCCGAAGATCGAGGTGTCGAGCAGAACGCCCGTCATCGCCGCCCCGAAGGCCGCGCCGAGCCAGAAGCTCCCGTTCACGGCCAGATCGACCCAGCCGCGCACCCGAGCCGGGATGAGCTCGTCGATCGCGGAGTTGATGGCCGCGTATTCGCCGCCGATCCCGAACCCGGTGAGGAAGCGGAAGAGCGCGAACCACGCGAAGCTGCCGGCGAAGGCCGTCCCCACGGTGGCGAGCAGATAGACGAGCAGGGTGACGAGGAAGAGCCGCTTGCGCCCCAGCCGGTCGGTCAGGTAGCCGAAGAAGAGCGCCCCGCAGCAGGCGCCGAGGACATAAGCGGTACCCGCCTGGCCGAGCTGCGATGCCGAGAGGCCGAGGGCGCCGGGCTCCTGCAGACGAGCGCCGATCGCGCCGACGATCGTCACCTCGAGCCCGTCGAGGACCCAGACCGTTCCCAGCCCGATCAGGACGAGCCAGTGCCACCTCGACCACGGGAGCCGGTCGATCCGCGCCGGGATCCGTGTCCTGATGGTCTCGTCGGCCGACGGCTTCCCTGCCGTGGTCTCCTCCATGGCCCTCTTATCTCCCCGCTTTCACCTCCTCCAAACGGCGGGCGGCGGTTTGCACGGTCTGCTCGTCCAGGACGGCGTCGACCAGCTCGTAGCGCTTGTCGAGCTCGCCGATGATCGCCTCCTCGAGCTCGTCGGGGTCCACCTCGCGGCCCAGTTCCTCCGAGACGCTGCCGGAGGTCGTCGGGTCGAAGTCGAGCTGGAGAGCCGCGTACACCGGCTCGAGCACGTGCGCGACCTCACGGCCATCCGATGCCACGACGACGCCGCCCATATGGGCGCCGCCGCGGATCATCCTCTGACCGATCCCGGCGAGCTTGGTCTGGCCACGGGCATTGACGCTGTAGGCACCGGGGCAGTACTCGCCGGGCACCTCGCCGACCCTCGCGTCCACACCGAGGCCCCGGAGGGCGGCGGCGATCATTTCGGCCATCTCCTCGAAGCGGGCGTAGGTGCGCTTCGGCGGCTGAGGGTCCGCATAGGCGCGCGCGATCGCGATCGTGCCGGTGTGGAAGACGGCCGCCCGGCCGCCGGCGAGCCGCTCGACCGCGGCGAACCCGGCCTCGCGCGCGGCCTCGGCCGCGGCCTCGTATCCCGGGCTGGAGACGTCCTGGCGGCCGAAGGCGACCTCGTTGCCGGGCCGATGGATGCGAATCGTCGGCGGCAGCTCACCCGCTGCCACGCGGCTCAGGATCGTCCGCGAGATCTCGGTGCTGAGCTCGGGCTGGTCCGGAAAGGAGTGGCGGATCAGACGAAGTTGCTCCACGAACAACAGTGTGAAGGGATGGCTTCGCCATCAGATCGCGGCCACAAGCGCCCGCAGAACCGCTTTGCTCATAGTGGAGCGGCCTGGTGGCCGCTATGCCGCCTCGTCCGGATCGTCCGCCAGGAGAGCCTCACGGAGGAGCCGCTCCTCCTCGTCGAAGAGGTGACCGATCATGCGGTCGCGGTCGAGGAGGATGCGCCGCTTGGTCTGGCTGGTCGCCTGCCGCGGCGCCGACGCGATCCTGCCGGCCAGCTCGACCGCTCGAGGCACCAGCTCGGCGGCGGGGTAGATGCGCCCGACGATTCCCATCCGTTGGGCCCCCTCCGCGTCCAGCAGCCTGCCCGTCAGGGTGAGCTCCGCGGCGACCGGAGCGGGCAGGGCTGCCCGGGCTGCGGCGTAGCTCGGGGGAATGCCGCGCGGGAGCTCCGGAAATCCGAAGCTCGCCTCCTCCGCCGCCAGGCGGAGGTCGCAAAGCAGCGCGAGGGCGAAGCCGCCGGCGAGCGCGGGACCGTTGACCGCGGCGACCACCGGTTTCAGGCAGCCGCCCACCGCGCGGAAGCTGCCGATGCTGGTCTTGACGAGAAGCTCCCTGTGCTCGCGGTCGCCGCCGAACTCGCTGGTGTCCATCCCGGAGCAGAAGGCCGGTGGCGCACCCGTCAGGACGACCGCGCCCACGTGGCTGTCCTCGCCGAGAGCCGTGAACGCCTCGGTGAGCTCGACGCGCAGGTCGATCGAGAGGGCGTTCCGCTTCTCGGGCCGCTGCAGCGTGACGACCGCGACTTCCGCGCGCCGCTCGAGGGAGAGCAGGCCGGCCATTGCGGGGATCATCCCATCACAACGAACGCCGGCTCCTCTGCTTCGGTCCGGGCCGGCTCGCATAAGGAGGACGCTTGAAGTCACACACCGAGTACATGACCTTCAACACCGAGGAGCGGCGCGAGTTCGTCCGGATCACGGAGAACGTGCAGAGCGCCGTGGACACCTCCGGCGTCGCGGAGGGGATGGTGCTTGTCTCGGCGATGCACATCACGGCCGCCGTCTGGGTCAACGACGACGAACCGGGGCTGCAGCAGGACACGCTCGAGTGGCTCGACAAGGTGGCGCCGCCGAGCTGGAAGGAGCCGGCCAACGAGGTGGCGCGCGAGTTGCTGCCCGACCCCGGCGACTATCGCCACCATCGCGGCGGCGAGGACAACGGCGACGCGCATCTCAAGAATCTGCTGGTGCATCACCAGGTCGTGCTGCCGATCACGGAGGGGCGCCTTGACCTCGGCCCGTGGCAGGCGGTCTTCTACTGCGAGTTCGACGGACGCCGCTCGAAGCGGCTGGTGATCAAGGTGATGGGCGATTGATGCGAGGGTGCGCCGATAATGCGAGGGTGCTCCGCAAGGAGCAACCCGTTCTGTGATCGGCGCAACCCGTTTCACGCAGGTGGCCGATGGGGAGGGACGCGGGGTGGCCGCCCCGGCCCTGGTCATCGGCGCGGTGGTCTCGGTGCAGTGCGGATCCGCGGCCGCGACGACGCTTTTCGACCAGGTCGGGCCGGTGGGCGCGGTGCTCTACCGGCTGCTGTTCGCGGCGATCGTCTTGCTGGCGATCTGGCGGCCTCGCCCGATGGAGGCAGGTCGCGACGGGCTCGTCCTGGCGGTCGCCTTCGGAGTGACGCTGGCCGGGATGAACCTCTGCTTCTACGAGGCCCTTGACCGCATCGACCTCGGCATCGCGGTGACGTTCGAGTTCGTCGGTCCCCTGCTGGTCGGACTGCTCGGTTCGAGGCGGCCGCTCGATCTGGTCTGGGTCGCCTGCGCGGCGGCCGGGGTGCTGTTGCTGACTCGGCCGTCGGGATCCGCGAGCGCGGCGGGCATCGGCTTCGCGCTCCTCGCCGGAGCTTTCTGGGCCGTGTACATCCTGCTCAGCGCCCGGGTGGGCCGCGTCTTCCCGGGCGGCCGTGGCCTGGCGCTGGCGATGGGCGTCGCCGCACTCCTGATGGTCATTCCGGGGACCGCGGCGGCCGGCGGCGATCTGCTCGACCCTGGGGCGGCGGCGGTGGGCGCCGCGACGGCCGTGCTGAGCTCGGTGATCCCGTACTCGCTGGAGCTCGAGGCACTGCGGCGGATCGCGGTCGGCACCTTCGGCGTGCTGATGAGCATGGAGCCGGCCGTGGCCGCGCTGATCGGGCTGATCGCGCTGGATCAGGGTCTCGCCGCCGTCGATGCGCTCGGCATCGGCCTCGTCGTCGTGGCGAGCGCCGGGGTGCTGGGCGCCTCGGCCGCGCGGGCGCCGACCGAGGCCTGAGACCGGCGGCGCGGGCGCAGACCGAGGCTGAGATCGGCGGCGCGGGCGCAGACCGAGGCTGAGATCGGCGGCGCGCCGATCGAAGGCTGGGGAGCGCCCGGTCGCTGTCTATGCGGCTCGCCGGAGGCGACGCAGCCGGCGGCCGAAGCGCAACCGGGATAGACCCGACGCCGCCGAGAGCTCGACGGTGGTGGAGTCGTCCCTGGCCGTTGCCCCGAGCAACGAAGGCATATGGCGCTCGATCTGGGCCTCGAGGCATGCCCTACACGAGCACTCAGGAACGGATATGCCTGTGTTTGAACAGACCGTCATCCGAGTTCCATAAGCCGACGCGCCGTCACGGTAACCGCATCGGCGGTCGGATAACTCGCAAATAGCCCAAAAGCGCGTAGATGGCGTCCCGGCACTCGAACCCCTCCTGAGCCCCCTGCAAGGATCCGCGGGTATGGAAGCAAAGGGGCCAGACGTGCGGGCTGATTCGATCGCGGAGGCGGTCGAGCGGGCGCAGGTGCACGCGCCGACGCGCGGCAACCGCAAGCTGGAGACCTTCCTCGAGGCAGTCAACCGGGACGAGCGGGTGCGGGCGTGGTGGTACATGGCCCAGATCAACTCGGAGCGGCTCGGGATGTCGGATCACTCGTGGGTCCACGTTCAGGTCGTCCTCAACATCGCGTTGCGGCTCTTGCGCCTCTTGGTCAAGAGCGACATCGAGCCCGCGATGGTCACCGAACACAAGATGCACGCCCGTGATGCGGAGGTCGTGGTCGCCGGGGGCGCCCTGCTGCACGACGTCGGCATGTCGATCCACCGCGCCGACCACGAGACCTACAGCCTCTGGCTTGCGCAAGGCCGGCTCGACTCGCTGCTCGACGGCGTCTACCGGGAGCCCGAGCGGTCGGTCGTGATCGCGGAGATCCTGCACTCGATCATCGGGCACCGCCGCCGCGGCGAGCCGTACACGGTCGAGGCCGGGGTGGTCCGCGTGGCCGACGCTCTCGACATGGCGCAGGGCCGCTCCCGGATTCCGGTCGAGGGCGGCCAGTACGGGATCCACGCCCTCTCGGCGGCGGCGATCGACGAGGTCCGGATCGAGCCCGGGGACGAGCGCGCCGTCCGCATCGAGATCGAGATGAACAACTCCGCCGGCATCTTCCAGGTCGACGACCTGCTCGCGACCAAGCTGCGCGACACCCCGCTCGAGGGCCACGTCGAAGTGATCGCCCAGGTCTCGGGCGAGACCGAGAAGCGCCTGCTCCCAAGCTTCCGCCTGTAGTCAGCGCCCCGGCGGGGCGAAATCCCGATTTCGTGCACTTGACCCCGTATGTCGGGGCGAATCGCACGAAATCGGATCTGGGAGCTTGTCGAGCGCCAACACGGGGTGGTCGCGAGGCGACAGCTGGCGGATCTCGGCCTCGGAGCCAAGACGATCGACCGACGAATCGCGAGCGGTCGCCTTCATTGCCTGTGGCGAGGTGTCTACGCCGTGGGACGACCAACCGTCACGGCTAGAGGCTGGTGGATGGCGGCGGTGCTGGCCTGCGGTGACCGGGCGGTCCTGAGTCACGAAAGTGCCGCGGCGTTGTGGGGGTTTCGCCAGACGAACAGCGGCAATGAAGGGCGACGGGCTCGGCCGAGCCTCATTCACATCTCGGTCCCGCCGGATCGTGTCCGCCGACTCGAGGGGGTCCGGGTGCATCGGCGCGGGCGACTCGACGAGACCGAATGCACCGAGCGCGAGGGCATACCCGTTACGACCCCGGCGCGCACGCTGATCGACCTCACCACCCTTCTCCAGCTGAGCCAGCTGGAAGCAGCCGTGAACGGAGCGGACAAGCTCGGCCTGATCGATCCTGAGAGGCTGCGCAGGCAGATCGACGAACACCGCGGTATGGACGGCGTCAAGATGCTACGTCGGGTTCTCGACCGGCGCACCTTCGCCCTCACGGATTCGGAACTCGAGCGAAGGTTTCTGCGGCTGGTCCGGCGGGCGCGGTTGCCGCCACCGGTAACACAGCAGCAAGTGGATGGATTTCGGGTCGACTTCCTCTGGCCCGAGTGCCGACTGATCGTCGAAACCGACGGGCTGCGCTATCACCGGACGCCCAGCCAGCAGACGAAGGATCGGACCCGAGATCAGGCGTTGGTGGCGGCCGGGTTCCGCGTACTGAGGTTCACGCATGCCCAAGTCACGTATCAGCCAGGGCGCGTCATGGAGACCCTCGGATTGGTCTTGAAGTCGATTTCGAAGGATTGACCCCCGATTTGGGGGGTCAATCGCACGAAATCGGTCCTAGACCCCGGCGCCCTTGCCGCCGCGGCCCTCGCCGGCGGCGAAGCGGGCTGCGCCCTCGACGCCGACGCCCGTGACGGCGCCGCCGATCTCGGCCTCGCGGGCGAGGCCGTCAGTGAGGGGGAGACCGAACCCCTCGAGCGCGGAACGGCGGTCGGCGAGCATCGTCTCCTGGGGGAAGGAGGCGAGGCCCTCGGCCATCTCCAGCGACCGGTCCAGGTGCTTGCCCGGAGGGACCACCTCGGTCAGCAGGCCCATCGACAACGCTTCGTCAGCCTCGACGATCCGGCCGGTGAGGATCATGTCCATCGCCCGGCCCATCCCGACGATCCGCGGCAGCCGCTGCGTGCCGCCGTCGATCAGCGGGACGCCCCAGCGGCGTTCGGGGAATCCGAGCCTGGCCGTTTCGGTGCCGATGCGCAGGTCGCACCAGAGCGCCAGCTCCAGTCCGCCGGCGAGCGCCCAGCCGGAGATCGCCGCGATAGTCGGCTTCGACGGTGTCAGGCGGCTGAAGCCCAGCGGCCCGTCCGGACGCGGCTTGAGCCACTCCTTCGCGATGCCCTCGTCGTTCATCGCCGCCGCCACCGACTTGAGGTCGGCGCCCGCGCAGAATGCCTCGTCGCCGGCCCCGGTGAGGATCATGATCCGCGCGTCGTCGTCCTCGAAGCGGCGGTAGGCCTCGAGCAGCTGGTCGGCCGTTGTCGGATCGACGGCGTTGCGGCGCTCCGGCCGGTCGATGCTGATCACCGCCGCCGCTCCCTGGCGCTCGTAGGTGACCTCGGGCATGGGGCGATCCTATGTCGAGCCGCCCGACGGTGGCCTGTTGGCCGCTACCCGGGAGTGGCCTGAGGCCACTGATGCAGGTAGGGCAGCGGGTCGACCGGCTTCGTCTCCGCGCCGGGCGTCGCCCTGCCAACCCGGACCTCGAAGTGGAGATGAGGTCCCTCGCAGGAGCCGGTGCATCCCAGCCGCCCAACCAACTCCCCGGCATGGACTTGCTTGCCGACCAGGACGGGCGGCGGCTTGAGCATGTGCATGTAGACGAAGCTGCGGTTGTCCTGCGGGCTGTAGATCGTCACGAAGTTGCCGCGCCCCCCGGAGTCCGGGTCGGTGCTCTTTCCGCGGTCGACGACGACGCCGTCGTGGACCGCTATCTCCGGCGTCCCGACCTTCCCGAAGATGTCCTGGCCCTCGTGGATGTGGCCATACCGCGGGGCCCCGAAGCGGGCGATCTTGTCGCCGAAGCCGTGAGGGCCGATCAGCGGGAAGACGTACCCGGCCGCGAGTCCCGGCGGGGTCCCGGAGTCGACCCCGAAGATCGCCGCGCTGCTCGCCAGCGACTGTCGGCCCGTGCCCGCGTCGAGGCCCGGGACGGGCAGCCCGAGCACCGAGCCCAGCCCTGCACTCAGGCCGAGCACCACCGTGACGGCGAACCCAGCCTTCGCGGTCGGCCAGACGAGGCCGAGCCGCCGGACCGAGGCTCGGTGCCGGTTCTCGGCTGCGCGCTGACGCTTCTTGACCGGGCCCCTGACGCCCGGATCGATGCGCGCCCGCGTCGGCTCGGGCCGATCGTCGCGCGCGGGTGTCGGCGCGGGCTGGGGCCGCCCTTGCGTCGGGGCCGTCTTTGCGGCCGCCCGCGTCGGCTCGGGCTGGACCCTCCGCCCGCGCTCAGTCCGCGGCTTCTCCTTCCGCTTGCGCCGCGACCAGACGTACCGCTCTCGCCGCTCGCTCTCGGCCCGCTTCCGCCGCAGGCGCTGCAACCGCACACGCTGGCGCTGCTCGAGTCGCTTCTGGATCGCGCGGTCGCGCTCGACCCGCTTTCTCTCGACCTCCTCCCGCCGTTCCCTCTCGGCGCGCTCCCGCTCGGCCCACTCGCGCTCGAGTCGCTGCGCCACCGTCTCGCGGCGTCCGCGAAACGGGACGACATCGGCGTCACCGGCACCGAACCGCGTCTCGGAAACCGGGCGCCGGCGCCTTCGTGGTTCGGCGAAGCGATCGTCCCCAGCGAAGCCCATCCCGCAAGCGTCTAGCGGCTTCCGAGCCGCTCTAGATCTTGGGTGCGCCTCTCTTTGCGGTTGTCGAGGCGAATCTGGATGAGCGCCAGGACGGTCACCAGAATCGCGAAGAACGCGATCACGCCGAACATGAAGTAGGTGACGATCTTGTCGTCCGTGCGCCCGTAGACGCCGACGCCGTCAGCTGCCATTGCGGCCGGGGCGACCACGAGCGATACCACCACCGCGATCAGCCCGGCAAACAACCTGCGAGAGAAACGGCCAAAACGCATGCCCCGGCAATCTAACGAAGACGCCAGCGTCCGTTGCCGGGACTTAAGGTGAGCTTAGACTTCCCCTGAACCATGCCCGTCCCGCGGCCGCCCCGGGGCGCGGCGCTCCGGCATGGATCCGATCTCGTATTTCCAGGCAATCGTCCTCGGACTGCTTCAGGGAGTCTCCGAGCTGTTCCCGATCTCAAGTCTCGGGCACAGCGTCGTGCTGCCGCGGGTCTTCGGCTGGAACATCCACCAGAACGACGACTACTTCCTGAGCTTCCTGGTCGCCACCCACTGCGCGACGGCGCTGGTCCTCTTCGTCTTCTTCTTCCAGGACTGGATGCGCATCCTCAGGGGGCTCGGCCGCTCGCTGCGCGACCGCTACATCGACCCCCACGACCTCTACGCGAAGCTCGGCTGGCTGCTCGTGCTCGGTACGGTCCCGGCCGGCCTCCTGGGGCTCCTGCTCGAGCATCCGCTCCGCTCCCTCTTCGCCTCCACGGAGACCGCCGCCATCTTCCTCTTCATCAACGGCCTGATGCTGTTCGGCGCCGAGGCCCTCCGCCGCCGCGCACCGGTTCGCGACACAGAGGGGATCGAGGACGACGAGGACATCGCCCGCCGCCTCTCTTTCCGCGACGCTCTCGGCATCGGAACGGCCCAGGCCCTGGCCCTGATCCCGGGCCTGTCCCGCTCGGGGGCGAGCATGAGCGGGGGCCTCCTGGCCGGCCTCTCCAACGAAGAGGCGGCCCGATTCGCCTTCCTGCTCGCGACGCCGATCATCGGTGCGGCGGGAGTGCTGAAGCTCCCGGACCTGCTCGGCTCACAGGGCGACCACGTCCGCGGTCAGGCGCTGGTCGGGGCGCTCTGCGCCGCCGTCACCGCCTGGTTCTCGGTCCGCTTCCTCCTGCGCTTCTTCGAGACCAATCGGCTGACTCCATTCGCCATCTACTGCTGCGTCGTCGGCGCCGTCCTCTCGGTCGCCTTCGCGCTCACCTGAGGAGGTACGCATGCAGAAGCGACCACAACTGATCGTGCCCGCGGTCGCGCTGGGAGTCATCTTCCTCGTGATCGCCATCGTCTACTGGGTCGACAGCGCCGGCTCGCTGCCGTCCTTCTTCCCGGGCCACGAGAGCGGCTCCACCCACCACCACGTCAAGCACGGGATCGCTGCGGCGATCGTCGCGCTCGGCTGCTTCGTCTTCGCCTGGTTCCAGACCGGGGGACCCAGGACCGGGGGAGAGCGCCCGAGCACCTGACTGGAGCGTGGCATCCCGGGGGTGACCTAGGATCCCGCGCCGATGTCCGAACTGGAGGCCCTCCTGCTCGGGATCGTCCAGGGCCTCACGGAGTTCCTGCCGATCTCCTCCTCGGGGCACCTGATCCTCGTCCCCTGGCTTCAGGACTACACGTTCCTCGAGGACCACGAGAAGTTCAACAAGACCTTCGACGTCGCCCTGCACGCAGGAACGCTGGTCGCCGCGATCTCCTACTTCCGCCACGAGGTGGCCACCTACCTCGCCGCCTTCTTCCGGAGCGTGCGGGCCCGCGCGATCGAGACAGTCGACGAGCGGGTCGCCATGGCGATCGCGGTCGGGACCGTCCCCGCAGTGATCGTGGGCGGCCTCGGGTCCGGCTTCATCGAGGACCACCTCGGCGAGCCGTGGATGATCGGCATTCAGCTGATCGTCTTCGGCGCGCTCCTCGGCTGGGCCGACCGCCTGCCCGAGAGACGCGACGTCGACGGCCTGACGCTCCGGGACGGCCTCTACGTCGGCCTCGCCCAGGTCCTCGCCCTGGCACCCGGGACCTCGCGCTCCGGGATCACGATCACGGCCGCGCGATACCTCGGCTTCGACCGGGACTCCTCGGCCCGCGTCTCGTTTCTCCTTCTAATCCCGGCCGTTTTCGGCGCCACCGTGTACAGCGCCTACAAGGCGGTCCACGACGGGCTCCCGAACGACGTCGCGGGCCCGATCATCGTCGGCACGATCGCCTCCGCGGTCTCGGGCTACATCGCGATCGCCTGGCTGCTGCGCCTGGTGCGCACCCACAGCTACCGGCCGTTCGTGATCTACCGCTACTTCGCCGGGGCGTTCGTGCTGCTGCTGATCGCGACCGGGGTCCGCTCCGCGACCTTCGGTTAGGGCCGACGCGTCCGCATAGACTCGTCTCCGACTTGCCGGAGAGAGCGAAAGGCGTCGACGTCCTGCTCGCCGAGGCACGTCGTGGCCTCGACCGGCTCTCGCCAGCCGAGACGCACCGGGCGATGGGCCGGGGAGCGGTTCTGATCGACATCAGGTCGGATTCCCAGCGTGCCGCCGATGGCCGGATCCACGCGGCGGTCCACATCCCGCGCAACGTCCTCGAGTGGCGCCTGGACCCGGAGTGCGAGCACCGCGATCCGGACCTGGCGCGAACCGATAAGCGGCTGATCCTGATCTGCAACGAGGGCTACCAGTCGAGCCTCGCTGCGGCGACGATCCGGGGCTTCGGCGTCGACGCGACGGACGTGGCAGGCGGCTTCCAGGCCTGGCGGGATCAGGGATTGCCGGTCGGGCCTTCCGGCGACTCGCTCCGCCGCACGAAACGCGCATAGAGAAACTGCTGCTCGTTCCCGCCCGGCGTCGGATGTTGGACCGTGCGGGTCGAGGCGAGCTCGAAGTCAGGCAGAAGCCGGGCAAGCTCCTGAGCTCCGTATCTCTGCACCGGCAGGCCGCTGCATGCCGTCGGACCCTGGGGGCCGAAGGTGGCGATCACCAGCTGTCCGCCAGCGGCCAGGGCACATCGCAGAGCCGCGAGGTAGGCGTCGCGCTGGCGCGGATCGACCATGAAGTGAAACATGGCGCGATCGTGCCAGAGGTCGAAGGTGCGGCCGAAGTCGTGGTCCAGGACGTCGGTGGTGATCCAGGTCACCGCGTCGCCACGATCGCCGAGCTGGGCCTGGGCAACCTCGAGGGCCCGCGCCGAGATGTCGGCCACGGTGATATCGGTGCGGCCGCGGGCGAGCAGCTCACCCGCGAGGGGCGACTCGCCGCCACCTACGTCGATCAGGGGCCCGTCCTCGCCGACGCCGGACTCCTCGATCAGCTCCAGGAGGTGCGGGCGGTCGGCTCGAACCAGCTCACCTCGTCCGGAGCTTTCTCCGTGTACACGCGCTCCCAGTGGCTTGCGGCCTCGGTCAATGAGGCTCGATCTGCAGCAGCTCGTCCCCCGGCTCGTGCTCGACCTGGAGGGTCGAGTGCTCCACCCCGAAGCGGTCGGCAAGCAGCCGGGCGGCGCGCCAGCGGGCCTCGTGACAGTCGGCGTCCTGCCTGACGATCATGTGGGCGGAGATCGCCGGCATTCCCGTCGTCACCTCCCAGACGTGCAGGTCGTGCACCTCCACCACGCCGTCCTCCTCGACCAGCGCCGCGCCGATCGCCTGCGGGTCGAGGCCCTTCGGCGCCGCCTCCATGAACACACGGCCCGACTCGCGCAGCAGGGAATAGGCGGCCCAGAGCATCAGGGCCGCGATCAGCAGCGAGGCGATTCCGTCGGCGCGGTCGAGGCCCCAGATCAGGATCAGGGCACCCGCGATCGCGGTCGCGACGAAGGCGAAGAGGTCCGTGACGATGTGGAGGAAGGCCCCTTCGACGTTGAGGCTGCGCCGCTCGGTGCCGGCGAGCATCCGCGCCGCCAGCAGGTTCACGGCGATCCCGACCAGGGCCACGATCAGGACCAGCCCGCCCTCCACGTCGGGCGGGTTGATCAGCCGCCGGATTCCCTCGTAGGTGATCAGCGCGCCCAGCAGGAGCAGCGTGATTCCATTGACCTGCGCCGAAAGGATCTCGGCCCGCCGCATCCCGTAGGTGAAGCTGCCCGCCGGCGGCCGCCGGGCGAGCCGGAGCGCCGCCAGCGCCAGCCCGATGGCCACCGCGTCGGTGAGCATGTGGCCGGCGTCGGAGATCAGGGCGAGGGAGGAGCCGACGATCCCGGCCACCACCTCGGCCACCATGAACCCGACGATCAGCGCCAGTGCGCCGGCGAGGCGCCTGGCATCGGCGTCACCTAAGTCGTGGTTGTGGCCTTGCCCCATCGGCTCCATTACACAGGGCTTCGCCGTCATTCGGCCAAAAAAAAGCGCGCGACCCGGGGCAGGGAGGGGTCGCGCGCGCTGACGAGAGAGGAATCTCGAAAGTGAGCAGAAGTCTCCTCGTCAGGCCGGTCCCCGGTGTGAAGATCCGGATAGCTCAGCCGGGCCGGTTTATGCGCCATTTGCTTGTGAAAAACCGGTGAAGCACCTGCGGGCGGTAAGGTGCTGCGCCGCCCCTGGACGTATCATCTACCGGACTCAGCACGCTGACCTCGGTGGTGGGGTAGACGCCGAGCTCGAGAGAGGCCTCGATGACGAATCAAGCAGGCATAAGGCTGGCGGTGGTCGACACCGACAGCTCGTTTCTCACCGTCCTGGGCAAGCGCCTCGAGGGCGCGGGTTGGGAGCACCGTGTGCTCGCCGGCAGCGTCCCGGTCGAGGACCTGGTCGCGATGAAGCTGAACGCCCTCCTGGTCGACATCTCGGTGCTCGGCCCGCAGGGTTGGGATTTCCTGGAGCGGGTCTGTGGTGCCATCCCGGGACTCGGCGTGCTCGTCTGCACCTCGCAGTCGACGGTTGCCCAGCGTGTCAGAGGCCTGCGGCTCGGCGCGGACGATTGGATCGGCAAGCCGTCCCATCCCGAGGAGGTCATGGCCCGGATCGAGGCGGTCGTGCGCCGGCGCAAGCGCGCTGCGGCCCGTCGAGGACCTCGGACCGCTGGTCACCGGCGAGCTCGAGATCCGGCCGGACCAGTACCAGGCGTTCGTCAGCGGCCAGAGCATCGGGCTCACGCGCCGGGAGTTCGAGCTCCTTCAGCTGCTCGCCGAGGCCCATGGCCAGGTGATCGAGCGCGAGGAGATCTACCAGAAGGTCTGGGGCTACGCGATGGCGCACGGCGACCGCTCGGTCGACGTCTTCGTGCGCAAGCTCAGGCAGAAGCTGCAGGGCCACTCGGCGAACTGGCGCTACATCCACACGCACTTCGGGATCGGCTACCGCTTCGACCCGGAGCCGGCGGGCGGATCCCCCGAACCGCCGCCGGGCGTCTCCATGGAGCCCATGCCCGACGAGCAGGTTGAGCGCGAGGGCGCCGCCGAGCTCGGCTAGCACCGGCGTTACATCTCCTTCACCGAAAGTTCACGCGAAGGTAACTACTTCCCGCGAATCAGCGGCGAAGCTCCTCCGCCATGGAAGGCGAGAACGGGGCAGCGGTCACAGAATCGACCATTCCGCTGGCTGGCGGTGACCAGAGTCCCGTGTACGCGGGGCGCCTCGAGATCAGGCCCGCCGACCATGCCGCCCTCGTCGACGGTCGCCCCCTGGTGCTCACCGTGCGAGAGCTACAGCTGCTGAGCGAGCTTGCCCACAACGCCGAGCGGGTGATGACCCGCGAGGAGCTCTACCAGTCGGTCTGGGGGCGGAGCTATCAGAAGAGCGACCGCTCGGTCGACGTCTACGTCGGCCGCCTCCGCGCCAAACTGAACCGGGCGCTGCCGGGTCGGCGGTTCATACACACGCATACGGGCATCGGCTACCGCTTCTCGCCCCAGGCCTGATGGCCGGCCGCCCAGGTGGCATTTACATCCTTTTTACAACTGAGCCACACGAAGGTAACAAGCTCCGTCCTGCCCGCTGCGAGGGTCCGGCGCTGAAAAGGATTCCGAGGGGAGGCGCGCCGTAAGAGCCGCCGTCCCTCTCCGAAATCGAAAGAGGAGCGACTCAATGACTAGAAAGTGGTGGCTCGTCCCAGCCGCCTCGGCCCTTCTGGCGCTGTCCCTCGCCGCGTGCGGCGGGAGCAGTGACAACGGTGGCGGATCAGGCGCGTCAGGCACGATCGCAGGCGCTGGGTCCAGCGCCCAGCAAGCGGCTCAGGAGGCCTGGGTTGCCAAGTTCGAGGATGAGAACTCGGGCGCCACGATCTCGTACGACCCGATCGGGTCAGGCGGCGGTCGCGACCAGTTCATCGCGGGCGGCAACACGGCGTTCGCCGGCAGCGACTCGCCCTTCGACACGGACGAGCTGCCGAAGGCGACCCAGCGCTGCCAGAGCGGCGGCGGCGATCTCGTCCAGATCCCGAACTATCTCTCGGCGATCGCGATCATCTACAACCTCCCTGGCGTCGACAGCCTGCAGCTGTCGCCCGACGTGACCGCGAAGATCTTCCGGGGCGAGATCACGAAGTGGAACGACCCGGCGATCGCTGCGGACAACCCCGGCGCGAACCTGCCGGACACGGACATCACGCCGGTCCATCGCTCCGATGACTCCGGGACCACGGCGAACTTCACGGACTACCTCCATGAGGCTGCGCCAAGTGTCTGGACCGACCAGCCCGACAGCACCTGGCCCCTGCAGAGCGGCGAGTCCGGTGCCCAGACCTCTGGGTTGGTACAGGCCGTCAAGGCCGGCGAGGGCACGATCGGCTACGCGGATGAGAGCCAGGCCGGTGACCTCGGCGTGGCCAAGGTCAAGGTCGGGAACACCTACGTCGCCCCCAGCGCTCAGGGTGCCTCGACCGACTTCGACCAGTCGCAGAAGGACCCGCAGCTGAGCCAGGGCAAGAACGTGTTCGCCTACACGGTCCAGCGCACGCCGACCGACCCGAGCGCCTACCCGGTGCTGCTGGTCTCCTATCTGATGGGCTGCACGAAGTACGACTCGACCGAGACGACCGATCTCGTCAAGGCCTACTTCCAGTTCATCATCAGCGACGAGGGCCAGCAGTTGGCTGCGCAGAACGCCGGCTCGGCGCCGATCCCGCCCGGGATCAAGAAGGAGGACACACCCGCAATCGACGCGATCGGCGGCTGATCTGACGGTGCTCTCCCACACGAGTGAGCCGACGGTTCGACCGGAGGGCTCCGCGCCACGGCGCGGGGCCCTCCACTCATCTTCGATCTGAGTGGAAGCGCACACCGAAACCACAACGCAGGCCGGCGGGATCCTCGCCTCAGCAAGCGGCGGCCGTCGGCGGCCCGGCGACCGGATCTTCTCCAATGCCACTGTGATCGCGGCGGTCACGGTGTTGGCGATCCTGGCCGGGGTCGCGGTGTTTCTGATCATCAAGTCGGCGCCGGCGGTGACCGCGAGCTCGGCGGACCTGCCCGACGGCAAGAGCCTCGTCGACTACATAGCGCCGCTCGCCTTCGGCACGGTCCTGGCGGCGGTCGTCTCGGTGGTCATCGCCGTCCCGCTGGCGGTCGCCGTGGCGCTCTTCATCAGCCACATCGCCCCGCGCCGCATCGCGAACACCCTGGCCTACACGGTGGATCTGCTCGCCGCGATCCCGAGCATCGTCTACGGGCTCTGGGGGATCTTCGTGTTGGGCCCCGCGATGGTGCCGATCCTGGATTGGCTGGTCGCGAAGCTGAGCTGGATTCCGTTTTTCGCGGGGCCGGCGTCGGTTACCGGCAGGACCATGCTCACCGCCGGGCTCGTGCTCGCGGTGATGATCCTGCCGATCATCTCCGCTGTCTCCCGGGAGGTCTTTGCCCAAACACCACGCAGGCTCGAGGAGGGGGCCATGGCGCTCGGCGCGACCCGCTGGGAGATGATCCGGATGGTCGTCCTCCCGTTCGGGAAGTCGGCCGTGATCAGCGGGTCGATGCTGGGCCTCGGTCGCGCCCTTGGGGAGACGATGGCCGTGACGATCATCCTCTCGGTCTCCGGGATCGTCACCTTCAATCTGGTCAGCCAGGAGAACCCGACCCCGATCGCGGCGAACATCGCGCTGAAGTTCCCGGAGTCCTCCGGGATCGACGTGAACGCCCTGATCGCCTCGGGCCTGGTCCTCTTCGGGATCACGCTCGTCGTCAACATGATCGCCCGCCTGGTCATCGCCCGCTCGAACGTCCAGTGAGCCATGGCTGACGAGACACCGAGAGAGAATCCGGCGGCGGCTTACGACCCGGCCGAGATGATCTCGCCGCTGGGCGGCCCGGCCCTGGCCGGCGGCACGCTTCCGCGCTGGTTCCTGCAGGCGGTGGTCGGCGCGTGCGCGCTGGTCTCCCTCGCGATCCTGCTCGCCACAGGTGGGTTCACGATCGTCCTTCTCTTCATCCTCACCTTCGTTCTCGCACTCCCCACCGGCTACATCTGGTCGAGGGTCACCGAGGGGCGCCGAGAGGCCACGGACCGTCTAGTGACACTGGGGATAGCCGCCGGCTTCGGAATGGCGGTGGCGCCGTTGATCTCCTTGCTCTACGAGGTGGTCAAGCGCGGCGCCGCCCGCTTCGACAGTACGTTCTTCACGGAGTCCGCCCGCGGAGTGATCGGGGCCGGTGGCGGCGCGCAGCACGCGATCATCGGGACCCTGGTCATCACCGGCGTCGCCACCCTGATCTCCGTACCGATCGGGATCATGGCCGCCGTCTACCTGAACGAGTACGGGACGGGCCGGCTGCGCAGGGCACTCACGTTCTTCGTGGACGTGATGACCGGCATTCCCTCGATCGTCGCCGGCCTCTTCGCGTACGCCCTCTTCGCGATCTTCCTGGGGCCCGGGATCCGCTTGGGCATCATCGGCTCGGTCGCGCTGTCGGTCCTGATGATCCCGATCGTGATCCGGACATCGGAGGAGATCCTGAAGATCGTCCCGAACCACCTGCGCGAGGCGGCCTACGCCCTGGGGACCCCGAAGTGGAAGGTGGTGTCGAAGATCGTCCTGCCCACAGCGCTGGCGGGACTGGTGACCGGCGTGATGCTGGCGGTGGCGCGGGTGATCGGCGAGACGGCGCCCCTCCTCGTCACGACCGGGGTGATCGACTCCGTCAACTCGGACCCCTTCAACGGCCGGATGCAGAACCTCGCCGTCTACGCCTACAGCGAGTACAAGGACCCAGGGGTGGACGTTCAGGCGTCCTACGACAAGGCGTGGGCCGCGGCGCTCACGCTGATCGTGCTGGTGATGCTGCTCAGCCTGCTCGCCCGCTGGATCTACCGCCGATTCGGAACCGACCTGCGCTAGCCCACCTGAGTACCACCGTTGACGAGCGATAGGAGAGAAATGCCGGAGACCGCACAAGAGAGGATCGAACAGAACCTCCCCGACGTGACGCCCGACGTCACCGCCGCGGCGGCGGCATCGAAGAAGAAGGAGACCGCTAGGGTCGAGCGCGTGGCGAAGACCTTCGATGTCAAGGGCGTCGACCTCTACTACGGCAAGTTCCACGCCGTGCAGGACGTCACGATGACGATCGAGGCCAACCAGGTGACGTCCCTGATCGGGTCGTCCGGCTGCGGGAAGACCACCATGCTGCGGTCACTCAACCGGATGCACGAGCTCACGCCCGGAGCCCGCGTCGCCGGCGAGATCAGCCTCGATGGCCATGACATCTACGCGTCGAACGTCGATCCGGTCGAGGTCCGGCGGCTGGTCGGCATGGTCTTCCAGGCGCCGAACCCGTTCCCGACCATGTCGGTTTACGAGAACGTCGCGGCCGGCCTTACCCTCAACCGGCGCGGGATCAAGAAGTCCGAGAAGGACGGGATCGTCGAGCGCTCGCTGCGCGGCGCGCACCTCTGGGAGGAGGTGAAGGATCGCCTGGACCAGCCCGGGTCTGGGCTCTCGGGCGGGCAGCAGCAGCGCCTCTGCATCGCGCGGGCGATCGCCGTCGAGCCGGAGGTCCTGCTGATGGACGAGCCGTGCTCGGCCCTCGACCCGATCGCGACGCTCGCAATCGAGGACCTCGATAAAGGAGCTCAAGACGCGCTACACCATCGTGATCGTCACCCACAACATGCAGCAGGCCGCTCGCGCGAGCGACACCACCGCCTTCTTCAACCTCGAGGCGAGCGGAGAGCCGGGGCGCCTGGTCGAGATGGGGCCGACCGAGAGCATGTTCACCAACCCCGGCAAGAAGGAGACCGAGGACTACGTCAGCGGAAGGTTCGGCTGATGGCGGAGGTACGCCTCCACTACCAGGAGGAGCTCGCCAACCTCGAACAGCGCGCGCTCTCGGCGATCGATCTCGTCATCTCCTCACTCGACCGGACCATGGAGGCGGTCGAGCACAAGGACTCGGAGCTCGCCGAACTGGTGATCGCCGACGACGACCGGATCGATGGGCGGTACCTCGAGGTCCATCAGGCGATCCTCACGTTGCTCGCCACTCAGGCACCCGTGGCGACCGATTTGCGCCTGATCTCGGCCCTCCTTCACGTCATGCACTCGATCGAGCGCATGGGCGATCAGTGCGTGAACATCTCCAAGGTCATCCCGCTCACGGGGCACGACGCCCCGCAGCACTCGGAGATGATCGATCGGATCCTGCTGATGGGCAAGCAGGCGCGATCGATGCTCTCCCAGGCGAAGAAGGCCTTCGAGGGCCGCAACGTCGAGCTAGCCCGCGACCTTGTCCGTCAGGACGACCTGATCGACGACCTGAACAAGGAGTGCTTTCAGATCGCCGTCCAGGTGGGGGAGGATGAGGACACCCGCGAGTGGGCGATGACGATGATGCTCGTCGCCCGCGCGCTCGAGCGAATCGGCGACAACGCCGTCGACATCGGGGAGCAGGTCGCCTTCGTCGTCACCGGCCTCTTCAGGGAGTTCGAAGACGCCTCCCACCCAGGGCAGGCCCCGCTTCCCTCTAACTAGCTACTGCGGTTGGGCCGGCCCCGGCGCGGGCACCTCAACAGGCTGCGGCGCCACCGCGGCGACCCCGGCCGGGATGCTCAGGCCGAGGCGTTCCGTTGGGTCGCTTCCTGCCATCGCCTCGAAAGTACGACCGAGATCCGCAGAATCCGTGAAGAGGTTGTGAAACGGCCTTCAGATCTGCCTGCCGTATCCGCTCGCCCTGAGAGAATCGGAATTCAATGCTCTGTGGGGCGATCGATATTGGCTCCAACACCACGCGGCTCCTGGTGGCCGAGCCGGAGGAAGGCCGGCTCCGCAAGGTGATGGAGCAGCGCGCGTATACCCGCATCGGGAAGGGCGCCTCGAAGAACGGCAAGATCACCGCCGAAAAGATCGCCGAGGTCGCCGATGTCGTGAAGACGCAGGTGCGGCTCGCCCAGGAGATGGGCGCGGAGGTGATCAAGACGGTCGCGACCGCCGCTGTCAGGGAGGCCAAGAACCGCGACAAGGTCGTGGAGGAGATCGAGGAGATCGCCGGTGTGGAGGTGGACGTCCTCGACGAGGAGGAGGAGGGCCGCTTCGCCTTCATCGGCGCGACCAAGTCGCTCGGCCATCCGGTCGAGGGCACGGTGGCGGTGGTGGACGTCGGCGGAGGATCGTCCGAGGTCATCTATGGCACGGTCCCCGACGGCGTCACCGAGGTGACGTCGTTCAAGATCGGCTCGGGGTCGCTAACCGAGGACCACCTGGAGTCCGATCCACCGTCGGCGGCCGAGATCCGCGAGCTGCGCGATCACATCTCCGACTTCTTCGCCGGGGAGGAGCTCGAGCAGCCCGAGCAGGCGGTCGCTGTGGGCGGCAGCGCCACCTCGCTCCGCACGCTGGTGGGCGCGGTGCTCGAGTACGAGACGCTCGAGCGAGCGGTTCGCGTCCTCTCTAGCGACGAGATCTATGACGTCGCCAAGCGGTTCGAGCTCGACTCCCGCCGCGTCAAGCTGCTCCCCGCCGGCGTCCTGCTCCTGGAGAAGTTCTCGGACATGCTCGGGCAGCCCCTCCAGATCGGCAAGGGCGGTCTGCGCGAGGGCATCATCCTCACCCTCCTGAACGGCAACCTGGACGGGTCCGAGGAGCGGCTCGCGGCCTAGCTACGCCCGGCGATAGAGATACGTCGTCAGCGGGAGGAAGATCGCGGTGAGCAGCGCCGTCGTGCCGAGCACGACGATCAGGTTGTCGGCCTGCACTGATCCGTCCATCAGCCCGCGGCAGGCGCTGGTCAGGTGCGAGATCGGGTTCGCGTTCACGAACGCCTCCAGACCCGCCGGCAGCGTGCTGGGCTCCACGTAGACGTTGCTCAGGAAGGTGAGCGGGAAGATGGCCATGAAGCCAGCATTCATCGTCGCGTTCGGCGATCGCATCACGAGCCCGAGGCTCGTGAACACCCAGGAGACGCCGAACGAGAAGAGGACGACGAGGCCGACTGAGGCGAGCACGCCCGGTACCCCATTGTCGGGCCGGAAGCCGAGGATCAGGCCGAGGACGATGATCACGGTGGAGGCGACCAGATAGCGGACCATGTCGCCGATCAGGGCGCCGAGCAGTGGAGCCGACGGCCAGATGGGCAGGGATCGGAAGCGGTCCACCACGCCCCTGGTGACGTCGGTGTTGATCGCGATGCCGGAGTAGACGGTGGTGAAGAGGACGGCTATCACCAGGATCCCGGGGAGGACGAAGTCGCGGTAGGCACTGGTCGAGCCGGCGATCGCCCCGCCGAACAGGTAGGTGAAGAGCAACGTGAACATCACCGGCGTGATCGTCACGTCGATGAGCTGCTCAGGCACGTGCTTCACCTTCAGCATCCCTCGCCAGCCGAAGGTGAGGGTGGCGGAGACCGCGCTCGCCCTCTCCGGGTGCGAGGAGGCGAGCGCCTTGCGGAGTTCCGGCTCCTCCAGGGCCGGGACCTGCGCAGTTTGCGTCTCAGGGGTGCTCATGCCGCAGCCCCCTCCTCTTCGATCTGAGCTTGGCCGTTGGTTGCGGCCTCCTCGGCGGTGTGCCCGGTGAGGGCGAGGAAGACCTCGTCGAGGCTGGGCTGGCCGAGTGAGAAGTTCGCGACTGCGATTCCCTGGCGCGAGAGCTCACCGACGACCTCGGCCGCCTGGTCGGCGCTCCCGCACGGCGCGGACAGCGCCGCGGGATCGGGCTCGAAGTGAACCTCGCAGCTGAAGGCGCGAGCGACGACCGGCTCGGCGAGCGGCCGTTGGTCGGGGTCCAGAAGGCGGATACGAAGGGTTCCGGACCCGACCGAGGCCTTGAGCTGGGCGGGCGTTCCCTCGGCGATCACCCGGCCCTGGTCGATGACCGCGATCCCGTCGGCGAGCTGGTCGGCCTCGTCGAGGTACTGCGTGCAGAGCAGGACGGTGGTGCCGGCGCCCGCCAGGGCCCTGATGATCGCCCAGACCTGGTTGCGCGATCGGGGATCGAGTCCGGTTGTCGGCTCGTCCAGGAACATCAGCTCCGGGGTGACGACGAGGCTGGCGGCGATGTCGAGCCGGCGGCGCATGCCCCCCGAGTAGCTCTTGACAAGCCGTCCGCTCGCGTCTGCGAGGCCGAACGCCTCGAGCAGGTCATTCGCGCGTCCCTTCGCCTCGGCACGGCGGTAGCCGAGCAGCCTGCCGATCAGGATCAGGTTCTCGCGGCCGGTCAGGTCCTCGTCGACCGAGGCGAGCTGGCCGGTGAGGCTGATGGCTCGGCGGACCTCGTCGGCGTCGCGGACGATGTCATGGCCCATGACGCGGGCCTCGCCGCCATCGGGGCGCAGCAGCGTGGCCAGCATCCGGATCGTCGTGGTCTTGCCGGCGCCGTTCGGCCCGAGCATCCCGTAGACGCTGCCGCGGCGCACCGCGAGGTCGACGCCGCAGACGGCGCGGGTCTCGCCGAATGACTTCTCGAGGCCGGTGGCCTCGATCGCAAGAGTGGATTGCGCGTTCATCCCGTCCACGCTCTCCCTATGACCATAGGGAAGGGTGAAACTAATCGCCGGAGTTGGCGGTGGCCCGGCCCCCCGGTAGCGTGTCACGGCGTCGATGGCGAAGGCCAAGCCAATCCCCGATCTCGCGGCCGAGCAGTCGTATGCCGATGCCGCTGCCCGGATCGTCTCCGTCCGCGCCGCCGAGCTCACCGAGAACGCCCAGGATGTGCTGGACACCGGCGACATCGAGCGCGTCCATGACATGCGGGTCGCGACGCGAAGGCTGCGGGCGGCCCTCGAGATCTTCGAGCCCTGCTTCCCCGCCGAGGCCTACGCCCACGCCCTGCGAGAGGTGAAGCGGCTCGCCGACGCTCTCGGCGAGCGGCGAGACCGCGACGTGTCGATCGCTGCGCTCCATGCCTTCAACGAGCAGATGCCCGCCCCCGACCGCCGCGGGATCGCCTCGCTGATCCGGTGGCTCGGAGACGAGCAGGAGGAGGCGAACCGCGAGCTCGCGCCCCTCGTCGAGAGCTCGCACCTGACCGCGCTCCGGGAGAGCCTGACCGAGCTGGTCGGCAGCGCGCGGAGCGTCACGGCATGAAGGCTCGGCAGGTCCGGAAGCTCGACCCCGAGCGCGCGCTCGGCGAAAACGCCGCCCGGATCATCCAGGTGAGGCTCGACGAGATGATCGCCTTCGCTCCGCGGGCTCTCGCCGGCAAAACCAAGGCCCAGCACGACATGCGGATCGCGGCGAAGCGCCTGCGCTACGTGCTCGAGGTAACCGGCTTCATCTTTGGCAAGCCGGCCGACACGGCCCGCCGTCGCGCCCGCGATCTGCAGGACATCCTCGGCGAGATCCACGACTGCGAGGTGATGCTGCCGCGCGTGCGCGACCACTCGAAGTCGCTCCAGCGGCGCGATGCAGCGTCGGTCAGGGCCAGGGCCGGGCGGGCCCCCGACCTCGACCCCAGGCTGGCGGCGCGAGCCCCGCATCGCACCGCGTACCGCGGTCTCGACGTGCTCTCGGTCTACCTCCAGGCGCGTCGCGAGCTGCTCGAGGATCGCTTCGCGGACTTCTGGAGCCGCCAGGAGCAGACGGGGACCTGGGTGCGGCTCGAGCGGGCGGTGAACGCCCATCTGGCACGAGCGCGCGAGGCGCGGCGCACAGCGAGGGCGGCGGAGCGGGCCAGGCAGCGGGCGGAGGCCGCCGAACGCGCGGCCCGTCAGGCCGAGGCGCAGGCCGAGCAGGCCCGGCTCGATCGCGAGCGGGCTACTCGCTCCGCGGCCCCTCGAGAAAGCGCACCGGACGCTCCCCCGGCTGAGTCCACTCGCCCGCCCGCCAGCTGATCCGCGTCCCGTCGGCGAGCCGGGCGGTTACGTGCCAACGGAGGCTCGCCCCAGGGGGTGGCCTCCAGCGGGCGCCGTGGGTGAGACCGGGCGGCTGTCCGAGCGGATTCGGCGATGCTGGCGGCAGCCCTGCTCCAGCTCGCGGATTCGCCCGCGTGGCGAGCCAAGCTCGGGCGGCAGGGCCGCGAGGCCGCCCTCACACGCACCTGGGAGGCGTCGATGAGTCAGCTCGCAGACGGCTACGACAGGGTCACGGAGCCCGCAGAGGAGCCCCGCATCAAACTGCTCAGGGCTGCTTAGGCGGCGCCCCTAAGATGATGGGGTGACCGATGAGCTAGCCCAAACGACGGAGTCGAGCGGGCCGGCCGCGGGCGGAGGAGCGACGGTCACCCCGGAGACGGTCCCGGCCGGGGCAAGGGAGCCCGACCTCAGCGATCCCTCGCTCTACTTCAACCGCGAGCTCTCCTGGCTCGACTTCAACGACCGCGTGCTGCAGCTCGCCGAGGACCCCCGCGTCCCGCTGCTCGAGCGGGTCAACTTCTCCGCCATCTACGAGGACAACCTGGACGAGTTCTTCATGGTCCGGGTCGCCGGTCTGCACGACAAGGTCGAGGGGAAGATCGACGCCCGCGGCGCCGACGCGTTGGCGCCCGCGGACGTGCTCAGGCTGATCCGCCAGCGGACGATCGAGCTGCGCGAGCGCCTCACCCACTGCTTCGAGGACGAGATTCAGCCGGCGCTCGCCGAGCACGGCATTCGGATCATCTCGCTGTCGGCGGCGAACGCGAGGGAGCGCGAGGAGGTCGAGCACCTGTTCACAAGCCAGGTCTTCCCGGCGCTCACCCCACTGGTGATCGGCCGCGGCCGGCCCTTCCCCTACATCTCGAATATGTCGCTCAGCCTCGGGGTCCTGCTCCGGAATCCCGAGAAGGGGGAGGAGGTCGCTGCGCGCGTCAAGGTGCCGAAGGAGCTGCTGCGGCGCTTCCTTGCGATCGGCGACGGTGGGCTGACCTTCGTGCCTCTCGAGGATGTGATCGCCGCCAACCTGGACGACCTCTTCCCGGGCATGGAGATCGTCCATCACTCGCTCTTCCGGGTGACCAGGGACACGGACTACGACGTCTCCGACGAGGCCGACGACCTGCTGCTGGCCGTCGAGGAGGAGGTCCGCCGACGCCGCTTCGGCGAGGTCGTTCGCCTTGAGATCTCTCCGGACATGGAGCCGAGGCTGCTCGATCAGCTCGTTGAGGCGATGAACATCGATGAACAGCAGGTCTTCGAGACTCCCGGGCTGATCGGCCTGGACGATCTCACGGACATCTACTCCATCCAGGGCTTCCGTGAGCTCCGGTATCCGCCCTGGCAGGGGGTCACCCCGGCGCAGTTCCAGCAGGGGAGCCGGACCCATCGGGAGATCGACGTGTTCGCCGCGATACGCCAGGGCGACATCCTCGTCCATCACCCCTACGACTCATTCACCAGCTCGGTCGAGCGCTTCGTCCGCAAGGCGGTCGAGGACCCGAACGTGCTCGCGATCAAGCAGACGGTCTACCGGACGAGCGCCGACTCGCCGCTGGTCCCGGCGCTGATCGAGGCGTCGGAGCTCGGCAAGCAGGCCGTCTGCCTGGTGGAGCTGAAGGCGCGCTTCGACGAGAGCGCCAACATCCGCTGGGCGAGGGCGCTGGAGGAGGCGGGCGTGCACGTCGTCTACGGGATCCCGGGCATGAAGACGCACGTGAAGTGCGTCCTGGTGGCGCGCCGGGAGGGGGACGGCGTCCGGAACTACGTGCACATCGGGACCGGGAACTACAACCCGAAGACCGCCCGGATCTACACCGACTTCGGGCTGTTCACCGCCGACCAGGAGATCGGCGACGACATCGCCGAGATGTTCAACTACCTCACCGGCTACGCGCGCCCGAGCGGGTATCGCGAGGTGCTGGTCGCGCCCTTCAACCTCAAGGATGGAATCCTCGGCGAGATCGACCGGGCGATCGAGGCGCACTCCGACGACCATCCGGCCCGCATCCGCATGAAGATGAACTCGCTGCTCGACGCGTCCTGCATCCAGGCGCTCTACCGGGCCTCGCAGGCGGGCGTCCAGGTCGACCTCAACGTCAGGGGCATCTGCGCGTTGCGTCCCGGGGTGCCGGGTGTCTCGGAGAACATCCGGGTCGTCTCGATAGTCGGGCGCTTCCTCGAGCACTCCCGGATCTTCTCGTTCGAGCGTCCCGATGAGACCCGCATCTTCATCGGCTCGGCCGACCTGATGCCGCGGAACCTCTACAACCGCGTCGAGCTGCTCTCGCCGGTCGAGGACGACGCGAACCGCGCGCAGCTCTCCGACACTCTCGATCGCGCCTTCGCCGACAACACCAGCGCCTGGGAGCTCGGCAGCGACGGGGTCTGGTCACGACTGACGACGAACGGAGACCCGCCGCGCAACCTCCAGGCGGAGCTCCTGGAGCTCCACACGGAGCGCGCCAAGGAGGTCGCCGACTCCGTGTAGGAGGGGCGGTCGCCGGCTCCTCAGCCTCCTGCTAGGTTGCCCCACCCGTGGCCCGGTTCTCACTCGTTCCGAAGGACCGCGTCTTCTTCGACCTCTTCGCCGAGGGCGGCCAGAACACCCTGCGGGCGGCCAAGCTGCTGCGCGACATGCTCGATCAGTGGCCCGACGACGGGGGCCTCTCGCGGGACATCCTCAAGGCCGAGCAGGAGGGGGACCGGATCACCCACGACATCATCCAGCGGCTCAACACGACGTTCGTGACGCCGATCGACCGGGAGGACATCTACGGCCTCGCCACGCGGCTGGACGACATCGTGGACCACATCGAGGAGGTCGCGGACTTCATGGGCCTCTACCGCATCGAGGCACCGATGGACCAGGCGCAGGCGCTGGCCGAGGTCCTGGTCAAGTCGTGCGAACAGATTTATGGACTGCTTCAGCACCTGCGCGGCTTCAAGGACCTGGATCACTACTGGATCGAGGTCCACCGCCTGGAGAACGACGGGGACCGGATCTACCGCGACGCGGTGGCCTCGCTGTTCGCGGACAGGATCGACCCGATGGTGGTGATCCGCTGGCGGGACGTATTCCTGAGGCTCGAGCGAGCGATCGACGCCACCGAGACCTCCGCCTCCATCGTCGAGGGCATCGTCATCAAGAACGCGTGAGCAACGACGTCGTCATCGTCATCGTCGTCGCGACGGCGCTCCTCTTCGACTTCACGAACGGGTTCCACGACACGGCGAACGTGGTGGCGACGTCGATCTCGACGCACGCCATGCCGCCGCGCGTCGCGGTCGCCTACGCCGCCATCTTCAACTTCGCGGGCGCCTTCATCTCGCTTGCGGTGGCGGCGACGGTCGCCAAGGACGTGGTCAACGCCGACGTGATCACCCCGACGGTCGTCTTCGCGGGGCTCGTGGGGGCGATCGCCTGGAACCTCACAACCTGGTACTTCGGCCTCCCTTCGAGCTCGTCGCACGCCCTGATCGGCGGGGTGGTCGGCTCCGCCTTCGTGGCCGCCGGTGCGGACGCCATCTTCCGGGATGGAGTGATCGGCAAGGTCTTGATTCCCGCGGTCATCGCGCCGGTCGTCGCCTTTGTCGTCGGCGTGATCGCTATCAACATCGTCTACGGCATCGTCGGCAGGGAGCGGCCTGGACCCGTGAACCGGGGTTTCAGGCTGGGGCAGGTCGTCTCGGGCGGCCTCCTGGCCCTCGCACACGGAACCAACGACGCGCAGAAGACGATGGGCGTCATCACGCTCGCGCTGATCGCCAACGGCAACCTCTCGTCGGACGCGTCCGTTCCGACGTGGGTGGTGATCTCCGCGGCCAGCGCCATCTCCCTCGGCACCTACTTCGGCGGGTGGAGGATCATCCGGACGATGGGCACGAAGATCATCAAGATGGACGCCGCGCAGGGCTTCTGCGCGCAGGGTGCGGGGGCCGCGGTCATCCTCGCCTCGTCCCACTACGGGTTCCCACTCTCGACGACGCAGGTGATCAGCGGCGGCGTCATGGGGGTCGGGGCCGGCAAGAAGGTGTCCGCCGTCCGCTGGGGCGTGGCGGGCAACATCGTCGTCGCCTGGTTGCTCACGATGCCCGCCGCGGCGGCGGTCGGCGGCGCGATCTACGGCTTCTGCCAGCTCTTCGGCAACGAAGCGGCGGGCCCCGTCGTGATCTTCGCCCTCGGAATCGCCGCGGCGGCGCTGGTCTTCGCCCGCCGGCTGCGGCAGGAGCCTCTGCCGGTCTAGGAGGACCGGTTGATCGCGACAGTCGTAGAGACGAAGGCGCTCCTGGATACGGTGCTAGCGTCGCTGGTCGCCGGCATCGGGGTCACCACCGTCTTCGCGATCCTGATCTTCGGAGTCGACGCGCTCGCTGACATGGTGCGGAACGAGCGGCCGGTGCTGGCGGCGGCGGCCGGCGGGCTCGCGGTGCTGGCCCTCGCAGTCGTGACCGCTGCAATAGTGCTCGGCATCGTCGTCATGACCTCGAAGTAGCGATCTAGCGATGCCCGATCAGCCTGGCAACTCCGATGCGATCCCGCCACCAGGAGAGCGGCAGGGAGGAGAGCGAGGATGAGCGCGCCGACCGCAACCTCTCCGACCTCCTCCAGGAGTTGCGCGTTGCGCTGCCCGGCGTCCAGGTGCTGTTCGCCTTCCTGCTCACGGTGCCGTTCTCGCAGCGTTTCGACAGCCTCACGGATTTCCAGCAGAAGCTCTATTTCGGCATCCTGATCTGCGTCGCACTGGCCACGGTGATGCTGGTCGCTCCCACAGCAGGCCATCGCATCCTCTTCCGCCGCCAGCAGAAGGAGTTCATCGTCACTCTCTCCAACAACCTCGCCCTGATCGGGCTGCTCCTGCTGGCGATCTCGATGTGCGGCGTCGTCCTGCTGATCAGCGACTTCCTGTTCGGGAGAGAGACGGCCGTGCTCAGCACCACCGGGATCGCACTCGCCTTCCTCGGCTTCTGGTTCGTGGGCCCGCTCCTGAGACGGCAGCAGCTGCCAGAGCGCAGGCCAACGGGTCGACGGTCTGCCGGCGATTGAATGTCCTGATCCTGAGCGCGTCGATCGGGGAGGGGCACGACCTGCCTGCGCGAGCAATCCGCGACGGAATCGCCGCCGAGGAGCCCGAGGCCGAGGTCGAGATCGTCGACTCGCTGGCCCTGGTCAACCCCCTCGTCCGCCGTCTGGTCCTGGACAGCTCCCGGTTTCATTCCAAGTGGGGAAATCGGCTCTTCGACCTGTCCTACAGGCTGATCACCGACGTGCCGCCGACCCGCTGGTTCGCGGCGAGGTTGACCCAGTGGCTGGCAGCAAGGCCGATCAGGCGAGCCGTGCTCGAGCGGTCGCCCGACGTCGTGATCTCGACCTATCCAGGCACCACGGAGGTCCTCGGCGATCTGCGGGCCAGGGGAAAGATCGACGTCCCGGTCGTCTCGGCGATCACCGACCTCGCAGCGCTCCGCTACTGGGCGCACCCCGGAGTCGACCTTCACCTGATCACCCACCCGGAGTCGGCCGAGGAGGTCGCCCGGATCGCCCCGGAAAGCGAGATCGCCTGCGTTCGCGGCCTCACCGACCCCCGCTTCTACGAGCCGCGCGATCAGGCGGAGGCGCGCCGTGAGCTCGGCCTGCCGCCGGAGGGGCCGGCGGTGCTCGTCTCGGGAGGGGGCTGGGCCGTGGGCGATCTGGAGGGTGCCGCGGAGGAGGCGCTTGGGCTGAAGGACTCGACCGTGATCTGCCTCTGCGGCCGGAACGACGAGCTGCGGAGGACCCTTGGCGACCACTTCGCCGCCGAGCCGCGCGTCGTGGTAGAGGGCTTCACCGAGCGGATGCCGGACTGGTTCGCTGCCGCCGACCTGCTCGTCCATTCGACCGCCGGGCTGACCGTGCTCGAGGCGATCATGAGCGGCTGCGGCGTCGTCTCGTACGGGTGGGGGCTGGGCCACGTCCGGGCCAACAACGAGGCGTTTCTGCGGTTCGGACTGGCCCAGGTCGCCGATTCGCGCGCCGAGCTCCAGCCCGCGATGCTGCGTGCCCTGGCGGCGAAGCCGGCCCCGGATCGATCCTTCGCCGAGCTGCCCTCAGCCGCCGCCGCGATCCTCCGCCTCGCCGACGGCCAGCTGCGCGACGGCGGGGGAGCTCGCCAGCAGGCCGGCGCCCACGGCGATCGCCACTAGGGCGGCTACGAGCACCGCACCGTTGAGCGGCGTGCCGCCCCAGCCCTCGCCCCCGACCAGAGGCGCCAGCACCACCGGGATCACGATCTGCATGACGAGCACGGTGGGGGCGACCCGGGTCGCCGCGAAGCGCTGCAGGGCCGACGACTCGCTGATCAGGCCGACGATCACGACGGCGGCCACCAGTCCCGCCCAGAGCACGACCCCGACCAGCGCTCCGTCCGAGGCGTCCTGGGCCACGATCTTGGCCACGAACGCGGCCAGCCCGTCGGCAGCACCGGCACTCGCCACCAGCAGCAGCATCGGGCTGGCGCCGCGTCGCACCAGCCCGATCGCGTATGGCGCGAGCGCCGCGGCGATCAGGATCGCCAGCGCGACGACGAGCCCGGCGCTTCGCTCGACGTCGCCCGTGTCGCGAGGCGCCGCCCAGGCGAAGACCGCGACGGAGCCGATGATCAGCACCACCGCGACGAGCTCCCGCGGGCCGACCCGCTCGCCGAGCACCCGAACGCCGAGAGCGAGCAGCAGCAGCAGCCCGAGCGCGAGGACGGGCTGAACCAGGGTCAGCGGCGCCTGGGAGAGGGCGGCGATCTGCAGCGGCCAGCCGATCAGCGCCAGGGCGATGCCGCCGACCCACACCGGGCGGCGCAGCAGGTGGCCGACCAGCGACGGCCGGAGCGCGCGCTCGGGCGGTGCCCTCCTCGCCTCCAGGGCCTGGAGGGCGTAGCCCGTCTCGTAACAACAGGCCGCGGCGAGCGCCAGGGCGAAGCCGAGACCTAGCTGCCCGTCCATGAGTGGCACCATCCTGGCATCCGAAGCCGTCCTCTCCTCTTTGGCGCGGCGGCCGCCGCGGCCGCCTGGTGGTCACCGGCGCTCGCCCCGGTCGTGCCGAGCGTCGCCGAGCTGCTCGGCCTGCCGCGTCGAATCGACCGCGGCGACGCCGTGGCGCTCACCTTCGACGACGGTCCCCATCCGGAGGGGACACCCGCGGTACTCGAGGCGCTCCGCGAGCGGGGCGCGACGGCGATCTTCTTTCTCTGCGGAGAGCAGGTCGAGCGGGACCCCGAGCTGGCCGCGGAGATCAGCGCGGCGGGGCACACCGCGGCGGTCCACGGGTATCGCCACCGCAACGTCCTGCGGCTGACCCCCCGGACGTTCGTGGACGACCTGGAGCGGGGCATCGCCTCGATCGAGAAGGCGACGGGCCTGCGCCCGGACCTCTACCGCCCGCCCTACGGGATCTTCAGCTACCCGAGCATCGTCGAGGTCAGCGCCCGGGGCCTCGAGCCGCTGCTCTGGTCTCGCTGGGGTCACGACTGGCGCGCGGACCGCTCCCCCGAGGCGATCGCGTCCGAGGCGACCGAGGGGCTGCGCGCCGGTGACGTGCTGCTGCTCCACGACGCCGACCACTACAGCCAGCCGGATTGCTGGCGCGGCACGGTTGCGGCGCTGCCGGCGATCCTCGACGCGATCGAGGACGGCGGGCTGAAGACGGCTAACTGACGGTGTCCGTCGCCGCTTCCTCGTCGCCGCGCCAGCGCAGAGCGGCGGCGGCGACCAGCAGGGCGATCGCTATGCCCATCGCGCTCAGGGCGATCGTGCCCTTGTGCGGCATCCCGAGGTTCAAGAGGTGGCGTGTCCAGGGCACGGTCTCGAGGAGCACGTAGCCCGCCAGCAGCCATCCCGCGATCACACCGCCACCCGTGGGACGGCGACCGCCCGGGCCGAGCGGCAGCAGGCTGAGAGCCGCGAGGATCGCGATCAGGCAGGTGATCGCGACGTACCCGCCCTGTCCGGTCCCGAAGTCGTCGCTTCGGAACGCGAGCATCGACGGGATCGCCGTTCCGGCGAAACAGGCGAGTGCCACGATCCAGGCGCTGGGCCAGGAGGTGGCGGGAGAGGTCGCCCAGGCCGGGAGCCTGGCCCTGGAGACGGCCGGGACGACCGACGGAACGGGACTGGCGACCTCCTCCTCGACAGGCTCTGTGGCCGGGGCGTGCCCAGGCTCGAGCCAGGCGACGTATCGGCGGACACCCTCGCGCAGCGGGGTGGAGGCCCGCCAGCCGAGCTCCCGGGCGGCGCGCTCGTTGGAGACCACGGCGCCGCCGAAGTCGCCATTGCGCCCGGCGGTGTGCACGATCTCCGTGTCGCCGACGAGATCCGAGACCACCTCGGCGAGCTCGCGAATCGTGACGGTCTCGTCGCCGGCCAGGTTGTAGATGCGACCCTCCTCGCCGCGATCCACTGCCGCGACCAGGCCATCGGCCAGGTCCTCGACATAGACGAAACGGCGTGTCTGTAGGCCGTCGCCGGCGATCGTCAGCGGCTCGCCCTTGAGCGCCTTGGAGACGAAGATCGGGATCACCGCGGACGGCCGGGCACGCGGGCCATATGGGATGCCGAAGCGCAGGATGGTGCACGACACGTCGTAGAGCTCTGCGTACGAGGTGCAGTACATCTCGCCGGCCAGCTTGCTCGCCGTGTAGAGATGGTCGGGCATGCCGATCGGCGATTCCTCATCGATGACGCCGTCGCCGGAGTTCCCATACACCCAGATCGTGCTGCCGTACAGCACCCTGGTGCCGGTTGCGCGAGCGGCCTCGAGCACCCGGAGGGTGCCCCGCGCGTTGCACTCCTCTGCGGAGACGGGCTGATCGGCGACCACCCCGACGTCGGCGTAGGCGGCGAGGTGCACCACCGCCTCGCAGCCCTCCATCGCACCCCGGAGCATCTCGCCGTCGAGCAGGTCGCCGACTACGGTGTCCACCTCCCCTGGTTCGTGGTGTGGGGAGTGCCGCAGGTCGTAGATGCGAGGCTCGAAGCCGGCAGCCGCCAGCTTGTCCACGACGTGCGAGCCGATGAAGCCCGAGCCTCCGGTCACGACGACGCGCTTCATGCCGTCTCCTCGGCAGCGAGTTGCTCAGACTCGACCACAGGGGCGTAATACAGGGGCACGCACCAGTGGTTCTCGGCGACCCAATCCGTGTTCGGCAGCTCGTCCCCGGTGCCCATGATCCGGTGGCAGGGGTCGTCGTAGACCTTGCCGGTCGAGCGCTCGATCTCCTCGAAGACGATGTACTTGTAGAGGCCCGACGTCATCCCGTCGGGCAGCTCGAGCCGGCTGGTGTAGACGGGATCGAGCCGCTCCCGCGCCACCTCGTTCTTGCGGGCGACGATCTCGTCCATGCGCTCCGTCTGCACGAGGCCGATCGCCGCGGTGAACTCACTCATCCGCAGGTTGAGGCCCTCGACGCGGTGGTCGGGCTTGCCGTAGTTCCGGAAGGCGCGGGCGTGCTCGAGGAGCTCTTCATCGGCCGAGATAAGCATCCCGCCCTCGCCGGTCGAGATCGTCTTGGTCGCGTAGAACGAATAGGCGCCCGCGTCGCCCCACGTTCCGGCCCGGCGATCGCCCCAGCGCGCTCCGTGTGCGTGAGCGCAGTCTTCGAGCAGGAAGATGCCGTGATCCCGGCAGTAGGCGGCGATCCGCTCGACCTCGAAGGCGATGTGGCCGCCGATGTGGACGAGTACCGCCGCGCGCGGCCGGTGTTGCTCCGCCTTGCGCTGGAAATCGTCGAAGGACATGCAGAGATCGTCGCGGTTGCAGTCGACGAAGACGGGCTCGGCTCCCGCGTGGATGATCGCGAGCGGGGTCGCCATGAACGTGTTGGAGGGGCAGAGGACCTTTTCGCCCTTGACGCCGGCGAAGTCGAGGGCGGCGAGAGCCGCGCCGCTCCAGCCGCCGGTCGCCACCGATCCGACTCCGTGGAGATCGGACCAGGCGGCCTCGAACCGGGCGGTCATCTCGCCCTCGGACCAGCGCTCGGCCAGCACGATCTCGTCCCATAGCTCGTGCAGGCGGGGCAGGTCACGGCGGTCGAAGCCGATCGCAAACTGGCTGTGGTCAGCGGGGGTCAGGGGAGATCGGACGGAAGACTGAGCGGGCAGGCGTTCTCAGAACGCGCACAAAACACTAGTCATTCAGCAGGACCTATGGGGCGCCTAAATGGCGCAAACAACGGCCGTTTGGCCGGCTGTTCAGGACTTCGTCAGATCCGGGCCTCGGCCCGAAGCACCTCGAGCTCGACCTGCATCTCGACGAGGAAGGGAGTCTGGGGATCGGCTCCCTGCAGCTCCTCGACGTCCTCACTCCAGAGCTGCAGCCGCTCCTCCAGCGTGGTGCCGAGCCGCTCCCCGATCGCCGGCCGGTCCTCGGGGGCGACCTTGCGCCAATCCCGCATGTTGGCCACACGGTCCGCCGAGTAGATGACCACCGAGTCCCCGCCCGACTCCAGGATCTGTCGCCTCAGGTCGCGCTTGCGGGCTCCGTAGCCGTCGATGTCGGGGTCCTCGCTGAGGGAGTCGACAAGGCCGGCGACTTCTGGGCCGAAGCGCTCGCGAAGCTCGTCGAGCTCGACATTTGTGTGCTCGACTACGTCATGCAGATAGGCGGCCGAGATCATCGGCCCACCGTAGCCGGCCTGGGTCAGCAGGTCCGCGACCGCGATCGGGTGCTCGACGAACTGCTCACCGGTCTGCTTGCGGTGCTGGCCGAGGTGAACCCGGCGGGCGAAGCGCAGCGCAGCGCCGGGAGGCTCCGAGGTGACGCCGGGATCGAGTCTGGTCGAGACCTCAGACATCTGATCGAACGCTAACGACGACGCACCTCTTTCTCAATCACCCTGCCCCGGATCTTCGCAAATTCGAAGGAAACGCGTTGACAAAACCTTCACATTGGCGATTCAAGTTGCAAGCACAAACTTCCGGCCGCTGTTGCGGGGCCGGGCCCGCACGACCTAGAATCGCGCCCATGCCCCAGACCGTCCGGAACGTCGCGATCATCCTCGCCCTCGCGGCGATCGTCGACTTCCTGCCCGGGGGCGGGGCGGCCGCCGCGACCGTGATGGCCGCGCTGACCCTGATCTTCCTGGCGGCGATCGCCTGGTTCGCCTACCGCCTCTACCGGGAGCAGCAGCTGACGCTGGCCACCCTCACCGACCCGCAGAGGGCCGGTCTCTTCGGCGCACTCGGCGGGATCGCGCTCCTGGCCGTCGCCTACGACGAGTTCTCCTCCTGGGGCGGGGGACTGCTCCTCTGGATCGCCCTGATCGCCGCCTGCGTCGGGGCGATCGTCCTGATCTGGCGGAAGGCGACCACGTACTGACCCGGACGGCGCCGTCCGCGCCCGGCGGTGGCCGGCGCTGATCCGGCGCCGATTGGTTTCCCTCTCGTAGCCTTCTCGACGCATCGCGTCAGCGGGGCGTTCCTAGGTTCGGCGTCATGGCGCGACCGTCGACAGCTTCGGGATCCGGCCAGGCATCGGTCGAGTTCGTCGCGGTCCTTCCCGCCCTGGCGGTCTGCCTGATCCTGGCCGGCCAGGCGGTGGCCGCCGGCTGGGCGCTGTGGTCCGCCGGGGTCGCGGCGCGTGTGGGCGCCCGGGCGGAGAAAGTGGGTGGCGACCCAGAGGCCGCGGCGCGTCGCGCACTTCCCGGGCCGCTCCGCCGCAGCGCCGCGATCCGGTCCGATGACGGAGTTCGGGTGAGTGTGCGAGTCCCCTCGCTCGTGCCCGGCGTCGAATTGCCAGCCGTCGCTGCCTCCTCGACCCTGAATGCGTCGGCCGGCTGAGCGCGACGCACCGGGGCAGGCCTCGGTCGAGCTGGTGGCGGCGCTGCCGGCCCTCGCGCTGGCGACCGTGCTGGCCGTGCAGCTGCTTCTGGTCGGCTACTCACTGACGATCGCCGACGGGGCGGCGGAGGCCGGCGCGCTCGCCGGCGCGGCGGGCCGGGATGCCCGGCAGGCGGCCCGTGCCGCGCTGCCCGGCTGGGCGCGGGCACGATCGGAAGTGAGCGCAAGGGACGGCCGGGTTCGGGTCGAGCTGAGACCACCGGCCCCGCTGCCGGAACTCTCCGACGCGCTCGCGGTGAGCTCCGAGGCGTGGTCCCGGCCACCGCCGGGAAGTGGCGGATGAGCTCCGCCATCCTCGTCAGCGGAACCGACCGCCGGGCGAGCCTCGGGCTGGCCGCGGCGGTCGCCGTCGAGGCTGCCGCGCTGACCGGCGCGGGGACCCTGCTCCTGGAGCTCGGGGAGGGAGCGCAGCGCCGGAGCCCCACGCTGCTCGCGGCAGCGGCCGCCCGGCGAATCGAGGAAGGGCTGCGGCGGGAAGGGCTGCGGGGCGCGGCCCGGGGCCTGGTCTGTCACCTCGCGTTGACCGGCGGTGAGCATCTGGATGACACCCAGACGGCGGTCGTCACGGCGGATGTCGAGCTGGCCGTCATCCATCTCCCGGGCGAGCTCTGGGTGCCGGCGCTCGACTCGGACCTCAGGATCGGCGGCTGCTGCCTGCTCGCCTCGCTGCCGAGTGAGCGCTCGCTGGCGGCTCTCGCTGTGGGGGAGTTGGAGCGGCGCGGCTGCTCGCGCCGGATTGCCACCCGCGCCCCGGGCCCGCTCGCGTCGCGACGCGCCCTGGCGGGCGCCCGGCCGGGCCGGGGCCACTCCGAGTACGCCAGAGGGATCGCGAGTCGTCTGCTCAATCTGTCCGGGCCGCGCCGTGAGGCGGCGCCGACCCGGGCGACGAGGCGGGGACAGGCGCTGCCGGCGCTGCTCGGCGCGGGGCTGATGCTGATCCTCGCGGCCGTGGCGCTGGCTGCGATCGGGGGCGCCGCCACGGGACGGGGCCGGGTACAGCGGGCTGCGGATCTCGCCGCCCTCTCGGCTGTCCGCAGCATGCGAGACGACGTTCCGAGGCTGCTCGCGCCCGCCCGCCAGCCGGACGGGTCGCTCAACCCGCGTCACCTCTCCCGCGGCGAGTACCTCTCCCGCGCTCGGTTGGCGGCGATCGACGCCGCGAGGCGAAACCGCGTCGATCCCGCCCGACTCCGCATCGCCTTCCCCGATGCCGCGGACACGCCGCCTCTCCGGGCTCGCGCGACGATCGTCGGCGAGGTCGACCCGGAGCGGCTCCCCGGTGGGGACCGGCTCTCGGATCGCCGGCCGATCCGGGTGGTGGCCAGCGCCGTCGCGGAGGCCTCGGCCCCTGAGACCACGTGGACAGGCATGCCGGCCATGGCCGAGGGCGGCGGCTACTCGGGGCCGCTCGTCTACCGCGACGGCGAGGGCATGCGACCCGATGTGGCCGGTGCCTACGACCGGATGAGCGCCGCCGCGAGACGCGCCGGCGTCGATCTGCTGGTGGTCTCCGGCTTCCGGTCGGACGCCGAGCAGGCGGCGCTCTTCGCCAGACATCCCGACCCGCGCTGGGTCGCCCCGCCCGGCCATTCCCTCCATCGCTGCGCGACCGAGCTCGATCTCGGGCCGTCCTCGGGGTACGGGTGGCTCGCGGCCAACGCGCATCGCTTCGGCTTCCTGCGGCGCTACGCCTGGGAGGCGTGGCACTACGGATACGTCGCCGGCCCCCCGCCCTGCTCGGCGGCGGGCAACGCCGTCGGCCCGGACGGGGCGGCGGCCGGGCCGGGCGCGGCGTCTGGGCTGCCCAGCTTCGTCCCGCCGCAGTACCGAGAGGCGATCCTGCGATCGGCATCCCACTGGAACGTCTCGCCGGGGCTCCTGGCCGCCCAGCTGATGGCGGAGTCGGGATTCAATCCACAGGCCGTCTCGCCGGCCGGAGCGCTCGGCATCGCCCAGTTCATGCCGGGAACGGCGCGCTCATATGGCCTGCGCGATCTCTTCGACCCGATCGCATCGATCGACGCCCAGGCCCATCTGATGTCGGACCTGCTGCGCCAATTCCACTCGGTCCCGCTGGCACTGGCCGCCTACAACGCCGGCTCGGGCGCGGTCGCCGCCTGCCGCTGCATCCCGCCCTATCCGGAGACGCGCGCGTATGTCGCCCGGATCCTGGCCCTCGCAGACGGGGCCGGGGTCCTGCTCTCGCCGCCCTTGGAGGTGCGGTTGGTTCGATGAGTGGCTTCGCCACCAGAATCGCGGCGGCCAGTGGCGTCCATCAGCCCCTCAGCTCGAGCAGCTCGATCCTGTAGTCGTCAGGATCCCTGACGAAGCAGAGGCGCGAGCCGCCCTCGTGGATTCGATAGGGGGGCTTCTCCGGCTCGATTCCCATCTCCTTGAGATGCTCGAGGGTGACGTCCAGGTCGTCGACCGTGAGTGCCACGTGACCGTATGCGGTGCCCAGCTCGTAGTTGTCGACGCCGTAGTTATGGGTCAGCTCGAGCTCGGGGAGCTCCTCACCCGGCACGCCCATGAAGATGTTGATTGCCTCGTCGCGGATCGGCATCTCGCGGCGTTTCTCGAGCCCCAGGGCCTCGTAGAAGGCGACCGAGCGCTGGGGATCGGTGACCCGGTAGCAGGTGTGGATCAGCCGCACGGCACGAACTCTATCCGCGCCGGTCAGCGCGGCCCAATGCGCCCCTTGCCATACAAGGCGGATAGCCGCTTCTCGTCCAAAGCGCGCACCTGCTGCGAACGTCCCGGGTTATTCCCCATACGGGTGATTGCCGGACGTTCGGGATGCCGGCCGACACCGAACGTCCGTGGGTGACCCCCATACGGAGGATTCCGGGACGTTCGCGCGACGGGTGGGGCGGGGAGCGCCAGGAGAGCGCTGCTTCCATGCAAAGCAGCGGTGCTGCTTTTCGTCCAAAGCGCTACTCCGCCAGCCCGGTGGCTTCGAGGGCCTCGACCCTCCCGTCGTCCGCCGTACAGACGCACCTCAGCGTCTCGGCGACCAGGCATGCCCACCACTCTCCGGGCAGAGATGACTTGTCCACGGCGCCCGATCCGGCATAGGGTGGACCCGGAAGTTGTTTTGGGGCCCAAGAGAGAGAAGGAGTGGTACATGGCAGAGCAGGATGTGGAGAACCTTCGCGGCGCATATGACAGCTTCAACGCAGGCAACCCACAGACCGTGCTGGACCTGATGGCGCCCGATGTCGAGTGGATCGAGCCCGGCGGAGGCAATTCGGCCTCCGGGACGTTCAGCGGGCCCGAGAGCGTGGCAGCCGATGTGTTCAGCACGATCCCGGCGAACTTCGATGAGTTCTCCGTGAACCCGGAGAAGTTCGAGGACCAGGGCGAAACGGTGGTCGTCACCGGCCGCTTCCAGGGGAAGGCGAAGAGCGGCGCAGACCTCGACACGCCCTTCGAGCACGTCTGGGACTTCGACGCTGGCAAGGTCAAGCGGTTCAACAACGACGTGGACCAAGAGGCCTGGACCGCCGCCTGGAGCTGAAACGCGGAGGCCCGGCGGCAAAGTCGCCGGGCCGCTTGGCACTCGCGTCCCCTGTCGAGTTCGCTGTCTTCCTTGGCGTGGGCGGAGCCGTCGCGATAGGACGAGCGCCGCGTCGAAGAGCGCTCCTTTCCATGCAAAGCGCTACCGCTTCGCGTCCAAGCAGCATTTGTAAAGCGGGCGGTTCTCTCGTCGACGTTCAAGACCCGTCGGGCTGAGCGTGATTGACAGGCATCAGCTCGAGGGTGGAAGATGGCCCGAGCTAAAGCGAGGAGGAGCGATGAGCTGGGCGTTGAGTGGAACCTATTTCGAGAACTGCACCTGCGAGGGAGCCTGCCCCTGCACGGCATCGTCCTTTCAGTGGCCGGCCGACAAGGACTTCTGCGACGTCATGTTCGCCTTCCACGTCGACTCCGGCGAGATCGATGGAACCGCCGTCGAGGATCGCTCGGTCGTTCTCCTCGTCCACATCCCGCAGGCGCAGGCGACGGACGGGAACTGGAAGCTCGGCCTCTACGTAGACGAGCGCGCGAGCGGGGAGCAGGCCGAGAAGCTCGGCGCCGTCTTCGGCGGCCAGCTCGGCGGCCCGGTGGCCGCGCTCGCTCCACTGGTCGGTGAGGTCGCTGGGGTCGAGCGGGCGCCGATCTCGTTCGTCGACGACGGGCTGAACCATCGGGTAACGGTCGGCAACGCGATCGACGCCGAGGTCGAGGACCTGACGCCGCCTGGATCCTCGGAGCCGACCAGGTTCGAGAACATCCAGCACCTGGCGGCCCCATCGGTGACGGTGGCGCGTGCGACGAGCTCGCGGGTCAGCGGCTTCGGCATCGAGTTCGAGGGCAAGGCTGGCTCGTCCGCGCCGTTCGCCTGGAATGGCTAGGCACCCGGTCGCCTCGGCACCTTCTGCATTGGCCGCGAAAGCAGTCGGCCGCCTCAAACCGCTGCTTTCCATGCAAAGCGGTACCTCTCCGCGGCCCGAGAGAATCACACAAGGGGGCCCCCGCTACGGGATCGCCGGATTCGGCTTGGAGACCGCGACCTCACCGACGACCTTCAGCTTTCCCGATCTGTACTGGTAGATGTCGAAGACGCCGTTGGTGGGGTCGCCGTGAACGTCCATGTCGAGCGGGCCTGACGCCCCTGTGTAGTTGATGTCCTGGCCGTCCTCGAGCGCCTTGATCGCCTCGGGGAGCTGCCGCCACGAGTACTCCGTGCCGCCCGGCGCGGTGATGTCGATCAGCTCGTCCGCCATCTTCTGCCCGTCGGTCGAGCCGGCGGCCACCGCAGCGAGGTAGCAGAGGACCGTCGCGTCGAATTCCTGCGCGGCGAACGGGGCGATCTTCACCCTCTGTGGCGCTGCGGACGTGAACTGCTCCACGAACGCCGCGGTCGCCTCCCCGCCCGTGGGCATCCCGGGGGCGAGCGCCCGCATTCCCTCGACGGTGTCCGGGCCGACCTGCGCGGGAATGGCAGGGGAGACCAGCTGGTCGTTGCCCCAGGCGGTCGCCGGATTCCAGAGCTCGCTGCCCGAGAGGGCGGGCGCGAGCTGGACGAACCCACTCGGATCGTCGACGAGCAGCACGGCGTCCGGGCTGTTCGCGGTGATCTGCGAAGCCTGGCTCAGCGGGGGCGAGGCGAGCATGGTCGGCCCGCCGACCGTCCCCTTCCCGTCCTGCCAGGCCTCGGTGAAGTCCTGGCTGACCGTGCTCGCGCTCGGGTCGGCGCTCGTCGCGACGTTCACTGTGTGGCCCTTGATTCCGCCCAGGTCGCGCTGGATCGCCTCGGCCAGCGCGTCGCCCTCCGTCGAGACGGGCAGCGCGGTGCTGTCCACGAGGTCGTGGTCGTTCAGCTCCGCTACGTCGTCGCCGGCGGCCACGGGGGAGATCTGCAGGACCTTGGCCGGAATCGTGATGTCCTGGGCGGACTTGGCGACAGCCTGGGATGACCATGGGCCCGTCAGGCAGTGCGCGCCGCCGTCGTTGACGAGCTTCTCCGCCGAGGCGACCGCGGTATCGGTATCGCTGCCCTGGTTCTCGTTGACGATCCGGATGTGGTGGTCGGAGCCCGAGTCCCGGACCGCCTGGTTGATCTGCTCGAGCGCGAGCTTCGAGGCCTTACGTCCCGACTGGCCGAGCGGGTTCGAGCTGCCGCCGAGCGGCAACACGTTTCCGATCACCAGTTCGAGCGACACCGGACCCGGTCCGTTCCCGCCCCCGCCGCAGGCGGCCAGTCCGAGGGTCAGCGCCAGCATCATCGCCGGCCACGAGAACCGCCGACAAACGGCGGCCGCGGGCGCGCGGTGTGTGTCTCTTCCGCCCCTCAGAGGCGTATTCATAGCCGCTGCGCGATCAGTAGGGTTGGGCCATGGCCACGGTCCAGGTCAAGGGAATCGAGGGGCTCAGGGACCTGCTCGGCAAGCAGGTCGGGCCGAGCGAGTGGCGCGAGGTCACGCAGGAGGACATCGACACCTTCGCCGACCTGAGCGGCGACCATCAGTGGATCCACGTCGACGTCGAACGAGCGAAGAACGAGAGCCCGTTCGGCACCACGGTCGCCCACGGCAACCTCACGCTCTCGATGATCGACGGCATGCGCCTCGAGCTGCTCAACTCGAGCGGCTTCAAGCTGGGCGTCAACTACGGCTGGAACAGGGTGCGCTTCCCGGCTCCGGTTCCGGCCGGCGCGCGGATCCGCGCCACGGCCGAGGTCACCGAGGTCGAGGAGGTCGGCGGCGGCTGGTGGCAGATCGTCACCCGCTTCACGGTGGAGGTCGAAGGCTCGGACAAGCCGGCCTGTGTCGCCGATTCAGTTGGACGCGCGTTGCCCGAGTAACCGGGCGCGCGTTGGTTACTTGACGGTGAGCGTGCCTTCCATCCCGGCCTGGCGGTGGCCTGGGACGGTGCAGAAGAACGCGTAGGTCCCCGGCGTCAGGTCGACGGTCGCAGTGGCTGACCCGGACGAGACCAGGGCGGTTGCGCCGACCTGCATGCCCGAGGAGTCCTCGACGGCCACGTCGTGCGAGATCGACTCGTTGTTCTGGAAGTCGATCGTCACGCTGCCGGCCTTCGCGCTGACGTCCTTCTGGTTATAGGCGAGGTCGGTGCCCGACGGCGTCGAGATGTTGACCGTGGAGCCGCCCGCGGCGGCGCCGCCGCCGCCGGCACTGGTCGCGGTGTTCGCCGGGGTCGAGGCCGCGGTGGTGTCGTTGTTGCTGCTGCCTCCGCAGGCCGCCAGGCCCAGCGCAGCTGCAACCGCCACGCATGCAACTGCTGAAGCTCGTCTCATCGAGGCCACCTTTCGCTCGTCGCCGGGTCCGCTCACTCTATTACGGGGCCATGGACAGAGGGGATTTCGCGCGAACGTCCCGGAATCCGCCGTATGGGCTGGACGTTGGGACGTTCGGCGTATTCAGTCGCCCTTGAACTCGGGCGTCTCGCCTCCGAAGAAGGCCGTCACGCCGCGCTGCAGGTCCTGCGTGCCCATGCTGTCGGCGATCCCGTGGCGCTCCAGCTGCAGGTGATCGTTGATCGAGTGCTCGATCGACTCGTGGAGCAGCCGCTTGGTCATGCGCACGTAGTAGGGCGCCTTCGCAGCGAGCTTCTCGGCCTTCTCGCGCGCACGGGTGAGCAGCTGGTCCGCCGGGACGACCTCCGTCACGAGCCCCGCCTCGAGCGCGGCGTTCGCGTCGAGGTTGGGGTCGTTCAGGGCGAGCTCGAGCGCCTTGGCCGGTCCGACAACGCGCGGCAGGAAGTAGGTCATGCCGCCGTCGGGGGCCGCGCCGATGCGCCCGTAGGCGATCGCGAGAAAGGCCTCGTCCGAGGCGATCCTGATGTCCGCCGAGAGCGCCAGGGACATTCCCGCCCCCGCGGCGGGGCCGTTGATCGCGGCGATCACGGGATAGGGGATACGGCGGATGTCGACGATGGCGTTGTGGAGGGCCTCGGCGCCGCGGCGGACCTCGGAGGGCAGGTCGACGCTGTCGTCGGTGACACCTCGCTTGAACCAGTTGACGTCGCCGCCCGAGCAGAACGCGCGGCCGGCGCCCGTCACGATCAGGGCGCGAATCGGGGCGCGATCCGCCAGCCAGGCGGCGGCGGTCGTGAGCTCCCCGATCAGCTCGGGGCTCATCGCGTTGAGGGCGTCCGGCCGGTTCAGGGTCAGGGTGCCGATCTCGCCGTCGATTTCGATCTGGAGCGTTTCGAGCTCCGGCGGGTCGGCGGTGAGCGGCGGAACCTCGGTCTCTGCGGTCTCTGGCATCCGATACCTCCTAGGCGCGGGAGGGCGGAGCCTACCCTTCTACTTGTGGCGAAGAGCACCGAGAAATTGGCCGAGCGCCGCCGGGAGCTCCCCGACGCACCCGGCGTCTACGTCTTCCGCGACCGCGCGGGGAACGCCCTCTACGTCGGCAAGGCGAATTCGATCCGCAAGCGGGTCGCATCGCACTTCGCCGGCAAGGGCAGCGCGCGCGGGGCCGGCATGGGGGGCACCGCCGAGCTGATCGATCGCACCGAGTCGATCGAGACGCTCATCACTCAGACCGAGGCGGAGGCCCTGCTCGCCGAGCAGAGCTTCATCAAGCGCTACAGGCCGCGCTTCAACATCCGCCTGCGCGACGACAAGTCCTACCCCTACGTCGGGGTCAGCCTCGACGAGGAGTTCCCCCGCGTCTACTTCACCCGCGAGCGGCATCGACCGAACCGCGTCTACTTCGGGCCGTTCTCGAGCGCCAAGCGGGTGCGCGAGACGCTCGACCTGCTCGGCAAGCTCTTCCAGTACCGGACCTGTGAGGGCCCGGAGCCCGGCCGGCGCTCCGGCGTGCCCTGCCTCGACTACTACATCAAGCGCTGCCAGGCGCCCTGCGTGGGCTACATCGACAAGGAGGAGTACCGGGGCAACATCGACCGGATCATCGGCTTCCTCTCGGGCCGCTACAAGGAGATCGCCGGTGACCTCGAGGAGCAGATGCAGGAGGCCTCCGAGGCGCAGGACTTCGAGCGGGCGGGGCTCTTCCGCGATCGGCTGAACGCGGTGCGGAGCTTGATGCAGCGCCAGCAGGTCGCGGGCGGAGCGTTGGGCAGCGCCGACGTGATCGGCGTTGCGGTCGAGGGCGGCGACGCGAACGCGCAGGTCTTCCAGGTGCGGGACGGCGTGCTGGCCGAGCGGCAGGGCTTCTATCTCGCAGGTGAGGAGGACGGGGCGGAGGAGGACCGCGACCCCGGCGAGGTCGCCGAGACCTTCCTGCTCCAGTACTACGGCGCCGCCCCGGCGATCCCCGGGCGGGTGATCGTCGGCCCGGAGCTGCAGGGTCGCACGGACGTGCTCGCCGAGGCGCTCTCGAGCCAGCGCGACGCCCAGGTCGAGGTTCGGGTCGCCTCGCGCGGCGACCTGCGACGCATGCGGGAGCTGGCCGAGAAGAACGCCAACCTCGCGCTCGCCCAGGACAAGCTGCGCCGCGAGCACCGGCGCCAGCAACGGGTCGAATCGCTCTCGGCGCTGCAGGACGCGCTCAGCCTCGAGCGCGTGCCGGTCCGCATCGAGGGCTTCGACATCTCGAACCTCGGCGAGACCCACACCGTCGCCTCGATGGTCGTCTTCGAGGGCGGGGCGCCGAAGAAGTCCGATTACCGCAAGTTCAACATTCGCGGTGAGTTCAGCGGTAACGGTGAGGGCCCCGATGACTTCGCAGCCATGCAAGAGGTTCTGAGCAGGCGGCTGGGCCGCTATCTCCAGCAGGCGGACATCTCTCCACACGACTCCGACCGCGACGCGAGCTTCGCGGCGCTCCCCGACCTGATCGTGATCGACGGCGGCAAGGGCCAGCTCTCGGCCGGGATGAAGACGCTCGAGCCGCTCCTGGACCACGGCGCCGCAGTCGTCAGCCTCGCCAAGCGCATCGAGGAGGTCTTCATGCCGGGGCGAAGTGACCCGATCCTGCTCGAGCAGGGCTCGGACGCCCTGAGGCTCCTGCAGCGGGTCCGGGACGAGGCGCACCGCTTCGCGATCACCTTCCACCGCAGCCGCCGGGACCAGGCGATGACCGCCTCGGTCCTGGACGGGGTGCGGGGCGTCGGGCCGGCGCGCAAGCGAGCGCTGCTGCGGCACTTCGGCTCACCGGACCGCCTGCTGACGGCCAGCCGCGAGGAGCTCGAAGCGGTGCCCGGGGTGCCGGGTAAGCTCGCTCGCGAAATCCACCGCCAACTTCACAGAGCGGGCTGATGTCCGGGAACGGACCAGTGGGGGGAGACGGCTCGAGGCCCACGGAGAAGCGGGTCGAGCTGGTCGTGATCACCGGCTACTCCGGCGCCGGCAAGTCCGAGGCGATCGCTGCCTTCGAGGATGGGGGCTACTTCTGCGTCGACAACCTGCCGCCGCGGATGATCGAGGGCCTCGGCGAGCTCTTCCAGCACGAGGGCAGCGGGGTGGAGAAGGCGGCTGTCGTGACGGACGTGCGCGGGGGCGAGTACTTCGAAGACCTGCTCGCCGTTCTCGGGGACCTGGAGGCGAGCGAGCTCGTGGACCTGAAGCTCGTCTTTCTCGAGGCCGAGGAGGAGGCGCTGCTGCACCGCTACAAGGAGACCCGACGCCGGCACCCGCTGGCCCGCAGCGGCCGGATCATCGACGGGATCCGCGCGGAGCGCGAGGCGCTCGCCCCGCTTCGGGAGCGCGCCGACGTCGTGATCGACACCTCGGCCCTCACCGGCGGCGCCCTGCGGCGCCGCATCGCGATCGAGCTGATCGGCCGCGACACCCGCGAGAACCAGCTCGCGCTCACCATCCTCACCTTCGGCTTCAAGAACGGGCCACCGCTCGATGCCGACCTCACCCTGGACGTCCGCTTCCTGCCCAATCCCCACTATGTCGACGAGCTGCGTCCCCTCACCGGCCTCGACGAGCCGGTGCGCGAGTACGTCGAGTCGGGCACCCAGGCCGGCGAGTTCTACGGGCGGCTGATGCCGCTCCTCGACTTCCTCATCCCTGCCTACGTCGCGGAGGGCAAGCAGCATCTGACGATCGCGATCGGCTGCACCGGCGGCCGGCACCGCTCCGTGACCGTCGCGGACCGGATCGGGCGCGAGCTCGACCGCCGGGACGACGTCAAGCTCCGAGTCGTGCATCGCGACGTCGAGCTCGAGCCGAAGTCCGCCGCGAGATAACCGCCGAACGTCCCAGGCTGGCCCCTATGGGAGAGGGTGAGGGACGTTCGCCGGGGAGTCACCGACCCTAGACTGGCCCGCGGCATGGCGGATGCGGTGATCAGCGTCAGGGGCCTGCACAAGTCGTATGACGGCGTCGAGGCGGTGCGGGGGATCGACCTCGAGGTCGGCACCGGCGAGATCTTCGCCTTCCTCGGACCGAACGGCGCGGGGAAGACGACGACGGTCGAGATCCTCGAGGGCTACCGGACCCGGAGCTCGGGCGATGTCAGCGTCCTGGGGATCGACCCGCAAGACGCGGACCGCGCCTGGCGAAACCGCGTCGGCTTCGTCCTGCAGGAATCCCGCCTGGTCCCGGAGCTCACCCCGCGGGAGGCGGTCGAGGAGTACGCGGGCTACTACTCCTCGCCTCGCGGCATCGACGAGACCGTGAACCTGGTCGGGCTGCGGGAGAAGGCGAACGCCCGGACCTCGACCCTCTCCGGCGGACAGAAGCGTCGCCTGGACGTCGCCCTCGCCCTGATCGGCGACCCAGAGCTGCTCTTCCTCGACGAGCCGACCACCGGCTTCGACCCGTCGGCCCGCCGCCAGGCATGGGAGGTGATCGGCGGCCTGCGCGACCTCGGCAAGACGGTCTTCCTGACCACCCACTACATGGACGAGGCCCAGGCGCTCGCAGATCGAGTGGCGATCATCTCGGCTGGCCGGATCGTGGCGACCGGCTCGCCCGAGGACGTGGGCGGCGACCGCGAGGCGCGCACCGAGATCACCTTCAGGCTTCCCCACGGCGTCAGGTCATCGGAGCTTCCAGAGCCGGTGCGCCAACTCGCGCGCGTCGACGCGGCGGCAGTCTCGATGAGCGCCGACGACCCCGTGCAACTCCTGCGCGAACTGACGGTGTGGGCGACGGAGCGGGGGGTCGGCCTGCCCGACCTCCAGGTTCGGCGCCCGAGCCTCGAGGATGTCTACCTCGAGCTCACCCGGCAGAGCGACGGTGCGGGGGAGGGGGAGTCATGAGCGGGTTCGCGCTCGTCCTGCATCAGTTCCGCTTCGACCAGAAGATCTTCTGGCGGAACCGGGCGTCCGTCTTCTTCACCGCCATCTTCCCGCTCCTGTTCCTCTTCATCTTCGCGAGCTTCTTCAAGAACTCGCAGATCAACGGGCTCGACGTCAAGGGTGCGACGTACTACGTCCCGGCCATCGTCGCGCTCTCGGTGATCTCCGCCACCACCGTAAAGCTCGCCATCAATCTCAGCGCGGAACGCGAGGCCGGTCAGCTCAAGCGGGTCCGCGGGACGCCACTCCCGCCGGCAGCATTCGTGGCGGGACGGGTGGGGAACTCGCTGGTCATCTCGGTGATCATGGTCGCTCTCGTCGGCCTGATCGGGGCCGTGCTCTACGGCGTCAGCGTTCCCACGAACACGCTCCCCGCGCTGCTGGTGACGCTCGCGGTCGGGGCGTTCTCGTTCTCCTGCCTCGGGTTCGCGCTCGCCGCGGTGATTCCAAGCGAGGACGCCGCTCCGGCGGTTACGAACGCCATCGTCTTCCCGCTCTACTTCCTCTCCGGGGTGTTCGTGCCGGAGGACGAGATCCCGAACGGGATACTTCACGTCGCCTCGGTCTTCCCGGTTCGCCCGTTCTTCCAGGCCATGTTCACCGCCTGGGACCCGCACACGACGGGCTCCGGCTTGGAGCTCGGCCACCTGGCGGTCGTGGCGGCCTGGGGCGTCTTCGGCCTGGTCGTGGCGGTCAGGTTCTTCCGCTGGGAGCCACGTCGTTGACGCTGACCTGGGCCTGCCATGTATAAGGTGGCCCATCCCCTGGGAATTTCTCGTCCCGTAGGCGCCATCCGATGCTCAATTACGCAGCCGTAAAAGTCTCCGACGTCGAGCGAAGCGGGTCGTTCTACGACTCGATCCTCGCCCCACACGGTTGGCGCCGCCAGGAGGCGCCCGCCAACGCGGTCAGCTGGGGCTTCGTCAAGGCCGAGTTCTTCATCGAGCTCGCGGAGGACTCGCCGCGGCCCGGCTTCGGCCTGATCTCGTTTCCGGCCAAGAGCATCCCCGCAGTCAAGGCGTCCTTCGAGTCCGGCACCGCGAACGGCGGCGACCCGGTCGCCGAGCCCGGCGCCCAGCCGGCGTTCGGCCCTGGGAACTACTGCTGCAGGCTGAGCGATCCGGACGGCTACCTGGTAGAGGTCTCGGTCTCGCACGACCGCTGATCTCCGTGCTGCACACGGGCACGTGACCCCTGCGGCTCGATAGTTTGGGTAGGGAGAAAACCTCGGAAACCGCGTAGGAGGACTCAAATGGCAGTCAAGGTCGGCATCAACGGCTTCGGGCGCATCGGCCGCAACCTGTTCCGCGCGGCCCACGAGTCGAATGCGGACATCGAGATCGTCGCGGTCAACGACCTGATCGACACGGAGATGATCGCCTACCTCCTCAAGTACGACTCGGTCCTCGGTCGCTTCCCTGGCGAGATCGAGGTCTCGGACGACGGCATCAGGGTCGACGGCCACGAGATCAAGGTCCTGAACGAGAAGGACCCGGCGGCCCTGCCCTGGGGTGACCTCGGCGTCGAGGTCGTGATCGAGTCCACCGGGATCTTCACCAAGCGGGAGGGCGCGCAGAAGCACCTCGATGCCGGGGCGAAGAAGGTGGTCATCACCGCCCCCGCGACCGATCCCGACATCACCGTCGTGCTGGGCGTCAACTTCGAGTCCGACTACGACCCCGATCAGCACAACATCATCTCCAACGCCTCCTGCACCACCAACTGCCTGGCGCCGGTGGCGAAGGTGCTCAACGACACCGTCGGAATCGAGCGCGGCCTGATGACGACGATCCATGCCTACACCGCCGACCAGCGACTTCAGGACATGCCGCACAAGGACTACCGGCGGGCCCGCGCCGCAGCGGTCAACCTGATCCCGACCAGCACCGGCGCGGCCAAGGCGATCGGCTTGGTTCTCCCCGAGCTGCAGGGAAAACTCAACGGCATGGCGGTCCGTGCGCCGGTGATCACCGGATCTCTCGTTGACCTCGTTTGCGACGTCTCCAAGGAGACCAGCGCCGACCAGATCAACGCAGCGATGAAGGAGGCCGCGTCGGGTCCGCTCTCGGGAATCCTCAAGTACACCGAGGATCCCATCGTCTCGACGGACATCGTCACCGATGAGCACTCCTCAGTCTTCGATGCCGAGCAGACCAGGGTGGTCGACGGAACCTTCGTCAAGCTGCTCTCCTGGTACGACAACGAGTGGGGCTACGCCAACCGCTGTGTCGAGTTGGCGGAGAAGGTGCTGGAGCCGGCGACGGTCGGTGCCTGAGCGAACCGACGACGCGCTCGTTCACCAAGGCGAGCGTCAGAGACGCGGAGGTCGAGGGTCGCCGCGTCCTGCTGCGCGCCGACCTGAACGTCCCGCTCGAGAACGGGGTGGTGACCGACGACACGCGCATCCGCGCGTCGCTGCCGACCATCGAGCTGCTCCGCGATCGAGGCGCGAGCGTCGTACTGGTCTCGCATCTCGGCCGGCCGAAGGGGCCGCGATCCTGCCCTCTCGATGGCGCCGGTCGGCGAGCGCCTCGGCGAGCTGCTCGGCACCGAGGTGAAGCAGGCCCCGGCGGTGGTCGGCGACGAGGTCTCCGCGATGGCGTCGGGCCTCGAGCCGGGTGAGGTGCTGCTGCTGGAGAACAGCCGCTTCGAACCCGGGGAGACGAAGAACGACCCGGCCCTGGCCGAGGCCCTCGCCTCGCTGGCCGAGCTCTACGTCAACGACGCCTTCGGCTCCGCCCACCGGGCCCATGCCACGACGGAGGGCGTGGCCCACCACCTGCCCGGCTACGCGGGGCTCCTGCTCGAGCGCGAGGTCGTCGAGCTGACGGCGGTCCGTGACGACCCGGAGCGACCGCTGGTGATCGTGCTGGGCGGAGCGAAGGTGACCGACAAGCTCGGCGTGATCGACCGCTTCCTCGGCTTCGCGGAGGAGATCCTGATCGGCGGCGCGATGTGCTTCGCCTTCTTCAAGGCGGAGGGCCGCGACACCGGCAACTCGCTCGTGGAGGAGGAGGGGGTCGAGTCGGCCCGGCAAGGTCCTCGAGGAGGCGAAGGGGAGCGACACGATCCTGGAGCTGCCCGAGGACCTCTGCCTCGGCCGGGAATTCGATGCCGGACACCGAGACCCGCCTGCTCAACGGCGTCGACGTGCCCGAGGGCTGGATGGGGCTCGACATCGGCAGCAACACCATCGCCAACTTCGGCAAGCAGATCGCGCGAGCCGGGACCGTCTTCTGGAACGGGCCGATGGGCGCCTTCGAGCTCGAGCCCTTCTCCAATGGGACCCGCGCCGTCGCGGAGGCCGTGGCGGCGGCGCCCGGCCACACCGTCGTCGGCGGCGGCGATTCGGTGGCGGCACTGCAGAAGTTCGGGCTGGCGGGCGCGGTCGACTGGCTCTCCACCGGGGGCGGCGCCTCGCTGGAGCTGATGGAGGGCAGGGAGCTGCCTGGCGTAGAGGCGCTGCAGGATGCCTGACCGGACGCGGTACCTCGCGGCCAACTGGAAGATGCACAAGACGACCGAGGAGACCGAGCGCTTCCTCGCGGACTTCCTGCCGCGCATCGCCGATTCCGCGGAGCCGGAGATCGTCGTCTGCCCGCCCTTCACCTCGCTGAGGACCGCGATCGAGCTCTGCTTCCAGAGCCCCGTCCGGGTCGCCGCCCAGAACATGCACGAGGCCGACGAGGGTGCCTTCACCGGCGAGATCTCGGCGCCCATGCTGATCGACCTGGGCGTCCACGGCGTCATCCTCGGGCACTCGGAGCGCCGTCAGTACTTCGCCGAGAGCGACGAGGCACTGGCGCGGAAGGTGCCGGCTGCGCTGGGCGCCGGCCTGGAGCCGATCCTCTGCGTGGGCGAGAACGAGGCCCAACGGGACGCCGACGAGACCGAGGAGGTGCTCACGCGCCAGGTCAGGGCAGACCTGGCCGAGGTGCCGGATGCCCGGCTCAGCGAGGTGGTGATCGCCTACGAGCCGATCTGGGCGATCGGCACCGGGCGGACGGCCACCCCCGAGCAGGCGCGGGAGGCGATCGCGTTCATCCGCTCCCTGATCGACCGGCGCTCCGACGAGGCCGCCGCCGCGATCCGGATCCTCTACGGCGGCTCCGTGAAGCCCGACAACGCCGCCGAGCTGATCTCGCAGCCGAATGTCGACGGCGCACTGGTCGGGGGCGCGAGCCTCGATCCGGCGGACTTCGCGGCGATCGTCGACGCAGCGGGCCGATGAGCCCGCTGCCCTACGGGCCCAGCAGCCTCCCGGTCCCGGCGCTCGCGCTGGTCGTCCTCGATGGCTTCGGGAACGCACCGGACGGACCGGGCAACGCAATTTCCCAGGCCAACACGCCCGTGTTCGATGAGCTGTGGGCGGCGTACCCGCACTCCACGCTTTTGACCTCTGGCCGGAACGTCGGCCTGCCTGAGGGGCAGATGGGCAACTCCGAGGTCGGGCACCTCAACCTCGGTGCCGGCGCGATCGTCAAGCAGGACCTAGCCCGCATCGACGACGCGATCGCCGACGGCAGCTTCTTCGAGAACCCGGCGCTGCGCGCGGCCTGCGGTTCGGCGCGGGAGTCCCGGCGCGGCCGGCTGCACGCAATCGGCCTGATCTCCGACGGCGGCGTCCACTCGGGCTGGGAGCACATCGAGGCGGTTATCGAGCTTGCCGGCGAGGAGGGGGTCTCCGAGCTCGTGCTCCACGTCCTCACGGATGGGCGGGACACGCTGCCAACCTCGGGGGCCGGGTATGTCGAGGAGGTCGAGCGCTGGCTGCGCCACGTCGGCTCGATCGGGACGGTCGGTGGGCGCTACTGGGGCATGGATCGCGACCGCCGCTGGGACCGGACGAAGAGGGCCTACGACGCGATCGTCCACGCCCGCGCGCCGCGGGCCGATGCGGCCGTCCAGGCGATCCGCGATTCCTACGAGCACGACGTCACCGACGAGTTCATCGAGCCCGTCGTGATCGGCGATTTCGACGGCGCCGAACCCGATGAGCCGTTCATCTTCATCAACTTCCGGCCCGACCGGGCGCGCCAGCTCACGCGGGCCCTCGGCGAGCCGGACTTCGACGAATTCGATCGTGGCGGCTCCGGTCCGTTCCAGCTGACGACGATGACGGAGTACCGTCACGGCTGGCCCTATCCGGTCGCCTTCCCGCCGCGGGAGCCGAAGGTCACGATCGCCCAGGTGATCGCCGAGCAGGGCGAGCGGCAGCTGCACGTCGCAGAGACGGAGAAGTACGCGCACGTCACCTATTTCTTCAACGGCGGACGCGAGCAGGAGTGGAGCGGGGAGGAGCGCTACCTCGTCGACTCGCCCCGCGACGTCCCCACCTACGACGAGAAGCCGCAGATGAGCGCGGCGGCCGCAGCGAAGGCGTTCACGGAGCATTGGCGTGAGGACGGCTACCGCTTCGGGATCATCAACTTCGCGAACCCGGACATGGTCGGCCACACCGGGGTGATCCCGGCCGCCGTCGCGGCGGTGGAGGAGGCAGACACCCGTCTCGGCGAGGTGGTCGCGGCCGTCCACGAGAAGGGCGGAGCGCTGATCATCACCGCCGACCACGGCAACTGCGAGCAGATGCTCGAGCCGGACGGCTCGCCCAACACCGCCCACTCGACCAACCCCGTCCCGGTGATCGTCACCGTCGACGGCATCTCGCTGCGCGACGGCGGCATCCTCGCCGACGTCGCCCCGACGGCGCTCGACCTGCTCGGCATCCCGCAGCCCGAGGCGATGACCGGGCTCTCTCTGCGCGAGGAGAAGTAGCGACCCGCATACCCTGGCCGGATCAGGTCTGATCCAGACAGGCTGCGGTTCGAGATCCAGGCCCGTGACGGCAATGCCCGCGCGGGCCTGATTCATGTCGGGCACGGCGAGGTGCCCACACCCGCGTTCATCCCGCTCGCCACGAAGGGCAGCGTCCGCGGGCTCTCCTCGTCGGAGGTCGCGAACCTCGGCTACGAGATGGTCCTCGGCAACACCTTCCACCTCCACCTGGCGCCGGGGGAGGAGGCGATCGCGGCGCGCGGCGGGCTGCACCGCTTCATGGGCTGGGAGCGGGCGATCATCACGGACTCGGGCGGCTTCCAGGTCTTCTCGCTCGCGCACGGCGGCGTCGCCGACGAGATCAAGGGCCGCCGGGGGAGCGCGCCGGGCGGCGCCAAGGTCGAGATCTCCGAGGAGGGCGTCGCGTTCCAGTCGCTGCTCGACGGCTCCAACCGCTTCCTCGGGCCGGAGGAGTCGATGCGGATCCAGGCCGCCCTGGGCTCGGACATCGCCCTGACCTTCGACGAGTGCACCCCCGCGCACGCCGACCGCGAGTACACGGCGCGCTCCACGGAGCGCACCCACCGCTGGCTCGACCGCTGCCTCGCCTGGCACGAGCGCGAGGGACCGGCCGCGCAGGCGGTCTTCGGGATCGTCCAGGGCGGCGTCCACGAGGATCTGCGCCGGGAGTCGGCGGAACGCAACTCGGCGGCCGAGATCGACGGGATCGCGATCGGCGGCACGCTCGGCCGTGAGAAGTCCGAGATGCACGCGGTACTCGGGTTCACCGTGCCGCTGCTGCCGAAGGAGGCACCGATCCACCTGCTCGGCATAGGGGAGGTCGACGACCTGCTCGTCGGCATCGGCATGGGCATCGACCTGTTCGACTGCGCGATCCCCACGAGGCTCGCCCGGCACGGCACCGCCCTCGCACCGGTCCCGGAGGGTCGCTTCCGCATCGACCTCACCAAGTCGACCTACGCAGATGACGACTCGCCGCCGGTCGAGGGCTGCCCCTGCGAGGCCTGCACCCGCCACACCCGCGCCTACCTCCACTACCTGGCGCGGAACAAGGACCTGACCGGCACGCGCCTGCTCACCCTCCACAACCTGACCTACATGGAGCGCCTGACCGCCGGCGCGCGCGATGCGATCGCGGACGGCCGGTACCGGGCCTACTCGGAGGCCGTGCTGGGCGGAGCGCCCCCGTGGGCCGCCTGACCCCTACTTGGTGTTGTCCTCGACAACGTGTCGCAGGGCGTCGATCTGGTCGTTCACGTTCTGCTTGACGACCTGATCGAGGTTGATCTTGTTGCTCCCTCCGCTGGAGGCGAGGGCGACGAGCGCGGCGACCGCCGCCGCGAGCAGCAGGATCGAGATCACGATCAGCGCGTTGCGGGCGAAGCTCGACGCCCGCCCGCGGCGCTGCTGGCTCGCCGGGCGTTCCTCGCGGGGCGGCACCGGGCGCCGCTGCGGGCGACGCTGGGTGCGGGTCCGCGGCAGGTGGCGGGTGGGCGAGGTCGGCGTGTCGTCGCCGAGGACCCGGGTGGCGGCGGTCCCCTCCGGTGACTGGCCCATCAGCCCGCGGCGCAGCGCATCGGCCAGCTCGCCGGCCGCCGCGAATCGGCGGGTGGGGTCGGACTCGAGCGCGACCAGGACCGCGTCGCCCACTGCCTGGGGCACGTCCTCGCTGTAGTTGCTCGGGTGGAGCGGCTGCTCGGACTGCTGGCGGACCGCCAGCTCGGCGAGCGAAGCGCCCTCGTAGGGGAGGCGGCCGGTGAGGAACTGGTAGAGCACGACGCCGAGCGAGTAGACGTCCGAGGACGGGGTCGCCTCATCGCCGCGGGCCTGCTCGGGCGCCAGGTAGGCGGCGGTGCCGACGACGGAGCCGACCTGCGTGATCCGAGTCTGCTCGCGCGCCCGCGCGATCCCGAAGTCGGTGATCTTCACGGTCATGTCGCCGCCGCCGGCCGGTCCCCCGATGATCATCAGGTTGCCGGGCTTGATGTCGCGGTGGATGATCCCGTGGCGGTGGGCGTAGTCGAGGCCGGCGCAGGACTGGATGCCGATCTCGACCGTGGTCTCCGGGTCGAGCTTGCCCTCGGCCTGGAGCAGCTGCGCGCCGGAGCGGCCCCGCACGTACTCCATGACGATGTAGTGCTGTCCGTGGTCGATACCGGTGTCGTAGACCTGGACGATGTTGGGGTGAACGAGCTTCGCGACCGCGAGCGCCTCACGCCGGAACCGCGCCACGAAGCGCTCGTCGTCCGAGAGGTGCTCGGCGAGGATCTTCACGGCCACCGTGCGCTCGAGGATCGTGTCGGTCGCGCGGAACACCGATCGACATGCCGCCGCTGCCGAGGCGGTCCTCGATCCGGTAGCGGTCGGCGATCAGCTCGCCGCTGGGGCTGCGCGGGCTCATAGTCCTCCCGGCCCGATCCCGCCGGAGGCGCCGGGGGTCGTCGTGGTGTTGGGCGTGGTCTGCGTCTGGGTGGGAGTGCGTCTGGGTCTGGGTCGCGGGTCGTCGTTGTCGACTGGCGTGCGCTGCGTAGTGGTCTCCTGCGTGGTCGACGGGGTCGCTCGTGGTCGGCTGGGTGGTCGTCGTCGCGGTGCGGCCCGCGCACTTGCTCGGGTCGGTGAGCAGCAGCTTCAGGTTGTTGGCGCCGCTGTCCAGCGCCTGCTTGACGTCGTTGTTGACGCTCGAGGGAAGATCCGCGATGTCGGCGAGCAGGTCATCGGTCTTGTCCGCTGCCACCAGGCAGCTCCCGACGTCGACGTTCGCCTTGATCTCGGCGATCTTGGCGAGCAGGACCTGTGAGTTCTCCTTCGCAATCGACGGATCTGGCCCGCTGTTCCCGCAGCCGTAGACGGCCGCCGAGACGGCGAGAATCAGGGCAAGCAGGATCGGCCGCAGGCGCTTCGGCATCGCGGCGATACTAGCCCGCGCTTCTCTGGAGTTCGGCAAGGTCGTCATTGCCCGATGTAGAGCCGATCGGCGAGCAGTTCGGGCAGTCCCGCCTCGCGAATCGGCTCGGCCGCCAAGTCGATGTCGTAGCCCGTGCGGTGGTAGGTCGCCGTCCACGAATCCGTGTCGAGCTCGAGCCAGGCGGCCCGTGGATCGCCGTCCCGCGGCTGCCCGACGCTGCCAGGATTGAGCAGCCAGCGGCTCTCGGAGAGGTCGATCTCCCTGCCGCCCTCGGCCTGGCCTCCGCCATCGCCGCCGGGCGGGCCGTTCCCGTCGGAGAACCAGAGCGCGACGTGAGAGTGCCCGATCAGGCTCACCCGCGCGGACTGCTCCTCCATGCACTCGCGCGCCTGATCCACCGCGAGGACGTACTCCCAGACCGGATCACGCGGGGAGGCGTGGTAGAGCCCGACCTCGTGATCGGTGCTCTGGGGCTTGAGGCCCTTGAGGAACTCGATGGTCGAGTCCTCGGCGTTCGCTCGCGTCCATTCGACCGCGGCGGCGGCTGAGGCCGAGAAGACATCCGTTTCGATCTCGCCCGTCACGGCGAGGTCGTGATTTCCGACGAGGCTGAGCTCGCAGCGCTCGGAGACGAGCTTCGCGCATTCGTCCGGCTGTGCCCCGTAGCCGACGACGTCGCCCAGGCACCAGCGCTGCTCGATGCCGGCCACGTCGATCTCCGCGAGCACGGCCTCGAGCGCCGGAAGGTTGCTGTGTATGTCGGTGAGGATGGCGACTCGCATGAGGGTGGGGCCGTGAATGGGCCCGGGACCGGCAGAAACGGCGGTCTATCGTAGGGCGGTGCCCGGCCGATCGTCGCCAAAGTGGGTCCGACTCGGGGTCACGGCCGTGGCGGCGGTGGTCGTCGCCGAGGCCGCCGCCTGGCTGCTCCGACCGCGCGACATCGAGAATCCGGTGCACGCCGACGAGAACGCCTACTTCTCGCATGAGGAGCTGACCAAGGCACGCGACTACGCCTCCGGCCAGCGGCTAATTCTGGTCGGCAGCCTCGTAGCCGAGGGAGCGGTGCTGATCCTGCTCGCGACCGGCCGGCCGGCCGTGACGAGGCGGGCACTCGAGCGGCTCGCTGCCCGGCCCGTCCTGGGAGGGGCCGCGGCCGCGGCGGGCCTCTCGGTTGTCGTCGCGGTCACCACTATTCCATTCGGCATCTGGGCCCACGAGCGCTCGGTGGATGTCGGGCTCTCCACCCAATCGCTGGGCGGCTATCTGAGCGACTCGGGAAAGGCGACGGCGATCGGCGCGATCCTGGCCGGCGCCGTCGGGACCTTCGCGCTCTGGCTGATGCGGCGGTTCGGCCGCCGCTGGTGGATCCCGGGAACCGCCGGGGTGGTCCTCGGAGCGGCGGTAATCACCTGGCTGGCGCCGGTGGTGATCGCTCCGCTGTTCAACAAGTTCAAGGAGCTGCCGCCGGGCCAGGCGCGCACCGACGTCCTCGACCTGGCCCACCGGGCCGGCGTTGACGTCGGCCACGTCTACGAGGTGGACGCCAGCCGGCGCACGACCGCGATCAACGCCTACGTCAACGGCATCGGGTCCTCGAAGCGGGTGGTCCTCTACGACACGCTGCTCGAGGACCTGAACCGCCCCGAGCGCAACTCCGTGGTGGCGCACGAGCTCGGCCACGTGCACGGGAACGACATCCGGCGTGGGCTCGTCTTCGTCGCCCTGATCACGCCCCTCGCGCTGATCTTCGCCTCAGGAATGGCCCGGGCCATCGCCGGGAGGCACGGCGAGGAGCCCGGCCAGCCTGCATACCTGCCGGCCTTTGCGCTGGCGATCGCGGCCACCTCATTCGTCCTGGGGATCGCGGGCAACCAGCTGTCGCGGGCGGTGGAGGCGAGGGCGGACACCTTCGCCCTCCAGCTCACCGACGATCCCAAGGGCATGATCGAGCTGCAGCAGCAGCTGGCGGACCGCAACCTGGCCGATCCCGACCCGCCGGACGCGTTCAGCTTCGTCTTCGGCACCCACCCGCCGACGATCGATCGCATCGGCGCCGCCCTCGCCTGGGAGCATGGCGAGCGGCCGTGAAGATCACCGTCGTGGTGGTCGGCAAGGTGAAGGCGCCGTTCGCCGAGGCGGACGCCCACTACCGCAAGATGCTCCAGCGCCACCAGCCCGTCGACGTGATCGAGGTGCGCGACGAGGTGAACATCGAGGGCAGGATCCCGACGCGATCGCACGTGATCGCGCTCGATCGCGGCGGGCGGGCTCTGAGCTCGAAGGCCTGGGCGAACTGGCTCTCGGAGCGGCGGATCGACGCCCAGGACCTCTGCTTCCTGATCGGCGGGCCGGAGGGGCTCTCCGCCCGCACCGTGGCCCTGGCCGACCAGCGGATCTCGCTCGGGCCGCAGACGATGGCCCACCAGCTCGCGCGGGTGGTGCTGCTCGAACAGCTCTTCCGGGCGACCAAGATCCTGGCCGGCGAGCCATACCACCTCTAGCGAGACGTAGGCTGCATTCGATGGCCGATCCCGTCGCCGAACTGCGCTCCGCCGTCGAGGCCGCTGCCGACTCGCTCCTGGACGGCGCCGAGGCCGGCAGGGCCGAACCGACGCTCGAGCGCCCACCCAAGCCGGAGTTCGGCGACTACTCGACCAACGCGGCGATGCTGCTCGCACCCGCCCTCGGCGAGCAGCCGCGCGGGACGGCGGAGAAGCTGGCCGAGGAGCTCGGCAAGAGCCTCGAGGGCACGGTCGAGCGGGTCGAGGTCGCGGGCCCCGGCTTCCTCAACCTCTTTCTCGCCGACGCCTGGTATCGGCGCGCGGCGTCGGACCTCGCCGAGCAGGGGGATGAGCTCGGCAGGCCATCGGGCGCGGGCCAGGTGACGGAGCGGATCAACGACGAGTTCGTCTCCGCCAACCCCACCGGCCCGCTGACGGCGGCGAGTGGCCGCCACGCCGCCTACGGGGACTCGGTCGCCCGTGTGCTCGAGTTCGCCGGGCACCCCGTGGTGCGCGAGTACTACCTCAACGACCGCGGCGGTCAGATCGATCTCTTCGGGCAGTCGATCGCCGCCCGCATGGAGGGCGAGTCGGTGCCGGACGGGGGATACGAGGGGGAGTACGTCGCCCAACTGGCGAGCGACCTGGAGCAGGAGGGCATCGATCCGGGGGACATCGACGCCCTGGCGCGCCGCGGCATCGCGCTGATGGTGGAGCAGATCCAGGAGACGCTTCGCCGCTACAGCGTCGTCTACGACACCTGGTCCTCGGAGCAAACGCTGCACGAGTCGGGGGCGGTGGAGAGGGCCCTGTCGGACCTTCGTGAGGACGGCCACATCTACGAGAGCGAGGGCGCGACCTGGCTGCGCACCACGAGCTTCGGCGACGACAAGGACCGCGTCCTGATCCGCTCAGACGGTGACTCGACCTACTTCCTCTCCGACATCGCCTACCACCGCGACAAGCTCGAGCGTGGGGCGGACCGCCTGATCAACGTGCTCGGCGCCGACCACCACGGGTATCCCCCGCGGCTGCGGGCCGCCCTGGCCGCCCTCGGCTATGAGCCGGACGTCCTCGAGACCCCGATCATGCAGCTGGTCCACGTGGTCGAGGGGGGCGAGCGGGCCCAGATGTCGAAGCGGCGCGGCGAGTTCGTCACCCTCGACGAGCTGATCGACGACATCGGCGCCGACGCGGCCCGCTTCTTCATGCTGCAGCGCAGCCACGACACGCCGGTGGACCTCGACCTCGAGCTCGCGCGGAAGACCTCGAACGAGAACCCGGTCTACTACGTCCAGTACGCGCACGCTCGGATCGCGAGCATCCTGCGGAAGGCGGGGGAGGAGGCCGTGGAGCGGGCGAAGGCGGCCGGCTTCTCAGCCTTGGGGGCGCCGATCGAGCCCTCGGAGCGGGCGCTGATCAAACGCCTCTGCGAGCTGCCGGACGAGGTCGCCGAGGCCGCGGAGCGCCGCGCCCCGCACCGTCTCTGCGCCTACGGGATGGAGGCGGCGCGCGACTTCCACGCCTTCTACCGGGACTGTCAGGTCGTCGGGGCGGAGGGTGAAGGGGTGGAGGAGGCAAGGCTCGGGCTCTGCCTGCTGACGAAGCGGGCCATCGCCCGCACCCTGGGTCTGCTCGGGATCTCGGCGCCCGAGCGGATGTGAGCCCCGCCTAGAGCTCGTGCCTGCTCAGGTCTGCCTCGAGCCTCGCTGCATCCTCTGGATCGAGCGGCTGCGGTTCTGCGCGTCCTCTCGAGGTCTGGCGGAGCGTTCGCCGTAGCCCATAGGCGACAGCTCCCGCCGCGAGCAGGATCCCGATCCCCGGCACCAGCCAGGCGAGCAGGTCGAAGCCGTGCCCGCTCGGGGTGGCGAGGACCCGCGGCCCGTACTGGGCCACCAACGCGTCCTTGATCTGGTCCTTGTCCTTCCCCTCGGCGATCAGGTTGCGGATCAGGGCGCGTTCGCGCTCGGCCTGGGGAGAGTCCGATTCGGCCAGCAGCGTTCCGCAGATCGTGCACATCACCTCGTCCTCGACGTCCGGCAGGGACGCGCGCGGCTCCTGTGCCGCAGCGGGAACGCTGGCCCCGGCCAGCAGCAGGGCGATCGCGGTCGCGATGGCGGCCGGCCTGATCATGTGGGCATGCTGATCAGTGGCGCGATCTGCTGCGCCAGGTAGCTCTCGTCGACGGGGCCGCGCCTGATCAGGGCGACGTGCCCCTGCGGATCGATCAGGAAGGACTCGGGGAAGCCGGTCATGCCGTAGGCGTCGCGGCGGTCGGCGCCGTCGCCCTCGCGGAGCTGCGGGTAGGTGAGCCCATACCTGTTGACGAAGTCGAGCGCGTCACCAGTCGTGTCGTCGAGATTGATCCCGAGCACGGTGAAGTTGTGCGCCTCGTTCTGCTTCTGGAAGGTCTCGAGCGCGGGGGCTTCGGTCTTGCAGGGCGCGCACCAAGAGGCCCAGAAGTTGACCAGCACCCACTTGCCGCGGTAGTCGGCGATCTCTCCGCTGCCCGGCCGAGCGAGCCGCGACAGCTCCTTGTCGGGAGCCCGGTCGCCGACGGCGAGCGAGGCCTCGCCCTTGCTGATCAGGCCGAATCCGAGCAGCCCGACGACCGCGAGGACCGCGATCACGACAACGAATGACTTGGAGCTCACGTTCGCGAAGGCTAGAGATGCGACCTAAAATGGCCCGCTCTGCGGCGGTAGCTCAGTAGGTAGAGCGCGAGCTTCCCAAGCTCGAGGTCGCGGGTTCGAAACCCGTCCGCCGCTTGTGACGAGGACCTCCGTCAGGTCCCGTCAGGTTCCGCCAATACCGCTCGGCCATGCGGTGTCTGGCATCCCGGCGACGCCTCGGGCCGTGCCGCTGGTCGACGCCTAGAGCTTTCACTCAGGCCCCGAACTGGTAGCCGACTGGTAGCAGCGGGCCTGGTAGCAGCTGCCCTGCTACCACCGGGAGCCGTCATCGCGTAGCCCGCGCACGCCCGGTAGCCCGGTCGAAGTGGCGCTGAGTACCGCCCAGCCCCGATCACTACTCACCAGGACCCGTGTGCGGGTCACCAGGACGGTCTAAATGGACGGCGTCGGCAGGCTCATAAGTCCCGCAAGGGCGAGCACCGACCGATTCCCCCGCCCCGGTGATGATCACCATCGAGCTCACGGTCCACCACGGCGGCTCTCACGATGCGATGGAGCCGGACCCTTATCCACTCGACGCCGGAGGTTGTACTGCAGCGACAGGGCGGGGACGGACGTGGCTCACGATCAGCTCGGACCTGAGCGTACCGCTGGCCACATGAGCCAACCGTCGAGTCAACGGGGCCCCACATCGGACGGCCCACAATCCCGGGCGATGGATGCCGGCGAGCGCCCGCCGGCGTATTTGGCAAGGACGGGGCGGTGAATGAGCCCCGACGCTGGCACGACTTCTGAGTAGCCTCCCACGAGAGCCGCAAGGGTTTTTCGATCCGGCGGTACGCGGAACTCAGCCGCCCCAGATCGAGCGGTCGATGAACCCTTCGACCTCGGCGGCCAGCTCGTCCGGCCGAGCCTCGGTGTCCAGCTCCATTGGCTGGGCGGCGGGTATCTCTCCGAACGGCTCGAACTCGGCGAGCTGTCGCTGGATCACGGCCGCGTTTGCGTCCGAGACGCGCTCGGCCATCGACTCACGCTCACGCACCCGGGCCAGCAGCGTGGGGGGCGAGGCCCGGCACTCAACGAAGAGGGTCCGGGCGGGCTGATCGCCGAGACCGCCGTGAAAGGCGGCGCGCTCATCGTGGCGGTGGAAGGTCGCGTCGACGATCACGCCGCCCCGGCCCTCGAGCTCCTGGCGCGCTGCTCTGCCCAACTCCCGATAGGTGCGCATGGTGCGCTCATGTCCGTACAGCGCCTCCCCGCCACGGTCCGTGGGGGCGAGGCCCGCGAGCCGCTTACGGGTGACATCGGAGGAAACGTGGGGCCAGCCGCTGAGCTCAGACAGCTTGCGCGCGAGCGTGGTCTTGCCCGTGCCCGCCACCCCGCAGACCGGCAGCACCAGAGGACGGCGCGCACGCCACGCGAACCGGTGTCCGAGGCCCAGGAGCCCGATGGCCTCGGTCTGCTGCCGGGAGCGCTCGGGGTCTTCGGCGGCAAGCTCGAGTGCCCGCAGGCAGGCAATCTTGGCACGGACCCAGGCGCGGTAGGAGGCAAAGAAGGAGAGCAAAGCCTCGTCGCCAGGGTCGCCGCCAGCCCGGCGATACGCATCGATCAGGTGGAAAGCGAGCCGCTCGAGTCCGAGCCTGGTCAGGTCCATGACCAGGAACGAGATGTCGGCAGCGACGTCGATCTGTCGCAGTTCCGGATTGAACTCGACGCAGTCATAGACGTAGACGGGGCGGTGTGCCGGCACGATGACGTGCTCGGCGCGAAGATCACCGTGGCAGTCGCGGACGAGCCCCCCTTGCGACCTGGAGTCGAGCTCGTCGCGCTTTCCTGCCAGGAAGCTTCGCGTGAAGTGCTCGGCGGCGCTCAAACGGTGCTCATCGAGAACCTCCGCTCCAGCTTCCCGCAGCGTCGCCAGGTTCTCCTCCAGGGTGGCTACGAGGGCATCGACCCCGTCGCGTTCCGGCGCAACGATCGGCGCCTCGGCGTGGAAGCGCGCGAGTCGGCGGGCGACCGTGGTGATGTGCGCAGGTTCGAGCTCGTCTCTGGCAGCGAGCGCAGCCAGGGATCGGTCTACCTGCACCCGCCGCATCTGGACTGCGAACTCGACTGCCCCCCCGTGGTCCTCGGAGGTGAGCGAGTAGCCATCGGCGCTGCGGGCGATGGCGACGACTCCCAGGTAGAGCTCCGGGAGCAAGGCGGCGGTTGAGGCGCACCTCCTCCAGGCACATCTGATGGCGCCGCTCGATAGTCCCGTAGTCGAGGAAGGGGAGAACGACGGGCTTCTTCACCTTGTAGACGAGCTCGCCGGCGAGGAATACCCACGAAATGTGCGTTTCGCAGAGCTCCACCGAACGAGGCGCATGCGGGTAGAAGTCGGGCTCCAGCATCGCCCGAACCAGCTGCGGCTCTTTTCCACCGCCATTCGGCATCGCCCAGGGCGGCGAGCCTAGCGGCCGAGCCGGGTGAGGGGACCGGTTGGCTCCTCAGCTGCTCGCATCGAGTTCGCGCGCCGTGTTCGGCCCGGTACCTAGCCACGCCCGCCCCGATCGCCCGTTTAGGATTCCCTTCTCCTCCCTGGTGCCATGGATTTGGGTTACGACGGCAAGCTCTACATCCTCGCCTTCGACCATCGCGGTTCGTTCGTCAAGCGATTCGGCATCGAAGGCGAGTCCAACTGCCCAGAGACCTGCAGCGCTTCGCCGACGGCAAGCATCTGATCTTCGAGGGGGTCGAGGCGGCGCTCGAGCGCGGGGCTGACCCCTCGGTGACCGGCGCCCTGGTGGATGAGCAGTTCGGGGGACCGGCGCGGGTCCCGGAGGAAGCCAAGGCTCGGGGAATCAGGCTCGCGATGCCGGTGGAGAAGAGCGGACAGAAGGAGTTCGACTTCGAGTACGGCGACGATTTCGCCGCCCACATCGAACGCTACGATCCCGATTTCTCCAAGGTGCTCGTCCGCTACAACCCCGAGGGCGACGCGGAGATGAATCAGCGACAGAGCGGGCGGCTGCGGCGGCTCTCGGACTGGCTGCACGAGCACGACCGCAGGCTTCTCTTCGAGCTGTTGGTACCGGCGGAGGAGGCTCAGCTCGCTTCGGTAGACGGCGACACGGATCGCTACGACGCGGAATTGCGTCCGGAGCTGATGTGCCGCACGATCGCCGAGCTCCAGGACGCGGGTATCGAAGCTGACGTCTGGAAGATCGAGGGCGTCGACCAGCGCGCCGACTGCGAACGGATCGCAGCCCAATGCCGTACCGGTGGCCGAGACGGCGTGGCCTGCGTGGTCCTCGGCCGCGGAGCCGACGAGGCCAAGGTCGACCACTGGCTGCGCGAGGCGGCGCCGGTCGAGGGCTATATCGGCTTCGCGATCGGTCGGTCGATCTGGGGTGAACCGCTGCAGGCCTTTCTCGACGGCAGCACCTCTCGCGACGATGCAGCCGCGAAGATTGCCGAGAACTACCTGCGCTTCATCGCTGTCTACGCCTCGGCTGAAGCGGCGGTCTCCTAGCCCGTGCTGGTCGGCCTACTCGCCCTCGGCCAGCTCGATCAACTGCAGCGCCCGCCACACCAACTCCGCGAGCTCCTCGTCCTCAGTCTCATCCGGTGGATTCAGCCCGACCTTCATCCCGCCACGATCCGTCAATCGGAGCAGCAGCTCGTCGCTCGCCGAGACCAGAACTCATTCCGCAGCGCTTGGGCCAGCCGACGTGCGTCGATTCGGTCCACGACCACACGATGACCGCTGGCGACCGAGTCTGCCTACGTGACGAAACACGATTCGAACCCCGTGTTCCGCACGGATGGAGGAGCTCCCGGTGGGGTTAAGACTCATCGTTCCCAAGTTAGGAACGACACGGCACAGGAAAGAGCTGGCCTAGGGAGGAACGCAATGCCATCAGGCAGCCACTCGCAGCTCAGCGCAAAGCCCGGTGATCGCCTGGTCGTTCGGGGTCATCATCAAGGCGAGCTCCCTAGCGAGGGAGAGATTCGCAAGGTCCGGGGTGAGGAGGGAGCGCCTCCGTACCTGGTCCGCTGGGAGGATGGCCACGAGGCCGAGGTGTTTCCGGGCTCGGACATGTACGTTCAGCACCTCACCAGCGCTCAGCCGGAGTGATCCTCGGGCCCTGCCCTGGGGCCGCGCCTCTGCAAGCAGTGAAATTCGGAAAGGAACCACTTGGCACCTGAACATCCCGCCGAGGATCGCCCGATTTTGATCGCGTACGACGGCTCTGATCAGGCCCAGGCGGCGATCGCCCTGGCGGGGCGCAACCTGCTCACACCGCGCAATACAGTGGTCGTCTCGGTGTTGGAACCGCTCGGAGCCATTCCCTTCTGGGGCGTGCCCGTCGCTCGGGTGCCTCCGATGTTCGTCCAAGAGGGTGAGGACGCCGCGAAGAAGGTCTCGGAGGAGGGCGCAGAGCTCGCGCGGAAGGGCGGCTTTGACGCAACCCCGGCCGTCATCCAGGGATCCCCGTCTGGGAGAAGATCGTCGAGGCTGCCCGTTCAGAGGGCGCCGGGATCATCGTGATCGGCTCGCACGGGCGGAGCGGAGTGCGCTACGCAGCGATGGGAAGCGTGGCGACCGCGGTCGCCCCTCATGCCACCGTTCTCGTGTTGATCGCCAGGGCCGAAGATGGCGATCCCGGCGACCGCGCCACCTGACCGGTGGCCACGTCGGGCGGGCGGATCGCGGTTTTCGGCCCGAGTCCGATGCTCAGCTTGACGATCGAGGCTCGCGGCGAGAGGGGGGATGACATTCACTGCCATCCAGCCGGCCAGGGCGTCTGGCTGAGCAGGATGGCGGGCGAGCTCGGTGCCTGGCCGGTGCTCTGCTCGCTGATCGGGGGCGAGACCGGCGTCGTGCTCGAGTCGCTCCTCGAACGGCTGCGCGGGGAGCTTCGGCTCGTCCGCTCGGACTCATCCAGCGGCTGCTACGTCACCGATCGACGCAGTGGCGAGCGCGAGGTCGTGGCCCAGGCCTACATCGAGCCGCCCTCGAGGCACGAGGCGGATGAGCTTGTCGCCGCAACCACCGCTGCCGCCCTGGAGAGCGACGTCCTAGCGATCTGTAACGCCTACCCCGGGAACGCGATGCCGGTCGAGGCGTACGGCGCCCTCGTCGCCAATGCCCGCGGGGCGGGAGTGCGGGTGATCGCCGACCTCTCGAGCCCCAGGATCGAGGCCGCCGCTGGGGAGCAGCCCGAGCTCGTCAAGCTGAACGACTGGGAGCTGGCGGCCTACATCAAGGGACCGGTGGACACTCCGGGCCGCCTTCTTGGAGCGGCTCAGAGGCTTCGCGAGCTGGGCGCTGCGAACGTGCTCGTAACGAGGGCCGGGGACCCCGCCCTCGCGTTGCTCGACGGCGAGGCCTGGGAGCTCGTTCCACCCAGGTTCGAGGTCGGGTCTAGAGAGGGCTGCGGCGACACGATGATGGGGGCGATCTCCGCTGCGCTTGCCCTCGGTAGGGAGCTCCCCGATGCGCTGGTCTTAGGCGCGGCCGCCGGCGCCGTCAACTTCCTCCACCACGGCCTCGGAACCGGCTCGCGTCGAGAGGTTGAGGAGCTCAGCGCCGAGGTCGCTCTGCGCCGGCTCTAAGACAAGGTGGGAAATGGAGGCTCGGGGACCTCACCCCGAAGAATCGCGGCCGGTGCCTCCTCGGCGATCCAGTCGAGATGCGGTCCCAGCATCTCAATCTCCCCTAGGGCGGCGATCCCCTCGGAGATCCGCAGCGGCCTTCCTCCATGTGACGAGTGGGCGTCGCTCGCCAGGACATGGATCAGCCCGCGCCGTGCGAGCGCGAGCATCCCCTCTCGCGCCTTTCCCAGGACGAGAAAGGCGGCGGTCGCCTGGATCAACGCTCCCAGGTCGATCAGCTTGCGGATCCACTCGACCATGTCGCCGGAGATGTGTCGCTCGGGGTGGGCGATCAACGCGTGGAAGCCCATCTCGTGAAGGCGATCGACGGAGTCGAGCAGGGAATCGCTCAGTGGACCGGGTCTCGGCTCGAGCAGGATCCAGCCACCGGCACCGAGTGAGACCGCGTGCAGTTCCTCGGCGGTGAGGCGGTCAAGCGCGGTTTCGGCGACCTCGCCTCCCGTGACGACCTGAACGGGGATCCCGGCGTCGCGCAACTCTCTGTTCATCTCCTTGACCCGGCCGGCAAGCTTCGGGATGCGGACATCGTGGTCGTGGCGGATGTGGGGGGTCGCGGCGATGACCTCAATGCCGTCCGCGGCAGCAACCCGCGCCATCGCGAGTGAGTCCGGAAGGTCGAGCGCCCCGTCGTCGATTCCGGGAAGGATGTGACAGTGGAGATCGATCACGGCGGAGTCAGGCAAGCAGATCGGCTCGGAGACCGGATCTCGGCTACGTGTTTTGCACGGGTGACGGCGATCGCCGCACGGCGTACGGTCGGCCGGGTGGAGGCTGCGATCATTCGTCCGGACGTCGCTAGTGGTGAGCCCCAGGATGGCGGCTGGGTTGCTGGAGGCTTCGAGGAGGTACGTACCGAGTTCGAGCGCAACTTCTCTGAGCGCGGCGAGATCGGCGCCGCCGTCGCCGCGTATTGGCGCGGTGAGAAGGTGGTCGACCTGTGGGGGGGCCGCCGCACACCCATGGGAGACGAACCGTGGAACGAGGACACGCTGGTCGTCGTCAACTCGACGACCAAGGGCCTGGCGGCGATGACGGTCGCGGTCGCGAATTCGCGCGGCTGGATCGACTACGAGGCACCGGTAGCCGAGTACTGGCCCGAGTTCGCCCAGAACGGGAAGGGCGCGGTCACGGTTCGTCAGCTCCTCAGCCACGAGGCCGGACTCGTCTGGATCGACGAGCGGCTGCGTCCTGAGGACATGCGCGACCTCGACTATGTCTCAGGTGCGCTCGCGCGCCAGAAGCCGGCCTGGGAGCCGGGAACGCGGCACGGGTACCACGCGATGACGATCGGGCTCTACATGCAGGAGCTGATCCGCCATGTCGACCCGGCGCATCGCACGCTCGGCCGGTTCTTCCAGGAGGAGATCGCGAAGCCGCTGGAGATCGAGTTCTACATCGGGCTACCGCCGCAGATCCCCGACGAGCGGCTCGCGCAGCTGAGGCTCTTCACTCCCATGCGCGCGATCCGAGCGCTGCCGTCCGTCCCCAGGGGTTATGTGATGCGAATCCTTTGGCCTTGGTCGCTGCTCCGAAAGTCGATGCTGTTCGCGGACATGGACCCGAACGATCGCCGTACGCTCGAGATCGAGATCCCGGCGGGCAACGGCGTGGGGACTGCGCGCGCGATCGCCCGGGCCTATTCGGCGTTCGCGGAAGGGGGGGCGGAGCTCGGCATCACCCCGGCGACGCTCGCGAACCTCACGGCGGTCAACGACCCCGAGCGTCCGAGGGACGAGGTGATGGGTGTGCCCAGCTGGATCTCGCTCGGTTTCCTCCGGCCGGGACCGCAGCTCGACTGGGGCTCGAGCCGGCGCGCCTTCGGCACGCCGGGCGCCGGGGGCTCCTTCGGCTTCGCCGATCCCGACACCCGGCTCGGGTTCGCCTACGTGATGAACGACATGGAGTTCCACATGTTCGACGACCCGCGCGAGAAGGCCCTGCGCGACGCCGTCTACGGCTCCACCCGGCGGCTCGCGGACTGATCCATTCAGGGGCCTTTGTCACAGGACGACAGAGAGGTTCCCTAAATCCCGGGTCGCACCGGGCCAACGATCGTTGACATGGCCGAGCAGATCTCCTACTGAGGATCGGAGAGCGCGGTTCATCAGGCCACTATTGCCAAGGGTCCTCGAAAGGGAGGCCCTGGCGGCCTGACCGCCCTTTTGGACTTGCGCCCAGGAGCGGAGCACCAATTCCGCCTGATCCTCCCGCCGAGGAGGCGATAGAGACATGAGCACCGCTCCCAACCGCGAACCGCCGGGAGGACCCTGACGAGACCACCGACCGCCACTTGACAGCCGGCCCTTCTTCATAGAGACGAGAAGCAGCTACCCCGCTTTGCATGGAAGACAGTTGCTATTCCTCCAGCGCCCTCGTGCCGAACGTCAGTCTGGCTACCCGCGATCGAGCCACTTGTCGGGATCGGTCGCACCGACCGGGGTAATGCGAGTGTCAGACTTCCGCGAATGAGGCTGCGCTCCGGCGTTTTCGCGCTTCCTGCTCTACTCGGCGCCGCTACAAGCTCTGGCGCCAGCCTGTCCTGACGTGGGGCGCGACCGAAAGCGAAGCGGCATCAGCCGCAATCGCTTCTGCCTGCCGACGCTCGCCGCGCGCATCGGCATGGCGCCGATGGAGCCGACGTCGCTGCTGATGGACCGGAAGATGCTCTGCGGGATCAAGGAACGGGCCGAGGCGCTTGGCCGCGCCTGATCCTCGATCTAGGCTAGGCCGGCGAATCACCGCGAGGGCCCACGGGACGCCGGGCCGTCATCTGCACTGGCATCTAAGCCGGCGCCGGCACCTGTTGATCCGCGGCGGCGGCCTCGCCGCACTGTTCGCCGTCGTCGGGCCGGGGGTGCTCGCCGGGCTCTCCGACGACGACCCCGCCGGGATCACGACTTACTCGATCCTGGGCGCCAAGTACGGCTACGAGCTGCTCTGGGTCCTGGCCCTCTCGACCGTGGCATTGATCGTCTTTCACGAGCTCGGGGTGCGGATGGGCATCGTCACCGGCAAGGGGCTGATGGCACTCGTCCGCGAGCACTCCGGGCCGGGCGCCGTTCAGGTCGTGCTCGGAGCGCTCGTCATCGCCAACCTCGGAACCCTCTGCGCGGAGTTTGCCGGCGTCGCCGCCGGCATGGACCTCCTCAGCGGCCTCAGCCGCTATGTCAGCGTGCCGCTGGCGGGGTTGGCGGTCTCACTCCTGGTCCTGCGCGGCTCGTTCAAATATGTCGAGCACGTTCTGCTCGCTCTGAGCACGATCTTCGTCGCCTACATCCTCTCCGGCTTCCTCGCCCATCCCGACTGGGGCGCGACCCTTCAAGGCACGGTCAAGCCGAGCATCCCCCTGAACCGCGAGGCGATTCTGGTAGCCGTCGCCACCGTCGGCACCACCCTCGCCCCGTGGGGCCTGGCCTTCATCCAGTCCTACGCCGTCGACAAGCGGCTCAAGGTCAAGGATCTGCGCTACGAGCGAGTGGACGTCATTGTCGGCGCTGTCCTCACTGGCGTGATCGGGCTCTTCGTCGTCATCGCTTGCGCCGCGACTCTGCACATTCAGGGCATCAAGATCAACGACGCCAGCGACGCGGCGCGGGCGCTCGAGCCGCTGGCCGGAAATCTCGCCGCGACCTTGTTCGGGCTCGGCTTCCTCGGCGCGGCGATGCTGGCGGCGGCGATCGTGCCACTCTCGACCGCCTACTCGGTCGCGGAGGCCTTCGGCCGCCAGTGCGACATCGACGACAAGTTCGACGAGGCCCGGGTCTTCTACCTCAGCTACGGCGCGATCGTCATCGTCGCCGCCGCGATTGTCCTCATCCCCGGAGCGCCGCTGATCCCGATCCTCTTTCTCTCGCAAGCGCTGAACGCCGTCCTCTTGCTCGTCATCCTGCCCTTCATGCGCCGCTTGGCCAAGAGCCGCGAGGTCATGGGCGAGCACGCCTTGACCGGCCTGGGCCGAGCGCTCACCGGGGCGGTCTTCTTTCTGATCGCTCTCTCGGTCGGCACCTTGGCGGTCTTGACTGTGGCCGGACTCTGAGCCCCTTCAGATCGATCTGCCTGACCGTCCTGCGGCCTCGAACGGCGCCGCATCCGATTAGCCTGGTTCGTGGTGAGCGAGTTACCTCGGGCATCGGGGCTCTGACCGGCTCGCTGGTCTGAGCGCCAGCATCAGTGCGCGCTCTCGAGCATCACCGTGCCGCTGCCTCCACACGCCGCTTCAGGTTGAGCAACTGTCGCCGTTGCATGCCGAAGTGGATCGGGCGTAAGACGAGTCCGAGCAGCGCTCCGACGGCAAAGCCCTTATAGCCTGCTCTGACGCGAGTGATGAGGCGGGTGCCCGCCTCGACGGGCTCGAGGACGAACGCCCAGGTGGCCGAGCCGGCGGGATCGCCGAGGACGAGAGCCGACTCCGGCTCGAAGCCCCGAACGACGAAGCCGTCCTCGGCGGTTGGCGTCATCGGGAGGATGTCCCCGACATCGACCTCCTGGAGCTCCGGAACGATCCGATCCGCGCTCGCGACGCCGCCGTTGTCGAGGCTGTCGTAGCTGTACCAGCCGGCACGCCGACAACCCATCTGGCGGAGCCACGGCCAGATCTCTCTCGGCGGGGTGCCGATCGTGATGCCGTGCGTCCAGCTGATCTTCGCGTTCGCCGAGAACTCGTCGCCGGGCAGCGGTCGCCCCGCCTCGTCGCCACGCGGACGAACTGGGCGGCGCGACAGGACGCCGGTCACGATCACTCCGGCGAGCCGGATCGCATCCCGCAGGCGCTTCACACCCGGAGTCGGCTCGAACGTCCGCACAATCAGGGTCCGGTTGGACCGCCGCTCGTCGCGCGAAACAGCAGGCCGCCAGAGTCGCATCCCTTCAGTTCGTGGGTCCCAGTCACCCGACTGCGATGATCGAGTGGATGCAACGGCGCGCTCCGTTCCTCGTCATGAACCGGACGGTGAACCGCGCGCTGCGGGCGGTGCTGCGGTCGCCGCTCCATAGGGTGGCCAGCGGTCGCGTGGCGCTGATCCGCTATACGGGTCGCAGGAGCGGGCGCGAGTACACGATCCCAGTCTTCTACCGGGACAAGGGCGATGAAGTGACGATCCCCGTGGGTTGGCCCGACCGCAAGGTCTGGTGGCGCAATCTGACGGGAGAGGGCGGATCGGTACGCCTCGTTGTCAGAGGCAGGGAGCTGCGGGGGCATGCCATCGCCACTCGTGACGAGGGCCGCGACGCGCTGGTGCGTGTGCGGGTCGAGTCCCGCGTCTAAGGCTCTCCAACATTCGGCGCACCGCTGAGCGGCGAGATCCCAGTCGACACGACCACGCGGGCCACCAGTTGGGGGCTGCGATCGCCCTCGACCCGGGCAGCGGGTTCACCGTCGCCGGGAGCTACCTATGATTCTTGCCATCTCGCATGAATGCACCGATCCGGCAAGGATGAAGATCGGCCTGGTCCTCGGTGCCGGCGGGATCCAGGGAGGTGCATGGCTCACCGGCGGGTTGGACGCGCTCGCCGAGGAGACGGGCTGGGACCCAGCGGAGGCGGACTACGTGATCGGAACCTCGGCCGGCTCGATGATCGGCGCGCTTTGCGCCTCCGGCGTCCCACCCTGGTTCATGGTCGCCCACTCGCGCGGAGAGACTTTCGACGGCGTCCGCGACGCCCAGGGACGCCCGGCGGCGACGGCCGACCGCGCCGCCGGGGCGCGATTCGAGCTGGAGCGCACCTGGCCTCCGATCGGTCCCGGCTCCTGGAAGCTCGCGCTGCGCACTCTCGTCAACCCTCGTCGCTACACGCCGGCAACTGTCTTCAGCGGCTGGTTGTGGCGCGGCGTCTTCTCGACCGAGTCGCTCAAGGAGACGATTCGTCGCGTCGTCCCCACCGGCTGGAGCCCGCATCGGAACCTGTGGATCGTGGCCTGCGACTACGAGACCGGCCGCCGCACCCCCTTTGGCCGCGTGGATGCTCCGCAGGCCGACCTCGCCGATGCCGTCGCCGCCTCCTGCGCGATCCCCGGCATCTACCACCCGGTGACGATCGGGGATCGTCGCTTCGTCGACGGCGGCATCTATTCGGTCTCGAATCTGGACCTGCTGCGCAACGAGGGCTTGGACCTCGTCATCTGCCTCAACCCGACCTCGACGCTGCACCCGATCCGCGCGATCAACCCCCGCGACGCCGTCGCCATCTTCTTCAGTCGCGCCTCGGGTCGTCGCCTGGGCAGCGAGGCGAAGAAGATCCGCAGCAACGGCGCCGACGTTGTCCTCATCCAGCCCACGGGCGATGACCTCAAGGCCATGGGTCCCAACCTCATGCGGAGCGCGAACCGAAATCGCGTCATCGAGGTTGCCCGACGCACGGTCGCCGAGCAGCTTCGCGACCCGCAAAACCGCGAGCTGCTCGCCGGCCTCCCAAAGGGGGATCCGCGCAGGGTCCGTCGCCCCGAGGGCCCGCCCTCCGAGTGGCCCGACTGGCGCGACCAGTTGCGGCGCCCTTCGGTGGCTGGTTGACTGAGCCCATGTTTCGGTAGTGCGGCCGGCGGAGCCTGCAAAGGCATACGCCAACGCGTGATGAGCGGAGAGATTCCACCATTTGGGCGCGTGGTCCCTACCTGCTAGAGGCGTCACGGATGGCGGCGCGAGCACGAGATGCGACCGTGTCCACGTGTACTTGATTCAAGGGAGGAAGCAATGTGCGTGAGTGCCTCCCGCCGCCCCATGCGTTGCGAGTGCGGGATCTGGCTCTGGACGCGTTGCGCCTGACTTGCCGGGGCCACCGATGCAGTCTCATCGGGGCGGCCGTAGACTCGTGTCGTTCCCGAGGTAAGGAGCGCCCATGCCAGCAACCAAGAAGACGCCGGAGCGCGTACGTGCGTCGGCCGATACGACCAAGAAGCGGGCGGAGGCGGCGCTGAAGCGTGCCGGCGGATCGCTCGATGAGGTCCAGAAAGCCCTGGCCGAGCTGCAGAAGGATCTGGGCCGGGGCCGGAGCAACATGGTCCGCAATGTGCAGCAGCTCCTGAAGAGTCAGCGCCGGGATCTGGGCAAGCTGAATCGCGCGCTCTCGGCCGACATGCGTAGCCTCCAGAAGGCGCTGACCGAGGAGCCCACGCCCACCGGCGCGAAGCGCACGGCGACCCGCGGAAAGGGCCGGTCGACAACCTCCCGCGCGAAGGGGAAAAGCGCGAAGGGCAGAACGACCCGCGCCAGCGGCACCACGGCACGGCGCTAGGGGTCGAGGCTCCAGGCGTCGGCTAGTACCACTGGAAGGTGATTTCGTAGGCACCGCTGTGAACGAGAAGCGGCGCTTTGCATGGAAGCGGCACTCCGTGGCGGGATACTGCGCGGGCGATGTCGCAGGAGAACATCTGGCACCTGAACATCAGCTTCATCGGCTCCGGCGAGGACGGAGAAAGAGCTACCGAGATCATCATCATGGCGCGCAGGCGAGGGAAGCGGGTCTACGGTGAAGGCCCTTGGTGGAGCGTCGCTTACGAGAACGTCGAGAGCCGCGAAGTGGCGTTGGCCTCTCTCAGGAGTGACCTCGACGATATTGACCCGGGCTGGCGTGACGTGCTGGAGACCAGATAGGGCGATGTCGCAGGAGAACGTCGAGACGCGCCCGCAAGACTTTGGAAGCCTTCAACGCGCGCGATAGGACCGTCTTCTGAGCTTGATTGACCCGGAGATCGAGTTCCGATCCATCTTCGAGCGAAAGGCCTACGAAACTTGGCGTGGGCTAGTTGTCGCGCCAGTCCGTCAGGTGGTGGCGCCAGCTCGGGTCGATCTTGTCGAGCATCGAGTCGAAGGCATCGACCTCGGCATCTTTCGCATCGAGCTGATAACGCCGGGTGCCGTCGTCTATCACCTGCATCGACTGGATGTTCCAAGAATACGGACGGTCGTGGGCTCGTAGCCATCGCCGGGACTGAGGAATCTGTCTGGTCTCCGCCCGCAGGCTCTGGGGCGGGTCGGTTACCGCGCCTGTTGGCCCATCATCGGGCTTCGCCCTCGTCTCGCCGAGCCGCCTCGGTTCCCAGGAGTCACCCGTCCAGGCTGCCGGTCACACCTCCGCTGGGCAATAGGGTGTCACCTGACCGGCGATTTTGCGACGAGCTCTCGGGATGACGGCTGACAAGCAGGACGCTCCGCTCGAAATCCGTACGGACCAGTTCGATGCCGTGATCTTCGACCTGGACGGCGTGATCACGGATACCGCCTCCGTCCACGGGGCCGCCTGGAAGCAGATGTTCGATGAGTGGCTCGCGACCCGCGCGCAAAGCGAAGGCGAGGACCACCGGCCGTTCTCGGATGACGACTACTACGGATACGTAGACGGAAAGCCGCGCTACGACGGAGTCCGGTCGTTTCTTGCCTCGCGTGGGATCTCGCTCCCGCGCGGCCAGCCAGGCGATCCCCCAGCCGCCGAAACCGTATGCGGGTTGGGCAATCGCAAGGACGAACTCTTCCTCGCCTTGCTGCGAGAGGGTGGGGTCGCCTCTTTCCCGTCCTCGATCGAGTTGCTGCGGCAGCTGCGGGCAGACGGGAGTCGCACGGCGATCATCTCCGCGTCGCGCAACTGCGTCCAGGTGCTCGAGGCTGCCGGAATCACCCGGCTCTTCGACGCGAAGGTCGATGGCGTGGACGCCGAGGCGCTGGGGCTGGAGGGCAAACCAGCCCCCGCGGTATTCCTCGAGGCCGCGAGCCGGCTCGGAGTCGAGCCGGAACGGGCCGCCGTAGTCGAGGACGCGCTCGCCGGCGTAGAGGCCGGCCACCGTGGGGGTTTTGGGCTGGTCATCGGCATCGACCGTGGCGGCCATGCGCGAGGCGCTGCGGGAGCGGGGCGCCGACGTCGTCGTCGCTGACCTCAGTGCCGTGCGCGTTTCGTCGACCAAGCACGACGGCCGATGAGCGACGCGGCGGCCGCGGGGACGCCGACCCTGAGCCGCTGGTCGCTCGTCTACGAGGGCTTCGATCCGGCCCAGGAGCCCCTGCGCGAGGCGCTCTGCGCGCTCGGGAACGGGCGCTTCGCCAGCCGTGGCGCGGCCCCCGAGGCGAATGCCGACGGGACTCACTACCCGGGCACCTACGCGGCCGGCGTGTACAACCGGCTGAAGAGCGAGGTGGCGGGCCGCGAGGTGGAGGACGAGTCGCTCGTCAACCTGCCGAACTGGCTCCACCTCGCCTTCCGGATCGAGGATGGCGAGTGGTTCGACGTCCGCGAGGTCGAGCTCGTCGATTACCGTCAGGCACTCGATTTGCGCCGAGCGGTGCTGACGCGGAGGGTTCGGTTCCGTGATGCCGAGGGCCATGAGACCGTGATTGCGCAGCAGCGCTTCTTGAGCATGGCGAGACCGAACGTGTTCGCGCTGGAGATGACTCTCCTCCCGGTCAACTGGTCGGGCCGGGTGACGTTCCGCTCCGCGCTCGACGGCCGGGTGTCGAACGGCGGGGTCGCGCGCTACCGCGGCCTTGCCAGCCGCCACCTGGTGCCGATCGAGGCGCGAGCCGAGGACTCCGAGATCATCCTGCTCCAGGTCGAGACCAGCCAGTCGCACATCCGGGTGGCCGAGGCCGCGCGGACCCGGCTGCGTCGCGGTGGCGAGGTCGGGGCGCCGGCGACCACGGCGATCCAGGAACAGGCCTATATCGGCCTCGAGATCTCCTCTGAGGTGGCCCAGGGGGAGGAGATCGCGGTGGAGAAGGTCACGACCGTGTACACGTCGAGGGAGCCGGCGGTGTCCGAACCGGTCCTGGAGGCCGGCAGCGAGGTGGTCCGCCTGTCCGGCTTCGACGAGCTGCTCGATGAGCACGCATTGCGCTGGGAGGAGCTCTGGGATCTGTGCTCGCTCGAGTTGGAGGACGAGGAGGACCTGGTCCCCACCGAGTTGCGTCTCCATATCTTCCACCTGCTGGCGAACATCTCCGAGCACGCCGCCGACATCGACGCCGGAGTTCCAGCCCGCGGACTCGCCGGTGAGGCGTACCGCGGGCACGTGTTCTGGGACGCCCTCTTCGTCTACCCCTTCCTCAACCTGCGTCTACCGGATCTGAGCCGGGCCCTGATCCGTTATCGCTACCGGCGGCTCAACTCGGCTCGCTGGGCCGCGAGGGATGCGGGGTACGACGGGGCCATGTACCCGTGGCAGAGCGGCTCGAACGGCACCGAGCTGACCCCGACGCTCCACCTCAACCCCCGCTCCGGCCACTGGACCCCCGACAACTCCAGGCTCCAACGACACATCAATGCCGCGCTCGCATACGACGTCTGGCTGTATCACCAAGCCACCAACGACATCGAGTTCCTCGCCCTCTGCGGGGCCGAGATGTTCATCGAGATCGCGCGCTTCTGGGCCAGCATCACGACATACGACTCGGCTCGCGACCGTTACCTGATCCCCGGGGTGGTCGGTCCCGACGAGTACCACGATGCCTATCCAGGGTCCGAGCGGCCCGGAATCGACAACAACGCCTACACCAACGCGATGGCGGCTTGGGTGCTCTGGCGAGTCCAGGACGTCCTCGGGGCGCTTCCCGAGCAGCGTCGTGAGGAGCTCTCACACACGCTCGTGCTGGGGCGCGAGGAGATCGAGCGGTGGGAGGAGATCAGCCGCAAGCTCTTCCTTCCCTTCCACGATGACGGGGTCCTGAGCCAGTTCGAGGGCTACGAAGAGCTGGAGGAGCTCGACTGGGAAAGCTACCGGGCGAGGTACGGGAACATCCAGCGGCTGGACCGGATCCTCGAGGCCGAGGGGGACAGCCCGAACCGGTACAAGGCCTCGAAGCAGGCGGACGCGCTGATGCTCTTCTACCTGCTCTCCGCGGACGAGCTGGGGGAGCTCTTCGCCCGCCTCGGCTACCCGTTCGAGCACGACACCATCCCCAAGAACGTCGAGTACTACACGGCGCGCACGTCCCACGGCTCCACCCTGAGCAAGGTGGTGCACGCCTGGGTGCTGGTCCGCTCCGATCGCGAGCGAGCCTGGCAGCTGCTCTCCGAGGCGCTCGAGAGCGATCTCCTCGACCTACAAGGCGGCACCACTCCGGAAGGGGTCCACCTCGGCGCGATGGCCGGAGCCGTGGATCTGGTTCAACGTGCCTTCACGGGGCTGGAGACCAGAGATGAGGTGCTGTGGCTCGACCCCAGAATCCCCGAGGAGCTGTCAAGGCTTGACCTCAGGCTCCGCTATCGGCGTCACTGGGGGCTGGAGATCGAGATCACCAGAGACCGCGTCAGGGTCAGCGCCCGGCCTGCCGACACCTACCCGATCAGGATCGGCATCTGGGGCGAGATCTTCGAGCTGCACGCCGGTGCTTCCGTCGAGCGCGCGCTCTGACAGCGCGGCGGTGAACGAGGTACGGGCCTTACGGATTCGGGTATGCGGATGGCATGGGGAAGTTCGAGGCCCGGGTCGAGCGGTTGACGCTGCGCGACGGCTCGATCGTGATCGTCAGGCGCTCGAGCGGGACGACCGTCCATTGGTCCAGGCGGTCTTCGACCAGATGGGCGAGGAGGCGCGCTACCGGCGTTTCCTCGGCTTCAAGAAGCAGCTCTCGGCCAGGGATCTGGAGACGTTGACCGCGGTTGACCATCACGGCCACGAGGCGTTGGTAGCGCTCGATGCCGAGACCGGAGAGGCGATAGGGGTGGCGCGGCTGATCCAGGAGCCGGGACGGCCGGACACCGCGGAGGCGTCGGTCTCCGTGGCCGACGCTGGCAAGGACGCGGTTTGGGCGAGCATGCTTCTGGAGCGGTTGGTGACGAGGGCGCACGAGGAAGGGGTGCGACGATTCACCGCTGTGCTCCTGACTCGCAACCAGGCGATGCTGCATCTCTTCGAGCACGTGGGGCCGCCCGGATCGCCTCTCGCTACGGGGACACCCTCGAGCTCGAGGTCGAGCTTCCGTTCGAGACCGGCGCGCCCATGGAGGCGATTCGCGCGGCCGCGGCCGGCGAGGTGCACGAGTAGAGATCCCGCCGCCGAACGCGCTCCCCTGGCAACCGGAGTGGGCGTGCGCGATGATTCGAGCGTGAGCCATGTCTTCTTTCCGATCCTCCTGGGGATCGGGCTGCTGGTGTTCGGGGGGATCATCGCCGCCAGGGCGCGGCTCCTGTTCGCGGCACGGCCCGCAGCGCGCTGGGACCGGATTCCCGAGCGGATCAGGCAGACGATCCTCTACGGACTCGGCCAGCGCAAGTTCCTCTCCGGCGAGCAGCCTGCGGGGATCATGCACGCGCTCGTCTTCTGGGGCTTCGTGGTCCTGTTGCTCCAGGTGGTCACGCTGTACGGGCGGGCGTTCGACGCGGGCTGGAACATCCCCGGCTTCGCGCCCGACGAGCCGCTGGGCCCGCCCTTCTTCATCGCCCGCGACCTGCTCGAGGCCAGCGTGATCGTAGGCGTCACCTACATGCTCTACCGGCGGGTCGTCCTGCACACGCCGCGGCTGTTCGGCCTCGGCCGAGCCGAGCAGCGCTACCGCGAGGCCCCGCATTGGGAGGGCGTCCTGATCCTGGTGATGATCCTGCTGATCATGGTCGGCGGCCTGCTTTACGACGCCGGCCTGCTGGTCGCAGACGACATCCACGGCCACGAGCGCGACTTTGCGCCGCTGACCGCGCTAGTGGCCGCGGCACTCGGGGGCCTCTCCCCTTCCGCGGCGCGCACGGTGAGCGACGTCGGCTGGTGGCTGCACAACCTCACCGTGCTGGCGTTCCTGTGCCTGCTGCCCCTGTCCAAGCACTTCCACGTCATCACAGCGATCCCGAACGTGTTCTTTGCCAAGCTCCCGCCCCGCGGCGCTGAGCGACCGCTCGAGGTGACCCACGTGCCGGCCGCTCCCGTCGCCGCCCTGGAGCCGCCGCCCGAGGGTCTCGTCGGAGTGGCCTCGCTGTCCGACGTCACCTGGAAGCAGGTGCTCGACGCGTTCTCGTGCACCGAGTGCGGCCGCTGCACGGCCGTCTGCCCCGCCACCGCCTCGGGCACGCCGCTGGCCCCGCGGCAGGTGATCCTGGACATCCGGGATCGCCTGTACGACCACCCCGAGGAGCAGCGGAACGGCGACGGCTCCTCGGCGCCGTTGATTTCAGGGGAGGCGCTGTGGGCGTGCACGACGTGCATGGCCTGCGTGGAGGCGTGCCCGGTGGGGATCGAGCACGTCCCGACGATCGTGGACATGCGCCGAAACCTCGTCGATCAGGGCGAGCTGGATCCGCTCCTTCAGCAGACGCTCGAGAACTACGGCAACCAGGGCAACTCCTACGGCAAGTCGGCGCGGCTTCGGGCCCGATGGGCCAAGGGCCTGGACTTCAAGATCCCGGACGCGCGGAGCGAGCCGGTGGAGTACGTGTGGTTCGTGGGCGACTTCGCGTCGTTCGACGAGCGCGTCCAGGTCGCCTCGCAGTCCGTGGCGCGGATCCTGCACGACGCCGGCGTGTCGTTCGGGTTGCTGTACGAGGGCGAGCGCAACTCGGGCAACGACGTTCGCCGGATCGGCGAGGAGGGGCTGTTCGAGATGCTGGTCGAGC
>CAWDQZ010000012.1:0-14855 GCA_963804595.1 uncultured Solirubrobacterales bacterium
TCCGGTTGTTGGCGACCGTGTACGCGGGCTTGCCGCGCGCGGCCTTCAGCCGCCAGGCCCTGAGCGCCTCGAGCAGCGACTCGTCCTCGGGTGAGAGGTCGGCCGGGGGAGAGGCGGACTTCGAGCTCCGGCGCTTCGCCTTCACCTCGAGCTCCTCGGGCGACGGCAGCCACGACTCCGGATCGCAGACATCGCAGCAGCGGCCCTCGGGCGCGCCCGGGGTCGAGTCCCCGAAGTGGTCGAGCAGCCTCCGGCGCCGGCAGCTCTCTCCGAAGCTGAACGACTCGACCGCGCGGTAGGCGCGCCAGGAGCGGTCCGTGGCTGCCTTGCAGGCGGCTCGGGCGGCGGCCATGTCGATTCGGTCGTTGAAGCGGAGCTCCAGGCGGCCTCCGGGGGCGGGCTCCACCTCGAAGGCGCCGGCTCGCTCGGCGATCGCCAGCTTGACCCGGTCCTCGTCGAGCGCGCGGGGCGTCGATGGTGAGGTGGCCCTCGCTGTCGGAGCCGGCCTTGAGGCGCTGGGCGTAGAGGGAGACGGACTCGGGCTCGACCTCTCGCATCTGGATGAAGCGGACCAGGCGGCCCAGGTCGGAGCGGCCGGCGAGGAGGACGGCTCGGGCGGGGAGGCCGTCGCGGCCCGCGCGGCCGGCCTCCTGGTAGTAGGCCTCGACGCTCGTCGGGATCGCCCAGTGCCAGACCGAGCGGACGTTGGCCTTGTCGACTCCCATGCCGAAGGCGTTGGTGGCGGTGATCACCTCGGCGTCGCCGGTCATGAAGCGGTGCTGGGCGGAGGCGCGCTCGTCGGGGTCCATGCCCGCGTGGTAGCCGGCGGCGCTCAGGCCGGCCTCGCGCAGGGACTGGGCGACCTCCTCGGTGTCCTTGCGGGTCCCGCAGTAGACGATCGCCGGGCGGTTGGCCTCGTCGCGCGAGGCCGTGGAGCAGCATCGCCAGCTTGCGCGCCTTCGATCCCTTGCCCTCGAACTGGACGATGTCGAAGCTGAGGTTGGGGCGGTCGAAGCCCGCGCGGATCATCAGCGGGTCGCGGAGGCCGAGGCGCTGGGCGATCTCGGCTCGAGACGTCCTCGGTCGCGGTCGCGGTGCAGGCCATCACCGTCGGGCGGCCGAGCCGCTCGAGCACCCGCGGCAGGCGCAGGTAGTCGGGGCGGAAGTCGTGGCCCCACTCCGAGATGCAGTGGGCCTCGTCGACGGCGAGCAGGTCGACCTCGCGCTGGCCGACCGCGTTCATGAAGCCGGGCTGGGCGAAGCGCTCCGGCGAGCAGTAGACGATCCGGGCCCGGCCGTCGCGGATCTGCGCCATCGCGTCGCGCGCCACCTCCTCCGGGAGGCCCGAGGCGATCATCACCGCCGGGTGGCCGTCGGCCGAGAGCCGCCGCCACTGGTCGGCCATCAGCGCGATCAGCGGGCTGACCACGATGGTGAGCTTGTCCGAGGCGAGGCCGGGGAGCTGGTAGCAGAGGCTCTTGCCGCCGCCGGTGGGCATCACGACCAGCGAGTCGCGGCCGGCGAGGGCGGCCTCGACGGGCTCGCGCTGCCCGGGCCGGAAGCCGTCGTAGCCGAGGTGGGCGAGGAGGGCGTCGGGGTCGCGCGGGCCGTCGTAGGCGCGGACGGCCTGCGCGGGCTCGGATTCGAGCCCCTCGAGCCCGTGCAGCGCCGCCTTCGCCTCCTCCATCTCTGGAAAAGAGGCCTGCGCCAGATTCTCGCCCCGCTCGCTCACCCGCCCACCTTGGCGCAGAGCGCGGTCGGATAGGCGCTTGACCTCACCCGGCCTCCATCCGTAGAAACCCCGTAGGGCGATTGGCACCTCTGGGCGGGCGAGCGCGGCGCGCCGCCCTAGATCTTGAGCCGCTTGAGCGCCGCCCGAATCTCCTCCTGGCTCTGCTTGTCCAGGACCGGCTCGTTCTCGATCCAGAGGACGAAGGCGTGCAGCCAGAGCAGCCGCACGTCCATGTAGAGCTCGCTCGCGTAGGCCATCAGCACCTCCTCGGGCTGCCGCGGCCAGGCGATGCCGTCCTCGAAGCGCGCGATCGTCGCCTGGTTTACCTCGATCGCCGCCGCGATCTTGACCTGCTTGACGTTCGCCTCCTCTCGCGCCTGGCGACAGGCGCGCCCCAGCCAGGGGAGCAGGGGACGCGGAACCTCCTCGGCCTTCATGCCCGCAGTTCTAGCCGACCGGCGCGAGATGGGCTTGGAGGCTGGCGGATCCGGAGTCATATGCGCTCCGTATCTTCGTTTGAATCATATGCATACATTTGAATATTTCCAATCAATATGATACAACATCAAACGTGAGGGCGCTCGACGAGGCACGCATACGGTGACCCACTCACGCCGAGTACGTCTCGAATCCAACAACCAGAAAGCGAAGTGATGGAAGCGCTAGCACCCGCAGACCACAGATCTCATCGGCGAGGGAGGGCCGCCTGCCGATCTTCTCGACGCGACCATCTGGCAGCAGGGCCAAGAACCAGCGCCGCTCGATCCGGAGAGCGATGGCTTTGACGGCGGGATTGCCTGGTTCGACCTCAAGGCCGACGGGGATCCGGAGGCGTTGTTCTCCTACCTCGAGCCACGCTGTGAAGGTCTGACCCTGGAGATGCTGGCCGATCTCCTGGAGCCCGATCGCCTGCCGCAGGACGAGGAATGGGATGCGGGAGACATCCGACTCGCGAGCACCTTCGCCGTGTACCCGACCGCATCGAAAAACGGTCGCGCCGACTGGTCCTGCGCGATCCCATCCGCTGACCTGGTGTACCAGCCGGTCGAGCTGGTCTCAAACAGGAACTGGTTGCTCACCTGCTGGCACCGCAGTGAGGTCTATCGCGGCTACGAGCGCGTCGGCGAGCCGGGGCCCGCCCGAGAGCATCGGGAGATCTGCCGTGGGGTTGCCAAGCGGTGGCTGCCGAAGCAGGCAGTTGTCGCCGCTGACCTGGGGGTGCTCATCATGCACGAGCTCGCGCTGACCTATGCCCCCGCCCATCGTCAGCTCTACGCCGCGCTCGAGGAATGGGAGCTCAATCTGTATGGAGACGTCAAGGGAGATCTGACAAGGCTCAAGGCGGACCCGGGGACCCTGCGCAACCTGTGGAGCGCTCGAGCCCGTCTCTTGGACTGGCTCAACCCTCTGAACGTCCCCGGCCTGAACGAGGATCTCGACAAGGCCTGGCTGCCAGCCACGGACCATGAAGAGGTCAAGCGCGTCGACAGGAGAGTGGACAAGGCTCTGTCCGCCCTCAGCCGGCTCGGCGAGAGCCTGCGTGCCTCCTTCCACAGTCTTCAGCTGCTCGCGGCGGAGGGTCAACGCGACCGGGGTGAGCAGCGCCAACGCCGCATCGAGCGACATGGCGGCGATCTTTCTGATCCCGACCCTGATCGTTGGTTTCTATGGCGCCAACACCTGGGTGCCAGGGCAGCAGAGGCACTGGGGCTTCTGGGTGATGGTGGTCGTGATCATCGTCCTGACCTACATAGGCTCGAGCCTGGTCAACAAGCTGCACAGCAAGGACGATGTCGCCCTCCCGAGGTTCTCCTGGCGTGGCCGTTCCCAAGCTGGCGGGCGACAGATCGCACGGGACGCCCAGTGATCGGCGCCGCGATAAGCCTCGCTATCCAGCTGATCGGCCTGATGATCACCCTCCTGGTGATTTGTGTCCGACTGATGATCCGTGGCTCGATTCTTCTGGCCGCGGCGATCGCCGCGGCCGTCGAATCGAGCCGCAGAAAGCGGAGCTTCTAGGTGACTAGGTTCCATCCACCGGAGCAAGCGGATTGCAGCCGGGCTGGCTATCGCCGCCACTGCGATACAGCGCCACGCGGGACGGACGGTTCGGGTTGAAGCGCGGAGTGGGCCTTGGAGCAGGGTTCGCCGCCCTGCTTGTTGTGCTGATCGTTTTCGCGCCCTGGCCCGAGCAGGCGAGTTCCTCCGGCGATGTCGACTGCAGCGACTTCTCCAATCAGGCCGCGGCCCAGAGCTACTTCATTGACCACGGCGGACCAAGCAGCGACCCAGCCGGTCTTGATGCTGACGGTGACGGGGTTGCGTGCGAGTCGCTGCCGTGTCCATGTTCCAGCGTGGGTGGCGGTGGCGGCGGCGGTGGGCAGAAGCCTGGATCGCCTCACTGCCGGCGGCCGGACCACGACATCCGCATCACCTTTTCCAAGCGCGACTACCCGAACATCATCAGGCACATCAAGTACTCCTGGCGCGTCGGGTATCCGAAGAGGCTTGTCATCTGGCGCAACGGAACGGACCAGCGCCGCGACCAACTCCTCCAAGGGATCCCAACCAAGCCTGGCTATGACCGCGATGAGGCGCCTGCGGCTGTCTTGCGGAGGAAGGTCAAGGCCGATGTTCGCTATGTGCCGTCGAGCGAGAATCGGTCGGCCGGCTCTTCGCTGGGAGCGCAGATCTCTGGCTACTGCAACGGCGTTCACGTTCGCTACCGGTTCACGCACTAGGTTGCGGCGCAACGCGCGCTGATTTCGGGTCGCCGGTCGTGGGGTCAGCATTCCGCAGGCGAAAGACGCTTGCGGGGCTGATCGTCGCCGTTGACCTACTTGCCGTCCGTCGCTCGGATACCGTCCTAGCCGAGGTGGGCGAGGAGCGCGGTCGGACAGCGGGAGCCCGGGACTACCGGGTCTCCTCGTCTTCCTTCGCGTCCGTCACCGCCCATCCGAGGCGCTCAACCAGTTGGGCCGCGTGATGATTGTTGGCCAGGTGCTCGGGTTGAACGTTCTCGGAGAGCGTGACCGCGGGGCGGTGCTCGGCGCTCTCGTTGCTGGTAACGATGATCGTGGGCATAAGTTGGTCCTTCCGTTGAGGTAGCCGCTCAGGCGCTCGGGGTTTGGCCGGCTCAGAGCCGGCGGCCCCTCGCGCCCAGGCGGGTCGAGATTCCGCGTTCGGCTAGGCGAGTGCCTTGACCGCGGTCGCGGTGTCGCCGTAGAACTCGGCATGCGAGATCTCGCCGTCATCGACCTTGTAGAGCCAGATCGAGTCTCCGCTGAGCTCGTTGCCGCTCTTCGTCCTGCCGACGCCCGAGACCGTGACCAGCACATGGCCGTCGTCTGCCTCGAGGAACTGCTGCGGCTCCGGGTGGACCTCGTCGAAGTTCGAGACGAACTTGCCGATCATCTCCTTGAAGCCGGCCGGGCCGGTGTAGGTGCCGCCCCAGGGCAGGCTCTCGGGGATGACGATCTCGGCCGAGTCGCTCGTCGTGGACGTTGCCGCGTCCATGTCGCCCTTAGCGAAGGCGTCCCAACCGTTCTTGACTGTGTCTGCATTTGCGCCCATCGTTGTCTCCTTGCGTTGTGTCCTCTTTTGGATCCGCGCGGAAACCAGAGGGCATGAGCCGCCGGGCGGTGAGTCGCATCGAGGCGGGTCCACCGAACCGGTGGGTTAACGCCTTGGAGAGCCAGCACCGGCCCCGCAGTCAAACCAGTAGTCCCCACCTCGCGCCTCGTGGCGCAGAGCGCCGTCGGTGGCATTTCGGGTGGGGGGTGAGCATTTGGCCGCAGGGCCAGCCTCTAACGACAGTACTCCTATTTGGCGCCGTAAACGAGAATCGCGCTGAGGACGCTGATAAAGCCGAGGGACATCCCGATCGTCAGGCGGAAGATCCACTGTCGAAGCTCGCGGATGTCCTGGTGAACGCGGTCGAACTCGCGATCGACTCGGTGGAATCTGTTGTCGATTTGGTCGAATCTGTTGTCGACCTGGTCGAACCGGTTGCCGATCGCACCGGCAAGATCGTCGAGTCGCTCGTCAGTCCACCGGCTTCGCTCCATGGCCATCCCAGAATAGTCGCCCGGCTTCCGCTCAGCCACGAGCGGCCAGGACCCGCTCCACGAGCGTCTGGGCTCGGCGCGAGAGCCCGGCCGGGCGTGTAGCGGAAGGGCGGCGGTGGCCGCGGTGATACGGGAAGCTCGAGGTCTCGCGCGGGCCGAGCGTCAGGTCGATGACGCGGCCGTCCCGGTCGACCAGCCACCAATGGCTCTTGCCGCGGTACTTCAGCTGCGTTGGCTGGAGGCCGGCGTCATGGCCGCCCGCGAGATGGAAGTAGGCCTCGGCGGCCGGATAGGCGAAGCCGTCGTAGCGGCCGCGGCCGAGGCGATGCTCATCCGAGCGGAGGTCGTCGGTGAGGACCGCCTGGATCTCGCGCTTGAGCTTGTCCGCGGGCGCCAGGCTCCGGTTCGAGGACCTGGCGCCCGCGGAGGATCCGGTTCCCTTCTTGGATCCGGCCCTGCTCTTGGCGCGGGAGGGACTCACCGCTCGCTCCTAAGGGAGCGGCGGCGGAAGTTCTCCCCTAGGTGGCGTGCCGCCTAGGCCCGCTGAACGGCGACGCCGCCGTTCCGTACACGCCGGCCCGTGTGGAGCCGAACCAGCGAGCGGAGCTCCTCGCTCGCCTTCGGACCCCAGAGCGCGGAGTAGCAGGACACACAGAGGGTGTCCCCGCTCGGCGTCTGCCGAGCGTTCGAGAAGACCTCGGCCAGACATTGGACGCAGTGCTGCCGCATGGCGGCAATATCGGCAGAGAGCAGCGGTTTCCTGAGCACTTCCGGCCCGCCTGGACAGTGGCGATACTGCCCGGGATGGATCCCCGATCGCTCGAGTTCTGGGAGCGGGCCGAGCGCTAGATCAAGCTGCAAGAAGGGAAATGGCCCGGCGGACCTAGCCGCCGGGCCACCTCCCTGCTTGCATGCCGTCAGGCGCTGGGGACGTGGGTCTGGTCCACCAGCTGCTTGGCGACGTACGGCTGGTCGCCAGGGTCCTTGCGAGACAACCTGGCCTTGACGACGACTCGGTCGCCCGAGGCGACGTCGTCTGCGTTGGCGGTTCCATCGGTGTTCGTATCGGCGACGACGATCCTCGCGTCGGTGAGGTCGAAGGTCACAGATGTCCGACGAGGTCCGCCTTCTTGACGTGGGCATTGCCGTGGTCGACGTCGACGCTGCCGGCGCCGGCGTAGGTCCCCTTGAAGACGTAGGTGACAACGGCCTTGCCGCCCTTCTTCGAGTGGCCGCCGGCGTGTCCCTGTCCCTGGCTGCCCGGGTCATCGGGTTTCGCGGCGAGGGCTGCCGGTGCCGCGCCGAGCGCGAGCACCGCTCCGATCGCGGCAGCCCTTCTGAGCGCTTCCTTGTTCATCTGAGAGATCCCTCCTTGGAATTCCGCATGGAATTGCGGTACCAGGTTGATTCGACGCGCCCGCGCAACTCCTTTAGGCGCCCGCCGCAAATGGACGGGAGCGCGAAGGCTCCTGGGAGCAGAGAGGAGGGAGAGGGCCCGGCGTACCTAGCCACCGGGCCATCTCCCTGCTTCCCTCACACGGCAAGGACACGGCCTAGTCGCGTTGCATCCTTGCTTGCCCAGAGGTCCATCCCTGGACCTCCAACAGGTCTTCGGCTGCAGTCTTCCCGCTCAGAAGGCGGTTTTACACATCCCCGGTTGCCGACGAGGCCGGTTGGGTAGGGTGGCGATCATGGAGTTCCGCAGGCTCGGCGACTCTGACATCGAGGTCTCGGAGATCTCGCTCGGCTCCTGGCTCACCTACTCGGGTGGAGTGGAGCGCGAGCAGACCGAGGCCTGCACCATCGCCGCCCTCGAGGTCGGGATCAACTTCTTCGACACCGCCAACATCTACGGCGTCGGGGCGGCCGAGACGGCCTGGGGCGAGATCCTCAAGAACTTCAGGCGCGAGGAGTTCGTCCTCGCCACCAAGCTCTTCTGGCCGATGGACGAGGACAGCGGCGGCCTCTCCAAGGCGGAGGTCCACAAGCAGATCGATGCCTCGCTCGAGCGCCTGCAGACCGACTATGTCGACCTCTACCAGTGCCACCGCCCCGACCCGGACACCCCGATCGAGGAGACGATGGAGGGATTGACCGAGGTGGTCGAGGCCGGCAAGGCGCGCGAGATCGGTTTCTCGGAGTGGACGATCGAGCAGATCGAAGCCTCGCTCGAGGTGCCGAACACGAGGAAATTCGTCTCCTCCCAGCCGCAGTACAACATGATCTGGCGGGCCCCCGAGGCCGAGCTGATCCCCTTCTGCGAGGAGCACGACATCTCACAGATCGTCTGGTCGCCACTGGCTCAGGGAGTGCTGACCGGCAAATACAGCCCGGGCGAGCCGCCGCCCGAGGACTCCCGCGCCGCCTCGGAGGAGATGGGCGCGATGATGGATCGCTACCGCGGCGACGAGGTCCTCGAGGCCGTCCAGCGCCTCGTCCCGATCGCCGAGGACGCCGGTCATGTCCATGGCGACCATGGCGCTCGCCTGGTGTCTGCGCCAGGACAATCTCGCCTCGGCGATCATCGGCGCCTCACGCCCCGAGCAGGTGCATCACAACGCCGAGGCGTCGGGAGTGAGGCTCGACCAGAACACCCTCGGCGCGATCGACGACGCCCTCGCCGACGTCGCCGTCACGGAGCCGCGGCACGCGAACTTCGTCAAGGAAGGCGTCACCCACCGCTAGTCCCGGCCAGCGCCGCCGTTCGGGAATTTCTACGGATGCGGGGCGTCTGAGCGCCGACGTAGGCTTGCGCCGATTCGCACGGCGGGGGTCTGCCCGGAGGGATGCGGGCCCTGGGGGACTCGCCGGGGGGTACATCAACCAAGGAGAGAGCCAAATGCCCGCTTCGTTGCGCCGACTGGCGCCGCTGACCGGAATCGTCTTCGCGGTCCTGCTCGCGGTCACCTTCACCACGCCGAGCACGCCCGATGTCCATGACACCGGGCAGCAGGTGATCCAGCACTACAACGACCACCACAGCGCCCACCTGATCGGAGACATCACCGGAGGGATCGCCGTCGTCTTCTTCCTCTTCTTCATCACGGCCTTGAGGAGCTTCTTCAAGGACAAGGAGGGTGCGGACGGCCTCTCGATGGCCGCCTTCGCGGGCGGGATCCTGATCGCCGTCGGCGGCGGGCTCTTCACCAGCCTCGACGTCGCCCTGATCGACGCCAGGCACGACATCTCCCCGCAGGCCGTTCAGGCGCTCAACGTGCTGAGCAACGACATCTTCTTCCCGTTCGAGATCGGGTTGATCGTGTTCGCGCTCTCGATCGGGCTGGCGATCATCGCCTCCGGCGCGCTGCCCAAGTGGCTCGGCTGGGTGATGGTCGTGATCGGGGTCGTCGCCTTCACGCCCGTCGGGTTCTTCGGGTTCTTCGTGGTGCTCGTCTGGGCGGTGATCGTCGCGGTCCTGATCTATCGCCGCAGCGGAACCACGGGGCCGGCGACCCCGGCAGCGGCGACCACCTAGCCCCTGGGCGACGCGGGCCTCGGCTTCCGGCAGCCGCTGGAGCCGAGGTCCGCGGCTCAGTCGCGGTCGAGGCGCCCCTCGCGGGCGAGGCGGCGCAGGCCGGCGAGGATGCGCTGCTCGCGGCTCGGCTCCTCTCCGTCCAGCCGCGCGGTCCTGACCGTGACCGGGTCGCGACCCGGATAGCGGTAGACGCTCACCTCCCGGTCGAGCGAATCCTGGTCTTCGGAGCTCTCTGCCGGCGACTCAACCTTTGACATCTCGGGGATCCCTCCTGGATCACGTTCTACTTGACTACGAGATCTATGCCCGGATGGATCAGACTTAAGCGTGCGATGGGCGACCGGATCACCAAGGCCTTCGAGCAGGTCATCACCGGGTGAGGCGGGGATGAGGACTCTCTCGATCGCCGCGATGCAGACGGCGCCGGTCGTGCGCGACCCCGACGCGACCCTCGACCGGCTCGCCGAGAGCGCCCCGGGGGTGAAGGCCGCGGTCCCGCACGCGCAGCTGCTCGTCCTGCCCGAGCTCCACCTCTCCGCGCTCCCGGGGCTACTCGATGAATCCAACGGCTACGCCGACTCGGTCGCGGTCGAGCTGCCCGGCCCGCTGACGGAGCGCCTCGGCGAGATCGCCCGCGACAACGACCTCTGGATCGTCGCCGGCTCGGTCTACGAGCGCTCCGACGAGGGCCACATCCACAACACCGCGGTCGTCGTCTCACCGCAGGGTGAGATCGCCGCCCGCTACCGCAAGCTTTCCCCTGGCGGCCGAGCGAGCGCACGGAGCCCGGCGACGGCTTCGTCACCTTCGACATCCCGAACGTCGGCCGAGTGGGCCTGGCGATCTGTTACGACGGCTTCTTCCCCGAGGTGATCCGGCAGCTCGCCTGGCTCGGCGCCGAGGTCGTGATCCAGCCGACTCTCACCACGACCTCCGACCGCGAGGCCGAGCTGATCGCCGCGCGGGCGAACGCGATCTTCAACCAGCTCTATGTCGTCAACGTCAACGCCGCGCAGCCGGCGGCGCTGGGGCGAAGCGTGGTCGTGGACCCGGAGGGGCTGGTGCGGGTCCAGGCCGGAGAGGGGGAGGAGCTGCTCACCGACGTGCTCGAGCTCGAGTCGGTGGAGCGCGTGCGGAGCTTCGGCGTCGCCGGCGTGTCCCGGATGTGGGAGCAGCTCGACTCGATGGACGGCGCCGGGCCCGAGCTGCCGATGTACGGCGGCCGGATTCGTCGGCGGCCCGGCGCGAAGTCGGCCGATGAGTGAGAAAGAGAAGGGCCCGCCGGAGCGGGCCCTTCGCAACTCAGAAGCTTTCAGGCTCCCTACGCGACCTGCTTGACACCGGTCGCGGCCGGGCCCTTCGGGCCCTGCTCAGTCTCGTACTCGACCTTCGAGCCCTCTTCGAGCGAACGGTAGCCGTCGCCCTCGATCGAGCTGAAATGGACGAACACATCGTTGGAGCCATCGTCGGGTGTGATGAACCCATAGCCCTTGTCGTTGCTGAACCACTTAACGGTTCCGGTAGGCATCTCGCCTCCTACTTCTTGTGCTGCGAACGCGAGGAAGCAAGATGCTGCTGTACAACGCGAGCGCTACGCACACCTTTGCCGGTACACCGGCCTAACGGGTCCGGACGGTAGCAGCCCGGGGAACGGAAAACGGCAGCGGCGCTCGCGAGGGAAGTGGCGCGCCCGGCGCCGATCTGCTAGTTCGAGCCCAGCCGGCAGAGCACCTGGTAGACCGAGGTGAAGTCGATCTCGAAGCCGTTGCGGGCCGCACGCAGGTAGAGGCGCCAGACCCGCATCCGCTCCGGACCGGCGATCTGCTCCGCCCGCTCGCGGTTCTCGTCGAGGCGGCGGATCCAGTGCCGCAGCGTCTCGGCGTAGTCCGCGCCGAACTCCTCGACGTGCCTGGCGATGAAGCCGGCGCGCTCGAGCGCGAGGATCACCCGGGAGACCTGGAGGGTCTCGCCGTCGGGGAAGACGTAGCGCTCGGAGAACGGGCCGCCCTCGACGTTGCCGTGCCGCAGCCGCGAGATGCCGTGGTTCAGCAGCCGGCCGCCCGGCCCCAGCATCGAGGCGAGCTGCTCGGCGTAGATGTCGATCTGGGCCTCGCCGACGTGCTCGACCATGCCGATCGAGGCGACCGCGTCGAACTGCTCCCCGGCGAGCTCGCGGTAGTCCTGGACCCGGATCTCGACTCGCTCGGCGAGGCCGGCGTCGGCGACCCGCTTTCGGGCAAGCTCGGCCTGCGGCTCCGACAGCGTGATCCCTACCGCCTCCACGCCGTAGCGTGAGGCGGCGTGCATGACGAAGCTGCCCCAGCCGCAGCCGACGTCGAGCACCCGCTCGCCCTTCTGCAGCGCGAGCTTGGTGCAGACCAGGTCGAGCTTCGCCTCCTGGGCCTGCTCGAGGGTGGGCGGCTCGTCTCGGGAGAACAGTCCCTTCCGCTTCGGCACGCGCGAGAAGAAGGCGCAGGAGTAGGTCATCGTGGGATCGAGGAAGAGCGAGAAGAACTCGTTGCCGACGTCGTAGTGGTGGCGGACGGCCTCGCGGTCGCGCTCAGAGGTGTGCTTGCGGCCGCGCAGGTGGATCTCGGCCTTCGGCGCCGGCGGCGGGCGGCGCACCCCGGCGGCGCGGACGGCCGCGGCGATCAGCCGGGCCTTGGCCGCGGCCCCAACGGGTGGCGGGTGCCAGTCGTTGAGCAGCGCGATCACGGCGTCCATGTCATCGACCTCGATCGCGCCCGCCACGTAGGCGCGGCCGAGCCCGAGCTGCCCCGGAGCCGAGACCGCGTAGGCGAGCGCATCCGGGGAGCGGGCGGTGAAGGTCGGGCCGCCGCCGTTGGTGGACGGCAGGCGGGATCCGTCCCAGAGCTCGACCGTGAACGGCCGCTCCGGGAAGACGCGTTCGATCTCCTGACCAGCGGCTCGGTGGGCATGTGCCGACCCTAGCGCCGTCGCCGATTCAATTCCTTTTAGGGAAGAATCGCGCTAGGGTCCGTGGCGCTGCATTGGGACCTGCTCCCCTCTCCCATGACCACGGCGTCCACCACATCTGCCCCGCGGGCAGCGGCTGCGCCAGCACCTGTGCGCCAGTCACTGGCCGACGCGGTCCAGCCGGTCGAGCACGAGACCCGGGATCGGATCATCACCGGCCTGCTCACCGTGGTTCCCTTTCTGATGCTCGGCTTCGTCGTCTGGCAGCTCGCCGGCAGCTGGTTCCAGTGGCACGACGTGATCGTCTTCGGCCTCGTCTACATCCCCTGCGGGTTCGGGATCACGGTCGGCTTCCACCGCCTCTTCACCCATCGCAGCTTCAAGACGGGTCCGGTGGTGCGCGGCGTGATCGGCGCCCTGGGGTCGGCGGCGATCGAGGGGCCGATGATCAGCTGGGTCGCCGACCATCGCAAGCACCACGCTTTCTCCGACCAGGAGGGGGACCCGCACAGCCCGCACGTCGGCCACGGGGAGGGCGTCTGGGCGCAGTTCAAGGGCTTCTTCCACGCTCACCTCGGCTGGCTCTTCATCCACACCCAGCGCGGCTCCAAGGAGCGCTTCGCGCCCGATCTGCTGAAGGACCCGGTCGCGCGCTTCATCGACCGCACCTTCGTCCTCTGGGCGGTGGTCGGCCTGGCTATCCCATTCGGACTCGGCGTCGCCATCGGCGGCACCGTGCTCGCCGGGCTGACCGGCCTGCTCTGGGGAGGGGCGGTGCGGATCTTCGTCCTGCACCACGTCACCTACTCGATCAACTCCCTCTGCCACATGTTCGGCAAGCGGGACTTCGAGACCACCGACGAGTCACGCAACCTCGCCTGGCTCGCCCTGCCGACGTTCGGCGAGGCCTGGCACAACTCCCACCACGCCTTCCCCACCTCCGCGGTCCACGGAATGAAGCGGCGCCAGCTCGATCCCTCCGCCGCGGTGATCTGGAGCCTGGAGAAGCTCGGGCTCGCCTGGGACGTGGTGCGGATCACGCCCGAGCGCCAGGCCGCCAAGGCAGCCGCCTGAGTTCATAGGCTGGGGCCGTGCGCCCACGCCTCGCACTCGTGCTCGGGGTCGCGGCGGCCCTTGTTGTCACCTTCGCGATCTCAGGCTGCGGCGACGAGCCCAGCGGCATCAGCGAGATCCAGGCCGTCAACGCCGACTGCGGCGGCGTTCAGTACGCGGGAAGCGGTAAGGCGTCGAAGCTGATCGTCTCGGACCTGCCGCTGAAGGGCGACTCGGCCGAGCGCTCGCGACAGATGAACGCGGCGATCGTCCAGGCGCTGGCCCGCAAGGGCTGGCAGGCCGGCACGAAGACCCAGGTCGCGTTCCAGGCCTGCGACGACTCGCTCGGCTCCACCGGCGAGTGGGACGAGGGTCTCTGCCGCTCGAACGCCCAGGCCTACGCGTCCAACCCGGACGTGATCGGGGTGATCGGCACCTACAACTCCGGCTGCGCCGCGATCGAGATCCCGATCCTCAACCAGGCGCCCGGCGGCGGCGTGCCGATGGTCTCGCCGGGCAACACCTTCGTCTGTCTGACTCAGCCGAGTCCCACCTCTGCGCCAAGGACGAGCCCGACGTCTACTACCCGACCGGCAATCGCAACTACGTCCGGGTGGTCCCGAACGACGCCGTCCAGGGCGCCGGACTGGCGAGCTTCGCCAACGAGCTCGGAGTGAAGAAGCCGTTCGTCCTGATCGCGGCCGACGACCCGACCAGCGAGGGGCAGGGGCGGACCTTCACCGGCGCGGCCCGCTCCCTCGGCATGCAGATCGCAGGCAGCGAGCACTTCGATCCGAACGCCCAGAGCTACGACGCGCTGATGCAGAAGGTGAAGGCCTCGGGGGCGGATGCGGTCGTGCTCGCGGCCATCCTCGAGCAGAACGGCGTGCAGCTGATCCGCGACAAGGTGACGGCGCTCGGGCCCAACGACGGCCCGGTCAAGCTGCTCGCCTTCGACGGCTTCGGCCAGCAGGCGACGATCGACAACACCGGGCCGGAGGCGAAGGGGATGTACGCGAGCCTCCCGGGCAAGGTGCCGGAAGCGCTCACCGGCGCGGGCGAGGTCTTCGTCAAGGAGCTGCGCGCCCAGATCCCCTCGAATCCGATCGAGGTCTTCGCCCCCTACGCCGGCCAGGCGGCGGCGGTCCTGATCGACGCGATCCGGGAGGGGCAGACCCGCGCTGGCACGATCGCCGAGCTCTTCAAGACCAGGGTGCAGGACGGCATCACCGGCAGCTTCGTGATCACCCCGACCGGCGATCCGGAGCCCGCGCCGATCAGCGTCCAACGCGCCGACCAGACCTTCGTGCTCGCCCGCACGATCACGCCGCCGCCGAACCTGGTCGCGGCCGCGCGCGGCGGCTGACCTCTTTGGGCAGGCGAGGGGCCGCCGCGCGCGAGGATCGCGGCGAGCAGACCGATCATCGCTGCAATGAGCGTGAGGTTCCGACGGAACATCTGTTGTCGGAGTTCCGCGAACCCGGTTTGCATCTCAATCCTCAACTCGCGGATATCGACCCGCAGCTCTGCCAACTCGTGGTCGATTCGGTCGAACCTGTCATCCAGCCGCGCGTCTGTCCAGGCGGACCGC
>CAWDQZ010000013.1:0-48408 GCA_963804595.1 uncultured Solirubrobacterales bacterium
CGTCCGCCAGTTTCGAGCTGCGGATCGCCGTCGCCCGAGATCCCGGCCGCCCAGCCAGTAGAGCGCCGCGGCGAGGATCACCCAGAGAAGGGCCGGGTCGGTGGTCCAGCTGAAGGGCAGCGTCGCCTGGGGCACGGCTCAGAACAGGTAGAGGATCGCCCAGGTGAGCACCCCGATGCCCGCCAGGAGGCCCCAGTAGAAGGCAGCGTCCGACAGCCCTGCCGGCACCGCCGCCCCCTCCACCCGTCGCTTGCGCAGCCCCTCGGCGAACAGGATCTCCACCCAGTACATCGTGAGGAGCACGAAGACGACGAAGAGGACGGTCCAGCCGATGAACACGCTCGCGTAACCGCCGTCGGTCGGGCTGAAGTGGACGTTCGCGTACTCGAAGACCTGGACCACGCACCCGGCGAGCCCGAGCGCCAGCGCCACACCCGCCGCGGGCAGCCAGCCACGGGCCTCGCGCGCCGCCCATGAGGCGTAGGCCAGAAGGCCCGCGCTCGTCACGAACAGCAGGACGACCGCCAGGCCGTATCTCTGGGGCGGGTCGACACCCGCCGGCCGCCAGAGGTCGCTGTTGTTGAGCGAGTGCAGGTAGAAGTAGGCGAACACGAACGCCGCGAAGAAGAGGATCGTCGTCCCGGCGATCACGCGCGCGCCCAACCACAGGTTCCGCTCGTTGACCTCCGGCGGCTCGTCGAGCGGCCCCGCAGCGTCGGGCTCGCTTGCTCCTCTCCTGGGAAGGCTGACCATGGCTATCCGGGCGCGGTGGCTGGCGCCTCCGCGGGTTTCGGCGGCGGCGGTGGGGTCCCGTAGTCGTACGGATCAGAGTCGATCACCGGGATGGTGTCGAAGTCGTGGACGGGCACCGGCGTCGGCAGCTGCCACTCCAGCGACTTGGAGCGCCACGGATTCTCTTCCGCCGGCTTGCGGACGATGACCATCGAGTAGAGGACATTGGCGATGAAGACGAGCATCGAGGCGCCGAGCACGAACGCCGACACCGACACCCAGATGTTGAGTGGCTGCAGGTCGGAGGCGTAGGTCGCCACGCGCCGCGGCATCCCCAGCAGGCCGGCTGCGAAGAGCGGGCCGAAGGTTGAGTTGAAGGCGATGAACATCGACCAAAAGTGGATCTTCGAGAGCGCCTCGTTGAACTGGAGGCCCGTCATCTTCGGCACCCAGTAGTAGATCGCGGCGAAGAACGTGAAGATCAGCCCGCCCATGATCGTGTAGTGGAAGTGGGCCATGACGAAGAAGCTGCCGTGCGTGCTGACGTCGCTCGGGGTGTCCGACAGGAACACCCCCGAGATGCCGCCGATGAAGAAGTTGAAGAACCAGGCGAGGCAGAAGAGCATCGGCACCGTGTAGCGGATGCTCGCCCTCCAGAGCGTCGCCATCCCGCAGAGGAAGATGAACCCGGTGGGTATCGAGATCACCTCCGTGGAGAGCATGTAGAACGGGCGCAGCGCCGAGTTGATGCCGCTGACGAACAGGTGGTGCTGCCAGACGAAGAAGCTCAGCAGCGCCACGCCGAGCATTCCCGCGACCGCGAGGCGATAGCCCCAGAGCGGCTTGCGAGCGAACACCGGCAGGATCTCGAGGAGGATCCCGAAGCCGGGCAGGGCCAGGACGTAGACCTCGGGGTGCCCGAAGAACCAGAACAGGTTCTCGAACAGGTACGGGCTTCCGCCCGAGCTCGCGAGGAAGAACGACGTCTGCGCGGTTCGGTCGAGCCCCACCATGAGCAGGACGGCCGCCAGGACCGGCGCCGCCAGGACCATCAGGCCGCAGGTCGACAGCACTCCCCAGCAGAAGATCGGCAGCCGTCCCCAGGTCAGCCCCGGTGCTCGCATGGTGACGATCGTCGCGATCAGGTTGACCCCGAGGAGCGTCATCGAGATCCCGACCAGGATGAAGAAGAAGATGTACGAGTCGTAGCCGAGGTTCGCCTGATCGTTGAGCGGCCCGTAGCCGGTCCAGCCGGTCGGGAAGCCGCCGAAGAAGACGCCGCTGACCAGGATCGTCCCGGCCGCCATCAGCAGCCAGAAGGTGAGCGCCTCGATCCGTGGGAAGGCCATCCGCTTCGCGCCGATCATCAGCGGGACGAAGTAGTTGGCGAACGGGCCGAGGATGCCCGACGTCATGATCCCCATCATCATCGCGCCGTGCAGGCCGACGATCGTCAGGTAGTTGCCGGCGCCGAAGAGCTGGGGCGAGGGGCGCAGCAGCTCGGCCCGGATCAGCATCGCGTTCAGCCCCCCGATGAAGAAGAAGAGGCCGATCCCGATCAGGTACTGCATCCCGATCACCTTGTGGTCGGTGCAAAGCCCGAAGTAGCGGCGGATGCCGCCGCCCTCTTTCTCGTGGAAGGAGGGCTCGCGGCCCAGCATTCTGGCCAGCGGGTACTTGGGGAAGCCCAGCCCGGCCACGAAACCGATCACGAAGAACAGGTAGCCGAGCAGCAGGGCGATGTCGTTCTGGCCGGTGTCGGCGACGTACTCGTAGTTGGTGAAGTGGATCCGGTGGCCCAGCCACCAGCCGAAGTAGAAGCCGACGATGCCGAGCAGGATCCCGGTGAGCAGGTTGAATCCGATCAGGCCGCGCCAGGCCGGGCGCTCCGCTCGTTCCGCGTTCATCCGGCCCTCCTGTGGGGAGCGGGGTTGTAGTCGGGCTTGTACGGGGGAAGAGCACCGGTCGCAGGGCCGAAGGCGGCCTGCTGCGCGTGGATCCAGGCGAGGAAGGCGGGGCCGCTGACCACTTCACCGGTGTCGAACATGTGCCCGTGGAACAGCCCGCAGAGCTCGGCGCAGCGGATCGAGAAGCTCCGGATCTCGCTCGGGCGAACGTAGGCCACGTTGTCGGCTCCCGGATTGGCGTCGGCCTTGACCCCCAGGTCGTGGGCCCAGAAGGAGTGGATCACGTCCAGCGAGGTCACGTGAAGGGCGATGTCCCGGTCGACCGGCAGCACCAGGTGAGGCGTCTCGACGCCGCCGAAGCTCGGGTAGCGATAGGTGAACGCCCACTGCTGGCCGATCACCTGCACCAGGAGCTGGTCCCCGGACGGCTTGGCGATCGGGTCCGCCCCCTGCCCGCCGCCGGAGCCCTCGTCGAACAGCCGGATGGTGCCGTAGGTCGCAAGGAAGAGCACGATCACCGAGGTCGCCGCCAGCCAGGTCGTCTGGACGCCGGTGTTCCCAGCGGATCGCAACTCCCTCCTCGGGCCCGTCCTCGCGCCGGCGGAAGACGATCAGCGTGTAGGCGAAGTAGACGATCATCAGCGCGACGATCGGCGTCACGATTCCGAGCAGGACCGTGTTGTCCGTCACCTGCCCCGATGCCGCGTTGGCGCCGTCGCCCGGCGGCAGATCCGGCGCCCACACGAAGACCACGATGGGCGTGGCGATGATGCTGAGCGCGGCCCACAGGATCAGGATTCGTCTGAAGTGGGGGGCCCGGGCATCGCCGTCGGCTCAGACCACGTGCAGGAAGCCGTCCATGTAGCCGATCGTCTGCATCGGGCCGCCGAAGCCAGTCGATGAAGCCGGCCGCGCACGGCACGAAGCACTGCCACCGGATCCAGCCCTTCTTGCCGGTGCGGATCATGAAGGTGACGGTCTCGTGGGCCTGGCTGAGGGAGCAGGGCATCTCCGGGCACTGGTTGGGGGCGTCGTCCGCGACGCCCTGGATCGGGACGACGATCCCCATCTGCGGCACGGTGAAGGTGTGCGAGGCGTCGTCGGGGGAGATGTTCTTCACCGTCTTCCCGTCGAGCTGCATCGTTCCCTCCGACCGTCCCCTGGACCTGGGAGAGGAACGGGTTGCGGAGGCCGCTCTTGCCATCGAAGTTGAGGACGGTGATCTTCACCAGGGAGTGGGCGGGTACCTCGAAGGTCGTGGTGTGCTTCCACTGATTCGCCCTCACGGACCAGATAGGAGACCCAGGTCGGGTTTTGCCCGAGCTTTCCGACCGCGGGGGTGGTGCCCAGCGTCAGCTCCGCCTGGGCCGGGCCCGATCTGCGCGGCTGAGATCGGGGTGGGCGAGCGGACGAGCTTGTTGACGTAGAGCCCGATCGCGAGCGCGACAACGAGTACCCCAAGGACGATCGCGATCCATCGCGCAGCAAGGGAGCTCACCGTCAAAACTCTCCTTCCCGTTGCCTCTCGCCGTTGGCAACGGCGAGACGCAGCGCGACTGCAAAATCTATACCCCGCCTACGACAACGTCAAGGAACCGCTGCTTTCTTTTCCCGCTCAGCGGAAGGGCGCCGTCGGCTCGCGCGAATCTCTCCCAGCGGGGGGTCTGGCACGGCGACCGGGCCCGGGCGATCCGGACCGGGCCGACGGCCGCTCCCACCTCCGCCCCCTTCGTCTTCCCCAGTTCCATTCTCGGCGTCGAAGCGCCGAACACAGAGGAGGAGGCCAGTGAACACCGCGCTGCCGACGACTGACAGGAGGAGGATCGGGAGAGTTTCCTCTAGCGAGAGGGCAGCCAGCATGCTCACACGCCGAGAGTAGCGCTGTCCGGTGAGCGACCGGCTCGAGCTGTGCGGCGTGGCAGACAAGCGAATCGGCGGGAGAGGAGGGGGCGCTCACCCTTGCCAAGCCAGCGGCCGCACCGGTGGCCAGCGGCCTGACGTCGATCGCTAGTGGAAGCCGGGGCCGCCGCGCTGCCAGGCGGAGATCGCGCTCGAGAGCGCAACTGCGAGAACGATGCCGGCGCCAAGCGACGACGCGACCAGCATCGAGCGGATGCCCGCTCCGGGCAGGCGGGGCCGCTCGTGCCAGGCGCCTCGCAGGGTGCGGAACGTACGGAGCCCATATGCCAGCAGGTGGATCCCGAAGACAACCGCGAACACGATCACCGATGCCTTATGGACGAAGAGCACCTGATCGGACTTGTGTCCGAGCGCCAACAGCCAGACGCCCGTGACAAAGGTGGTGACTGCCGAGACGACCAGGAACGGCGCGAGAAGCCGGAGCGGCAGGAGAGGCGGGCCCTCCTGCCGGTAGGCGGGAGATCGCGCGTAGTAGCGGACCATGCGATATCCCGTGCTGCCGAGCTTGAGCAGAACCGGTGGGATCAGGACGAGCCCGAGGATCATGTGGACGCTGAGCAGGTCGCGCAGGTCGAGCAAGGTAAGGAACTCGGCGGCGAGCAGGACGACCAGGATCGCCCCAACCGAAATCGTCAGGAGCTCGTTGCCCGCGACACCACCGAGCGCGTGGCGCCGCCGCACCCGGATTCCGATTTGGGTGCCGGGGTGGGTATCCATCTGGTCCTCAAGCCTGGCTCGTCGCCTTCAAGACGGGATTAGTGCTGGATGAGAGTCGACTTAGGGTGTCCCCACTGTCCCGCCGGGGGCAGCGCAGTCGAAGTGGATTGGAGTCGCGGCGGCAATTCGACCGCCCGGACGCTGATTCGTCGGCCGGCTTCTCCTTCGGCCTCCTCGGCCCGCTCACCGGCCTGGTGGCGATCCCTGAAGCGCGCCCGACAGGATTCGAACCTGTGACTTTCTATATCGGGAGTCGAGTTCGTCTGGGTTCGCCTGGACTCCGTCCCGTCTGTTGCCCTTTTGTTGCCATAGGTGCTCCGCTCACGCATCTCGTTGGTAGGGGAGGGCCAATCGACGACGATCGCTCTCGGTGGACCCGGGCTAGCCGATTTGCATGGAAAGGGACTCTTCGACGATCGCATGCTGTTGGCGAGGTGGGCGCTGGTTCCCTCTGCGCGTAGTGCCTCCCGCCGCCCCATGCGTTGCGAGTGCGGGATCTGGCTCTGGACGCGTTGCGCCTGACTTGCCGGGGCCACCGACGCAGTCTCATCGGGGCGGCCGTAGACTCGTGTCGTTCCCGAGGGTAAGGAGCGCCCATGCCAGCAACCAAGAAGACGCCGGAGCGCGTGCGTGCGTCGGCCGATACGACCAAGAAGCGGGCGGAGGCGGCGCTGAAGCGTGCCGGCGGATCGCTCGATGAGGTCCAGAAGGCGCTGGCCGAGCTGCAGAAGGATCTGGGCCGGGGCCGGAGCAACATGGTCCGCAATGTGCAGCAGCTCCTGAAGAGTCAGCGCCGGGATCTGGGCAAGCTGAATCGCGCGCTCTCGGCCGACATGCGTAGCCTCCAGAAGGCGCTGACCGAGGAGCCCACGCCCACCGGCGCGAAGCGCACGGCGACCCGCGGAAAGGGCCGGTCGACAACCTCCCGCGCGAAGGGGAAAAGCGCGAAGGGCAGAACGACCCGGCGAAGGGCAGAACGACCCGCGCGAAGGGCACCACCGCACGGCGCTAGGGGGCGAGGCTCCAGGCATCGGCTAGCGTCTGTCGCTTAGAAGGTGATTTCGTAAACACCGCTTTGAACGAAGAGCGATGTTTTGCAGGGAAGTGATTAGCGCACGACCTGCTCGGCCGCAACCGGCCCTAGCTCGCGCATACTCTGCGCATGGCAAGTCTCGACACTGAGGAGCGGAACACCAGGCTGAACGGTCCTCCCGCCGGGCTAACCGCCCTGATCGAGCGCTTCGACCCCGATGTGATCGACGTGCCCAGCGGCTCGGCGCGCATTCGCCTGGCTGTCGATGGCGAGGGCGAGTGGGACGCGGTGATCGATGACGGCGCGATCGAGTTGCAGCTGGCGAGCGACCGCCAGCCCGACGCCCTGTTAAGCGCCAACGGGGCAACCTGGGAGGAGATCGCGCGGGACGTGCGCGGTGGAATGGTCGCCTTCCGCGCGCGCCGCCTCAGCGTCCGGCAGAACCTGCACCTCGGCGTCGGCTTCCTCGCCGCCACCAGCGCCATTGCCGACGAGCGTCGGCTCCGCTTCGAATCCGTCCGCACCCGGCGCGGCAAGATCTCGACGCTCTCAGCGGGCGAGGGCGATCCCGTGATCTGTGTGCATGGGCTGGGCGGAACCAAGGCCTCCTTTCTCCCCACTGTCGCCGCGCTCGCCGACCACCATCGAGTGATCGCGATGGACCTGCCCGGGTTTGGCGATTCCGACAAGCCGCTCGGCGCCGCCTATGACGCTCGCTACTTCGCCCGCGCGATCGAGGCGCTGCTCGACGAGCTCGAGATCGACCGCGCCCACCTGATCGGCAACAGCATGGGCGGGCGTGTGGCGATCGAGATGGGGCTGCTGCGCCCCGAGCGCACCGGGAGGATCGCCCTGCTCAGTCCCGCCCTCGCGTGGTTGCGCAGCCGCCGCTGGCGCTGGCTGCTCCGGGCACCACTTCCAATGCTCGGCCTGATCCAGCCGGCGCCGCGGGTGATCGCCGAGCCGATCGTCCGCAACCTCGTTCCGGGCGGCCAGGACGGCTGGTCGGCTGCGGGCGTGGACGAGTTCCTGCGCTCATTTCTCACGCCGCGGGGCCGGGTCGCGTTCTACGAGGCGGCACGGAACATTTACCTGGACGAGCCGCACGGTGAACGCGGCTTCTGGACTCGACTCGCACAGTTGTCCCCCCAGGCACTTTTCATCTGGGGGCGCCATGATCAGCTCGTGCCGGTGGGCTTCAGGAAACACGTCGAGCGGGCACTTCCCGCGGCGCGTCACTTGGAGCTCGACTGCGGCCACGTGCCGCAGCTCGAGGCACCGAAGCAGACGCACAACGCCATACGCGAGTTCTTCGCCTGACCCCTTCATGCATAGGGGTGTGATTCATCTGAGCGCTGCTTTGCATGGAAGCGGCGGTTTCCGCGTCCAGCAGGCATGGCTCCGTGTTCCTACTCCGACCGCAGTCGGTGGAGAACACGGATGGCGGCGCGAGCACGAGATGCGACCGTGTCCACGTGTACTTGATCAAGGGAGGAAGCAATGAGGCACTCCCTATTGGCGGGTATTAGAAGCTGGTGAGGGAGATCTTCAGCCAGGCGCTCGGAGCCACCCGCGCAACGGCCTCGGTAATGGCCCGGGACCTCGTCGGCTCCCGCGCCGAGGACCCGCTGGCCGAGCGCGACCCGCGCTTCATCCGCCAGACCCTGCCGGCCTATAGCCGCGCGGCGCAACTCTACTTCCGTCCCAAGGTGCGCGGTCTAGAGCAGATCCCGGCCGAGGGGCCGGTGCTTCTTGTCGGCAACCACTCGGGCGGCACGCTGATCGCCGACACCTTCGCCTTCGCCTACGGCTTCTACAACTACTTCGGCCCGGACCGGCTGTTCCATCAGCTCGCCCACGACCTCGTCTTCCGGGTGCCGGGCCTCGTCGCGCTGCGCCGGTACGGGACGATCCCGGCCAATCACGAAAACGCGATGACGGCGCTGGGGAGGGGCGCTGCGCTTCTGGTCTACCCGGGCGGGGACCACGAGACCTACCGCCCCACTTGGCACTCGGGGGAAATCGACTTCGGCCATCGCAGCGGCTTCGTCCGCCTCGCGCTTGCGGCCGACGTGCCGATCGTCCCCGTGGTGGCGATCGGCGGCCAGGAGACCGCCCTCTTCCTGACCCGGGGCGAGCGGCTCTCTCACCTCCTCGCCCTCGACAGGCTGCTGCGGCTCAAGGTCGTGCCGATCCAAATCGCACCTCCCTTCGGCGTCACGGTGCTGGACCTGCCGGGCCGCATCCCGCTGCCCTCCCAGATCACGATCCAGGTCCTGCCCAGGATCGACCTGCGGCGCCGATTTGGCCCCCAGCCCGACGAGGAGGCGGTCTACCAGGCGGTCACGATGATGATGCAGGAGGAGCTCGACGAACTCTCGGCCGAGCGCGAGCTGCCGGTCATCGGCACGCTCGGTTCGCGGCACGAGAAGAGCGAAGTCGTCGAGGATCTGGAGCACGGCGGTCTCGAGCGGGAGGTCGAGGCCGCGATCGAGGCCGACGAAGTCAAAAAACGGGGTGGGCAGATATAGAGCCGGCCGCGCGGTGTGTCGCTTTGCATGGAAAGCGGCGGTGTCGAACTGGCGCTCGCTTCTCGCGCAACGAAGCAGTTATTGGACCCACTTGCTCGCGTCCGCCGACGGGGAGTCCCTGGCGGCCCCGGCGCCCTGGGCTACGTACTCGGGACGCAGTAGAAAGTGGCCGCGCTGCTGCTCGTCATCGTTTCTCGCCTAATCGCGCGGTTGACCCGGCTGCACCGGACCAATCCGGTAAGGCCGCATCATCTCGTTGTCCTCGTGCTCGACGATGTGGCAGTGCCAGACGAACTGGCCGGGTGTGTCGAACTGCGCTCTTACCCGGGTGACCTGGCTGGGGTAGGCGATCACCGTGTCCTTGAGGCCGTTCTCCCATGGCTCCGGGGGGGTGATGTTGCCGTCGAGCTGGATCGGCTGGACTACCTCTCCTTCTTCCCCCCTCGTCACGAGGCCCTCGCGGTTAACGACCTCGAAGGTGATCTCGTGGATGTGCATGGGATGGGCGTCGGCGGTCGTGTTGTACATCTCCCAGACCTCGCTGGCACCGACGGCGGGGTTCTCGGTCACCGAGTCCGACCACATGCGCTCCGTCAACACCCCGTCGGCCACCGTGCCAAGGAGGGCCTCGACCGGCCCCTCAACCGGCTCGTCCGCTGCGTCGAAGCCCACGCCCGCCATCTCGATCAACGCCACCTGCCGCGTGACCGTCTCCGCCGGCAGCGGGGTGATCGCGGGCAGCTGGAGGAACTGCGGCGGGGTCGAGTCGTCGACGCCGACGGCGGGCACGACGCGGAACTGCATGATCTGGCCGGTGGTGTCGGGATCGGCGACCTCCTCGACCGGCTCGCCGCCGAAGGGCTCGTCGGGGCCGACGTTGCCGAGCACGTGGTTACCGATGGGCACGTTGGTGAAGTCGACGATCACGTCGGCCCGCTCGGCGAGGCCCATGAGCAGCTGGTTGTCGTTGGTGGCGGTGAGGTTCACCGGGGCGGCGAGGAAGCCGCCTTCGTTGCCGATCTGCCATGACCTCGACCCCGGGGATGGCGCTGAAGTCGAGGATCAGGAAGCGCGACTGGCAGCCGTTGAGGAAGCGGAGGCGGTAGCGGCGCTGCTCGACAGTCTGGAACGGCCATGTGTTGCCGTTGACCATGATCATGTTGCCGAAGAACTCGGGATTCCAGATCGGCGAGAACTCCCCGTCAGGGATGTAATCGCGCACGATCTCGTCGAAGAACACCCGGCTGTCCGGGTAGAACAGCGACCCATCCTCGTTGAAGGAGCGGTCCTGGATCGCGATCGGGATCTCGTAGTAGGTCTTGTCGGGCGGGAACGGGTCGTTCTCCCCTGGCGCCGGACCCGGGAGGACAGCGCGGGTACCGTCCCGACTGTCGAGCACGGCCTCGTCACCGGCCGGGCCTCCCCGGATCAGGTAGAAGCCCGCCGGGCCCGCGTAGACGTTAAGGCGGGTCATGCCGAGCGCGTGGTCGTGGTACCAGATCGTCGCCGCCCGGTTCTCGTTCGGGTACTGGAAGACGGCGAAGCCCGGTCCCCACCCGCCGCCGTGGGAGCGGGCGGCCTTGGCTTCGAAGAAGTGGTACCAGGTGCCGTTCCTGGCGTACGCCGGGGGGATGTTCCTGGCCTTCGGCAGGTACCAGGCCTCCGCGTAGCCGTCGCTCTCGTCGCCGACGCCGACGGCGCCGTGCACGTGCGTCACGATCGGGACCGGACCCGTGTAGGGGCCGGGCGTGGAATCGAAGGTGGGGCGCGTGTCCCGGTCCCTGTTGCCGCCCGGTGGGTTGGCCCAGTGGAGCGTCTGGTCGACCGGGAGCAGGTGCGGCAGGTACTTCCCGTCCGCGTCCTTGAGGTCGTTGATCCACTTCACCCGGACGGGCCGGTTCGCCTGCGCCTCGATCGTCAGCGACGGCGCGTGGTGGAGGAGCAAGCCCGTCGGGCTCGCCGACTTCACGGCCCCGTAGCCCCACACCGTCGTTGCCGGGAGGCCCGCCGGGAGGATCTGCTGCGAGAACTGCTTCATCGAGATCTCGTAGTAGTCGACGCCGCCCGGCTTCGTGCCGGCCCTGGGCATCACCGGCGGGATCAGCATTTCGGTGACGAACTTGGGCACATCGCCCGGATCAAGGGAGCCGCCCGGGATCTGAGCGAGGGCGACCGGCGCACTCATGCCGGGCAGCCGTCCGAACAGGTAATAGCCGGCGCTTGCGCCCCCGACCCAGGCGACAAACGTACGTCGCGAGAACCGCTGAGACCCGACCATCAGAATTTCCCCTCAAAGCGTCCTTGTCGAGCCTCATAAACCTAATGGATCTGCGGCCTGTGCGGCAAGGGTCGATCTGAAGGCGGTCAACTGGTCAATTCCAGTCCGATCTCGACGTTCCGGGCGCCGGGAACGCCGGAAAGTGCCGCTTCGGATGAGAAGCGACAGGGGCGTCGCCGTTGCCGACACAACGGCGGCGCCCCGCGTTTCGTCATGGGTAGCCGCTTTGCATGGAAAGCAGCGGTTTGACGCTGCACCCTGCTTCTCGCGCAAAGCTGAACTATCGCTCCGCTGGATCGACCGTCTCCGGGCGGGCGTTCCCTGTGCCTGCCTCGCCTCGGCGAAGCAGGTAGATCGCTGCGCCGAAGGCCAGTGCAAGCCCGGCGAGCACCCCGAGCTCGAGCAGGAAGTTGTGGAGCTGCTGGCCGGAAGGTATCTGCTCGACCTTGGCGGTGATCACCACGACCCGTCGGACGACGGCGATCAGCCCGATCAGCAGAAACGGCTCAGCGTGAATCTCACCCTCGTAGAGCACCAGCGCCAGCGTGTGGAGGAGCTCCGCGACGATCAACAAGAGCAGGACCCGGTCGAGCACCTGGAGCCCGATCAGGACGGCATCGTCGTTCGCGTCGATGCCTTTGATGACGCCGTCGATCGTGCCGACGATCACGAGGATCCCCGCGGTGGCGAGTAGGACACCGACAGCGATATAGATGGCCTCCTGCACCCAGCCGATGCCCCCGGTGACCGCCTCGGACCGAGAAGGAAATCTGATACGCGGCCGTGCTGGCGGGGACGGGTCGGCCATTTCCGACATTATCCGCGCGTATCGACTGGGGATCTGCGGAGTTCAGGCGCGGCGGCTGGCGAACTCGCCCGTCCGGCGCGGGCGGCGCCGCGCCCCACCACTTACTTCGTGGGACAGCGGGTCTCCGAGATAGCCGCTTTGGACGAAAAGCAGCTAGTGGGCGCCCCCATCGCTTCTTAGTGGGCTAATGGACCTTCCCAAGGTTGATTGCCTATCCCGGCAAAGGCGATACTGGGTCGGGATGTCCCGGGACAATGCCGAGACCATCCGGCTCTTCTACGAGGCCGAGCCCGACGGGGAGGAAGTCCTGCAGTACCTGGACCCGGCGGTTGAGCTCTATCCCGGCATCAGGACGCCCGATCAGGACACCCGGTATGTCGGTCACGACGGGTGGAAGGAGTTCATGGTCGACGCCGTCGGGCTCTGGGAAGCGGTGAATATCGAGCCCAGCGAGCGGCTCGAGGCCACCGAGAACCGGATCCTTTCCATTGACAACTGGCTCTTTCGCGGGAGGGACGGCATTGAGATCGAGCGGGAGCTGCCGACCCTCTTCACCTTTCGCGACGGCCTTATAGTCCGCGTCGACGGCTTCACCGACAGGGCTGAGGCCCTCAAAGCCGCCGGGCTGTCGGAGTAGTGTTTTGGACGAAAAGCAGCGGTCCCGCTTTGCATGGAAAGCAGCACCCTCGCTACTTCTTCGCGCTCCGCTCGTAGGCGCCGATGTCGGGCTTCTTGCCGCGCTTGACGCCGCGCTGGTCGACGCGAACTCGCATCGGGATCCGCGTGGCCGATCGCCCTCGAACCCTTCATCAGCGCGATCGTCTTGGTGGGGCCGCCGTTGTCGGCGAGCTTGCCCAGCTTCAGCTTTCCGCCGAACAGATCGGTGGCGCCGAAGCCGGTGCAGGTGCTGTCGGGGTTGCCGATCAGGTTGTGCCCCAGCGACACGAAGGGAGCCGGTTGGGCCCAGCCGAGGGAGCAATCGGACGGGATGGCGCGCGCCGGCCTCGGCCAGTGCTGGCTCATCAGGACGGTATTGAGGGCCACGACGGTGTTGTGGATGCTGACGCTGTCGTCCCCCGTGGCGAAGATCCCCCCGCCCGAGCCGCCGTGCGTACCGTTTTCAACATCTTGCCCCGTGAACGCTTGGTTGCGAGCGACCGTGACGTGGTCGAGCTCCACGGTCGCGTGGCTCCCGGAGCCATGCGAGTCCTGGGAGCCGATCCCGCCACCGTCAAGGCCGGCGCTGTTGTTGGCAACCGTTGAGTTCTCAACCTCGAGTGTCGCCGTCGGTCCCCCCGGCGGGGCGTAGAGGCCGATGCCGCCACCGGAACTGAAATCCCCTGTGATCTTGTTGCCGGAGATGGTCGAGCGGTTGACATCTGCGCGCCCACCCGCGGCGATGGCCAGCCCGCCCCCGAATCCCCGGACTCGTTGTTTGCGAGGGTCGACTTGAAGATGGATGCACTCCCGCCCTCCGAGATGAAGATTGCTCCGCCCGCGCCGGTGCTGGCCTTGTTGCCCTTGAGCCGCGTCCCGGTCGATCTTGAGCTCGCCGCCGCTGTTGACGAAGATGGCGCCGCCGTTGGCGGGAAACGATCCCGTGGCCGTTGGCGGTGTTGTTGACGAGGCGGCTGTTGCGGATGTCGAGGACGTCGCCGCGGATCGCCCCGCCGACACTGTCGCCGCCCACGAGACCGTCTCGCAACGTGACGCCGTTCAGCGTCAGGGAGCCGTCGAAGATGCGGTCGATGCGGTTGGCGTCGATCGTCGCCGGATCGGTCTTGCCGCCGCCCTTGGTCTTGACGACCAACGGCCCCGAGGTGATGTCGAGGTCGCCGGTCAGCGCGGCGTTCTCGCCGGCGCCTTTCCGGGTGAGCACGTAGCGCTTGCCGGGGCGCAGCAGGATCGTCGCTGGCATGCCGCTGGCGTTGGCGGCAATCACGGCCTCGCGCAGGGAGCAGTCCTTCGCCTTGCAGCCGTTGGGCGTCGGGTCGTCGGTGCGGGTCGGCCGGTAGGTCTTGGCAGAGACGGCGGAGGCCGTCGCCAGCAGGGCGACCGCGGCCAGGCAGCCCGCCAGCAGTCCACTGGTCCGGGCCCCCTTCGAAAGCTTCTTCAGGCGTCTCATCGGTTCCTCGGTAGCTCTAACACCGGAACTCGCCCCACAGAGCGTGCCAGCCGAAGTTCGTGCCGACCTCCGTGGTTCCCACCGGAGCTACGTCCGTAGCGGACCCCGATACACCCTTCAGGCCGCCGCAGACTGGGGCGGTTCTGGGCCTCGGCGCAAATAGCCGCTTTGGACGAGAAGCAGCTAGCCGCTTTGCATGGAAAGCGGTGGAAAGCGGACCCATCGCGGCATAGGTAGCCAGTACGGATGTCACGGCCGCCCGCGATGGCCGAGAATGTGGGCCACGGAGGGCCGCGAGCTACATCCACGCGACGTTGCAGAGATGCGGGATCCCGTCTCGGACGGGCAGGGCACGCTGCGAAGTGACATCTCGACCGCGATCGTCGGCCTCTACAAGGAGCACTACGGCAAGGGCCCGACCCACTGCCGCACCTACCTGGAGCCCGATCTCGTCGTGGTGATCCTCGGTGAGGGCTACACGGCGAGCGAGGGGACGCTGTTCGAGGCCGGCAAGTGGTACGAGGTCCGCGAGAGCCGTCAGATCTGGCAGGACAGCATGCACGAGCGCTTCGTCGAAACGATCGAGGAGCTCACGCAGCGCAAGGTCAAGGCCTTCATGAGCGCCAATCGCCAGGACCCGGATTACGCCGTGGAGCTCTTCGTGCTCGAGCCCCCGGACGCCGAGGCGGCCTAGCAGCGGTCGTCACCCTCCGCCTGGCTACGGCAGTGAGCCGCTTCTTGCGCTTCGAAGAGGACGAACTTCTAGCTGAGGGCTAGCGCCTCGTGCGCAACGCGGCGTTGCACGGAGCGCTCCTGCCCCGACCAGGCGACCAGCCAAAGCGCCGACTTCTGGTGATCGCGAAGCCCGGTCTTGTTGATGTAGTCCTCGATCTGATCGAACGGGGACCCAACCGTGAGCATCATCTGGACGTGCTCTTCGGAGAGCGTCTTGCTAGGGAGCATGCTTGCCCCTCTCGTGTTGGTGCAGCTATAGCCCCTCGACCTCGCGCCCCCGCTGTGTCTGTGTGGGGATCGCTGTCTGTGGCCCTAGTGGGGCTACCCCAGCAGGTCCGGGTCCACTTTGCTAGAGGGCGACAGAAAAAGGCCGCACTTTGGGTAGGGGGCGGCAGAAACGGTCGGACAGAGCGGACCAGAGCAGGCCCGCGCCCATGGAGCAGATAGCCGCTTTGGACGAGAAGCAGGAGCCAGGCCTCACCGCGCTGAGCAGCGTTTAGCGGCCCGAGATCTCCACCAGCAGGGGTAGCAACGCTAGCCCTGAGGAAAAAGGGATCAGGCAGCTGTGGGTGGCTCCGGTCAGACTGCCGTTCGCTCGGGACACATCCGGGACACGCTTTCGGTCCGGTCAATAGAAAACCCCGCCGTAGCGGGGCTTTCTTACGCGCCCGACAGGATTCGAACCTGTGACCTTCGGTTTCGTAGACCGTGGCAGCATTCGCTCGGGTTCCCGCCGTGTTCGGGAATCTTCCCGCTAATCCGCGATTTCTGCGAGAACGCTAAGTTCCGGTTGAGTCAAGTCTGTTCCCGGTGGCGCGGGTTAGCAATCGGTTACCACCCTAGCAGCTCGACGTCGAGCTCGAGCGCTTCGCCGACGCCCTAATCGAGCAGATGCACGTAGGTCGAGAGCGTGAAGCCGGCGAGTGGTGGCCGAGCCACCGTTGTACCTGGACCGTGTTCGCGCCGCGCTCGAAGAGCATCGACGCGCACGTGTGGCGGAACGTGTGGAAGCCGGCCCACGCGCGCGCCGGCCTCTTCGACCGCGGGCTGCAGGTAGCGCCTCAAGCACGTTCCAGTAGTCCGGCGGCGTTGCCGCGCGTGACGCGAACACGAGCGCGTCGTCGCGTCGCCGCGCAGCGCCCGCGACGCTCGCGAGCTCGCGCGCCAGCTCGGCGATGAGCGGCACGTCGCGGCGACCGTACTCGCACTTCGGCGGCTTGAACCGCGCCCTCGGACGTAGGCGCGGCGAACCTTCACCCGCTGCGAGCGCCGTCGAGCTCGAGGTCGCGACCACCGCAGCGCCGCCAGCTCGGACCAGCGCAAGCCGGTCGCCGCGAGCGAACCGGAACATGAGCCTGTAGTCGCGGGTGAACAACTCGCAGAAACAGCGCGAGCTGCTCGCGGGTGAACGCCCGCGCTCGTCGGCTCGCCGTCCTCGATCTCGCGGCCGGTGCGGCAGCGCGGCGCCATCGGCCGGGTTGTGGCGGATCAGTCCCTCGCGCTTCGCCGTGCCCGAGACACGAGCGCACCGGGCGCGACGATCGCCGCACCGAGCGCGTCGGCGAGCTCGCCGTCCCTGCTCGCGCTCGTCGCATAGCCAGCCGATCCAGCGCGCCACGTCGCGCGGCGTGATCCCGGCGAGCGTGCGGTTGAGCCGCGCGTCGAAGAACGGGATACGCGTAGCGCTCGAGGTCGCGCCGGTAGTCGTCGCGGCTGTCCTCGGTGAATCCGCGCCTGCCGGTGCCCTGGTAGCGCTCGATCCACTCTTCGGCGTAGTCGCGGAACTTGACTCGCGATTGCTCGTCGTGAAACTCGCCGCGGTCGCGGTCGGCCATCCGCGCGGCCTTGAGCCGGCGTGCCTCGTCCAGCGTCCGCGCCGACTCCTTGCGCTGGCGTCCGTCGACCCGGTAGACGACGACGTAGCGCGCGCCGCGCTTGTAGATGCCGGGGTGGCGGGTCTTTTCCATCGGTGCGGCCATCAGTCGTCCTCCATTCGTCAGGCCAGCCGGCACGCCGCTCACGAAACACCTCGGGCGGTACTTCCAGCTCGCCACGAAGATGCTCCGGCGTCCGCATGAGCTTGCGGACGAACCCCGGGTCGCCAATGAGCGTCCAGCGCTCCCCGGACTCATCGACGCAACACACCAACCCGTATTCCGCACTCGGGAGTCCCATTGCCTCGGCGGCCGCCGGAGCGGACGATCCCAAATCCCTTCGCAACGAGTCCCATCAGTCGGTTCTCTCGTCGCTCAATTGTGGCCATTGCCGGTCCCTTCTGTTCGGGTGCCCACGCGGCGATAGCCTGCGGCCTGTACCGGGATGAGTGGCCTCTTGACCCGGTGCCGGCCCCCGGCGATTGCAGTCGCGCGGGGGCACTTTCTGTTCGCTCACCATCGTACCCACCGGCTAGGAACGCCGTCCGCGAGCCGCATTTCGCCGCTCTTCGGTTTGTCGGCGCCTTGACGCCTCACATGACCCTCTTGTTCCAGACGCTCTCCCGCGCCGGCTCGATGCACGCGAGCCAGTCGGTGGCCGTCATCGCCGCGGTGAGCGCGTCGATCGGCTTCCGTGCACCGCGAGGACGGGCAAAGCGCCAACGCTCGCCGATGAAGCGCGCCGACGCCGCGAGGACGTGCGCGGTGAACTCGCCATCGGCTGGGTGGCGGACCATCCGCGCCCCGACCAACTCGGCGAAGCGCATCGAGGCCCCGCAGAGCACGCCCGGTCATCTGCGGGAACTCGAGGAACTCGTGCGTGTCGGGAAGCTCGCGCTCCAGGCGCTGGAGGAGCTGCTCGCCGCCGGCCTTCGGATCGAAGGAAAAGGTGCAGTCCGGATAGCGCCCGGCGAACGTCAGGCAGGCCTCGACCATGTCCTCGACGGAGATCGAGCCGCCGTCGCCGGGCGGGGTGAGGATGATCGGCTTGCCGAGGATGATCGGCGCGTCGCGGTCCTCCCTCCAGGCCGGGATGAACGCCGAACAGTCGACTCGGTAGCCGAGGTCGCCACCGACGACGACGCCTGTGGCTCCGTCGGGGATCGTGGCGGCGGGATCGGCACACGCGGCCCAGTCGGTCGCGCTCAGCGCCGAGTCCTCGCCCGCGACCCACAGGCCACAGCTAAAGCGCTTCCATTGCCACTCCTGCATCGACGGGGAGGCCTTGCGGGCGCGCGGGCGCGTCCTCATCGATCCATCACGCCGGATTGGCGAGCGCCACCAGCGCCAGGTCGTCGGTGTCATCGCCGCGATCGAGCGACCATTCGTGAAAGGCGAAGCCGTCGGTGCGGCCGATCTTGTGTTTCGGGTTGTCGGGCGCGGCGCCGAAGCCGGGCATGTCGTGGGCGCGGGCCCTGACCCGGCCGAGCGCCGAGTCCTCGTCATCCCCGGCCGTCGAGAAGGCGACCAGCTGTCCGTCGCGCGGGCCGAGTCCGTCTCGGAACAGGCCGAAGTTCTCCTCCGACTTGTGGCGGCCGAGCTCGTCGACCAGCGCCAAGGTCCCGCCCCAGCCGTCGAGCGTGTCGCTATCGGCGGCCATGACCGCGACCTTGCCCTCGGTGCGGTCGCAATGGACGACCCGCTGAGTGATCCGAAGCTGCTCGCGGAGCTCCGGGCTGCGCTTGATGTAGCCGGTCGAGCTGCTGAGGAGCTTGCCGGCCTGGTCTCGGCCGCCGCGAGGATCGCGACGTCGGCGAACGCCACGGAGATCAGGTGCCATAGCGCGAGCGCCGGCGAACAGCTCGTCTTGCCGTATTTCTTCGGCAGGATCACGACCAGCTCGCGGGTACCGGCGAAGTAGTCGGCGAGGATCTCGCGCTGCCACGGCTCGAGCACGATCGGCTTGCCCTGCTCGTCGGTCAGGAACCGGCGAGAGAAATCAGCAAAGCGATCGAGTTGGTCACCCGGTGGTATGTTCACCACCATGCTGTCGCCGGCGTTGTGAGGTAGGAGTTGAAGACAAAAGCGGAAAGTCGGCCTGCTAACTGGTTTGAGAAGTGGCGTGGCCGGATCGGCGAGGCAAGGGTTCGCGTCGAGGGCAGGTCCGACGTGTGGAAGCCCCCGCTCATTCTTCGCCCCGGATCAGCCGGTCGAGCGCGTCGCCACCTTCGCCGCCGCCCGAGTCGCCCTTAAGCTCGCGCGCGAGCGCAATCGCGGCCGTGACGCGGCCATCGCGCGCCATCGCCGACAAGATCGCGAGTGCCTCTTCCTTCGACGCCACGTCGCTTACTTCCGGCGGCTTGCGGATCAGACTTCGCACGTATGCGGCGCGGCTGATCCCGTTTCGCATTTCATCGAGCACCGCCAGTTCGTCGTCATCGACGCGGACTTTGATCTCGTGCTCACGGCCCAAGGTCAGTCCCTCCCTTCGGATTTGAGTGCCGCCCGAGTCGCCAAATCCCGCTTCCTGGCCGGCGCGCGCCGTCTGCCTCCCGGCGGTATTCGACAGCGCCCCCGCCGAACACGACCCTCCCATTCCCGCTCCTTCCCCGACGGCTAGGTGTTCCATCAATGACCCAAGTCCGTGCGGAATACGGATGTTGACGTGGATCGGGATTGGGAACCTGCCACCACCACTTTCAGCGAGGGAACATTGAGACGCCCACTTTTCATCGCACTTGCGTCGCTCGTGGTAGCCGCATTGGTCGTTCCGACGGCGCAGGCTGCGACTCGCAGATACGACTTTCAGGACCTCGGCCCGCAAGGGCAGATCAGGATCCAGATCGCCGTCTTCTACAAGAACAAAGAGCGACACGGGAGCTACACGCCGCGCCAAGCCATCTATGACTCCAAGGTTCCGGTTAGCTGCAATCCCCCGGTCGCCGGGGCGTATGCCCAAAGCGGGTCCTACATCTACGGGACACCCAACTACAACTTCATCAAGCTGATCAAGGGAAGTTTTACCTACTCGTATGCATATGAGCTTCCGTTCCCCAACTTCCCTTCCGGGAACACCAACGCCACCGCTACGGGCAAGGTGATCAAGAAGCAAGCGACCAAACCGCTGCGTGTGGACGGCTCGGTGTCGATCCTCGATTACAACTATCCCCCCTTCGGGATGCAGAACTGCACGAGCGGCGGGCCGGTTCCCTACTCCGCGACCCCTTGTCGCTATCCCGTAAGGCCTCCGTACATCAAGAAGTCGTTGCCGTCCTGCGCTAGGGACATCTAGAGATCCACTCCTGGCCCGCGAGATACTGCGTGGGCGATGTCCGAGGAGACCGTCGCGAACCTCAGACGCGGCTACGAGGCCTTCAACCGGGGCGACGCATCCGTGGCCATGGACCTTGCGACGCCGATGTGGAGTGGGGCACGACGGGCACGCTTCCGGGCCTTGTAGGGGTGTACCGAGGCGTGGAGGCGATTCCGAAGTGGATGGACGCCATACAGTCCGCCTGGGAGGAGTTCGAGGTAACCCCCGATGAAGTAGTGCGCGATGAAGCGGGCGTCCTGGTGGTTGCCGAGTTGGAGCGTGGACGCGGTCGTGGAAGCGGAGTCGAGGTTGAGATCCGCGTGTACTCCGTGTACTTCTTTCGCCAGGACAAGGTCCGAAGGCGGCAGTCTTTCACCGAGCGTCAAGCGGCCCTCGAAGCCGCCGGGCTGTCGGAGTAGGCCAAGGGTCATCACGCAACCTCGAAGGACACGAGCTCGACCGGCTGCATCGACTTGATGCTCAATGTCCTCGCGCCCTGGTTCGCCGGCACCGGCACCGCGCTGATCTCGGCCAAGTCGATCTCGACCAGCTCGGTGAGCTCGCCTCGCGACGCCGACCACCTGTCGGGATGACGAAGCCGATCGACCAGGACAACGCACCGGACTTGACCAACTCGTAGGTGCGACGGCCAAGTGCGGTCGAGAGATCGAAAGTGCCCGACGCCTCGAGTCCTCTGGCCGTCTCGAACACGACCCGCGGGTCGATGTACCCGACGACGGCACCGATCTTGCCGTCGTGGTCGGCAAGCACCGGGATCGTTCGCCCGGACTTTCGCCATCGAGCGAGCGAGCGGCGAAATGCGCCGCGACGCACAACCTCGTGTTGCCTATCGGGTTCGTACGTCGAGACCAGCGCGGTGAAGCTGCCGGCGGCCTCGCCGGTCTCGCTCTCGATCGTCTCGAACTGTTTGTGGTCCAGTGCAGCGGTCATGTTGTTGTCCCTTCCTGGTCGATGTGAAAGTGCTCGAGCCACTCACGGCCGAGCAGCTCGCGCAGCTGGCGCTCGGTGAGCCGCGGCACTTGTTTAAGTGCGACGGCAACTAGCCGGATCACCGCCCGCACGTCGTCACGAGCGAGCAGGTAGTCGGCGGTCGCGAGCGCGTCGAGATAGTCGTGTTTGGCTAGGTCCAGGAAGTTGACCAGCACCGCCGCGATGTACTCGTCGTGTCCTGGCCCGTAGCCATCCCCCGACGGCCGCCAGCCAATGACCTCGCCCTGGCTCGCGGGTCCCATCAACACCGCGATCAAGTAGTTGCGATCAGGACTAGCGTGCTGCCAGTTGGCGGTCGTCCGACCCAATACCTGAACATCGGGACGATCAGCGCGAACTTCGAGCGGGACAAAACCGCACGCGGCGATCATGCCGGCGACGTGCGCCGCCTCGTGGGTGGTCGTGTTCATTCCGAGACGACCTTCCCGTTGCGCACTCGGATCCCCATGACCGAGACCGTCGTCCCTTCCTCGTGCTCTTGGCGAAGCTTCGACAGCCGCTCGCCCTCGCGACGCTTCGCCTCTTCCTGCTGCTCGAACTCCTCGCGGCGCTCACGGTCCTCGGCATGCAGCCGCTCGAGTTCCTCGCCGACCGGCTTCGGCGAGGAGTTCGCGTTCAGCACGTAGCGCGGCGCTTCCGGCAAATGGTCATCAGCGCCAGCCTGATCGCGATGGACGGGACACCACCAGCGCCGGTCCGCGACGGGTCGCAGAGAGCCGTTCGAGTTCGTCGCCCAGACGTCGCAGCCCGCAGCGGCGCAGGCGGCAATTCGTCGGCCTTGCGAGTCCGTGCCCCACCCCGGCGATGGCGCGCGGTTTATGGCGGCTTGCCGAACTGCAAATCGCTCGTCCTCGATCGTCGGCAGACCGACCGCGACACGAGCCTCATCCACCATCGCACGGCGGCCCGCCGGACCGGCGGCCGCGATCAAGTCGAGCGCGTCGCCAAACGTCTCGACTTCGCCGCGCTCCACAACGAGACCGAGCCCGATCTGCCGGACGACTCGGCGCTCGTCACCTTCGAGCGTCTCGCGACACATGTCAGAGAGCTCGGCGAGATCGAACGGACGGTTGCGATCAGCAACCGGGAAACGCAATGGCTCGCTCACGACTCTCGACCTCCTTGCTCGGTTGGAAGTTGTGGCGCCGGGACGGAAGGAACGAGGGGAACCCCGTCCGCGGCGCCGGGTCGCCTGTTGCTGGCGACGTTCATGAGTGCTCGTCCATCTCGTTTTGCAAGTGCCGCAGCGCGCGCTCTCGGATCGACTGCGGCTCGCGCAACTCGGCCAGCCGCTCGGCGTCGGCGCATTTCTCGCTCCACGTTTCGCCGTGGACCCGCTTCAACTCGTCGGCCGAGAGCGCATAGCGCCGTGCGAGCTCGGCTTGCTCATCGTTCATTTCGCGACCCCTCCATTTCCGTTGATTGCTGCGTCGAGCCATTCGCGGCGGAAGAGCACGCGCCGGCCGTCGCGCCGGCACTCGACGCGGCCTTGGCTCACCAGGTCATAGACACGGCTCTTCGGCGCGCTGATATGAACGGCCGCCTGGTCGACGTCGAGCCAACCGTCTGTCGGCTGCTCGAGCCGCTCGGCGACGCGCGCGGCGATCGTGTCCACGAGCTCGTCGGGAACCTCGACGCGAAGCTCGCTCATGACTCGCCTTTGCCATCGGCGCCGTGGCGGTTATCGCCGCCACCCGCAACCCACCCTGATATGAGCGCAACATCCGCAACACCCGCAACATCGGCTTGTTCAAGCGATTCCTGGGTTGCGGTTTCTGTGGCGTGTTGCGCTTGTTGCGCTTGTTGCGCTTCTGTCGGGGTGGTAGGGAGCCACCGGGACCACGCGTCCGCGAGCATCTCGCGCGTGTAGCCGCGCGGTGTCGTCCCGTCGTCCAACCGGATCACCTTCGGACGGACACCGAACGGCCGTAGGAGCTTCGCCAGACGCCGGCTATCCAATCCCGAGCCATCCCGCCACCCACCGAAGGGCAGCTCTTCGTCGGCGTTGATCGTCGCGAGCAGCTCGGCGGTCGCCATCCGGTCGGAGTCACCGAACGCCTCGCGGACCGCGCCGAGCAGCATCGTGCCGTGGGATTCCTCTGCGAAGTCATCCTCACCGCTCAGCTCGACGGCGGCCTCTCGCGCACGGCGCGGCCATTCACCGCCGGCCATATCGGCAATCGCGACGAGCGCTTCCCATGCCTCAGCGGCGCGGTCGTCAAGCTCGGGCGGCAACTCGGGGTCGGCCGCGAGCAGCAGCTCCGACGTCGCCTCGCCCCAACCCGCCAATCGCACCGCCAGCGGCTCGATCTCGCCGGACACGAACCGGTAGCGGAATTTCTCGGTCGGCTCGCGGTCGGTCTTGCGGCGCATCCTGAGCGTCACCGCGCGGTCGCGAATCGTGTCGGGGATACGGTCGCCACGGTCGATCCCGACGAGACACTTCGCGCAGTAGACGGGGAAGTCGCGCACTTCGTCGCGCTTCTCGCCGACGCAGCGCGCCACCGCCGCGCCTGGTCGATTGCCGGCATTGAGAATTGCCCGCAGCGGCTCGGTGCGCTCGGAATACGAGCCGAAAATCGCGTCGATTTCATCCAAGAGCAGCGTCGGCCGGTCCTGCGCGATCTTTCTGAAGATCGCCGCCTCGCTCGCCCCGGTGACTCGCCACGGCCGCGCGACGATCAGCTCGAGCACTTCGGCGACACGGGTCTTGCCGCTTCGTTTCTCGGGACTGACAACCAACAAATACGGCGTCGCATGGGCTCCGAGCAGCGAATGGCTATGTGCGGTCCAAAGCACGAGTGCCACCCGCTCGGACTCGCCGGGGAAGACGACATAGCGAGCGGCGAACGCCTCGACCTCATCGAGCAGCGTCCCGATCTCGTCCGGCTCGACCGCCGGCAGCGGCTTGTCGTCCGGCTTGCCGTTCTTGACGGCCGCCCTGGCCGCGACGAGCTCGTCTATGCCGCTCACAGCTTCCTCGCTTCTCGGCGCGCGATCGAGTCGACCACCGCCGCCACTTCCTCGCCGCCGAGCGGTGGCGTGTTCCGTTTGGCGTCCCATGCCAAGAGCAGAGACAGACAGACGTAGGGATCGACGCCCCGGCTCAGTAGGTGGCCGGCGAGCTGCGCGCAGCGCTCGTTTCGCTCGCCCTTGCTCGCCCCGTTCTCGGCGAGCTCGCGCCACTCGCTCACGGGTCGGCCGGCCTTCGCCGGCCTGGTCGCCGCCGTGATCCAGTCCGGCGGCAACGGCAGCTCGCAGTCGTCCGGTTCGACGTCCCACGTGTAGCGACGGCCACTCGGATGCGGCGACGGTGGCACGACGATGTAGCCGCCATCGCCCCTGACGTCGACGCCCGCCCCGAGTTTGCCGGCCGAGTTGCGGACCTCGCCGCCGGGATGACGAAAGAAGTGGTGCTCGCCTCCGCCGCCGGTCTCGGCGCGGACGGTTTCGGGTAGCGCGCCGTGCTCGCGCTCCAAGCTCGTGAAGTGAGTCGGCGCCCAGGTCGCCGTCGACGTCGATCACGAGCAGAGTCGGACTCGCGACCGGTTCGGATCGCCACGCCGGCGTCCGGCCAGCGCTCCCACCACGCGCGGACCGTGGCTTCGGTCACGGTCGCGTTCTTCAATCCGTGCGCGGTGAGCGGACGCTTGCCATGCACCGGGAACACGTGCCAGCCGCGAGCCGCATAGCCGAGCGCGGCGGCCGCGAGCTCGTTGCCCGCGACCGCCTCACTTGTCGTCTCTGCCGGCACTTACGCCCCGTAGTCGCCGCACGTCGAAGAGCGGATACGTCGGCGCCGCTGCCGGCGGTGCTTCCGGCGGTCCGACCTTGGTCGTCGCCGCCTCCGCGATTCCGGCATGAACGCGGCACGCTCGGACGAGACAACCCTCGTCGCCATATCCGCGGGTCGGGTAGACGCTCTTTGCGGTGCGCTCGCACCAATCGCACATCACGACGCCGCCTCATTGTCCCTCGAACGGCGCGTTCATCGTCTGCACCGCCTCGGCCGCGCTGGCCGCCTCGTCGCGCTCGATCGCGCTCGTCCTCGATAGCGAGCTGAGTCGCCGCCTCGGCCTCGGCGTGGACGCCGAGCTTGTCCCAATCCGGTTCGGTGTCGCGCCGCTCGACAATCGATCCGGTAGCGCTCGTAACCGCGCTCCGGGTGTCGGCCGTGGTATGCGATTCCGATGCGCTCGCCGATTCGCGGCCGCAGCTTGCGCGAGCTCGCGTCTTGGCGACGGTGTGAAAACCGTGGAACGCATAGACCGAGCCGAAATCGGTCTCGACGCTGACGATCGAACGAGGGGTCAGGGTCGAAATCGGACTGGCGTTCGCCGAGCTCGACCACCGTGCCGACGAGCTTGTCGCCCCCGGATTGGCGGCGCCACGCCTCGGCGTAGCTATCCAACCTGCTCTCTAGACTCTGCATCCGATATTCCTTTCTCGCGGGTGGTCGGCGTCGTTGTTTGGACTGCGCCGGTCACCCGTCTTTATGTCCGGGCTTCGTCGGCCGCCCGGTGGCCGTTCGTCAAGCTTTCGATCGCGGCCTCGGCCTCGGCGGCAAGGAATGCCGCGAGCGCCGCGCGCGGGACGTACATGCGACCGCCGCGATAGACCACCGGCAGCCGGCCGGCGTGCGCCCACAGATACGCGGTGCTCCGCGCCACGCCGAGCTCACGAGCCACGTCAGTCATGCCGAGTAGCTGGCGGGTCCGACCGTGCTCGGGACTAGCTTCCGTGGCAACGTGTCCGATTTCGACCATTGACGTAGCGTGACCGCGGAACCGCTCGCGCATAAGGACGAAAACGCCTTCACTTTTGTCCCCCCGAGCGAAGAGCTCGCCGCGCTCGTGATGCGACTACGCGGCAGCCGTCCGGTGTGGCGGGTCGGGAACTTGGCAGCGCCGCGTATCGAATGGGTGACCGTCGCCGGGCCTGGTGGCCCGACTGCCGCGCGGCCGCTCGAAGCCGATCGGGACCGGGAGCCGTACTTCCGACCCGGCGTCCTGCTCGCTCTTGAAAGCAACTTCGAACCGCTCGCGATCAAGCGGCTTCAACCCGACGAGCGAAAGGATCTCCGCAAGATGTATGCGGCGCTCATGCGTGACGTTCAGGGATCGAGTCCCGGCGAGATCGTGGACGCGCTCGGTGCCGAGTTCGTGGACGAGCGCGGGGTGGCGCATCCCGAGTTCGGCAAGCGTCCCGGCTTTGCCGACGAGTCGGCCGCCCGTAGACAGGTCCGAGCCGGTCGCGAGCTATGGCACCAGTTGCCGGCGTGGCCCTGGTCGTGGTTCCCGAGTGGGAAGCCACCGCGAGACTGGCGCACCGCGGGACCGGATGCCACATTGGCCGCCGCGCTCGCATCGTGGGCGACGGGTCGGCCGATCCTGCCGGACTCGAGCTGAGCGCGCGGCACGGCGACGACTCGGCGGGTTGCCACTTGGGTTGCCACCCCTGGCCGAGTCACTCACCCCTAGCAAGCGAAAACCCCGCCTTAGCGGGGTTTCCTTGAGCGCGCCCGACAGGATTCGAACCTGTGACCTTCGGTTTCGTAGACCGACGCTCTATCCAACTGAGCTACGGGCGCGGGAGGGCACAAGCGTAGCGACGGCCAGCCGGGCCCGGCGCCTGTTCCGGGAGCCTCAGTCGAGCTCGGGCATGAAGCGCTCGACGTGACGGTCGATCGTCTCGCGGACCCACTGCTTCTCGCCGGAGTCGGCCATCCGGTAGCGGCCGATCAACATCTTCTGGTCGTCTAGCGGGAGGCCAGAGATCTCCCAGCCCACCGCCAGGTACTCGAAGAGCATCTCGTTGCGCCGGGCCCAGACGTCCTCCGCCGAGGCGGCGTCCTTGCGGTGCGGCCGCTTCAGCTTGCGGATCGTCCTCGTGCTGAGGGATTGCCGAAGCGTCAGGACGTTGCCCTCCGGATCGGTGTAGTCGACGGTCTCGACCGGCTCTCGACTGCGTCTCGGCATGAGAAAAGGATGGCAAGTCGTGCCAATAGCCTTGCGGCGTCACCGATCCGCTCAACATCGCCGACCTCGAGCGGCTGGCCGCCGAGAAGCTCGAGCCCGGAGCCCACGGCTATTTCGCCGGCGGGGCGGGCGATGAGCGCACCCTCCGGCGCAACGCCGAGGCGTTCGAGCGCTGGGAGCTCCGGCCCCGCGTCCTGGTCGACGTCTCCGACGTCTCGACCCGGGCGACCATGCTCGGTACCGAGGCGGAGATGCCCATCCTGGTGGCGCCGGTCGCCTTTCAGCTGCTCGCTCACCCAGACGGCGAGGCGGGGATGGCGCGCGCCGCCGCGGCCGCCGGCACCGTCCTATGCCTCTCCAGCCTGACCAGCATGAGGCCGGCCGAGGTCGCCGAGGCGGCGCCGGGGGGCACGCGCTGGATGCAGGTCTATCTCTTCCGCGACCGCGCGGTGACCCACGCGATGATCGAGGAGGCACAGGAGTCCGGCTATGAGGCTCTCCTGTTGACGGTCGACGCTCCCTACGCCGGGCGGCGCGAGCGCGATCTGCGGAGCGGCTTCCAGGTCCCGGCCGAGATCCGCGCGCCGGCGATCGAGGCCGCGGTCGGGCACCGCAGCCTGACCACCGCCGAGGTCTTCGACCTCGTCGACCCCGCGATCACCTGGCAGGACCTGGAACGCCTCTGCAACGAGTTCGAGCTGCCGATCCTGCTCAAGGGTCTGATCACCGGCGAGGACGCGGCGCTCGCGGTCGACCACGGCGCTGCCGGAGTGGTGGTCTCGAACCACGGCGGGCGCCAACTGGACAACGCCCCGGCGACGATCAACGCGCTCCCGGAAGTCGTCGAGGCCGTCGGCGGGCGGATCCCGGTCCTGCTCGACGGCGGGGTGCGCCGCGGGACCGACGTCGCGGTCGCACTCGCCCTCGGCGCGGAGGCCGTGCTGGTGGGTCGACCCGCGCTCTGGGGCCTCGCCGTCGACGGCGAGGCGGGCGCGCGGCGAGCACTGGAGATCCTCGCCGATGAGCTCCGCCTCGCCCTGGCGCTTCTCGGGGCGCCCGAACCGTCCTCTCTCAGCGCGGACCACGTCCAGCGGCGGCGCTAGGCCCGGCCTGGTCATCAGAGCGGAGAGGGAGGGATTCGAACCCTCGAGAGAGCTATTAGCCCCCTACTCGCTTAGCAGGCGAGTGCCTTCAGCCGCTCGGCCACCTCTCCGTGGGCGGCGGTCGCAGGGCGACCACGCGGCGCGATTGTAGGCTGGATCCGCATGGAGACTCGGCAGCTCCCGGAGGTCGACACACCCACGCCCCTGCCGCTGCCCGCGCCGGTGGAGGCCTACGAGCGCTTCGAGGCGATCTTCTCCGACGTCCAGCCCCCGTTCGCGTTCGTGGATCTGGACGCCGTCTGGTCCAATGCCGCCGACATGCTGCGGCGCGCGCGCGGCAAGCCGATCCGGATCGCGAGCAAGTCGGTCCGCTCGCGCCCGGTGCTCGAGCGTCTGCTCGACCTCGACCCGGGCTTCCAGGGAATCCTCGGCTTCACCCTCCCGGAGGCGATCTGGCTCTGGGATCAGGGGTTCCGCGACCTGGTCATCGCCTATCCCACCACCGACCGTGGCTGCCTGACCCGGCTCGCCCGGATCACCTCCGAGGAGCCGGACGAGGCGCCCGTCGTGATGGTCGACTCCATCGAGCACCTCGACCTGATCGAGGAGGCCGCGACCTCCTTCGTCGCCCCGGTCCGGGTGGCGATGGACATCGACCTCTCCTGGTGGCCCCTCGGCGGCCGCCTCAAGATCGGTCCGAAGCGCTCGCCGGTCAGGACCGCGGAGCAGGCAACGGCGCTCGCCCACGAGATCGATCGCCGGGCGCACACCAGGCTGGTCGGGCTGATGGCCTACGAGGGCCAGATCGCCGGCGTCGGCGACAACGTGCCGCGCAAGGCGCTCTCGAATCTGCTGATCAGGGGGATGCAATCGCAGTCGGCCAGGGACGTCGCCGAGCGCCGGGCCGAGATCGTCACCGCGGTCTCTGAGGTGGCACAGCTCGAATTCGTCAACGGCGGCGGCACCGGATCGATCGAGCTGACCGCCGCGGAGTGGGCAGTCACCGAGGTTGCAGCCGGCTCCGGGTTCTTCGCGCCGATCCTCTTCGACCACTACCGCGCCTTCAAGCTGAGGCCGGCGGCGATGTTCGCGCTGCCGATCGTCCGGCGGCCTGGCCGGGGCGTCGCGACCGCGCTGGGCGGCGGTTACCTCGCCTCGGGCGTCGGCGCCAAGGACCGCATGCCGGTCCCGTATCTCCCGGAAGGGCTACGGCTGGATCCCTACGAGGGCGCCGGCGAGGTCCAGACTCCGCTGCGGGGCTCCGCCGCGGACAGGCTGCGGGTCGGCGACCACGTCTACTTCAGGCACGTCAAGGCCGGCGAGCTCTGCGAGAGGTTCAACAAGCTCTACCTGGTAACCGGGATGACCATCCGCGACGAGGTCCCGACCTACCGCGGCGACGGCAAGAGCTTTCTCTAGCAATCCGTCCATTACCGAATACCGGTCTTTTCTCAGCCCCGGTGTGCGTCGTACCTTCGATCTCCCGCCAGGGCGGGCCGGGCCGCGATTTGGGGGTATTACAGGGGGGACAGGAGAAACTGGATTGCACAGGGTCCGATCCGCTACCCGCGAGAACCCCGGTGAGGGCTGGTCGAGCACGGTCGCGCCCGACATCGAGCCGGGGCGGTTCTTCGAAGGAGAGGACGCAAGCCGACGGACGACGGCGTTCGTGCTCGGAGCGATCCTGCCGTTCGCCCTGCTGCCCTTCGCGGCCACCTCGGTCACGGATCCGCGCGTCGTGCTGGCGGGGGCTCTGGCGGGCGTCCTGGTCGTGGTGGTTCTCGGCGGACCACGTTGGGCCCGCCTACCGGCCTGGACCCAGGCGGTCCCGGTGCTCGCCTACTTCGTGGTCGTCGGGCTGCTGCGGGATGCGAGCGAGGGTTCCTCGAGCACCTTCGATCTCCTCGTCGCTCTGCCGGTGATCTGGTTCGCGCTCTACGGCACGGGCCGGGAGCTGGCGGTCTCGATCGCCGCGATGGCGCTCACCCTGACGCTGCCGGTCTTGATCGGCGAGCCCCACACCGACACCGGCCAGCAATTCCTCCGCGCCGCGGTCGCAGTCGGTCTCGCCTCGACGATCGGCGCAGCGATCCACCTGGTCGTCCGCGCGGTGCAGCGGGCCAACTGGGAATCGCGATCGATCCTCGAGACGTCGCGGGAGGCATTCATCTCGATCGACGAGGACGGGCTGGTCAGGGAGTGGAACCCGCAGGCGGAGAGCCTCTTCGGCTGGGAGCGGGACGAGATCGTCGGCCGTCCCGTTCACCACATGATCATTCCCCGGCGCCACCGGGATGCGCACCTGCGCGGCCTGACCCGCTTCCTCTCCTCGGGCCAGCAGCCGATGACCGCGCGGCGCCTCGAGGTGGAGGGCCTGCGCCGTGACGGCACCGAGGTCCCGATCGAGCTCTCTATCTCCGCCCTGCGCGAGGGAGACGAGTGGCGCTTTCACGCCTTCGTCCGCGACATCAGCGAGCGGCAGGCGACCGAGGCCGCCCTCCGGGAGGCCGAGGAGCGCTTCCGCAAGGCCTTCGACGACAGCCGAGTAGGGATGGCTCTGGTCTCGCTCGACGGCAGCTTCCAGCGAGTCAACCGGGCCCTCTCGCAGATCTGCGGCCGATCCGAGAACAGCCTGCTCGGCCAGCGCTTCGGCGAAATCATCTATCCCCCGGACCGCGAGCGTGAGGTCGAGGCGCTCCGCGATGTCGCCGACGGCGAGAGCTATGGGTACCGGGGCGAGATCCGCTGCGAGCACGCCCGCGGCAATCCGGTCTGGGTCTCGCTGACGGTGTCGCCGATCTACAACAGCCAGGGGATCCTGAGCTACCTGATCGCGCAGATGGAGGACATCTCCGAGCGCAAGGAGTCCGAGGAGCGGCTCACCCAGCAGGCGCTTCACGACTCGCTCACCGGCCTTCCGAACCGGACGCTGTTCGCCGACCGGGTGAGGATGGCGACCGCTCGCCGCACCTCCCAGGGCTTCGCGATCATCTTTCTCGACCTCGACGGGTTCAAGCTCGTCAACGACAGCCTGGGACACGCGGCGGGCGACCAAGTCCTGATCGAGGTCGCGCGACGGCTCGAGCAGCTGCTGCGGGCCGGCGACACCCTCGCCCGGCTGGCGGGCGACGAGTTCGCCCTGCTCTGCGAGGGCGTCGGGGAGGCCGACGCCAAGACGATCGCCGACCGAGTGATCGCGGCGCTGACCCACCCGATCGTCGTCCAGGACCGCGAGATCATCCAGGCTGCGAGCATCGGCATCTCTCTCTACGGCCCGGGCGTGAACGTCGAGGAGCCCGACGAGATGCTCGGCGAGGCCGACATGGCGATGTACCGCGCCAAGGCCGCCGGGAAGTCCCGCTACGCGCTCTTCGAGAGCTGGATGCGCGAGGGCGACACCGACCGCGCCAGCCTGGAGCGCGAGCTCCGGGAGGCTCTGGAGGGCGACGAGATCGTCGTCCACTACCAGCCGGAGGTAGATCTGATCACCGGCGCGATCACCGGCGCCGAGGCGCTGGTCCGCTGGCGCCACCCCGTACGCGGGATGCTGGAGCCGGCGCAGTTCCTGTTCGTCGCCGAGACCAGCGACCTGATCGCCGACCTCGACGATCTCGTCCTGCGAGAGGCATGCCGCCAGGCAGCGATCTGGCGAGCCGAGATGCCCCAGGGCGAGGGCTTCACGGTCTCGGTGAACATCAGCGAGCGCAGGCTTGCCGATCCCGACCTGAGCGCGAAGATCGCGCAGGCGATCGCCGACGCGCGGCTGCCCGCCGACTCGCTCTGCCTGGAGATCAACGAGCGGGCAATGATGGACCGGCGCGCCGCCGCCCTGAGCGCGATCCCCAACCTGCAGGAGCTGGGGATCCGCCTGTTGATCGACGACTTCGGCGTGGCGATCTCCTCGTTCGGCAGCCTGAAGCGGCTGCCCCGCCTCAACGCGATCAAGATCGATGCATCCTTCATCGCCGGTCTTGGCCGCTCACCGGAGGACTCGGCCGGGGTCGCCGCGATCATCGGGCTCGCCCACGGCCTGAAGCTGACCGCAACGGCCGAGGGCATCGAGCGCGACGAGCAGCTACGCGAGTTGCAGGCCCTCCACTGTGACCGCGGGCAGGGCTACTACTTCGCCCGCCCGCAGCCCCCCGAGACGCTCGCGGGGGTGCTCAGGTCGGCGCGGCTTGGAGAGCTGATCTCCTAGGCGGACCCAGGACGCGGTCGAGGTACTGGTTCCGGAAGGTTCCCTCGGGGTCGAGCCGCCTCCGCGCCGCGAGGAAGTCCTCGAAGCGCGGGTAGCGCTCGGCCAGCGTCGCGGCGGTCTGAAAGTGCCGCTTGCCCCAGTGGGGCCGGCCACCGTAGGAGTCCATGATCGACTCGACGGAGCGGAAGTAGCTCTCCCACGCCATCCCCTGGTACTGGTGGACGGCGACGTAGCACGTGTCCCTGTCGTGAGCCGAGCTGAGCATCGAGTCGTCCCCGGCGACGAATCGCACCTCGATCGGAAAACCGACGGGCGGATCGGCGCGCTCCGCCGCCTCCAGCACCCGCGGAATCGCCCCGGTCGCGTGCCGGCGGGGAATCGCGTACTCCATCTCCGTGAAGCGGACCATCCGCCTGCTGGCGAAGACCCTGTAGCTGCGATCCATCTTGACGCTCCTGCCGAGCTGCGAGACGACGAAGCGCGAGAGCCGCGGGATCTTGGAGGGCAGTCTGCGGCCGGCGCGCGCGATCGCCCCCATCACCCAGTTCTCCAGGATCACCTCCTGACCGAAGGCGATCGCCGGGTGGGGGGATCCGGCGGCTCGTCGGTGCGCTCGCTCTGCCGGAGCAGCGCCACATCCGTGTATGGGAAGACGTAGAACTCGAAGTGGTCGGAGCCGTCGGCCAGCTCGTCGAGGCGCTCGAGCGTCTCGCTCAGCGGCTGCGGCGTGTCGGTGCGCCGGATCGTGAATGCCGGCACGGTCCGGAGGGTGACCGTGGCGATCACACCCAGGGCACCGAGTCCCACCCGGACAGCCGGCAGCAGGTCCGGCTCGCTGGTGGCGGAGACCTCGAGCAGCGTCCCGTCGGGCAGGACCAACTCCATCGCCTCGATCTGCGAGGAGATGCTGCGAAAGCGAGACCCGGTGCCGTGTGTACCGGTGGCCACCGCCCCGGAGATCGTCTGCTTGTCGATGTCGCCGAGGTTCTCGAGCGCCAATCCGTGGCCCCAGATCAGATCGCTCAGGACACGGAGCCCGATCCCCGCCTCGACCCTGACCAGTCCGGCATCGCGCTGGACGTCCAGCACCCGGTCCAGACCCCTCATGTCGAACATAACCCCGCCGGTGCAGGCGGCGTCGGTGAAGGAGTGGCCCGCGCCGACGGCGCGAATCGTCAGCCCCTGATCGGCCGCTCGCTTGACCGACTCGATCAGGTCGCCGCGGTCGCGGGGATGCTCGATCCGCGTGGGGACGCAGCGCTGATCCCCCGCCCAGTTCCGCCACTCGGCCATGACGGGAGACTAGATCCGGGGTGCCGTGAGAGGATGGGCGCGTGGGCAGAGTGCCGCCCTTCGATCCCGAGACCCCGAAGGGGCCATGGCTCAGCACGCTCGCCTGGTCCGCGCGGCAGCGGCCGGTGACCTGGTTCCTGGTGAACGTCGGGAACAAGATCGATCCGTACTTGATGCGCGCGACCGGCGGACGGGTGAAGAGCACGATCAGCGCACCGACCGTTCTCCTCACTCACACCGGCGCGAAGAGCGGCAGGAAGCGGAGCACGCCGCTGGCCTACTTCACGGACGGAGACGACGTCATCCTGATCGCGTCGCGCGGCGGCCATCGGAACCACCCGGCCTGGTACCACAACGTCACCGCCAATCCCGAGGTCGAGCTCTGGACCAAGGGGGGCGGCGGGCTCTACCGGGCGCAGGAGGCGAACGGCTCAGAGCGCGAGCGGCTCTGGGACCTCGCCACGGACTTCTACCCGGGCTTCGCCGGTTACCAGGAGCGCGCCGGGAATCGGACGATCCCTGTGGTCGTCTGCAGCCCGCAGGACGACTAGCGGCGGAACACGAAGCTCCCGTCTAGCCTTGCGGCACCCGGAGGGGTGGCAGAGTCTGGTTGATTGCGGCAGCCTTGAAAGCTGTTGACCGGGTCCTCCCGGTCCGGGGGTTCGAATCCCTCCCCCTCCGCTAGCGGAGCTTCACGCCCGTCAGGTCGATCGTCCCGATCAGATCGCCGGCGGCGAAGTCGTTGCTGGGGTCGGTCGAGCCGTTCGGGAAAACCTCATTGAGCGTTCCCGCGGCGAGACCCGCGAGGCTGACGGTCGCGCCGACGACGTTGAGCGTCTTGGTGGCGGGATCGACGGACCGCGTTCCGGTCGAGAAGTCGATCGCGGCGAGCGGCGCGCGCGGCAGCGTGGTGCCACTGGGGAGGGTGGGGATCGACCTGAGGGAGTTCACATCGAATGCCACGCTCAGATCGGTGCTGCGCAACTGGGTGCCGACGGGCGGCCCGCTCGAGCAACCCGATGGGTTGAGGATGCTGCTGTTCTTGGTCAGGGTCTGTCCCCCTCCTGTGATCACCTCGCCGGCGCCGAAGTCGGGCGCAGCCGAGCCGCCGGTGACCGGGAAGTGGTAGTCGGTGCCGCCGAGACCGCTGCTCGTCGCGGGCGCGATCGGCGCGACACCGGCCGGGGTGCCGCTGGGAAGCGGATCGATGCAGTGCTGGGTCAGCTTGTCGACGAACGGGCCCGGCGGAACCGCCTGGGTGTGGAGGACGAGCTCGCCCGTGCCCGGGACCACCTCGACCGAGCGAGGATCGGTCGTCGCGGAGACGATCGTCCCCAGCGGCTTGCCGGCCTTGATCTTGCGGCCCCCCGACGTCTTCGCGCCCTTTTGCCTCGTCGGGGAGAGCGCCGAGGTGAGCGCCTTGGCTCCCCTGCCGGCCATGGTGATCCGGACGTTGGAGATCGTCGCGCCCCAGCCGGAGCGCGCGACCGTCCCGCCGGCAAGCGTCGCGAAGTTGCTCACGAACTCCTTGCCGACCTTGGCGATGACGCTGCCCCGGCCGCCGTTGGCCCCGAGGTTGAAGGTCGTGAGCCTGACCTTCGCCTTGGCCTTGCCTCGCCTGGCGGTGAAGGCGCCGTTCACCTGCACGGTCCCCGAGCCGTCAACGGGATCGACCGCGCCGCCCGAGATCGGCAGGGTGAGGCTCTTGGGCTTGAGCTTCACGCCGCCGGAGTTCCGCAGCTGGACCACCACGGAGCCGCCCCTGAGCTCGTCCTGCCCGGCCAGCGCGGTGGCGGAAAGAGCGAGCACGCACGCGAGCGCGGTGGTCGCGATCGCGCCGCACCGGCGGAGCTGCCTGCGCTTGTACGAGAGTCTCGCCACGTCCCGGCCCCTGCGCTGCCAGTCTCGCAGGGTGGGCGTCAGCACGCGCCGGTTGCCTAGCCGGGCTGGCGTTCGGCGACGAGCAACGTCTGGACCGCCCGGCCGATCCGGCCGTCCTCGTCGAGAAGGCGCATGTCCGCCATCCCGATCCCGTTCTTCTCCGGAAAGGTCTCGGCATCGAGGCAGACCCATTCCCCGATGGGCAACCGGTGCAGGTGCACGGTCAGGTCCACGTTGATGAACAGGTAGCGCTGCCAGTCCAGGGCGGCGCTCACCCCGTTGCCGGAATCCGCGGCCGCGAGGACCCGCTGCAGTGGGCTGGGTTCCTCCTCCCGCAGCAGCGGCACCGCCATGCGCATCCAGACGACGGCGGGCCCGGCCTCCATGAAGGCCCCCTCGGCGAACCGGTACTCCATCGCCGTGTGGTAGCCGACGTCGCAGCCCGTATGGAAGAACTGCCCTGGCTCCCCCGCCCCCGGCGGAGGCACCGACGAGGCCCGGCTCCGGGGCATCTCGAACTCCACCGCATCGGTTCGCAGCCGCCAGCCCTGCGCGCGCATCAGCGGCTCGCCCGTCTCGTCGGAGAGCGCCGCCTCGAACATTTCGACTCTCCTGCCTGGACGCACGATTCGCGCCTCGACGCGCAGCGGGGCGATCGGCACCGAGCGCAGCACCTCGTAGGTGATCCGGCCGACCTGCGCCGGTGGTCCGTCGGCGCCGCCGATCCGGCCGCCGCCGAGCCGCTCGACCTCGCGCCCGATCAGTGCGGCCGGTGGCCCTGCGTGCTCTGCCCCGGGGTCCCAGGGGCCGCGGGTGAGCTCGGTGGCGAGATAGAGGTCGCCGTCCCGTTCGTAGAACGACTCCGGCACGCCGGGATCCTTGCAGTAACGGCGAGCCCGCCCGGGGGACTATTCCCTGACCGGATTACCCTGGTCATAACCCCCACGGAAGCGAGGTAAGTCTTGGAGAAGGTCAAGAAGAGCGAGCAGGAGTGGCGCCAGGAGCTCACCCCCGAGCAGTACGAGGTGGTGCGCAACAAGGGCACCGAGGCGCCGTTCACGAGCGAGCTCAACGACGTCAAGGACGCGGGCACATTCGTTTGCGTCGCCTGCGGGCAGCCGCTGTTCGATTCGCAGAACAAGTTCGACTCCGGCACCGGATGGCCGAGCTTCGACAGCCCTAAGGACGACGAGTCCGTCGACACCGCTGCGGACAACGGTTTCCTGATGCGCCGCACCGAGGTTCTCTGTTCACGTTGTGATGCGCACCTCGGCCACGTCTTCGACGACGGCCCGAGGGAGACGACGGGGCAGCGCTACTGCATCAATGGGTGCGCCCTCGAGTTCAAGCCCGAGGACGACGAGAGCTAAACGGGTGACGCCTTGGGGCGCCCCCCGCATCAAAAGCTCAGACCTTGCCGCCGGCGCCCAGGTAGCTGAAGCGCACGGCTAGGGCGACGGCCTCGGTCCGCGTGTCGACCTCCATCCGCGCGATCGCGTTGCGGACATGGGTGTGGACCGTGGCCGGGCTGAGCGAGAGCCGGTCGGCGATCTGCTTGACGCGCAGGCCCTCCGCGAGCAGCTCGAGGATCTCGCGCTCGCGGGGGGTCAGCTCGAGCAGCTTCTCGACCTCCCCGGCGCCCTGACCGAGCTCGGTGCCGACGAAGGTGCCGCCGCCGGCCACCACCTCGATGGCGCGGGCGATGTCCTCGCTCGGCGCCGACTTGAGCACGTAGCCGGAGGCCCCGGCCCGCAGGGCCAGCGTGAGCAGATCCGGCTGGGCGTGGGCGGTGAAGATGATCACCCGCGTCTCGGGGCGAGCCTTGAGGATGTCCTTTGTGGCGTCGATGCCGTCCTTGCCAGGCAGCTCGACGTCGACGATGCAGACGTCGGGCTCGAGCTCCCTGACCTTGTCGACGACCTCCTCGCCCGTCTCGGCCTCGCCGACGATCTCGACGCCCTCGATGTTGGCCATGCGCGCCTTGATCGCCTCGCGGACGATCTCGTGGTCGTCACAGAGGACTACGCGTTTGGGAGTCGAGGCTGCCATCTATGTGGGAATCCGCTTCGGAGCGCCAAATTCCTGCAAGGCGGAGGGAAGTTCCACGGTCCCGTCCTCCCTCTGCCCGTTCTCCAGCAGGGCAATGAGGGTACGGCCCACAGCGACTGCAGTTCCATTCAGGGTGTGCACGGGTTCCGGGGACTCTCCTTGCGCAGGACGGTACCGGCTGGACAGGCGTCTTGCCTGGTAGTCGGTGGTGTTGGAACAGCTTGTCAACTCGCGATAGCGGCTCTGGCTCGGAATCCAGCCCTCGCAGTCGAACTTGCGGGCCGCCGGGGCGCCGAGGTCGCCGACCGCCACGTCGACGACGCGGTAGGGCAGCTCGAGCGCCTGCAGGAGCCGCTCCTGGATCGCGAGCATGCGTTCGTGCTCGCCCTGCGATGCGTCCGCCTCGACGAAGCTGAACATCTCGACCTTGTCGAACTGATGGACGCGGAATATGCCGCGTGTGTCGCGGCCGGCCGCCCCAGCCTCCCGGCGGAAGCAGGTCGAGAAGCCCGCGTAGCGCTTGGGAAGGTCGGCCGCCTCCATGATCTGGTCGGCGTGCAGTCCGGCCAGTGAGACCTCGGAGGTGCCGACGAGGTAGAGCTCGTCGCGGGGGACCTCGTAGATCATCTCCCGCTCGCCCGGGAAGAATCCCGTTCCGAACAGCGCGTGCTCCCGGACGAGGACCGGCGGGACAGCGGGCGTGAAGCCCTCGCCACGGACCGTCTCCAGCGCGAAGCGGACCAGCGCGAACTCGAGCATGACCAAGTCGCCGAGCAGGTAGGCGAAGCGGGAGCCGGAGAGGTTGGCCGCGGCCTCCATCTCGATCCAGCCGTGGCGGAGGCCGAGATCCAGGTGGTCGAGGGGCTCGAAGCCGAAGTCGGGGAGCTCCCCTACCTCGCGGAGGGTGACGTTGTCCTCCTCGGTCTCGCCATCGGGTGCCTGCGGATCCGGCAGGTTGGGAAGTGAGACGAGGAGCTCCTGTCGCCTCGCGTCGAGCTCCTCGAGCCGAGGCTCGAGCTCCTTGAGCTCCGACTTCAGAACGCTCGACCTCTCGCGCAGCTCGGCGAACTCGGGCTCGTTCACCTTTCCGGCCTTGGCGGCCTCCTCGATCTCGCTCGACAGCTTGTTCTGGTCGGCCCTGATGGCGTCGATCCGCGTGTTGAGCTCGCGGCGGCGCTCGTCGACCGAGATCAGCTCGTCCAGCTGCTCGGCCGCTCCCCGCCTGGCCAGCGCGGACCGGACCCCTTCCGGGTCGGCTCGGATCTGCTTCAGGTCGAGCGTGGCTCGGTCCCCCAGCTAGGGGGCAGCGGTGGCGCTGGTGGTCGTCTGGGCGGGCGCCGGCGCCTCGGTGACGTCCTCGCCCGCGTACTTCGCGACGAAGGCGGCGACCTTCTGGACGTCGTCGCCGACAACGATGTTCTGCGGCATGATCGCGCCGGAGAAGCCGCCGTTCCGGATCGCGTAGATCACGTCAGCCATCGTCTCGTGGCGCTGATCGAGGTTGGGGCCCTGGACCCGCTCGCTGCGGTTGGCAGTCCCCTCCGTTCCCGCGGGCGTGAGCGTGTGGCACCCCGAGCACCGCTGGGCGAAGATCTCCGCGCCGACATGGGTCGGGTCGTCACTGGGGACCTGGATCCCCTGGGTTCCGCAACCCGTGGCGGCCGCAACCGCGGCAACTGCGATCAATAGGAGAGCCCCTCGCACGCGGCGGGATCATATGCGAGTGGTTCGAGCCCAGATTCGCCGCGTGTCCCGGGCGGCGTAGGTTTCACGTATGGCCGGCGACGGGGTCAGACCGGAGGAATTCCGGAGCGCGTTGAGCGCCTACGCCACGGGCGTGACGGTGGTTACGGCCATGGGGCCGCAGGGGCCTTCGGGCGCCACCGCCAATGCGGTCACCTCGCTCTCCCTCGAGCCCCCGATGATGCTGGCCTGCCTGGATCGCGGTTCTCGCACCCTCACCTCCGTGCGGGCGCAGGGCCGCTTCGGCGTCAACGCGCTCGCCGCGGGGCAGGCAGACATAGCCCGCCGCTTCTCGGGCAAGCACCCAGAGCCCGACAAGTGGGACGCGGTCGAGTGGGCCGAGCGACAGGGGCTGCCCCGCCTCGCCGGCGGGCTGCTGTGGGTCGCCTGCGAGCTGCGCGACCTGATCGACGGCGGCGACCACCTGATCCTCACCGGCAACGTGCTCGAGGCCGACGCGGGCGAAGGCCAACCCCTCCTCTTCCATCGCGGCGACTACCGCGACCTGCTGGCCGAGAGCTGGTGACCGGTCACGGGTTCGGCGCGCTCGCGGCGCCGCGGCCTGATCCGGCTCACGGAGTGGCCCACCCTCCGGAACAGCACGACCGGGAGGGCGAGGGCCCCGACGAGCAAACCCACCGCCAGAAGCGGGACGAGCAGCGGCAGCGTCGCGGCGATAGTCAGGATGAGAATGGGCAACGCGAGGGGAGCGAGCGCCACCACGAGGATTCCGGCGCCCACGGTCCACTTCCAGATCTCATCCAAGCTCTGGGCCCGTGCTCGGGCGGTCGTCTCGGCATCCATGGGGGGCTCCTTTCGTCGTCTTAGTCGGAGGACGAAATGGGACGCGCGTCTGTGACGCGACTTGGCGGATTCCTCGCGCAGAGCGCGAGTTAGGCGCCAATTGATCAGCTGAACGCCCGGAAGAGGGCCGTCACGGCCCGGCGATTCCCATCGATCCGAACGTCTCCGGACTCCACGGCCTTCCCCAGCCTGTTGCCGCCGAAGACGACACCCGCGATGGTGCCGGAATCGCTCTCGATCACCGCGTCGGCGCTCTCGGCCTCGCCCCGAGTCGAGTGGAATTCCCCGTCTTCGACTGAGATGTCGAAGAGCACGTCCCCCAGGCGGAGCTCGTACCGCGCCTCCAGCCCGTCGGCCTTCGCCGGCTGAAAGGCCGTCTTCAGGGCCAGCACCAGCGAGTCGGGACCCATCTCGGCGTCCACCGGGAAGGAGGGCGACCGGCTCGCCCACCGCCCCAGTGCCAGAACGGCCGGCTCGAGCTCATGGCCCCACTCGGTGAGCTCGTAGACCCGGGCCGCCGCGGGCGGCGGGAGCCTGCGCCGCCGGACGATCCCCGACTCCTCCAGCTCGCGCAGGCGCTGGCCGAGCACGTTGGGGCTGATGTCCGGGATACCGGCCCGGAGGTCCGTGAAGCGCTTCGGACCGAGCAGCAGCTCGCGGACCACCAGGAGCGCCCAGCGCTGGCCGAGCAGGTCCGAGGCGTGGGCGATGCCACATCCGTCGAGCTGGGTCCGCGTACGAGCCACGCCGTGAGTTTACCTCCCTGTGATCCTGAAAAACTAGTTACTAGTTCTGTTTCAGGACTTTCTGGTACGGTAGACCCGAGACTTGAGAGGAAACGAATCCCATGAAAGGACAGGGCAATGAGCGAACGCGACGGCTTCCAGCACGGCGTCCCCTGCTGGGTCGAAACCTGGCAGGACGATCCGGACGCGGCTGCCGGCTTCTATGGCCGGATCTTCGGGTGGGAGGCCGAGAACACTGCGTCGCCCGGCACCGATGGGACCTTTCATCTTTGCCGGCTGCGCGGGCGAGACGTCGCGGCCATCGGCTCGCCGATTCCTGAGGACGCGCCGCCGGTTCCGAGCTGGACGACCTTCATCCAGGTGGAAAGCGCCAGCGAGACGGCGGAGAAGGTGAAGAAAGCCGGCGGCACCGTGGTCGTCGAGCCGCGCCAGAGCCTCGAGGGCGGCCGGATCGCGATCCTGGCCGACCCGGCCGGCGCCGCCTTCGCCGCCTGGGAGCAGGCGCGGCACAGGGGAGCCCAGGTGATCAACGAACCCGGCGCCTGGGCGATGAGCATGCTCGTCACGCCGGATCCCGAGGCCGCGGTGCGGTTCTACGGCGAGGTCTTGGGCTGGACGACCAGATCGTTCGGCATGGGGGAGGACGAGATCACGATGTTCTCCCTGCCCGGCTACCTGGGAGGGGAGCCGTCGCAGCCCGTCCCGCGTGACGTCGTCGCGACCTTGGCGCCCCCCGGTGCCGCGGAGGGTGCGCCGGCCCATTGGAGCGTCGACTTCTGGATCAGCGATCCCGACGAGGCCGCCCGGATCACGACCGAGATGGGGGGGCGGGTGCTCGCCGGGCCCTTCGATATCCCGGACATCGGCATGCGGCAGGCCGCACTGGCCGACCCGCAGGGCGCGACCTTCACGATCACCCGCCCCCCCGGCCTCTAGAAGGCCGAGCTGGTCCCGGCGGCGCGGAGCGCGAGCAGGAAGATCACCAGGCAGGCGGTGGCCATGATGCCGGTGTCCCGGCGGACGATCGCCATCGCGATCTGGGTCTGGCGCTCCGGCGGCATCGAGTGGATGTCGAGGTCGCCGAGCTCGGCCGACGCCGACCCGAGCCGCACCACCTCCGCCAGCAGGGAGACCACCAGCGGCAGGACGCCGTAGAGGATGTGCAGCTCGGACGCGTGGTGGCCAGTGAAGACGAGCAGCAGCCCGAGGAACGCCTGGAGGAGCACCGTCGCCTGCGCGACCCGGAGGGCGTACCAGAACCCCGTCGAGGGCCGGCGCTCGAGCCACGAGTAGCCGCCCCAGACCCCGGCGACCAGGTTGGCGGCGAGCAGGCAAATCCCGACGACGAGATGGACTTCCGGCACGGCCGCGGGAGCTTAGGTGGTGCTGGGGGTCAAAACCGCCAAAAAGGGTCGGGATTTGGCTTGCTGATGCGGAAAAGCACTATGTAACAGCTTGATACAAAGTTCGGGGCAAGTGGTATAAGACCGAGCGGATCGTGCTTCAGTCCTATCTCCCCGTCCTTGTGTTCGCCGGCCTAGGGATCGTCGTGGGAGGCGCCTTCGCACTGCTCAACGGGGTCATCGGTCCGCGGCGTCCCAACCCGATCAAGCGACAGCCGTACGAGTGCGGGCTCCCTTCCCACATCACCCGCACGTTCCGCTTCGGCGTGAGCTTCTACATGATCGCGATGCTCTTCATCCTCTTCGACATCGAGGTCGTCTTCCTCTACCCGGTCGGTGTCCTCGTCCACGCGACCAAAAGCGTCTTCGTCCTCGTGGAGATCCTCGTCTTCGTCGCGCTGTTGCTCGTCGCCCTGGTCTTCGTCTGGCGTCGAGGAGCACTCGATTGGAAGTAGAGCGGGAGAGCCTGCGAGCACGCCAGCTGCGCGCCCGCGACCTGCTGCGGGGAGACCTCGAGGGCGAGGACCTCGAGGAGTACGTGGAGGAGCGGCTCCTCATCACCACCCTCGAGAGCGCGCTCAACTGGGGGCGGGCAAACGCGATCTTCCCGATGACCTTCGGCCTGGCGTGCTGCGCGATCGAGCAGATCTCCCTCGTCACCTCGCGCTATGACATCGCCCGCTTCGGGGCCGAGGCTTTCAGGGCCACGCCGCGGCAGGCGGACCTGTTGATCCTCTCCGGCCGGGTGTCGATCAAGATGGCGCCGGTCGTCCGCCGGGTCTACGACCAGATGCTCGAACCCAGGTGGGTGATGGCCATGGGAGCGTGCTCGTCGTCCGGGGGCATGTTCGCCAACTACGCCGTGGTCCAGGGCGCCGACAAGTTCATGCCGGTCGACATCCACGTCCCCGGCTGCCCGCCGCGGCCGGAGGCGGTCCTGCACGGCCTCAACAAGCTGCAGCGGCTGATCCGCGGCCGGCCCGACCTGGGCTGGCGCCAGCGCTACAACGCACTAGGCACCGAGGAATGGGCGCGGTTCGAGTCGGGCGAACCGACCCTCGAGGCGCTCGAGCGGGCGGCGGCGGCGATCAGGTCCGCCGACGAAGTCGAGGGCGGGAATGCCTGACGCCCCCGGGCTCGAGCTGATCGCCCAGGCAATCGAGGAGGGGCGGCAGGGCACCGTCATCGAGACCTCGTTCGAGCACGAGCGCGCGACGCTGGCCGTCGATCCCGAGGGGGTCCTGCATGCGCTTGCCTGGCTTCGGGACCAGCCCGACCAGGGCTACACCTTCCTCTCCAGCGTCCACGCCGCCGACTACCTGCCGGCCACGCCGCGCTTCGCGGTCCACTACGAGCTGCTCTGCCGGGAGCGGGTGGAGCGCATCAACGTCAAGGCGCTGCTCGAAGACCCGGCCGGCACGAACGGCGACGCGGAGAAGCTGCCCGAGCTCGACTCATGCGTTGATCTCTTCCCGACGGCCGACTTTCAGGAACGGGAGGCCTACGACTTCTTCGGAATCGTCTTCCGCGGCCACCCCGACCTGCGCCGCATCGCGATGCCCGAGGACTACGTCGGGTGGCCGCAGCGACGCGACTTCCCGATCGGGGGCGAGCCCGTCCTCTACACCTACAACGAGATCGAAGTCCCACGCTGGTTCGAGTGATGGCGGACGGGACCTTCAGAGACGAAGCGGACGCCACTGAGCGAGGCGTCGACCCCTTCACGGAGGACCCCTCGGCGGGGCTCGCGGCGCAGGTCGCGGAGCTCGCTGAGCGAGAGCTCGAGGGGCCCGGCCTCGAGCCGGAACAGGAGGTACTGACGCTCAACATGGGGCCGCACCATCCCGCCACTCACGGGGTCCTGCGGCTGATCGTGACGCTGCAGGGCGAGCGGGTGATCGAGCTGAAGCCGGTGATGGGCTACCTGCACACCGGGATCGAGAAGTCCTGCGAGGACAAGAGCTACTGGAAGGTCATCCCCTTCGTGGAGCGGATGGACTACCTCTCCTACTTCTTCCAGATGGAGGCCTTCTGCGGCTGCGTGGAAAGGCTCGTCGGCCTCGAAATCCCGCCGCGCGCGGCCTATCTGCGTGTGCTCCACATGGAGCTCGACCGGATCATGTCCCACCTGGTCTGGTTGGGCACGACAGCGCTCGACATCGGCGCGATCTCGATGCTCTGGTACTGCTTCCGCGAGCGAGACAAGATCCTCGACCTGTTCGAGATGTCGGCGGGACAGCGGATGCACACCCGCTATTTCCAGGTTGGCGGGGTCTTCGAGGACATCCCCGCCGGCTTCGAGAAGAGGGTGCGGGCGTTCTGCGCGGAGATGCCGGTCCGGATCGATCAGTACGAGGCGCTGCTCGATCGCAACGAGATCTTTCTGCAGCGGACGCGTGACGTCGGGATCGTCTCGCGCGAGCGGCTGCTCGACCTGGGCGTCACCGGCCCGCTGCTGCGGGCCGCGGGCGAGCCCTGGGACCTGCGCAAAGCCGACCCCTACCTGGCCTACGGCGACTTCGACTTCAAGATCCCGGTCGGAACGATCGGCGACGGCTACGACCGCTACCGGGTCCGGCTGCAGGAGATGCGCGAATCGCTGGCGATCATCGAGCAGGTCCTGGACGGCCTGCCCGAGGGCCCCTGGATCGCGGACGACCGCAAGTACGTGCTCCCGCCCCGTGACGAGCTCTCCACCTCGATGGAGGCGCTGATCCACCACTTCAAGCTGGTCACCGAGGGCTACCGCGTGCCGCCCGGCGAGCTCTACTACCCGATCGAGAGCCCCAGGGGCGAGCTCGGCTGCTTCGTTCTCGCCGACGGCTCCTCGAAGCCCGCCCGCGTCCACTTCCGGGACCCCTCCTTCGTCAACCTGCAGTCCCTCCGTGACATGTCGGTCGGCGGACTGATCGCGGATCTGATCCAGAACCTGGGGATGCTCGACCCGATCATCGGGGGCGTCGACAGGTGAGCCCACTGATCCCGAAGGGCAAGCGCCCCTGGGCCATCGATCCCGGCCACATCCACGACGACCCGGAGCCGCCGCCGATGCCGGACGAGCAGGAGCTTGTGGGTGTCGACGTTCCGCCCGACGAGATCGAGGTGCTGCAGGCGGCCGCCGAGGAGCGCGATCCTCACGGCGAGCCCGCGCCGGTTCCCGAGCCCTCGGAGGTCGAGGTCCCGAAGCAATTGGCGGAGGAGATCCGCCGCGCGATGGCGCGCTATCCGCAGAAGCGGTCGGCGGCGATGCCCGCCCTGTGGGCCGTCCAGCGCCGCTACGGCTGGTGCACACCCGACGGCATCCGTCAGGCAGCCGCGGTGATGGGGGTGACGCCCGGCTACCTGGAGGGGGTGGCCACCTTCTACGACCTCTTCCGGCTCGAGCCCGGGGGCGAGCACCAGGTGCTCGTCTGCACCAACATCAGCTGCTGGCTGCGCGGCGGCGATGACCTGCTCGAGGCGTTCGCAGACGCCGCGGGCGTCAGCGGGCAGGGCACCTCCGAGGACGACAAGCTCTCGGTGCGGAGCTTCGAGTGCCTCGGCGCGTGCGACCTGGCGCCGATGGCCTCGATCGACGGGCGCTACTACGGGCCGCTCACCGAGGAGGACGCGAAGGCAGTGGTGGAGCAGCTGCGCTCCGGCGCCGAGGTGCTGCCCGAGAAGCAGCTCGAGGACCGCAAGCTCGCCGGGGGCCGCAACGCCAAGGAGGTCGAGGGCTGATGGCCCCGCAGGAGACGCGGCTGCTCTTCCGCAAGATCGACGAGCCAGGGCTCGCCTCGATCGACACCTACCGCAGGCTCGGCGGGTACCGGTCGATCGAGAAGGCCTTCAAGCAGATGACTCCGGAGGAGGTCCTGAAGGAGCTGGAGGACTCCGGGCTGCGCGGTCGCGGCGGCGCTGCCTTTTCGATGGGCAGAAAGGCCTCCTTCCTGCCGCGCGGCGACATGGACAAGTACCTCTGCTGCAACGCGGACGAGTCCGAACCGGGCGCCTTCAAGGACCGCGAGCTGATACAGAAGAACCCGCACCAGCTGATCGAGGGAGTGATCATCGCCGCGCGGGCGGCCGGGGCCAACCGGTGTTTCATCTACATCCGCGGCGAATACGAGCTGCAGGCCGACATCCTCGACGCGGCGGTGGACGAGGCCTACGAGGCCGGCTACCTCGGCGCGGACGTGCTCGGCACCGGGGAGCAGGTCGAGCTGGTCGTCCACCGCGGCGCCGGTGCCTACATCTGCGGCGAGGAGACCGCTCTGCTCGACTCCCTCGAGGGCAAACGGGGCAACCCCCGCCTGAAGCCACCCTTCCCCGCGGTGCAGGGCCTCTACGACGGGCCGACGCTGATCAACAACGTCGAGACGCTCTCCAACGTGCCGCACATCGTCGCCTCGGGTTCCGCCTGGTTCAAGAGCCTGGGCACCGAGCAGTCGCCGGGCACAAAGGTCACCTCGGTCTCGGGCGACGTGAAGAGGCCGGGCAATTACGAGGTCGAGCTCGGGATCCCGACCAGGGTCCTGATCGAGGAGCTCGCGGGCGGCCCACTCGACGGCCGCAAGATCAAGGGCGTCTTTCCCGGCGGGTCCTCCTCGCCGGTGCTCACGGCGGAAGAGGTCCTGGACCTGCCCTACAGCTGGGAGGCGATGGCCGACGCCGGCTCGATGCTCGGCTCGGGCTCGATCATCGTCTTCGACGACACGACCAACACGGTCGAGCTGGCGTTGCGGACCGCGCGCTTCTACCACCACGAGTCCTGCGGCAAGTGCTCTCCCTGCCGCGAGGGAACCAACTGGACGGTGAAGATGCTCGAGCGGATGATCCGCGGCGAGGCGACGCCGATCGACCTCGAGACCATCTCCTCGGTCCAGACCAACATCATCGGCAACTGCCTCTGCGTGCTCGGCGACTCGATGGCGATGCCGGTCGGGTCGATGGTGAAGAAGTTCCGAGCCGAGTTCGACGAGGCGATCCAGCGTGGCGTCCCGGAGGTGCTGGCCGCGTGACGCGGCCGATCCGCAACGCCGTCACCCTGGTGGTCGACGGCCGCGAGGTCACCGCGCCAGAGGGGACGATGCTGGTCGACGCGGCCAAGCACGGCGACGTCGAGATCCCGATCTTCTGTTACGAGCCGAAGCTCGGCCAGCCGGTGGGCGCCTGCCGCATGTGCCTGGTCGAGATCGAGGGGATGCCGAAGCTGCAGACGGCGTGTTCGACACCGGTCCGCGACGGCATGGTCGTCTACACGCAGACCGACCGGGTCCAGGAGGCCCAGAACGCGGTCGTCGAGTTCCTGCTGATCAACCATCCGCTCGACTGCCCGGTGTGCGACAAGGGCGGCGAGTGCCCACTGCAGGACATCGCCATGGGCTGGGGCCCGGGCAAGAGCCGCTTCACCGACCGCAAGCGCCACTTCCAGAAGCCGCTCGAGCTCTCACCACTGGTGGCGATCGACCGGGAGCGATGCATCCTCTGCTACCGCTGCGTCCGCTTCAGCCAGGAGGTCGCGGAGGACGAGCAGCTGCAGCTGCTGGAACGCGGCGACAAGACCTTCGTCGGCACCTTCGACGAGCGCCCGTACATCGCGCCCTTCCACGGCAACATCATCGAGCTCTGCCCGGTCGGGGCGCTGACCTCCTACACCTACCGCTTCCGCGCCCGGCCCTGGGACATCGAGCAGGCCGGCTCGATCTGCACGCTCTGCCCGAGCCAGTGCAACGTCGGCTTCACGGTCCGCGATGAGGCGGTGCTCAGGGTCCTCGCTCGCGACAACGCCGAGGTCGATGACGGCTGGCTCTGCGACAAGGGCCGTTTCGCCTTCCAGATGTTCACCTCGGCCGAGAGGATCACCCGCCCGATGGTTCGCGCCGGGGACGGCAGTCTCAGCCCGATCTCCTGGGACGAGGCGGTGGGGAGGGTGGCCGACGCGATCCGGGCCGCCGGCCCGAACGCGGCCGCGATCGTCGGCGGCGGCACCTCGAACGAGGAGGGCTGGCTCGTCCAGCGGATCCTCCGGGCCGGCGGGTCCTCCAACCTCGACTGTTCCCCGAATCCGGTGGAGACGGGACTGCTCGGCGAGCTGTCCCGGCCCGACCACGGAGCCCGGATGGCGGACCTCGACAACGCCGACGCGATCCTCGTGGTCGGCGTCGACCCGCTGCACGAGATGCCCATCCTGGATCTGCGAATCCGCAAGGCGGTCCGCCGCAGCCGCGCCAAGCTGTTGGTCGCC
>CAWDQZ010000014.1:0-50190 GCA_963804595.1 uncultured Solirubrobacterales bacterium
CCGCAGGCCGGGTGGTCGCTAGCGCCTGGCCGACGGGCTCGTCGGCGAGGAGAGATCGATGTCTTCGCGGTCGCGGCGAAGGTAGTCCCCCCTGCTCAGGTGTTGCTCGAGCCAGACGTAGAGCACGATGAACAGGTAGCGGCTGCCCATCTCGCGGATGCCCAGCTTGGAGTGCCCGGCCGAGCGTCCGGTCCAGGAGACCGGCACCACGCGGAAGGTGTGCCCGCGCACGATCGCCTTGAGCGGCATCTCGACCGTGAGGTTGAAGTGGTTCGAGAGCAGCGGCTGGATCCGGTCGATCACCTCCCGCCGATAGGCCTTGAAAGCGTTGGTCGTGTCGTTGTAGTGGTGACGGAAGATCGACCGGATGAACCAGTTCGCCAGCCGGTTGATCACCAGCTTCAACCGCGGATAGCTGCCGGACCGCGCGCCCGCGGATGAAGCGCGAACCGAAGACGCACTCCCAGCCCTCCTCGAGCTCGTGGTGGTAGCGGACGAGGTCCTCGGGATGATCGGAGCCGTCGGCCATCATCACCGCCACGGCGTCACCGGTGTACTCGTCGAGCCCCGCCCGCACGGCGAAGCCGAAGCCGGGCTCGTACGACGAGCGCACGCAGCGGACGCGCGGGTTGTCGGCGGCGATTCGCTCGACGACCTCGGCGGTGCGGTCCGTGCTGTGGTCGTCGACGACGATCAGCTCGTAGTCGATCGCCTCGCGCTCCAGGGCGTCCACCGTCCGCTCGAGCGTCTGTCCCACCGAGCCCTCCTCCCCCCTGGCCGGAATGACGACGGAGAGCTTCATGCGGCGGCGGCCGTCCAGCGGTCGACGTTGTGCTCGTGGATCTGGCGCAGGATGTCCTCGATCCCGTACCGGAGCTGCCAGTCCGGATAGTCGGACCGGAACTCGTTCAGGTCAGAGATCCACCAGCGGTGGTCGCCGATCCGGTTCTCCTCCGAGAGCTCCCACTGCAGCTCACGCCCGGCAATGCGCTCGCAGGCCTCGATCGCCTCGAGCATCGAGCAGTTCGACTCCCGGCCGCCGCCGATGTTGTAGACGGCAGCCGCCCGCGGGTTGCGGTGGAAGGCCTCGAAGCAGGCGAACAGGTCTGCGCTGTGCAGGTTGTCGCGGACCTGCTTGCCGCCGTAGCCGAAGACGGTGTAGGGCGTTCCCGTGACGACGCACTTCATCAGGTAGGCGAGGAAGCCGTGCAGCTGCGCGCCGGCGTGCTGGGGCCCGGTCAGGCAGCCGGCCGCGGAAGCAGACCGTCGGCATGCCGAAGTACCGGCCGTACTCCTGAACCAGCAGGTCGGCCGCTGCCTTGGAGGCCCCGAAGAGCGAATGCGTGGAGCGGTCGATCGACATCGACGTGTCGATCCCATCGAACCAACGGTGGTCCTCGGGCAGCTCGAGCCTGGCCTCGAGCTCCTCGAGCGGCAGCCGGTTCGGGGTGTCCCCGTAGACCTTGTTGGTGGAGCAGAAGACGAAGGTGGCGTCGGGCGAGGAGCGACGGGTCGCCTCGAGCAGGTTGAGCGTGCCGTTCGCGTTCACGCCGAAGTCGGTCTGCGGCTCCCGCGCGGCCCAGTCGTGAGAGGGCTGAGCGGCCGTGTGCACCACCAGCTCGATCCGAGTTCCCTCCGAGGAGAAGGCCCGATCGACCGCGTCCGTGTCGCGGATATCGGTCTTCAGCCAGCGGAACTCGTCGTAGCGCTCTGAGAGCTCGGTGCTCACCGGGGCCGTTGACGCATCGGGCCCGAAGAACTCCGCCCGCAGGTCGTTCTCCAGTCCGACCACCTCCCAGCCGGACTCCACCAGGCGCCTCACGGACTCGGACCCGATCAGCCCCCCGGAACCGCTCACCACCGCTACCGCCATGGATCAACCCCTCCCGGCGGTCGCCACGCCCAGGCCGAGGGTGTCGCGCAGCTGGTCGGAGTGCTCGCCGATCCAGGTGGCCAGGTCGGCCAGTGTCTCCCGGGCGGATCTCGACGGCCGCCACGTCGTGCGCCCGAACAGCCGGGCGCAGTCGGAGATGTAGATCGGAACGTCGCCGGCGCGGTCCTCGGCGACCGAGGAGAGAGGCACCTCGTTTCCGGTCAGCTCCCTGCAGATCTCGGTCGTCTCGGCCAGCGAGAGGCTGACCTCACGGCCGCCGCCGACGTTCACGACCTCGCCGTCCCAACGGCCCGGGTCGCCGAGCTGCTCGTCGACCAGGTCGACCAGGTCGGCCACGTGGAGCAGGTCGCGAACCTGTTTGCCCGCTCCGCCGTATCCGATGTAGGTGAGGGGAAGGCCGAAGTGGTGGCTGAGCAGCCAGTGGGCGAACACACCCTGGTCCACCTTGCCCATCTGCCAGGGCCCAGCGATCACGCCGCAGCGATCGACCACGGCGCGCAGCCCGAACATCTCCCGGTACTCCTCGATCAGCATCTCGGCCGCAAGCTTGGTCATTCCGTAGAGGGTTCGCGTGCCGGCAAGCGGAAACTCCTCGGTGATACCCGCAGCCGAGGCGCCGGGAACCTCCTGCTGGTCGTTGAGCTCGAATCTGGTGTCGCCCTGCTCGTAGGCGAGTCGCATTGAGCGCGCCCATGGGATAGACCCGGCTGGTAGAGAGGAAGAGCACGAACGCGGCATCGCGGCGGGCGAGCTCGAGGCAGTTGTAGGCGCCGGTCAGGTTCGTGTGGAAGAGGAACGAGGTTTCGCCGTCGACACCGCTCATCACGGAGGGCTCGGCCGAGCACTCGATCAGCGCCGTCACCGGCCCGAGATCCCTGAGGTCGCCCGGCTCACGGACGTCGCCGCGCACGAAGCGAACGCCGGCCTGCTCGAGACGAGGAGGGTTGAGCTCCGACCCCGGGCGGTGGAGATTGTCGAGGGCGACGATCTCCCAGTCGGGATGGCGCTCCGCGAGGTTGATCGCGAGGTTCGAGCCCACGAATCCGGCGCCGCCGGTGATCAGGATCATGGCGGACTGATAGCAGAGGACCCCCGGAGCGGGCCGGTTCTACGATTGCCGCGATGCTGGATTTCGATGCCGCGCTCGCCGACGGGGCGAAGCCGCCGCTGGCGGAGCCGGATGGCTCCATCGAGGAGATTCGATCGCCCACGGCGTTCACCCACCTTGCCCACGGCTGGGCCGAGTGGCTGCTCGAGCTGCGAAGGGTCCTGCGCGCGGACGGCCGCCTCGTTGTTGGGCTCGCCACGAGGCAGCGTTTCGCGGAGCTGACGGGAGATGACTGGGACGACTCGCGAGTCGGCATGACCGTCATCTCGGCTCTCGACGGGCCGCGCCGACGTCAGGTCTTCCACTCCGAGTGGTGGCTTCGCTCGCACTGGGGCCGCGCCTTCGAGATCGTCTCGATCGACGAACGCGACGCTGGCCGCGAGATCGTGCTCGCCAGGCGCTCCGGCGAAGTCAGCACCGCTGATCTCGAGCGCCCCGAGCCGGACGATCCGCGCGAGCTCCAGGCGGCGCGGGCGAACGCTTCCTATCTCGGCGACCAGCTCGATCGCGCCCGCCGGGAGCTCGAAGAGCAGCGCGAGGAGATGGGCCGCGAGCTGATGAGGCGGTCGTTCGCGGCCGCGGACGCCGAGTGGGCGCGCGGGGGACCCGGCTCACCGGCCACGGCGGTCGCGGCGGAGTACGAGGCGACGACGAGCTGGCGGCTGACGAAGCCGCTGCGGGCGGTGGGCAGGCTGCTCAGACGTGATCGGTAGACGCCGCTCCGCCAATGGCGCGGCGCGCGAGCTGGAGATGCTGGCCGACCGGCCGTTGATCTCGGTCGTGATGCCGACCCACGAGACCGACCCGCGCCACCTCCGCGAGGCGATCGCCTCCGTGAGGGCGCAGAGCTACCCGGACTGGGAGCTCTGCATCACCGATGACGGCTCGAAGCGCGAGGACACGCGCCGGGCGGTGACGCGCGCGGTCTCCCGCGACGGGCGAATCACTGCGCGTCTGCTCGAGCGCAACGCCGGAATCTCCGTGGCCACGAACGCCGCCCTGGAGCTCTGCCGCGGCGAGCTCGTCGCCTTTCTCGATCACGACGACACGCTCGCGCCCGACGCGCTGCTCCGCGTCGCGCAGGCATTCAGCGAGCGGGACGCCGACGTCGTCTACACCGACCAGGACAAGCTGACCGCGGACGGGCGGCGGACGGACCCCTTCCTGAAGCCGGACTGGTCACCGGTCTACGCACTCGGCGCGATGTACGTGGGTCACCTGCTGGTGGCCCGGCGCAGCCTGATCGACGAGGCGGGAGGCCTCGACCCCGCCTTCGACACGATTCAGGACTTCGACCTCATGCTCCGGCTCTCCGAGCGCACGAACCGGATCCATCACATTCCCGAGATCCTCTACCACTGGCGGGCGATTCCCGGCAGCATCGCCCTGGCAGAGGGAGAGAAGCCGGGCGTCACCGAGCTCCAGGCACGCGCGGTCAACGCCCATCTCGCCCGCCGCGGAATCGCGGCCGAGGCGGTGCCGCATCCGAGCATCCCCCATCGCCTCCGACTGCACCCGACGTCTCGCGACGACGCGCCCGCGGGTCAGCGTCGTGGTCCTCTCCCGCGGGGACGGTTCGTTCAAGCCGGCGCAGCTCGCCAACCGCGAGGCCGCCCGCTCGGACGGTGACTACCTGCTCTTCCTCGACGAGAGGACGGAGGTCGCCGGGCCGGAGTGGCTCGAGCAGCTCCTGCTCTACACCCAGCTGCCCGACGTCGGCGCCGTCGGACCGGCTCTGGTCCATCCCGATGGCCGCATCTCCCAGGCGGGGACCGCGATCGGGCTCTATGACCCGGCCGCCCCCGTCATGCGGGGCTTCGACGCCGATTCCGACGGCTACTACGGCTCGCTCGCCTGCGCTCGCGAGGTCGCCGCGATCGGGACCGGCTGCATGCTCGTGAGCCGCGCGGACTTCGAGCGGGTGGGCGGCTTCGAGGAGGCCTACAGCCGCCAGTTCCACGACTACGACCTCTGCCTGAAGCTGCGCGCCGCCGGCCGCTCCGTCGTCGTCACGCCGACTCCTCGGGCCGTCGATCACACCACCGAGGCTCAGCGGCGGTCGGACTTCGACGTGCTCGACCGGGCCCTGTTCGTCGATCGCTGGTACGAGCGCCTGGCGGCCGGGGATCCGTATTACGCCCGGGGGTTCTCCCGTGAGGCCGCCGACTACACGCTGCCCCCATTCGGCGGCGACGAGCTCGAGACCGCGATGAGGGAGGCAGCCCGGTGAGGGTGCTCATCCTGCACTTCGGCAAGCTCAACGTGAACAGCGTCATCCAGGCGTTCCACCTGGGCGAGGAGCTGAGCGCCGATGGCGTGGAGGTGACGCTCTGCGGCAAGGGGCCCGCCGAACGGATCGCGGAGATCGGGGAGCCGAGCTTCGACTGCATCACCTACGACGACCTCGATCGAGCGCTCCGGGCGATGGCTCGGGAGCCCGCGGAGACGGTCGTCTGCGCGTGGACGCCCCGCGAGATCGTCAGGCGGGCGACGGAGCGGGCGGTCGCCGCCCTGGACTGCCCATACGTGGTCCATCTGGAGGACAACGAGGAGCACCTGCTCTCGACGGCGCTGCGCCTGCCCTACGAGCAGCTCAGCCGACTGCCGGCCGACCGGCTCGATGAGCTCTGCGGCGAGGACTTCATCCATCCCGCCCACTACCCCGGGCTGATCGAGGGAGCGGCCGGGGTCACGGTGATCACCGAGGAGCTCAACGAGTTCAACTTCGCCGGACGGCCGCACCACCTGGCGCGGCCCGGCGTCGACGGCGAGCGTTTTCGGCCCGATCTGGCACCGGCGGTGACCCGCGAGCGGCTCGGCCTCCGGCCCGACGACTTCGTGCTCGTCTACCACGGCGTCGGCCACTGGGCGAATCTGCGCGAGCTGTTCAGCCTCTACCTCGCCGTGAAGCTGCTGCAGCGCCGCGGCCGGCGGGTGAGGATGGTGCGGCTCGGGAGCACGAAACCCGGCGGCGTCGATCCCCGCACGCTGCAGGCGCTGCGCGACGGCGAGCCCGACCTCGGCGACGTGCCGTGGCGTCAGGTTCCCGGGTATCTCGCCCTGGCGGACGCCTATGTCCAGCCCGGCGCGCCCGATGAGTTCAACCGCTACCGACTCCCCTCGAAGCTGCCCGAGTTCCTGGCGATGGGACGCCCGGTGGTCCTGCCCGCCTGCAACCTCGGCAACGACCTCACCGACGGCGAGAACGCGCTGCTCCTGCACCGCGGGGACGCGCTCGAGATCGCCGCGCGAGTCGAGCGAGCTGCTGGACGACCGCCGGCTGGCCGACCGCCTCGGCCGCGGCGCCCGCGAGTTCGCGGTCGAGAACCTGAGCTGGCCTCGCAATGCGGCGGCGCTGGCCGACTTCTACCGTCGGGTGCTCGCCTCCGCCGACGCCCGGATCGCGGCATGAGCGAGCCGTTCCCGCGGGAGCGGCTCTGGGAGCTCGAGGACCGCTACCGGGGCAGCTTCGAGGCCGGGGCGCTCTCCTATGGGACCGTCGGCGACCTCGCGGACAGCCTCGACAATCTGGGTGGGCTCGCGCGCGCCAACGGGGACATGAAGGACCTGCAGCGCTGCTGGGTGCTGAAGGCCGTGCTCGGGAGCGTCGAGCCCGGCGCGCCGCTGGTGGAGATCGGCGCGGGCGAGCCGCTGGTCGCGGCGCTGCTGACCCGGCTCGGCCACCCGGTGACGGTCATCGACCCCTACGACGGCAGCGACCAGGGACCGCGCGAGTTCGAGGACTTCCAGGCCTCCTACCCGGACGTCGACTTCGTCCGGGAGAGGTTCCCGCCGAGCGGCGGACTGCCGGCGAAGGCCGCCTGCGTGTACTCCGTGTCGGTGCTCGAGCACATCCCGACCGAGGAGATCGGCGAGGTGATCGCGGCCGCCACCGAGCTGACCGCGCCGGATGGCTGCTCGATCCATGCGATCGACCACGTGGTCGCCGGCTGGGGGGCCGAGGCCCACCGCGAGCGCCTGGAGGAGATCGTCCGCCGCTCGGGGCTGCCGGCCGACCGGCTGAGTCAGCTGATCGCCGAGCTCGAGGTCGACCCGGAGGCCTATTTCGTCTCGGCCGAGGCACACGAGCGCTGGCGCGGCGCCCTGCCGTACGACGACTATCCGATGCGCCGCGTCGCCTCGATCGGGCTGCTCAGCCGCCCGTGATCAAGTGATGCCTGCCGCTATGTTCCGGCCAAGATGATCGCCTTCGGCTGCCCGATCACCGACCACGCCCAGTACGAGGCCTTCGCCGAGCCGGGGATCAGACGGGTCGCCGAGCCCGACTCCGCGATCCTCGCGCTCGGCTCCGCCGGTCTCGGCGACGCGTCGATCTTCCGCAACTACAACCTGCTGATCGAGGAGGCCGCGAAGCTGGAGGACCTCGAGGCCCTCGTCCTGGTCCACCAGGACGCCGAGATCGTCGACCCGGGGTTCATGGCGAAGGTCCGAGCGGGCCTCGCCAACCCGGAGGTCGGCATCCTCGGCTGCGCGGGGGCGATCGGCGTCAGGAACATCGCCTGGTGGGACGGATCGGTGACGCTCGCCTCCTTCTCCCATCAGTACGAGGAATACGGCGGCGGGGAGATCCTCGGCGCGACCTTCGACTGGGACGAGAGGCCGCCCGAGGCGAGGACGGGCGAGGTCGACGTGATCGACGGATTCATGATGGCTCTGCCCCCCTGGTTCATCGAGAACGTCCGCTTCGACGAGTCGCTCGGCCAGTTCCACGGTTACGACTTCGACGCCTGCCAGCAGGTGCGCGCAGCCGGCAAGAAGGTCTGGACGGAGCACATCCGCGTCATCCACCACCACTCACTCGAGCTGATCGGCGACGTCGAGGGCTGGATCGCCGCCCACATGCGCGTCGCGGAGAAGTGGGACGGCGGGCTTTCGCCCTCGCAGACCATCTCCGGAGACTGGAAGGACCGCGCGCGCTGGGCCGAGGCGCGTCGCGACGCTGCCCTGATGCAGGCGAACGCCGCTGAGCTGGCTCGGGAGGCCGCGGTCCTGGACCTCGAGCGGCAGCTTCAGTCGATCGAGCGGAGCGCGAGCTGGCGCCTCACCAAGCCGCTGCGCTGGCTCAAGTCGCTGCTGCGGCGCGGCGGAGCCCCGTCACCCAACGGCAACTCGATCGGGGCACTGCCGACCCGTCAGCGCTGATCGTCGCTGCGGATCCGGTCGCCCTCGGCCAGCAGGTCCGAGAGCTCCTGCCGCGAGAAGGCCGGCGTCCCACCCCGTCGCAGGCGTGAGATGGATTCGAGCGCACCGAACGCGCGCGACGCCAGGATCCGCCTGACCGCCTCCTCCAGCTTCAGCGTGTGATCGAAGCGCTCGTCGATCTCCTGCTCCCGGGAGTGCCGCTGGACGAGCTGCGTGACCCGCGCCCTCTCGACGCGCTCGAGGATCGGATTGCGGTCCCACGGCTCCACTATCTCGGCCACCTCGTCGGACCACGGAGCGTCCTCGGACCAGAGCAGGCCGCAGCCGAAGAGGATCGGGATGACGGCGAGGCGCAGGCCGTCGTGCTCGGCAATGAAGTCCTCGATCGCGGTCATCACGCCGTTGCGCGGACCTCCCTCCTCGAGGGCGCCCCACTCGAAGGGCAGCCCGCGCTCCGCCGTGCCCTCGTTGCCCGGCACCAGCTTGATGTCCTCGCCGTAGGGGTGGCGGTGCTCCTCCGGGATGCGGTCGGGCGCGGCGTACTGGTCGCGGCGGGCGAGCGGCCAGCAGACGTCGTGGAAGACGAGCAGCGGGATGCGGCCCTCCGGCGCCCGCTCCGCGATCAGCCGCAGTTCGTTGGAGAGGGTGTAGTAGTTGTGATCGCCGTCGAGGACGATCGCGTCCGCGATCGGCAGCTGCTGGAGCGCCTCGAGGCTGGTCTCCTCGACGACCTCGAGGTCCGGGTTTTCTTCGACCAGCTCGAGCAGATCGGAGATCGGCGCCGGCTCGATCGCGGTGACCCGAGCGCCGCTCGGCGCGGCCCACCTGAGGAGCTCCTGGGTGAGCCTTCCGCGCTCCGCCCCGACCTCGATCACGGCCCGCACGCCGGCCGCATCGAAGCAGGCGGCCCAGATCTCGTAGAAATTGCCCAGCGAGTAGCCCGCCTCGTCCGGGTTGGTGCGGTGGTAGTAAGAGGTGACCTTCATCGCCATGGCTCTGGGGGCCCGGTGCGGCCGGGCCGCGGCGGAGTCTAGGTGGAGCATGTCCCGGCTACGCTCCCGCGCGCATGTTCAAGTCCGAGAACCCAGTCGCCAACGCGATGATGAGCGAGATCCGCTCGCGGCACCCGGGGCTGCGGCGTGCTCTGATCGCCGACGCGCGCGTCGCCCTGCTTCACCGGGGCGAGCGCTTCGAGCTCCAGCCGGGCGCCGACACGATCATCCAGATCCTCCGCCTCTGCTGGGCCAGCGACGCATTCCTCGCGCAGTCGCTCTACCGCGTCAAGGCGGCGCTCCAGCGCCGGGGCGTCCCGCTGCTCCCCCGGATCTGCCACCGCCTCGCGATCATGACCGCCGGAGTGACGATCGGCGACCCGGTGGTCATCCACCCGGGTGTCCACATCCTCCACGGTCAGGTCGTGATCGACGGTGTCACCGAGATCCGTCCCGGAGTCGTGATCGGGCCCTTCGTCTCGATCGGACTGGTCTCTGGCGACATCGGCGGCCCGACGATCGAGGAGGAGGTCATGGTTGGGACGAGCGCGAGCGTCCTGGGGAAGCTGACGGTCGGCAAGGGCGCCACGATCGGCGCGAACGCCGCCGTCTTCGGCGACGTGCCCGCCGGGGCGACGGTCGTCGGCGTGCCCGGCAGGCCGAAGACTGACTAGCCTTTCGAGCGTGATCTTTCGACGGAGGAAGTCCGCCGCGCTCGCGGAGAGAGAGCCGGAGGTGGCGGCAGGGCGGAGCACGGACGAGCTGCTCGCCGAGATCGACGAGCTCACCCAAGCCAACCGGGAGAACCCCGACGCCGAGCGCGAGATCCGTCTGGTCGCGCTCCGGCACGCAGTCGGGATTCGCAAGCACGACAGTCCTCCGGCGGGCGCCGCTTACCCCGAGCCGGCGTTCGACCAGCTCCCGGATCGCAACGGTGACCTGGCCGGGGTGAGTCCCGATCAGCTCGCACCCGAGTTGATCCGCGCCGGCATTCTGCGAGACGGCTGCCTGCTGGTCAGGGGCCTGGTCGATCCGGGGGCGGCACTGGCGCTCGCCGACGAGATCGACCGGGCCTTCGAGGCACGCGACGCCATCGCCTCTGGCGCCGGCGGGGACTCGGCCTACTACAGCGAGTTCGTCCCTGCCCCGGCCTTCCGCGAGTCGCTCGGCCGGGACTGGATCGCGGGCGGAGGCGGCCTCTGGGCCGCCGATTCGCCGCACCTGCTCTTCGAGATGCTCGACACCTTCGACCGGGCGGGCCTGAGGGAGGCCATACGCGGCTACCTCGACGAGCCGCCCCTGATCTCGGTCCAGAAGTGCACCCTGCGCCGGGTCGACCCCGACGCCGGACGCGGCTGGCACCAGGACGGCGCCTTCATGGGCGACGTCCGCGCGCTCAACGTGTGGCTCTCGCTGTCGCGCTGCGGCGACCAGGCGCCCGGGATGGACGTGGTCCCGCGCCGTCTCGACCACATCGTCCCCACCGGGACCGAGGGCGCCATCTTCGAGTGGTCGGTGTCCGAGCAGGTCGCGGAGGAGGCCGCGGGCGACATCGGCGTCCTGAGGCCGATCTTCGAGCCGGGCGACGTGCTGCTCTTCGACGAGATGTTCCTGCACTCGACCGCGGCCGAGCCCGAGATGCGCAAGAGCCGCTGGGCGATCGAGAGCTGGTTCTTCGGGGCCTCCGCGTCACCCGCGGAGTACTCGCCGCTTGCCGCCTGAGCACCCGGCACAGCCCGAGAGGTTCTTCTTCGTCCACATGCAGAAGACCGGCGGGGTCTCCCTGTTCATGCGTCTGCAGCGGGAGTTCGGGGAGCAGGGGGTCTATCCCGATGACAGCGACGGCGATCCGGTGGCGGTCTCGCCGCAACTCATGGTCCCGGTGCTGTTGCGGCGGTGGGCGGAGCGCCGAGATCAGATCCGCGTGGTCACCGGGCACTTCCCCCTCTGCACGACGCAGCTCCTCGACGCGGAGTTCCGCACCTTCACCGTTCTCCGGGAGCCGGTCGAGCGGACGCTCAGCTACCTACGCCACCACCGCAACACCACGCCGAGCGACGGCGAGATGTCGCTCGAGCAGATCTACGAGGAGCCGCGTCGGTTTCGGCACTTCATCGAAAACCACATGGTGAAGATGCTGTCGCTGCGAACCGGCGAGATGACCGACGGGATGATGACCATCGTCGACCTCGACGGGCGGCGGCTTCGAACGGCGATGGGGGCGCTTGCCGGAATGGACGCAATCGGCCTCCAGGAGGAGCTGGAGCCCTTCGCCGAACGCCTTCAGCGAATGTACGGATGGCGATTGGGTCCACCGGTCCACGAGAACACGACCGCGTCCGCCAAGGTGTCCGCGTCCTTCAGGAGGCGAATCGCCGAGGACAATCGTCTCGACGTGGAGCTCTACGAGCACGCACGGGAGCTGCTGAGCAGGGGCGGCTGAGGTGGGAGCGGTGCTCGATCAGGCGCTGGCGACAATCGAGATCCCGCCACCACGGGAGATCGCGGTCGGCCGGGGCAATGCGTTCGTGATCGGCGGCTGGTGCTACCAGCCGACGGCACGGACGAGGGAGCTCTGGGTCGGGCTCGGAGGCTCCCATCATCGAGTGGAGCGCTTCGGTCTGCCACGCGACGACGTCTACGAACGCGCCGGCGGCATGGGGGCGGCGAGCGCATATCGGAGCGGGTTCGTCGCGCTCGTGGACCTCGCGCCGGTGCGCGAGTCGGAGCGGCTCGAGATCGAGCTGATCCTCCGGCTCACCGGAGGCAGCGAGGCGACCGCCACCGTCGGCTCGATCGCCGTCGTTCCCGGGCTGGCGCCTCCCTCCGACGCCCCAGCGCCCCGGTTCGCGGAACCCGACGCCCGGGTGGCGATCTGCATGGCGACCTACGACCCGCCGCCCGCTCTGCTCCGCGTCCAGCTCGACTCGATCCGCGAGCAGACGCACCGCAATTGGGTCTGCGTGATCAGCGATGACGCCTCGTCTGACGAGGCCTTCGAAGAGCTGCTGCGCCTGACCGAGGGCGACGCGCGCTTCGTCGTCTCGCGGAGCCCGGAGCGGCTCGGCTTCTATCGCAACTTCGAACGGGCCCTCTCGATGGCACCGGCGGACGGCGACTACGTGACTCTCTGCGACCAGGACGATCGCTGGCACCCCGCCAAGCTGGAAAGGCTGATCGACGGGATCGGCGACGCACAGCTCGTCTACAGCGACGCGCGCATCGTCAGCCCGAGCGGGGACCTGGTGCGGCCCTCCTACTGGACGGAGCGGCGCAACAACCACACGAACTTCGGGTCACTGCTCCTCGCCAACTCGGTCACCGGAGCGGCCTCGCTCTTCCGCCGGGAGCTGCTCGAAGACGTGCTGCCCTTCCCGCCGCTGCTGGCCAAGGGCTTCCACGACCACTGGTTGGCGCTCGTCGCGATGTCCCTGGGCGAGATCACCTACCTCGATGAGCCGCTCTACGACTACGTCCAGCACGAGGCGGCCGTGATCGGACACTCCCAGGCCAACAAGCGGCCCCGCCCGATCCGCCGACAACTGCTCGAGCGACTGCGAAATCCGACCGGGGGCTCGCGGGCGGTCTACTACTACGACTGGCACCAGCAGCTGCTCTTCTGCGAGGTGCTGCGGCTTCGCTGCTGGGGCCGGATGGCCCCGGCGAAGCGACGGACACTGCGCCGGCTCCTCAACGCCGACAGCGGGGTGGCCGGCCTCGCCTGGATGCTCGCCCGACGCGCTCGCCGCCTCTGGGGCCACAACGAGACCCTCGACCGCGAGCTCTTCTATTCCTACGCGCTGCTGCGGCGGCGGGCGGTCTCGATCCGAACCGCGGGCCGCGGGCGCCCGAGCCGGTTCCTGCCCCGGGACGCCGCCATCCCGCCGGGTACGGACCGTCAGCACGGGAGCATCCCCCAACCGGACCGCACCCGATGAATGGCGGGGGGCTCGACATCGTGATCGTCTCCTACGGGTCGCGGGAGTTGCTGCGGGAATGCCTGGAGGCGCTGCGCGCCCACCCCCCCTCACGCTCGATGTCCGTCGTCGTCGTTGACAACGCCTCCGGCGACGGGACCGTGGAGATGATCGATCGCGATTTTCCGGATGTGGACCTGGTCGCGTCTGCGGAGAACCTCGGCTTCGCGGCGGCCACGAACCTGGGCGCCCGCCGCGGGACCTCGCCCTATCTGCTCGCCCTCAATCCGGACACGGCCGTCACCGAAGGCGCGCTGGAAACCGTGATCTCGGTGCTCGAATCCCAACCGGAGGTGGCGGTGGTGGGCCCGCGGCTGGAGCGACCCGACGGCTCACTCGATCATGCCGCCAGGCGCTCCTTCCCCACCCCGCTCAGCGCGCTCGGCCACTTCACGGGAATCGGGCGCCGCGCCGGCGCCTCGGGCACGCTCGCCGCCTACCGGGCCCCCGAGGTCGAGTCGGGACCGGTGGACGCGGTCAACGGCGCCTTCATGCTGATGCGGCGCTCGGCGTTCGAGGCGGCCGGCGGATTCGACGAGGGTTACTGGATGTACATGGAGGACCTCGACCTCTCCTACCGCCTGGCTCGTGCCGGGTGGGCGAGCTGGTATGAGCCGGGCGCGACGGTGCGGCACGTCAAGGGGGGCACCGTCGAGGGCCCGCGGCCGCCCGGCCTCAACTCGCACTTCCACCGGGGCATGGGGCGCTTCTACCGAAAGCACTATGCGTCGCAGCACTCGCCGGCGTTCAACGCGCTCGTCTACCTCGGGATCGGAGTGAAGCTCGCGACGTCCATCGCTCAGTCCTTCCTGGCGCGGAGCCGGGATCGCCTCCGCCAGCGCCGCCGCGCGGCCTCCGGGAGCGAGGGCGGATCGCCGAGAACCTCCGCCGGCGGATAGGCCTCCGAGCGTCTTCCCGCGCGCAGGCCGTTGACCCTTCCTCGGATCGGGCCGAGGTTCCGGTCCATCACCGCCTGCAGAAACGACAGGCCGAGCTCACGGACGAGCACCGCCGGCACGCGCCGAGGCGCGAGGACTCCCCACTTGCGGAGCAGGTAGCCGCGGCCGTAGCCGGCCAGGTAGTCCTTGCGAGCGGAGCCGGCCCCGAGCGTCGCGGAGTGCCGGTGGATGCCGCGTGCTTCCCGCGCGAGCCTGCAGCGACCGCCCGCCCGGCGCAGCCGAAGGACGAGATCCACGTCCTCGAGATAGGCGAAGAGGGCCTCGTCGAAGCCGCCGGCTTCCACGAACGCCTCCCGGCTGAAGGCCGCCGCTGCGCCCGAGGGCCCGACGGGGTCGCGCACCGGGCCCCCCAGCACCTCGAGCGGCTCGCCGTTCAGGTAGTCGTACGCGAGCAGCGTGCGGTCGAGCTCGATGCCGGCTGTCTCGATCAGCTCGGGCGCCCCCGCGTCACGCATCACCCCAGCCGCCATGATGGTTCCCGCGCCGGGGTCGAGGGCCGCGGCGATGCGCTCCACGTAGCCGGGATCGACCACGCTGTCGTCATTGAGGAGGACGAGAGCCTCCCCCTGTGCCTCTCGGGCCGCCCGGTTCACCGCCCGGCCATAGCCGTCGTTCCGCTCCAGCCGGAGCACCGACGCCCCCTCGAGCTTCGCGGTCGCCCGGTCGAGCTCCGATGCGCCGGTGCCGTTGTCGACCACGATCGTCTCGAACGCGTCCCCGCCCTCACCGAGCGAATCGAGCAGGCCAACGGCGAGCGACGGGGTCACCGTCGGCACGATCACCGTTGCGGTCGCCGCGCTCAGAAGGCGCCGGTTCCGCGAATCACGCTCACCGGCGTGAGCGCGAGGATCCGGAGGTCGCGGCCGATCGAGAGATTCTCGACGTAGTCGAGCTCGACGGCCAGGCGCTCCTCGAAGGTGAGCTCACCCCGGCCGTGGACCTGCATCGGCCCGGTGAGGCCGGGCTTGACGCTGAGCCGGAAACGATGCTCGGGGGCGTAGCGCTCCACCAGCTCCAGCTGCTCTGGCCGCGGCCCGACGACGCTCATGTCTCCGCGGATCAGGTTCCAGATCTGCGGCAGCTCATCGAGGCTGAGACGGCGGAGGAACCGGCCGACCCGCGTGACGCGCGGGTCCTCGCGGAACTTGAACATCGGTTCCGGCAGCTCGTCCAGGAGATCCTCCAGCGAGCGATCCGCGCCGACGTGCATCGTCCGGAACTTGAGGAGGCGGAACGGCTTTCCGTTCAGGCCCGCCCGGTGCTGGACGAACAGGATCGGCCCGCGGTCCTCGATCCAGATCGCGGCGGCGATCAGCGGGAACAGCGGCGCAGCCAGCAGGGCGAGCGGGATGCCGACGATCAGGTCCAACGCCCGTTTGAGCAGCATCGTGGAGCGCGAGACGTCGGAGGTGACGTACTCGAAGATCGGCAGCTCGGCGAGCCGCGAGATCGCGGACGGCGTCGCCTGACCGCGGAGCGGCGAGACCAGGCTCAGCTTCGCCTGATGGCTGTGACAGAGGGCCGCGATCTCGGCGATCTCGCCGGCATCGATGCGCTCGTGAGCAAGAACGACCCGATCGATTCCTTCCGCGGCCGTGCCGTTGTCGAGGATCGTCATATGCAGGTCGCTGAACAGGGCGATCTTGCGCCTCATCGCATGGGCCAGCGGCCCTCCCCCGGCGATGACGACGCGCTCCGGCGGGGTGCTGGCGCGCCAGAGGGCGCGCGCCAACACGCGCAGCACGAAATCCGTGCCGATGGCGACTGCCGCCAGGGAGACGAGCTCGCCGGTGTCGAGCGATCCGGCGGGGGTCAGGCTCCCGAGGAGGCTTGTGGCGACGGCGCCGATCACGCCCCAGCCGAAGATGGTGGGCGCCTCGTCGACTGTCAGGTGCCGCATCGCCCTGTGGTCCGCGTCGTAGAGACCGGCCAGCTTGGCGATCAGGATCCAGACGGGGATGAAGGCGAGCAACCAGACAGCGCGCTCGGGCGGCAGCAGCAGCGCGAGAGCAAACCCGACGGCACAGCAGTCCGCGAGGGCGAGGAGCCGCCGGCGCTGGACGTCCCGCCACCAACGGGGCTCGCCGGGCGCGTGCGCGGCGGCCTCGACCAGAGCCCGTCGGACCGACTCCGCGTCCCGGAAGGCCGGCTCTTCGGGGCGATCGCTCACACCCGCCAGGCCTGCGTCAGTTGTGATCTTGTCCTGGCTCATCCCTGGTCTTCGCTGACGAGCCCGCCGATCAGCGAGTTCAACGGCAGCGGGCTCAATCCCTGGGCCCGCTTGATGGCACGCGAGCTGGCCGCTTGGTCTCCTCGCTTCAGCTGGAGCCTAGCTTCAATCAGGGGCAGCCTCCAATCCTCGGAGTCCCGATCCTCGGCCTGCCGAAGAGCCGCGAGCGCTCCCGGAATGTCGCCGCGCTGTTCCTCGAGCAGCGCGAGCTGCGTGTAGGGCTCGGACGACCAGGGCTGCACCGTCTTCGCCGCGCGGGCCCGTGCGATCCCAGCGTCGATCTGGTTGGCGTCAGCGGCCTCCCTGCTCCGGTCGAGCTCCAGGTGTGTGAGGACGACGAGCCCGCCGGCGACCATCGCGATCCACGCGGCGGTGACCGTGCCGATGCCGAGCCAGTAGCCGTCCCGGGCCAGGGGTCGCGACGGCGCCGCCGCCAGCAGCAGCCCCGCGCAGATCACGGCGGGGCCGAAGACGGCGGGGATCTCCCATGTCCAGTCCACCGCCGCACCGATCCCCGCGGCTACCACCACGGCGATCAGACACCCCGGCGTCGCCGCTCAGCCCCCTTCGCGCCAGGCGGACCACGGCGATCGCGACCGCCACCACGAACCCGCAGAACAGAAGGAGTCCCGGAAGGCCGAGCTCGGAGGCCTGCTGGAGCGGCAATGAATGCGGATTGCGGACGAAGAGAGCGACCGTGGCGTGGCGCGCCCACCAGTCCTCGTAGCCGCCGGCGCCGACTCCGTCGAGCGGATTGTCCGCCAGGGCGTCGATCGCCTCACCCCAGAACTGCCAACGCCCGTTGGAGCTCAAGTCCGCGGCGCCGACGGCGACACCGGCGTGAGTCGGCGGCGTCTTCTCGAACTCGTGCAGCCGCTCGCTCGGGTCTGCTGCGATGACGCCCAGGACGATCGCCACGAGCGCCGCGGTGCCCGCGATCAGGGCTGCCCGCCGGGAGACGCGCAGCGCCGGCGACCTGTCGTCGGACCACCAGGCGAGCGCGCCGATCGCTGCCGCGACCGGGAGGCAGACGGCCGACATCACGTCCCCGTCCGACCGCATTGCGGAGTCGGTCGCTCCGGAGGTGAGGTCCGGAAGCAGCTGCGCCACAGCGATCAGGGCCAGACCACCGAGGGCCCCGATCGCCACGGTCACGAACTGGCGAGAGCGCTGCGCGGAGGCGGCGACCAGGATCACCATCCCCACGAGCAGGGCGATTCCCGCGCCGCGCGAGCTCGTCAGCCAGATCCCGAGCACCGCGAGCGGAAGTACGGCGGTGGCGAGCGAGCGCCACAGCCGCGTCGGCCCCCGCGCACCGGCATGTGCGAGCAGCACCGCGGCCGCCACGAGCAGGGCGCCGGCTCCATTCCAATAGCCCACCGGATAGGAGAGCCGCCCCGCCGCGTTCGGAATGTCGCTATGCCCGCTGTCCAGGAGTCCGGGCTGCAGGTAGGCGAAGAGCGCCACGACGGTGACGGCGCCCAGTCCCACGGTCAGCCCCGCCAGCCATTCGTTGCTGTCCGTGCGCCTGCCGGTGCAGACGGCCAGCACGAAGAGGCCGAGGAAGAACGAGACGCGCACCGCCTCCTCGAAGGCGCGGCCCTGATCGCTCGCCCAGCCGACCGAGGCCGTGGCGAGGACGGCGGTGGCGGCGATGCACAGGCCCGCGGCTGCGGCAAGTCGACTGACCCGCCCGGTCGGCAGCGCACGACTGACGAGCCCAGCTATCACGGCCGCCCAGATCACGATCGAGGCGGCCGCGTAGCCAGTCGGGTTGAAAAGCCCCTCGGCGAAGGCGGCCGTGATCACGGCCGCCGCAACCAGAGAGGCCCCTGCGTGTTCTCGAATGGTTGAAACCATGTGATTACGGACAGTCTGGCGGGCGAGCCAGTATCTTCGCCCCCCACCCTCTCTGCATGACCTTGCGCGGGACAACCATTTCGCTGCTGCTCGCGGCGCTCACCTCGCTGGTGCTCGCCGCCACGGCCATTGCCGGTCCGGCGGGCGACGAGTACCTGCCGCAGCTGCCGCAGAGCGGCTCGGGTGGCGGCTCGCACGCCTCGGCCTCCTCGTCGGGCAGCGGCAGCGAGACGGGCACCACCACGCTGCCCTCGACCGGAGAGACCAGCGGAACGAACACGACCGGCGGCAGCAGCGACAGCGGGCAGACGAAGAGCAAGGAGGGCAAGAAGTCGAACGACCACGAGGCCGCCGCAGTTCCCACCTCCGGCTCGGGCGGAGGCGGCGATGACTCGTCCGGCAGCATCCTGCTCAACCCGATCGTCCTCCTGTTGCTCGTCGCCGTGATCGCTGCGGCGATCGGGATGATCCTGCGGCGCAGGGGTGGCGGGGACGATGAGCCACGCCCCGGCCAGCCCCGCCGCCGCGAACCTCGGGGCGGCGAGTCCGGCGCGCCCCGCACGCCCGACGGGGAGATCATCGGCCCTGACCAGGCCGCGTAGCGGGGGTTGATCGTGCGGCGCCTCGTCATCGCGACGACCCTTCTGATCTGCCTTGCGCTGGCCGGTCAGGCTCGTGCCGCCACTGCGCCTCCCTCGTTCTACGGCGTGATGGCGGCCCAGGACCCGGACTCGACGGAGATCGCCCGAATGGGCACGGGGAAGGTGGGCACCCTCCGCATCAACTTCGTCTGGAGCGCCGTCCAGCCCACGGCCGCCTCGCCACTCGACTTCAGCTACTACGACGCGATCATCGGCGCCGCGGCCCAGCAGGGCATCCGTGTGCTCCCGACCGTCTACAGCAGTCCGCTCTGGGCGGCGGCGAGAGATAACTACCCGCCCTCGAAAGCCCATCTCGGCGACTTCCGGAACTTCGTCAACCAGGCGGCCGCGCGCTACGGGAGCAACGGGACCTTCTGGTCAGCCAACCCGTCGATCCCGAAGCTGCCCGTGACCGACTGGCAGCTCTGGAACGAGATGAACTCACCGAGCTTCTGGTACCGCAAGCCCAACGCCAAGCAGTACGTGGGCCTGCTGCGCGTCTTCAGCCCGGCGATCAAGAGCGGCCGATCCATCCGCCAAGGTCATCCTCGGCGGCCTGTTCAGGACGCCGCGCGTCCGCCACGGCATCAGCCTCGATCGCTACCTGCCGGCGATCTACCGGGCGAAGGCGAAGCCGCTGTTCGACGCGGTGGCGATGCACCCGTACTCGACGACTCCCAAGGACGCCCTGCGCGCCGTCCAGGACACGCGGAAGATCATGGCCCAGTTCAAGGACAAGAAGGCGAAGCTCTGGATCACCGAAGTGGGCTGGGCGACGGGCGGCGTCGCCACCCCGCTGACCGTCTCGCCCCAGACGGCAGGCGAGCTATCTCCGCAAGACGTTCGGGGTCCTCGCCGCGAACCGCAAGCGGATGAAGATCGCCGGGGTCATCTGGTACTCCTGGCGCGACCTTCCGGGCGGGATCTGGTTCAACCACACCGGGCTCTTCACGCAGACGTTCGACCCGAAGCCCTCGTGGAACGCCTTCGTCGGCCTGACCGGCGGCTCGGCCGGCTGAGATCGGCTAGCGGCGACAGCGTCCCGCCGGCCATGGCGGGAAGGATCACGACCGTGTCCGACTCCTTGACGCCGGTGTCGAGCCCGTCGAGCACCCGCACGTCCTCGTCGTTCAGATAGACGTTGACGTAGCGGTTGAGGTCGCCCTCCGGCGAGAAGAGCTGGTCCTTGGTCGGCGGGTAGCGGTCGGCGAGCGCCTGGAGGGTGTCGCCCACGGTCTCCCCTTCGACGCTGACCTCGGCTTCTCCATCGGTCTGCTGGCGGAGGACGGGTGGGACCTTGATCGTCGGCATTGCGGGAAAGCTACAGATCGCCCGCACCCGCGCGCTCGTCCAACCGCGCCAACTCGCGTTCGCGCTCGATGATCGCCGCCCGGAGCCGGTCCGGCTCGGCCCCGAAGCCAAGCGCATTGAGCTCGTCGAACTCCTCGTCGGTGGTCCCAGCGATTCGGTCGAGAATCAGATACCGGCCGGTCGCCGGGTCGGTATCCCTGCCGCACTCGAGCGCCGCCTCCATCAGTTCGAGTCGTAGGTCGGCGCCCCTCCAGTCGGCCGCGCCCCCATCGGCATCGGGCACCGCGCCGACTCGGCGGAGCCTGGCCAGAGCCGCCTCGAGACCGGCCCCTGGAGCCGGCTGATCGCCCGGGTACGCGGCGCGGGACCGGGCGAGGCGGATGGAGATCGCGGCGAGCTGCCTCCATAGCGCCCCCGTCCGGTCGGCGCGCTCGTCCGGCATCTCCATCGGCCCGAGCCCCGACGCCACCGCCGAGCTCCCGGGGCGGGTGAGATCAATCGTGGCGAACCGCTCACCGGGCGAGACGCCGTCGCCACCGCCGAAGAACGCGCCCTGGATGCAGGCGTTTCGGAGCGCCTCGGCACGGGTCGCCACGGCATCGGCGGGCAGATCGAGCAGTGCAGCCCCGCGCTCGACCAGGCTGAGCAGCTCGCTGCCGTGCTCGGCTGGCCACCTGCAGGCTGATGCCGGCGGAGTGCCGCCTCCAGCTGGCTAGCGGCTCGGAGACCCGAACCGCCCGGCCGGCCAGCCCCACCTTGATCCAGAGGATGAAATCCGACATGAAATGCAGGTCCGGATCCCAGGCGCCGGTCGCCTCCAGCACTTCGCGACGGACGAGGCATCCGGGCCCGATCACCGTTTCGATCAGCCGAAATGCCTCGATCGGCGAGTACTCGATCGGCCGGACTGTGTCGATCACGGCCCCCTCGGCGTCGATGATCCGGTAGGCCGGGTACGCGGCGACGACATCCGGCTCGGCGAATTCGCGAACGAGCCGCGTGACCGCCCCGGGCGCCAGCAGGTCGTCGTCGGACAGGTAGCCGAGCAGCGTCTCCGCGTGCGAGCCGGTAGCCACGGTTGAGTGTGCGCGCCTGCCCCATGTTCTCGTGGCTGGAGAAACGGAAGCGCTCCGGTGGGTGGCGCTGCTCGTAGTCGCGGAGCAGCTCGGGCGTGTCGTCTGTCGACCCGTCGTCCATCACGAGGAGCTCGAGGTCGCTGTAGTCCTGTGCGAGGACGCTGTCCATGGCGAGCCGGAGCCAGTCGCGGCGGTTGTGCGTTGCGACCACGATCGAGACCGATTGCGACTCCGGCGAGCTCACTGTCTGCAGGGAGCAGGCACCCTAGCCCGTCTCAGCGATGGCCCGTGCCTCACCGGCGGCTTGAGCACGGCGCCCGTAGCGCTGCGCCCACCGCCTCACCGGGCGCTCCACCAAACGGGCCGACAGGTACGCGTACACGATGGAGATCGGGAAGACGACCGCACACCAGAGGAGCACGGCGCTGGGCTCTCCATCGTCGGGCAGTGAGAACTCGCGCAGCGCGAACCAGATCACGGCGAAATGGATCAGGTAGATCGCATAGCTGATGTCGCCCACCCAGCGGCTCGGCCGAGCCGTGAACGGGCGCTGGAGCCACGCCGGGCGCCAGCGCGACGCTGATCATCAGGAACGGCCATGCTGAGCGGATAGCCGACGGCGATCAGGGGCGACTGCCGCGCATAGAGGCCGGCGAACGGGTTGACGTCGGTCACCGCCCCGTGCCCAGCCAGATAGACGAATAGCCCGAAGACCAGCAGCGCGACGGCCGACGCCCGTAGCGCCCAGCTCGCCAGGCTTTCAGGGGAAACCCGATCGCGCAGGGCGACGTAGGCCCAGGCGCCCGTCATGCCAGAGGCGAAGGCGAGTGTCCAGCTCGGGAACTGGCTGGCGTAGAAGAGGTCGATCCGATCGCGCGCGGCCGGGCTCAGGTCGGCGCCGAAGAGCCCGGCGATCGCGTCCGCGTTGTGGGCCAACGCGCTCCAGGCAAGGATGATCGCCGCCGCCGCGGCAAGGCCGGTGATCGGGTGCCGGAAGTACTGGGCGGCGACCAGGGGGACGACCAGGTACAGGCCCGCCTCGACCGACAGCGTCCATACGGGCGGGACCACCCCGAAGCCGAGTTGGAAGTTGTTCGCCACCAGCAGGGCGGGCGTCTGCAGCATGGTGAAGTGCGCCGCGATCGTGCCACCGTCGGGAAGACCCGGCGACGACGACACGACTCCGAGCAGGAGGAGCGCGATCAGCAGGCTGATGTAGTAAGCCGGGACGAGGCGCGCCACCCTTCGGATCGCGAACGAGCCCACCGGGCCGAAGTCCCCGTCCCGCGCCGCCGTCGGCAGGTAGATGACGAAGCCGCTGATGATGAAGAGCGCATCCAGGCTGCGGGGCAGGATCCCCCAGTAGAGCTCACCCAGGGCGGCGCCGCCAACCAGGCCGAAGACCCCGGCTACCTGGAAGACGTGGAAGAGGACCACCCCGATGGTCGCGAAGGCCCGGTAGCCGTCGATCGTCGGGCACAACCGGGATCTGATGCCCGCGCCGCCAGGCCTTCCCCGGATCGGAAACCGAGAAATGCGCCTCCGGATCTGTGCTGCGGGGAGGTCTAGGGGTTGCCGAGCGCACCGGTGTGGACATCGCGCATCCATTCGGCGGTCGGCGGCACACCCTCCTCGAGCGTCACCTGGGGGTCATGGCCGAGATCCTCTCGGGCGCGTGAGATGTCGGGCCGCTTCGACCGGACATTGTGGAGGTCTTCAGGAATCAACTCGATCTCACCCTGACCGTCAGCGACCTCGTTGTTGACGATTCGGGCGAGCTCCTCGACGCTGCGGAAGTCCGTGCCCCCGACGTTGTAGACGTCGTAGTGCAGATCGGCTTGGCAGACGTTCGCGAGCGTCGGCACGAAGTCGTCGATGTACATGAAGGTGCGGTGGTAGCCGCGGAAGACGGGCAGTGGCTCGCCGGCCAGGGCCTTTGCGCAGAAGAGCGCCACCACGGACCGGTAGGGGTTGTAGGACTCTCCGGGACCGTATGCATTGAAGAAGCGCAGGCGGGTCGCCCGGAGCTCGGGCCTCCAGCCCCTGAAGGCCAGGATCTGGCGCTCGTTGGCCCACTTCGAGAGCGCGTACTCGTTGGGGTGGAAGATCACCTGGCGCTCGGTGAGCTCTTCGTCGAGCCAGTCCTCCTCGACCTCGCCGTAGACCTCCGACGAGCTGGCGAACAGCAGGTGCGCCCCCGCGTCCGCGCAGAGCTCGAGCACGTTGCGGGTGCCGACCATCGCGGAGCGCCAGAGCTGCTCGGTGTACTGCTCGCCGTTCAGGCGGCCGAACTCGGCAGCGAGGTGGTAGACGGCGTCCGGGCGCGCGGCAACGAACGCCCGCTGGAGCTGAGCGGGGTTGGCGACGTCCGCCCGCGTGTACTGCGGCTCGCCGTGGTGGGTGAGGTCCGTTCCCCAGACCTCATGGCCCCGCTCGCGCAGCTCCGCGACGAGCGGACGGCCCAAAGTGCCCAGGCTGCCGGTTACAAGGATTCGCACCGCTGGAAGCTTAGGGACCGCTCGACGAAAGGCAGGCGGCCGTCTAGCCGGCGCAGAAGAGCTCGTAGTCCGGGAACTTGCCCATCTCGGACTCCGGGATCTCCTGGGCGTTGGGCCCGCAGATCGGGCACTCGGGGTCGCGGCGGACCTTGAGCTCCGTGAAGCGCGTGCCCAGCGAGTCGTAGAGCAGCAGGCGGCCGATCAGCGGCTCGCCGATCCCGGCGACCAGCTTGATCACCTCGTTCGCCTGCAGGAGGCCCATGACGCCTGCCATCACGCCGAGCACGCCGGCGGCGCCGCAGCTCGGTGCGAGCTCGGCCGGCGGCGGCGTCGGGTAGAGGCAGCGGTAGCAGGGGCCCTCGAAGGGCATGAAGGTCGAGATCTGGCCGTCGAAGGCCAGGATCGACGCCGAGACCACCGGCTTGCGCAGCCGGACCGAGGCGTCGTTGAGCAGATAGCGGGTCGGGAAGTTGTCCGCCCCGTCGACGATCACGTCGTAGTCCTTGATGATGTCGATGATGTTCGAGGCGTCGAGCCGGGTGCGGTGCTCGACGACCTTGACGTCGGGGTTGAGCTCCTCGATGGTCTTCCGCGCCGACTCCGTCTTGGGCTGACCGACGCGCGTCGTGTTGTGGATCACCTGGCGCTGCAGGTTCGACTCGTCGACCTCGTCGTCGTCGACCAGGCCGAGCGTGCCGATCCCGGCCGCGGCCAGATAGAGCGCTGCGGGGGCGCCAAGGCCGCCCGCGCCGACGAGCAGCACCTTCGCGTTCAGCATCTTCAGCTGGCCCTCGACGCCGACCTCGGGGAGAAGCGTGTGGCGCGAGTAGCGCATCCGTTGCTCGGCGCTCATCCCCTCGGGCATGACGACGGGCAGGCCCTCGGCCTCCCAGGCCTTGATGCCGCCGGCGACGGAGGCAGCGTTCTCGTAGCCGAGCTCGCGCAGCTGGTCGGCCGCACGCGCGGAACGGTTTCCCGAGGCGCAGTAGAGGAGTACCCGCTGGGAGTGGTCGGGCACGACCTCCTCGATGCGCTCGGCGACGTCGACCGGACGGATCAGCTCGGCGCCGTCGATGTGCGCCTCAGTGAACTCGTTCGGCTCGCGCGTGTCGATCAGCGCGACGTCGCCGCTCTTGAGCTCGTCCTGCGCTTCCGTCGGATCCACCTCCTGGATCCGCTCCTTGACCTGCTCGATCGTCTCGGTGCTGGCCATCAGGTTGTGTCCTCCTCGCCTTCCAAGTGTGTCTCGGCCTCCTCGTCGCCGATCGCTATCTCTCCTTCGATCGGATACCCGAGTTCGCCCCAGAGCTTCGAACCGCCGATCACCGACGCGACGTTGGAGAAACCGTGTTCGTTCGCAAGCGCGTCGGCGGTGCGAGCCGAGCGGTTGCCCTCGCCGCAGACCAGGATCACCCGGTCCTCGGGCCCGGCACCGGCGCTCTCCACAGCCTCGACGTATGCCGGGTCGTGTGCGTCCCGCGCGCTCTCGCCCGAGGGCACGTTGACCGCGCCCTGCACATGCCCCGCCTCGTATCGCTCGGGGTCCCGGACGTCGATCAGGACCACGTCGCCTCCCTCGATCTCCTCCTGCGCGACGGGAGGCAGGACCTCCTGGATCCGGCTCTTGACCAGTTCCAGGGGGGGCGGCACGTACTTCCTGGGCATCTCCACGGAGGTCATCGTCTCAAATATCCCAAATCCTGATCGGGTTTCAATACTTCAAAAAGTATAGCTGTGGATCAGCCCCCGAGCAGCCCGCCGCCCAGCTCGGGGGGAAGGGCCTTGGGCCCGTCGGGATACATGAGCTCGAGCTGCTCCTCGCTCATCTCCAGGGTGCTTGTGATCCCCTCGCGAGGCGCCCCCACGACCAGCCAGAGCGCGTCGCTGTCGCCGTCGTTGAACAGCTGGCGGGTGTGCTCGGGCTCCACCAGCACAGCGGACTGGGGCTCGAGGGTGAGCAGCTCGTCGTCCACGCGCATCCGTCCCGGGCCCTCGAGCAGCACGTAGAGCTCGTGGGTCTCGAAATGACGGTGCTTCGTCGATGCCTGGCCCGGCCGCAGCCGCCAGAAGCGGGCGCCGAGGGTCTCCGCGTCGAGCTGCTTGCCGAGATCCGTGTTCTCGACCCTCATCTGGTTCGAGGGACGCCAGAAGGCGTCCCTCGAATTCGAGAACTCGATATGCCACTTCACTAAACGGGTTGCGCTCACGCGCACCCTCGCATCAGCCGATGGCGGGGCGCATCTGCCTCAGACGCCTGACACGCTCCTCGATCGGCGGGTGCGTCGAGAAAAGGGACGCCAGCCCCCCGCCGCTGAACGGCTTGACGATGTAGAGCGGCTCGGTCGTCTGCGCGGTCTGCATCGGGATCGCCTGGGCGCCGGCCTCGAGCCGCAACAGGGCCGAGGCGAGCGACTCCGGGTTGCCGGAGATCTCCGCGCCGGTCGCGTCCGCCGAGTACTCGCGCTGCCGCGAGATCGCCAGCTGGATGATCGACGCCGCGAGCGGCGCCAGCAGGACCAGGGCGATCGCGCCGATCGCACCGAGCGGCGAGTCGTTATCGCCGCCGAACCAGAGCAGCGTGTAGGCGATCCAGGTGATCGCCGTGCCGACCGACGAGGCGACGGTCTGGATCAGGATGTCGCGGTTGCGGACGTGCCCGAGCTCGTGGGCCAGGACCCCGCGTAGCTCGTCCTCGGAGAGCAGCTTGCGGATTCCGGCCGTGACCGCCACCGCGGAGTGCTTCGGATTGCGTCCGGTGGCGAACGCGTTGGGCTGCTCCTGCGGGATCACGTAGAGCCTCGGCATGGGCAGGCCGGCGCGAGTCGTCAGGTCGCGGACCATCTCATAGAGGCGCGGGTCCTCCTCCTCTGAGACCGGCTGGGCGCGCGCCGCTCGCAGCGCGATCTTGTCGCTGAAGAAGTACATGACGAGGTTGAAGAGCAGGGCGAAGATCAGGAATCCGGTCGCCCCCTTCACTCCGCCGATCAGCGCGCCGATGACGACGAGCAGCCCGCCGAGACTGGCGAGCAGAATCGTCGTTCGAAGCGCCGCGCTGAAGTTGGAACGCCTTGTGGTGGTCATCGTTCGTGTCTCCTTTGGATGACTGAAGCCTGCAGCGAGTATAGACACCCGGTTCAGCCGGGAAACGGAGTTGATCAGCCTCTAATACCGTCACATCCAGCTACTATCTTGTTCCGTGACCACCACGAAAGGGCGCAGGGAGCGGCAGGAGTGGAACCCGGATCTCTGGGTGCTCGCGGCTCGCCTGCTGAGCTCCCTGCAGGACGAGCTCTTCGACCGCTTGGCCCGGGCCGGCTACGGCGACCTCCTTCCACGTCACGGCGCCGTGCTCTCCCTCCTCGATGAGGACGGTGTCAGGGCGACCGAGCTGGCTCGCCTTTCGGACAGCCACAAGCAGGTCGTCGGGCGCATCGTCGACGAGCTCGAGGCCCTGGGCTATGTCGTGAGGCGTCCCGATCCGGCGGACCGCCGCGCCAAGCTGATCTTCCCCACCGAGCGCGGCCTCACCCTGACGCGGCTGGCCGACGAGCTGGTCGCGGAGATCGAGGCGCGCCATTCGAGCGAGATCGGCGCTCGCACCTACTCGCAGTTCCGCGACGTTCTCCGTGCGGTCGTCGCCCGCAGGACTCAGTTCAAGGACGTCACCACCTCGGCATAACCGACCATTCCGCTAGGATTTCCCGGCGATGCTGTTTTCCACCAGAGCCGAGTACGGGGTGCGCCTGATGGTCGAGCTCGGTCGTCAGGAGGACGGCGCCCCCGTGGCGCTGAGCGCCGTGGCGGAGTCCGAGCGGCTGCCGCTCTCCTACCTCGAGCACCTCGTCGCCAAGCTGCGCAAGGCCGGCCTCGTCGAGAGCCAGCGCGGTGCCCACGGCGGGTATCGCCTTGGCCGGCCGGCGAACGAGATCGAGATGCTCGAGGTGGTGCAGGCGCTCGAGGGCGCGATCGCGCCGATGGAATGCTTCCAGCCCGACCCGGAGGGGAAGGTCTCCTGCTCTCACGAGACCGACGGCGACCACGCCTGCTCCACCAAGCTCCTCTGGACGCGGGTTCAGGGTGGCGTGACGAAGGCGCTCGCCGGCACGACGCTCGCGGAGCTCGTCGAGTTCTCCGAGCAGCACACACCCGCCCCGAGGGCGACCGCGGCGACAGCCGCGTAGCGAAAACTTCAAACGAACCAACAGGAGTCGAATTGGCAGAGCTCGAGATCCGCAACCTGCACGTGACCGCCGAGGGCAAGGAGATCCTCAAGGGCGTCGGCCTCGACGTCGAGAGAGGATCGATCCACGCCCTGATGGGCCCGAACGGCTCGGGAAAGTCGACCCTCGCCAACGCGATCATGGGGCACCCCGGTCTCGAGGTCACCGAGGGCACGATCACCTTCAAGGGTGAGGACATCACCGATGCCGACCCGGACGAGCGATCCAGGATGGGGCTCTTCATGGCGTTCCAGTACCCCGTGGCGATTCCCGGCGTCACCGTCGCCAAGTACCTCCGGATGATCGTCAACGCCCACCGGGACGCGGCCGGTGAGGAGGCCGTGAAGCTGAAGGACTTCCGCAAGGAGACCGAGGAGGCGATGGCCCTCACGAACATCCCCAAGGACTTCTCGTCCCGCTACGTCAACGACGGCTTCTCCGGTGGCGAGAAGAAGCGGATGGAGATCCTGCAGCTCGCGATGCTGCAGCCGGAGCTCGCGGTTCTCGACGAGACCGACTCTGGGCTCGACATCGACGCCCTGCGTGTCGTCGCCGAGGGCGTCAACAAGTTCGCCGGGCCCGGCATGGGCGTCCTGATCATCACCCACTACCAGCGCATCCTGCACCTGATCAAGCCGGATGCGGTCCACGTCCTCTTCGACGGTCGCATCGTCAAGGAAGGCGGCCCCGAGCTGGTCGAGCAGCTCGAGGAGAAGGGCTACGGCTGGATCCGCGAAGAGGTCGAGGCGGGCGCCGCCGCCTAGCCGGACCGAGATGGAGCCGACGGCGACCACAGCCCCCTCCCTGCCGCGGTCCATCGAGGAGATCCGGGCCGAGTTCCCGATCCTCGCTCGCGAGGTGCACGGCGAGCCGCTCGCCTACCTCGACAACGGCGCCACCGCTCAGAAGCCGCTGGCGGTGATCGACACCCTCGATCGCTACTGGCGCGAGCACAACGCCAACGTCCACCGCGGCGTCCACACCCTCTCCGAGGAGGCCACGTCCCTCTACGAGGAGGCTCGCCGCACCGTGGCCTCGCATCTCGGCGCGGACCCGGGTGAGGTGATCTTCGTCCGCAATGCGACTGAGGCGCTCAATTTGGTCGCCTACTCGTGGGGCAGGACCAACCTCAAGTCGCGGGACCGGATCGTGGTGACCGAGATGGAGCACCACTCCAACGTCGTGCCCTGGTACCAGGCGGCGAAGGAGAAGGACGCGGACCTCGACTGGGCCCCCATCGACGACGAGGGGCGACTCGACATGGAGGCGTTCGCCGCTCTGCTCGAGCGAGGTCCCAAGCTCGTCTGCGTCGCCCACGTCTCGAATGTGCTCGGCACGATCAACCCCATCCAGGAGATCGCGCATATGGCCCACGACGCCGGGGCGCTGCTGGTCGTGGACGGCGCACAGGCGGGTCCGAAGCTCGAACTGGACATGGCCGAGCTCGGCGCGGACTTCTATGCGATCACCGCCCACAAGCTCTACGGGCCGACGGGCGTCGGGGCCCTCTTCGGCCGCCGCGAGCTGCTCGAGGAGATGCCGCCCTTCATCGGCGGCGGCTCGATGATCCGCAAGGTCTCCAAGGAGCTGATCACCTGGGCCGACCTGCCGGCCAAGTTCGAGGGCGGAACGCCGGCGATCGCGGAGGCGATCGGGTTCGGCGCCGCCGTCAGCTGGGTGGATCAGCTCGGGCTGCCTGCCATCCACGCCGCTGAGGCGGAGCTCACCTCCTACGCGCTCGAGCGCATCACCGAGATCCCGGGCCTGACCGTCTTCGGGCCGCCGGCGGGCGACGATCGGGGCGGCATCGTCTCGTTCGCGATCGACGGCGTCCACGCCCACGACGTCTCCGAGATCCTCGATCGTCATGGCTTGGCGGTCCGGGCGGGGCATCACTGCGCCCAGGTACTGATGCAGCGCCTCGGCGTGCCGGCCACCACCCGAGCGAGCTTCGCCGTCTACAACACCCGCGACGAGGTCGACCGCCTGATCCGCGCCCTGACCGACGTCCGGCGGATCTTCGAATTGTGAGAGGGCGCAGCGGAAGCGAAGCTGAGCAGCGACCCGATTGATATGGACGAGCTCTACCGCGACCAGATCCTCGAGCACTACAAGCGGCCGCACCATTTCGGCCGGCTCGACGAATACGACCTCGACTTCGAGGACTCGAACCCGTTCTGCGGGGACGAGCAGCACGTCTTCCTGAAGCTGGACGAGGACGGAAAGGTGAAGGAGGTCTCCTTCGAGGGCCAGGGGTGCGCGATCTCGACGGCCGCCACCTCGCTGCTCACCGACGAGCTCGAGGGGATGACGCGCGAGGACCTCCTGACGCTGCCCAAGGAGTTCGTCCTCGACCTGCTCGGCATCGACATCTCGGCGACCCGGATGAAGTGCGCGATGCTCGGCCTCAAGGTGGTCAAGGGCGCCAGCCTCGGCCAGTCCGCCGACTGGGAGGACGAGGGCGAGCAGGGCGACCCTGCCGAGGCCGCCTCCCTCTGACGAAGGCGCTTCTCGGGTGGCTCCCTGGACGAGCCATCGGCGGGTCCGCCAACATGGACTAGGTTCCCCCTCGGTTCGGATGGGCGTCGATCGCGTCAACCTGGTCAGGGAAGGGTTCGAGGCTTGGAACTCCCAGGATCCACAGTGGGTCCTCCAGCACATGACGCCCGACGTCGAGTGGGTCGCCCCGGAGCGCGACCCCTTCCCAGGCATCTACAGCGGGCTACGAGGGCGTGCAGGAGTTCTGGGCCCGCTGGAGGAGCGCGGTGGGCCAGCTCAGGTTCGCGCCCGAGGAGGTCATCGATGCCGGAGAGCACGTCGTCGTCATCGCTCACCGCTGGGCCCGGAACGAGGTAACGGGCCTCCAGATCTCCGACAAGGTCGCCCAGGTATTCAGCTTCAACGACGACGACAAGTGCATCCGAGTCCAGGAGTTCCACGACCGGGGCACGGCGCTGAAGGCGGCTGGGCTCGGGTGACCGCCGCGAACGTCCCGCAATACGCCGTATCGGGGTCACTTTGGGACGTTCGCCGGGGTTGACCGGCCTGGCCAGCTAAAATCCGACTCTCTGAGTAGGAATAACGTGACTGAAGGCACGAAACAACAGATCGACATCTGCGCGGCGAGTGAGCTGCCCAGCGGAGAGATGAAGCTGATCGATGGCCCCGACGGGGAGAAGATCGGCGTCTTCAACTGCGACGGCACGCTCTACGCGATCGAGGACCGCTGCTCACACGACGACGGCCCCCTCGCCGAGGGCCCCTTCGACGCAGACGCCTGTACCGTGGAGTGCCCACGTCACGGGTCCCTGTTCGACCTCACGTCCGGTCGGCCGAAGACCCTCCCCGCCTACCAACCGGTCCCCACCTACCCGGTCACGATCGAGGACGACACAGTCAAGCTGGAGGTTCCCTAGATGGCCACGCCCGAGACCGCCGCACCAGAGCGCCCCGCCGAGGAGCGCGAGCTCGCCGGCATCAACGCCGACTACAAGGAAAAGTTCGGCTTCCACGACTCCGAGAGTGGCTACGCCTACAAGGCGCCCAAGGGCCTCTCTCGCGAGGTCGTCGAGTCCATCTCCGAGTACAAGGACGAGCCGCAGTGGATGCGGGACTTCCGAATCAAGGCCTATGAGCACTTCGAGAGCCGCCCGACCCCGCAGTGGGGCGGCAATCTGAACCAGATCAACTTCGACGACATCCACTACTTCGTCCGCGCTTCCGAGAAGAACAGCCGTGACTGGTCCGAGGTCCCCGAGGACATCAAGAACACCTTCGACCGCCTCGGCATTCCCGAGGCCGAGCGCAAGTTCCTCTCCGGCGTCGGCGCCCAGTATGAGTCTGAGGTCGTCTACCACCAGGTGAACGAGAAGCTCGAGGAGCAGGGCGTGATCTTCACCGACATGGACACTGCCCTCCGCGAGCACGAGGACCTGGTCCGCGAGTACTGGGCGACGATCATCCCGCCCAACGACAACAAGCTCGCCGCGCTCAACTCGGCGGTCTGGTCCGGCGGCTCCTTCGTCTACGTCCCCGCCGGCGTCTCGGTCGCGATGCCGCTCCAGGCCTACTTCCGGATCAACACCGAGAACATGGGCCAGTTCGAGCGGACGTTGATCATCGCCGAGGAGGGCTCGGACGTCCACTACATCGAGGGCTGCACCGCCCCCGTCTACTCGACCGACTCGCTGCACTCCGCGGTGGTCGAGATCGTCGCCAAGCCGAAGGCGCGGGTCCGCTACACGACCGTCCAGAACTGGTCGCAGAACGTCTACAACCTCGTCACCAAGCGGGCCGTCGCCCACGAGGACGCGACGATGGAGTGGGTCGACTGCAACCTCGGGTCGAAACTGACCATGAAGTACCCGTCGATCTACCTGCTCGGCGAGCGTGCCCACGGCGAGATCCTCTCGATCGCCTTCGCCGGAGAGGGCCAGCACCAGGACGCCGGCGGCAAGATCATCCACGCGGCGCCGAAGACGACCTCGTCGATCTTCTCCAAGTCCATCTCCAAGGACGCCGGCCGCACCAGCTACCGCGGCCTGCTCGAGGTCGCCAAGGGCGCGACCGAGTCGAAGTCGAAGGTCGTCTGCGACGCGCTCCTGCTCGACGAGCACTCGCGCTCGGACACCTATCCGACGATCCGGATCGGAGAGGACGACGTCGACGTCGGCCACGAGGCGACCGTCTCGAAGATCGGCGACGAGCAGATCTTCTACCTGCAGTCCCACGGGCTGGACGAGGAGGAGGCCTCCAAGATGATCGTCAACGGCTTCATCGAGCCGATCACCAAGGAGCTCCCGATGGAGTACGCCGTCGAGATGAACCGCCTGATCGAGCTGCAGATGGAGGGCTCGATTGGCTGAGTCCGCCTCTGCGGCGGCGACCGCGGAGCCGGACTGGTTGACCGAGCGGCGCCGCGACGGCGCCGCTCTTGCGACCGAGCTCAGCCTGCCGAGCCAGAAGACCAAGGGCTGGGAGTTCACCGACCTCACCGAGCTGGTCGAGGCGGATTTCACTGTCCCGACCGAGGCTGACCCCTCGGCCCGGGAGCAGGCCGACGCGGTCCTCAACCCGCCCGAGGACGCGCTGCGCGTGGTGCAGGTCGACGCGACGATGCTCGACGGTGCTGTCCTCACGGCGTCCGGGCCCGTGCCGACCGAGCCGGTAGTCACCTCACTGGCCCGCGCCGCCGAGCTCTATCCGGACCTGGTCAGGGAGCGGCTCGGCTCGCTCGTCGCCTCCGACGACCCCTTCGTGGCCCGCAACGACGCAGCCTGGCGCGGTGGCGCCTTCGTCTACGTCCCCGCCGGCCAGCGGCTCGAGGCGCCGGCTCAGATCGCGGCCGTCCACGACTCCGACCACGCCGCCCTCGGCTTCCGCACCCTGATCGTGATCGAGGAGGGCGCCGAGGCCGAGGTCTGGGAGCAGTGGCTCGCGACCGACCACGAGCGAGCGGGGCTGTTCAACACGGTGACCGAGGTCTGGGTGGGCCCGGGCGCCAACCTTCGCTACGTGACCGCCCAGGGCCTCGGCGAGCGCAGCTGGATCTTCGCCACGCAGCGTGCCGAGGTCGAGAGGGACGCGAACCTCGACTGGGTCGCGCTCGGCTTCGGCTCCTCACGCGGCAAGGTGCGGATGGAGACCCGCCTCGCGGGGCAGGGTTCCGGCGCCCGGGTGACGGGTGCCTACGCCGGCAACGGCACCCAGCATCTCGACTTCGACACCACCCAGGAGCACGCCGCACCGCACACCACTTCAGACCTCGCCTTCCGCGGCGTCCTGGAGGAGTCGGCGACGGCGGTCTGGCGAGGAATGATCCGCGTCGACCCGGGCGCCCAGCAGACCGATGCCTTTCAGGAGAGCCGCAACCTGCTGCTCTCCAAGTCCGCTCACGCCGACGCCATCCCGGGCCTGGAGATCGAGGCCAACGACGTGCGCTGCACCCACGCCGCCGCGGTCGCGCAGATCGATCCCGAGCAGCTCCACTACCTGCGCTCCCACGGTCTCCCGGACGACCTGGCGAAGCGCCTGATCATCGAGGGCTTCCTCGAGGCGCTGGTCGAGCGGCTCGACGAGGGACCAGTCAAGGCCGCGGTCTCGGTCGCCCTGGAGCGCCGGCTGGGAGAGATCCTGGGCGAGCGCCGGGTAGTTCCCGCCTGACGATAATGAGACTCACTCTCAGTTAGCTGCTAGTCTGCCGCCGTGCCTGACGGGTCGGCGACTGATTGGGAAAGCGCGGCGAGAAGTGCCTTGAAGGAGGCAGGCCATCGCGCGGGCGGTGCGCGTGGCGCAGTGGTCTCCTTGCTGGGCCGTCAGAACTGTTGCCTCTCAGCGCACGAGATCTCGGATGCGCTTCACGACTCCGGAACCGATGTCGGCATCGCGAGCATCTATCGCGCCCTCGAGGTCCTCCACGGCATGGGGCTCGTCCAACGGGTCGAGTTCGGCGAGGGCGTCGCGAGGTTCGAGCCCGTCACCCCGGGAGGTGAGCACCATCACCACGCCGTCTGCGACAGGTGTGGGCGCGTGACTCCGTTCGAGGACGAGGGGCTGGAGAGGCACCTCGACCGGCTGGCGGCGAGCCTGAGGCACTCGATGAGCGGCCATGACCTCGTCATTCATGGCGAGTGCCGGCGCTGCGCGAGGAGCTGAGGCGAATGGATTCTCAGCTGATCGCCATCCCGCTGACCGCGTTCGCTGTGCTTACGACCATGACCGGGGGTCTGGTGGCCCTGCGCATGGCTCATTCACTCCCCACGGTCATCGCCCTGAGCGGGGGGATCGTCGTCGCGGTCGCGCTCTTCGACGTTCTCCCCGAGGCGATCGACCTGCTGCCGGGCGATTCGACCGCCATCGGCGGGCTCATGGGGGCGGGATTCCTGACCTTCTTCCTCTTCGAGCGCGTCCTCGTCCTCCATCACCGTGATCAGCCGGCCGACGCGCGGGCACATGGTCAGGTGGGGACGTTCGGAGCGCTCGGGCTCTCGGCGCATAGTTTCATCGACGGTCTCGCGGTCGGGCTCGCCTTCGGGGCAAGCACCTCCACCGGCGTGCTGGTCCTGGTCGCCGTTCTCGCACACGACTTCGCCGACGGCCTCAACACCGTGAGTTTCGTGCTCAACCAGTCGCAGAATCGCCCCCAGGCAATGCGCTGGCTGATCACCGACGCGATCGCACCCCTCGTAGGCGCGACCGTCGGGGCGCTCTCCCACGTCTCCGATGCAACGCTCGGGCATCTGCTCTCCTTCTATGCGGGGTTTTTCCTCTACATGGGGGCAACCGACCTGCTGCCGGAGGCGCACGAGCACGCGTCGTGGGGCCGCGTCGGCCTCACATTGCTGGGATTTGCAGCGATTTTCGGAATTTCGCTGATCGGTGTCTAGGCGTCGGGCGCCAGCCGTGAAATGAACGTCCGAGCGGGCGGGAATCCTCCTGCCTGCGGCCCCGTCACCCAGGCTGCAAAATAAGACCGAGTGCCACCCCGTTCGACGGGGCAGGCGTGACGAGAGGAGATTCCGGAATGGCGATCGAGTTCTACGACGTGAAGAAGCGCGAAAAGGTCCAGATCCCCGAATCCGATGTCACCAAGACCACCTATGAGCGCCAGGGCAAGGACGGCAAGACCCAGGTCCGCTACGCCTTCAAGGCGGTCAACGAGGGGACCAAGCTGACGAAGTTCGCCAGCAAGGATGACTGGGACGCGCTCGACGCACCCGTGGAGTAGCGGCCCCGCCGCGAAGCGGCGGTTTAGGTAGTTCGGTCAGCATCGGGGACGCCAGTTCCCGACACTGTTGACCCATCCCCTTCGCACCCTCAATCGCGATCCTGAGTCTCGTCCAGGCGAGCCTGATCGCGCTGCCATCGCGACGAGAGCTGCCGCCCGCGCTCCGGCTGTCGAGCCGGTGGTGGGCGCTCATCCTCCCCGGCTCCATCGCGGTGGTCGTCGCGGGGATCGCCGTCTTTCCCGGGCTGGCCGACGCGCTCACCTACCTGGCTCTGGTGGCGGTCCCGATCCTGGCGGCCCTCGCGCTCGCCTGGGCGATCCGCGGCGCGCGCCTCTGGCTGGCACTGCTCCCGATTCCCCTTTTCGGGATCGCCTGGGCCGTCCCCGGGACCTTGACGGGAGAGTCGGCGGCCCTCGTCCTCTCGGCGCTCGCCTGCGTAGCGCTCGGCACACTGCTGGCCGCGTCGGTCCCGGCGCGCTGGCTGAAGGTGGCGATCTACGCGATGGCGATCGTCGACACATGTCTCGTCACTGCTGATCTGCTCCAGAGCCCGAATGCCGTCCTCAACGCTGCGGCGCCTGCCGCCGGGTTGCCGCAGCTGCAATTCGCCCACTTCGGCTCGGCGGTGCTCGGATTCGGCGATCTCTTCGTCGCCGCGGTCCTGGGCGCAACGCTCGCGGGTGACCGCAGGCTGCAGCTCAGCGCGACGGGGCTGGCCGCCGTCCTCGCGCTGAGCTTCGACCTGCTCTTCTTCCTCGTCTCGATACTTCCCGCCACCGTGCCGATCGCGGTCACGCTGGCGGCGCTGGAGGTGTCGGCTCGGCGCCGCCCGATCAGGGATTCGGGTTCTCGGCCTCTTGCCGCAGGCGGTCCTCGCGACGCTGCTGCCTGAAGGCCCGCAGGGAAGCACCGAGCACGATCACGACCGGGATCGCGTACGGGACCCAGAGGTACCAGTGGCCGACGTGTGCGAGCGGAATCACTCGGCTGCCTCGAGTATTTCAGCCCGCGGTTTCGTCCTCAGCTACCCATTCGCCTGCGAGAGCAGGAAGAGCCCGAAGCAGGTGAACGCCACCATCACCGCCAGCATGAAGTACTGCGAGCGCGAGGCGTTGCGCACGCTGTCGTACACGCCGAGCGCCCGATCGTGGGCGAGGGTGAGTGCGACCACGTGTCCCACCACGAGAGCGGCGACCTGCACGTACCAGACAGTGTTCGAGCCCACGATCCCGTAGTTGATCCCGCCGCCGGCGGTGCCGAAGAGATCGGACCCGTGGCCGAGCGGGTCGGAGAGGATGTAGGTGAACTGCGCCTGCTCCTGGTACAGGAAGGCGCTGAAGTAGTGCGCCACCAGGTAGGCGAGCGCGATCGGGATCAGCGTGTGCGCGAATGAGCGGCCGAGCTCCTTCAGCGGGGGCGAGCCCGGGACCGTCCGCATGCCCTTGATGCCGAGCCAGTAGAGGAGCGAGACGCCGGCGAAGACGATCAGCAGCCAGATCGAGTTCGCCACCCGGAACGAGTTCGGCAGGCTGAAGCCGATGTCGTTGCAGCGCTCGAAGGTCCACCTGATCGCGCCTGCCAGCGCGCCCTCCTGGGCGCCATCGAAGCTGGTCACCGCGATCGAAGCCAGCACCAGCGCGGCCGCCCCCGGCACTGCAGCCCACTGCGGCGCGCCGGTCAGGAACTTCCTCACCCCCAGCTCGCGCTCCCTCACCTCGAAGGGACCGAGCCGGGCGAACATCCCGAAGTAGGCGTTGAAGGTCTCCCCTCTGCCGATCCACTCCTCCACCCCGAACAGAACCATGCACGCGAAGGTGACGACGCTGTAGATCACCGTGCCGACTGCGACGTCGTGCGGCGAGGGCGAAGCCCCGCCACCGGCGATCAGCTCGAGCCAGACGAAGAGCAGCACGCCGAGCACCGCCGGCCAGCGCCCGAGCCAATCGGGATACCTGAGGGGCACCGGGGCGGATTGTCCGGCGACCAGCCGGAAGCCGCCGGAGACGAGCCGGCCGAGCACCCGCCACGGGTTGAGTGCCCTGAAGACATCACCTAGGAGGACACTGAGCAGCACGAGGCCCAGCCAGAACGTGTAGAAGACGAAGACGACCGAGAAGTTCTGCGTGGGGTCGGAGATGCCGCGGAATCCGGCGTAGAGCACCACCACGAACAGCCCCACGCCGATCACGCCACAGAGGATCTCCGTGACCGGGTTGACCAGGGCTTCCGAGAGCCACCGCGGCAGCGGCCGCCAGTCCTCCCGCTGCAGACGCGCCCGGGTCCAGGCGACTGAGAGCAGGGCGAAGGAGATGACCAGGACGAGCGAGGCCCCCCAGGCGAAGAGCCAGGCGGGCACCGGCAGGTCCTTGCGGCCGACGAGGGCGTGGGCCGAGGCCGCCTCCGGAAAGAGGAGCGCCGCCGCCGACCCAGCCGCCACGAGGGCGGCGAGACCGGCGGCCCGCTGCTTGGCTCCGAAAGCTCCTCCGGGCGCCATCACGGATTGACGCGCAGGCTGGCGATCGGCCCCTCGGTGTGGTCGAGCCGATGGACCTCGATCTCGAACACCCCGTCGAGCGTCGCCGGGAAGGAGAAGCTCACCGGGCTCGTCTCGGCGGACTTCTCGATGTCGTAACCGTGGACGTGGACCTCCTCCTCGGGCTTCGCCAGGTTCACGCGGAACTGGACCTGGTCGCCCTTGTTGTAGGTCAGCGTCTTCTCGCCGCCAACGGGATTCCCGCTCGCGTCGACGTTGAGCACCTGGACGCCCTTGGTCGCATCGCTGTCGGTGCTCTCGTCGCTGTTGTTGTTGCGCAGCACGATGAAGACGACAACCGCGGCCACGATCACCGCCGCGAGCACGCCGAATCGCCCAGCTCTCGATTGCATCTTTAGGTCCTCCTTGGAATGCGCACGCTCAGGTCGCTGCCTAAAGGCGACCGCAAGACGTGCCTGTTGGCACCTGCCTAGGCAGGTACCGGCGGAGGCGGCCTTCGCGCCAGGCCGAAGGCGAGCGGTGCGAAGGCCAGGCTGAGCGTGCGAGCCGGAAGGGCCCTGCCGCGGACGGAGGGAGCGCGGAACCGCACACGCTTCGCGTGGACGATCGCGATCGCCCGCTCCACCCGTTCGAGCGCTCTTGCGACCAGCGCCGACAGTGCGCCGATTCCGAGAGCCAGCGGCGCTGCGAGCCAGCCTCCGCCGGCCAATATCGTTTCGAAGAGCGGTGGATGGCCGGCGGCCAGGATCGCCTCCAGCGACTCCTGGCCGACGTAGATCACCAGCAGCGCTCCAGTGAACAGAACGATGCGCCGCCCGAGCGGCGCGCGCTTCGGCGCGGCGCCCTCGGTACCTCGGATCAGCGTCGCCAGTACGGCTGCCAGGACCAGCACTGCGATCGGCGCCATCAGACCGGTCATGTAGCCGTGCGCGGCGTGCTCGGCCGAGGAGGCCGACCCGGAGGCGAGCAGGTAGCGGAGCTGGTGGAGCCCGAAGGCTCCAACCGCCAGGACCGACGCGAGCCTGACGTTGTGCGCGATCCGCAAGGTTGATCTCATCGCTCGGGACTCCTACTGGGGAGGCTTCCGCTGGGGCTGCACAGGGATGGTCGCAGGCTGGGTCGCCGTCTGAGTCGCTCCCCCGGAGATCGACGGCTCATCGATTGTGTCGCGGGATCCCAGGAAGAGGAACAGCAGGATCACCGCGATTCCCAGCACGATGCCGAGCGCGATCCCGATCGCGCGGTCGCCCACCCTCGGCAAGCGGCCGCGCATCCGCAGCGGTTCAGCTGACCCCGTCGAGCAGTCGCCAGTTGGCGCGGAACGCGGACTCGGCCGCCGCCACCAGTGCGTCCTCGTCCTCCGGGGCCATCGCTTCCTCGATCAGCCGGCGGGACTCCTCTGCGTGAGCGTGGTCGGCCTCCTCGTGAACACGGAAGTACTCGCTGCCGGTGCCGCCATCGATCCCATAGAAGCGGGCGAGACCCTCGCGCTTCACGCGCGCGATCTCAGGCTGGCCGCTCTCGATCGCGTACATCCGCGCGAGCCTGCCGAGGTAGCCGTCCGGCGCAGTCCAGTCGGCGACGCACTCGGCCGTCTCGGGGGTCGGCTCGACCCCGATCTCGCCGCCCGCGGCCTCCACGAAGCCGTCCCAGAGCCCGACATGGGCTTCCTCATCGGCGGCGTGAGCCTTGATCTCGTCCCGGTGCCGCCTCGGCGCCGCCTCAGCGGCCTCCCGGCAGAGGCGCGCGAGCGCCTCGGTTGCGTGGCGGTACTGCCCGGAATAGCGGGCCAGTTCCTCGCGCGACAACTCTCCGGCGGACCAGCGGACGTAGAAGGGGTGCTCGAGCACGTTGTGTCGAGCTCGACTCTCTTCTATGCGCTCCCAAACCGATCGACTCACAGGTACCTCTCCTTCAACGGGGACCGTCTCAGCATACCCTCCGGGCGTGCGCCCTCCCCGCCCAGACATCGCGATTCCGCCGCTGCCCGACGGAGCAGAGTGGATCGGCGAGCCCATCGACTCGATCGACCGTCTCGTCGCGACCAGGCCCGTGCTGGTCCACTTCTTCGACTTCGCACAGCTCAACTCGGTTCGGACACTCCCCTACCTGAGAGCGTGGTATCACCGCTATTCCGGAGACGGTCTGGCATTCGTGGGGGTTCACTCGCCCCGCTTTCCCTTCACGCAGGACTACGACGTCGTCGCCGAAGCGTCGGATCGGCTCGAGATCTCCTGGCCGGTGATCGTCGATCGGGAGTTCAGTGTCTGGCGCCTCTACGAGCCGCACGGCTGGCCGGCGCTCTTCCTCTGGGGCAGGGGCGGAGCGCTGCGCTGGTACCACCTCGGCGAGGGCGAGTATCAGGGCACCGAGGAGGCGATCCGCGACACCCTGGCCGAGTCAGACGGCGGCGACCATGAGTGGCCGCCGCCGCTTGCGCCCCTGCGGCCCTCCGACGCACCTGACGCGAAGGTCATCGCGCCCACCCCCGAGCTGCTCCCGGGCGGCTCCACCGAGGAGCCGTGGCCGAAGTCCGATGCCGACCGCGTGCTCGAGCTCAGCTACGAGGCGGGCGGCGCCTACGCCGCCACCGACGGCGAGGGCCAGATCGCCATCTTGGTCGATGGCCAGACCCGCGACCCGGTCGCGATCACCGACCCCGGACTGCACGAAATGACTACTCACGCCCGCACCGAACGCCACTCCCTCCGACTCGCGCCATCCCCCGGCCTGCTGATCTACTCGATTCAGTTCGCGGCGGGAATACCCACGGGCGCTTAGCCCTACCCTTTCGGGCCGGCATGACGCAGCGAGCGCGCAGACGGCGCCGACGCCTCAAGAGCTCGGGCAGGAAGAAGCTTCTCTTGGCACTTGGCCTTCCATTTGCGCTGGTCGGAATCGGCGCCGTCGCCGGGGCCGTCTGGGTGATCAGCATCTATGACTCGGCCCCCTCGATCGCGTCACTGAGGCCCATCACGAAGGGCGCCGTTTCGAAGGTATACGCCGCAGACGGCTCGCTGATCGGGGTGATCCACTCGGACAAGATCCGGCAGCCGATCGCCAGCTCGCATATCCCGCAGGATCTGAAGGACGCGACGGTCGCGATCGAGGACCGCAGGTTCTACAGCCACGGCGGCATCGACCCCTCGGCGATCATCCGCGCCGGCTGGGAGGACCTGGTCGCCGGGGGCAAGGCCCGGGAGGGTGGCTCGACGATCACCCAGCAGCTCGTCCGCAACCTCTACATCGCAAATCCGCAGGACACGCTCCGGCGGAAGATCATCGAGGCGCACCTCGCCAATGAGGAAGAGGACCAGCACACGAAGGACTGGATCCTGACCAGGTACCTGAACACCGCTCCCTACGGCACCAACGAGGGCGCGACCGCGATCGGGGTCGAGGCGGCGGCCCAGACCTATTACTCCAAGCACGCTCGCGAGCTCACCCTGCCCGAGGCGGCGATGATCGCGGGCCTGCCTCAGGCCCCGTCCCAGTACAACCCGCTGCTCAACCCGAGGGCGGCGCTCGCGCGGCGCAACGAGGTGCTGCAGGCGATGGAGCAGCAGGGCAAGATCAGCGCGAGCGAGTTCGCGGACGCCGTCGGCCAGGACCTCAATCTCGATCCCGGGCACAAGTACAGCCGGATTCGACAGCCCTACATCTTCGACCTGGTCAAGCAGGAGCTCGAGGACCGGTACGGGCTGAACACTGTCCAGAACGGCGGGCTCAAGGTCTATACGACGATCCAGCCACGACTCCAGGGAGCCGCACAGACGGCGGTCGATTCCTGTTCGGTCTGCTATCCGGACGGCGGACCGGCGTCGGCGCTCGCCTCCGTCGACCCCGCCAACGGCGAGATCGTCGCCCTCGCCTCCACCCAGCGCTACTCCCCCGAGAGCCAGTTCAACTTCGCCGCCCATGCCCAGCGCCAGCCGGGCTCCTCATTCAAGGTCTACGACCTGACGACGGCGATCAAGCAGGGCATCGACCCGGACACGACCTACTACAACGGCACCTCCCCCATCACGCTGGAAACTCCGGGCGGTTCGCCCTGGACGGTCAACAACGCCGAGCCGGGAGGCGGCACGATGGCGCTGACGCAGGCGACCTGGGAGTCGGTGAACGTCGTCTTCGCCCAGCTCGGGCTCGACGTCGGGCCCGCCAACATCGCCAAGACCGCGTATGAGATGGGGATCACCTCGCCGCTCGGTATCAAGGGCGCACGCGAGATCCCCTGCAAGGTCGGCCCGAACTGCTTCATCCCGCCGGCCGACGCGATCGGCGGGCTGAGCGTCGGCGTCACCCCGCTCGAGCAGGCCGACGCCTACGCCACCCTCGCCAACGGCGGAACCCACCACGACGCCACGGCGATCGACAGGGTGATCTTCCCGGGCGGAAAGGTCGACGAGCCCAGCGCGAGCGAGGGCAAGCGGGTGCTCACCGAGGGGGAGGCCTACGAGGTCACCAAAGTGCTGGAGGGCGTGATCACCAGCGGGACCGGGGCCGGCTACACATCCATCGGGTGCCAGTCGGAGGCCGGCAAGACCGGGACCAGCGAAGGGCTCTCGGACGCCTGGTTCGTCGGCTACACGCCCATGTACTCGACGGCCGTCTGGACCGGCCACCCGCTCTCGCGAGATGAGACCGGCTTCGGCGGCCCCACCTCCGGGCCGATCTGGCGCTCCTTCATGGAGGCCGCCCAGGGCGGCGAATGCCCCGACTTCGAGGTCCCCACCGACTTGCCCGCCCTTGAGGCGTTCCACGGGAAGCACACGGCGTCGGGGTCCTCGAGCTCCAGCTACGGCACCTCGACGTCGACCTACCCGACGACCACCGGCAGCGGCACGGGCGACTTCACGGGCGGAACGGGCCGTTAGGCCCGCACCGCGCCTGCCTACGTGCCGGACGCGGCGAGCTCGTTGCGGATCTCGCCGGGGAGCATGAACCGCACGTCCTCGTTGACGGTGCGAAGCTCGGACACCTCGCTCGCACCCCGCTTCTGGAAGAAGATGACCAGCTTCTCGACCAGCTCCTCGGGGGCGCTCGCGCCGGAGGTGATCCCAACCGTCTCCACGCCCTCGAGCCAGGCGTCCTCCACCTGCAGATGGTTGTCGATCAGATGGGAAGCGGAGCCATGCTCGCGGGCCACCTCGACGAGGCGATTCGAGTTCGAGGAGTTCGTCGAGCCGATCACCAGGACGAGATCGCAGTGGCCGGCGAGCTCCTTGACGGCCGCCTGTCGATTCGTCGTCGCGTAACAGATGTCATCGGTCTTCGGCCCGGTGGCGTTGGGGAACTTCTCCTTGAGGCGGGCGATGATCGAGCTCGTCTCGTCCACCGACAGGGTGGTCTGCGTGATGTAGGCGATCCGGTCGGGGTCGTCGACCTCGAGCTCGTCGACGTCGGCCTCCGTCTGGACGAGGACCGTCCGCTGGGGAGCCTCTCCCATCGTGCCTTCGACCTCCTCGTGGCCCTGATGGCCGATCAGCACGATCGTGTATCCGTCCGCGGCGAACTTGCGCGCCTCGACGTGGACCTTCGTGACCAGCGGACAGGTGGCGTCGATCGTCCGGAGATTGCGGTTGGCGGCGTTGGCGTGGACGCTCGGGGCGACGCCATGGGCGGAGAAGACCACCATCTCGCCCTCGGGGACCTCGGTCTCCTGGTCGACGAAGATCGCCCCCCGCTTCTCGAGCTCATGGACGACGTGCTTGTTGTGCACGATCTCCTTGCGCACGTAGATCGGCTGGCCGTAGAGGTCCAGCGCGTGCTCGACCGTCTCCACGGCGCGATCGACGCCGGCGCAGTAGCCGCGCGGGGCCGCCAGCAGGACCCGCGTGGGGCCCGAAACAGTGGGTTTTGAGGTGGACGGCACGCGCGGGCGAAGGGTAGCGGCCGTGCCTCCAGGTGGAGGGGTTACGCTTGCGACGGTGGCACAGGGACACATGGACAGGCTGAGCTCGATCGACGCTTCTTTCCTGACGAACGAGACGTCGAGCGCGCATATGCACGTCGGCGCGATCCTGATCTTCGAAGGCCCTCCGCCGGGCTATGAGGACTTCCTGGCGCACGTCGACAGCCGTCTCCACCTGGTCCCGCGATTCCGCCAGAAGCTCGCCTTCCCGCCGGTCGAGACCGGGCGGCCGTTCTGGGTGGACGACCCGAGCTTCAACCTCGCCTATCACGTCCGCCATTCGGCGCTCCCGGCCCCAGGGTCCGAGGAGCAGCTCCGCAACATCGCCGGGCGCCTCTTCTCGCAGGCCCTCGATCGGACGAAGCCTCTTTGGGAGATCTGGCTGGTCCAGGGCCTCGAGCGAAACCGCTTCGCCCTGATCACGAAGACGCATCACGCGCTCGTCGACGGAATCTCGGGTGTCGACATCGCGACCGTGCTCTTCGACGTCAAGCCCGTGCCGGAGCCGATCGAGCCGGACCGCGACTGGGTGCCGCGGCCGACGCCGTCGCCCCAGGAACTCGCGGCTCGCGGTCTCGTTGGGGCCGCCGAGACCCCCTTCAAGCTTGCGCGCCGCGCCATTCGCGCCGCGCTGGACCCCGTGCGCACGACCGAGAAGGTCGTCGAGGCCGGCGAGGGGCTCGCCGAGGTCGCCTGGAATCTGGCCAATCCGGCTCCGGAGCTGCCGCTGAACACGGAGATCGGATCGCACCGGCGGTTCGCCTGGACGCGGGCCGAGCTGGACGACTTCAAGAGGATCAAGAACGTCCTCGGCGGCACCGTCAACGACGTTGTGCTGACCGTCGTCAGCGGCGCCCTGCGTAGCTGGCTGCGGAGCCGCGGTGTGAAGCTGGCCGGGCTCGAGCTGCGCGCGTTGGTGCCGGTCTCGATCAGGACCGGGGACGAGCACGGCCAGCTCGGCAACCGGCTCGCGGCGATGAGGGGGCCGCTCCCTGTCTACATCGAGGATCCCGTCAAGCGCCTCGAGGTCGTCCGCCGGTCGATGGACGGGCTCAAGGAGTCCAAGCAGGCCCTCGGTGCCGAGGTGATCTCGCGCTTCAACGACTTCGCCCCGCCCACCCTGCTGGCCCAGGCCTCGCGGCTCAACTTCTCCACCCGCCTCTTCAACCTGATCGTCACGAACGTCCCCGGCCCGCAGATCCCCCTGTACGTGCTCGGCCGCGAGCTCCAGGACGTCTTCCCGGTCGCCTTCCTGCCGGAGAATCACGCCCTCGCGATCGCGATCATCAGCTACAACGGCGGCATGGACGTCGGGCTGCTCGGCGATTACGACGCGATGGAGGACATCGAGACGGTCGCCAGCGGCATCTCCGAATCACTCGCCGACCTGCTCGCGGCCGCCGAGGCTGTCCAGGCCACTGAGGCCGGGATTGCCGCCGGCGCCGACCTCTCGGGTTGGGAGGGTGCCCGCAGGCGAAGCCGAGGGCCCGCTAGCCGACCGAGACCGCCGAGCGCCGGCGCCGGCTCAGTGCGTCGAGCGTCACTGCGGCGAGCAGGACTCCGCCGGTGATCATGAACCTCACCGACGACTCCAGTCCGAGCAGGTTGATGCCGTTCGAGATCGAGCCGATCACGAGCGCCCCGAGCAGGGCCGACCAGACCGAGCCGCGGCCTCCGAACAGGCTGGTGCCCGCGATCACGGGGCCGGCGATCGCATTCAGCAGGACGTCGCCCGAACCCGATGACTGGTTGACGGCGATCAGCCGCGACGCGGCCATGATCCCGCCGGCCCCCGCCATCGTCGCGCCGATGGCGAAGACGGTGACCCGGACCCTGGTGACCCGGATCCCTGCACGCCGAGCCGCCTCGGCATTGCCCCCCACCGCGTATATGTGCCTACCGAACCGGGTTCGCTCGGTGATGAACGCGAACAGCCCGGTGAGGCCGAGCAGGATGATGGCCGCCAGCGGCACCCCTCGATCGGAGAGCAGGATCGCGACCCCGATGAACATCGCGGCACCGACGAGCATTGTGCGGAACACGAGCCCTGCGAGCGGCGGCGGTTCCAGGCCGGCCCGTTGTCGGCGGCGCCGTGAGAACAGCCCGGCTCCCAGCGTGCCTGCCGTCACGACCACGGCGAGGGTCCATCCGACCCCGGCGCCGTAGAACGTGCTGGTCAGGTCGGTGATGACGCTGGGCGGGAGGTTGATGGTGCCGGTATCTCCCAGCACAAGGAGTAACGCTCCCTGCCAGGCGATCAGTCCCGCGAGCGTCACCACGAACGACGGGATGCCGAAGTAGGTGTTGAAGAACCCGTTGATCAACCCGATCGCCGTGCCGGCCAGGAGGCCGACGAGAATCGCAAGCGTCGGCGACCAGCCGTGCTGGACCGTGAGCACCGCCATGATCCCGGCGCACAGGCCGCTCACCGCTCCGATGGAGAGATCGATCTCGCCGAGCAGTAGCACGAGCACGACTCCGATCGAGATGATCCCGATGGCCGTGACCTGAAGCAACAGGTTGGTGAGGTTCGTCGCGGTGAGGAAGCGGTCGTTGGCGAGCTGGAAGACCGTCCAGATCAGGCCGAGCGCGAGGAAGACCTGAAGGTATCCGACGTCTCCGCGCAGGAGTCGCCCGAGGGCCCCGCTCGGCCCGTCCTTTCCGAGCGCCTTCAGCTGTCCGGCTGCGCCGCCTTCCACGAGATCACCTCCTCATCCATCGGTCTCCTCCCTCGGTTGACTGGCCTCGTCGCCCAGCTTCTGCTCGGTCTCCTCCTCAATGCGCCGCATCTCGGCCGTATCGGCGCCCGTGATCGCGCCGACGACCTGCTCGGGGGTCGTCTTCTCGCGGTCGAAGGTCGCCACCCGCTCGCCGAGGCGCAGCACGATGATCCGGTTGGCCACCTGGAAGACGTCCTCGAGGTTGTGGCTGATCATCACGATGCCCAGCCCCTCGTCGGCGAGTCGCTTCACCAGGCCGAGCACCTGGGCTGTCTGCTGGACACCGAGCGCGGCGGTCGGCTCGTCGAAGAGCACCACCTTGGGCTCGCCGATCAGCGTGCGGGCGATCGCCACCGACTGGCGCTGGCCACCTGAGAGGCTGCCGACCTCGGTGCGAACGCTGCCCAGAGTCGTCACCGACAGGTCGCTCAGAAGCTGCTTGGAGCGCTGCTCCATTTCCACCTCGTCGATCACGTGGACCGGAACCCCACTTTCCGCCAGCTCCTTGCCCAGGAAGAGGTTCGCGACCACATCGAGGTTGTCGCACAACGCCAGATCCTGGAAGACGGTGGCGATGCCGAGTCGCTCCGCGACCTGGGGCGTGGAGATGCTGACCTTCTTGCCGTCGAAGTAGGTCTCCCCCTGGTCAGGAGGCTGGACGCCGTCGATCGCCTTGATCAGGGTGCTCTTGCCGGCGCCGTTGTCCCCAACGAGGGCGACGATCTCGCCGCGGTCGACCTCGAAGTCCACCTCATGCAGGGCCCGTACGGGCCCGAAGCTCTTTGAGAACCCCCGCAGCGCGAGGAGATGCTCGGTCGCGGCACCGTTGCCTTCGCCGTTCGACTTTGCCTCTCCTCGCGCCATTCGGGGACTCATTCCTCTACTTCACCTCGCCTAGCTGATACCCGCCGCTTGGCAGGCCGACTGGAACTGGGCGGTGCAGACCTGGTCTGCTGTCCAGTAACCGTCCGAACCGATCAGCGGCTGGCCGCCGTAGGTCACCGACTTCATGTTGCTCTTGTCGGCGGCTTGCGGCGTGAGCAGGAATGACGGGATGTCTGCCGAGCCGTTGTTGGTCTTCGTCTGCTGAACGATCAGACCAGTCGGGATGGGGTCGCCCTTGGCCAGAGCCACCGCGATCTTCGCTGAGGTCTCAGCCTCAGGCCTGGTCGCCTTGTACACCGTCATGAACTGGCTTCCAGCGAGGATCCGCTGGACCGCATCGAGCTCCGCGTCCTGACCGGTCGTCGGGACCGTCGTCGGATCGATGCCGGCGGCCTCCATCGCGGCGATCGCGCCGCCTGCAGTGCCGTCGTTCATCGCGTAGACGCCCTTGAACCCGGTCTTGCCGAGCGCTGTGATCGCCTGATCCATCTCCGTCTGGGCCTGGTCGGGGCTCCAGTCGGGGGTGTCGTACTCCTTGGCGACCTGGACACCTGCCTGGCTGAAGGCGGAAGCAGCGCCTTGGCCGAACAGCTTGGCGTTGTTGTCCGTGGGCGAGCCGTTGATGCGCACGATCGGCCCGCTCGGGTTGCCATCGTCAGCCAGCTTCGTGGACAGGGCTTGGCCCTGCAACTGGCCGACCTTGACATTGTCGAACGAGACGTATGCGGCCACATCCGGCGTGTCGAGGATCAGACGGTCATAGCTGACGACGGGCACGTTCTGCTGCTTCGCCAGCTGCACCATCGACGCTGCCGAGGCGGAGTCCACCGGATCGAGAACGACCACATCGGCGCCATCCGTAAGCGCGGCCTCCATCTGACTCTGCTGCTGAGACGCGTCCTGGTTGGCGTTGCTGTAGATCAGGTCGCAATCCGAGCACGCGTTCTTCACTGCTTGCTCGAACTCCGGGTGATCGTGGGCCTCGTACCTGGTCGTCTTCGACTCGGGCAGGAGCAGGGCGATCTTCGGCCCCCCTCCGCCACCGCCGCCTCCACAGGCGGCCAGGCCGACCCCGATCACGAGCGCCGCTACCGACAACACGGCGCCGCGGGCCCAGCTTTTCGATCTAGACATCGCGTACCTCCTCCAATCGCTTGCTCTCTATCACTTCCGATCCTCTCTGTGTTGATTTCGAAATCTCTTGTTCGCTTTCATGCAGCGACCGTCTGGGGCGAGTTGGAGCCCAGCAGTCCGTCGCCGGCGTGCAGGACGAGGGCGAGCGCGCCGAGCAGCTCGGCCCGCTCCCCGAGGACTCCGGCCACGACTCGCACCTCCTCTGAGGCGCTGGTGATCGCATAGCGGCGGATGGACTCGAAGACGGGCTCGGTGATCAGCTCGCCGGCGGCGCTGAGATCGCCGCCGATGATCACGCAGTCGGGATTGATCAGATTGCACAGCCAGGCGAGGGCGACTCCGATCTCCCTCCCCGCCTCCGCGATCAGCCGGGCGGCGGCGACATCGCCTTCGGCCGCCACCCGCAGGAGCTCCTGGGTCGAGACGGGCTCGCCCGGCTGGCCCCCAGCTGCTCGGCGATGGCTCGCGCGGAGGCGACGGTCTCGAGGCAGCCACGGCTGCCGCAGCGGCAGATCGCTGTTCCGTGCTGCGTCGGGGTATGCCCGATCTCCCCGGCAGTTCCCCCGGCGCCCTCATGAAGGCGGCCGCCGAGGAGCAGCCCCGCACCGACCCCCGAGGAGAGCTTGATGTAGATCACGTCGGAGTGGCCCTTGCCGGAGCCCCAGACGTACTCGGCGAGCGCCCCGAGGTTGGCGTCGTTCTCGACATGGACGGGGAGTCCCAGCCGTCTCCCATCTCCTCGGCCGCGTCCACACCGACCCAGCCGGGGAGGATCGACGAGGAGCCGACCTGTCCCGTCGCCCGGTTGATCGGGCCGGGCAGCCCCATGCCCACACCGAGAACGCCGTTGCGGTCGACCTTCGCCTCCTTCAAGACCCGATCGACGAGCTCGGCGGCCGCATCCAGGCCCTCCTCAGCGGAGTGATCGACGTCGAGCTCGCGCCCGCTCTCGGCCAGGACATCGTGCGAGAGGTCCGAGACCGCCACACGCAGATGGGTGTGCCCGAAGTCGATGCCCACGGCAAGGCCGGCCGACGGGTTGAGGGAGAGGAGTACCGGCGGCCTGCCGCCCGCCTCGCCATGGGCAACTCCGGTCTCCTCGCCGTGCTCGGTGAGCACGCCAGACTCGATCAGATCCGAGACGATGCTCGACACCGTCGAGCGGGAGAGCCCGGTCGCCCGCGCGATCTCCGGCGGCGCCCGTCCACGGCCGCGCAAGGCGTCGATGACGCGACCGCGGTTCAGCTCCCTGAGTGACCGAAGCGATCCGGAATCCGACGATTCCACCAGCACCGAGTTTTACCACGCCCCAGAAACGTTTGTAGAAAGAGGTTCCGGAGTAACTCCTTCGCAAAAACATAGAAATGATTGTAGGGAGTAGGACAAA